>NZ_JBNHFS010000004.1:0-492340 GCF_059090465.1 Arthrobacter sp. MDT2-3 | reverse complement strand
CCCCGCAAACGAACTTCAAAAGCGTTTGCACCCCGGGGGCGGTAAAAAGATAACAAGACTGCTTGCGTCCACTATGTGGTTCCCAAACAACAAACCAAACCGGTTCGTTGCCCAGGGAACACCACACAACTACATAACAACACCACAGCACCCGCAAGGGGAGCCCAAATTGTTGTAACCACAAGATTTCCCACCCCCCAAGCATCACAGGGGTGCGGAGCAAGGGTTACGGCGGTCATAGCGTGGGGGAAACGCCCGGTCCCATTCCGAACCCGGAAGCTAAGACCCACAGCGCCGATGGTACTGCACCCGGGAGGGTGTGGGAGAGTAGGTCACCGCCGGACAACCATTACGAGCAGGGCCCTGACAAACGACGTCAGGGCCCTGCCGCATTTAACAAACAAAACACCAAGGCGCCACGGCAGCCGGCCCACCAGATCCCGCCCCTGGTGGTGGCGATCCGCCATCACCTCCCGCACCAAACGCCGCAACCCGCCACCACCTCCCGCACCAAACGCCGCAACCCGGCATCACCTCCGGCAGCACGCACCGCCGTCGAACACCCCGCCACACACCCGCCCATTCGCCAAACCCACAGCAGCTGATGGGGCGTTCGACCGAAGGCTGCGGGAGGTGATGGCGCGCCCCAAGAAAATCCACAGCAGCTGATGGGGCGTTGCCAGGAAACTCGCAGGAGGTGATGGGGCGTCCGCTATGGGCTCAATGAGGGCCGAAAACCCCCAAGAATCTGGTGATTAACCTCAAAAAGTCGCGGAAACACGCGGAATTTGCGGAACGGGAGGGCCCAAGCTGGTAAGTTTTCGAACAGTGGCTTGTGCGCACGCCGCGTTCAGGCTCCAGAATCATGACCGTCCAGGAGGACATAAATGGCTAAGAACCGTAGTGAACTTGTTGCAGAGGTAGCGGGCAAGGCCGGCACCAGCCAGGCAGCCGTCAACTCCGTCCTCGACGCACTGTTCGAGGTTTTCGAGACTTCTGTCGCCGCGGGCGAGAAGATCACCATCCCGGGTTGGCTCGCCGTCGAGCGCACCGACCGTGCAGCACGCACCGGCCGCAACCCCCAGACCGGCGAGACCATCCAGATCGCCGCCGGCCACAGCGTCAAGCTGACCGCCGGCTCCAAGCTGAAGGCTGCGGTCTCCAACAAGAAGTAAAGCCTTTCCCCGGCATCAGGCCGGTGTGGCTAAAGGGGCGGCAACCACCTGGTTGCCGCCCCTTTCGCTTTAAGCCGATTCGCGGCCCGGGCAAGGGTATCGGACAATGGATAGGTGCCTTCTGCCGCAAAACCCCAATCCACAGCAACCCAGCCAACTCCCGGCAAGGGAGTCCCTGGGCAGGCCGGCAACGCCTTGGGCCTCACGGCGCCATGGCAGCTGGCAGGACTGGCGGCACTCTTCCTCGGCCTGGTAGCCGCTCTCGTTTTTTCCGGCGCGGCCGTTGCCCGTGAGGTCTCGGATCCCGGCGCCCTGGTCCGCTGGGGTTTGCCCATCAGCAAAGCCATTCACAACGTCTCGGTGGCCACGGTCATCGGCGGCCTGATCTTCGCCGTCGGCATCCTGCCCAAAACCCTTGGGCTACGCAGTAGGGACCGGGACGCTGACCGCGATGATGAGGCCCCCGAACATCCGGCGTTCACCCGTGCGATGGCGGTTGCAGCAGTTGCGGGGGCCGTCTGGACCCTGTCCGCAATCGCCGTCCTGGTGCTCACCTATTCGGACGTAGCCGGGCAAGCGGTGTCGGGCGACGCCCAGTTCACGCAAGCCCTGGTCTACTTCATGACGGACATCGAAACGGGCCGGGCCTGGCTCGCCGTCACCATCATTGCCGCTGTGGTGACCACCGCCCTGTTCGGCGTCAGGTCGCTTGGCGGTTTGGCGCTAACCCTGATCCTGGCACTCATCGGTTTGGTCCCGACGGCCCTGATCGGGCACTCCTCGAGCTCCTCGGACCACGAAGGCGCCATCAACTCCCTGGGGCTGCACCTGGTGGGCGTCAGTACCTGGGTGGGTGGCATCATCATGCTGGCGCTGCTGTCCGGGATCCTGGCAGGGGGCAAAGCCGGCGCCACTGCGGACATCACCGAATCGATACTTCGCCGGTTCTCCTCGCTGGCTGGCTTCGCCTTCGTGCTCGTCTTCGCCTCCGGCATTATCAACGCCAGCATCCGCATCACCAACTGGGGCGACCTCTTCGGATCCTCCTACGGCCAGCTGATCCTGGCCAAGTCCGCTGCAACGCTGGTCCTGGGCGGGATCGGCCTGATGCACCGGCAGTGGGTGATCCCGCAGCTGAACCGCAAGGGCGCCACCATGTCCTCGCGAAGGGTCCTCTGGCAGCTGGTCCTGGCTGAATTCCTGCTGATGGGTGCGACCTCCGGTGTGGCCGTGGCACTCGGCCGCTCGGCACCGCCCCAGCCCACCACGTTTGCCCCCGACGCAACACCGGCTTTTATCCTTACCGGCTACGAACTCCCACCGGAGCTAACGCCCGCGCGCTGGCTCACCGAGTGGCGGCTGGACTGGCTCTGGATCGCCGTGGCGCTGTTCGGGTTCGTCTCCTACTTTCTGGGTGTAGCAAAGATCTACCGCCGGGGCGACAAATGGCAGTGGTTCCGATCCGTGAACTGGGTGATCGGCCTGCTGGTGCTCACGTACATCACCTCCGGCCCGCCGTCGGTCTATGGCCGCATTCTGTTCTCCGCGCACATGGTGGACCATATGGCGCTGACCATGGTGGCCCCCATTTTCCTGGTCCTCGGCGCACCGGTGACCCTTGCCCTGCGCGCCTTGCCTCCTCGCGGAGATGGTTCCCGCGGTCCCAGGGAGTGGCTGCTGGTGTTTGTGCACTCCAGGTTCTCCCAGGTAGTAACGCATCCGCTTTTCGCCGCTGCCAACTTCGCCGGTTCCATCGTCCTTTTCTACTACTCGGACCTGTTCGGATTCGCCATGCGCGAGCACGTGGGGCATGAACTGATGATCGTGCACTTCCTGCTCACGGGATACATCTTCATCCTGAGCATGATCGGATCCGACCCGCTGCCCCGCCGGGCGCCGTACCCCATGCGCCTGCTCCTGCTGCTGGCCACCATGGGCTTCCACGCCTTCTTCGGAGTCGCCATCATGGGCGGAACCAACCTGCTGGCCGCCGACTACTTCGGCAACCTTGGCCGGGTCTGGGGACAGTCGGCCCTGCTGGACCAGCAGACCGGCGGTGCGGTGGCCTGGGGCATCGGCGAAGTGCCCACGCTCCTGGTGGCCATCGGCGTGGCCATCATGTGGTCAAGGTCAGACCAGCGGGAGACCAAACGCGTGGACCGGGCGGCGGACAGGAATAACGACGCCGATCTCACCGCTTACAACGATATGTTTGCCAAATTGGCTGAACGCGACGCCAGGCTGGCCGAACGAAACAAGCTGGAAGGACGCTGATGAGCGAAACCGTACGCACCCACCTCCGGGTCCGAGCCTCCGAACTGGTGGGCCGTAACTGGTTGAACACCGGAGGGAAGTCGCTGGACCTCGAAGCCCTTCGCGGCAAGATTGTGCTGCTGGACTTCTGGACCTTCTGCTGCATCAACTGCCTTCACGTCCTGGACGAACTGCGGCCGCTGGAGGAGCAGTACTCCGACGTCCTGGTCACTGTGGGCGTCCATTCGCCCAAGTTCGAGCACGAGGCAGACCCAGTGGCCCTGGCGGCCGCCGTGGAGCGCTACGAGATCCACCACCCGGTCCTGGACGACCCGGAGCTGGACACCTGGAAGGCTTACACCGCCCGCGCCTGGCCTACCCTTGTGGTCATCGACCCTGAGGGCTACATCGTGGCGCACCTTTCCGGTGAAGGCCACGCGGACGGACTCGCGGTGCTGATCCCCGAGCTCATCGCCGAACACGAAGCCAAGGGGACGCTGCACCGGGGCTCAGGCCCGTACGTGGCTCCTGAGCCCACCTCGGGAACGCTGCGTTTCCCCGGTAAGGCACTCTTCCTGCCCGCCGGGCGCGGCTCCGCCGCCTCAGATGCAACGTCCGACGCCGACGCAGCGGCGGGTGCCGCCGCCAACGAGGCAGCGTCCAACGGCGCAGCAAGCCAAGGCTCCTGGCTTGTGACCGACACAGGACACCACCGACTGGTGGAACTGGGAACCGACTTCCAGACTGTCCTGGGCACCTACGGCTCCGGCACCAAGGGTTACGCTGACGGCCCCGCAGCCGGTGAGGCGGCCGTCGCCCAGTTCAACGAGCCCCAGGGCCTGGTCCTGCTCCCGGAGGACGTGGCAGCCAAGGTGGGTTACGACGTCGTGATTGCGGATTCCGTGAACCACCGGCTCCGCGGGCTCTCACTGCAGCACGGGAAGGCGACCACCCTCGTGGGCAACGGCATCCAGCGCCTGCTGGAGACCGGCCCGGCCCGCGTTGACGAGGATGCAGCCGGATTCACCGGCCGCTTGAGCGAGCACCCGCTTGAGGTCTCCCTGAGCTCGCCGTGGGACCTCGTCTGGTCCAGCAAGCTCAACGCCGTGGTGATCGCCATGGCCGGTACGCACCAGATCTTCAGCTTCGACCCGCTGACCGGGGCCGTGGCCATTGCCGCCGGTAACGGACTTGAAGGCCTGCTGGACGGTCCGGCCCACGAGGCCTGGTTCGCCCAGCCCTCCGGCCTCGCCGAAGACGCGGCCGGCAACATCTGGGTGGCTGACTCCGAGACGTCCGCGCTCCGCAAGCTCGTGATTGACGATGACGGCGCCATCACCGTTGAATCGGCGGTCGGCAAGGGGCTGTTCGACTTCGGTTTCCGCGATGGCGCCGCGGCGGACGCCCGGCTCCAGCACCCGCTGGGTGTGACGGTGCTGCCGGACGGTTCTGTGGCAATCGCCGATACCTACAACGGTGCTGTCCGCCGCTACGACCCCACCGCCGGGACCGTCTCGACGCTGGCACGCGGGCTCCTGGAGCCCTCGGACGTGATTGTGGACCACACGCAGTCTGCCGGCTCCGAGCCGCTGCTGGTTGTGGTGGAGGCCAATCAGCACCAGCTGGTGTACGTGCCCATTCCCAAGGAAGCCCAGCAGGTGGACGAGGGTGCCTCGCAGACGCACCGGCCGAAGAGCCCGGTGGCACCTGGCCCGCTCGAGCTGACCGTGCGCTTTACTGCCCCCACCGGGCAGAAGCTGGATGACCGCTGGGGCGATCCCACCCAGCTGAAGATCTCCTCCACTCCGCCTGAGCTGCTGGTGTCCGGCGGCGGAACGTCAGTGGGACTGCTGCGGACCCTTGAGTTGTCCGCAGACGTGCCCGAGGGCGTCCTGCATATCACCGCCCGCGCGGCGGCCTGTGACGGTCCTGAGACCGAGGACGGGGAAATCCCGGACCACGCGGCCTGTCACCTCTACCAGCAGGACTGGGGCATTCCGGTGGTACTGCAGGGCGACGGGGACACCGAGCTGGTCCTGGACCTGCGCGGCATGGACTGACCAGCCGCCGTCGTGTTTTGACCGCACAAAGGGCTGCCGCCCGTGACGTAAGAGTCACGGGCGGCAGCCCTTTTCGCGTTGGGCCCGTAGCCGGACCGGCCAGGAACCGACCCTAGAAGCTCAGCATCGGCGTGACTTTGATGGTGTCCCCGGAGACGTCCAGGCGGGTGGTGAAGCTGAAGTCCACCTCTTCGTCCAGCGGGTACCAGGCGCCGGTGAACAGGTTCTGCTGGAGCGCCTCCACCTTCGCCTTGCCGTCCAGTGGCGCCACCACCCAGCGGCCGTCGAACGGCTCGATGGCCACGTTGGGATACTCGGTGACGGACCATTTGATGGTGCCGTCCTGGACCCGGTTGTTGCTGGCGTAGTAGAAGGGGCAGTCCGGCTGGAGCTTCTGCTCCTTGACTGCCTGGGCCGCACAGCCGTCCAGGAATTCCTTGACCTTTGCCGCCACGTCCGTCTTCAGTTCGTCCGTGGCCTGGGTCAGCAGGTTGAGCGGTGCCACCGGAACGTCGCGGGCGGTCACGGTGGCACGGGTGGCAGGCGCGGAGAAGTACTCCCCGTTCACCGTGGCTTCATATTCGCCCGGGTAGAACACGGCGAAGGAGCTCCGGCCGTTCGGCATGTTGACGTCCACGCCGTTGACGGTGGCCTCGCTGGCGTTGACCACGGTGACATCGACGGTGGGCAGCCGGGACGGGACAAATGCCCACGTGTTGAAGAAGATCCACTCGGTTCCGGTCTTCTGCAGCAGGAACTCGGTGCGGAGGCGGCTGCCGTCGATGGTGTATTCCAGGGGCACCATCACCTGGCTGCCGGGCCGCTCCTCGGCGTCTCCGATGTTTATATTGGACAAGCGGGATGCGGCGGTCTGCAGGGCCGTGCCGTCGAGCATGGCAGCGTTGCTGGGCGGTACCGTTGCCCGCAAAAGCCCCAGCGCCTTGCCGCCGTCGCCGCTCTGCAAAGCGCCCAGGTACTCGCGCACCGGCTGCTGCGGACTGGCCACAGTATCGTTCACGAGGTTCACGGCAACAATGGCGCCGGCAACAGCAAGCATGAGGCCCAGCAGCCATCCGGCCGCGATCCTCACCAACGCTTGACTCATCTGCACGTTCCATACGTTACCTGCCATGCGCCCGACGGCGGCAGTTGAGTCAGCTCACTTCGGCGACTGCGGTCAGCGGCGGCGCCGGGACGACGTGCCAAACACGCCCCGCAGCAGCTCACGTCCGAGCTGGGTTCCAATGGACCGGGCCATGCTTTTCAGCCCGCCGCCAAGTGCACCGCCGAGGACACCGCCGAGGTCGCCCATCGCGCCGCCGCCGGACTCCTGCCGGGTAGTCCGCGGGACATCAGCAGGGGCGCGGCGGCCGCTGCTCCTGGTGGGTGCGGGCCGGCTGCTGGGCCGCCCGAGGATCTCCTCTTCTATCCGCCGCGCCTCGGCATCGACGTCGGCGGCGCCGCCGGCACCACCGGCACCGTGGCTGCCGGTGCCGGGAACGGGAGGTTCGCCGGGCGCAGCCGGGCCGGTGGGAGCCGCCGCCCTACCGGTGAGCTTCTCGTAGGCCGAGGGGTTGTCTACGGCGGTCCCGTACTTGCCCAGCAAAGACGACCCGGCCACCGTACTTCTCACCAGGGCTTCATCACTGGGGCCCATCACGGATTCAGGGGCGCGCAGCCGGGTATGGGCCACGGGAGTGGGCGCACCCTTCTCGTTCATGACCGTGATCACGGCTTCGCCGATGCCCGCTGACGTCAGGGTCTCTTCGAGGTCGTAGTCGCTCATCGGGAAGGTGGAGACCGTCGCCTTGAGCGCCTTGGCGTCCTCCGGAGTGAACGCGCGGAGCGCATGCTGCACCCGGTTGGCCAGCTGGCCGAGGACTTCAGCCGGCACGTCCTTGGGCGTCTGCGTGACGAAGAAGATGCCAACACCCTTGGAACGGATGAGCCGGACGGTGGTGGTGATGGCCTCCAGGAACGCCTTGGACGCATCGTTGAAGAGGAGGTGTGCCTCGTCGAGGAAGAACACGAGTTTCGGTTTGTCCAGGTCGCCGGCTTCGGGCAGGTCCTCAAAGAGGTCGGCCAGCAGCCACATCAGGAAGGTCGAGAACAGCATGGGCTTGGTCTGCAGGGTGGGCAGTTCCAGGCAGGTGACCACACCGCGGCCGTCCGGGGCGGTGCGCAGCAGTTCGGCGGTATCGAATTCCGGTTCGCCGAAGAACTTCTCCAATCCCTGGGCCTCCAGGTTCACCAGTTCCCGAAGGATCACGCCCGCGGTGGCTTTGGACAACCCGCCCAACTCCTCCAGCTGGTCCTTGCCCTCCGGCGACGTCAGGAACTGAATGACCGCCCTAAGGTCCTTCAGGTCGATCAACTCCAGGCCGTTCTTGTCCGCAAAATAAAACACGAGCTGCAGGCTGGATTCCTGCGTATCGTTCAGCTCCATGATGCGCGAGAGCAGGATGGGGCCGAAGGACGTCACGGTGGCCCTCACAGGGACACCGTTGCCGTCACCGCCCAGCGCGAGGAACTCTACGGGGAAAGTCTTGCCCTGCCAGGCCTGGCCGATGCTCTCGGTGCGCGCAGCAAGTTTCTCGCTGCCCGTGGCGGCCGTGGCGAGGCCCGAGAGGTCGCCCTTGATGTCTGCCAGGAAGACGGGGACACCCGCAGTGGAGAGCTGTTCGGCCATCATGTGCAGCGTGACGGTTTTGCCGGTGCCGGTGGCGCCTGCCACCAGGCCATGCCGGTTCATCATGGCCAGCGGCAGGCGGACCTGCGCCTCCTTGTGGAGTTCGCCGTCAACGATGGCGGCGCCGAGTTCGATGGCGGCCCCTTCCAGCGTGTACCCCTTCTGGATGGTGGCAAGCTTCTCTGCTGTGGTTTTGTTGGCCATGCCGTTAGCTTAGCGGCGGGTGCCCAGCTCCTTCGTGAACGCAAGGAACTTCAACGTCTCCGGGTCCGCGTCCAGGTCAAACTGCGGCTGGTAGCCGGTGCTGAGATAAAGGTGCTTGGCTTCGGGCTGGCGGGGACCGGTGGTGAGATAAATCCGCGTATAGCCGCGGCTGGCAGCGAGGGTTTCCAGCTCGGCCATTACCACCTTGGCCAAACCGCGACGGCGGTGGCCGGAGTGGGTCCAGATCCGCTTCAGTTCCGCCGTTGTGGCATCGTAGCGGCGGAAGGCTCCGCCGGCGATGGATTCGCCGTTTTCCTGGATCACCAGGAGCGCTCCGCCGGGTGCCTCAAATTCCTCGGCGGGGTAGCGGTTCAGCTCGTCGGCTGCCGCCGTCCGCCCGAAGAGATCGCCGTACCGGGTGTCGTATTCGACGGCGAGCTCGTCCAGCAGCGGCCGGACCCGGGGATCGTGCATGGGGAGGTTGAGGACCGTCAGCGCGGCCGGGTCAAGCGGCCGGCGCGCAACGACGAGGGGCTGGTGCGCACCGTCCAGGGGTTGGCGGGCGAGGTCCGGTTCTGCTGTCACGGTTCAGTTCTTTCCGACGGCGGCTTGTTCTGGAGACATTGTGGTGGAAGTGCGGGAGGCGATGCCACGGGCAGCGGCCAGGATGGTCCGGGCCAGGGCATCATTTTCACGGAAGGGTGCGGCGTTGGTGCCGGGACGGGCAAAGGCTCCGGCGCCCCAGCCGGACGTGCCGGGGCCGATGCCAAAGATCCGCGGCTGCGGCTTCCCCTCGGCGCTTACCAGCTCGTGCCGGGCCGAGATCAGCAGTTTGCCCGTGGAGTGGATCCCGTCCGCGGTGAGCAGTTGCTGTTCCGCGCCGAGGCCGGTCCGGTGGAGGGACTGCAGCAGCGGGTTAAGCGACCGCGCCACGGTGGGGGAGGGCAGGCGGGCTTCGATCAGGGCTTTTGCCGCCACAGACGTCCCTGACTGCGCTGAACTGCCGTGGAACAAACCGGTGGATTCGTCCGCGTCCACCTCAAGGCCGGGCCCGAGGAAGTGCAGCAGGCCGGCACGGTGCAGTGCCAGCATCTGGCGGAGCCGGTGCGGCGGCGGCCCGGAGTCCACGAAGCTGAAGAACCCGTGCCACCAGCCGTGGACCGCCTGCTGGGACCGGGCGTTGAGGCGCTCCGGCGGGACGACGCGTCCTACTTCCATGTAGACGTGGAGCAGGGCCAGGAAAAGGGCGAGGGTTTCGGGGTGGTCGGGGCTGTCCCGGAGCACAAGGTCCTGCTGGATGTACTCAACCACCGCATCCTGCACCTCCGCGTTGCCAGCAAAGCGACGGCCGGCGAAGGGGCGGTCCAGCCGTTCCAGGTCCAAGTGCAGGGCGGGGTCCGGTACGGCAGCGGCCACGAGCTCCTCCCGGGCAGGGCTGTACCAGTCCAGGGCGGAGTAGCGGGCAGCGAACTCCTCCCAGCCCATGGCCGCCCGGGCGGGGCTGCCGGTCAGCAGCTCCCGGTAGTAGTAGTAGCCGGCTTCCTTCGCGATCAGCGGCCACAGGTCCCTGCGGAAATCCAGTTCATCGTGTTGGTCCAGCAGGGCATCCACGGTTGCGGCGGTCAGGAAACGCAGCGGCCCGGGCGCCTCGCCCAGGAGCGTTGCTGAGATCTTGGAGTGGTACGGCACGCCCCGGCGCGACCCGGCCCACAGCCTGGGTTCCCGCCCGGACGGAAGGTACCGCAGGCCGCCGTCGGGATTCTCCACAAAGCGGCCGCCGCGTCCCTCCATCAGGAGGACCAGGAGGTCAACGAAGGCCAGGCCCATGCCGGAAACGATTACGTCCTGTCCTGGAGCGAGGGGCGAATAGTCGACGCCGGTGGTGTAGCTGGGTGCCGCATGGAACCCGCCGTGCCGTTCGGCAAAATCGGCCCAGGCGGCAGAAGCGGCATCAGGACGGGAATCAGTGTGGCCCAGGGCGGTAACCACGACGTCGGCCCGCAAAGTCCTCCCGTTTGCCAGGGTAACGAGGTACTTGCCCTCGTTGCTGGCGGCATTGGCAGGGGAGACCGCGTCACGGGCCTGGCTGACAGCCACGGCGGTGGTCCGGTGAACCGTCACCTGACGGCCGAAGGACCTGGCTGCCCGGCGGAAGAACCACTCCAGGTACTGGCTCTGCAGCTGCCGGGTGGGAAACGTGGCGCCTGTCAGTGAGCGGAGCTGCTCCCACAAAGGCCGGGGAAAGTCCGGCACGTCGGTGATGGAGCCGTCCACCACGCCTGCAGCCCATTGGGCCAGGCTCGGGCCCTTGCCGGCAGGACCCTCGCAGGCAACCGAGGCGTCGGTGAACATGGTGATGTCCGCAGCGGTGGAGTTGAGCAGGAGGCCGGGGTCCTGGTCGTAGCGCCAGATGCGGCCGGAACCCGGGACGTGCGGCTCGACCACGTGGATCTCCAGCGGCCCGCTGAAGAGTTCCGGGCGGTTCGCGGCGATCCGCTCAAGGACGCCGGCCGTGCGGGGCCCGCCGCCCAGGAAGACGACGGCCGGGATGTTCGCTGGCATGGATGCTCCTGGTAGCGGCGGTTGGGGGCGGCTGGAGTGCCCATGCTAGGCAGCGTTTCCGACGGCGGTCGAGCGCCTGGTCACGGCCGTTAACTCCGCGTCACAACACGTCAAGAGACGCAAAAAACCGACTCATGACGCTGTGCGAACTCCGGTGAAGTTATGCAACCTGCTGCCTTGCTGCCCCCTTCGGGCCGGTCCTAGATTTGCAGCCAGCACCCGGGGCAACCAGCTCCGGCCCAACCAGAGGAACGAGGTGGCGCATGAGTTCAGCAGCAACGACGGTGGCGCAGTCAACAAAGTCAGCCCAGTCAGCTGAAGGCCCGGCGCCGGCCGCAGCTCCTGGAACGGCTGCTCATGGTGCAGGCGGGCTCCCACCCGAAGGCGGGACCGCCCGGGTAGCCACTGACTACTCCGCCTACCGTGTGGTAGCCGCCAAACACCCTTGGCGGTGGGTGGGAACCGCCGTCGTGGCCCTCGGAGTCCTCGCGGTGGCGTGGTCTCTGGCCACCAACCCCCGCTGGGAGTGGGGCGTGGTGGCGCAGTGGTTCACCGCCCAGTCCGTCATTAACGGATTGCTGGAGACACTGAAGCTGACCGCGATCTCGGGAGTCCTCGGCTTTGTGCTGGGCTTCATCCTGGCACTGATGCGGCTGTCCGCCTCGCCGCTGCTGGTCTCGGTGTCCTGGACGTTCTCCTGGATCTTCCGGTCCACGCCGCTGCTGGTCCAGATGTTGCTCTGGTACAACCTGGGCTACCTGTACGAAAAGATCAGCCTGGGCATCCCCTTTACCGACGTCCGGTTCTTCGAGGTGCAGACCACCACCCTGATCAGCCAGTTCGCGGCAGCTGTGCTGGGCCTGACCCTGAACCAGGCCGCGTACTCGGCCGAGATCATCCGCGGCGGCATCCTCTCAGTGGACCAGGGACAGCTTGAAGCCGCTGCTGCCCTGGGCATCCCGGCCTGGCGGAGGTCCACCCGCATCGTCCTGCCACAGGCCATGCGCGCCATCCTGCCCAACGCCTTCAACGAGATCATCGGACTGGTGAAGGGCACCTCCATTGTGTACGTCCTGGCTTACTCCGAACTGTTCTACACAGTCCAGGTCATTTACAACCGCACCCAGCAGGTCCTTCCGCTGCTCCTCGTGGCAACCCTTTGGTACGTGGTGATCACCTCGGTCCTCAGCGTCTTCCAGTACTACATCGAACGGCACTACTCCAAGGGTGCGGTGCGGAACCTGCCGCTGACGCCCCTGCAGAAGGCCCGCAAATTCTTCGCCACCCACGCAGTGGCCACCAACCGGGCAAGGAGCCTCTAATGACCGCCGCTGCACCTGCCGCCGCTACCCGCGGCCTCGTGGAAATCACCAAAGTCCGTAAGTCCTTCGGTGCCATCGAGGTCCTCAAAGGTGTCAGCCTCACGGTGGAGCCAGGCGGCGTGGCCGTCATCGTTGGCCCCTCCGGTTCGGGCAAGTCCACCCTGCTCCGCACCATCAACCACCTGGAAAAGGTGGACGGCGGCTTCATCTCGATTGACGGCAAGCTGGTGGGCTACGAAGTCCGCGGTGAGCGGCTGCTTGAGCTGCGGGAGAAGGAAATCCTGAAGCAGCGCACCGGGATCGGTATGGTGTTCCAGAACTTCAACCTGTTCCCGCACCTCACTGCTCTCGAAAACGTGGCCGAAGCTCCCGTCGTGGCACTGGGCCGCTCCAAGGAGGACGCGCGGCGCCGCGGCCTGGAGCTGCTGGACCGGGTGGGCCTGAAGGACCGTGCCGGCGCCTACCCCCGCCAACTCTCCGGGGGCCAGCAGCAGCGGGTGGCCATTGCCCGCGCCCTGGCCCTCGACCCCAAGATCCTGCTGTTCGACGAGCCCACCTCGGCCCTGGACCCCGAACTGGTCAACGAAGTGCTCGACGTCATCCGCGAACTCGCCACATCCGGCACCACCCTGATCATCGTCACGCACGAGATGGGCTTCGCCCGCGACGTGGCGGACACCGTGGTGTTCATGGACGAGGGGCAGATCGTGGAACAGGGCAGCCCGGAACACATTTTCACCAACCCGCAGGAACCGCGCACCCGAAGCTTTCTCTCCAAGGTGCTCGAACCGGCTTTCAACATCTAAAGGACTTCCCCATGGCATTCTCTTCACCTGCCGGCATCCGCGCCCCCCGCTTCCGCAACAGGCGCACTCTCGCGGCGCTGCCCGCCGTCGTACTCCTGGGAACTGTTGCCCTGGTTGGCTGCGCCGATCCCGGTGCAACAGCCGCCGGTTCCGCCAGTGATGGAGCCCAGACGACGGCGGCACGCAACGGCGTCGTCTACAACACCGCCCCGGACCAGCAGCGGATCCGGGCGGAAAAGGACGCGGCGCTCGCCGCTAAGGTTCCCGAACTGATCGGCAAGGACGGCAAGCTGACCATCGCCACCACCGCGGGATCCATTCCGCTGTCCTTCCACGCCACGGATGACAAGACGCCGATCGGGTCCGAGCTGGACATCGCGCAGCTGGTGGCCGACAAGCTGGGCCTGGAGCTGGATGTCCAGGTGACGTCCTGGGAGAATTGGCCGCTGAAAACCCAGTCCGGTGACTTCGAGGCCGTTTTTTCGAATGTGGGCGTCAACAAGGACAGGGTGAAGCTCTTCGACTTCGCCAGCTACCGGGCGGCTTTTATGGGCTTTGAGGCCAAAAAGTCCGCCACCTATGACGTCAAGGGCTCCGACGACATCTCCGGGTTGAAAGTGTCCGTGGGCTCCGGGACCAACCAGGAAAAGATCCTGCTGGCGTGGAATAAAGAGCTTGAAGGGAAGGGCAAGGCACCCGCCACCCTGCAGTACTACTCCTCGGATGCAGACACCATCCTGGCGCTGTCCTCGGGACGCACCGACCTCAACATCGCGCCCTATCCGTCCACGGTGTACCGGGAAAACACCCGAGACGACCTGAAGGTGGTGGGCAAGGTCAACGCCGGGTGGCCGTCCGAAACCCTTGTGGCTGCCACCACCTTGCGGGGCAATGGCCTGGCGCCGGTGATCACCGAGGCCTTGAACTCCGCCATTAAAGACGGCTCGTACGCCAAGGTGCTGGAGCGCTGGGGCCTGTCCGAGGAGGCACTGCCGGAGTCCAGGACCATCACCGAAGAAAGCTTTGCGGCCGCCCAGGGCGCTCCCACCCAGACGGCGAAAACCCCGTGAAGTTCCAGGTCCTGGACATCATCCCACACCTGAAAAACCCGCTGACCGGCGGGATCGTCTCCACTGCGGACCGGCTCAATCAGGTGGTGGAGACCGCAACAGCAGCTGGACATCCTGGAGCGTTTCGCCCTGGAAGTCATTCCTGCAGTCCGAGCTGCCGCGCCCACCACCCTGTGGGAGTCCGAAGATCCTTACGGCAGCCGCCCCGAATTTCCCCAGACCAAGACCATCAGGAGCAGCTATGTCTACGCACACTGACACCGCATTCGAATCCTTCGAAGCAGACTGGCAGGAATGGCACTCGGCCCATGAACGCCACCGGGCACACCCCCACGGCTTCCTGGCCGTCACCCACCTGCACTGGCTGGGCCCCGAGCCCGCCGCCCTGGACGGAGTGCCCGGAACCTGGAGCGCCGCCAACGACGTCGTCACCGTGGTCCTGGAGCCCGGCGAGATACTGGAACTGGAGCAGCAGGCCCTCCCGCCAGGGGAAACGGTCATCGGTCCCATCGCTGAACGCGGCGGCCTGAACCTCAGCTCCGGGCAAACCGTCATTGAGCTTGCCAAGCGGGGCGGCGAGTACATCGTGAGGCCGCGGAATCCGGAAAACGGGCTGCTGCGCGACTACCAGGGCACACCGGCCTACTCACCGGATGCGGCGTACGCAGTCCGGGGAACCTATGTGCCGTTCGAGGTTCCCCGCCCCACCACGGTGGGTGCCGCCGTCGAGGGCATCCAGCATGTGTACGAGGCGCCGGGCGAGATCCGCTTCAAGCTTGCCGGCCAGGAACTGGCGCTGACAGCATTCAATGGGCACGCGCCGGGATCCCTGCTGGTGCTGTTCACGGATCAGACCTCCGGCCAAACCACCTACGCAGCCAACCGCTCCCTGTCGGTGGTGCCGGCCGCGGACGGCTCAGTGGAGCTCGACTTCAACCGGGCCGTGAACCTGCCGTGCGCCTATACCGACCTCGCCACCTGCCCGCTGCCGCCCGCAGAAAACAGGTTGCCGGTGCCCATCGAAGCCGGCGAGAAGATCCCCTACGAACGTCAGGACCAGCAGTGAGCACCCCGGAAAAGAACACCTCAGAAGCGGGGCGGGCCGGTTTCCTGGCGATCGAGCTCGACGGCGCCGGATGGGACGGCGGGGACTTCGCAACACCCGCCGAAGCCGTCCTGGCCGCTGAATCCGCAGGGTTCCACGCGGCCACGTTCATTGACGCACCGGCTTCGGGCCGGACCAACGCCCTGCAGCGCGCCGCCTACGCCGGACCAATAACCCGGACCATCGCACTCGTTCCCGAAGTGGACACCGTCTACACCGAGCCGTTCCACGTCTCCACCCAGCTCGCGAGCCTGGACTACGTTTCCGGCGGCCGTGCCGGATGGATCGCAACCGCAGCGGAATCACCTGGGGCGGCGGCCGCCGTCGGGCGCAACAACGTCGCCGGCACCGCGCTGGCCCAGGAAGCCGCCGCTTCGATTGAGGTTTCCCGCCGGCTGTGGGACTCCTGGGAGGACGACGCCGTGATCCGTGACGTCGGAACGGGCCGCTATATCGATGTGGACAAGCTGTACTACGTCGATTTTGAAACCCCCGCCGAATTCGCTGGCAGCGGTTATTCAGTCAAGGGACCGTCCATCATTCCCAGGCCGCTGCAGGGGCAGCTGCCGGTGCTTGCCGCTTCAGCGTTGGTGGGCGAGGGGCAGGTTCCGGCGAACGACGTGGATGCCGTGCTCGTCACCGCACCGACGCCCGAATTGCTCGCCGCCGAAATCAGGGATGTCCGGAGCCGCCTGGGTGCGTCCGTGTCGGTCATCGCCGAGCTCGACGTCGTGCTTGACGCCCGCGGGCAGGCTGCGGCTGAGCGGGCGGCCGGTTCCGAAACCGGCCACGCACGCTACATCGGCACTGCTGCCGGCCTGGCGGACCTCCTTGAGCTGCTGCTGGCGGAGGCCGACGGCGTCCGCCTCCACCCGGCGTCGCTCGCCGTGGAACTGGACGAACTTTCACGGCTGGTCCTGCCCGAACTGAGGCGCCGCGGCGCGCTGCGGGCGCCGGTCCAGGACGGCACCTTCCGCGACCTGCTCGGGCTCCCGCGCCCGGCCAGCCGCTACCCAGATCCATCCCCGGCCACTGCTGCCGGAAACTAAGGGGAAGACCATGACACAGCACAGCGGTGCTCCAGCCGAAGTTTTTACGCCTACAGGCAAGCTGCAGTTCGGCGTCTTTTTCCAAGGCGTCAATTCCGGCACCATCTGGAAGGCGGCCGAGTCGGGCTCACAGACCGACTTCGAGTCTTTCCGCAGGATTGCCCAGACGGCCGAGCGCGGGCTGTTCGCCGCGTTCTTCCTGGGCGAAGGCCTTCGCCTGCGGGAACACCTCGGCAGGCCGCACGCCCTGGACGTGGTGGGCAGGCCGGATGCGCAGACCATGCTCGCCGCCCTTGCCTCCGTCACCAAGAACATCGGGCTGGTGGCCACCCAGAACACCACGTACAACGACCCCGCGGACCTGGCCCACCGGCTCTCGTCCCTCGACCTGATCTCCGGTGGCCGGGCCGCGTGGAACATTGTGACCACGGACAACGCCTGGACCGGTGCCAACTTCCGGCGCGGGGGATACCTGGACCACGCCGACCGCTACAAGCATGCGGAAGCCTTCGTGCAGACCGCCAAGCGCATCTGGGATTCCTGGGAGACCGCGGAAGGACCGGCGCGCCGGGTACTCCATGAAGGGCAGCACTACACAGTGGACGTGACGCCGCGGTTGCCTCGAAGTGCACAGTACCGGCCCGTGCTGTTCCAGGCGGGTGACTCTCCGGAAGGCCGGGACTTTGCCGCCCGCCAGGCGGACGTCATCTTCTCGGCCCATCCCAAGTTCGACGACGCAGTCGAGTTCCGCAAGGACCTCGTGGAACGGTCCCTGAAAGCGGGACGTGGCGCGAACGCCGTGCAGATCATGCCGGCCAGCGAGTTCATCCTCGCGCCCACCGCCGAAGAAGCGGTGGAGAAGAAGGAATGGGTCCGCGGCCTGCAGATCGGTCCGCAGCAGGCGGTGGCGTACCTGGAGCAGTTCTGGGGCCGTGAGCTCTCCGAATATGATCCCGACGGGCCCCTTCCGGAGATTGATCCCGTGGTGGAGGAAACCTCCGAGACCCGCGGCAGCGGCTTCCACGGAGCCAAAGCCAGGCAGCTGGCGGACCAGTGGCGGGCGGAGGCCAAGGACAAGGGCCTCTCGATCCGCCAGTTCGTCACCTCCCGGACAGCACGGGTGGACGCCACCTTCACGGGTTCCTACTCGGGAGTCGCCAGCCAGCTGGCTGAGTACGCGCGGGTTGGCGCGGTGGATGGCTTTAACATCTCCCCGTGGCTGATCCCCAGTGGCCTGGACGACATTGTGAACCACCTGGTGCCGGAGCTGCAGGAACGAGGCGTCTACCCCACGGACTACCCGGGCAGCACCCTGCGCGAAAACCTTGGGCTGCCGACGCCGGTGCGTGCTGATGAGGCGGTCCGCGCATCATGAGCGCGGCAGGCTATGGGGAAAGGGCCGACGACGGCACGGAGACTGCCGTCGTCGACCCTTCCCTAGGCAGCGTCAGGCTGCAGCTGACAGTATGGGAGCTGCAGCTCTAAGGTACTTTGACCTCCGCACCGTGGCTTTCCACCGGGCGTAGCCTGCGGTGCGGGGCCCGACGACGGATGTGCTGCGGAAGCCCTGCGCCCTGGCTGCGGCTATTGGTCCCGCGGCGGGGCGAACGCGATCTGCTCGGTGCGGGCAATACTTCTCTGGATGGCTGCCTTGTCTATGCCAAGAAGCGCCGTGAGCCACATGCCGTTTTGTACGACGACAATGTCGGCTGCCCGTTCCCTGCAGTGCTCCCACGGGAGCCCGGGGACGGCGTTGGAGACCAGTGAAGCGAGCCCGTCGAGGTAACGGTCAAAAGCTGCGGCATTGATCTCCGCATAGTCCTCATCGGCTTGCGCGAGGGCCCAAAGGTGCAGGCGCAGGGACAGGTACCGTGTGGTCAGCAGTTCGGCGCCCGCAACCCGCCGCAGGGCCTTGCGCAACTGTTCGTCTGGGGCCGACGAGGGGTCTGGTGCCACGAGTGCAAGGTCGTGCTCGTCTACCCGGTGCAGGGCCGCCCGGATCAGGCTGGCCTTGTCGTCGTAGTAATAGTTCACCAGCCCCAGCGCAACGCCGGCTTCGCGGGCAACAGCGCGCATACTCACCCCTGAGATACCGTGGCGGGACAGCAGATCGAGTGCCGCCTCGAGGATGCGCGACTGCCTGTCGACCTGTTCGCCGGAGTTCACGGTATTCGTCCCCATCTGGCCAGACTATGGCCAAACCTGCCCGGCGTGCACTTTCAGGGCGGGTGGAAGGGTGGATTAGGTCTTGGCGGTTACGGTGAGTCTTGCCCAACCCCCGCCGGGGCCCATCCCAGGGCGGGGCCCAATTTGCCGGCGATGTCGGTGAGGATCTGGAGGTAGTCCTCGTGGTCAAAGCTAAAGGGGAGTGCGAAGGCCACCTCATCCACTTCCTGGAATCCTGCGTGTGCGTACAGCTGCTCGGCAATTTCATCGCTGGTGCCGATGAGGTCCGGGGCGAACATCATGCCTTTTGGCCCCTGCGGCGCCCGTGTGCGGGGAGTGCGTTCATCGACGTACCGCTGGTACTTCTCCCGCTGTAGTGGTGACGCCGAATCGGTGGGGATGACCACCAGGCCCTGCGACACCCGGGCCGGTCCATGTACTTGGGCTGACGTTGCGGCGGCCTCACGGAAGGCACGAATCTGCGATTGCTGAACGCGGGCAAAGTCCGGTTCCTGATCCGCTTCGGGGAAGATCACACTGCTGGAGAGCAGATTGAAACCGTTCGCCCCGGCCCAGACGGCCGACTTCCTGCTGCCTGCCCCATACCAAAGGCGAGTCCGCAGGCCCGGCGAGTGCGGCTCGACGCGGTCGGAGAATTCCTCGACCACACCCTGCCTGCCCGAAAAGTCCCGCACCCTTTCCCCTGCGATAAGGCGTGCAAGCCGGTCCACGCGGTCGTAGCTGAAGTCCTCAAGCTCTGAGGTGCCCGGGTACAGCTCGTGCTTCACCGTGTCGTAGTGCATCGGTTCGCCCACGCTCAGCCCAGGATTGATGCGTCCCCCGGCAAGCAGATCCACGGTGGCCAGGTCTTCGGCCAGGCGTAATGGGTTTTCCCAGCCCAGCGGTGTCACAGCGGTTCCAAGCTCAATCCGGGAGGTGCGCTGGCTGGCGGCGGCCATCACCGCAATGGGGGAGGAGATTCCGAACTGCAGATGGCGGTGGCGCAGCCAGGCGCTGTCGAATCCAAGCCGCTCGCCACGTTCGATGATCTGCAAAGTAGATTCGTGGCCCGAGGCGGGATCTGCCGGATCGAACAGGCCAATAGTGAGGAATCCAAGCTTGCGCAAGGGATGTGTGGGGTGGGGCATGGGGCTCCTTCAGCATCGGGGGCGGCTCCTTCTCAGAATATGCGGCCTGACGTGACTGGTCTTCGGGCGATGAGGGTCGGGGCCAGCCCGGCGGCCAGCCCGGCTGGTGGCTCCTCGCGACGCGCCAAAACGTGAAGGATCCCCGCCTTGCTAAAGCGAGGCGGGGATCCATTCGTCGGCAGGCTTCCCTACTTTTTGGGCAGGCCTGCCGGGTTCAGTTCGGACTTCTGGATGGCCTCTGATGAGAGGCCCCAGCGGTCCAGGATCTTGGCGTACGTGCCGTTTTCAATCAGCTCATTGAGTGCGGCCTGTGCTGCTACCGCCAGGCCGTTGTCCTTCTTGGTGGTGAAGGCGATTTGCGCGGTCAGCGGCCACCCGCCGTTGAGGGTGCCAACCTGCTTGCTCTTCCCGTCCAGCGCGGCCTTGTAGGCAGACCCGGCATTGGGGCCGAACGTCAGGTCCGCGCGGCCGGACTGCAGGGCCAGCGTGGAGGCGGAGTCGTCGTCGTAATACTGGAACTCGACCGGCTTCAGGCCGTTCTTCTTGTTCTCCTCGTCCCAGCGCACCAGGATGGCTTCCTGGTTGGTGCCGGAGCCAACGATGATGCGCTTGCCCGCAACATCCTTGGCCTCCTTGATCTCGGCGATGTCCGAATCGCTTTTAGCGTAGAAGCCCAGGAGGTCGTTCCGGTAGGTGGAGAAGTCGAACTTTTCCTTGCGGGCTTCGGTGACAGTCACGTTGGACAGCACGGCTTCGTACTTCGCGGACTCAATGCCCAGGGGCCAGTCGGCCCAAGCCACGGGAAGGACCTCGACCTCCAGTCCGAGCGTCTCCCCCACCGCATAAGCGATGTCCACCTCGCTGCCGATCAGGGTCTTGTTGTCCGTGGCAAAGGTGCTGAGCGGCGCCGTGCCGCCAGTGCTGACAACCGTGAGCTTGCCGTCGGCTTTGATGGCATCGGGAACAAGTGCGGCGGCTTCGGAGTCGACGGAAACCTTGAAACGGTCCTGCTCAGGGGACAGATTGAAGGTCTTGCCTGCCGCCGTGGTGGAGGATACTGACGTCGGTGCTGTCGCCGCCGTCGCGCCCGGGTCGGAGCACGCTGCCAGCCCCAGCAGCGCGGTGATGGTGAGGGCGGCGGCAGCAGCAGGTTTCGCCTTGAAAATGGTCATTTGTCCTCCTTGGAGGTGGGTAGCGGATGCATCGGAGTGTGCTCGTTGCAGCAACTATCCGGCAGCCCGAGCAGGGGAATCAAAGGCGCTGAAACCCGGAGATACGGGGAGTAACGGCAGGTCACGGGAGGACCGCGGCGGTCACATTCGGAGCGAGTGCTGAACCGAAACCAAGTGGTGCCAGTCGGGGGCGGCATCAGAAGACGAGTACTTAAAGGCCAAAGACAGGTGGGGCATTACGCGTGTGCCCGTCCTCCGCCCGCCCGTACGGTTGGTCCAGGCAGCGGCCCGGGTGGGCCGCTTATTGGTCTCAACAGGAGTTCACATGCGCACTGCAGCGTCAAAGTCTGCCCTTTCCCGCCGTCTCGCCGCAGCTGTTGTGCTGCCAGGACTGCTCACCACCAGCCTTGTGCTGGTCCAGCCGGCGGTTGCAGCGACAACGTCCGTAACAGGTATGTGCAATGGCGTGGTGAACCAGTTGGCGCACCGGGGTGCCGTGCAGGAGAACCTGCTGAAGAACGCGGCCAAGAAGAATGCGGACGCGATCGCTGTGCTGCAGGCGGACAGGGCGAAGCTCCAATCCTCTGCAGACTCGCTCACGACTCAGGTTGCGGCAGCAGAGAAGGAATTGGCCAACCTTTCAGACCAGGAGAAGCAGCTCGTCGGTCAGGAATCCGCGGCGCAGGCCGAGGTGGACAAGCTGACCTCTGAGCAGGAGAACACAACGGCTGCCGTGAAGGCTGCCACGGCTGACCTCGCCGACCTGCAGGGCCAGCAGGCAAAGGTGGCAAGCGAGCTGGCGCCACTGCAGGACGAACTGGCAACAGCAGAGTCCGAATCTGCGAACCTCAAAATTACGCTCGCTGACCTTAAGGCAGAGCAGGCCGCGAACACTAAGTCCCTTGACGCCGCCAGGACGCAGCTTGACGAGCTGCAGGAGGCAGCGTCCGATGCCGCCTCCGCTGTTGCGGCCAAGGTCGTTGTAATTCAGCAAGCCACGGCCGACCTTACCGCGCTGAATATCGCGGCAGCGCAGGCGGCCGACGACGTGGCCGCCGCCCAGCAGGCAGTCAATGATGCCGACGCCCAGCTGCAAGCGCTTGAGGCGACTGGAACTGCCGCCGCAGCAGAGTTGCAGGCCCAGCAGGCCGAGGTCGACGCCGCGAAGGAGACGCTGGCCGGGATGCAGCGCGATGCCGCCGCCGCCGACGCCGCCGTCACGACGAAGAAGGACCAGATTACCGCTGCCCAGGCTCAGCTCACGGCCCTGCAGTCGGCGGCCTCAGCGGCCAAGGCAGCCCTCAACGCCAAGAATGACGCGATTACGACAGCCCAGACAGCTTTGGAAGCCCTCCAGGCCACTGCGGCGACGGCAGCGAAAGCCGTCAGCGACAACGCCGCCAAGATCACTGCGGTCAAGGCTGACCTCATCGCCCTGCAGGGACAGATTTCGGCGCTGAACAGTGAGATTTCAACGAAGCAGGCGCAGTTGGCGACCGCCCAGAGCGTGCTGGCCACCCTGACTGCGAAAAAGGAGGCCCTGATAAAGCAGATCGCTGACCTGACCAAGCAGATCGATGCGATCAACGGCAACTCCATCGCAAAGCGTCAGTTGGAAGCACAGCGCGACGCGGCCAAGGCCCAGTTGACGTCAGTGAACAGCGAGATCGCGGACAAGAACACGATCATTTCAGGTCTCCAGGGCAACCTGGCTGCACTCCAGACACAGGTGACTACCCTTAACGCTCAGTTGCTCACAAAGCAGCAGGAAAGCAGCGCGTTGCAGAAGAATGTTCAGCCCTTCCAAGCTTCGCTCGATGCCGCCAACCTCGCCGTATCAACCAAGCAAGAGGACATTGCAGCACTTAATGCCCAGGTGCCCGCGCTCCAAGCTGGAGTGAATCAGGCCAACGCCGCGGTTACCTCCAAGCAGACCGAGCTGAGCGCCCTGCAGGGCCAACTCCCGGCACTGGAACAGGCTGCGACTGCGGCAACCGATGCCGTCGCTGCCCAGGAGAAAGTGGTGGCAGACCTCAACGCAACCTTGTCGAACCTGACAGAAAACGTCGAGAAGGCCCAGCAGGACATCGCGGACCAGAAAGCGGTTTTGGAGTCCAAGACGCAGGCGTTGACCCAGGCGCAGGATGCGCTGACTGCAGCTAACAGGGCGGCCGAAACCAAGACGTCGGAGATCTCCACCCTGCAGGACGAGCGCGAGGGACTGCAGGCAACCTTGGACGCGGCCAACCAGGCAGTCACGGACACGACGACGGATGTTGAGGAGCTAAACCGGCTCGGAGATGGCCTGGTATCCAAGATCACGGCACTCAACGAGCAGATCGCCGACAAAGAAGCTGCTGTTCTTGCCCTGCATGCACGGGTGAAGCCGCTGCTGGACCAGCTCAACAGCTTGAATGGTCAGATCAGCGAGGTTGAATCAAAACTCGCCGCACTTCAGTTGCAGCTGACGAGCCTCGATCCGCAGCTCGTAGCCGCCCAAAAGAAACTGGCGGATCTTCAGGCGCAGAAGAAGCAGAACAATGACGGCATCAAGCTACAAAGGGACGTGGTAGCCGATCTTCAGTCGAAGCTTGCGGATGTCCAGAAGCAGATTTCGGCGATCGATCCCACCATCGCGAACGGGGGCTGCGCGGTCTAGCCACTAGGCGACGGCACCCAAGGATGTCCCAAGAGGAAGTGGCCCGGTCAGCGAGACCGGGCCACTTCTTTGTCAGAATCAGCGGGTGGGACAGCTCCCCTCCGAAGTTACTGGCCTGGGGCTTCGAGCTCCGCGTAGGTATCGGCGTCGAGCGTGATGCCCGCAGCGGCCATGTTCTCCTCAAGGTGCTTCACGGAGCCAGTACCGGGGATGGGCATCATCACGGGGGAGCGGCGCAGCAGCCAGGCCAGTGCCACCTGCGAGGTGGTGGCATCCAGCCGCTTCGCGGCCTCGTCCAGCGGCCCGCCCGGCTGCGCAAGCTCGCCCGCCGAGATAGGCGCCCAGGGGATAAAGCCGATCCCGTTCTCCTCGGAGTACCGCAGCACATCCTCGGAGCTCCGGTCCGTCAGGTTGTAGCGGTTCTGGACAGTGGAAACGGTGAAGTGCTTGCCGGCTGCTTCCAGTTCCTCCACGCTCACCTGCGAGAGGCCCAGCGCCCGGACTTTGCCCTCGTCCTGGAGTTCGCGGAGCACGCCAAACTGCTCTTCAGCATCCACCTTCGGATCGATCCGGTGCAGCTGCAGCAGGTCCAGGGTGTCCACCTTAAGCTTTCGCAGGCTCAGCTCGGTCTGCTGGCGCAGATATTCCGGGCGGCCAACGGGAATCCACTTGCCGGGGCCCGTCCGCGTGAAGCCCACTTTCGTGGCGATCTTCAGCCCTTCCTTGTACGGGTGCAGTGCCTCGGCCAGGATTTCCTCGCTGATGTTCGGCCCGTAAGAGTCTGCGGTATCGATGAAGTCCACACCGAGTTCAACGGCGCGGCGCACCACGTCCATGGCGGTGCGGCGGTCAGCGGGTTCGCCCCAGACGCCGTCGCCCACGATGCGCATGGCACCGAAGCCGAGCCGGTGCACGGTCCCGAGGTCCTTCAGGTCAATCGTTGCGGACAGTTCCAACTGTTTCGTTGTCTCTAGGCTCATAGGGGCGGCAACCTCATCAGCCTGCTGAGTATTCCGAACGTCACAGAAATAAGCCGGCCGCCGCCGTCGTTATGCAGTAAGTGCCCGCCGCGACCCGGCCGGCACATCCCTGCGAAACGTTTTGAAAGGTCGGCTCCCACCGTGGCACTTCCCCTCTCCATCCTTGACCTGGCAACCATCGGTAAGGGCCAGACGGCGGCAGAGAGTTTGGCGGGCAGCGTTGCCATGGCGCAGAGCGCCGAGAAGCTTGGCTACAGGCGGGTCTGGTACGCCGAGCACCACAACATGTCCTCCATCGCCTCCTCCGCCACCAGCGTCCTGATCGCCCACGTTGCCGCACACACCGAAAGCATCCGGCTCGGCGCCGGCGGCGTGATGCTGCCCAACCACTCGCCGCTGACCATCGCGGAGCAGTTCGGCACCCTGGAAACCCTGCACCCAGGGCGGATCGACCTGGGTCTTGGCCGTGCGCCCGGGAGCGACCAGAACACCATGCGCGCGCTGCGCCGTGACCCGATGTCCGCCGACAGCTTCCCGCAGGACGTCCTGGAGCTCCAGGGCTACCTCACCGGGCCCACCCGGATCCAAGGGGTGGAAGCAACGCCGGGCAAGGGCACCAACGTCCCGCTGTACATCCTGGGCTCGTCCCTATTCGGCGCGCGCCTCGCCGCCCAGCTTGGCCTGCCGTACGCGTTCGCCTCGCATTTTGCCCCCAACGCGCTGCAGGATGCGGTGGCCCTTTACCGCCGTGAGTTCAAGCCCTCGGCACAGCTGGATGCTCCGCACGTCATCGCGGGCGTGAACGTCATTGCCGCCGACTCTGCCTCTGAGGCGCAGGCCATGCTGCAGGAGACCAAGCGCGCCAGGGTCTCCCTGTTCTTCGGCGGCGGCCGCGAGTTCACGGACGACGAAGCGGACATGATCCTCGACTCACCGCAGGGCCAGCACGTCTCGCAGATGATGACCTACTCTGCGGTGGGTACGCCCGACGTAGTGATGGACTACCTGGACGAATTCGGCAGGCACGCCGACGCCGACGAACTCATCGTGGCGCACCAAAGCACGGGCACCGACGCGCGGCTGCGGTCCGTGGAACTCCTCGCTGAAGTGGCGGGCCTGGCCCGCGTGTAGCAGCTGGCGGTGGTCCGCGTCGGACTTCTCCACATGCGGACTTTTACACATACGCAATGATGGGGACTTTTGGGGGAAACCGCCCGGGCGGACCATGAGGAATGCCCCCTTCGGAGTTCCCTGCGGAACTCCGGGGAGGGGCACCACCCGATAGCCGTGGGCCATCCCTCGGCTGCCTTCCCGGGTGCGTCCTGCAAAGGGGTGCACGAATGGCGATGCCGTTGAACCAGAGCGTGGCGGATTCCGCGCTTCTAACCCGGTCCCTTCCGTTGGGGCTGCTCCGATCCTTCGTCCGGTCCGACGCAGCCGACGACGGGCTGACGCCCACCCTGATGGCGGAACTCAAGGTCCTCGCCCGGGTTCCGGGGCTGCTGGTGGCCTGCAATTATGGCGGAACGCTGTGCGATGCCGAGGGGATCTCCACCGAAACCCTCCCGCTGGGCAGCGCAGCAATCGCCCTGCGCGCCCTGGCTGCGCTGCCCAACACCCATGCCGCCGTCATCTCCGGCCGCTCCCTCCGTGACCTGGCGGCCGTGTCCCGCCTGCCCGCGGAGGTGCACCTCATTGGCTCGCACGGCGCTGAATCGGATATGGAGTTTGCCCACGTCCAGCCCCTGGCCACGGAAGCGGTCCTGCAGAAAGTCAGTGCAGCAGTCACTGAGGCGGTGGGCTTCCACAAGGGAGTCTGGATCGAGCGTAAGCCTGTGGCCGTTTCGATCCACACCCGCCCCGCCGCCGCAGAAGTGGTGGAGGCGGTCACGGAAACTGCCCGGGAGATTGCCCGTGAGCACGGGCTGTTCTTCATCGTGGACGGGTCCGTCCTGGATCTCTCCGTCGTGGAACCGGCCAAGGCCGAGGCGCTGGAAAATCTCCGGTCGCGGCTTGGCGCGAGTGCTGCCATCTACGCCGGGGACGCTTACAGCGATGAGCTTGCCATCGCCACACTGCGGGGGCCGGACATGGGCCTGCGGGTAGGGCCGGGGGAGACAGGCGCTTCACACCGGCTGCGCGACCCGGAGTGCTTTGCCCGCGTGCTTGCCATCCTGTTCGAACTCCGGCGGGCGTGGCTGTTCGGCGAGGACGCCGTGGGGCTTGAACGGCATTCGATGATCGGGAACGGATCGTCCACAGCCCTCGTCACCCCCGACGCCCGGATCTGCTGGATGAGCCATCCTCTGCCTGACTCCGGATCGCTCTTTGCCCACATCCTTGGCGGGGACGCGGCCGGACACTTTTCTGTTGAGCCCGTCAAAGCCTCCCAGGTGCTGGGCCAGCGTTACGTGGACAGCACCATGATCGTGGAAACCCGCTGGGCCGATGTTACGGTCACGGACTACCTGGAACCGGCCCCCGAGGGCATCACCAGCCTTGTCCGCGTGCTCTCAGGAAGCGGTGCGGCGAGGATCGTGTTTGCGCCCCGCCCCGATTACGCCAACGCTCCCTTCAGCATGGAGGCGCGCGGTGACGGGCTGCACGTGGTGGGAACCTCCGACCCCATCGTTCTCTTCGCCCCGGGCGTGACGTTTGCCATTGCCTCGGATGGCCGGCATGGCACGGCCACAGCCGCCGTCAACCTGCAGGACGGTCCAATAGTGCTCAACCTGAGGTGCGGTGACACGGAGCATCAACCCGTGGACCCCGGCGGCGAAACCGAGCGGCGGGCCGGCGTGGCGCTCCACTCGCGCAGCTGGGTGCAGCGCCTCGACCTGCCCAGCGTCAAGCCATCCCTGGTGCGCCGGTCCGCCTTGGTCCTCCGCGCACTGGTCCACGAGCCCACCGGCGCGGTGCTGGCTGCGCCCACCACATCATTGCCGGAAGGCATCGGCGGCACCCGCAACTGGGACTACCGGTACTGCTGGCTGCGGGACGGCTCCATGACGGTCAACGCGCTGGTGGACCTTGGTTCCACACAGGAAGCAGTGGGTTTCCTGGGCTGGCTCGGGCGGATCCTGGAGCACGCCCCCGGCCCGGAGTGGCTGCATCCCCTTTACTCGGTCACCGGCGCGCCACTCTCGACAGAAGCGGTCATCGACAGCCTCCCCGGCTATGCCGGCTCCCGCCCTGTCCGGATCGGCAATGCCGCCGACCACCAGGTCCAGCTGGACGTGTTCGGCCCCATCGCGGAACTGATCCACGCTCTCAGTGAGAGGGAAGCGGCCCTGAGCGACGGCCACTGGGAGCTGATGGTCCAGATGGCCTCGGCAGTGCTGGCCCGCTGGCAGGAACCGGACCACGGCATCTGGGAAGCCCGGCGGGCTCCCCGGCACCACGTGTTCACCAAGGTGATGTGCTGGGTGACCCTTGACCGGGCCCTGCGGACCGCGGCCCGGCACGGACGCAGATCCGAACCGGCATGGGAAGCCACGGCCACAGCCATCCGGGAAGAGGTGCTGACGGAAGGCTGGGACGAGTCCGCATCCTCCTATACCGTGGCTTACGACAGTCCGGACCTGGATGCGGCCGTCCTGCACATCGGCCTCTCAGGCCTGCTCGACGTCACCGACCAGCGCTTCCTGGATACCGTTACGGCCGTGGAACGGGAGCTGCGGGTGGGACCCACCGTTTTCCGGTACAGGTACGACGACGGCCTGCCGGGTTTGGAGGGCGGTTTCCACATCTGCACCACCTGGCTGATCGAGGCGTACGTCGCGGTGGGGAGGATTGAGGAGGCCTGGGACCTCTTTGACCAGTTGGTGAACCTCTTCGGCCCCACGGGCCTGCTGCCGGAGGAATACGACCCCGGCACGGAAACCCACTTGGGGAACCACCCGCAGGCATACTCGCACCTGGGTTTCATCCGCTGTGCCCGGCTCCTCGACGGGCACCAACACAGAAGGTAGTCGCGGTTCCGCTTCGGTCCCTAGAGTGGAGTTGACAGGGAAACAGGCAAACAGGGACCGAAACGAGACATATGACTACGCGAGCCCAAGGAGTGGGGTTCCGTTCAGAGCGGGGCCCCATTCTCATGGCACTGATGCTGTCCACCGGACTGGTTGCCATTGATTCCACCATCGTTGCCACCGCAGTCCCTTCGATTGTTCGCGACGTGGGCGGGTTCGAATCCTTCCCCTGGCTCTTTTCTGCGTACCTGCTGGCCCAGGCCGTCTCGGTGCCCATCTACGGAAAGCTTTCGGACATGGTTGGCCGCAAGCCGATCATCCTGGCAGGCATCGGTTTGTTCCTGCTCGGTTCAATCCTCTGCGGGATCGCCTGGAGCATGCCCGCCCTCATCGCTTTCCGGGCGCTGCAGGGCCTCGGCGCGGGAGCCGTGCTGCCGGTGTCCATCACCATCGCCGGTGATATCTACTCAGTTGAAGAGCGGGCCAAAGTCCAGGGCTACCTGGCCAGTGTGTGGGCGGTCTCCTCAGTGGTGGGTCCCAGCCTGGGCGGCATCTTCTCCTCGCTGGGGATCTGGCGCGGCATCTTCCTGGTCAACGTTCCGCTGTGCCTGTTGGCAGGGTGGATGCTGCTCCGGACCCTGCACGAAAACGTCGAGCGCGCCAAGCACAGCGTGGACTACGCCGGCGCTGCGCTCCTGGCAGGCTCGCTTACCCTGCTGATCCTTGGGGCCCTCCAGGGCGGACAGGCATGGGCATGGAACTCACCGGTTGGTATCGGCGTCTTCGCCGTAGGTGCCGCCCTCCTGGTCCTGTTCCTCCTGGTGGAGCGGCGGGCCGCGGAGCCAGTCCTACCAACCTGGGTGGTGTCGCGGCGGCTGCTGGGTACCACTGCGTTGGTGTCCTTCGGCGTCGGAGCAGTCATGATCGGACTGACCTCGTATGTGCCCACGTTCCTCGAAGGGGCCCTGTCCACCTCGCCGTTGATTGCCGGCCTGGCGCTCGCAGCGCTGACCCTCGGCTGGCCGATCAGCGCCTCGCAGGCGGGGCGGCTCTACCTGCGGATAGGGTTCAAACCCACAGCCCTGATCGGAATTGCCGTCACAGTGGCAGGCCTTCTGGTCCTTGCCCTAACTTCGGCCACTCCCAACGTGGCGCTGATTGCCACCAGCTGCTTCGTCGTCGGACTCGGCCTGGGCTTGGTGGCCACCCCGACCCTTATCGCTGCCCAGTCCAGCGTGGAATGGAATGAGCGCGGCGTCGTGACGAGCACCAATATGTTCGCGCGGTCCATTGGCAGCGCCCTCGGCGTGGCCGTGTTTGGTGCCATCGCGAACTCGGTGTACGCAACCACGGCAGGAGGCAGCGGTGAGGCGCCCGCCGTCGTCGCCGCTTCAGGGGCCGTCTTCCTGGCGGCGCTGGCCGCAGGCCTCCTCACTGTGGCGGCGGTGCTGTCA
Organism: Arthrobacter sp. MDT2-3; assembly: GCF_059090465.1. Lineage (NCBI taxonomy): Bacteria > Bacillati > Actinomycetota > Actinomycetes > Micrococcales > Micrococcaceae > Arthrobacter > Arthrobacter sp. MDT2-3. The sequence continues at coordinate 462,495 of NZ_JBNHFS010000004.1, read as the reverse complement.
ATGCCCGCGGTCAAGGCGAACACGGGAAAGCAGGCCGCGGGGAAGCCCGCCCAAGCCGAGCCGGTCGCCAGCGGGGCCGAAGACGGTCAGGAGCGCTAAAGGCTAGCGGGATGCGCGGAAGATCTCCGGCGCAGGCCGAGTGCCGGTGGCGAGGTCGGCAAGGATGCGGCCAACGACGGGAGTGAACTTAAACCCGTGTCCGGAGAATCCTGCGCCTATGACCACGGGGCCAATCCGGTCCAGGATGAAGTCCTCATCGGGGGTGGTGGTGTACGTGCAGCTGATGGCCTCGAATGAATCGGCGTCAACGCCGGGCAGCCACGCCCGGGCGTAATCCTGCAGGGCGGCGAGCTGTACGGGTTCCGGCTGGAAGGATCGCCGGTCCGGGTCCACTACCGGGCCCACGCCGTGCCACCCGGCCTTGATCCCCTCGCCTGGAGTCTGCATGCCATAGACGGGGGAGTACCAGCTCTTGTACTCCGCGCCCGCGCCGGGCATGTGGTTGAACCCCGGCCACCGGGCGCCCGCATCCGCCACCCGGAAGTGCGCCGGCTGCTCTTGGGTGACCCGCAGCTTCGGAATCCTCAGCTGGGTACTTCCCGAGGCGCCGGCCAGGAGTTTTTGAGTCCAGCCGCCGGCGGTGACCACCACCTGGGCGGCGGTGACCACTTCGGTGCCCGCGCCGGACTCAAAGGTGAGCCGGACGCCGTCGTCCATCACCTTCAGCTCCACCACTTTGGTGTGATGCCGCATCTCGGCGCCGCGGGCCACCGCGAGCCGCTGGAAGGCGGGCAGGGCCGCCTCCGGGTTGAGCTGGCCGCCGTCGGGCATATGGAGTACCTGCTGGTCGAAACGGATGCCGCGCCAGCGCTCGCCAGCCGCCGCCGGGGACAGGAACTCGGCGCGAATACCGGCCTGGTTCAGCGCATCGGCGACCTCCGGAAGCCGGGGATCGGGGCCGTGGCTGACGATTCCCGTTCGGGCCAGCAGCTTTTCGCCGCTGTCCTGTTCCAATTCGTCCCACAGGCTCAAACCTTCGGCCAGCATGGCCACGTATTCCGGCCGGTGGTAGCCGGGGTTTAGGTTGCGCGTGGCCCCGTGCGAGGCACCGATCTTGTGTCCCGGCCCGAACTGCTCCACCAGCGTTACCTGGCGGCCGCGGCGGGACAACGCCCATGCCGCAGCCGAACCCATGGCTCCGCCGCCAATCACCACGGTGTCCAGCATGTTCTCCATCAAACTCCCATCACGTCAGCAGCAGCGCTACGCCAATCATCGCCGGGACGGCCACCACGGTAGTAATCAGCACGGTGTCCTTGGCCACGGTGAGGCCCGTCTTGTAACGGCTGGCGGCCACAAAAACATTCTGCGCGGTGGGCAGTGCTGAAGTGACAACGACGGCAAACAGGATGTGGCCCTCCAGCCCCAGCGCGAAACGGGCAAAGACGTACGCAAGCGCTGGCTGGACCGCCAGTTTGAACGCGCTGGCCAGCAGGGTATCCACCCGCCGGGCGGTGGAGGCCTGAAGCGGGCGGGTGCCGTTAAGGCTCATGCCAAAGGCAATCAGCATGGCCGGAATCGCCGCACCACCGATCAGGTGGATGGGCTCCATAACCAGCGGCGGAACCTGCCAGCCCGTGCCTGCCACCAGCAGGCCCAGGGCGGACCCGACGATCATGGGGTTCTTGAGAATCATCACCGCAAAGCTCAGGGGAGTGGTGCGGTGCGAGCTGGTACTCGAGTCCAGGATCATCAGGAACAGCGGCGTGAAGAAGGCCAGTTGGAAGATCAGCAGCGGCGCCACGTAGCTCGCATCGCCCAGGACGTAGACGGCGATGGGGATGCCCAGGTTGGCGGAGTTCACCAAGGAGGCCGCCATCGAGGACATCAGGGACTCGGGAAGCGAGCGTTTCAGCCAGAACTTGGCGATGGCAAAGAAGAGTGCGGCCGTGGCGACGGCCGACACCGCGGCGACCAGCAGGGGAGCCGCAAAAACCTCGGCGAGGCGCGCCTTGCTCAGGGTTTCGAACAACAGCGCCGGGCTGGCCACAAAGAAGGTGAGGGAACTGAGGACCTGGCGGGCGTTGTCACCCAGTATCTTCTGCCGGCCCACGAACCAGCCCACCAGGATGATGCACCAGACCACAAAGAAGCCGGCAAGGACACCTAACAAGGGACAACCCGCTGGGAGTTGAACCGCTTGGAGTTAAATTGCAGGGCGCGGCGGCGGAGGGTACTGGGACACACGCTCCGGTTTAGAGGGAAGCGTTGTTAAGGGCAAAAGGGGGGCGGAGCAGCCCGGGCGTCAGTCCCTCGGCGGGGTCGTTACCCAGTTGGACAACGCGGTTGTTTCCGTCCACGTGGACCACCTTGGGCTCGTAGGCCTTCGCCTCTTCGGTGGTCATCTGTGCGTAGGTAATCAGAATGACAATGTCGTTTTCCTGCATCAGGTGGGCCGCAGCACCGTTGATGCCGATGACGCCGGAGCCGCGCTCGCCGGCAATCGTGTATGTTTCCAGCCTGGCGCCGTTGGTCACGTCCACGATGGACACCAGCTCGCCGGGAAGAATATCGGCAGCATCCAGGAGGTCCAGGTCGACGGTGACCGAACCTACGTAGTGCAGGTCGGCGTGCGTCACGGTGGCCCGGTGGATTTTGGACTTGAACATTGTTCGATTCATAACGGCATCAGTCTAGCGCCGGGGGCCATTCCGCGCAGTGACGCAGGGAACACCGCAGGCGGAAGTTGCAAACCGCGAAGTGAAGGGCCCGACGGCGGCCGGTCACCCGGCGTCGTCTGTCGCCACCGCCGCGGCGGCCGCGGCCAGCGTCTCCCTTGCTGCAAGGATGGCGGGCCGCTTGGCGCTGGAACGGCGCACTGACGTGAAGACTGTCCGGTGCGGTTTGCCCGGCAGCTCCAGCAGTTGGGCAGTGGTGCCGCGGTCTGTCCAGACCAGGTCCGGCATCAGGGCTACGGCGTTGCCGGACTCGATCAGCCGGATCTGCGCCTGCAGGTCGGCGGTTTCAAAGCGCACGTCCGGTTCAAACCCGGCGCTCCGGCAGGCCTGCTCCGCCCAGTGCCGCGATGCGGCTCCCCGCGGCTCCATAACCCAGGCGAGCTCTGCGGTGTCCGCCAGCGAGCTGATGGCGGGCCCGCCGTCGGACGCCGGTGGAACTGCCAGCCTGATCGCATCGGTGGTCAGCCGAACGCGGTCCAGCTCGGGGTAACGCGGGGCAGCGTGCCCCGGGTACTGTTCGGCGATGACAAGGTCGAAGTCCCGCGCCCAGGTCTCGTGCAGCGCGGTTTCCGGTTCGCGCTGGATCATCTCGATGCGGACCTCCGGGTAGGCTTTGGCCATCCTCGTCAGCGTTTCCGGCATCAGGGCAAGGGCCGCGGACTGGAAGACCGCGATCCGGACGGTCCCCGTGACAGTGGTCAGGGAAGCCGCGAGGTCGGCTTCGGCCTGTTCCATGGTCTGCAGCAGGCTCGCCGTGTGCGCCACCAGCACTTCAGCCTGCGGCGTGAGCTGCACCCGCCTGCCGGTCTTGCGGAGCAGCTCAACGCCTACTTCCTTCTCCAGCAGGGCAAGCTGCTGCGATACCGACGACGGGCTGTACTGCAGTGCCTCTGCCACCTCTGCAAGCGTTCCCCGGATGCTTAATTCCCGGAGCAACCGGAGCCTGCGCAGGTCAAGCATGGGGAATTCCTAACTGAAACTAACGAATATAGGTTAGAAGTAGTCACTTTATCTAATGCAAGCAGGCTTGCATACTGTTGGGACCGAGTTACCCCCGTCACAGCGCCTAACGGCGTGCCGCGGCGGGGTCGCACCCCAAGCAGGAGTTCCTGATGAGCACTAGAGATATGAGCCAGTCGATCATGAGGCGCAAGCCCATCGACGACATTGAGGAAGAAAACAAACACAGTGGCCTCTTTAAGTCACTCGGGCTGTGGCAGCTTACGGCTATCGGCGTAGGCGGCATCATCGGCGTCGGCATCTTCTCCCTTGCGGGACTGGTGGCAGCAGGAAGCGAAACCGCACCCGGGGTGGGGCCCGCGGTGCTGATTTCCTTCCTGGTGGCCGGCCTTGCTTCGGCGGCCGCGGCGCTGTCCTACGCAGAGTTCGCGGGCATGATTCCCCGCGCCGGCTCGGCGTACACCTACGGATATGTGGCGCTGGGCGAGATCATTGGCTGGTTCATCGGCTGGGACCTGCTGCTCGAATACATTGCCATCGTGGCCGTGGTGGCCATCGGCATTTCCGGTTACTTTGACGCTTTCCTCTCAGGCATCGGCATCAACATGCCCATCTGGATGACCTCCACCGCCGAGGAAGGCAGGGGTGGCATCGTGAACATCCCCGCCATCGTCGTGTGCCTCATCGTGACCTGGATCCTCTCCCGCGGCACCAAGGCGTTCGGCCGGTTCGAGCTCGTGGCGGTGGCCATCAAGGTCGTCCTGATCCTCTTCATTATTGGACTGGGCGTTTTCTACATCGACACCAACAACTACAACCCGTTTATGCCCAGCGGCTTCGGGCCCGTCCTTGCGGGTGCTGCCACTGTCTTCTTCGCCGTGTTCGGCTACGACGCCATGAGCACCGCGGCCGAAGAGGCCAAGGACGGCAAGAAGCACATGCCCAAGGCCATTATCCTTTCGCTGATCATTGCGATGCTCCTGTACGTGGCCGCCACACTGGTGCTGACCGGCATGCAGAACTACAAGGACATCGACCCCACCGCAGGCTTTGCTTCGGCCTTCACAGGTGTGGGCCTGCCGGTGATTGCCACCATCATCTCGGTGTTCGCCGTGTTGTCCATCCTCACCGTGATGCTGACCTTCCTCCTGGGTGTTACCCGCGTCTGGTTCTCCATGAGCCGCGACGGCCTGCTGCCCGGCTGGTTCTCCAAGACCGACCGCCACGGCACCCCGCAGCGCGTCACATGGATCGCCGGCGTGACGTCCGCCCTGCTGGCCGGGGTGTTCCCCATCAAGGCCGTTGCTGACCTCACGAACATCGGCATCCTGGCCGCGTTCGTCGTCGTCTGTTTCTCTGTGATCGTGTTCCGCTACAAGAAGCCGGATGCTCCCCGGTCCTTCCGCCTGCCCCTGATGCCGGTCATCCCGGCCTTCGGTGTGCTGGCCTCGGCGTTCCTGATGTTCCAGCTGCACTGGGAAACCTGGGCCCGCTTCGGTGTCTGGCTTGTTATTGGCCTGGCCATCTACTTCTTCTATGGCAAGAAGAACTCCCTGATGAACCCGAACAGCCCGCGGCACGACGAGATCGTGGAGATGCACCGGCCTGTCGGCTGACCCTCTCCGGGACGCTCTCCCACTTAATGTCGCTTGAACCCGGACGCTCTATCACCTTCCTCTGGAGGTGATAGAGCGTTTCCGTTTTTCCCGCATTAAGTGAGAGAGGGTGGCCTAAATGGTGCGGTAAGTGATGGGGCGTCTGAGGAGGGGTGCGGGGCCACGTTTGAGCGCTCTGAACCTTTGGGTTTTCTAACCTGTATTGCTTAGAAAAGATCGCTTTATCTTACGTGACAGGAAGCTCATACTGGTGGGTAAGACCTCCTCGAACCACAGGAAAGAACGAGAAAAGCCATGACCCACATTGCAATGGAACCGGCAGTTGCAACCAGAACTACGCCACGGACCGTCGACGTCGATGTGCCCCAGGCGAAGGCGCTGGCCAGCGAAGCGGTAGCGCTGGTCCGCCACTGGCTGACCGAGGCATCCAAGGTTCCCGTGGATGCTTCCGCCCAGCAACTTGCAGGGGTGCTGAAGGACCCCAATGGGCTCGAGTTCACCGTTGGCTTCGTGGACGGCGTGGTCCGTCCCGAGGACCTGAACGTGGCCGCGCGGAACCTCGCCGCGCTCGCACCCAAGGTCCCCGCGTTCCTGCCCTGGTACATGCGCCGCGCGGTGCAGCTGGGCGGGACCATGGCTCCGGTGATGCCGCAGGTTGTTATCCCCATTGCCCGCAAGGTGCTGCGCGAAATGGTGGGCCACCTGATCGTTGACGCCACCGACGCCAAGCTCGGCCCCGCAATCGCGAAGATCCGCAAGGACGGCATCAAGCTCAACGTCAACCTCCTCGGCGAAGCCGTCCTCGGCGAGCACGAGGCCTCCCGCCGGCTCGAGGGCACGCACACCCTGCTGGCCCGCCCCGACGTCGACTACGTCTCCATCAAGGTGTCCTCCACCGTCGCCCCGCACTCCGCCTGGGCCTTCGATGAAGCCGTTGAACACGTCGTCGAGAAGCTGACCCCGCTGTTCCAGCGCGCCGCCTCCTTCGCCGGCAACGGTAAGAAGGCCAAGTTCATCAACCTGGACATGGAGGAGTACAAGGACCTGGACATGACCATCGCGGTCTTCACCAGGATCCTGGACAAGCGAGAGTTCAAGGACCTCGAAGCCGGCATCGTGCTCCAGGCCTACCTCCCGGACGCCCTGTCCGCCATGATCCGCCTGCAGGACTGGGCGGCCGAACGCCGTGCCAACGGTGGCGCCGCCATCAAGGTCCGCGTGGTCAAGGGTGCCAACCTGCCCATGGAGCAGGTGGAGTCCTCGCTGCACGACTGGCCGCTGGCAACCTGGGGCAGCAAGCAGGATTCAGATACCAGCTACAAGAGCGTCATCAACTACTCCCTTCACCCGGACCGGATCCAGAACATCCGGATCGGCGTGGCCGGCCACAACCTGTTCGACATCGCCTTCGCCTGGCTCCTGGCAAAGCAGCGCGGCGTTGAAACCGGCATCGAATTCGAGATGCTGCTGGGCATGGCGCAGGGCCAGGCCGAAGCCGTCAAGAAGGACGTCGGCTCGCTGCTGCTCTACACCCCCGTGGTGCACCCGGCCGAGTTCGACGTCGCCATCGCCTACCTGATTCGCCGCCTCGAAGAGGGCGCGAGCCAGGACAACTTCATGTCTGCGGTGTTCGAGCTGAGCGAAAACGAGGTCCTGTTCGAGCGTGAGAAGCAGCGCTTCCTCGCCTCGCTTGCGGCGTTGGACAACAGCGTTCCCCCGGCCAACCGCCAGCAAAACCGCAACCTGCCGCCGGTTCCGATGCCCCATGAAGGCTTTGGGAACACCCCGGACACGGATCCCTCCCTGCCGGCCAACCGCGACTGGGGCCGGGCCATCCTGGGACGCGTCCCGTCCTCCACGCTCGGCAACGCCTCCGTGGAAGCCGCCTTCATTAAGGATGAGGCAAAGCTGAACGCGGCCATCACCACCGCCGTCGAAAAGGGCAAGGCCTGGGGCGAACTCTCCGGCGCCGAGCGCGCGGAGATCCTGCACCGCGCCGGCGACGTCCTGGAGGCCCGTCGCGCCGACCTGCTTGAGGTCATGGCCAGCGAGACCGGCAAAACCATCGACCAGGGCGACCCCGAAGTCAGCGAAGCCGTGGACTTTGCCCACTACTACGCCGAGTCGGCCCGGAAGCTGGATGAGGTCGACGGCGCCACGTTCGTCCCGGCCAAACTCACCGTGGTCACGCCGCCGTGGAATTTCCCGGTCGCGATTCCGGCAGGATCCACCCTGGCGGCACTCGCCGCCGGCTCCGCCGTCGTCATCAAGCCTGCCAAGCAGGCCGCCCGCAGCGGCGCCGTGATGATCGAGGCCCTGTGGGAAGCGGGCGTGCCGCGCGACGTCCTCACCATGGTGCAGCTTGGTGAGCGGGAGCTCGGCAAGCAGCTGATTTCGCACCCGGCCGTTGACCGGGTGATCCTCACCGGCGGTTACGAGACCGCCGAATTGTTCCGGTCCTTCCGCCAGGACTTGCCCCTGCTGGCGGAGACCAGCGGCAAGAACGCCATCATCGTCACCCCCAGCGCGGACCTGGATCTCGCAGCCAAGGACGTGGCATACTCCGCGTTCGGCCACGCCGGCCAGAAATGCTCCGCGGCCTCACTGGTGATCCTGGTGGGCTCGGTGGCCAAGTCCAAGCGGTTCCACAACCAGCTGATCGACGCCGTGACCTCCCTGAAGGTGGGCTACCCGGAGGATCCCACCAGCCAGATGGGGCCGATCATCGAGCCTGCCAACGGAAAACTCCTCAACGCCCTCACCACCCTGGGTGACGGGGAAAACTGGGCCGTGGAACCGAAGAAGCTGGATGACACCGGCCGGCTCTGGAGCCCAGGCGTGCGCTACGGCGTCAAGCGCGGTTCCTACTTCCACCTGACCGAATTCTTCGGCCCGGTGCTGGGTGTGATGACCGCTGAAACGCTGGAAGAGGCCATCGCCATCCAGAACCAGATCGAGTACGGCCTCACCGCAGGCCTGCACTCCCTGAACACGGCGGAGCTGGGTACTTGGCTGGAGACTATCCAGGCCGGAAACCTGTACGTGAACCGCGGCATCACCGGCGCCATCGTGCAGCGCCAGCCCTTCGGCGGCTGGAAGAAGTCAGCAGTCGGAGCCGGCACCAAGGCTGGCGGCCCCAACTACCTTGCCGGCCTGGGCGAGTGGACTTCCGCCGCGAGCACGGCGGATACGCCTGTGACCAATCCCGGTGTCGGGCGGATCATCAATGCAGCCGGTGCCGCGCTGGAACCTGCAGAACTCGAATCCGTCCAGCGCGCATTGGCCTCCGATGCTGAGGCCTGGGCCAGCGAGTTCGGTACGGCCAAGGACGTCTCCGGCCTCAGCGCGGAGCGCAACATTTTCCGCTACCGCAGCCTGCCCGTGACAATCCGCCTCTCGGGGGGCGCGCCTCTCGCACACCTCGTGCGGACCGTGGCAGCCGGCGTGCTGGCGGGCTCCGAGCTTACGGTGTCCACCGCAGCCGGGCTTCCTGCCCAACTGCGCGCGGTGCTCACCGCACTGGACATCGACGTCAAAGATGAGTCCGACGCCGAATGGCTGTCAACCGCCGGCCAGCTCGCCACTGCCGGCAGGCTTTCCGGAGCACGCATCCGCCTGATCGGCGGAGATGCTGCTGCCCTGGCGCACGCGACCGGCGGCCGGCCGGACCTTGCTGTCTACTCCCACCCGGTCACCGAGGCCGGCCGCGTGGAACTGCTGCCGTTCCTGCATGAGCAGGCTGTCAGCATCACGGCGCACCGCTTCGGCACGCCGAACCACCTCTCGGACGCGTTGATCTAGCTTTATTCGCAGGGGCACAGCAAAGGCCGGGCGGTCACCTTGACGGTGGCCACCCGGCCTTCTGCTGTACGGACTGGTTGGCTGTCCGCTAGCCGAGGTACCAGCCCGGCGGTGTCCATGTCACCGGCACGCTGTGAGCGGAAAACTCCTCGCAGCGGGTGCACGTATAGGCGACTTCGCCCAGGGCTGCAACAGCCCCGTCCCGCCGGTAGGTCGGGGGGATGTAGGACTCAAGGTAGATAAATTCATCAGTGCGGCACTTGTCGCAGGTGGGCTTGCCGACGTATCCGGAGTCCGTGGTGGCCAGTCCGGAGCCGAGGGTGGATTGGCGGGTGGCCAGTGGCCGCGCAGTGTTATGCGGGCGGGCATGTGAAGTGCTGAGGCGGGTGTTCTTGGCTGTCGTCATTGGCTGCCTGTCCCGAGCGCGCCACCTGCCGGGCAGGGCCGTGCTCGTATTGAAGAACGGCCAGCTGCTTGACCATGGGAAAACCAGCATAGGGGATGTAACGTTCCGGCATCAATGGAGAACGGGTTGTCTTCCAGCCAAAGCTTCAGCTGTTCAGAAACGACTTCAGGGCTGTTACCCAGGCTCCGGGGGCATCAAGGTGTGCGTCATGGGATGCCCTGGGAATGTCAACGCGCCGGACGTTATGGCCGCGGGCGACGAACTCCGCTTTCTCCTCCGCTGAAAACATTCCTTCTTCGCCATACACCACGAGGGTTGGCCCCGCGACGGCTTCCCACTCCTCCCAGCGGGGCCGGTTCAGCCCTTCCATCGTGCCCGCCATGACGTCAGCACAGAAGCGGGGCCAGTACCCGTCCTCCCGTTCTTCAAGGTCGGCCACCCACGCGTCCTGCAGGGGCCCGTTGCCCAGGAACTCTTTCGCGGCGGCCCGGCTTGGAAATGGAACCGGCCAGGAACGGAAGAATTCTCCGAGCTGCATATTCCCGGCAGCGCTGCTGCTGCCGGCACTGCTTTCCAGAAGCACGAGCTTGCTGACCAGGTCCGGCCGCTTCGCTGCAACGAGCATCGCGGTATGGCCGCCCATCGATTGGCCCACGAGTGCCACGGCGCCGCCCACCGCGGACTCGATCACGTGGACGACGTCGGCAACAAAGGCTTCCCGGGAAAGGTCGCTGGGCCGTGAGGTGCTTCGGCCGTGGCCGCGCAGGTCAACCAGGATGGTCCGGAATTCCGGAAGGGCGCCGGCGGTTTCGAAAAATTCCATTGCACTGCCGGCAAGGCCGTGCAGGATAACGACCGGAGAACCGTCCCCGCCCGTGTCGAAGTAGTTGATCCGGACCCCGAATCCAACGTCAAGGGCGAACTGCTGTACAACGCCGGTGGTTGCTGTCATGCGTACAACCTAGTCGGCGTGAGCCCGCAGGCGGGGACCGGCATCAATAGGTTCGAAGTGCCTAGGCCGGGCGGTTGATGGTCCGCCCCACAATGGACTGCGTCAGCGCATCGATCACCTCGGAGTTTGCCAAGGGGTTGCGGATCAGGGTGAAATCTACGTCGCCCACTGCCGGCAGGTCAAAGCGGCGGGTGATGATCTTCAAGTCGTCGGGCACCAGCGAGGACGGCATGACGGCGACCCCGATGCCGGCCCGGACTGCGGCAAGGACGCCGCTGATCTGGCGCGTGGTGCAGGTGATGCGCCAGGTCCTGCCGTGCGCCTCCAATGCATCGATGGCGAGCTTTCGGCTCAAGCTGGGTGAGGGGTAGGCGATCAGCGGGACGGGAGCCCCGGGTTCCAGCACGGTCTGTTCCTGGCCCACCCAGGAGAACGAGTCGTGCTGCACCACTGTGCCGTCCTTGGCCCCGGCGACCCATTTCACAAAGACGAGGTCCAGCTGGCCCGCATTGAGCTTCCGGTACAGCTGATCGCTTTGGCCGACGGTGAGTTCCAGGTTGATCTGCGGATAGATTTGCCGGAATTCGCGAAGGATCCTTGGCAGGCCGGTAATTGCCAAATCATCAGCGGTACCAAACCGGAGCCTTCCACGCATGGCGGAGCCGGAAAAATACCGTGCAGCGGCGTCGTGAGCCGAGAGGATGTTCCGTGCGAAGCCTGCCATCGCATCCCCGTTGTCCGTCAGCCGGACATCCCGCGTGTCCCTTGTGATCAGCACCCGTTTGGCAGCTGTTTCTAGCTTGCGGACGTGCTGGCTGACGGTTGGTTGGGCCAGCCCCAGCCGATCAGCAGCCTTGGTGAAACTCAGGGTTTCGGCGACCGCCAGGAAGGAGCGCAGCTGCGCAGGTTCAAACACTGTGGACTCCAGTGGGGCAGGGTGCGGATAGAGGCGGCATTGCAGTTTGCAATACGAGTTATAGGGACAATACGTCTCCATAATCACGTGCACCCAGCCTAGCGTTAACGGCATCCCGGACCGACCGCAATTTGAGGACACACCTGTGGCACCCCCTCCGCCTTCATCGGCAACCGTCACCCAGCCCGTCATCGACTCCACGAGCGCTGCGCCGCCGGATAACCAGACCCAGCCCCTCGCCGTCGTCGCTGACCAACTGCCGTGGAAGCACACCTTTATCTCGCTGAAGGTCCCGAATTTCCGGATCTTCGCGGTGGGTCACTTCATCGCCGTCATCGCCATCTGGATGCAGCGCATCGCCCAGGACTGGATGGTCCTGCAGCTTTCCGGATCCGTAACTGCGGTGGGCATCACCGTGGCGCTGCAGTTCCTGCCCTCCCTTCTGCTGGGACCCTGGGGCGGCATGGTGGCGGATCGATTCGCCAAACGGAAAATCCTGATCCTGTGCCAGAGTATGGCCGCGGTCCTGGCTGCCGCGCTCGCGGTTCTTGCGCTGACAGGGACCGTTGAAGTCTGGCACGTCTACGTCATCGCCCTGGTCCTCGGCCTGGTCACCGTGCTGGATCAGCCCGCCAGGCAAGTGTTCGTCAACGAACTGGTGGGGCCGAAGTACCTGCGCAACGCGATCAGCGTCAACTCCACCACCTTCCAACTTGGAGGACTGATTGGTCCCGCCCTCGCTGGATGGTTGCTGACCGCCGTGGGGGCCGGTTGGGCGTTTGCCGGCAATGCCGTGGCCTGTTGTTCCACGGTAGCCATGCTCCTGATCCTGCGGAAGGACCAGCTGTTCGTCAGTGCACCGACGCCCAAGAGCAAGGGCATGCTCCGCGAAGGACTCAGCTATGCCCTCAGCAAGCCCACCATCTACTGGCCGTGGCTGATGGCGGGGTTCATCGCGGTTTTTGCCATGAGCCTGCCCGTAGTGCTTGCCGCCTTCGCCGATCACGTCTTCGACGTCGGAGCCGGAGGCTACGGGCTGCTGAACGCCCTCGTGGCACTTGGCGCGCTAGCGGGAGCCGTGGCGTCGACGCGGCGCCGGCAATTGCGGCTCCGCTCCGTGGTGTTCTGCGCCGGCATGTACGGAATCATGCTCTGCCTTGCTGCCGTGGCACCGTCCATGCCGGTGTTCGGGGCGGTGATGGTGCTGTCCGGATTCTGGTGCCTGATGTTCCTGACGGGATCGAATCAACTCGTCCAAGTCAGCTCCAACATGAGCATCCGGGGCCGGGTCATGAGCCTGTACATCATGGTCCTGATCGGCGGCCAGGCAATAGGCGGGCCGATGCTCGGTTGGCTCTCCGAGCATGCCAGCCCGCACGTGGCCCTGCTGGTCGCCGGGGGAGTCCCGGCTCTCGCCGCCCTGACGGTCGCCGTCGTCCTGGCGCGGAAAGGCTCGCTGCTGCTGAGGGTCAGCCTCAAGGACCGCCGCCACCCCGTGAGCATCGTCAGCAAGGCGACGGCGGCGTAAGTCGGGCTACAGGGCTAGGTGCGGGTATGCGGCTTCCCGCTTCTGGAACTCGAGGACATCCTTGTTGCGGATGACGCCTTCGCGGATCTCAATGGCCCGGGTAATGGTGTCGTTCCCGGCCCACGCCTCCGGGCCGTCGATGACCGTTGCCAGGAACGGGAGCAGGGCCTGGCTGATCTCCCATGTGGAGGAGTTCCAGAGATAGGACGGGCTGTGGTCCACCGCGTAGTAGTTGACGTGTTCACCCAGGGTGAACATGGGATCTGCGAATGTGGTGGACCTGGCCCAGCTGAATCCCATTCCCTCGTCGCAGGAAACGTCCACGATCAGGCTGCCCGGGGTGAAAGCGGCAAGATCCTCTGTTTGCAGGTAGGTCAGCGGATTGTTGGGGTCCTGCAGGGTGCAATTGACCACGATGTCGCTCTCGGCCAGGAAGGGCGCCAGCGGCACCCGGCCCCGCTCGGTGATGACCTGGCTCAGGAAGGGTGCTTCGTCGTCGTGATCGAACTGGACGATATTGACCGAGTGAATAGGCGCGCCTACGGCGGCCACTCCGCGGTTGGTCAGTACCTGGACGTCGTGGATACCGTGGGCATTCAGGGCCGTCACTGCACCGCGGGCCGTGGCGCCGAAACCGATCACCACTGCGCTGAGCCGCCGCCCGTAGTCGCCGGTTGAACCGGTCAGCGCCAGAGCGTGCAGGACCGAGCAGTACCCTGCAAGCTCGTTGTTTTTGTGGAAGACGTGCAGGCCGAAGCCGCCGTCGCTTGCCCAGTGGTTCATGGCCTCGAAGGCGATCAGCGTCAGCTTCTTGTCGATAGCCAGCTGGGTGATGGCGCGGTCCTGGACGCAGTGCGGCCAGCCCCAAAGGACCTGCCCGTCGCGCAGTTCGGCGAGATCCTCCGGTTGCGGCTTCGGCAGGAGGACGACGTCGGCCTCCGCCAGCAGTTCCTCCCGGCCGGCCATCCTGCCCACCAGGGTGGAAAGGTGCGCGTCCGGGACGCCGAAGCGTTCGCCGTAGCCTTGCTCGAGGATGATGTGTTGGCGAACATCGGGCGCGATGCGCTCAAAATGCAGCGGGTGGATGGGGAGCCGGCGCTCGGCCGGTTTTCGCGTGGACGCCAGGACGCCCAGGGTCAGTTTGTTCTCGAGGCCGGTCACTTCTTCTTTGCGGCCTTGCTGGACGTCAGGTCCAGGGAGCTGGCCGGCGCGGAAGCGGCCTTCTTGTCTGCGCGCTTTTCCTTGATGGATTTGCCGGATTTCTTGGATGCTGCTTGACGCGGGGACTTGTCAGCCATGATTGCTCCTGTAGCGGAACCGAAGAGGTTCCTGACCTCTGACGATACACGCCGGTACCTAATGGACCCGGGGTCTGAGTGCCTCTTCCGCTGCACTCGTGGAGCGGCTGACGGGAATCGAACCCGCGTATCAAGCTTGGGAAGCTAGCGCTCTACCATTGAGCTACAGCCGCATCGCCCCGTTCCAGGGGCAGAACATAGCTTAGCGCAGATGTGGCGGCGGGCCGTCCAAGCGGCGGGCGGGGTGCGCGTGTCCCAACATCTGGGACGTCATCCAGTAACTCTTCAATAACGTCGCGGGCGCTGGCTAGGTGGGGGCGGGGGAGTGCGGGCTAACCTGATCCGGGTAGCTGCAAAGCCGGGGGGTGCAGCTGCTGCGGCAGGTAGACGTCAACTATGAAAGATCCCGATGGCATTCGCAGAGCATGAGGTCCTCATCCGCCGCGATGCCATGGCTGTGTACCTCTACCTGCTCGATGCAACCAACCTGCCGCTCTGGCGGGACGGCGTCCGCAGCGTCAAACTGCTGCGGGGCTCCGCAGGAACCAAGGGCGCCGTGTACCGGCAGATGGTGGCAGGGCGGTCCGGCCTGAGCATCCCGGCCGACCTGGAAATCACCCAAGCAAGGCCTGGGGCTGAAATCCAGTTTGATGTCGTTTCGGGCCCGTCATGCCGGTCGGGCGGCTATTACCTGAGCACGGAAACGTCGGGCACGCGCGTCCGGTTCGCGGTTGAAGCCGAGCAGGAGGGGCCCTATGGGTTCCTGAACCCGATGACTTTCCTGAACCGGCTCGGTTTGCTTAACACGATGATGCAGCGGAGCCTCAGCTCCGAGGTAGGCCAGCTGGAGCGGCTCAAGGCCGTCTTGGAGCTCCAACCGGCCATATAGCCTTTACTGCGCCAGCCGCTGCCCCGTCCATGGGCCTGTAATGTTCGACGGCGAGGCCAGGCTTCCTGACGTCAGGTCCCAGTACTGCACCACGTCCGAGGCCCGGCGGAGCGCCACCCCAGTGGAGTTGAGTCCGGTAACGTCCCGCAGCGGGCGAATCCCCGTAACGTCGCCCCAGCCGGTGGCAATGGTCAGCCTTGTCTCCGCGCGCAGCGCGGTGGTGCCCCAGCCGCGGTGAAGCTGGACGGATCCGTCCGACCGCACGGCCAGGATGTCCTGGAACCCGTCAGCGTCGTAATCCACCATGGACAACTTCCGGGCGGTACCGATGTTCCCAATCAAAGCGCGCTCGGAGAGATCTCCCAGCCCCTTGTTGGGGTACAGGTAAAGGTTCCCGCCTCCGTCCAGTGCCAGAAGCTGGGGGTACCTGTTGTTGGCGCACCAGCCGCCCACTGCAAGGGTGAGTGTTTCCCAGCCGCCGCTCCCAAGCGTGACCGGCACCTGGAATCCGCCGGCGGCTATGCCGCGGTGCAGGGTGACGGTGCCGTTGGTCCATTGCGTCAGGAGGTCGTATGCGCCGTCGCGGTCCCAGTCTGTAGTGAACACGTCCTTGGCGCCTGCGAAGCCTGACCCGATGGACCGGGCCGCGGCGTAGGTGCGCGCCCCGGTGGCCGCGCGGGCGAGGAGTTGGCCCGCTGAGTCAACTGCCACGAGGTCGGCTGGCCCCTTGATGGCTGCGGCCGAGAGGTCCAAAGTGGGCGGCATATGCCGGCCGGGAGCGTCGCAGATGCTGGGCGTGGGCGGGGGGAACGCAGGGCCTGACACTGCGCCGCCGGGGGAATTCACGGTGCCGGCCGGCAGGCTGGTGTAGCCAAAGAAGTTCACCACGCCCCAGATTTTGTACGTTCGGTCCGTGTAAGAGATCCCGGCACCCATGACATTAAAACGTGGATCGAGCAGCATGGCGTTGTGGCCGGCAGACCCCTTCCACCACTCCACCAGTTGTGCGGCGTCACGGTCCGTGCGGATGGCGATGACTTCACCGGCGCCGTTGTTGGCATTCATGGCACGGGCGTCAGTCCAGAAACTGGCGCGGTGCTCAATGACTTCACGGGAGGCGATGCTGTCCGACCACTCCTGCGCCAGCCCTGCCACGGTGGGGTGGTACTTCACCGGGTTCAGGCCCTTGGATGCCCGGTACTCATTGATCCTGTTGAACACCGTGAGGACCGCCGCGGCATTGCTGTCCTGTATCAACGCCTCGGTCGAGGGCAAAGCAGCAGGGGACCCGGGGGCCGCCAGGCGTTGGGGCGATGGGGCCGGGTCCCCGTCCGGCCCCCAGAGCGGCGGGATCCAGGGGACTTCGGGGGCTGGTGCTGCGGCTGGTTCTGCGGCTGCGGCGGTGGCCGGCGCAGGTGCGGTGAGGGCCTCCGTGGCAGTTGCTCCCGCGGCTGGCTCCGCAACGGCCGGACCTGTGGTCCCGGCCGGTGATGCCGGCCGGATGTCCGGTTCGACGGCGGGGGTGAGCCCGGAGGCAGCCGAAGGGTCGCTCGAGGAAGCGCCGCCGTCGTCGTTCACGCTGACTGGGCCCAGGGTGACACTCCGCGGTCCCGCCGCGCTCACTGCCTGGCTCGCCGTAAGCGGCAGGGGTGCGGTGCCTGCGGACGAGGAAACCAGCGCCAGCGCGCAGAGCACGCCAATAAAAGAGGGCGCGACCAATTTATTCACTACATCCCCAGCTCTGTTGGGCCATCCGGGAGACCATCCGGCGCCTGAATCACTGAGGCAACATTAGCCCCACTAGATCACAGGAACAACGAAAGAATGCGGCTGTGGATAACCGATACGGTAATTTGGGACGGTGCTGATCTCTGACCGCGACATTCGCGCCGAAATAGACTCCCAGCGGATCGTGCTGGAACCGTACGAACCGGCGATGGTGCAGCCGTCGTCGGTGGATGTCCGAATCGACAAGTTCTTCCGTCTGTTCGACAACCACAAGTACGCGCACATCGATCCGGCCGAAGAACAGCCGGAGCTCACGCGCTTGGTGGAAGTGGAGCAGGACGAACCCTTCATCCTGCACCCGGGCGAGTTCGTCCTTGGCTCCACTTATGAGACGGTGACGCTTCCCGACGACATTGCTGCCCGGCTGGAAGGCAAGTCTTCGCTGGGCAGGCTTGGGCTGCTGACCCACTCCACCGCAGGTTTCATCGACCCCGGCTTTTCAGGCCACGTCACCTTGGAACTCTCGAACATGGCCACGCTGCCCATCAAGTTGTGGCCAGGTATGAAGATTGGCCAGCTGTGCTTCTTCCGGCTGACCTCGGCGGCCGCCTACCCCTATGGGCAAGGCGATTACGGGAACCGCTACCAGGGCCAGCGTGGGCCAACAGCCAGCCGCAGCCACCTGAACTTCCACCGCACCGCTATCTAGGCTTTCGCAACAACCGCTGATTAGGCTTTCGCGGCAATGCCCGCAGGGGGCAGCACCGTTTTGACCAGCGGTTCCACGTAGCGTGCCGCCAGTGGACCAACAACCGCCATGATCAGCACATAGGCAGTAGCGAGGGCGGCAAGTTCGTCTGGAATTGCCCCGGAGGCCAGGGCCAGCCCGGCGATGACAATCGAGAACTCGCCGCGTGCTATCAGTGTGGCTCCCGCACGGAACCGGCCGGGACGGGCGATGCCCACCCGCTTTGCAGCCCAGATCCCGGTTGCCATCTTGGTGGCTGCGGTGATGAGGGCCAGCACGAGTGCCCAGCCGAGCACCGGCGGAATCGACGTGGGGTCCGTGTTGAGCCCGAATGCCACAAAGAAGATGGCGGCAAACAGGTCCCGCAACGGTTCCAGGATGCGGGTGGCGTTGTGGGCGGTGGCGCCGGAGATGGCGATCCCGAGCATGAAGGCCCCAACCGCCGCGGACACCTGCATGGCTGAAGCCAAACCGGCCACCAGCAGCGCGGCGCCCAGGACATTCAGCAGGAATACCTCTGAGTTCTCGCTGTGCACGGCCTTCGACACCCGGTGTCCGTGGCGCAGCGCAATCATCAGGACGAGGCTCACCACGGCCAGCGCGACACCCACGGTGGTCAGTCCGCCGAGGAAGCTCACGCCGGCCAGCATCGCTGTGAGGATGGGCAGGTAGACAGCCATCGCCAGGTCTTCAAAAACCAGGATGGACAGCACTACGGGAGTTTCACGGTTGCCCAGCCGGCCCAGGTCCGTGATGACCTTCGCCGCGATTCCCGACGAGGAGATGTAAGTGACGCCGCCCATCACCATGGCGCCCACCCCGCCCCAGCCCAGCAGCAGGGCAAGGGCGGCTCCAGGGAGGAAGTTCAGGACCAGGTCGAGTACGCCGGCCTGCCAGGAGCGGCGAAGGCCAGTGAAAAGCTCGGCGGCCGTATATTCCAGTCCGAGCATAAGCAGCAGCAGGATGACGCCGATTTCCCCGGAGAGGTGGGCAAACTCATGCATGCCTTCGAGCTTGACGATCCCGCCGGCCCCGAAGGCGAGCCCGCCCAGGAGATACAGCGGGATGGGTGACATTCCGATCCGTCCGGCCAGCCTGGCCAGGAGGCCGAGGCAGAACACAACGGCCCCCAGTTCGATGAGGGTCAGGGCCAACGGGTCCATCGCGTTTATCCGTTACGCAGGATATCGGCCGCCGAGTCGAGGCCTTCCTGGGTGCCAACAGCTACCAGCAGGTCGCCAGAGTGAAGGACGACGTCGGGCCCCGGCGAGGGGAGCACCTCGCCTTCGCGCATGATGGCCACGATGGAAACGCCACAACGGGTGCGGATGCAGGCCTTCCCCATGGGCTGGTTCTGGAACGGGGAGTCCGGCGCGATCGAGAATTGCCGGGTGACGATGCCGGGAACATCCTTGTGTTCTTCAGTCAGCTTCATGGCCAGGTGCTGCCCGCTTAGGAGGTTTCCGAGGGCTGCAGCCTCGTCCCCGGTCAAGGGAATCGAAGCCTGGCACGTATCGGGATCATCCCAGGTGGAAACGATGAGTTCCATCTGGCCTTCCCGCAGCTCCACCACGCCGATTCGGCGGCCGGATGCAGTCATAAAATCTTTCCGCCGGCCGAGGCCCGGAAGATCCGTCTCATCCACGTTCATGAACCAAGCCTAGTCTGCCGCAACCCGCTTGGCGCTGGTCCTGAGGATTCCCGCACGACCAGCCGCATCGCGGTAGGGCCGGGCTCCGGGGGAGCGGGGGCATCAGGGGTAAGCGCAGCGAGCAGCTGGTGCATGGTGCTGCTTCCCAGGGCCTCCAGGTCCATCTGCACGGTGGTCAGCGAGGGCACCAGGAATGCGGACTCCGGGTGGTCATCCCACCCCACCACACTGACATCCGCAGGCACACTGTAGCCAAGGTCGTGGAGGGCGCGCATGGCTCCGATAGCCAGTTGGTCATTGGCGGCGAAGATGGCGGTGATGGAGGTATCGGCCATCAGGGTTCTTGCGGCCCTGTAGCCGGAGGCCGAGCTCCATTCCGCGTCTGCGACGCCGGCGTCCTCCAGGCCTTCGTCGCTGAGGGCCCGCCGGTACATGGCCAGGCGGTTGCGCGCGGCTGGCCACTCCTGTGGTCCGGCAATGTGGGCAATCCGTCGGTGTCCCAGGCTCGCGAGGTGTGCCACGATGGCCTGCGCTGCGGAGCCGTCGGAGATCCGGCCCTGGCCGCGCATCTTGTCGTCGTACTCCCCGGCGACTACCACTGGGATGCGTTCCTGCGCCTGCAGGAGGTCGCTGTTCGAAATCGGCACAAAGGACAGGGCCCCGGCGAACGGACCGCCATCGAGGATCTTCCGCAGCCTCGCTGTCCGCTCCGGCCCCGTTCCTTCCAGGGCCACGACGTCGAGCTGGTAGCCCGCTGCATGGGCCGTGTCGGCTGCCCCGCTGAGCATCCGGGACGGAAAATACGGCGAGGCGCCGGGCACCAGGGCCAGGAGCCGGTACGTGGCCTTGGTCCGTAGCGAACGGGCCGTCAGGTTGGGCGAGTAGTTCAGTTCCGCCATGGCCCGCTCCACCTTCTCGGAGGTGGCCGCCTTCAGCTTCGAACGGTCCGCCATGTACCGCGAAACCGTCTGGTGCGAGACGCCGGCGAGCCGCGCCACCTCATAAATGGTGGCGGCGCGGGCGGGTTGCCGGGACTCGGCCGGGGTTTGTGTCACAGCCTGGAATCTTCCCACGTGGTCAGCCGGCCGCACATGCCGTAGCCCTCACCAGTTCGCTGCCGGCCCCGGACCACTGCCGCTCCCGCCATCGAAGCTGCCGACCCGTCCTCCAGCTCCAGCAGCGCTTGCTCCGTTGCTGCCACTTGGCTGCGTACGTTCGCAGCCCAGATTTCCTTCCAGCGCTCCACTTTCGGGCGGACCAGCGCCGCGGCGAGGAGATGGAATTCAGCCAGGACCTCCGGCCCGTCACGAAGGACCGACTGATGCAGCTCGGCGTATCCTTCCAGCGCAAGGTCCCGCCGCCGGCGGGCGGCGGAGGAAATCACTGATTGATCCGCGTTCGGCGGGAGGGCCGCGTGTTGCGCATAAAGGTCCGGGTCCTGCAGGATGTGCCGCGGGAAGGTCAGCACGGAATCCCCCGCCTCCGGCAAGCCTGCGTTGGACATAATGACGTTGAGCGTCAGCTCTGCAGTGTTGACCAGGCGGTGGATTGTTCCGGGGCTGAACCAGAGCAGGGATCCTGCAGTGAGGTCATGCTCGGCCGGGCCCTCCATTGAGATGGTGTGGACCTGGCCGGCCCCGCTTGTCACCAGGTAGGCCTCGGAGGACACCGTATGCAGATGCGGGGAGCCGCCGCACAGCCCGTCACTCGCCTCCCAGTCGTAGACCCGCAGCCCACTGACGGCAGTACCGCCGGGGAAGCCGTGCACCGCATCGGATGAATTCATCGTTCCGTTCCCCGGCCTGCCCGCGGCTCAGCCGCACCTGCCAGGACATCGCGGGCGGCGGCGGCAAGTGCTTCAGCCCGGCCGGCATCCGACCCGCCGTCCGCTATCACCACCCCGTACCGGTACCGCAAGGTGGAGCCGGCCGGGAACAGGACTTCCTTGCTGAAGAACGGTGCCGGGCCCATGCAGGCGAAGGGCTCGGACCGGGCAAACCACTCCGGCTGGGGGTGATCACTGTGGGGGTCGTCAACCATCACAACCGTGGAAAAGCGGCACGTTTCATCATGCTGGCCCACGAAGGAAAGCCACGGTGCCCGCTGTCCACGCAGCTCCTCACCTGTGGCCCCACCGGGTCCGATGATCGCTCCGCCGGCGAAGGACCGGGGGCCGCGCCAGAACAGTCCGCCATAACCGGCGTTGTCACGTCCCTCCGTGGTGGGCGATCCGATGTGGATGTCCTCGCCGGAGACGTTGGTCATGGCTGAATCGAAGACCAGGATGTAGCTGTCGTCGTTATCCGGCACTACCTGGAAGGACCGCTCCTCCTCAACCACGAGCGACCCCGCCTGGGTAATCCACTGCACGGTATGAGCAAAACTGAACCTGCCGCCGTCGTCCGCGGCCTGGCGAAGCTCGCCGTGCCGCATGGCGCCGTTGTTGGGCAGCCACTGGTAGTCCTGGCCGCGGCGGTAGCTGGGGCCGCCCCAGAAGTTGTCCGGGCCCAGGTGCGGCAGCGACCAGGCGATGCCCTTGTGCCAGACGTGATCGTGCGGGCGGTAGGCGCTCACCAAGTCGCCGGTCCGCGTCCGGACAGGGTGGAAATAGGGCCTGGGTGACTCCACCTGGGGATCATCGGCGGCGTAGGTGTAGGTCAGGACAGGGACGCCGTCGAGGGACACGGCGACGGCAGCCCCGTCGTCAACCCAGCTGAAGGGGCCGGCAGTAGAGGTGGTGGAGGATGCGGGGGCGGCAGTGCTCATGCGTTGCTCTTTTCGAGTTTCCAGGGTTCGAGCCGGCCGTCGGCGCGGTCGAAGAACGGGTTTCCTTCAGTGATTTCGCCGCGGCGGACGGTCTTGCCGGTGATGGCGGAAGCGTAAATTGCGGCGGCGAGTTCCATCGTGGGGTAGGCCTCTGCAAGGGTGACCGGCGGAACGGCGCCGGAGCTGATGGCGCGAATGATGTCTGCGTACTGGGCCGGATGGCCGCTTGGCGTGACGGCGGAGCCGTCTGCCCAAAGGTCGGCGAGGTGCTCCTGTCCGGGGGCCGGGGTGAAGCGCCAGTGGGAGTCGTCGTAGCCGTAGAGGTGCTCGAGTTCAACGGTGGCGTTCTCGTAGTCGAACCGGAGTTGCGAAGTTTCGCGCGGTGAAATGACAGAGTTGATGACAGTGCTGAGGGCACCTGACTCGAAACGGACGATTGCCGTGGACACGTCCTCGGTTTCCGTGCGGCGCGCCAGCCTGCCGGCAAAGGCGGTGACTTCCTGCCACGGGCCCCAAAGGTGGAGCAGCATGTCGAACTGATGGATGCCGTGGCCCATGGTGGGCCCGCCGCCTTCAACGTCCCACTGGCCCCGCCATGGAACGTCAAAGTATTCCTGGTTGCGGAACCACAGCGTGTTGCAGAAACCGGTGAGTGCGGCGCCCAGGGCGCCGGACTCCTGCAGCGCGGCCAGCTTGCGGGCGCCGCTGCCGAACCGGTGCTGGAAGACGCAGCTGACGTGCTTGCGGGAGGCGCGTTCGGCCGCCTGCAGCTCCCGCATCTGCCGCAGCGAGAGTGCCGGAGGTTTCTCCAGCACCACGTTCAGGCCAAGGGACAGTGCCTCCAGGGCCAGGGACGCGTGCGACGACGGCGGGGTGCAGACGGCGACGACGTCCAGGCCGGCTTCGGCTGCAGCGGCCAGGCTGGGCGCCGTCTGGGCGAAGCCCATTTTCTCCGCAAATGCTGTTGCGCGGTCTGCGTCGATGTCCACCGCGACCACGAGCTCTGCGCCAGCGAGTTGAAGGGCTTCGGCGTGGGCGTGGGCTATGCCGCCCGTGCCGATGATTCCTGCTCGCGGGCGGCGGGAGGCCTGCTCCATGGATAGTGCTCCTCGTCATTGAAAGGATTCATTTTCTCGATCAGTTCAAGTATGTGATCGATAACAGAAGGAGTCAATACCTCAAGGGCCAACACGGCAGGGTAGCTGGTGGCTGCGGCGGGCACAGCAAAAGGCGAGGCAGATGCGCGTGCTGCCGCAGCGTTCGGGGAAAATCAGGCCGCGGGGATGACCGCGATGGGGGCCTTGTCCGGTGACTTCACCGGCAGCAGAACCAGGAGCCCGGCCAGGAGAACCACCATGATTCCCAGGATGCCCCAGCGTTGAGCTTCACCCGGGGCCACCAGCGGGGTGGCCAGCGTAATGCAGAGGGTAAAGAGCGCCGGCGCCAGGAAACTGACGGCCCGGCCGGTGGTGGCGTAAAGCCCGAAGAGCTCGCCGGATTCGCCATGCGGGGCAAGCCGGGCCAGGTACGCCCGGGACGAGGATTGGGCGGGACCCACAAACAGGCAAAGGAACAGCCCGAACACCCAAAAGGTGGTGCTGCCGGGCCAGTCCATGCCGAAGAAGTCATAGTTGCCGTTGCCCAGGACCAGGATGACCGTGCCGGCGATGAGCAGGCCCACCAGGGATCCGATAATCACTGACTTGGGCCCGATCTTGTCATCAAGAAAACCGCCGATGATGGCGCCCACAGCGGCCACCACATTGCCGAAGATGGCGAAGAAAATGACCTCAGACAGTTCGAAGCCAAAAGTGCCCGCGGCGATGATTCCGCCGAAGGTGAAGACCGCGGCCAGGCCGTCCCGGAAAACGGCGCTGGCCAGCAGGAAGTAGATGGTGTGCGGACTGGTGGCATAGATCGCCTTGATCCGGCGGATCAGCAGCCCGTAACTGCCCATGATTCCCAGGCGGCCAACCTGCGGAGCCTTTGGCAGTTCGGGCACGGCAAACAGCACGGGCAAGGCGAACACAAAGAACCACAGGGCAGAGAAGACTGCCACGAGCCGGATGTTCAGGCTGTCCTCCGTTGAGGCGCCGAACCACTCGAAGCTTGGTTGGACGAACAACTGCAGGACGATCAACAGCGCAACGATGCCGCCCAGGTAGCCCGCCCCCCACCCTAGGCCGCTGACCTTTCCGATGTTCCGCGGCGTGGAGATCTGGGCAAGCATGGCGTTGTAGTTGACCCCCGCGAACTCGAAGAACACGTTGCCAAGGGCGATGAGGGACACTCCCAGCAGGAGGAATTCGGGCCGGGGGAATACAAAGAAGCACAGTGCAGTGAGAATGGCGACGGCGGCCGTGTTGACTCCCAGCCAGAGCTTGCGCCTGCCGCCGGCGTCCGACCGTTGCCCGGTGACCGGAGCCAGTAAAGCGATGGCCAAGCCGGCAACGGCCAGCGCCCCGCCCAGGACAGCCGACGCCTGGTCTTCGCCCCCGAACGCGTTGGACGTGAGGTACACGGTGAAGACGAACGTGGTCATGACGGCGTTGAAGGCGGCCGAACCCCAGTCCCAGGACGCCCAGGCCAGAACCCGGCCCTTGCTGGTTGCCTGGTTCCCGGATTCAAGTTCCGAGGACGGATGGGTTGCCCCGGGAGCGCTGGCGCTGTTCATATGATGCATCGTATCCGCCGATGGCGAACAGGCGGCGGACTTCGAGCCCGTCACGCCGGGGAATGCGGGGGCAGGATACAACACGGAGGAAGGAAGAGGAGGCCGGGTCTTGATAAACTGGCTCCTCCCGAACCCAACCAAAAGCCGCCTGCTCCAACTTTTGACAATCGAATCCCTGACGTTGCGGAGATAACAGTGATCACAGTCCTGGCCGTGCACTTTACGGTGGCTGTGGTGGCGCCGTTCCTCTTCAGGGCATGGGGCCGCAATGCTTTCTGCGCACTGGCGGCTGTTCCCGCTGTCTCCTTCATCTGGCTGCTGTTCCAGCACGGCCCTGTTTACTCCAGGGACGGGGCGGTCGCCGAAGTGGTCCCCTGGATCCCGGGCCTCCAGCTTGAGTTCGCCTTCCGCATGGATGCCCTGGCATGGGTCATGTCCCTGTTGGTGCTGGGCGTCGGCTCGCTGGTCCTGGTCTACTGCGCAAGGTACTTCAAAAAGAAGGACCAGGACCTTGGCGCCTTCGGAGCCCAGCTCCTGGCCTTCGCCGGAGCCATGTTCGGCCTGGTGGTGGCGGACGACCTCCTGCTGCTGTTTATCTTCTGGGAACTCACCACCATCCTGTCCTATCTCCTGATCGGATTCGCCCGCACCAGGCTGGCAGCGCGGCGGTCTGCACTTCAGGCACTTATGGTCACCACCGCGGGCGGCCTCGCGATGCTGGTGGGCCTGATCATGCTTGGCTACGCGGCCGGCACGTACCGCATCTCGGACATCCTCCAGCAGGCGCCGGCGCTCGTAAGCGGACCTGCGGGCTCCTTGGTGGGTGCCGCCGTCGTACTCATCCTGGTGGGTGCCATCACCAAATCGGCGCTGGTTCCCTTCCATTTCTGGCTCCCCGGAGCCATGGCGGCCCCCACCCCGGTCAGCGCCTACCTCCATGCCGCGGCGATGGTCAAAGCGGGCATTTACCTCGTTGCACGGCTGGCCCCGGGCTTCGCCGAGACGTCCTTCTGGCAGCCGGTGGTGCTGGGCCTCGGGCTGGCGACGATGCTGGTGGGCGGTTACCGGGCGCTGCGGCAGACCGACATCAAGCTCATCCTTGCCTACGGCACGGTAAGCCAGCTGGGCTTCCTCACTATGGTGGTGGGGCTGGGCACGCCGGACGCGGCCCTCGCCGGCCTGGCCATGCTGTTGGCCCATGGCCTGTTCAAAGCCACCCTTTTCCTGGTGGTGGGCATCATCGACCACCAGTCCGGAACCCGCGATGTCCGCAAGCTTTCCGGGGTCTTCAAGTCCTCGCGCGCCCTGGGAACTGTGGCCGGCATCGGCGCCGCGTCCATGGCAGGTGTGCCACTGCTGGCGGGCTTCGTGGCCAAGGAATCGGTGTTGGAGGCCTTTGTCCACCACGCAAGCGACCCTGCCGCCGGTCCCTGGGGGATGGTGGTCCTGGCCGGGCTGGTCCTGGGGTCCGTCCTTACCTTCGCGTACAGTGCACGCTTCATGTGGGGTGCGTTTGCGGTCAAGGCGGGAGTCGAGCCCACACCCTTCAAGGCCGTCAAGCCCTCTTTCCTCGCCGCGCCGGCCATCCTCAGCCTCCTGACCATTGTCTACGGCCTGTGGCCGGTCCCTGTGGACGCATGGATCCAGCCGTACGCCGCGCTGTTTGCTTCGTCCGCTCCCGACGCCGGCACGCCGGCTGAGCAGGCAGGCCACCTTGCCCTGTGGCACGGTTTCACCCCGGCGCTTGGTTTGACTGCCCTGACCTTCGCGCTGGGTTTGGCGATGTACTTAGGCCGCAACACTGTTACGCGGGCCCAGTCCCTGGTGCCGCCGTGGGTGGACTCGGACAAGGCGTACCAGTACACCATCGGGGCATTGGATGACGTAGCTGTGTGGATTACCGGACGCACGCAGCGCGGTTCGTTGTACTACTACCTCGCCGTCATCCTCAGCGTCGCCTTTGTGCTGCCCCTGGCGGCCATCCTGCTGGCGGGCAAGCCGCTTCCGGACGGGATCTACCTTGTGGATCCGGGTTCGCCGCTCCAACTGGTGGTGGGTGCGGGCATCGTGATTGGCGCCCTGGCCGCCGTCAAGGCCAACAAACGGTTCCTGGCGGTCCTGATGGTTTCCGTCACCGGCTACGGCATCGCACTGATGTTTGCCCTCCAGGCCGCCCCGGACCTGGCCCTCACCCAGATGCTGGTGGAAACCATCGTCCTGGTGGCTTTTGTCCTGGCGTTGCGGAGCCTGCCGCCAGAGCTTCGGGACCGCACCGGCGGCAGATACCGCGTGGTTCGCGTTATTATCGGCCTTTGCTTCGGCGTCACCATGGTGTTCGCCGCGATCTACGCGATGGGCGCCAGGACAGCCATCCCTGTTTCGCTGGAGTTTCCGCGCCTCGCTTACGAAGGCGGCGGGGGACTGAACATCGTCAACGTCACGCTCGTAGACATCCGGGCCTGGGACACCTTCGGTGAAATCACCGTCCTTGCCCTGGCAGCAACAGGTGTCGCAAGCCTCATCTTCGTCCGTGGCCGCGGCGACCGGATCAAGAACTCCGCCAGCGTTGCCGCCGGCACTGTGGGCCGCTACCGCGGAGCCAGCCCCGGTTCCCGTGACGCCGCTGCGCTGGCCGTGAGCCGGAAGTTCGCCGCGTCTGCCCGGGACGCGTGGATTGTGGCGGGCAGGACCCTGGCCCCGGAACGGCGCTCCATCATCTTCGAGGTGGTCACCCGGCTGATCTTCCACTCCATGATCATCTTCTCGCTCTACCTCCTGCTGGCCGGCCACAACCTTCCGGGCGGTGGTTTCGCCGGTGGCCTCACCGCAGGCCTTGCCCTGACCATCCGCTACCTGGCAGGCGGGCGGTTCGAACTGCGCGAGGCCACCCCCATTAGCGCCGGCGCCCTGCTGGGCGTCGGGCTGGCAGTTGCCGCAGCCTCAGGCGTAGTGCCCTTGCTGCTGGGCGGCCAGGTGTTCCAGACGGCCATCATCGAACTCTGGCTGCCTGTGTTCGCAGACATCAAGTTCGTCACGTCCACCATCTTCGACATCGGTGTCTACATTGTGGTGGTGGGCCTGGTGCTGGACGTCCTGCGGAGCCTCGGGGCCGAAATCGACGAGCACTTTGAAAAGGGTTCCGCCGCTGTGTCCCATGACATGGCCGACGACGGGCAGGAATTTGCCGGGGACGCGCACGCCGCTGGCATAGCAGCGCAGGACGCTTCCGTACGGGATAACGGTCCGGAAGGCCTCTCCGCCGAGACCACCGGAAAGGGCCAAGCATGAGCATAAACCTGACCCTGCTGATAGTTATGGGTTCCCTCTATGCCTGCGGCATCTACCTGATCTTGGAACGCAGCCTCACGCGGGTGCTGCTGGGACTGATGCTCCTGGCCAATGCCACCAACCTGCTGATCCTGGCGACCGGCGGATACGCCGGGCTTGCCCCGCTGTATTCAAAGGACATTGCGGCCCAGGACTACAACGATCCCCTTCCGCAGGCGTTGATCCTCACGTCCATTGTGATCTCCTTTGCCGTCACGGCCTTTATGCTCGGCATCATCTACCGCACGTGGGTCCTGGCCCGCCAGGACGAAATCCAGGACGACATCGAAGACCGCCGCGTGGCGGAAACGCCAAGCTTCGACGCCGAAGACGACGCCGAGATCCCTGCCGAGACCTCCGAGTTCCCCGTGGCAACGGTGGTGGCCGGAGGCCGGGAGATATCCGCCGAGAGCGCCGCTGCAGAAGAAAAACCCGGCTCCAGAAATGTGGCCCTTGGCCCGGAAGGAGGCGGAAAGTGAACATCGCAAGCTTTGCCCCGCTCGCCGTCGTACTTCCCATCCTGGGCGCCGCACTGACCTTCCTGCTGATCCGGCACTCACGGGCGCAGCGGGCGGTCAGCATCGCGCTGCTGTCCCTCACGCTCCTGCTGGAATGTTTCCTCCTGGCCTCCGTCTGGGACGGCGGGACGGCTGCCGTGACCATCGGCGGCTGGCTGCCGCCATGGGGCATCGTGATGGTGGTGGACCAGTTCTCCTCGCTCATGCTGGTGGTGTCCTCGGCCGTGAGCCTCGCCGTGCTGGTGTATGCCACAGGGCAGGGCATGGCCGACGGCGACCAGGACGCGCCCGTCTCGATCTTCCACCCCACCTACCTGATCCTGGTGGCCGGCGTCTCCAACGCGTTCCTCTCGGGGGACCTGTTCAACCTTTACGTGGGCTTCGAGATCCTGCTGACGGCTAGCTACGTCCTCATGACCCTTGGCGGCACCGGGCCGCGGATCCGCGCGGGCGTTACCTATGTGGTGGTGTCCGTGGTGTCATCGGTGCTGTTCCTGATCTCCATCGCCATGGTTTACGGTGCCACGGGAACCGTCAATATGGCCGACCTTGCCATCAAGCTCGGCGAACTGGACCAGGGCACCAAAACGCTCCTGCACGTAATGCTGCTGGTGGCTTTCGGCATCAAGGCCGCTGTCTTCCCGCTGTCCTTCTGGCTGCCGGACTCCTACCCCACGGCGCCCGCGCCGGTTACTGCCGTGTTCGCAGGCCTGCTCACCAAGGTGGGCGTTTACGCGATGGTGCGCACCGAGACCCTGCTCTTTCCCGGTGACACCCTTAACACCCCCCTTATGGTGGCCGCACTGCTGACCATGGTGGTGGGAATCCTTGGCGCGCTGGCCCAGAACGACATTAAGCGTCTGCTCTCGTTCACACTGGTGAGCCACATCGGCTACATGGTGTTTGGCCTGGCGATGTCCTCTACGGCCGGCCTGGGCGCGGCGGTTTTCTACGTGGCCCACCACATCACCATCCAGACCAGTCTTTTCCTGGTGACGGGGCTAATTGAACGCCGTGGCGGCAGTTCGTCCGTGGACCGCCTGGGCGGCCTCGCGAAACTCTCGCCCTTGCTGGCGCTGCTGTTCTTTGTTCCCGCCATGAACCTGGCCGGCATCCCGCCGTTCTCCGGATTCCTGGGGAAGGTGGGGCTGATGCAGGCCGGCATCGAACTGGGCACGCCGCTGGCCTACGCGCTGGTGATCGGCGGAGTTGTCACCAGCCTCCTGACCCTGCTCGCGATCGCCAGGGTGTGGAACCGCGCCTTCTGGCGCAGCCCCGGCGACGCCGAACATCCGGATCCCGTGCTGCTGGCCCCGCCGATGGCAGCAGTGGCCGGACCGGGTGCCAAGCGGAATACCGTGACGCTCCTGCCGCGCACCATGGTGGGTTCCACCCTGGGCCTGGTGGTCCTCGGCGTTGCGCTCACTGTTTTCGCGGGTCCGTTGTTCACCGTCTCCGACCAGGCCGCCGAGGACATGCTGGACCGGTCTTCCTACATCCAGGCCGTGCTGGGCGAGGACACCACGGTCCCCATGGTTCTCACGTCCGGAGGAGGAAAATGAGCCGCCGGCGCATCTCGCTGCGCCAGGAACTTCCGCTCCTGGTGTGGCTGGTCATTGTCTGGGGCGCCCTGTGGCAGGACTTCAGCCCCGGAAACCTCCTGTTCGGTGCGCTGTTGGCCGTAGCCGTAGCCCGGCTGTTCTATCTCCCGCCGGTGGAACTCAGCGGCCGCTTCAACATCCTCTACGCCGTCCCCTTCGCACTCACGTTCCTGGCCAAGGTGGTGGTTGCCAGCGGCCAGGTCCTGTACCTGGCAACAGCGCGCGGGCCGCGGGTCAGGAACGCTGTGGTGGCTGTGACCCTGCGGAGCCACCAGGATCTTTTGGTCACGGCCACCGGGCACGTGATTTCCCTGATTCCCGGTTCGCTGGTGGTGGAGGTGGACCGGTCAACCTCCACCCTCTACCTGCATGCACTGAACATCAGCTCCCCGGAGGAGGTGGAGAACCTCCGGCAGGAGGTGCGGTCCATCGAAGCCGGGCTGATCAGGATCATGGGTACCAGGGAAGAACTCGAAACCGTTCGTATGGAGGCAGCATCATGATGCAGACCGTCCTGGTTGTTACAGCCGTCATTTTCTCGCTGGCCGCAGCCGGCGCCATCATCAGGATTTCGCGCGGGCCGTCGCTGCTGGACCGGGTGCTTGCCACAGACGTCCTGCTCGCCATCCTCGGCGGCGCGTTGTGTGTGGACATGGCCGTTAACCGGCACCTGAACAACCTGATGCTCGTGGTGGCCATCTCCATCATCGGCTTCATCGGGTCCGTGACTGTTGCCAGGTTTGTGGCCGATCGAAGGGAACAGCCCATTGAATCCTGAAGCCACTGCCCTCGACGGTTGGATCGACCTGCTGTCAGCCGTCTTCATGGTGGTGGGTGCCGTGATGTCCCTGGGCGCCGCGATCGGCCTGCTCCGTTTTCCGGACCTGCTGAGCCGCATGCACGCCGCCACCAAGCCGCAGGTGCTGGGGCTGTTCCTGCTGCTGGCAGCCATCGGCCTGCAGATGCGTACCTGGTGGGTGTGGCCCGTGCTGGTGGTCGCCTGGATTTTCCAGCTGTTGACGGTGCCGGTGTCCGCCCACATGGTGGGCAGGGCGGGCTACCGGACCAAGCACCTGCACCGCGAGCTGCTGACGGCGGATGAGCTGGAGGCGGTAGTGCAGAAAGCCGCCGCCAAGACCGCCCGTGAGGACGGTACCGGCGACGGCTCCCAGCCTTAAGAGTTTTTGTCCAGATATGCTGGCTTCCGAACGATTTAGCCCGGCTTACCTGGACAAAAACTACGTTTGTTAGACGATGTCCTTGCTCTTGGCGAACCGGGTGATGGCCCGCTGGGTGCCTCGGTTGGCCAGGACCTGGATGATGGTGCTGACCGAGGCCGAGATCAACGCGAAGGTCAGCGCCGACTGCAGGCTGGTGGGGATGTCCTCGTCCTTGCCGGTAGGCGGCTTCCGTCCTGTGGACTTTTCCCAGATGGTGTTGACCAGCTTGGTTCCGACGAAGCCGGCGCCAAGGCTCACACCGGTGCCGAGCAGCTTGATGAAGAGGTTCATTCTTAGTACTCCTTGCGGGCGGAAAACGGGCTGACTTCAGCCTAGCGGCATCATGGCGGCGCCCGGTGCGGCAAGGCGCCGGTTCGCTGCTGGCGTTGCGCACTCAGTGGAGGAGTGCTGTTCAAGCAACGGGCGGTTCCGTCCGAAACTTGATCATCTTGTGGGTGCCATCGCAGTAGGGCTTGATGGCCGAGGCGCCGCAGCGGCACAGTGCTACAGTCTTACGCTCGCGCGGGACGGGGTCGCCGGAGGGCGTCACGATTTCGAAGTCGCCCCGGACAATCAGGGGCCCATCCGGGCACACCACGATCGAGCTTTCGGCGGGTTCCTGGTTCATGGCTGCTCCTGGTCTCGGTTGCTGGCTGACGGCTTGATGTCTTGTTGGCGCAAAGTGGCCAGTTTTCCGGAATGCCTGCGCTGCAGTTCAGCCTCCGAGTGGGCAGCGGTCCCTAGCCGTGTCCCGGCATAGGGAACGCCGCCGGCGATGCGGAATGCCAGCGCGATCCAGATACAAACAGCCCGTTCCAGGGCCCACAGCGGGGCGCACCACACCGCCCGGAGGGGGAAGACGGCTGCGCCGTTGTTCCGTTGCCGCCCAATGCCGGCGAAGATAACCGGCGCGGCCGCCAGTCCGAGCAAGGCCCGCCCGCGGAGCCCCCGGGGGAGGCAGGCTGCTGCGGCTATCGCCGGAAGCAGGGATAACTCCGCGGCGAGGCGGCGGGGCTGGGCGAAGTCATCGTAGGCCTGGCGGGTGCGCTGCTTGAGGAAGTGCCGCGGCCCGGGCGGCCGGCGGGCAACAAACAGGTCCGGCAGGATCTTTTCCTGGCCGCCAGCTGCCTTCACGGTCCTGATGAGCTCGAGGTTCTCGAAGAGCACCGGATCGTAACCGCCGGTGGCGAGCAGTGCACTCCTCCGCACGGCCAGGGTTCCCGGGTAATCTGCGGACCAGGCCCGGTTGATCAGTGTCCTGGCCGTGTCCCACCACGCATGCCACGGCAGGGGCTCGAAGTAGTTTTGCGGCCGCACTACGTCCGCTGAGGCAAGGTGATTGACGACGGCGGTGAGCGATTCGCGCGTGTAGCGCACGTCGTCGTCGGCTATCACCAGCAGCTCAGCCCTGGCGGCACGGACGCCCGTCATGACGCCGGCTACCTTGCCGTTGCCTTCGCCCCTGCTGTGGCTGTCCCCGCCGCCCTGCATCGGACGGAGATGGCGAACGCCAGCCGGGAAGGCTGCCGCATGCCGCTCGAACAGTTCCGGGTCGGAGCCGTCCACCACGGTGACGGGTATCCACTTGACCAGGCG
Source organism: Arthrobacter sp. MDT2-3 (assembly GCF_059090465.1). Taxonomy (NCBI): domain Bacteria; kingdom Bacillati; phylum Actinomycetota; class Actinomycetes; order Micrococcales; family Micrococcaceae; genus Arthrobacter; species Arthrobacter sp. MDT2-3. The sequence goes on along the minus strand of NZ_JBNHFS010000004.1, from coordinate 429,562 downwards.
CCCAAGGTACGCGGCCAGGTCCGGCAGTTGCGAATCCTCGGTCCAACGCAGCGGCAGGATGTACTCTGCGGACACGATGCCCTTAGCGTTCATGCCGCCGCCGGCACTGCCGCCCTCAGCGAGGTCTCGCCGTTTTCCCAGCAGGCCAAAAGGTGCGTGGAAATCCTGCCGTCGATCGCCATTGCCGCCGTTGCACCCAACAGGACATCCCCGAGTAACCCGGGCTCAGCTTCCACCAGCCCACCCGCAAGGTCGCGGCCCGCTATCTGCTCGTGGACGGCGTCGGCTTCAACGTGCTCGTCGAAATAGTGGGTCACCTCGGTATCGAAGCCGTGCCGCCGGAAGCCGTTGCCGTACAGGCGGTTGGGCCGGGACGAGGTCATTTCGTAAAGTGCCAGGTGTCCCGTGATGGCCCCGCGAAGCCGGCGGTTGAGCCCGAAGAGGGACATCATGTTCACCGCCGCGAGGGAGATGGCGGGTACCGCGTTGACATAGGCGCCGTATTGGTCGTCCATTCCCAGTCCCCGCATGGTGCGGGCGAAGAGCGCGCTGTGCATCCGTTCCGGGCGTCCTCCGCCGTACTCGTCGGCCTGAATTTCCACCAGCGCCGCCTTCGGCCGACCTGTAAGCCTGGGGATGGCCCAGGTGTGCGGGTCCGCTTCCTTCAGCTGGTAGACGGACTTGTGGATGAGGAACTCCTTGAGCTGGTCCAGGCTCGCCTTTTTCGCCACGTAGCGGGACACGCTGGGCCCGGTGTCGGTTCCGGCCAGTCCAAACAGGACGTCGGCCACTGCGTCACTGGTCATCTCTGCTGCCGGCGGTAGGTCCAGCTCCCCGGCTGCCGCCTGGGCAGCGGCCCGTAGCGCTTCCTCGAACGGCCTTTCGAGCAGGCGGCGAACCTGGATAAGGCCCGGCTCCCACTCCCAGTCGTCGCTGACGCCTTCAAGGCCGGAGTAGTGGAGCTCATAAAGGCAGAAAAGTGCCAGCTGGACGTCGTCGTCCCCGATGATGTCTGTGGCTGCAGCGAGCCCTGCCGTGACCAGCCGGCGCAGTTCTTCGACGCGCGTCGTGGCGTCGTCGGTGCCGGCGCCAACGGCCAGGGAAGTAAAAAGGGCGCTGCTAAGGGGGCCTCGGGCTTCGGGGATTTTCATGATGCTCCTTATGGGTGGCAGTGGTACTGCCGGTGCTGCCTGTGCTGCGGCGTCGACGGTGACGGTTTCGGTTTGGCCGGCGGGTCAGGTCCGGGGCGGCGTTTTTGGGGTGGTCCGCGGTGACAGCAGGATGGCCAGGATGATCATGCCCAAGCCTAGGGCCAAGTGCAGCCAATTGTCGGCGCCGTTGAGGGGGACAAAGTTGGCGGGGGTTTGATCACCCACCAGGAGTCCGTACAGCCAAAGGACCAGGTAGACAACGCCCCCGTAGATGAGGAAGCTCCTTGCCTGCTGGTGGGTCCGGGCCAGCAACAGTCCCGCCGCCCCGAAGGCCGCGTGCACGATATTGTGCAGGATGGACACCTGGAAAACTCCCAACAGCAAGGCCCCGGAGCCGTGCCCGGCCAAGCCCAGGGCTTCATAATTGCTGGTGATCCCGGGGATGAATCCCAGGACACCCACCAGGAGGAAGAGGGCGCCCGTTGCAAGCGCTGCCTTCTGCAGGCCGGTCCTTGCTCCGGTGGCCCGGGTGCTGACTGTCATTGTCCTGTCTCCTCAAAAGCCGGGAGACAACATAGTAAGCATGATTACTAATAAAAGCTAAGTACGCTTTCCATCTGGCGGACAGCCAGCACGCGGCGGACCCCGCTGCCGGTGGTGGCACTCACCCCTCCGAGGTACTCCACACATAGGGGTTGGCCCGGTGCCCGCCCCGGCGTCCGTGCTCGTACCCTTGCTGCCAGGCCTTCCCGACGGCGGACACAAGTTCCGCCAGCAGTGGATAGTAAGGGTGGTCCGGGCCGATATAGATCATTTCCTCGGCTGCCTTGTCCACCGCCGCACGCACTTGGTTTTCGGCTGCAGGACCGATCATGGCGTCCTCCTGTTTGGAACTCCGGCCGCTGGCCTCGAATGTACTCCCAGCATTTCGCGGCGTCCATAGTCCGCTTTGATGCTGCAGTCCGTCCGCCCACTGGAGGTCAGTCCGCCCGCATGGAACCGAGGATCTCGCGCAGGGCCTGTACCACCAGGTCATGGTCCTGCACCTGGGGAAGCCCTGAGACGGTCACGGTTGCGACTGCGCCCACCCCTGTGACGTAGACCGGGAAGGAGCCGCCGTGGGCCGCATACCGGCTTTGATCGAACCAGGCGTTGTCCTCGATCCGTCCGCCCTTGAGCCGGGCGCGCAGCCCCACCAGCAGGGAAGGCACCTCATACCGGGCGGCCGTGCGCTGCTTCGCACGGATCCAGTGCTCGTTGTCCGGGGTGGCGCCGGGCAGCGCCACATGGAACAGGACCTGCTCACCCTTGGTGATGTCTATCGCGATGGAAAACTGGCCCTCCTTGCCCAGCTCCACCAGCAGCAGCCCGAGGTTGAGTGCATCGTCCAGGGAGAAGCCGGGAAACTGTAGCTCGTGGATTTCGCCTTCGATCCGGGCGATGAGCGCTTGCAGGGATCCTTCCTGCTGGATGGCATCGGAATCCGGATCGAACTCGGTCACATGCGGGGAATTGGCAGTCATGGCCCACAATCTACCCCTCCTCCGGTGTAAACTGGACCCCGCCCACAAGGGCGATTATTTACCGACAGAAACATTCAACGACAGGGGAGCGCCGCCGTCGGGCATCACTGGCCATGCCAGGGACCGCAGGTGGGCGCTGAGAGTGCGGACAGCCGCAGACCCTCGAACCTGATCCGGTTAGTACCGGCGCAAGGGAGTCGAGTTCTCGAAGTGTGCGGCAACGGCGGCAGCGCCGGTTGCTGTATCCACTTTCCCCTCCTGTTCCTCAGGAGGATCGCATGGCAACGACAGCAATCAAGAAGACCACCAGCAAGTCCTGGCGCGTTGTGGACATCGTGGTGGCAGCCCTCATCGCCATCGCCGGCGGCGTCATTTTCTGGGCCTGGTCCCAGGGCGCAGCCGCAGTCTCGGCACCTATGAACGCCGTCTATCCACCGCTTACCGGCTTGTTGGCCGGCGGCTGGATGATCCCCGCGGTGCTGGGCATGCTCATCATCCGCAAGCCGGGCGCCGCACTGTTCTGCGAGACCGTGGCGGCCACCGGCGAACTGCTCATGGGCTCGCAGTACGGCGCCTCGGTGCTGTTCTCCGGGTTTGTCCAGGGCCTGGGCGCCGAGATCGTCTTCGCGATCTTCGTGTACCGGAAGTTCAACCTGCCGGTAGCCCTGCTCGCCGGCGCCGCTGCCGGACTTTTCTGCGGCCTGAACGATTCGTTCGCGCCGTGGGGCTGGAACATCGCCTACTCCGGCGGGGACAAGCTGGCCTACATCATCTTCACCGCCATTTCCGGGGCCGTGATCGCAGGAGCCCTGTCGTGGATCGCCACCCGCGGCCTGGCGAGGACCGGCGTCCTGAGCTCCTTTGCGTCACGCAAGGCAGCATCGGAGCCCGTCTTCTCCTGATGACTGCTCCTTCCCTCCACAGCTCTGCGGTGGCGGCGCGGCCGGCTGCAGTCACGGCCAGAGGCTGGGGCTGGCGGCATGCCGGCCGCTCCAAACCCGCTGTCCGTGCCCTCGACCTGGACATCCAACCGGGTGAACGCGTCCTGCTGCTGGGCCCGTCCGGCGCAGGCAAGTCCACGCTCCTCCACGCGCTGGCTGGGGTGCTGGGGGACGCACATGCCGACGACGCTGACGCCGGCGATTCCGATGAGTCCGGGTCGCTGCTGATCGACGGCGCTTCCCCCCGGGAGCAGCGCGGCCGGGCCGGGCTGATGCAGCAGGACCCGGAGACCCAGGTTGTTCTCTCGCGCGTAGGTGACGACGTCGCCTTCGGCGCCGAGAACCTTGCCGTGCCCCGCGATGACATCTGGGCTCGCGTGCACGAGGCGCTGGACGACGTCGGGCTTTCCCACCTGCCGTTGGACCATCCGACGTCGGCACTGTCCGGCGGGCAGAAGCAGCGCCTTGCGTTGGCGGGCATCCTTGCCATGCGGCCGGGGCTGATCCTCCTCGATGAGCCAACCGCCAACCTGGACCCTGCCGGCGTGGTGGAGGTGCGCGACGCCGTGGGCCGCTGCCTCGACAAAACCGGGGCAACGTTGGTGGTGGTGGAGCACCGCGTGGCGGTGTGGAAGGACCTGGTTGACCGGATTGTGGTGCTGCAGCCCGGCTCGTCGACCGATTCCGCCGTGCTGTTGGACGGGCCGCCGGATCAGGTCCTCAGCGAAGCCCGGAGCATGCTGATCGCGGCCGGAGTCTGGGTGCCCGGCTACGTCCCGCCGACGCGTCTGCGTGCTGCCGCTTCGGCTCCCGGGACTGGCGACCTGCTGCTTGCCGCCGAGGAGCTGGCGGTGTCGCGTGAACGTCCGCGCCGCAAGCGCTTCCGGAAGGTGCCGCCGGTGCCGGTGCAGCAGGGCATTTCCGCGCAGGTCCGGGCCGGGCAGGCGCTGGCCATCACCGGGCCCAACGGCGCGGGAAAGTCGACATTCGCGCTGACCCTCGCCGGGCTGCTGGAGCCCCTAGACGGCAATGTTTCCGCCACGCTGGCGCTCAGCCGGGGAGCTGGGATTGACCCTTACCAGTGGAAGGCCGAGCAGCTGATCGAGCGCGTGGGTACGGTGTTCCAGGAGCCTGAGCACCAGTTCGTCACAGGGAAAGTACTGGACGAGCTGCTGTTCGGCCCGCGGCACCTGGGCCACGGGGAGGAGCGGGTGGATGAACTGCTGGAGCGGCTCCGGCTCACGGGACTCGTTGACGCCAACCCGTATACCCTTTCGGGCGGCGAGAAACGGCGCCTCTCCGTAGCCACGGTCCTGGCAGCGCATCCCCAGGTCCTGGTCCTGGACGAACCAACCTTCGGGCAGGACGCCAATACTTGGGCTGAGCTGGCATCCTTCCTGTCCGAGCTCCTGGACGCGGGCACGGCCGTAGTGTCCGTGACCCATGATGCCGAGTTCACGGCAGCGCTGGGCGGAATGGAACTGCGGTTGGCTGCTGCGGCGGCGGTGGCGCCATGAGGCAGGAGCTGAACCTGCGCGGCAACCACGCCCTGCTGACCCGCGCCAATCCGCTGAGCAAGTTCGCCGCCGTCTTCCTGATCACCGCAGTGTTGGCGCTGTCCATTGACTGGGTGTCCGCGTCGGTGGCGCTGGTCTTTGAGTTCCTGCTGTTCCCCTTGGCGGGCCTCACCCTGACTTTGCTGTGGCAGCGGGGCTGGCCGCTCATCCTTGCCGCAGCCGTGGGTGGCTGGAGTACCTCCATCCTGGCGCCGGACAGCGGAGCGACGCTTATCGACGTCGGCATCTGGACCATGAGCGAAGGGTCCCTGGAGCTGGGGGCCGGGTTCATGCTGCGGGGGCTGGCGATTGCGCTGCCGGCGGTCCTGTTGATGAGCTGCACCGATCCCACCGACCTGGCCGATGCGCTGGCGCAGAAGGCACGCCTTCCGCACCGGTTCGTGCTGGGGACCTTGGCCGCCATGCGGCTCGTGGGGCTGATGGCGGAGGAATGGCAGACCATTGGCATGGCCCGCCGTGCCCGCGGCGTCGGCTCCCGCGGCAGTGCCCTCCAGCGGCTGAAGGCGACGCTGGGGCAGAGCTTCGGGCTGCTGGTTCAGGCTATCCGGCGTGCTTCCCGGCTTGCCGTCACCATGGAGGCACGCGGCTTCGGCGGCGGAAGGCGGACCTGGGCGCGGGAATCCACGTACAGCGCCCTCGACCTTTGGGTTCTGGCTGCCGGGGTGGTGATGGCAGCTGCAGCGTTTGCTGCTGCGATGTGGGCGGGCACCTGGAATATGGTGTGGCTGGGGAGCTGATTTCTCACACGTCTGCTGCGTCAGCCGCAGGAGTGGTTGTAGTCGAAGCTTCTCGCCACGAACTGGGTGAGCGTGACTTCGCCGCCTGCGGTCAGCGGCGGGCCTGCGCAACTGGCTTTGGCTCCGGCTACGTCGCGCGCCCCCGCCAGCCAGCTCGGCAGGGAGTGCAGGTTGCTTGAGCTGCTGACGGTTCCCACAATCCGGCTCCATTGAAGGCCGGTTGAGTAGATCCCAACACCCTTGACGTCGATGCTGTGGAAGAAGTCCGTCATGCCCTCCAAGACTGCGCGGTTGGCATCCTTGTCAGTGGTGGACCAGGAATTTTCGCTTTCCACATCCAGCCACCAGACGTAGTCGGAGGGGTTGCTGATTCCGCGGATGTAGGCATCGTCCCAGGCCTTGGCGTAGCCGTACATGTAGGCGCACGCCGTGCCGTAGTCCTTTTCCTTGCAGGAGCCATAGGGGTTATGGACGGCCGATCCTATCGGGTACTCGTTGCTGGAGGGCCACCATGAGCCGCTGCTTCCCGGGTTGGCGGTGTTCACGTAAAGGGACACCTCAGGCTGGGTCGAATTGCCGGTTGAGCCCGCAGCCCACTCGAGCTGTTCCCGCAGGCAAGGGTTGGTGTTATTGGCCAACCCGTTGTTGACGCCGACGATGGCAAAAGCCTGGCCCGTGGGAAGGTCCTTGCGGCATTGGGGCCATGAGACGTCGTTGCCCAGTGTTGACTGTCTGCCTTCCCCTGGCGACGGCGCTGCGGAGGCCGGCCAGCCGGGGACCAGGAGCACGATGGCGAAGATCAGGCCCGCCAGCGTGGCTGCCGCTGCGGGGCCTCGTTTCCGGCGCATCAGCACCTCCGTCGTCGTCGAAGGATGAGGTTCCATCCAGTCTCCTCCGGCCCGGCCAGTAGGGTCAACAACCGGGTGGGCCGGAGGAGAGGTCACGATTTCTATCGCATGTAGTGGGTAATTGCGGGCCAGGGTAGGTTGCATCCCCGCGAATCGGCTCAAAACTAACTCATTTATGATATATTTTCGGCATGACGCAGGAAACTACGGAACACGTTGCCGCCATGCTCCGGGATGCCCGGGGCGAGAAAGGCTGGACCCAGGGCCAGCTGGCCGCAGAACTCGGAACCAGCCAGAGCGCCATTGCCCGGATGGAGCAGGGCAAACAGAATTTGAGCCTGAAAATGATCCAGCGGCTCGAGACCATCTTTGGCCGGAGCATCGTCAATGTGGGCAAACCGCAGATGACACACCTTCGCGTGGAGGGCGGGCACACGCTGTCAGGAGCCGTGGACGTCAACAGCAGCAAGAACGCCGGCGTCGCACTGCTATGTGCGAGCCTCATTAACCGCGGTACAACTATTCTTCGCCGGCTTGCGCGGATTGAAGAAGTTAATCGCATCGTCGAGGTGCTCAGCAGCATCGGGGTCGAGTGCACCTGGCTCAATGATACCGATCTCCAGCTACGCAGGCCGGCCGTCCTTGACCTGGCGGCGATGGATGTGGAAGCTGCCCGCCGCACGCGCAGCGTCATCATGCTGCTGGGGCCGCTGCTGGACGAAACCTCGGAGTACCGCCTTCCGTACGCGGGTGGCTGCGACTTGGGCACGCGCACCGTAGAGCCACATATGCAGGCGCTGCGCCAGTTCGGGCTGGCAGTGGAGGCGACGGCCGGCTTCTACAGCGTTCAGGCTCCCTCGGCCGATACCCGCGACCGTTCCTTTGTCCTGACCGAGCGCGGCGATACTGTCACCGAGAACGCCATCATGGCTGCCGCTCACCGTGAGGGGACAACGGTGATCCGCAACGCCAGCCCGAACTATATGGTGCAGGACCTCTGCTTCTACCTGCAGATGCTGGGGGTGGCCATCGACGGCGTCGGCACCACTACCTTGAAGATCACCGGGCGTCCCATGATCGATGCCGAGATCGAATACTTCCCCTCCGAGGACCCCATCGAGGCAATGAGCCTCATCACTGCCGGTATCGTCACCAACTCCGAGGTGACCATCCGCCGGGTCCCCATCGAGTTTATGGAGATCGAGCTGGCCACGCTGGGGCAGATGGGCCAGCAGCTGGAGATCTCCGGCGAGTACATGGCACGCAACGGCCGGACCCGACTGGTGGACGTCACCACCAAACCTTCGGAACTGCACGCGCCGGAGGACAAGATCCACCCCATGCCGTTCCCCGGCCTGAACATTGACAACCTGCCCTTCTTTGCAGTCATTGCCGCGAATGCCAGCGGACAGACCATGATCCATGACTGGGTTTACGAAAACCGGGCCATATACCTCACGGAGCTGAACCGGCTCGGTGCACAGGTTCAGTTGCTGGATCCCCACCGGATCTACGTCAATGGGCCCACCAAGTGGCGCGCTGCAGAGGTCGGCTGTCCACCTGCTTTGCGTCCCGCAGCCTGCCTGCTGCTGGCCATGCTGGCAGCCCGGGGAGTCTCCGAGCTGCGGAACATCTACGTTATCGAGCGCGGGTATGAGGACCTGGCGGAGCGGCTGAACACTATCGGGGCCAAGGTGGAGTACTTCCAGGACTGAGCATTCACGCTTCGTCATGAAGTCCTGAGGACCTTCAAAAGTCCCTCAGCTGCCGCAGAATGTGAGTATGCGAACATTCGGCGTTGAGGAAGAGCTCCTGATCGTTGATCCGGACAGCGGGGAGCCGCTTGCCCTCGCTGACGCCCTGCTGTCCCTCCGCCGGTTGGCGGCAGACGACGCTCCTGACGAGCCCCGGGATCTCGTAACGGAAGACAAGACCGTTTACGCCGACGACGAGATGGGCCTGAGTGCCGAACTCAAGCTGGAGCAGATCGAGACCCAGACGCGCCCGTGCCTGGAGTACGGTGTGCTGCTTGACCAGATCCGAGCGGGGCGGGCACTCGCTGACACGGCTGCCAGGAAGCATAATGCGCGGGTGGCGGCGCTGGCCACGTCGCCCCTTGGGCTGGCGAGCCACACCACCCCTGATCCACGCTATGCCCGGATGCTGGAGCGCTTTGGCCTGACGGCCCAGGAGCAGCTGACCTGCGGCTTCCACGTCCATACCTTTATTGAGTCACCCGACGAGGGTGTGGCTGTGCTGGACCGGATTCGTGACAAGCTTGCCGTCCTCACGGCAATGAGCGCGAACTCACCGTTCTGGAACGGGCTTCAAACGGGGTTTGAAAGCTACCGCACCCAAGCGTGGAACCGCTGGCCCACAGCGGGACCCGCTGGTATTTATGGGACGTATTCCGCGTACCGGAGGGTGGTCACCCGCCTTCTTGACAGCGGAGTGATGCTGGACGAAGGAATGCTCTACTTCGACGCCCGCCTGTCCCGGAACCACCCCACTGTCGAGGTCCGCGTTGCAGATGTCTGCCTCCGGGCCGAGGATGCTGCACTTCTTGCCGTTCTTGTCAGGGCTCTGGTGGAGACTGCGAGCCGTGAGTGGCACGAGGGGGTTGAGCCCGCCCCGGTACCCACCGTACTTTTGCGGATGGCTTCCTGGCAGGCCAGCAGCGGCGGACTCAGCGGGGAACTCCTGGATTTCGGTACTTTCCGGCCCGCGCAGGCTGCCGATGTGGTGCGTTCCCTGGTGGACTACCTTGCACCGGTATTGCAGGAGCAGGGTGAACTCGCCCTGGCCCGTCAAGGCGTGGAGGACATCATTGCTCGCGGGACGGGGGCAGCTGAACAGCGCTGCATCCGCGACAGGGCTTTGGCCGCGTCAGCCCCGGAGGACCTGGGCTTTGGTGCAGTGGTCAAGCATGCGGTGGATGTAACGATGCGCGGCTCCGTCAATCTTTCTGCTGGGGACGGGTCCCCGGAGCTGCTGCGCGTCCGCCAGTCTTAGCGGGCAGAGGTAGCCGTATCCAACCAGAGGTGCCAGTCCGGAAACGGGTCCTGGGGCAGTTCGTCTTCAGAAGGGCCGGGGTCCTCGGGCACATCAAAATCTGGCAGTTCAGGATCTTCCGGCGGGTCCGGGTCTTCCTGGCGGTCCAGGTTTTCGGGCAGGGCAAAGTACCCAGGCACGTATAGGTCCGAGGGCTCCGAGTCGGCCTGAACGGAGGCATCCCAAAGTTCCTCAATCCATTTCGGCCAGTGGGGTGGTTCCCAGTTCTGGTGTTCGCTTTTGTAGTGCCGGCCGGTGGGTGAGGTCCAGCCGGGTGGTTCGGTTGTGGTGGCTGGTGTTGGTTTCCAGCCGCTGGTGTGGCGGAGTTTGTGGTGTTTGGGGCAGGGCTGGCCCAGGTTCGATATTCCGGTGGTGCCGCCTTGGTGCCAGGCGAGGAGGTGGTCTGCTTCGTTGTCCAGGGAGTTGTTGCTGCAGCCCGGGAACGGGCATTTACCGTCCCGCAGCCGCAGCCAGTTCCGCATCGCCTTGGTCAGCCGGTAGCTGGTCCGGCCGATCTCCAACGGTGCCCCGTCCCGGGGGTCCACCAGCACCCGGTAAAAGGAGTCCGCTCCGTTGGCGACGAGGTTCCGTGCCATCGAGGCGGGGATCGGGCCGTGCCCGTCCAGCGTCGCCGGCTCGTCAGTCAGGCCCAGCAGGGAGAACACGGGAACGGTGACCAGCACCTGCGCCCGGGGTGCGGGGATCTCGGTGGTGGTGCCGCCCAGAAGCCAGCCTGCAGCGACATCGGCCCGGAGCTGGGTGAGGGTGCGGGTTTCGTCCGGTCCCTGCATCCCCCGGGAAACGGTGGTGAGCCGGTCCCAAATGGCGGACGCCTGGTCCGCGGGCAGACACGCGGCGACCCAACCCATCCCGTCACCATCAAGCCAGTACTCGACCCGCCGGTCCGCCACACTCCGAGCGTGCCGCTGCTCCAGGCTCTCCGGGTGGTGGCGTTCCCGCCAGGCCCGGGCCTTGGCTTTGAACCGGTACGCCGGCATCTCCCCGACCGTGGCGGCTGCTCCCGGTTTCGGCGTGTCCGGGTCCAGGAAGTGCGCCTCCAACGCAGCCGCGCCTTCACGGTCTAGGCTCGCGGTCTGGTCCACCATGGTCCGGGCGTGCGCCCAGGAAATCGTCCCGGCCTGCAAAGCAGCCAGGGTCCGGGGCAGGGAAGTGGTGAGGGCATGGGAGTCGGCGATCAGGGCACCGGCGGCCCGGTCACCGATTGCCAGCACACACCCCACCTCCGCGGCCAGGCTCCGCTCCTGCGCCGTCGCCCCATACGGCGAGGCGGCTGGAGCGTTCAGCGCTTTCGTGGCCACAGCGAAGACCGCGACCGCCTGTGCCTTCAGGGCTGCCAGTTTCGCTTCTGACCGTGCCACCGCGGCCAGGACATCCAAAGCCCCGTCAACAATCCGCTGCAACGGATCATCATCAAAACCCGCCGCAGCGTACGGGCCGACCGCGGCGTCAAGTTCACCAGCGCCACCGGAAGCAGCGACATCACCGCCAGCCAGCGCCGCAGCAAGCGCAGCGACTGCAGCCACAACAGCTTCCTCCGCCTGTGCCACTGCCGCGTTCGTTTCCATACCCCCATCATGGCGAGGGGGTCTGACAAAACAGGGCCTAAAAGTCCTCCTGCTGGAAAAGAAACTAAAAAAACTTTTCAGCCTGCAGTTCAATCCCCCGGCACGCCTGATGCTCGCTTCAGCGGCGCGAACAGCAGGGCAACAAGACAGGAAAAATCAGCAACGGTGGTGCCCCGGCAAGGGGGGCATGCCATACTCGGCGCGTGACGGCGTCGTACTCCTTCAAAGCTGAGCTGTGGCTTTACCCGGGCGAAGCAGGGTGGCATTTTTTGACGCTCCCGGCAAAAGTCGCGGATGACATCCACGAACAAAGCGCCGGCGCCAGCAAGGCATTCGGATCCGTCAGGGTGACCGCGGAGATTGCCGGGCACTCCTGGCAGACCTCGCTGTTTGCGGACCAGAAAGCCGGTTCCTACCTCTTGCCCGTGAAGAAGGCCATCAGGGACAAAGCCCGGATTAGGGAAGGCGACGAAGTGGCCGTCCAGCTCTCCTTCGAAGAGGTCTGATAGAGCCCCGCCCACATAACCGCGCCGGTGCCGGAGCCCGGCCCCACAGTCAGGTACCTCTAGATCTGCTTGAGCGCCTGTTCCAGGTCGCCAATTAGATCGTCCACGTCCTCCAGGCCCACCGAAAGCCGCACCACGCCGTCGCTCAAGCCAATGGCTGCCCGCCCCTCCGGACCCATCGCACGGTGGGTAGTAGTGGCCGGGTGCGTGATGAGGGACTTGGCATCCCCGAGGTTGTTGGAGATGTCGATGATGCGCAAACCGTCCAGCAGCGCAAAGGCGGCCTCCTTGCCCGAGCGGCCGCCCGTCGTCGCAAGCTCCAGGGTGAGAACCGTGCCGCCGGCGCTCATCTGCTTTGCCGCCAGTTCGTACTGCGGGTGAGACTTCAGGAGCGGGTACTTCACCCAGCTCACGGCGGGCTGCTGCTCCAGCCACTCGGCCAGCCGCAGGGCGGACGCGGATGAATGGTTGACGCGCAGGGCCATGGTCTCAAGGCCCTTGGTGAGCACCCAAGCGTTGAAGGCGGACAAGGACGGGCCGGTGTGGCGCATCAGCTGCTTCACCGGCCCCTCGATAAATTCCTTGGTGCCCAGGACGGCGCCACCCAGGACTCGTCCCTGGCCATCGATGTGCTTCGTGCCGGAGTAGACGATGACGTCGGCACCTAGCTGCCCGCAGCGCTGCAGCAGGGGAGTCGCAAAGACATTGTCGACGACGACGGTGGCGCCTGCCGCGTGCGCGAGGTCGCTGACCGCGGCGATGTCGACGATTTCCTGCATGGGATTGGAAGGCGACTCAAAGAAGACGGCAGTGGTGGGCTGGGACAGGGCGTCGCGCCACTGTTCCAGGTCAGGACCGTCCACGAACACCGTCTCCACACCCCACCGCGGCAGGATCTCGTTCAGGATCACAAAGCAGGAGCCAAACAGCGAGCGGGCGGCCACAACGCGGTCGCCGGCGGCCAGCAACGCACCCAGGGCGGTAAAGACGGCAGACATGCCGGACGCCGTCGCGAAGCACGCCTCGGTTCCCTCAAGGAGGCGGAGGCGTTCCTGGAAAGTGGCCACCGAGGGGTTGCCGTAGCGGGAGTACACAAAGCGCTCATCCTCGCCCGTGAAGGCGCGCTCGGCAGCGGCGGCGGATTCGTACACGAACCCGGAGTTCAGGAATACAGCCTCGCTGGTTTCCTGGAAGTTGGTGCGGTCCAGTCCGCCGCGCACGGCCTGGGTGTCGGGGCTCCAGCCGGCAGCGTCTTCGTTGAAGGTCACTTAGTTCTTTCCAAGGTTGGTGGGCAGTCCCCGGTTCTTCCAGCCGTTGACAGTGCGTTCGCCGTAACGGTCCGGCTCGCCTTCAAAGCCTTCCAGCACGTTGTAGGAGGTGAAACCGGCCTGGGTGGCGGCAATGGCGGCCGCGATGGAACGCTGCCCGGAGCGGCACAGGAATACCAGTTCGGTAGACGGATCCTCAGGCGCCTGCTGGGCCAGGGAGCTAATGAAATCAGGGTTGGGAATGCCGCCCGGGAACGTCCACTGGATGAACAGCGGATCGTTGTCGGTGGCCTTGGTGTCAGGGATGCCGATGTGGGCCCATTCGCCCTCAGTGCGGACATCCACCAGGATGGCTCCCTGCTCCAGCTTTTCCCACGCCTCCTGGGGCGTCAGGTCTCCGGCGTAGCTCATGCGTGGCCCTCACCGTCGAACTCGAGGTCTTCGCCTGCGGATTCGAGGTTATCCACTGCGGTGGCGACGGCGGCATCAGCCGAAGCGATGGCCGCCGGCAGGACCAGGGCCTGGGCAACGATGACGCTGCTGCCGTTGAACGTTGCCGCCGGGCTGCCGTGCAGCACGTAGCCCTCGGCCAAGGCGGTGGAAATCCGTTCACAGAAAGACCTGTCATCCGGACCGGTGACAAGCCGGTACGACAGTCTCTCTTCAGGGGCAGGTGCGTCGGACACGACGGATCTCCTTCTCTCACGCTTGCAACTCGAATCGGTCGATATGCCGAGTATTCACCTGAGGCACCCCGCCGCGAAAGGAGGGTTGCCGACCGGCCAGTCAGGGCTTGGCGCCGGTACTCATTACTCCCCAGAAACGTAACACTTGGCGCGCAGGGGCGCACCGCCGCCGTCGTCATGTTCCGTAACTGAACGGGGCGCGGTGCAGCAGGCGGCGATTTCCGCCACACCGGAGGAACCGACGGCGGCGGCATCACCGCAGGTGGGCCCCCTTTTCCGGCCTTTGGCGGATGCGCCGCCAGATAAAGTTTCATACGGGGCAGCCCCCATCATCAGAACCAGCACCGGGGGTCCACATCAGCACGCTAACTGCCGCGCCACAGCACCCTGCCGGCCCTTACCGGGTACGCCGGCTGCGCGTAGTTGGGGCGCTCCTTGCCACACTGCTGGTTGCCCTCGTGGCAGTGGTGTTGCCTGCAGGGTCAGCCCAGGCCGCGCGGAGTTTTCCTGAAGAGGGAAAGCCGCTGCTGGGCGCCGTCCTTGAATGGGGTGAGGACTCCGCCGCCGGTTTCGCCGACCGGCTGGGTGCTTCGCCGGCTATTTTTGGCCACGACATAGCGTTTCCCTACCGCTCATCAGAGCAAAACGACATCGAGGGATTCCTGGAACAGTCCTCCCGGCAGGGTGCCCACGCGATGCTCACAGTGAAGCCCACGATGCCGCTGGACCAGATCGACGCCGCGGCTGCGAGGCCCTTCGCCGAAAGGGTGCTGGAGCTTGCGTCCAGTTTCAAAGGACAGCTGCTGGTCCGGTTCGCCCCGGACATGAACGCAAGCTGGGTTGAGTGGGGCCAGCAGCCGGCTGCCTACCGGGGGGCATTCAAGGCTGTGACAGCGGCGTTCCGGGAGGTCGACGGCGGTGGGGGCGTTGTGATGGTCTGGGAACCGTACCTGGGCACGGATTATCCGTTCGACCGGAACCGGAACGCGCCCGCACAGGGAAGTGATGGGTTCGCGCTGCTTGATACCAACGGCGACGGCGCCTGGAACGGCTCGGACGCAGCTTACGGACCCTACTATCCCGGGGACGATGCGGTGGATTGGGTTGGCCTGACCGCCTTCCACGACGACACCGCCGGTGGTGCTGCCGTCAACACAGTTCCCCGCGCCGGCCAACTGCGGGAAATGCTCACGGCCTCCGGCGGTGAAAACTTCTACGCCAGCTATGCAGAGGGAAGGGACAAGCCGTTCCTCCTGCACACCTCCGCGTTCTACAGCCCGGCCTCCGGCGGCGCATCCGAAGCGGCCATCAAGGCCGCTTGGTGGGACCAGGTGGTGGGGACGGCCACCGCTGCCGGGTTCCGCATGACAGGCGCGGTGGTGTGGGACGAGCGGACCAGTACGCGGGACACCGGAGTGGCAAGCATCGACTGGCGGCTCACCGGAAACCCGGGCATCGCCAACGCCGCCCTGGGCACATTGGAAGCGTCCCCCATCGTCGCAGGCCCGGTCACCGAGGTCAGCTCCGGCAGCAGCACGTACGTCCGGGCAAACACCCTTACGGGGGCCGTTGCCGGGACCGTGGGCGCGGCGCTCCTCATCCTCCTGGTTGCCCTGTGGCAGATTCCCCGCCGGGTCAATGCCGCTACGGCATGGGGATATTCAGACCCGTCCAGCAGGGATGCGCGCGTGGATATGCTGCGCGGCCTGGCCATTGTCTTTGTTGTGGTCAACCACTTGGGCATGACCTCGCTGTTCCAGCTGCTCACGCAGGAGGCGGTGGGCTTTGTTTCGGGTGCCGAGCTGTTCGTCCTCTTCTCCGGACTGGTGGTCGGCATGGTGTACGGGCCCAGGGCCAAGGATGACTTCGGAACGGTGGTTGAACTAACCTCCCGGCGGGCCGGCAAGCTTTACCTGACGGCACTGATAGTCCTCATTGGCGTCTTCCTGGTCTCATTGCTGCCGATCTTCCGGACTGACCCCCTCACCACCTTTGTGGACCAGGGAACGGGCGGGGCAGGGCACGACGGCGCCGGCCGTACCTATGACCTTTATGCCGGCATGGAATCCCTGTTCCAGTTCCCGGTGCCGCCGCAGGTGCTCCCTGCCATCCTGCTGCTGCAGTTCGGACCCTGGCAGTTCAACGTGATGGGCCTTTACGTGGTGCTGCTCCTTGCCAGCCCGCTGATCCTGGCTGCGCTCAACCGCATGAAGGCAATCTGGGTGCTGGCCGGAACCCTTGCGGTCTACGCCGTGGGAGCTGCCACGAGGATCCGGCTCCTGCCCTCACAGTTCGAGGACTCGTTCCCGCTGCTCGTGTGGCAGGTGCTGTTCGTGATCGGACTCGTCGCCGGCTACCATCGGCGCAGCATCGTCGCCTGGTTGGCGGGACAGACCTGGCTGGTGGCCGCGTGCACCGCCGTCGCACTCCTGTTCGCGTTTCTCTCGTGGGGCAACCCCTACCTGGCGAACGGCTTCGATGTCCGCCTCGCCGTCATCCCGGACGCCGTGTACCGGAGCATGTACGACTTATTCTTTGGCCGCACGTATCTGGCGCCGGGCCGGCTTCTTAACGTCCTGGTCCTGGTGGTGGCGGCCTACGCCTTCCTCACCGCATACTGGAAACCCGTGCAGCGCGCACTCGGCTGGTTCCTGATTCCGCTGGGCGGCGCCACCCTCTATGTGTTCATCATGCACCTGGTGCTGATTGCCGTGGTGGCCAATATTCCAGCACTGCAGCAGGAGAACGTGCTGCTCAATACCGCCGCATATGCCGTAGTGCTGGGGCTCCTGTGGGTCATGGTCCGGACCAGGTTCCTCTTCCGGATTATTCCCACATAGCGCATTCGCGGGAGTTTCCTGCACCATCCGGGAAGCGTTTACTTCGTGGAAATATGAACGCTACAACACCGACATTGTCACAGCATTTGACGAAACATTTCCCCCATACGATCACCGCGTAACACTCCGGTGAAAGGGAAAAAATGACAGATGCGACTCGCAGGAACTTCCTCCGCTACGTGGGCATGGTGGGAGGAGCCGGGGTGATGTACGAGACCATGGCCGCGATGGGCCTGGCTCCCGATACGGCCGCTCCTGCCTATGCTGCGCCCCGGGCCAATGACCTGCAGGGCAAGGGGAAGAGTGTCGTCATCCTGGGCGGCGGCATCGCCGGCCTGACGACCGCTTATGAGTTGGGCAAGGCGGGCTACAAAGTCACCATCCTTGAGGCCCGGATGCGGCCGGGCGGACGCAACTGGACGGTGCGTGGGGGAACCGAGGAAACGGACCTCCTCGGAGTTACCCAGCGGGCGACGTTCTCCAAGGACCAGTACATGAATGCCGGCCCCGGCCGCATTCCCCAGCACCACATCACCCTGGACTACTGCAAGGAACTGGGGGTGGCGATCGAGCCGTTCACCAACCAGAATGCTGACGGATATCTGTTCCGGGAGGGCAACACCAAGCTCTCCAACACCCCTGTGCGCCACCGCGCCGCCAAAGCCGATGTCTACGGTTACGTCTCCGAACTCCTCGCCAAAGCCACAGACCAGGGTGCCCTGGACAGCTACATGAGCGCAGCGGATAAGGAGAACCTGATCACCTTCCTGCGGAATTTCGGCGCCATCGGCGGCAAGGTTCCCGGCAATGCGGCGGCAAGCTTCAAGTACACCGGCACGGGCCGCAAGGGCTACTCCGTGGCTCCGGGCGCCGGGCTGGAAGCGGGAACACCCCTGGCGCCGGATGCCCTTTCGGATGTTTTTGCCAGCGGCGTCGGCAACTATTTCTCCTTCGAATTCGGCTGGGACCAGGCCATGATGATGTTCCAGCCCGTGGGCGGCATGGACCGCATCCCGTACGCGTTCGAAGCCACCATTGGCAAGGACAAGTTCATTTACGGGGCCCAGGTCCTGTCCATGAACAACACCGCCGCCGGGGTAGCGGTGGAGTACACCAACCCGGGCGGCCAGGCCAAGAAGATCGAAGCGGACTTTGCCGTCTGCACCCTGCCGCCGCACATCGCCGCCAAGGTTCCGGGCAACCTCCCCACAGACGTGCTCGATGCCCTGAAATTCGCAAGCCCCACCGACGCCGGCAAGATCGGCATCGAATACTCGCGCCGCTGGTGGGAGGAAGACCACCGCATTTACGGCGGCATCACCAATACCAATATCGATCTCGGCAACATGTGGTACCCGTCCACCGGCTTCCACGGGCAGCGCGGCACCATGGTGGGGTACTACAACACCGGCGCCAGCGCCCGCGTGTACAAGGAACTCAGCCCGGAGAAGCGCCTGAGCCGCGCCCTGGACCAGGGTGCCAGGATCCACGGCGACGTTTACCGCAAGGATGTCGCGGCGTCGTTCTCGGTTGACTGGGGGAACACGGCCTTTTCCGAAGGCGCCTGGGTGGGCTGGGCGTCGCAGGCGGACGCCAAATACGCCAAGCTGCTGGAACCGTCCGGCAACATCTACTTCGCCGGCGACCACCTGAGCCACGCCATCGCCTGGCAGCACGGCGCCATGACCTCCGCCAGGGCCGCCGTCACCGCCCTGCACACCCGGGCGGCAGCAATGGTGGCTGGATGAAGCCCCTCCCTGCTCCCGCCATAACTCAAGCCAAACACCGAAAGAAGCCCATGCTCCGTCGCAAACTTTCCCTCATCGCCGCCGGTATCGCCGGAATCAGCCTCACCGCTACCGCAGCCTTCGCCGCACCAGCGGTCTTCAAGGACCTCACCGATCCCAAGCCCGGAACTACGGTTTCCAGCCTTCCCGCCGGACAGGACAATCCGATGATTGCCAGCGGCGTGGCAATTGGTGCGAACACTCCCATTTACAAGACCAGCGGCTTGGGGCCGTCCGCGCTTAACACCGCGGCCCCCGCCGGCAGTGAGCAGCGCTACGTGGACACCGCAGTCTTCCCCGGCGGGGTCCTCCCGCCCGGTGTCACCATCACCGAGGCGCAGGGAATCAACGCCCTCCGCAGGATTGGCGAAAACCTTGCCCAGGCTGGATTGGATTACGACGACGTCATCACCATGCGCGTCTTCCTCCAGAACCCCGCCGGTGCAGAAAAAGCCGACTTCGACGGCTGGAACCGTGCGTACCGGCAGTATTTCGCCAACACCAGCCTGTCCGACGGTTCCGCGTTCAAGGTTCCGCTGGGTTCGGCTGCTCCCGCCGAACCCTTCGTCGTCAATGCTGCCCGGCCCTCAAGGTTTGCCCTTGAGATCGAGAACCTGCCCGTGAACGGGTGGCTCGTCGAGGTGGAAGTAGACGCCGCCTACCCGGCTCCAGGAGGTAAATAGGGAAAAGGCGTGGACCGCGGCCCTGACGGGCTGCGGTCCACGCCTTTTTCGTGTTCGCGGCTTCCTAAACGAGCCCGGGGTAGCTCGCCAGGATATAGTCTGCGGCGGCCGGGCCCTTCATCCTCAGGCCGTTGCAGCCGGGAGTGAGGCGATGCTTCATGGCGTCCCAGAAGGCGGACTCCCGGCCCGGCGCCTGCTTATTGATGAAGCACCAGCTGGTGTACAGGCCGTAAAGGCGGTCATCGTCGAGGCTGTGGTCGTCGGCCCGGTCAAACTGGGTGGCTTCCTGGAGGAAAATATCGAACTGCGAATGTGCCATGACGGCGTCCCTTCGCTACGTGCGTGGTTGCCGCCGTTCGGCTACAGCAGCGTTAACATCCGAGCCTGCACAAGGCCGTGGTGTTTTGATCGATTCCTGGGGGAAACGACGGTTCAAGGCGGCGTCAACACCTCATCTACAATGTAGACTTTAGCCGTAGACTGCAAATACGGCAAGCGTCTGGAGTTACTTCCGGGCAGCGCTTGCTGCCGGCTCCAGAATGGAAAACTCATGTCCTCGCCCAAGAGCTCAGGCACGAAAGGCCGCGACCGCAAAGAGAAGCTGAGCCGTGATCTGGTGCTCACTAAAGCTTTGGAAGTTGTGGACGCGGAGGGCTTGGAGGCCCTTACCATGCGGCGCCTGGGGCAGGAGCTGGAGCGAGACCCCATGAGCCTGTACCGCTATGCGGAGAACCGGGCGGCGCTTCTGGATGGCGTCTCGGAGCTGGTGCTCAATGAGCTGCCCATCCACCCCGAGGACCCCGACTGGAAGGCCCAGCTCCGGCTCATCGCGCACAATTTGCGGCGGCTCGCGCTCCAGCACCCCAATGTTGTACCGCTGCTGGTGACCAGGCCGCTTTCCACGCCACTGGGGCTACGGCCCCTGGGCACACTGCGCCCGCTGGAGCAGATTCTCTCCTTGCTCATTGGCGCTGGCTTCAGCCCAGCCGACGCCCTCCACGTTTACCGCGCCTACTACGGGTTCCTCTATGGCCACATTTTGAATGAGCTGCAGGAATTCGTTGTGGACCCGGAAGAGAACGAAGTGCTGCTCCGGCTGGGACTGCACCGGCTGCCATCAAAAGAGTTTCCCCGGCTCCGTGCACTGGCCCCGGCGCTCGCTGACTATGACGGCGAGCGAGAACTGGACCAAGGCATAACCATCCTGCTGTCGGGCCTCGAAGCGCAGCTGACCCTCGAACCTCACGCTTCTTCCGCCTAACTGGCGGGAGTGCCGCGGGCAGCCCCTCGAAGGAAGCCCGCCGGCGGTCAGCAGTGCGGGTGTTCCAGACGTCCGGCCAGTTCACCTTGAAGCGGCGGCCGGTTATGTGCTGACAACCTGATGTAGTGGGCTTTCTCGCCCGCTGCCAGGGTTCCAGGCCCAGGCCGTCCACGGCATCCTTGTCCGCCTGGTCCTCGATGACCTCAGTGTCCTTGACCGGGAAGATCCCCGGATGGCCGTCCACCACCAGGCCAAGGCGGCCCAGGGTGTCCTGCTATTCGATGCCCGCGAACAGCTCGTTCAGCTCCGCGGTGAGCTCCTTCTGCACCGAGGGCATGCCCACCTCGTTGCCGTCAATGCGGTTCACCGGCGCAAGCATGCGCACGCTCGAAATCAGCCAGACCGCATCGGCGTCCAGCAGGTCCTGGGGCTCCAGCGGGCCGTACCCCAGTTCCCAGCCGGCCGCTTTGGCCGCAGCGAACAACGCACCTTGAGAGGTGCCGGCCAGGATGCCGCTGTCCAGCTGCGGCGTGATCAGGCGCTTGACGGAGGCGCCGTCGTCGGACGTTTCCACGTGCGCCATCAGCACGGTGGACGTGGGGCCCTCCAGGACCCGGCCGTCGGAGGAGATGAAGATGACGTCGTCCGCGCCCTGCTTGTGGGCGTGGCGCAGGGCTGCCATGTTGACAGCGTAGGAGAGCGTTTTCGCGCCGAGCAGCAGCCATGGGGCGCGCTCGGCAACGTCGCTGTCGTAGCCGCGGTCCAGGAGGATGACGTCGATGCCGGCCTCGCGCTGGCGGCGCCCGGCCGCCCCGACAGGGGAAACCTGGACCCAGGAGGTGGGGGCAGAGGCGCCCTCCACACCACGGGTCACCACGAGCTTGACCACTAGTTCGTTATCGGCCCCGGGGGCGGGCGGATGCTGGGCGAGGTGTTCGGACACGGCGGTGGCGACTGCACGGCGCCACTCCGCCTCGCCGGGAATGGCGAGGTCCAGCGCCACCGCGGAACCCGCCAGGCGGTCCAGGTGGGCCTGGATCTTCCGTACGCTGCCGTCCACTGCGAGCATCGTCTCGAAGATCCCGTCGCCCCGGGTGGCGCCCTGGTCCGTCACCAGCAGCTGGGGCTTGGTCGCATCGGCCAGCCGGCCGTCCGGGAAGGAGGGGTCGAGGAATACGAGAACCACGGAAGCTGGAGAGGTCATGGCTCCAGCTTAGTGCGGCGTCCCGCGGATAAGCTGGGCAGAGTGCCCCGGCTGGAAACCGTCCGCCGGCAGCCCGTCTCCCGGGGGTTATTCGCGTGTTGTGGCCATTTTCGCTTGCCGGTTCCGCTCCGACGTGGATCGTGGTGCTGCTGGGTGTCGCCGATCTGGTGATCAGGGTGCTGGCCGTGGGCATCATCCCCGGCAACCGGCGGCCCACGACGGCGATGGCCTGGTTGTTGGGCATATTCTTTGTCCCGTTTGTGGGCCTCATCCTTTTCCTGCTGTTCGGCAACTTCCAGCTTTCGAAGCGGCGCCGGGATCAGCAGCAGCTGGTCAACGAGAGGGTACGCGCCGGGATCTCGTCCCTGGCGGACGTGGAAAGCGACTACCCGGGCCCGGAATGGGTGACGTCGGCCGCGGAATTGAACCGGAGGCTGGGTTCGCTCCCCATGGTGGATGGCAACTCCGTGGACCTCATCCCGGGCTATCCGGACTCCATCCTGCAGATGACGGAGGCGGTGCGGAAGGCGAAGCAGTTCGTTAATGCCGAGTTCTACATCATGAGCACAGACCACATCACTGATGACCTGTTGACCGCCCTGGAGGAAGCGGCCGAGCGCGGAGTGGAAGTCCGGGTGTTGTTCGACCACATCGGCACCCTGCGGGTCAAGGGTTACAAAGACCTGTTGAAGCGGCTCAGGGCCGGCAAGATCCAGTGGAAGCGGATGCTCCCGCTCCTGCCCATTCACGGCCAGTGGCGCCGACCCGACCTGCGGAACCACCGCAAGATCATGGTGATCGACGGCGAAATCGCCTTCACCGGCTCCCAGAACCTGATCGAGCCCTCCTACAACAACCCGCGGCACCGCAAGGCCGGCCGGGAGTGGGTGGAGCTGATGGCCCGCCTCCATGGGCCGATCGTCACCACCCTGAACGTCGTCTTCGCCACCGACTGGCTGAGCGAAACCGACGAGTCCCTGGAACACCAGCTGCAGCTCCCGTCCAACCCGCATCCCGGGAACGTCACCGCGCAGGTGGTGCCGAGCGGCCCCGGGTTCATCACCGAAAACAACCTGCGGCTCTTCAACACCCTCATCTACTCCGCGCAGCACCGGATCTCCATCTGCAGCCCGTACTTCGTCCCGGACGATTCGCTGCTCTATGCCATCACGACCGCTGCTCAGCGCGGCGTGGACGTGGAGTTGTTCGTCTCCGAAAAGGGAGACCAGTTCCTGGTCCATCACGCCCAGCGTTCCTACTACGAGGCGCTGCTGGAGGCGGGCGTCCGGATCTACCTGTACAAAGCCCCGTTTGTGCTCCACGCCAAGCACTTCACCATCGACGACGAAGTGGCGGTCCTCGGCTCCAGCAACATGGACATGCGCTCCTTCTCGCTGAACCTGGAGGTGTCCGTGATGCTGCTGGGAGCCGACATCGTCACCAAGATGCGCGCTGTGGAAGACACGTACCGCGACATTTCGCACGAGCTCAAGCTGTCCGACTGGCTTAGCCGCCCGCTGGCGGCACGCTATGTGGACAACGTGGCCAGGCTGACGGCGACCGTTCAGTAAGCCACCCAGGAGGCTTAGTCCTCCGGGAACTGGGCACCCAGCGTTGACAGGACCCCGAAGGCCTTGGTCCGGATCTCCTCGTACTCCTCGCCGGCGTTGGAATCGGCAGTGATGGCCCCGCCGACGCCGAGGGTCAGTTCCGCGGTTCCATCACTGGCGTCGCGGATCACCAGAGTCCGGATGGCGACGGCGAGGTCCGTCGCCCCGTTCAGTGAGAAGTACCCGACGGCGCCGGAGTACATGCCGCGTCCTTCGCCTTCCAGCCGATCCAGGATGGCCATAGTGCTGATTTTGGGCGCGCCGGTCATGGAGCCGGCCGGGAAGCAGGCTGCCACCGCCTCTGCCCGCGACGACCCACGCCGCAGTTGGGCGTCGATGGTGCTGACCATCTGGTGGACGGTGGCGTAGCTTTCGATGGCACAAAGCCTGCTCACGGTAACGGAGCCGGGGACCGCGAAATGGCTGAGGTCGTTCCGCAGCAAGTCAACGATCATGATGTTCTCGGCGCGGTCCTTGAGGGACGTTTCGAGCTCTGAGCGCAGCCGGGCGTCTTCCGCCGGATCAGAGGCACGGCGGCGGGTGCCCTTGATCGGCTCGGCCCGCATGCCGCCGTCGGACGCTATCTTCAGGAACCGCTCTGGCGAGGTGCTGGCAAGCGTGAGGCCCCCGAACCGGAGGTAGCTGGCAAAGGGTGCGGGGTTCCTGCGCCGCAGGGCGAGGTACGTCTGCCACGGGTCCAGCTCTGCGGCCGGAACCTTGGCCGAGAGTGTGGTGGTCAGGCACACTTCGTAGCTGTTTCCTTCGGCGATTTCGTGCTGCGCGGCGGCGATTTTTGCCTTGTATTCGGCGCCGGTATCCCGGCTGCTGAACGCTGGCGGATTTGAAAGTACGACGCCGCTGCTGCCGCCGGCGTTGGGGGTCCCCTCGGCATTTGGAGTAAGTGCGGAGGCAGTTTGGACGGCGGCCCGCGCGTCCCTGAACCACTCGTCCGCATCCGGAACGTCCAAGGCCAGGAGCCAGGCGGTACCTGCGGCGTGGTCCAGGACCACTGCCCTGCCAGCGAAGATCAGGGCGGCGTCCGGGCTGGGTGCTGCACGATCGGATCCGCCGGTTTCCCGCTTGAGTTCATAGCCCAGGCAGCCAACCCAGCCCAGCGCGAATTCCCCGGGGTAGCTGTCGGGAGTCTGGACCGTTGCGCCTCCCCACACGGTGTCCAGCCAGCGGAAGAAGGGCCCTTCAATGGTGGCGCTGGCGCAGCCCGCGCGGATCAGGCTGCGGCCGGAATGGTGCGTCACGTACTGGCCGGACAACCCGCCGTCGTCCGCCATGATGCTATAGCGGCTACGCTCCGCAGCTGAGTGCCCGGATCCGTGGGGCGGTGTCCCTGCCGCGCCCGTGTTGGAGGAGTCTAGCCAGACTGCGTTGGGTGAGCTGCCGTAGAGGGCGCTGAACAGTGCGGCGGCTTCCGGTCGCAGGTTGAGGCATTCGGCGCGGAGGCTCAGGTCGCGGCGGGCCGACAGTTCGGGGGAGAGGGCGGTGGCCAGCGCGGGAAGGTAGGGAAGGAGCCGGAGTACGTCGGCGGGGGCGGTACCGTCTGCGCGGTTCAGGACGTGTACGTCAGCGTGGCCGGGAACGTCGTCGCCGCGCAGCCACTGCTCTTCCTGTGCTGCCCATTGGTCCCAGAACGGTTCGTACGTACCGCCATCACGGTCCAGTGCCCGGGTCCGGCGTACGTCCTCGGGCGAGTCAGCCCAAATGACGGCACTGAGGAAGGGGCGCGCAGCGGCGGCAGCGGAACCCACACCTTCAACGATGATGATCTCGGCGGGCAGCGTGACGCGGACGTCGCCGTCGTAGTGTTTCTCCCAGTCCCAGCTAACCCAGGCAGCCGCCTCGCCCCGGCTCAAGGGTGCCAGCACGGTGGAGACGTAGCGGTCCACGCCGGTTATCAGCCCGTTCCAGCCCGGGTAGATGTCCTCGAGGTGGAACAGCGAGACCTTGTGGTGCGCCCGCAGCCGTGCAGCCAGTTCAACGGCGAGCGTTGTCTTTCCTGCGCCTGAGCGCCCGTCGACGGCGATGATGACGGGGGCAGGGCTCATGGATTAGAGCGTACCTTTATCCCCGCAGGGCTTTCATCAGTGCTGTAGCTGGGCGCTTTGGAGGACAGCGCCTTTGAGATAACCCACCAGCCCGGGCAGGGCGGCGTGGATCTGGTGCCAGACGGCGTCGAAATCTGCGTGCCCGCCGTACCAGGGGTCCTCGATGCCCTGGTCCAGCAGGTCTTTTTCTGCCAGCCGGGGATCAAAGCTCCGGAGCATACGGATCTTGTTCCGGGACTCATCGTCCGGCGCGGACTCGCTCAGCCATGCGTAGTGGTCGATGTCCAGTGCCAGGATCAGGTCCCGTTTACGGAACCATGCCGGTTGCCACTGCCGGGCGACGTGCTTGTCCGAGATGAGCTGCGTGGCATCCAAACGCCGTGCGGCCCGGGGGTCTATCGGGCGGCCTGCCTCATACCCCGTGGTGCCTGCGGAATCCACGGTTACCAGGCTGTCCAGCCCCTCGCGTTCCAGCGCCGCGGCGAGCATCAGCTCGGCCATGGGGGACCGGCAGATGTTCCCGGTGCAGACGGCGATAACTCGGTATGGGCTCGACGGTGAGTTCATTTACTAAGCATGCGTGCTAATGGCCATGTTGGCTAGCGGCAGGTTCATAAAGGTTGACTACGTTGTAAAGAAGCTGTGCTCTGCGGTCACATGACGCGACGGGAGCACTTGGAACGCCTAGACGGGTTAGTGGAGGAAAGCCAGCAGGATGCCCACGGCGACAAAGAGCACGCCAAACGACCGGTTCAGGACCAGTTGTCCTCGGCCGCTACGGGTAAAGCGCTCGAAGGACTTGGCTGCGGCCGCAAAGAAGAACCACATCACCAGGATGTCGATGGCGACGACTGTTGCCGCCAGTACTGCGTATTGGGCCAGGAGGGGCTGGTCCGGGCGGATGAACTGGGGCATAAACGCGAGGAAGAAGACGATTGCCTTCGGGTTCAACAAGTTCACCCAAAGGCCCCGCCGGAAGATGGACCAGGCTGGCTCGTTCTTCAAGCCCGCAATCTTTTCGTGTTCAAGGTCCGGCTTGCTAAGGAACTGCCTGATGCCCAGGTAGACAAGATATGCGGCTCCGGCGTAGCGGATGACGTTGAAGGCCACCGGCGAACCTGCCACCAGTACGCCCACACCCAGTGCCACAATCACGATGTGCACCACCAGCGCCAATTGCTGCCCCAGAATGCCCCAGATGGAGCGGCGGAAACCGGCGGTCAGGGAGTTGCTCATGGTGTTGATGGCTCCGGCGCCAGGGGTGAAGCTGATGAGGGCACCGGCGCCCGCCAGGGCGAGCCAAAGGGAGAATTGCACCCGCCAAGTTTAGTGGCAGTTCGGGGCAGGTACTCACTTGCTCACCTGCTTTTTGGGCTGCAGCTGCTCAACGTGGAATGCGACCACTGCAGCATTGTCCTTGGCAGGTTGCTGAGACCCATCAGCACCAGGTATAAGCCCGCTTTGCCTATGTGGACAACCTCCTACGCCCGGGCGATGACCTCGCCGTTGGGGATCAGGAACCAGCCGTCGTCGGTGGATCCCCAGCGGTGCCAGCCGGCGGAGATCCTGGCGAGGTCGGCGGGGTTGGCGAAACCATACTCCAGTGCCTGCTCTGCGAAAGCTGAGTGCAGCACGCGTTCGCCCCAGACGCGTGCTTGCCAGCGGCGCTGCTGCCCTGTGGCGTAGAGCCAGTTGCTGCTGGTGGGTGCGACGTCGGTGAAGCCGGCCGACTGCGCCCAGCTCACCAGCCGCCGCCCGGCGTCGGGCTCTGCACCGTTCCTGCGCGCGATCCGCTGGTACAGCTCCATCCACTCGTCCAGTTCAGGAATGGCAGGGTACCAGCTCATGCCGTGGAAGTCGGCGTCACGAACGGCAACGATGCCGCCCGGCTTTGCCACCCGTCGCATCTCCCGCAGCGCCTCCACGGGGTCGGTGAGGTGTTGAAGCACTTGGTGGGCGTGCACGACGTCGAATGTCTCGTTGTCGAAGTCGAGGTCGTAGATATTGCCCGCCACGAACTCCACGTTGGAAACCTCCCGCTCGGCGGCGAGGGCTTTGGCCTGGGCGATGATATCCGGTGAGCGGTCCAGGCCGGTAACTTTTCCGGGGTCGACCAGAACGGCGAAATCGCAGGTGATGCTGCCCGGGCCGCAGCCGACGTCGAGCACTTCAGAGCCGCGCGCGAGGTGCGGCAGGACAAATGCCGCGGAGTTCTCGGCTGTCCTGGCGGCATGGGCGCGGACCACGGACTCGTGGTGGCCGTGCGTGTAAACGTCGTCTTCGGGCTGCTGCGCACTCATAACCAAACGCTACCCCCAACCTACCTGGGCGTGCTGGACGATTCTTCCCGCGCGGCAACCGTGGCTTCCACCATGGCCGTCATAAAGCGGGTCACTGTTTCCAGTTCCTCCGCGCTGAAATTCGCCATGGCACTGCCCATTTGGCGCGAGAGGGGAGCGAAGATGGCACCGCCGTCCTGGAAGGCCTTGGGCGTCATGCGAAGGTGAACCTGCCGGCGGTCGGAGCTGTCCCGCTCGCGCACTACGTGTCCGGAGTTGTCCAGCCTGTCGATCAGGGCCGTGGTGGCGGGGGAACTCAGGTTCAGCTCCTTGCGCAGGAGCCCCGGCGTGACGGTACCGCCGTTTGCGGTGTGCCGCATGATGACCGCCAGCGCGTTCAGGTCCGTCCGGTGCATGTCCTTGCGGCCGCCGGCTGTGTCCACATAGCGGTTGGCCTCGAGGGTGAATTCCTGCAGGAGCCGTACCAAGGGGTGCGGCCCACCGGCCGCCGGAGGGCCGGGGGCAGCGGACGTCTCGTCGCCTGCCATGTCCGCCTCCAAGAATTTGTGCTCCATGCGGGCAAGTTTCCCCGCCTGAGGCGCCGACTGTGCCGCTTAACCGTACTGACGGATATTACTTCAGCTGGGCCTTTCCCCTCTTCTCCGTCTAAAAAGGAGAAAAAGCTAGGGAGCCACTTATCTCTATGATGGAGATACTCTAATATGGAATCAATTCTACTCCTGACAGCTGCCCGGAAGGCACCATGAAATCCCATTCCCACGCCAAGGAGCGCGTCCCGTTCTGGCTGCGCTGGCTCCTCCCCGTAATCCTCGTGTTGACCTGGCTGGCGCTCGCCGGGATCGGCGGACCTACCTTCGGCCGGCTCGAAGAGGTGTCCTCCAATGACCAGGCATCATTCCTCCCCGCCAGCGCCGAGGCCACTGCCGCGCAGGACTGGCAGGCGAAATTCCGGGAGTCTGATGAGGTCCCCGGCGTGATTGTCCTGGAAAGCGACGAAAGCCTCACCCCGGCCCAACTGGGCGGGGTCGCGTCCCTGCGGAGCGAGCTTGAAGGCCTGGAACTGGGCAGTACGGTGATTGGTCCAATTCCGTCGGAGGACGGCAGGGCGGTCCAGTTCATCGCCCCCGTCGACTCATCGGTCGAAATCAAGGAGGCTGTCCAGGAGTTGCGGGACACCGTTGCCGAGGCAGCGCCCGAGGGCATGCGAACCTATGTCACCGGTCCTGCCGGGCTGGCGGCAGATCTCACAGCGGCCTTTGCCGGCATCGACGGCATCCTCCTGCTGGTTGCCCTTGCAGCGGTCTTTGTGATCCTGCTGATTGTCTACCGCTCGCTGTTGCTGCCGATCATGGTGCTCCTGACCTCGGTCTTCGCCCTGTGTGCGGCCATCCTGCTGGTGTTCGGCATGGCGAAGGCCGGCTGGATCCAGCTCAACGGCCAAAGCCAAGGCATCCTGTCCATCCTGGTCATCGGCGCCGCCACGGACTACGCCCTCCTGTATGTGGCCAGGTTCCGGGAAGCCCTGACCCACACCACCAACCGCACCGCCGCCGTGCTGACCGCCTGGAAGGCCTCCTTCGAGCCCATTCTCGCGTCCGGCGCCACCGTGATCATCGCGCTGCTGTGCCTGCTCTTCTCGGACCTGAACTCCAACAAAGCCCTGGGTCCCGTGGCAGCTGCCGGCATCCTCTGCTCGCTGTTCTCGGCCCTGACCCTGCTGCCTGCCCTGATGGCACTCCTGGGCCGCGCCGCGTTCTGGCCCTTCCGCCCGAAACTTGCCCCGGCGGACGAGCGCGAGCCGGAGCTGATCACAGGACTGGAAGGCCAAAAGGGGCTGTGGCGCGCCACAGGCTCACTGGTCTCGCGGCGTCCCCGCATCGTCTGGGTTGCCTCGGTCCTGCTTCTGGTGGCCGGTTCCGCCGGCGTCCTACAGCTGAAGGCCAACGGGGTACCGCAGACTGACGTCATCCTTGCGGCGTCCAACGCCGTGGACGGCCAGGACGCCCTGGCGCGCCATTTCGACGCCGGCAGCGGCAGCCCCGCGGTTGTGGTGGTGGACCAGGGCAAGGCGGAGGAGGTGCTGGACACTGTGAAAGCGGGCGACGGCGTCGGCGAGGCCTACCTGTTGGCGCAGGGTTCCGTGCCCATCACCGGAGCCCCCGGCGCTCCCAGCGCTCCCGACGTCCGCGACGGCAAAGTGCTGATCAATGCCACGCTGAACTCCGCCGCGGATTCGCTCGAAGCGGAGGAGGCCGTAAAGGCCCTGCGTGAGGAGGTCAAGGCTGTGGACCCCGACGCGCTGGTGGGAGGGGTGACCGCCACGGCGCTGGATACCAACACCACTGCCCAGCGTGACCTCGTGATCATCATCCCGGTTGTCCTGGTGGTCATCCTCTTCATCCTGATGCTGCTGCTCCGGAGCGTGGTTGCACCGGTCCTACTGGTGCTCTCAGTGGTCCTCTCCTACGCGGCTGCCATGGGTGTCTCGGCCTTGGTGTTCAACAACATCCTGGGCTTCCCCGGCGCGGACGCCACTGTTCCCCTGTTCGGCTTTGTGTTCCTGGTAGCGCTCGGGGTGGACTACAACATCTTCCTCATGAGCCGCGTCAGGGAGGAATCGCTGAAGCACGGCACCCGGCCAGGCATCCTTCGCGGACTCGGCGTCACCGGTGGTGTGATCACCTCCGCCGGGGTGGTGCTGGCAGCCACGTTCGCCGCCCTGGGCGTCATTCCCATCATGTTCCTGGTGCAGCTGGCATTCATCGTCGCCTTCGGGGTGCTGCTGGATACCGTCCTGGTGCGCTCGCTGCTGGTGCCCGCCCTGGCGTACGACATCGGTCCGCGGATCTGGTGGCCGGGCAAGCTGGGCCGGCAGGACGCGGAGCAGCGCCCGGGCCAGGCTGAGGCCCTGTTGGCGGAAACGCCGGCTCGATAGACTGCCCCTGCGCCCGCATGGACGCGGAACTCAAAGGAGAGATGCACCATGACTGAGAACCAGGAATCCGCAGCGGAGCAGCCCCGCAGGGGAAACAGCGCCCCCGGACTGGAAGGCGAAGGCGGCCAGTATGTGGATGGGGACTACGGTGACGCCGGCACTGTAGGGGACCCTGCCGGGAACCTCGAGGACGGCGAATACCCGGACGGGGATTACGGGGATGCCGGTACCGCTGGAACCGGGCACGAAACTGACGCCGTCCGGGAAGGGCTTACCGACGGGCAGGTCAACACCACGGCTGAAGAGCGGGGGCCCCTTCACGGCGACCGGGACAGCGACAGGTAGCCCCGCAAGGCAAGCAGCCCGGCGGCGCCGTTCTCCAGCAGCGAAAGGGCGGCCGCCGTCGACTGCTGTTTAGGCCCGCCATCCCGCGGAACTCCCGGCCAACCCGCCACTGCCCAGAACAAAGTTGAGCGTACTCCACTCAACTTGGATTGACATCGCTGGCGCCCTGAGTAAAGTTGAGTGCAGAACGCTCAATCATCAGGGCGCCAGTAAGTTTCCAAGGAAAGAAGGAAGCAACACATGTCACGTGCAGTAGGTATCGACCTCGGAACCACCAACTCCGTCGTCTCCGTTCTCGAAGGTGGCGAGCCCACCGTTATTGCCAACGCCGAGGGTGGCCGCACCACGCCGTCGGTCGTTGCATTCTCCAAGTCCGGCGAGGTCCTGGTTGGCGAGATCGCCAAGCGCCAGGCCGTCAACAACATCGACCGCACCATCGCCTCGGTCAAGCGCCACATGGGTACCGGCTGGACCGTGGGCATCGACGAGAAGAAGTACACCCCGCAGGAAATCTCCGCGCGCATCCTCATGAAGCTGAAGAACGACGCCGAGTCCTACCTGGGTGAAAAGGTCACCGACGCTGTGATCACCGTTCCGGCGTACTTCAACGACGCCGAGCGCCAGGCCACCAAGGAAGCCGGCGAAATCGCCGGCCTGAACGTCCTCCGCATCGTCAACGAGCCCACCGCGGCCGCATTGGCCTACGGCCTGGACAAGGGCAAGGAAGACGAACTCATCCTGGTCTTCGACCTCGGCGGCGGTACCTTTGACGTTTCCCTGCTGGAAGTCGGCAAGGACGAAGACAACTTCTCCACCATCCAGGTGCGCGCCACGGCCGGTGACAACCGCCTGGGCGGCGACGACTGGGACCAGCGGGTTGTTGATTACCTGCTGAACCAGCTCAAGGTCAAGGGCATCGACCTGTCCAAGGACAAGATCGCCCTGCAGCGCCTCCGCGAAGCAGCCGAGCAGGCCAAGAAAGAACTGTCCTCCTCCACCAGCACCAACGTCTCCCTCCAGTACCTGTCCGTCACCCCCGACGGCCCGGTCCACCTGGACGAGCAGTTGACCCGCGCCAAGTTCCAGGACCTCACCAAGGACCTGCTGGAGCGCACCAAGAAGCCGTTCCACGATGTGATCAAGGAAGCCGGCATCAAGCTCTCCGACATCAACCACATCGTCCTGGTCGGTGGCTCCACCCGTATGCCCGCAGTCTCCGAGCTGGTCAAGGAACTCGCCGGCGGCAAGGAGCCGAACAAGGGCGTCAACCCGGATGAGGTTGTGGCCGTTGGCGCAGCCCTGCAGGCCGGCGTGCTGAAGGGTGAGCGCAAGGACGTCCTCCTGATCGACGTCACCCCGCTGTCCCTCGGTATTGAAACCAAGGGTGGCGTGATGACGCACCTGATCGAGCGCAACACCGCAATCCCCACCAAGCGGTCCGAGACCTTCACCACCGCTGACGACAACCAGCCGTCCGTGGCCATCCAGGTCTTCCAGGGCGAACGCGAGTTCACCCGCGACAACAAGCCGCTGGGTACGTTCGAGCTGACCGGCATCGCCCCGGCTCCGCGCGGCGTTCCGCAGGTCGAGGTCACCTTCGACATTGACGCCAACGGCATCGTCCACGTTTCCGCGAAGGACAAGGGCACCGGCAAGGAGCAGTCCATGACCATCACGGGCGGTTCCAGTCTCTCCAAGGAAGACATCGACCGCATGGTCAAGGATGCCGAGGAGCACGCAGCCGAGGACAAGGCCCGCCGCGAGGCAACCGACACCCGCAACACCGCTGAGCAGCTCGCCTACTCCGTGGACAAGCTCATCGCCGACAACGCCGACAAGCTGCCTGAAGAGGTCAAGACCGAGGTCCAGACCGACGTCGACGACCTCAAGAAGGCCCTCGAAGGCACGGACGACGCCGCTGTGAAGGCCGCCTTCGAGAAGCTGCAGGCTTCCCAGGGCAAGCTGGGCGAGGCCATCTACGCCCAGTCCGGTTCTCCCAACGGCGCGACCGGTGCCGCAGGTGCTGAAGGCGCCGCTGGTGCCGCAGGCGGGGAGAAGGCTGCCGACGAGGACATCGTCGACGCCGAGATCATCGACGAAGACGAAGCGAAGAAGTAGCCATGCCGCACCACGGTAACGAGGAAGAGCACATCTCATCCGCGCGCCAGGAGCAGCAGGGCAACGGCCACCAGGAACCGGTCATCCGGGACAACCGCAAGGTTGACCCGGTGACCGGGCAGGCCCGGCACCCTGAGGGCGCCGAGTCGGCCCCGGGCGACGGTTCCGAAGTGGACTCCGACGGCGACGCGCTCGCCCAGGCCGAGGAGATCCTCAACGGCATCGAAGTGCCGGCCGAGGAATCCGTGGCCCAGGGGGTTCCGGCAGGCTCCACCACCGCAGAGGCGGCCGAGCTGAAGAACGACCTCCTCCGGCTGCAGGCTGAGTACGTCAACTACCGCAAGCGCGTTGAACGCGACCGGGCCGTGGCAGGGGAGATGGCCGTCATCGGCGTCCTGAACTCCCTGCTTCCGGTCCTGGACGACGTCGACGCCGCCCGGCAGCACGGCGACCTCGCCGACGGCCCCTTCGCTGCGATCGCCACCAAGCTGGAGAACGCACTGAAGACCTACGGCCTGGCACGCATCGATGAGACCGGCGTGGAGTTCGATCCCACGATCCACGAGGCCCTCATCCAGCAGCCCGGCGAGGACATCGAAGTTGACACCGTCAGCCAGGTTCTCCGTTCCGGCTATAAGTCAGGCGACCGCGTCCTCCGTGCCGCACAGGTGATCGTGGCCGTTCCGGCCTGATGGTCACCAAGGCGCTACGCCGGATATGGGGCGGTGCCCGCTCCGCGGTGCCCTCCACACCGCCGCCCCATATCCGGCCTCCGCGTCGGCGGTGATCTCGCCTAAGGTGAGGTAATCACAAAGCTCGGAGCGGTACAGGGGCCCCGGGAGTGGCATCGGGCCTGCCGGAGCGTGGTGGCTTGGTCCGACAGGACCGAGCCACCACGCGTAGGGGCGGGGGCCCCTGTACCGCGGAGAGCTGTTAGTTAGAAGACTTTGAAAGGAAACGCCATTGGCTAGCCAGGATTGGGTGGACAAGGACTTTTACGCGATCCTTGGTATCGCCAAGGACGCTTCCGACGCCGACATTAAGAAGGCTTATCGGAAGCTGGCCAGGCAGCACCACCCTGATACGAACTCGGGGAACTCTGCTTCCGAGAAGAAGTTCAAGGACATCTCCGAGGCCTACTCTGTACTTTCCGATCCCGAAGAGCGCCAGCAGTATGACGCCATCCGGGCCATGGGCGGCGGAGCACGTTTTGCTCCGGGCGGTGCCGGTGCGGGCAACGGGGGATTCGA
This sequence comes from Arthrobacter sp. MDT2-3, assembly GCF_059090465.1. Lineage (NCBI taxonomy): Bacteria > Bacillati > Actinomycetota > Actinomycetes > Micrococcales > Micrococcaceae > Arthrobacter > Arthrobacter sp. MDT2-3. The sequence goes on along the minus strand of NZ_JBNHFS010000004.1, from coordinate 395,295 downwards.
GGATATGTTCGGCGGCCTGTTCACGGGCAACACCGGACGCCACGCTGGCGGGTTCAACCCCTCCTCCGGCGGTATCCCGCCGGAGTTCGCCGATCTGTTCGGCGGCGGGTTTGGGCAGACGGGTTTCCAGCGGACCCCGCAGAAGGGCGCTGACCGTACTGCCTCCACGAGTATTTCCTTTGCGGGTTCGATCCGCGGCACCACCATCGGGCTGCGGGAACCCAGCGGTGAGGTCATCGATGTCCGTGTGCCCGCCGGCATCAAGGACGGCCAGAAAGTCCGCATCCGCGGCAAGGGCCAGCCCGGCGCCGCCGGCAACGGTGACCTGGTGGTGTCCGTTTCCGTCCAGCCGCACCCGTTCTACACGCGCGACGGCGACAACCTGCGCATCCACGTTCCCGTCACCTTCCCCGAGGCTGCCCTGGGCGCCGACATCGAAGTGCCCACCATCGAGGGCGAAAAGGTGCGGGTCCGCGTTCCGGCCGGGACGCCGTCTGGCCGTACCCTCCGCGTTAAGGGCAAAGGCGTGAAGACGTCCAAGGGGACCGGTGACCTGTTGGTGACCATCGACGTCGCCGTTCCCAAGAACCTGAACAAGGAAGCCGAAGCCGCGGTCAAGGCGTTTGCCGATGCCACGGCGGGAGCTGATGTCCGTGAGGGCCTGGCCGCCAAGGCCCGGCTTTAGCAGCGGGTGAGCCATGGACATCAACTCAGACCAGCCGATCTTTGTGATCTCGGTGGCGGCTGAACTGGCGGACATGCACCCCCAGACACTTCGGCAGTACGACCGGCTGGGCATCGTCTCGCCCAGCCGCGCGCCCGGCAAGTCCCGCCGCTACTCGCAGCGTGACATCAACATGCTGCGCGAGGTGCAGCGGCTGTCGCAGGAAGGCGTGTCGCTCGAAGGCATCAAGCGGATCCTGGAACTCGAAAACCAGGTGGCTGCACTCCAGCACCGTGTAGCAGAACTGGCTGAGGAACTCAGCCGGCGCCCGCAGCCTTTCGATTCCCGGATCTTTGCGGCGGGCGCAGCGGGGGACGTAGTGAGCCTGGCACGCGGCCAGCGCCCCCGTCCCCGCTCGCAGGCTGTGGTGCTCTGGCGGCCCCGCGCGATCGGACAGTAGCTCCTCCTTCGGCTCCGGCCTGAATTAGAGTACTCACTACTCGTGACGGGACAGCCCCCGGAAACTTGAATGGAACCACTGCTGCTGGATCAGCAGCAGTGGTTCCAAGTTTCTGGGGGTTTTCATGTTTGGTACTCATGGGCGGACGCCCGCCTTTTGTCGCTCACGCCACGGGGACCACCGGTGAGCCCGGGGATGGAAGCGGTCGCCTCATTCAGCGGCTCGATTCCCGGCCAGATCCTGTTGGCACTCGGACAAACCGTCGTGGTGGTGTGCGTCTGCTTCGACATGGTGCGCGCGCTGTCCGTGCCGCGGTCGCACCGGCGATTTGTGGCGAGCACCGTCTTCCGGACCCTGGCCGTCCCGTCCATCATCGCCAACGGCGTGACCGTCCTGATTGCCCTGGTGCTGGCGTCCTGGATCGACGTGGTGATGGGCATCTTCGTGCTCATGGCCATCATCTTCCGGCTGCACCACGACAAGGACGAGGACAACTGGTGGAAGGGCAAGGGCAAGAAGCTCGCCCGCTGGGCCCGCCGACAGCTCGGCGGGCGGACCGCCGCCGCCCCAGCCATGGGGTAGGCGGCTGCGCCAGGCCTCGGGCGCGGGCCCTTGGGGCAGCGGCGTCCGGGCTGGGCTTAGCCGTTGATGACCTGGGGTATGCCGAGGGCTTTGAGGCCTTCGACGCCGAATTCGACGCCGTAGCCGGACTGCTTGGCGCCGCCGAAGGGGATGCGGGGGTCGACTGCGCCGTGGCGGTTGATCCAGACGGTGCCGGCCTGGATGCGGGCTGCGACGCCGCGGGCTGCTTCCAGGTTGGGGGACCAGACCGAGGCGCCGAGGCCGACGTCGAGCCCGTTGGCCTTCTCCACCGCTTCGTCGATGCTGCTGTAGCGGATGATCGGCAGGGCGGGCCCGAACTGCTCCTCGACGACGAGCGGGTTGTTGTTGTCGATGTCCGCCACCAGGGTGGTGGGATAGAAGAACCCGGGCTGGCTGGTGTCCGGGTTTCCGCCGAGCAGGATGCGGGCGCCGGAGTCCTTGGCGGCCTGGACGAGGTTGGCGACGACGTCGTACTGTGCCTTGTTCTGCAGGGGGCCCAGGACGTTGTTCTCGTCGAGGCCGTTGCCCATGGGCATCGTCTTGGCGACGGCCACGAGTTCCGCGCAGACGGCGTCGTAGATGTCGTCGTGGACGTAGAGGCGCTTCAGGGCTGCGCAGGTTTGGCCGGTGTTCAGGAATGCGCCCCAGAAGATGTCTTCGGCGATGGCTTTGGGGTCGGCGTCAGGAAGGACGATGCCGGCGTCATTCCCGCCCAGTTCCAGGGTGAGCCGCTTGACGGTGTCCGCGGAGGATTTGATGATGGCGCGGCCGCCGGCGGTGGAGCCGGTGAACATGATCTTGCCGATCGCCGGGTGGTTGGTGAGGCGTGCGCCGACTTCCCGTCCGCAGGAAACGGCGGTAAGGATGCCGTCAGGGAGTTCCTCGTTGAGGACCTTGACCAGGGCCAGGACGGAGAGCGGGGTGTTGCCGGACGGTTTGACCACAACGGCATTGCCCATCCGCAGGGCCGGGGCGAGCTGCCAGACGGCGATCATCATGGGCCAGTTCCACGGGCCAATCGCACCCACGACGCCGATGGGCCGGTAGTGCAGCTCCGCACGGGTCTCACCATCATCAACGATGGTTTCAGGCTCCAACGGCAGGCTGGCCGTGGCCCGCAGCCAGGCCACGCAGGCACCCACTTCGAAGCGGGCATTGGGGCCGTTCAGCGGCTTGCCCTGCTCACGGGAGAGCAACTGGGCGAGTTCCTCGGCGGACCGTTCGACGGCGTCGGCTGCTTTCAGGAGCGCGGCGGACCGGGCATCGTGGCCCAAAGCAGCCCAGGCGGGCTGGGCAGCCTGCGCGCCGGCGACTGCCTGCTCGAGGTACTCAAGGTCATGAACGGGTGCCTCCCCCACAGCCTCGCCCGTCGCGGGATCAAAAATTGTCCGGCCGGTGCCGGCAGCGGGGGCAATGGACGCGAGAAGTGCATCGTAGGTTTCCAAGGGATACTCCACTTCGAGTAGCAAGGACGCCAGCCGGTCGGCGTAGCGGGTTGCTCCCAGTCTGGTTGACGGGCAGGGCCGGAGGCTTGTCTTTATGCGCAGGACAGTTGGAGCAGAGAGAACGCTCAAGCGTGACGCAGGCATGCTGTCCGGAACACCGGCGGGATGTCAGTTGGTATAGGGGTCGGTGATGCCGATGTATTGGGTGGTGGCGCAGGAGCCGGTTGAAGTAGCGGCTGTAGAGGTAGGACGCGAGGCCGTATTCGCTGGCGTTGGCCAGCCGGACCGCATCTGCTTCAGCGTCCAAAGCGGCGATGGCGTCATCGCTGGTGCCGGAGGCGAAGGTGGCGAGTACCGCCCGGTGGCGGGATCGTGCACGTCGAATGTGCCGCCGTCGGACGCTTCCCGCTCCGGTGAGATGGCAGGGGGCAGCGCAGACGTAACTGTCATTGAAAAAGCGTCCCTGGGAAGGGAAGGATCAGTAGCTGGCAGGGGTGTCGCCGCCTGGCTTCTGGATGTATCGCTTCGCGAGGGCTTCGGAGCCTCTCGCTAAAAGGGCGACGTCGGCGCCTACGAGGATGAAGTTGGCGCCGACGTCCAGGTAGTGGCGGGCGGTGTCGGGGTTGAAGGCGTTGACGCCGGCCGGTTTACCGGCCGCCTTCGCGGTGGTGAGGCAGTGTTCGACGGCGGCGCGCACTTCGGGGTGTTCCTGCTGGCCGAGCAAGCCCATGGACGCGGCGAGGTCGGAGGGCCCGATGAAGACAGCGTCCACGCCGTCGACTTTCAGGAGGTCCTCGACTGCCTCTACCGCGGAGGTGGATTCAATCTGGACGGTAACGCTGATGGTCTCGCTGGCCCGGGCCAGGTAGTCCGGGACCCGGTTCCACCGGGCGGCGCGGGCCAGCGCCGAGCCGACCCCGCGGACGCCGTGGGGCGGGTAGCGCGTGGCAGCCACCGCAGCCTCTGCCTCGGCCACGGAGTTGACCATGGGGATGAGGAGGTTCTGCACGCCCAGGTCCAGGTACTGCTTAATGACCACGGTGTCGTTCACGGGCGGCCGGACCAGGGTGTGGACCGGGTAGCCGTGGATGGCCTGGAGTTGGGCGAGGATGGATTCGAGCCCATTGGGGCTGTGCTCGGCATCGACCAGGAGCCAATCGAGGCCGGAGCCTGCACAGATCTCGGCGATCAGCGGGCTGCCGGAGCACACCCACATCCCGGCAAGGGGCCGGCCTGCTACACCCTTTTGCGCAGCCAGGGCGTCGCGGAAGGTGTCTTCTATTCGAAGCGGCATGTGACACTCCCCAGGGGTCCGTAGTCTGCGTGGACAGTATCGCCCTTGTACACCCAGAGGGGGCGGGTGAAGGAGCCGGCGAGGATGATGTCCCCGGCCTTGAGCGAATCGCCATGGGCGGCGATCTTGTTGGCCAGCCAGTGCACCCCGTTGGCCGGGTGGTCCAGCACGCCGGCGGCCACCCCGGTTTCCTCCACGGTCTGGTTCTTGTAGAGGATGGCGGAGACCCAGCGGAGGTCCACGGCGTCGGGCTTCACCGGACGGCCGCCGATCACCATGGCGCCCATGGCGGCGTTGTCGGAGATGGTGTCCACGATGGTCCGGCCCTCCATTTCGATCCGGGAGTCCAGGATCTCGAGGGCCGGGACCACGTAGTCGGTGGCGTTCAGGACATCGAAGATGGTGACGCCGGGTCCTTTGAGCCCGTCCTTGAGCACGAAAGCCAGCTCCACCTCCACCCGCGGGTGGGTGTACTGATCCCACTCCACCGAGCAGCCGGTCTCCAGCACCATGTCATCGAAAATGGCGCCGTAATCCGGCTCGGTGATGCCGGTGGCGTCCTGCATAGCCTTGGACGTGAGGCCGATCTTGCGCCCCACCAGGGTCCGGCCGGCTTCCTCGTTGCGGCGCCGCCACAACTGCTGCACCGCATAGGAGTCCTCCACGGTCATGTGCTGGTAGCGGGCAGTCAGGCGGGGAACCGGGGTGCGGGTGCGGCCGGCTTCCAGCAGCTCGTCCGCGATGGCCTCAATCGTCTTGGCATCCAGCATGACTACAGCTGCGCTCCGAGCTTGAAGCCCTCAGCCCCGGCTGCTTCGCTGGGCCGGGTGTAGGAGAAGCCGTCGGCGCCGACGGTGACGGCCATCTCGGACTTTTCCTCGCGTTCGATGACGGGTTGGGGGTTGCCGTCCAGGTCCAGGACGAGGGAGGCTTCGGTGTACCAGGACGGGACCACGGGGTTGCCCCACCAGTCGCGGCGCTGGTTGTCGTGGACGTCCCAGGTGATGGTGGGGTTGTCGGGGTCGCCGGTGTAGTAGTCCTGGGTGTAGATCTCGATGCGGTGTCCGTCCGGGTCCAGGATGTAGAGGTAGAAGGCGTTGGAGACGCCGTGCCGGCCGGGGCCGCGTTCGATCCGGTCGCTGATGCGCAGGGCGCCCATTTTGTCGCAGATCTGGATGATGTTGTGCTTCTCGTGCGTGGCGAACGCAACGTGGTGCATGCGGGGTCCGTTGCCGCCGGTCAGCGCCGTGTCGTGGACCGTCTGTTTGCGGTGCATCCAGGCGGCGTAGGTGACCCCGTCGGAGTCCTTGATGTCTTCGGAGACGCGGAAGCCGAGGTCCTCGAGGTAGGCGCGGCCGCGGGGGACGTCCGGGGTGACCTGGTTGAAGTGGTCCAGGCGGACCAGTTCGCCGGCGGAGTAGAGGTCGTAGCGCTGGGTGAGGCGTTCGACGTGCTCCACGTCGTAGAAGAACTCGTAGGGGAAGCCCAGCGGGTCCTCGACGCGGACGGAATCGCCCACTCCCTTGGTGAAGCCTTCCTTGCGGCGCTCCACCCGGCAGCCCAGCTCGCGGTAGTAGGCCTCGGCGGCGTCCACCTCGGCGGGGGACTTCACCCGGTAGGCGAACGCTGCGACGGCGGCGACGGGTCCCTTGCGGAGCACCAGGTTGTGGTGGATGAACTCCTCCAGGGAGCGCAGGTAGATCGCGTTCTCGTCCTCTTCGGTGACGTGCAGGCCCAGGACGTCCACGTAGAACTCGCGGGACTTGGCGAGGTCGGTGACCACGATCTCCATGTAGGCGCAGCGGACGATATCCGGGGCCGGGACGGTGGGGGTGGGAACAAAATTGGTCATGATGGTCTCTCTTCTTTGAGCAGTTTCTACGTAATTAAGGGGTTAGCCTTCGTTGGCCAGGGAGGCTTCGATGCTGCCGAACTTGGGGGTGTGGACGGTGCCGAGGGTGATGTGCACTGCCTGCTGATCGGTGTAGAAGTCGATGGAGCGGTAGCCGCCCTCGTGGCCGAGGCCCGAGGCCTTGACGCCGCCGAACGGGGTGCGGAGGTCGCGGACGTTGTGGCTGTTCAGCCACACCATCCCGGCTTCCACGTTCTGGGAGAAATTGTGGGCGCGGGTCAGGTTCTGGGTCCAGATGTAGGCAGCCAGGCCGTACTTGGTGTTGTTCGCCAAAGCCAGCGCTTCGTCGTCGTTCTCGAAAGGCGTGATGGCCACGACGGGGCCGAAGATCTCCTCCTGGAAGATCCGCGCGTCGGGGGCGACGTCGGCGAACACCGTGGGGGCGATGTAGTTGCCCTCGGGCAGGTGGTCCGGGCGGCCGCCGCCGGCCATGAGCCGGCCTTCGGACTTGCCGATCTCCACGTAGGAGGCCACCTTCTCGTAGTGCTCCGGGTGGACCAGGGCACCCACCTGGGTCTTGGGATCGTGCGGGTCCCCGACAACGATGTTCTTTGCCCGGGCGGCGTACTTCTCGCAGAACTCGTCGTAGATGGCGCGTTCGACCAGGATGCGGGAGCCGGCGGTGCAGCGCTCACCGTTGAGGGAGAAGACCCCGAACAGGGCCGAATCGATGGCGGCGTCCAGGTCGGCGTCGGCGAAAACGACGCACGGGGACTTGCCGCCGAGCTCCATGGAGAGGCCCTTGAGGTTCTCAGCCGCGTTGCGGAAGATCGTCTGCCCGGTGGTGGTCTCGCCGGTGAAGGAGATCAGCGGAACGTCCGGGTGCTTCACCAGGGCGTCGCCGGCTTCCTCGCCCAGGCCGTTGACCAGGTTGAAGACGCCGTCGGGCAGGCCGGCGTCCTTGAAGATGGTGGCCCACAGCGACGCTGACAGCGGGGTGAACTCGGCGGGCTTGAGGACCACGGTGTTGCCGGTGGCCAGCGCCGGTGCAAGCTTCCACGACTCCAGCATGAACGGGGTGTTCCATGGGGTGATCAGGCCGGCGACGCCGATCGGCTTGCGGTTCACGTAGTTGATCTGGGAACCGGGGACCTTCATGGCGTCATCGAACTGGGCCACGATCAGGTCCGCGAAGAACCGGAAGTTCTCGGCCGCGCGCAATGCCTGGCCCTTGGCCTGGGTGATGGGCAGGCCGGTGTCGAAGGTTTCCAGCTCGGCGAGCCGGGCTTCCTGCGCCTCGACGGCGTCGGCGATTTTGTTCAGGACGCGGGCGCGTTCGCGGGGCTTCATCTTCGGCCACGGGCCGTTGACGAAGGCTTCGCGGGCGGCGGCGACGGCGAGGTCGATGTCCTCTTTCTGGCCGGCCGCGGCGGTGGCGTAGTTCCGGTTGGATACCGGGTCCAGGACGTCGAAGGTCTTGCCGCCCACGGAGTCAACGAACTGGCCGTTGATGTAGTGCTGGATGTGGGTGGGAAGATCCTGCGGCACGTAGTGCGTGGCGGTTTCTGCAGAGGTCGTCATCGTTGAAGTCCTTACTAGTGCTTGGCTTGGGCGAGGTAGGCGTCCAGGGTGGCGGAACGGTGCAGGCGGGCTGCCTTTTCGATCGAGTCGGCGTCTGCTCCGGTTTCGATGAGCTGGAGCAGTGCCTCGTGTTCGTCCACGGAGTCGCGGGCGCGGCCGGGGACGAAGCGGAAGGTGGAGGACCGCAGTGCTGCGAGCCGGTTCCAGCCGCGGTGCACGAGGTCCAGGATGTGCGGGTTGGGGCAGTGCTCGAACAGGACGCTGTGGAAGTCCTGGTTGAGCCGGGTGAAGCGGACGGGGTCAAAGTGGTCCAGGCATTCGCGCATTTCCGCGTTCACGGCGCGGGCCCTGGCAATGGCCACCGAATCGATCAGCGGGGCGGACAGCGCAGTGGCGGCGCCTTCCACGATGCTCAGGGTCTGCATGGTGTAGAGGTATTCGGTGGGATCGATGCCGGCCACGGTGGCGCCGACGTTGCGTTCGAACGTCACCAAGCCCTCCGCCTCGAGCCGGCGGATGGCCTCCCGGACCGGGACAACGCTAAAGCCCAGGTCCTTGGCGATAATGCTCAGCACCAACCGGTACCCGGGAGTGTAGGTCCCCTCGATGATCCTGGATTTAACGGCCTGGTAGGCCTGTTCGGACTTGCTGCCGGGGGCAGCGGCAAGCTCAACCATTGCTTCAGTCACCAGCGTTGCCTGCCTTCCATTCCTTGTACCTTGCCTGCCACTCCGCGTTCATGGGGTAGAGGCCGTCCACGCTGTTGCCCTGCTTGACCATCTCGAAGATGAAGGTTTCTTCCTGCTCCTGCGTAATGCAGTCGTCCACCAGTTCCTCCGCGATGGCCGGCGGGATGACCAGGATGCCGTCGGAGTCCGCCACGATGATGTCGCCGGGCTGGACGGTGGCACCGCCGCAGGCGATGGTGATGTCTGTGTCCCAGGGGATGTGGCGGCGGCCCAGCACGGCCGGGTGCGGGTTGGCGAAATAGGTGGGCATCTCCAGGCCTGCCACGGCGGTGTAGTCGCGGACGCCGCCGTCGGTGATGATCGCCGCGGCGCCGCGCACCTGGGCGCGCAGGGCCAGGATGTCACCCACGGTGCCGGTGCCTTTTTCGCCGCGGGCTTCCATCACCAGGATTTCACCCTCGTTGACCGAGTCGATGGCGCGCTTTTGTGCGTTGAACCCGCCGCCGTGGATTTTGAACAGGTCCTCGCGGTTGGGAACATAGCGCAGGGTCCGGGCCAGGCCCACCACGCGCCGGTCCGGGCGGGTGGACTGCAGCCCGTCGATGCTGACGTTGTTAAGGCCGCGCTTGCGCAGCTGCGAGGACAGGGTAGCCGTGGCCACGCTTTCCAGCTTGGCCTTCAGCTCCGGGGTCAGGACACTTGCTGCCTCGGGCAGCCCGGCGGCCTCGCGGGACCCCCACGCCTCCTCCCGCTGCAGGTCATCAACCTTGGGCCCGGCACCGAATTCCGCGAACGGCGTCGTGCCTTCCTCCACCCGGGTGACCAGGCGGCCCGTGGTGAGGTCTCCTGCGGTGACCTCCACTTCGAGCACGTCCCCGGGTTTGGCGACGGACGCGCCGGCCGGGGTGCCGGTGAGGATAATGTCCCCCTCCTCAAGCGTCAGCAACTGGGACAGGTCCGCCACCAGCCGGGCGAACGGGAAGAGCAGGTCCTCCGTGGTGTCGTCCTGGACCATCTCGCCGTTGTGCCAGGTGCGGATGCGCAGTTTGGCGGGGTCGACGGCGTTTGCCGGGATCAGTGCCGGGCCCACCGGTGTGAACCCGTCCCCGCCCTTGGACCGTAGGTTGGAGCCCTTGTCCGCGTAGCGCAGGTCGTAGACGCCCAGGTCGTTGCTGGCAGTGACGGCGGCAACGTGGCTCCACGCGTCCTCCATGCCTACCCGGCGGGCGGCCTTGCCGATGACCAGGGCGATCTCGCCTTCGTAGCCGAGAAGTTCGCAACCCGCAGGGCGTTCGACGGCGTTGCCGGTAAGGGAGAGCGACGAGGACGGCTTGAGAAAGTAGGACGGCTGGGATGGTGTGCGTCCCCGCTGTGCAGCGCGGCTGGGGTAGTTGATGTGCACCGCGATCACCTTCCGTGCCGCTGCGAGGATGTCCTCTTTGACCTGCTCCAAAGCCGCTCCTTGTGAAGTACGAAATCGTATACGATCAGCTTCGCTCCGCGCGCCGCTGTTTGTCAAGCCCTTTTTTCGCGGCGAAATTGCGGCTCTTGTCGTCCGCATCACACGTGGCGTACAGTGTTTCTCCACAGCGTGGTTTTCTCATATGGAAACCGAAATTCTATTATCGAACACACAATCCGGCCCACCAGCCACACAACGAAGTGAGGATTCCCGTGCAGTTTCACCACCACGGTTACGTATCCGGAGACCCGCGGGTAAAGCCTGCGGCCGGCGTTGGGCTCACCCGCCCCGAGGAACTCCCGGAGGACGTCGATGTGCTGATTGTTGGTACCGGACCTGCGGGAATGGTGGCTGCGGCCCAGCTTTCGATGTTCCCGGATATCAGCACACGGATCATCGAACGCCGCCCGGGCCGGCTTGCTATCGGACAGGCCGACGGCATCCAGGCGCGCAGCGTCGAAACCTTCCAGGCCTTCGGATTCGCCGAGCGCATCATCGCCGAGGCCTACCGCATCACCGAGATGGCGTTCTGGAAGCCGGATCCTTCGGACCGCAGCCGCATCATCCGGACTGCCCGCACTCCTGATGACCCCACGGGCATCAGCGAGTTCCCCCACCTCATCGTCAACCAGGCCCGGGTCCTGGATTACTTCGCCGAATACGCCGCCAACTCACCCACCCGGCTGAAGCCAGACTTCGGGTACGAGTTCCAGTCGCTCAGCATTCAGGACGGTGGGGAATACCCTGTCACCGTGACGCTCCTGCACACCTCCGGTCCGAATGAGGGCCAGGAACGCGTGGTGCGCGCCAAATACGTGGTGGGTGCCGACGGCGCGCGGAGCAAAGTGCGCGCAGCGATTGGCTGCACGCTCGCCGGAGACCAGGCCAACCATGCCTGGGGCGTCATGGATACCCTGGCCGTCACCGACTTCCCCGACATCCGCACCAAGTGCGCCATCCAGGGCGAAAAGGGCAGCATCCTGCTGATCCCGCGGGAAGGCGGCCACTTGTTCCGTATGTACGTGGACCTGGGTGAGGTGGATCCCGCGACGCATCACGCCGTACGCAACACCACTATCGAGCAGATCGTCCACAAGGCCAATGAAATCCTCCACCCCTACACCCTGGACGTGCGGAATGTAGCGTGGCACAGCGTCTACGAAGTGGGGCACCGCCTCACCGACAGGTTCGACGACGTCCTGCCGGAGGACCGCGGCACCAGGACTCCGCGAGTGTTCATCACCGGCGACGCCTGCCACACTCACAGCGCCAAGGCCGGGCAGGGCATGAACGTTTCGATGCAGGACGGCTTCAACATTGCCTGGAAGCTTGGGCACGTGCTTGAGGGGCGCAGTCCGGAAAGCCTGCTTTCCACCTACTCCGCCGAGCGCCAGGTGGTGGCAAAGAACCTCATCGACTTCGACAAGGAATGGTCCACCATGATGGCCAAGAAGCCCGAGGAGTTCGAAAACCCCTCGGACCTCGAGGACTTCTACGTGCGCACCGCAGAGTTCCCGGCCGGATTTATGACCGAGTATGCGCCGTCCATGCTGGTGGCCCCCGCCAAGCACCAGGCGCTGGCCACGGGCTTCCCGGTGGGCAAACGCTTCAAATCGGCACCCGTGGTGCGCGTGGGCGACACCAATCCGATCCACCTCGGCCACCACGCCACGGCCGACGGGCGGTGGCGCATCTACGTCTTCGCGGACGCAGCCCCTGCCGGTTCGCACTCAGCTGTTGTTGACTTCGCCGAGTGGATCGCACACTCGCCGGACTCGCCTCTGGCCGCGACGCCGTCGGGCGCTGACCCTGACGCCTGGTTCGACCTGAAGGTGATCTACCAGCAGCCGCACACGGCCGTGGACATAGGACAGGTTCCCGCCGTTTTCAAACCGCAGGTGGGCCCGTTCAAGCTGACCGACTACGAAAAGGTGTACGCCACCGATCCCGGCGCCGACATCTTCGAGCTCCGAGGCCTGGACCGCGGCGGTGTGGTTGTGGTGGTGCGCCCAGACCAGTATGTTGCCAACGTTCTGCCACTCACCGCGACGGCCGAGCTCGGCGGGTTCTTCTCTGCCCTCCTGAAGCCGCGCCAGTCCTCGGATCATCAGCTGACGGTCTGAGCAGTCCTGTACTCCGCGGCGGCATAGACCCCAAGGATCCGCACCTCGGTGGTGAAGAAGTCCAGTTCCTCGAGGGCCAGCTTCAGCGGCAGGTCCTCGGGGTGGCCTTCGACGTCGGCCATAAACATGGTGGCCGCAAACTCGTTGCCCACCATGTAGCTTTCCAGTCGCGTCATGTTCACGCCGTTCGTCGCGAACCCGCCCAGCGCCTTGTACAGGGCGGACGGGACGTTGCGGACGCGGAACACAAAGCTGGTGACCGCCGGTCCGGGCAACTCGTCCCGGGCCGGCAGCGCCGCTTCCCGGGCCAGGACCACAAAGCGGGTGGTGTTGGAAGGATCGTCTTCCACCCGCGACGCCAGCACTTCGAGGCCGTAAATCTGCGCGGCCAGCGGGGGAGCGAGGGAGAGCTTGCGGGGATCGTTCCACTCACTGACTTCGCGGGCCGACCCCGCAGTGTCGCCGGCGATCACGGGCTTGAGGCCGTGCTCGCGGATCAGCCTCCGGCACTGGCCCAGGGCATGGATGTGGCTGTGGACCTCGGTGGCGTCCTTGATGGTGCTGCCCGGGATGCCCAGAAGGTCAAAGTGGATGGGCAGGAAGTACTCGCCCACAATCTGCAGGTTGGACTGGGGCAGCAGGATGTGGATGTCCGCCACCCGGCCGGCAATCGAGTTCTCGATGGGAATCATGGCCAGGTCCGCCTCGCCGCTGGACACGAGCTCAAACGCATCCTCGAAGCTCGCGCAGGGCACGCTTTCCATGTCCGGGAACATCTGCTGGCACGCGATATTGGAGTTGGCGCCGGGTTCACCTTGGTACGCAATCTTGGAGGCCATGATCCGTATGGTTTCACGCCCCGCGCCTACGGTCCCAACTGGGTAGCGCCAAGTGTCGTTTTGGGTGGTCGAAACGTCATTTGGCGCTACCTAGTTGGGATTATGAGGGGGTGACGCGCAACCAGACATACTGGCGCGGTAGGAGCGTGACGCCCTCGTCCAGTTTCAGCTCGGCTTCGGAGAGGAGGTCGACGGCGGCGCTTGAGTATCCGGCAAAAATTTCCGCAGGCAGGGTCTGCGGCAGGTCGCTGAAGTTGGCCAGTGCCAGAACCCGGGTGCGCTGCCCGACCCGCTGGTAAGCAAGAATCCCGCGGTTGTGGGTGGCGAAGTCCAGCAGCCGGGTGCCGGCCAGTTCAGGAGTGCTCGCCCGGACCTCGATCATTCTTTTCAATCCCGCATAAACGGCGCCTTCGGGACTGGAAGGATCATGGCGGCGGGCGTACTGCTCCATGGGGTAGTACGGCCGGTGGACCCAGCGGCTGTCCGCCTCGTGCCCGGGCTCGGAGGCGTAGCTGTAGTCGTTCACCTGGCCCACTTCGTCGCCTAGGTACAACAACGGAATCCCGCCGGTGCTGAAGGCAACCGAGTGGGCAAGCAGGATCCGCTCCACCGCCTCAGCCGGGTCCACCTCCATTCCGCACAGTGACGCCGTCGTGCCTGAGATCCTGCAGTCGCCTGTCTTGGGGTTGTCTTGGAAGGGAACTCCGCGGGCGAAGCTGCCGGGGAAGCGGTTCACGTAGAAGGAGTTCAGGAAGCGGCGGTGGTCGAAGCCGTTGATGCCCAGCTCGGCAGCGTCCTCGTCGGCGAAGGTCCAGCCGATGTCGTCGTGGCTGCGGACGTAGTTCACCCAGGACGTGCCGTCCGGGATGTTGTGCCGGCGCTCGAGTGCCTGGGCCAGGAGCGAGGCGTCGCGGGTTGCAATGGATTCCCAGATCAGGGCCATTTGCAGGGGGTTGTAGGAAATCTGGCATTCGGCGGGGTCGATGTAGCGGGCCACCTCGTCAGGGTGCACGATGGCCTCGGATTTGAACAGCAGGGATGGCGCCGCCAGCCGGCACACCGCATTGAAAGCCTGCAGCAGCGTGTGGGCTTCGGGAAGGTTTTCGCAGGGGGTGCCCAGCTGCTTCCAGATGAAGGCGACCGCGTCCATACGCAGGATGTCCACGCCCTGGTTGGCCAGGAACAGCATTTCGCCGGCCATGGCGCGGAAAACGTCCGGGTTGGAGTAGTTCAGGTCCCATTGGTAGGTGTGGAACGTGGCCCAGACCCAGCGGCCGTCCTCCATTTGAATGAAGGACCCCGGGTGGTTCTCGGGGAAGATTTCCCGGACGTTCTGTTCGAAGGCGTCCGGCATGCTGCGGTCCGGGAAGATCCAGTAGTAGTCGCTGAACTCGGGATCGCCGGCAGCGGCGCGCCGGGCCCACTCGTGTTCATCGGAGGTGTGGTTGAAGATGAAGTCAACCACCAGGCTGATCCCGTTGGCCCTCAGCTCCGCCGCCAGATCGCGGAGCTGTTCCATGGTGCCCAGCTTTGGGTTCACCTCCCGGTAGCTGGAGACGGCGTAACCGCCGTCTGAATGCGGCTCCGGTGCCAGGAACAGCGGCATGAGGTGAAGGTAGGTGAGGCCGAGTTCCTTGAAGTACGGGATGCGGCTCCGGACTCCTTCCAGGTTTTCGGCGTACCGGTCAACGTAGCAGACGCCGCCCAGCATGTTGTTGGCCTGGAACCAGCCGGGGTTCGCCTCCCGCTTGGCGTCGATGGCCTTCAACCCTGCCGGGCGGTCCTGCCAGGAGCGGGCGCACTGCAGGACGAGGGCCGTGAGCTGGTCCGCCCAATCGCTGCGGGACCCGTACAACGAATGGAAAAGGCGGTGCAGGTCAGGGAAATGCCGGTGGAACCGCTGCTCAAAGTCGGCTCCTGGTTCGATGCCGGCCTTGGCCATAGCTTCGACGGCGTGCTGCCGAACCATGTCGTCCACACCGACGAATTCCTGCATCACGGACCCCTTCCGACTGCCGGCCGGCTCATCCGGCAGGCACTGTTATCGGAGTATCCCATGCTGCGCTGCGCGGGTACGGCCGACGGCGACGCCGTTTACCGCGGAGCGGTTGTTCCGTTCCGGGCCTGCAGGTGCTCCGCGTGGATACCCTGTGCCCGAGTGTGCCGGGCCTGCGTGCGCCTGGCCAGTACGCCGGCAGCAAGGAAAAGCCCCGTCAATAAAACCGCCGCCCCGGCAGCAGCCCGAACGGTGTTTGGCCACCATCCGGCGATGCCCAGGACGGCCGGGACGGTGGCCGTGGCCTGGCTGGCCAGAACAAGCGCCCAGCCGGTGAATACGTCCACTTGTGCCAGGCCCAGGGCCATCGATACGAACAACAGCGCCCACAGTGCGGACCAGCCGAGCCACAGGACAGCAAGCAGCGGATCGTCGCGGAGCCAGGCGGCCGCCAGGAGCAGGCCGACCAAGGCCACCATGCCGCAAAACCAGCCAAGCCCTTTCGAGCCGAGGCCAAGTATCACGTCCAGCCCGGCATACGCGTACGTCAACCCAAAGAGGACCATGCCGGCTGCACCCTTCAGCGTGCTTGCGCTGCCGTCCGCCCCCGTGACGTAACCGACGGCGAGGGACAGCTGGACGGACCCCACCACCAGACTGAGGACGGCTACATCCCGGCGGGGCAGGCGCCCCAGTGTGGCCAGCCCGTTGACGAGCAGCGCGGCGCCGGAAAGGAGGAGGCATAGATATGGCATCAGCGCACCCCGCGCCTGCGTAAGTTGCTGAGACTTCTCGTAAAGTGGAATTCACTTGTCACAATACGGACAATAGAGGGTAATTGCGACGCTACCTAACGGTCAATGGTCGTAATCGGATAAGTTGACGCGTAAAGTTTTGGGACGTTGCCGCCTCCGGGTGGGCCGCCCCTTGCCCGGCCACGTAAGGAAGAATTCATGGATGCACGACTCGAGGCCGTGAAGGCGATTGTCCTGGCCCGGAGCCCTGGTGAGGCAGAATTCCATCAGGCCATCACTGAAGTCTTTGAAAGCCTCGGCCCGGTCCACGACCGCCACCCCGAGTTCCTCGAAGCAGCCATCCTGGGTCGGCTCTGTGAACCCGAGAGGCAAATCATCTTCCGGGTTCCCTGGACAGACGACGAGGGCCGGGTGCAGATCAACCGCGGCTTCCGGGTCGAATTCAACTCCGCGCTGGGTCCCTACAAGGGCGGGCTGCGGTTCCACCCCTCGGTCAACCTCGGCATCGTGAAATTCCTCGGTTTCGAGCAGATCTTCAAGAACGCCTTGACCGGCATGCCCATCGGGGGCGGAAAGGGCGGCTCCGACTTCGACCCCCGCGGCCGCAGCGATGCCGAAGTCATGCGGTTCTGCCAGTCCTTTATGACTGAGCTCTACCGCCACATCGGGGAGTACACCGATGTCCCGGCAGGCGACATCGGGGTGGGCGGGCGCGAAATCGGCTACCTGTTCGGCCAGTACAAACGCATCACCAACCGCTATGAATCCGGTGTGCTCACCGGCAAGGGCATTTCCTGGGGCGGATCACTGGTCCGGCCGGAGGCAACCGGCTTCGGTACGGTCATCTTCACCAACGAAATGCTCAAAACCCGGGGGTTGTCCTTCGACGGGCAGCGGGTTGTGGTTTCGGGGTCCGGGAATGTGGCCATCCACGCCATCGCCAAGGCACAGGACTTGGGCGCCACGGTGGTGGCGTGCTCGGACTCCAGCGGCTACATCGTTGACGAGGGCGGGATCGACGTTCCGCTGCTGCGCGAGATCAAGGAAGTGCAGCGCGGCCGGCTCAAGGAATACGCCAACCGCAAGCCCGGCGCCCAGTACTTCGAGGGCGGTTCGGTCTGGGATGCGGGCGCCACGGTAGCCCTGCCCTGCGCGACCCAGAACGAGCTCGACGGCGCTGCTGCCGCCGCCCTGGTCAGCGGCGGTGTGCTCGCTGTGGGTGAAGGGGCAAACATGCCCAGCACTCCCGATGCGGTGTCCGTTTTCCAGCAGGCCGGCGTGCTCTTCGGCCCCGGCAAGGCAGCCAACGCCGGCGGGGTGGCCACCTCCGCTTTGGAAATGCAGCAGAACGCCAGCCGCGATTCCTGGTCCTTCGAGCACACCGAGCAGCGCCTCACCGAGATCATGGTGGGTATCCACGATGTCTGCGCCGCCACGGCGGAAGAGTATGGTGCGCCCGGGGATTACGTACTTGGCGCGAACATCGGCGGATTCGTGAAGGTGGCAGACGCCATGCTCGCGCAAGGGCTGATCTAGCAGGCACCCGCACGACGGGTGCTCTGCCGTTTGGCGGGCTACTTGTTCTTTCCCCGGGCTGCCACGCTCCACCGGTCCACGAGTTGTCCCTGCCTTACGACGGCAACCTCGTCAACGAGGTTGATGGCCAGGCATACATGGTTGGGGATGACCCGCAGCCGGGTGCCGACGGGTGGCGGCGCGCCGCCGTCGTTCCATTCCACGGTGGCGTGGTGTTCGGAGAGGGCGGTGACCCTGGCTCCGGGGTGGTCGATCAAGCGGCCATATCCACTTGCCCAGGCCGGGCGGTCGCTGCCCAGGATCTTGCTGCCGGCGTCAACGATAAAGCGCGAAGGGGTGCCCGGCGGAGTGGTGTGATGGCTGACCACCGTGGTTGCCACCGTGAGGGAAATGTCTTCAAGAGCGCAGCGGCCCAGCTCGAATTGCTGGGCGTCACCAAACACGTAGACTCCGGGCCGCACTTCGGTGGCAACGGAACCCTCGGTGAGCAGTGCCGTGGGGGTCGATCCGCCGCTTCGGACCTTCGCCTCGAACCCTGCCGCCGCAAGGACTTCTGCCGCTTGCTTCAGTGCTGCCTGCTCCTGCGCCGCCGCCTCGGCGGGCATCCCCGGGGCGTAGCTGTGGCCCGGGAAGGTGAACACGCCTGCCACCCGCAAACCGGCGTCGAAGGCTGCCCGGGCCACCTTTGCCGCCGCTTCCGGCGGGACACCGCTGCGGTGGTGGCCGCTGTCGATCTCCACCAGCACGGCCACGTCCCCGGCCTGGCCGCCTAGGCCGGCCCCAAGCACCGCCGCGCCGGATGCGGAGTCCACACCTACTGAAATTGCTGCCGTTGCCGCCAGCCGCCGGAGGCGCCCGGCTTTTTGGGGCGAGAGCCACAGTGGGTAGGCAATGAAGATGTTGTCTACACCCCGCGACGCAAACACCTCCGCCTCGCCGATGGTTGCCACTGTCAGCCCGGCAGCACCAGCCGCGAGCTGCCGGGCAGCGATTTCGGGGATCTTGTGGGTCTTGGCATGCGGGCGCAGGGCCAGGCCTTTTGCCTGGACGGCCCGGGCCATTTTGGCGATGTTCCGGTGCAGGACATCGACGTCCACCATGATTTCCGGTGTATCAATGTCCGGGGGAATGATTGCGGCATCGGCATCGGCATCCTCGGATCCCAGCCATGGCTCGTTATGGTCAACACTCTTTGGCACCGCAGCCGCTCCTGCACGTCGTTCGCTGATATTCCGAAGCTACCCTACGGAACCCCCGCGCAGCACGGCGTGGAAGGCGTAGGCGGCGTTGCTCCAGACCACGAACAGCAGCGGCGCCGGTGCAAGGGCCACGCCCAGGACCGGCTGGAGCAGTGCCGCCGAGACGATGATGCCGAGCAGCACCAGCATGGCAAGGCTGAGGTACCAGCGCTGGACGCACAGGTAGAGGGATGCTTTGAGCAGGCTCTTGAGCCCTGCGTCCGGGAGCAGCACGGTCCCGGCGAGGGCCAGCACTGCCACGCCGACAACGACGGCCGCCGCCACCACGATGACGGGAACCAGCACTGCCCCGGCGGGCAGCGACTGGACAATCATGAGGTCGACGCCGAGAAAAAGGAGGGCGGCGACGGCTGCCGACCCCAGCGGGGCTGCCCGCCGGAAGCTCCGCCTGTACCCGCGGAGGAACGCGACCACGGGCCTAACGGCAGTGCCGTCGTCGTTGAGTGCCTGAAACGCGGTGAACAGGCCGGCGAGCGACGGCGGCACTGTCACCGAGAGGGCCAGGAAAAACGGCCAGGCCGCGAAGGGATCCGCCACCAGGGCGAGGCAAAGGACCAACGGAGCGTTGGCCAGGGCCAGCAGGACGTTCCCGGCGAGGAACGTGTACACGAAGCCGAAGATGCTGCCGAAGGTGTCAAACCCCAGCCCGGAATTCCACCCCGCCCTCCGGCGCCGCTGCGGCCCTGCCAGGTCCTTCTGCACGGTGGTCATCCCTTCATGCCGCTCGTCGCTATGCCCTGGATGAAGTAGCGCTGCCCCACCAGGAAAATGAGGAGGATGGGGATCACGGAGATCACGGAGCCGGTCATGATCATGGCGTATTCGGCGTCGAACTGGCCCACGAAGGAGCGGAGCCCAAGCTGGACGGTCCAGAGCCGGTTGCTGGTGAGGTAGATGAACGGGCCCATGTAGTCGTTCCAGGTGTTAACGAACGTCAGCAGCGCCAGGCTGGCCAGGGCCGGTTTGGACAGCGGCAGGATGACGCGCGCCCAAATCCCGTACTCGCTCAGGCCGTCGATGCGGGCAGCTTCACACAGTTCATCGGGAATGGTCATGTAGTACTGGCGCATCAGGAACACACCGAAGGCGCCGAACGCCTGGAGCAGGATCAGGGCGTTGAAGCTGTTGGTCAGGCCCAGGTTCTGCATCATGATGTACTGCGGCACCATGTACGCCTGCCAGGGCACGGCAATGGTGCCGATGTAGGCCAGGAAGAGGACGTCGCGGCCCGGAAAGCGGACCTTCGAGAAGCCATAGGCCGCCAGCGACCCGGTCAGGACCTGCAGGCAGGTGATGATGACTGCCAGGTACAGCGAGTTCTGCAGATACCCCATCATCGGAATCCGGGTCCAGATGTCGCTGTAGTTGCTCCACACGAACTCGGTGGGAATCCATTGGATGGGAACAGTAAGGACCTGGTTGTTCTCCTTCAGCGAGGAGGAGACCATCCAGATGAACGGCACCATCAGTGCCACCACCAGCACGGCCAGAACCGCGTAGATCACGACGTCGGTGGTGCGGGCCTTGCGTTCTCTCGTTGAGCGTTTGCGCTGCGAACGGCGGTGGTCTTCCGGAGTGGATGTGAGGCCGGTTCCGGCGAACGGTGCCTCGGCTTTGACGTCTTCGGCCATGTTGGTCATCAGCGTTCCCTCCGCTGTTGGATCTTGAACTGCAGGACGGTGACCGTCAGGACGATGAGGAACAGCACCAGCGAGATGGCGGACGAGTAGCCGAACTTCCCTTCGCCGATACCTTCCTGGTAAATGAGCTGGGACAGCACGGTTGTGGAGCGGCCCGGCCCGCCGTTGGTCATGACCACAATGAGGTCGAAGACCTTGAAGCTGGAGACTGTCAGCATCACCACCACAAAGAAGGTTGTGGGCCGCAGGGACGGGATGGTCACGTTCCAGAAGCGCTGCCATGCGCTGGCGCCATCCACCTCGGCCGCCTCATAGAGTTCTGCGGGGATGGCCTGCAGGCCGGCCAGGTACAGGACCATGTAGTAGCCCATGTCCCGCCAGACGCTGGTGATGATGACGGCGGGCATGGCCCAGTCGGAGCTGGAGGTCCAGCCGGGGGTCTCGGCGATGCCGATGGAGTTCAGGAACTGGTTGATGGGGCCGCTGTCCGGGCTGAACAGCATGTTCCAGACGACGGCGACGGCCACCAGGGAGGTGATGTAAGGGAAGAAGATGGCCACCCGGAAGAAGCCGATGCCCTTGAGTTTGCGGTTGAGGAGCATGGCCAGGAGCAGGGCCAATGCCATGGTGAGGGGGACGTGGCCCGCAGCGTAAACCACGGTGTTGCGCAGGGCCACCCAGAAGGTGTCGCTTTGGAACATTCGCTGGAAGTTCTCAAGCCCAACCCAGCGGGGCGCCGTGAACGAGGTCCATTCCATGAAGGAAAGTGCGAAGGCTGCGATAACGGGGATGAGCGTGAAGGCCAGGAAGCCCAGGAAGTTCGGCAGGATGAAGGTCCAGCCGATCAAGGTATTGCGCCGCGCCTGCTTGCGGTTGCCGCTGCCGTGCCGGGGCAATGCCGGGGCGGCAGCCGGCTCGAGTGTTTCAGTAGTCATGATGACCCGCTCCCGGAAACCGGGGGCGTTCCTCCAATTCAGGATCGGAAAGTTCTGGTTTCCCGGGCCGGCGCTGCCCGCTGGGGGACGCCGGCCCGGGGAAGGGCTACTGCCTGGCCTACTTGCCCAGGACCTCGCCCTTGACGCGCTTGCCCATTTCATTGACGCCGTCGGTGACAGAGCGCTCGCCGACCATGATCAGGTCATGTTCCTGGTTAAGGATTTTGTCCGTAGCTGCGGACTTATCGCTCACCGGCATTTCGAGGGCGGTTTCGTCCGGGGCGAAGGCCTCCTTGGACAGTTCGTCAGTGGGCAGGCCATCCAGCTTGAAGTACTCAGCGGTGACGGACTCATTCTGCAGCGCAGGGACAACACCGATCTTGGAGATTGCCTTGGCGCCCTCCTCGCCGGCGGCCCATTCGATGAACTTTTTGGCTTCATCGGAGTGGGCGGCGTTCTTGTTGACCGCGAAGGCCGTGGGGGAGCCGAAGGTGGTGACCTTGCCGTCCGCTTCCTTCTGCGGCAGCGGAGCCAAGCCCCAGTTGACGTTGGACTTGCCGTCCTTCTTGGCCTGCAGGATGCCGGCGATGTACCAGGTGCCCATGGGCATCATGGCCGCCTGGCCGGTTTCGAACATGGTGCGGTAGCTGGTCTTCTGGCTCTTGGCCGTTCCGAAGTCCAAGGTGGCGCCGCTCTTCTGCAGGTCCAGGGTGGTGTTGTACTGGTCCTCCATGAAGCTGTACTCGCCGCTGTTCTGGTCGGCGCTGTTCTGGGCGGCCGCGATGGCCTGAACCGTGGAGCGCCAGATGTGGTGGTACGTGCCGTAGACCTTCTTGCCGCCCGCTTCTGAGCTGAGCTGCTTGGCGATCTCCGCGTACTTCTCCCAGGTCAGATCCTTGGGATCTTCGATTCCGGCGGCCTTGAAGAGGTCCTTGTTGTAGTACAGCAGCCAGAAGTCCTGCCGGTAGGGTGCTGCGAAGTACTTGCCGTCAATGTCGAAGGCGTCAATGCCGGCGAGGTTGTCCTTGCCAACGGTGTCCACCACGCTGTTGATTTCCTGCAGCTGGCCGTTGTTGGCGTACCGGGCGTAGTCAATGACATTCTTCATGGTCAGGACATCAGTGGTGTCACCGCCGGCGAGCATGGTGGTGACCTTCTGCGGGTAGTCGTCAGCGAGGATGTCCACGGGCTCGATGTCCACGCTGGGGTTCGCGGCCTCGTAACTGTCAAACAGGGCCTTGAATTCCGGTGTGCCTTCATAGTTCCAGACGGAAACCGTCAGGCGGGTCTTGCCGTCCTGGCTTTGGGGCTCGGCAGGGCCTGCGGCACCCGCGCAACCGGTCAAGCCAAGCCCGGCCGTGACGGCCAGGGCGATGGCGGCGAGGGTTGTGCGCTTCATTGCGTTCTCCTTTGTAGGGTTCCAAGTTTGCCGTAATGGCGGTGGTTGTACTTTGGTCAGGCGCTGAGCGAGAGGTCCTCGTGGAGCACTTGGGCGAGGAGCTCCTGGCCGGTGAGGTACCGTTCCAGGTCGTCCAGGGCGGCGTCGGACATCCTCCGGGTTTCCGTTCCCAGCGAACCTGCGATGTGCGGGGTGATGATCACGTTGGGGAGGCCGTACAGCACGGAATCCGCGGGCAGGGGTTCCGGTTCGGTGACATCCAGCAGGGCCGTGATGCGTCCGGTGGCACACTCGTCTTCCAGGGCTTTGGTGTCCACCAGCGAACCCCGGGCTGTGTTGATAAGGGTGGCGTGGTCCTTCATGGCCTGCAATTCAGGGGCGCCGATCATGTGCCGCGTTTCAGGCAGGGCGGGGGCGTGGACTGTCACGACGTCAGAGGCCGACAGCAGCTCCTGCAGCGGAACGAGGCGCCCACCGGCGGCCGCCACGGCCCGTGGATCCGCATGAGGATCGCTGACCAGGCAGGTCACGTCCTGCAACTGCTGCACCAACTGCACCACCCGGCGTCCAATGCGCGAGAAGCCGATCACTCCGATGACCCGCCCGATGTTTCCCAGCTCCCCGCGCCGGGTACTGTAGCTCCAGTCCTCGCGGAAAGTGCGTGCGTCATTGGACAGTACGTGTGCCTTCTTCCCTGCCAGGATGATCGAGGCAAAGGTGAACTCTGCCACCGGGATGGCGTTCGCGTCCGCACCGTTGGTCACCAGAATCCCGCGCTCCCACAGTTCCTCACTCACAAAACTGCGGACCGTGCCGGCACAGTGGAAAACTGCCCGAAGCTTGGGCATCCGTTCCAGGCGTTCGGCGTCGAGCAGGGGAACGCCCCAGCTCGTCAAAAGGATTTCGACGTCGGAAAGCCGCTCCGTGAGCTCCGCACCATCGAGTGAATCCGTCCATGGGCTGGCCCCGAGGTCAACCACCTTTCCCAGCCTTTCCAGCCGGGTGCAATCAAATTGATCGGCAAAGGTTCCACTATTCATGACCAGCAGTGCCTTCGGCTTCAGTGACATCAGGGACCCTCCTTTCGCATTCTTGGCCTGAGCCGTTCCGGTCTGAACATGTCTTGCATCACATCTAACATTCCGTACATACTCATAAACAAGGCAGATCATTCAAGCTGCTCCTAATCGTTCCGAAACATTCATAGTCGAACAAGCGAAAGTAGCCATGGCCCTTCACTCCGTGCCAGCGGGCACCCTTGAACCACCCTTGGCAGCCGCCTGGGGCAGCAAGGCCGCCGGCCCGGAACTGGCAAGCCTGCTGGCCGAAGCGCGGCAGCGCGTACGGGTCCGGCCTGCAAAGGAAGCTGCGTGGGAAGGGGTCCCCGCCGCGCCGCTGGAAGCGCTGCGCCGGCAGGCCGCCAGGGAGAAAGGCACCGCGTGGCCGCAGCCCCTCGTCTCGCATTACGCCCGCTATTTCCGGGACGGCAACCGCACGGCTTACGAAGGCCTTGTAGCGGCACGCCAGCAGCGCCTCATCCGGGCGGTGGTGATGTCATTGCTTCCCGGCCCGGCAGCAGAAGGGGCAGCAGAAGAGGAGAGCTGGATTGATGAGGTGATCGACGGCGTGTACCTGCTGTGCGAGCAAAGCTCGTGGAGCTGGGCTGCGCATGATGACGTATTCTCCCGCTCTGGCGAGGTGGTGCCCAGAATCTCCAGGCCCTACCTGGACCTGGGGGCGGGGGAAGTCGCGGCGCAGCTGGCCTGGCTGGACCACATCCTGGGGGATCGTCTGGAGGAGAGGGCCCCTGGTCTGCGCCTCCGCATCCGGGAAGAAACCGCCGAACGGGTCATCCTGCCCTTCCTGGCTCGCCTCGACTGGCATTGGCTGGGGCTGCACGGCGACGTCCACAACTGGAATCCCTGGATCCATTCCAACCTTCTCGCGGCCGCCATCTTCCTGGTGGAGGATCCATCCGAACAGGTTCGAACAGTCGAACGGTGCATTGAAGGACTGGACCGCTTCCTCGCCTCCTTGCCCCCCGACGGCGCCATTGACGAGGGCTTCGCCTACTGGTGGAACGGGGCCGGCAGGGCGCTGGAAGGACTCGCGCTGCTGGAAGAAGCCACCGGAGGTGGACTCAATGCGGACCTTCCGGTGATCCGTGAACTGGTTGCCTTCCCGCACCGGATGCACATCGGAACGAACTGGTATCTGAACGTCGCCGACGGCCCCGCCCGGGCAGCCCGGGCGCTGCCGTGGGACATGCTGCACCGTTGGGCTGTACGCCTCGGGGACCAGAACGCCACCCGCCATGCGGCGGCCATGGTTTCCCCGTGCCCCGAGCCGGCTTCGGGCCTTGGAAGAGTCCTGCACTCGCTTCTGGGTGCGGCGGATACGACAAGCCCGGACACCCCGCCGCTGATTCCTTTCACGTACCTCCCGTCGGTGCAGATCATGGTGGCCCGGGAGTCCGCAGGCACTGCGGAAGGCCTGTTTGTGTCCGCAAAGGGCGGACACAACGGCGAACACCATAACCACCGGGACGTGGGCTCGGTGGTGGTTGCGGTCGACGGCGTTCCGCTGCTGGTTGACGCCGGCCAGCCCACCTATACGGCGAAGACGTTCAGCCCGGACCGCTACCACATCCGGGCCATGCAGAGCGCCTGGCACAGCGTCCCGGCACCGTTCGGACTGGAGCAGGGCACCGGCAAAGAGTTCGCTGCCGAGGCGCTGCGGGCGCCGAAGCCGGCGGACCGCACGCTGCAGCTGGCCTTGGGAGCGGCTTATGGACTGCACCCGGACCAGTGGATCCGAACGTCATCCCTGGACCGGAAAGCCCGAAAGGTTCTGGTGGAGGACCGCTGGGACCTGGGACATGCCCCGCCGGGAAGAGGAACGTCCGACGTCGACATCGCCTACCTTGCGGCCGGCACCGTTACGGTGGGGCACGGGACGGCCACGGTCCTGCCCGTGGGCATTCCCTCCGCCGGCGGCACCCGCGGAGCCCTCCTGCGCTGGGAGCCAGCCGCCGCCGTCGTCCTCGTTGACGAGTGGCTCCTGGACGATCCCCTCCTCGCGGACATCTGGGGCGCCAAGCTGACACGCCTGCGCTTCCGACTGCCCGCTGCATGCCTGCCGGAACATTCAAACGCTGAACATCCCAGCGCCACCGGCGCATTCACCCTCACCGTGGAGGCAACATCATGAGCCCTGATCAACCGCATGAAGCAGCAGGAAAGGCCCTGTTTTCGCTCCAGCGCAGGGAACGGTTGATGGAGGAACTCCGGGCCCACGGCGCCATCACCGTCCGGGATATCGCTGCGAAACTTGGAGTCAGCGAGTTGACCATCCGGCGCGACGTCAACCTCCTGGCGGACGAAGGGCGGGTATCCCGGGTCCATGGTGGTGCAACGCTGCCCAGCAGGCTGGACCGCTCAGCGGCCGCGGGCCGGCCGCAGCCGCACAGCTACGCCATCGGCATGGTGGTGCCTTCCCTCGACTACTACTGGCCGCAGGTCATCAGCGGCGCACGGGCGGAAGCGGAGGAGCAGAACCTCCGGATCCTGGTGCGCGGATCCGCCTACGATGCCGCGGACAACCGCCGCCAGGTCCAGGCGCTCCTGGACAACCAGAACGTGGACGGGCTGATCGTTGCGCCGGACATGACCGGCGAACAGGGCCAGGAGCTGCTGCGCTGGCTCAACGCGCTCCCCATTCCCGTGGTGCTGGCCGAACGCAGGTCGCCCATAGAAATCCCTGCGCACCGACTGGAATGGGTGGCTACTGACCACACCTTCGGCGCCGGTATGGCGGTCCGGCACCTCTGGCAGGAGGGGCACCGGAGGATTGGCTGCCTTACCGATTCGTCCAGCCCCACCAGCCCGCATGTGGTGCGAGGCTGGCGGCAGGCACTTGCTGCCCTGAAGATTCCGCTGGAGGGCTCGGTGCACGAGGATTCGGCCAAGCAGGAAAACGGGGAACGCGCCCAACACTTCGACCACGTCCTGGAGCTGTGCGAAAAAACCGGAACCACGGCCATGCTGGTCCACTCCGACACCCAGGCGGTGGCCTTCGTGCAGCACTGCGTGGACAGGGGGCAGCAGGTACCGGGAGACATGGCCATTGTGGGCTACGACGACGAGGTGGCCTACCTTGCCGAGCCAGCCATTTCTGCCGTGCGGCCGCCCAAGCAGTACGTGGGTAAGGTGGCTGTGCAGCTGATGGCAGCCCGCCTTGCCGAGGGGCGCATGCGCCCGGTCCACCGGATCGAGTTGAATCCGGAGCTGATCCTGCGTGAATCTTCCGTTGGCCCACCGCGCCTGCCCGGCTCCAGCGTGCTGCAGGAGTCCCGGTGACGGCGGGACTGACGCCGGAATCTCCCTCGTTTGACGGGGCCGCACGTCCGAAAGCGTTGCTGTTGAGCGGCACTGGCAGGTACGCCGACCCGTGGCACCCGTTCGCTGAAACGTCCACTGCGTTGGCGGATTTGCTCCGGGAGGCGGGATACGACGTCGACTTCCCCGCGGACGTGGACGCCGCCTTGGCGGAACTTGCCCGTTCTGGCGAGGTGGACCTGCCGGATCTCCTGGTGGTCAATGTTGGCCTGCCCCGTGATGGGCTGCCGTCCCCCGGCATTCCGGAGGCCACGGCGGGACTAAGACGCTGGGTGAACTCGCCGCGTCCCATGCTCGCCAGCCATGTCAGCGCCACCAGCTTCGTGGACCTGCCGGATTGGGAGGACGGGTTGGGCGGCCGCTGGGTCCGCGGGACATCCATGCACCCTGAGTACGGGCCGGCCACAATCCACATACGGCAGGACTCAGGCCCCCTCGTGGCAGGGATCCCGGACTTCACACTGCCGGATGAGCGGTACTCCTGGCTGCGGACCGCTCCGGACATTAACATCCATGCAACGCACACCCACGAAGACGCGGAACATCCCGTGGCCTGGTCATTCGAACGCCCCGTGCCCGGCTCAGAACCGGCCGGCCGGACCTTCTACGATGCCCTGGGACACGACGGCGCCTCCTATGAGTCCGCCGAACACCGGGAACTGCTCCGTCGAGCCATCTCCTGGCTGGCCCTGCCCCCAAGACCCGCTGCCCCCAAGACCCGCTGCCCCCAAGACCCGCTGACGCCCTGAAACCGCTGACGCCCTGATACCCCTGAGGAATCCATGCCCGCCACAACTCCTCCCGTGTCCCTGACCCTGTCTGCTCCGGACCGGACCCTTTCGCCGTACACCGGACTCACCCGCGAGCACTGGTGCGCCTACGCGGACTACCTTCTGCGCTCGGCCCACCGCTATGCGACGGATGATCACGCCAACCTGCACCTGCCTGGGGCCAACAGCGCCTACGGACCACGAAGCGATTCGCTGGAAGCCTTCGCCCGGACCTTCCTGTTGGCATCCTTCCGGATAAAGGGTGACCCGGAGGGCACCGGCTGGATTGCTGACTGGTATGCGCAGGGGCTGGACGCCGGCACCAATCCGGCCAATCCGGACCGGTGGCCAACCCCCGGAGAACTCGGCCAGGCAAAAGTGGAGGCGGCGTCCCTGGCGGTGGGCCTCGCCCTGACCCGTGACCTCCTGTGGGACAAACTTTCGCAGCGGGTCCAGGAGCAATTGGTCGCATGGTTCGAAACAGTGATCGGTGAGGAGTACCCGCCCATTAACTGGGTCTGGTTCCAGATCGTCGTCGAAACCTTCCTGGCCTCCGTTGGCGGCAGGTACTCGGACGAGGACATAGACGCAGGCCTGGCCATTCACGACTCCCTGTACCGGGGCCATGGCTGGTTCGCCGACGGACCCGAACGCGCCTACGACCACTACGTGGGTTGGGCCTTCCAGGTCTACCCGCAGCTGCTGCAGCTCATGGCACCGGAGGATCCACGGGTCAAGGCCCGGGCAAAGCTCGACGCGGATAGGCTCGCCGACTTCCTGGACGACGCCGTGCACCTGGTGGGGGCCAACGGTGCCCCGCTCATCCAAGGCCGCAGCCTCATCTACCGTTTTGCCGCCGCTGCCCCGTTCTGGTCCGGCCAGCTGCTGGGTAACACCCGGCTGAGCCCGGGCGTCAGCCGGCGGGCAGCGTCAGGCATCCTGGACTACTTCGTCAAGCGTGGGGCCATCACGGAGGACGGGCTGCTCTCCATCGGTTTCCACGGCGAATTCCCGGGGATGAAGCAGTCCTATTCGGGCGCCGGCTCGCCGTTTTGGGCTGCAAAAGGCATGATGGGCCTGGCCCTGCCGGCTGACCACCCCGCCTGGACTGCTGCCGAGGAGCCGCTGCCTGTGGAAACCGGGGACACGCGGCGGCTGCTGGCCGCCCCCGGCTGGCAGGTGGACGGGACTGTTGCCGACGGCGTGGTCCGCATCCGGAACCACGGAACGGACCATGCCAACGCCGGCGCTGCCGTGGCGGACTCGCCCCTCTACGCCCGGCTGGGCTACTCCACATCCACTTTCCCGGACCTGGAGCCGTCGTCCCTGGACAACGCCGTCGTTCTCGTGGACAACGCGGGAAGAACCACCCATCGGACAGGCTTTGAGTACCTCGGTCAGCAGGACATGGGCTTCGCGTCGGTGGGGATCTCCCGAGGCACCTTGAATTGGATAGCCGTTGACCCCGACGCCGGACCGGACCACGGCAGCGGCGCCAAAGGCACAGCGACGCCGGGGCCGGAGGTGACGGTTGTTTCCATAACGCGGGGTGCTGTTGAGTTGCGGCTGGCCCGGGTGCGGGGCACGGACGCGACTGTGGAAGGAAGACTTCGGATCGGGGGCTGGCCGGTGGACGCTGCATCCGGGCTGGTCAGCGAGGTCCGTCCCCTGCCGGGCTTCGGGGTGCCCTTGACCGACCTCGGAGCCTGGCGCCGGGACGGGCCGCACCCCATGGGGGAGCAGCTCGCCATTCCCTGGCTTGGCACCTCCGCCGCGGCCATCGACGGCGACTATGCCGCCGTTGTCATTCTCGCCGGCAAGGGAAGTGCGGAAACCGGCGCCGTCCGCTATGTCCCGGCGGAAGGATTTGAATTTGTTGACGGCACCGTCCTGAGCGTCGCCGACGCATTGGAGTTTTTGTCCGGATAAGACGACTTACAGGCCTCCGAAGCCCGCGCAGCTGGATAAACTCCTAGGCTTCTTCGAACCAGCCGCGGGCAGGGTTGGTCACTTCCGGGACCGAACGGTGCAGCTCCGGCTGGGCGGCCCAGCGGACCCCGTTGGCCAGCACCCGCTGGATTTGCGGGTGGTGGTACACCGGGTATTCCTGGTCGCCGGGGCTGAAGTAGAAGATGCGCCCTTTGCCCCGGGTGAAGGTGACGCCGGAACGGAACACCTCGCCGCCCGCGAAGGAGCTGATGAAGATCAGGTCGTCGGGGTCCGGGATGTCGAACAGTTCCCCGTACATCTCCTGCTCGGGGATAACGATGGGGCTGTCCACGCCTTCGGCAATGGGGTGCGACGGCTTCACGGTCCACACAAGCTCGCGCTCGCCGTCGTTGCGCCACGCGAGGGAGCAGCTGGTGCCCAGCAGCTTGGTGAAGACCTTGGCGAAGTGCCCCGAATGGAGGACGATCAGGCCCATCCCGCCCAGGACGTGGCGGTGGACGCGTTCGACGACGGCGTCGCTCACCTCGTGGTGGGCCATGTGTCCCCACCAGAGCAGGACGTCCGTCTCCGCCAGAACCTCCTCGTCAAGGCCGTGTTCGTCGTCGGTGGCCAGGACCGCCGTCGTGATCTCCGCCTCGGGATAGTAGGAACGGAGCCCTCCGGCGATGGCGCCGTGGATGCCGTCCGGGTAGATATCCCCGATGTGGGACGGCTCGTTGATGGCTTCGTGGACGCCCTCGTTCCAGACCCTGATCCGCAGTTTGCCGTTCATTAGAGACGAACCTCCTTTTGCTCACGCGCGGACTGGTAGCACGCGTCGATGATCTGTGCCCGGTAAAGGGCCAGGGATCCATCATGCTCACCCCAGACATCCTTGCCGCCGCGCACCGCCGTCACGAAATCTTCCACAACTCCGTCATGCGCGCGGCCCGGCAACACCGGCGGCACGTAATCGGCGGAATCGCCGTCCTTTTCGGTGAACACCCGAAGCTGGCCCACGGGTGGAAATGGTGCGCCCTGCACCTTGAGTTCGGCGCCGCCGTCCGTCCCGTAGACCGTAAAGTCCAGGAGGTCGTCGGTTTCGCGGTAGGTGGCCCAGCTCGCCTCGATCAGCAGGGTGCCGCCGCCTTCAAGGCGGAGGAATGCGGACGCGAAGTCTTCCACCTCAAAGGCGTGGCTGGAGGCCAGTGCTGAGTACGCGCTGCCTCCACCCCGCCCCTGCGGGCCCAGCTCCGAGTGGGTGGCAGCGGAGACCGCCACCACTTTGGGTTCGCCGAGAAGATGCAATGCGTAGTCCAACGCGTGGACGCCGATGTCTGCCAGCGGTCCGCCGCCTGCCAGCTCAGGATTGGTGAACCAGCTGCCCAGCGTAGGGATGCCGGAGCGGCGCAGCCAGGAAGCCTTGGCGTAGTACGGCCGGCCCAGCCCGCCGTCGTCGATCACACCCTTCAATGCCTGGATGTCGCCGCGGCGGCGGTGGTTGAACGCGACGTCCAGGACGCGTCCTGCCTTGCGCGCCGCGTCCACCATGGACTGGCCTTCGGCGGCGTTGCGCGCGATGGGCTTCTCACTCAGCACGTGTATTCCGCGTTCCAGGGCGGCCACGGCGATGGGTGCGTGCAGGAAGGTGGGCACTGCCACGCTGACCGCGTCCAGGCCGCCATGCTGCAGCATGTCTTCCCAATCCGCGAATGCATTGGGAATGGAGTATTCAGCCTGCAGGGAGTCGCGGAGGTCCTGTTCCATCCCTGCCAGCGACACGATGCGCACGCCTGCCAGCGAATCGTAGGCTTTGAGGTGCTGCTGACCGGCCCAGCCAATGCCGACGACGCCCACCCTCAGTTCTTCTACTGGCTCGTTCTCCGGGGGAGCGGCGCGCTGTCCCGGCGATTGGTCGTTGTTCACTGATCTTCCTTATCTCTTGGAGGCGGGGGAAGGTTTCGAAGGTGCCGTGTCCGTGCCGTGCGAGGCTGCGTGGGTTTTCAACAGCATAGCTGCCTGTTACTTACACCGATGCGGAACCGCGGCTTCGAAGGACAACGCAAACGGCCGTTGCGGCACCACGTGCGGGTGCTGCAACGGCCGTCCCTGCGTTTCGCCCCGAAAGGCTCAAGGCAGTTGCCTCAGCGGCTAGTTCGCAGTGAAGTAGCTAACGCATTCCCCCAGGTTCTTGAACGTTGGTGACGGGCTCGTCGTCCAGCCGCCGTTCTTGCATGCGTCCTTGCCGGTGGAAAAGGTGAGGCGGTACTCCTTCGTGGTGCCGTCCGGCGCCGTCACGGTGACTACCGCCGCCGGGCTTTCAGCCGTTGCCTGCTGCACCGTCACCTTCGCGTTCGTGTCCAGGGGGTAGCCGACGACGGCGTGCGCCGCCGACCCGGCCAGCACCCGGTAGTCAGTGGTTCCAGGGGTAAAACCGACCACCGAAGCCTGGCTCACGAGCAACCTGCCGAGGTCTGCGAGGCCTGCTTTACCCAACCGGCTGCCGGCAATGGCAACTTCGGCGACCTTCGTGTACGAGCCCGTGGTAACGAACACAACCCGGATGCCGCGGGTGGTGACCGGGTCAAAACGGACGGTAACGGGTGCCGCCGTCGAAAGTCCCGTGATGGAGCCGGCGGACGTGTCCTGCCAAGCGCCGGAAGAGTCCTGGTATTGGACCTTGAGGCTCTGGGCAGCCTTCTCGGCGGAAGCCAGTGTCACCGAATCCACGGTGTAGTCGCGGCTGAAGGCGAAGCTCAGGCTGTCGCTGTTGCGGCCGCCGCTCACCCAGTTGGACCAGCGGGTGGAGGTGTCCGCGTCGCAGGTGTTCTTGGCGATGTACGAGCCTTCGGTGTAGCTGGCGGACACAGCCGTAGCGGGGTCGTCCTTGCAGATGTTGCTGCTCGGAACGCGGTCCACCACCAGAACGGTCAACGTGGCGTCAAGCTCACCAGCTTTGCCCGGAACGGCCAGCGTTCCAGTCGCCTGCAACGCCGACACATCGAGCGAAGCCCATTCCCACACCACATCCAGCGGGTTGCGGGCAGGACCGTCGCCGATCTGCCCGGGGACGCGGGTGGGGGCAGCTGCCTGGACCGCAGCCAGCGTGGAACCAACACCGACGGTCACTGACGCCGGGTCAGTTGCCACGTACCTGCCCACCGTTACGGTGAGTTCAGCATCATCGAAGGCCTGCCCGTACGGATCCGTACCGGAACCCCGGACAGTTACTTTGCCTTCCTTCTGCCATGCGGCAGGGTCGACGTTCTCCCACGTCACCGCCAGCGGCTTACCTGCACCCGCCTCGTACAGGGGGGTCGCCGTGGCGGGGAGGGCAGGTGCGACGCCGATGGGCGTGCTCAGCTGAATGGGTTCCGTTCCCAGGAGCACAAGGTCCGCCAGATCGGTGAATCCCCATGCCTGGTGAGGGCTTGCAGTGGCGGTTGCCGTGGTGCCGATGGAGGAGCCTAGGGAGACCCCGGTTCCGGCGCCGGTCTGGTTGCCTGAAACCTGCAGGGCAATCGCCGCTGCAGCGTTCACCAGGGACCACTGCTTGCCGTTTTCGGTGGTGACGATCCATTGTGCAGCCGGATTTGCCTTCGCCTGCTCAAGGGTCATCGCCGAAAGGGAAGCGGGGCCGGACTGGCTGCCGTTGAGGACACCGCCATTGCCAGTAAGGACCCGTCCGTCCTTGTTGGTGACCACCCAGCGGCGGTCGTTTGCGAACTCGTCGTCGCTGTTCACGGCGTTGAAAGTCCAGACCTGCGGCGTAACGCCTGCAGCGTCCATGCCCAGTTCCTCGATCGACGCCGTTCCATTGGCACCCGCCGTCAGGTACTTGCCGCTGGCCTCACCGCCGAGGTGGTAACTGTGGCCGTCCTGGACCGGTGCGGCGTCGTTCGAAACTCCACTGACGCCGTCGACGACGAACGTCACCACGGATGCCGCAGGAACGTCAAGCGTCACGGACTTTGCCGTGATATCGACTGCGACCGGGGCGCCCTTCACGAGGGCGTTCTTCTCGATGTCATCCAGGGGCGATTTGGTGGTGACCACGGGTGTGACGGTGGCACCGGGCGCGATGCTGCCGAACCGGCTGAGGTCGATGGTGACCTTCTCCGCCGTCGGGGTGTCATTGAAGTGCACCAGCGTAGCGCCGTTCCCGTCTGCGTCCAGGGCGCTCGCCGTCTTGGCGTTGTCGTTCTGGATGAGGAAGTCGCCGGGGCGGATGTAGTGGGTGAAGTTCCGGGTGGTGTTGTATTTCTGGTTGGTCAGGACCCGGCATTTGGCCTGATCCGGGGAGGCGCCGTCGTTGAGCCGCCGGTTGGAGAACCCTTCGCGGCCCTCGTAGTTGCAGTCGAAGTCCACGTAGATGGATCCCCAGCCCTTGTCGGCCTTTTCCTGCTTGTAGGTGTCCTCCACCGGCTGCCAGAACACCCAGGCGTCCGGTTCAAGTTCGCGCAGGTCATTGACCATGCGGCCGGCGATGCCCAGGCCGTTGGTGATGTTGGAGCGGTCCCAGCCGCTGGTGGAGTCGCCAAGCGCGGGATTTCCGGTCCAGAAGCCGCCCACTTCGCTCATCCAGAGGGGCTTATCCGTGGAGCTCGCCAGGTCGCGGACGCGCCGGCGGTCGTTGGTGCCGTACGTGTGGACATTCAGTTGGGCAACGGCGTCCTTGGCCTGTTGGCTGTAGCCGTTCCAGTTGGTCATGAACTTGTTCGGGTCGGTCTCATCCATCGCGGAAATGACTGCGTCTGTGGTGGTGCTGTCCTTCGCCAGTTCGGCGGCGAGGAGCCTGGTGACGCGGTCCTGGGCCGCCGGATAGATCAGGGCGCCCTCCTGCTTCTGGGTGTACGTGGTGGGCGGCTTGCCGGTGGCAGCGTTGATGTCGGTACCCCAGTAGCCGGAGTTTGGTTCGTTGAACGGATCGATGGTGTCCACGGTGATGCCGCTGCCCTGTTCGAGCAGTTCGACGGCGTGCTTCATGTAGGTGGCGAACTTGGCTTCTGCTTCGGGCAGCAGGTTTTCGCCCTTTTTGGTGTTGACCTGGCCGGATACGTAGCCGCTCCTGGTCATGAACCAGGGCGGGGAGTTGCTGAAAGCTTCCCAGTGGGTGATCTGCTGGTCTTGCGCAAGACGCTCCACCCACCAGCGCTGGTTCTGGTCTGCGTCCGGGTTGTACGAGGCGGGGTCATGTGGGTTCCACTGTTCCAGGAACGCCAACTTGTTGGACTGCGCGGGGTCCACGGTGCCGTCCGGGTTGTAGAGGTTGGAAGCGGCGGTTCCTGCCGGAGGCTCGGTGACCGGATTCCACCAGCCCTCCACGGCGCTGCCGTCGTTGAGGTAGTCCGCGACGTCGGATGCGTTGCCGCCGCCGACGTTGTAGCGGGCAATGTTGAGGTTGAGTCCGTCCTCGCCAAACACCTTTTGGTAGAGCTCTTCGCGCAGCTCGGGGGAGTAGCCCGCCGTCGCGTTGGCGAACCAGACGAGGCTGGTGCCCCAGCCCTGGAAGGCTTCGCCGCGGCTGGCCGGGTTGGGTGTGATGGTCACTGAGGTGGCTTCGGCTGCTGCCGCCGGCGCGGGCGGCAGGAGGGCGAGCCCGGCCGCTGCTGTTGCCGCGGCTGCCAAAGCGGCCACCGGCCTGCGTGATCTTCGGGCGGAAAACGTCATTGTTGTACCTCGTATGTCAGGGGCTGCTGGTCCGGCCGTTGATCGGGTGCGATGCCGTGGAATCCCTTGGTGGTGATCCCGGGAAGCCGGTTCAGCGAGACTATGGGCGGCATGGCGCTGTCACAAGCGATCCGTACAGGCTCGATCGGGCTCGGTCACAGCTGGTCTCCCACGCTCCGGTACGGACGTGAGGGGTTGAGTCGCGATGAACGTCGGCTACAACGGGATGCCATCTAGAAGTGAAACTCCGAGTGGCTGGTGCTTGGGCGAGGAACGCACCGCCGGAACAGGACGCCCGGCTCAGGGCTCCCTAATTCCGAACGCGGTACGTCATGAGGACACAGCCGCCGGCGATAGTGCGCGACTCTGTGAGTTCGAGGACAATCCGACGGGTTTGGTGGAAAAACGGGACACCTTTACCGAGCAGCACCGGATGCACGTTGAGGCTGATCTCATCTATCAGGCCAGCTTCGAAGAGCGAGCCGGCCAGCTCCCCGCCGCCCATCAGGCAAATACCTTTGCCCGGCTGGCCCTTGAGGTGCTTCACGAAGCCGGCTGCATCACGCGAGACGAGTTCCACTCCGGGCGGGCTTTCCGTCAGCGTGCGGGAGAAAAGGTAGGTGGCAACAGCGGGAATGCCGGAGCCGTCGTTGCCCCCGGAGGGATTTCCGGAGTCCGGCCCGCCGCCTTGCTTGCCGCCCATGCCTTGGGCCACCGCAAACTCCCAAGTCTTCCGGCCCATCAAAACGGCATCCACGGTGGACCAGTACTCGCCCATCACTTCCTCGACGTCGCGGCTGAAGTGGAGCCAGTCGAGGGCTCCGTCGCTGCCCGCGATGAACCCGTCGAGGCTGCACGCCGCACCATATGTCACGGTCCGCATCGGCCTTTCCTTCACTCCCGCGCCCCCCAAAAAAACATTAGGCCTGAGCCGGCAAGTTTGGCTATGGGGGATCCTTTGGCGCACGCCGGCACCTCCCGCATGCCCGGGGGCCGTCTGCGATCAGTGGGACACCTGAAACTCGCTCGTGAATGAACGAAACCATCATTTAACACACCGGAAACCCACCCCGAAACGGCCCCCATACAGTTGGAACCAGACGGCAATAGCTGCCCTCCGATGAACGTGGTACTGACTCTGCGTCCCTCCTCCGGAGTGGCTCCAACGGGCGATTTCCGTCCTCTCCTCGCATCACGAAAGGGGTTTCCCATGGATTCGGGAAATGTCGCTTGGATTCTGGCCAGTTCCGCGCTGGTCTGCATGATGATCCCCGCCCTTGCCCTGTTTTATGGGGGCATGGTGGGCTCGCGCCGCATTCTTAACATGATGATGATGTGCTTCGGCGGCGCCAGCCTGGTGGCCGTCCTGTGGGCACTCTTCGGATACTCGATGGCCTTCGGAAATTCGGTAGGCGGACTGGGGCTCATCGGGGACGTCACCGAATTCCCGGGTATGGGGCAGCTGCTCGCCGCAGACGAGGGCGCTTCCATCCCGGTGGCCCTCTTCGCCGCGTTCCAGTTGTTCTTCGCCTGCGTCACCACAGCCCTGGTTGCCGGGGCAGCAGCCGGGCGGATGAAGTTCGGCGCGTGGATGCTGTTCGCAGGCATCTGGGCCACTATTGTCTATTTCCCCATCGCGCACTGGGTGTTCGCCTTCTCCTCCCCTGACGGCACTGTCACCGGCGGCTGGATCGCCAGCGGCATCAAGGCCATTGACTTCGCCGGCGGAACCGCTGTGCACATGAACGCCGGCGCTGCTGCCCTGGCTTTGGCCCTCGTCCTGGGCAAGAGCTCAGGCTGGCCCAAGGTGGAACACGCGAAGCCGCACAGCCGTCCCCTGGTGCTCATCGGCGCCGGTCTGCTGTGGGTGGGCTGGTTCGGGTTCAACGCCGGCTCCGCACTTTCAGCTGGCCAGTCGGCGTCGGTGGTTTTCCTCAACACAGCTGTTGCTGCTGCGGCGGGCCTCCTCGCGTGGGCACTCGTCGAGCGCGTCCGCCGAGGGGCAGCCTCCAGCATGGGTGCGGCGTCCGGCCTGATCTCGGCACTGGTCGCCATTACGCCCGCCTGTGGTGCCGTCAGCCCCCTCGGCGCGGTGGCCATCGGCGCCATCGCCGGGGCCGTCTGCTCCCTGGCCATCGAACTGAAGTTCCGCCTGGGCTATGACGATTCGCTCGACGTCGTGGGCGTCCACCTGGTGGGCGGCATCCTCGGAACGCTGCTCATCGGCCTGTTTGCTACCGACGCCGCACCCAACGCCGTCAACGGACTGTTCTATGGCGGGGGCGTCGAGCTCCTGGGTGTCCAGGCCCTCGCAACGGTCACGGTGCTGGCTTACTCCTTCGGCATCACCTGGATCCTGGCGAAGATCCTGGACAAGACTATTGGCCTGCGCATCCATCCCGAGGACGAGATGCGCGGCATCGACCTCGCCGCCCACTCCGAACTGGCGTACCTGACGGACGAAGATCCGGTGGAGCTCGGCTCGCCGCAGCGGACCTGACGGGTACTTGAGAAGACCGGGCCGGGCGCCCGGAGTACGCGTCAGGCAGAGGGCCAAACCTTGGACCGGTGCCGGCAGCAGCCGGCTTATAGTTCCAGGGTTTGGCCCTTTGTCATGATTCCCGCGCGGGATCGGGTCCCGTTATCAGGGCTCGCTGCAGACCAGGTTGCCGTCGCGGACTTCCAAGACCGCCGCCCGGACATGGCTAAGTCGGGTCCTGGGGTCAGGTGCCATGGCGTCGATGTCTTCGCCGCCCCAATGGGGGTGCGTGAAGTAGACCAGCAGGGCGCGTTCCCTGCCGTCCTCCCCGGCTTCCAGGGGCACCACGTCAGCATGGCGCCCGACGACGGGCCTGCCGTCCACGTGCTCCGGTTGCGTCAGGATGAGCCCGCCCAAGTGTTCCTGCCGGATCCAGCCGCTGGCGGCGTTCTCCGAACGGTAGATCGACTGGCCCCGCCATTCGTCCACGATCATCCAGTAGGTTCCCTCGAGCTGGAAGACCTTCGGCCCTTCATGCGGTCGGCCGGGAATGGTGGGTCCTTCAAGACTCCATGACGAGGGGTCCTGCGGTCTGTCGCTGACCGCGCTGTACGTGTTGGAGCCGCGGGCTTCGTCCTTGTACCAGAGGCGGTATCGGCCATCCCCGCAGAGTGTCACGGCGGCGTCAATGACCCGCGGGGAATCCAGATCGATTCCGCCGAGGTACTCCCACGTTACGAGGTCGTGGCTGGCCAACTGGACGATGGACGCGGTGCCGGTCCAGTCCGTCCGTACCCCGCCGAGCACGGTCAGGTACATGATCCACCGTTCGCCAATTCTTACGACGTCGGGAGCCCAGAGAGTAGCGGGCTGTTCCGTTTCCGGAGGCACCAGTCCGTCCACGGTGCCTTGGTACCTCCAGCTTCGTCCGCCGTCGGAGGACCTCGCAACGCCGATGGCCGTGCCGTGAACCCACTCGACTCCGGTCAGGCCCGGCGCCGTGGCACGGCGCTGGGTGTAGAACAGCACCCACTCACCGGTGAGGTGGTCCGGAACCAGGATCGGGTCGGTGGGGCCGTC
This sequence comes from Arthrobacter sp. MDT2-3, assembly GCF_059090465.1. Lineage (NCBI taxonomy): Bacteria > Bacillati > Actinomycetota > Actinomycetes > Micrococcales > Micrococcaceae > Arthrobacter > Arthrobacter sp. MDT2-3. The sequence continues at coordinate 356,438 of NZ_JBNHFS010000004.1, read as the reverse complement.
CCAGACGGGGTCACGGTAGGGAGCGGCGAAGGCGTCCGGGTGCAGGGGAGTGAGGGCTTTGACTAGCTGTTGTGACACGCGCTTCTCCAACGTTGTAACTTCCGTTACATCCAGCATATGTGGTGTGGATGAAGCGCACGTGCTCGAAAAGACCTCGCAGGGCTATTCCTGGAACAGCCCTGCGAGGTCTTCGGCGGTGATGGCACCGCCGGCCAAGGCGTCGCCTTCCATTACGTCGGCGAACAGCTGCGACTTCCGGGCCTTGAGCGCCATAACCTTCTCCTCGATGGTGTCCTTGGCGACGAGCCGGTAAACCATCACGTTCCGGGCCTGCCCAATCCGGTGGGTCCGGTCCACCGCCTGCGCCTCGGAAGCCGGGTTCCACCAGGGATCCAGCAGGAACACGTAATCTGCCTCGGTGAGGTTCAACCCAAACCCGCCTGCCTTCAGCGAGATCAGGAATACCGGGGCGCTGCCGTTCTTGAACTCGCTGACCACGTCGGCACGGTTGCGGGTGCCGCCGTCGAGGTAGCAGTACTCGATCTTCTCCTCGTCCAGCCGCTCCCGGACCTTCCCCAGGAACCCGGTGAACTGGCTGAAGATCAGGGCCCGGTGGCCTTCCGCGACCAAGTCCTCAAGCTGCTCAAACAGCACGTCGAGTTTGCTCGAGCGCACTGACGAAAGCGCGGGATCCACCAGGGAGGCGTCCAGGCTGAGCTGCCGCAACAGGGTCAGCGACTGGAAGATGGTGAAGCGGTTCTTGTTGACGTCCTCGATCAGCCCCAGGATCTTCTGCCGTTCGCGCTGCAGGTGCGTCTGGTAAACCTTTTGGTGGCGCGGGTTCAGCACCACTTCCAGGATCTGCTCCTGCTTCGGCGGCAGGTCCTTGATGACCTGGTCCTTGGTGCGCCGCATCATCAGCGGCCGGACCCGACGGCGGAGCTTGTCCAGTTGCCCCTTGTCGCCGTTTTTCTCCACCGGCTTCTGGTAGTACTCGGCGAAACGCTTGGGACTGGAAAACAGCCCCGGCGCAACGATAGAGGTAAGCGCCCAGAATTCCATGAGGTTGTTTTCCAGCGGTGTGCCCGTAATGGCGAGCTTGAAGGCCGCCGGCAGTTTGCGGGCGCACTGGTACGCCTTGGACTGGTGGTTCTTCACGAACTGGGCCTCGTCCAGCACCAGGCCGGCCCATTCGCGTGAGGCGTACGCGTCATAGTCGATGCGGAACAGGGCGTAGGAGGTGATCACGATGTCGGCTCCGGCCAGTGCCGCAGCCACGTCCTGCCCGCTCTTTCCAAACGTCTCACCGACCGCCTGGACCTTCAACCCGGGAGCGAACCGCGCTGCTTCCAGGGCCCAGTTGCCCACCACGCTGGTGGGGGCAACCACCAAAAAGGGAGCGACGGCCTTGGGCTGGCTTGCTGCTGCGACGGCCTCGGCGGAATTATCACCTGCAGGGCCGGCGCCGTCGTCGGGCGTATTGCTGCTTCCAGCACTGGCCAGAGCCAGTTCCTTCGCCGCGCACATCAGGGCGAGGGCCTGCACCGTCTTGCCGAGGCCCATGTCGTCCGCCAGGATCCCGCCCAGGCTGTGCCGGTACAAGAAGGTGAGCCAGTTGAAGCCCTCCAGCTGGTAGGGGCGCAGCTCCGCGTTCAGGGTAGCGGGCAGCGGCAGGCCGTCCACGCCGCCCTCGAGCAGGCCGCCCACCGCCGAGCGCCAAGCCGCCGCCTGCTCGTCAACGATCCCCAGCTGGGCCAGCTCGTCCCACAGTCCTGCCTGGAACCGGCTGATTTGCAGGGGCGCGTCCTTGTTGTCCTGCAGGGAGCGGGCCTCTTCGATCAGGGCCCGCAACTGGTGCAGTTCGGGCAGGTCCAGGGAGAAGTAGGCGCCGCTGGGCAGCAGCATCTTGGTCTGCCCCGCAGCCAGTGCGGAGAACACCGCGGCGAATGAAACCGGCTGCCCCTCAAGGGAGATCTGGATGCCGAGGTCGAACCAGTCGCGCTGCTCCGTGGCCTTGGTGGAGATGGAAACCACCGGCGCCTCTTCAGCCTCGCGGTAGTCGGCGATGTCGCCCACGGTGTCCACGTCGACGTCGGGAGCCTGCCGCAGGCGGGGCAGCACTTCCTCGGTGAACGCCAGCGTGTCCAGGCCCTTCAGCTCCACCGACGCCGCCAGCCGGGGTGTGCCCCAGCCGCCGGTGGCGGATTCGCCCAGGGCCGGAACCACGTCCCAGGGCTGGCCGATCCCTTCAAGGATCCGGGCCTCGGCGGTGTCGTCACGGTAGCCGTGGTCGCCGGGGTGCCGCCACAGCGGCTGGGCGGTGACCAGGTTTCCCGTTTTGTAGTGCCATTCCCAATGCAGCCGCACCCGGTGGTCAGCACCGTAGTTCGCCAGCAGGGAGAGTGTGGGGACAGCCAGGGTGGGCAGCTCAACGGACTCGTCGCGGGCAGTGACCCGGGCCGTCTGCTTCAGCTTGGGGTAGAAGCCGGTGAGGAAGCGCGATTCGTCCTTGGCCGGAATGTGAAGGGTGCTGCCCGCGGTCACGAACGACAACAGTTCCTCGCTCAGGCCGCTTTCCAGTGGCGCCAGCGTGATCACCGCGTCGCCGGCCTGTGCCTCGCCCACCCCGGGCAAGGCTTCGCCCGGCAAGGCTCCCGGCGCCAGCGCCCCGCCGTCGGACGTGACAAAAATTCCGTGCGCCGGCCGGCCGATGGTTCCAATCGACGCCGGATCCACCTCAACCCCCTCAATGGTGACGGTGGGCGCAAGCTCCAGCCCGCCATCTGTACCGTCCCCGTCAGCAGCAGCGCCGTACCTTCCCAAGTTAAGCCCGACGGCGGCGGGGGACTCCGCGAGGCGCACCGGCTCCGTGCCGCGCGAGTGGACCAGTGCCAGGCCGATCTTTTTGGCGTCGGCCAGCAGACTCCAAAGGTTCTTCCCCGAGTAGGTGTTCAGGCCCAGCCAGAGGCCGGAGGAGTTGTGCATGCGGCTGGCCGAGGCGGAGTGGGCAGCCAGGAACTCCTGCATCCACTCCACATGCGACTCATTGCACTCACGGCGGAAATTCAGGTAGCTCAGGGTGTTCCAGGAGACGTCCCCGCGGATCCATTTGCCCTTGGCCCCCATGACCACTGGACGGGCCTTGAGCTGGCGGACACTACGGAGCGGATCCCGGCGGCCTGTGTAGGAGAAGTGGGGTGCCGGCTCCTCGATCTCGAACTGGAGGGCCAGGGGGACGCCGTTGCTGGACGGAGCGGCACCGGGCTGCGAGATGAGCGGGCTGAGGGCGCGTTCCCAGTCAGAAACGGCACCGGATGGTTCGCGTGAGACCTGGGTGGCGGTGGCCGGCGAAAGCAGCTGGACGCGGGTGGCCGGGTTGTCCTCCGCCGCGAAGAGCAGTGCCGCCACGTGCTTGCAGTCCTTCCGGACCGGGCAGCTGCACACACCCACGGTGCAGCTCCAGCCGCCCCCCTTGCGGACCAGTTTGGCGGTGGTGGAATAGGGCAGGTCCGCACCGCCGCGGACCTTGCCCAGCATGAGCCCGGTAGCAGCGTCGAACGAGATACCGGAGACGCGGCTTCCCATGGCATAAGCGAGCCCGGCCGCGAGGGAACGGTCGTTAATGGCGGGGGTCTGTATTGCCAGTGCCGCACTCTCGTCCGGTTGGGATGGCATGGTGCGCGCTACTTTCAGCAGGCCACGGCGGGGCCGGGGCCGGTGGTTGGTTATCTGATCCATCTTAGTTCGCCCAGGAGGGAGGGCGTGCCGCCGTTCCTTTCGGGCGGAAGCCATGGCCGGACAAACAACAGGGTGAAACAGCAAAGGCCGTGGCGTGCCGCTGGACAGAACAGCAGCACGCCACGGCCAGTGCTTCACGAACTTCGCGCAGGCAGCAGTTGCGGGACTAGGAGAACCGCTCCGGCCGGAAAGTCTCCAGCATCGGGTGCCGCGCTCCGGTGAGGATCTCCCCGGCCAGGAGCTCGCCGGCAATCAGCCCGAGGGTTGCCCCCGAGTGGGTGAAGGCGACAAAGCAGCCGGGGACTTTTTCGAGTTCGCCGAAGACAGGCTCGCCGTCGCCCGGAATGGGTTTGTAGCCGATCTTCCACGACGCCGGCTTGAGCTCCGGGTTGCCTGCGATGAGCTTGGAAGCTTCGTCGGCGAGTTCCTGCACCACGTCATCAGGGATGCTGAAGGTTCCGTCAGCGTGTTCGGTGATGCTCTCCTCGTACCAGTCGTGGTCAAGGGCAAGGGTGTTTCCGGGGTTTGGCCGGACAGCGGCCCGCGGCGTGTTCAGCACGGGCGCCAGGCCGTGGTCCGTGGGCTTCGTGATGACCAGCATCGATACCGGCGAGCCGTTGGGAATGTCCACTCCGAGGGGGGCCACGACCGACGGGGTCGCAGCACCGCAAGCTACCAGGACGGCGTCGGCATCATGCGCAGCACCCGAAGCGGCCTGAACGCCGACAGCGCGCCCGCCTTCAACTACCACTGAGGCTTTTCCTGCGTTGAGGACCAGTTCACCGCCGAGTTCGTGGAACTCCGCCATCAGGAACTCCACCAGATCCGGCAGACTCACCCAGCCTTCGCCCGGGTTGAAAATCGCGTTGTCAGGAACGGCGGAGGCATCCACCCCGGGAGCCACCGATGCGATCTCCGCCGGTGCCAGCAGCTTGGAATCGTAGCCCTTGTTCAGCTCATACTGGTGGCGGGCAGCCGTGGCGTCAGCCTGGCCCGCCGGGTTCCACATCAGGCCGCCACGGAACTGGAGCCACTCGCGGGTGGGGTCCGAGGCGAACAGCGTCCGGTACCTGTCTACTCCTGCCATGCGGAGCTGGTGGTAGGGCGTGGAGCGTTCGCCCGCGGAATTCAGCCACGAGAGCGACCGGCCTGAGGCCTCGCTGGTCAAGCCGCTTTCGGTCAGGAGGACTACTGAAGCGCCTGCGCGCAGGAGGTTGACGGCGGTGGAAACACCAAGGATTCCGCCGCCGATGACGGCAACTTTCCTGGCGGGGCTGGTGGAGGACATGGGGACTCGCTTTCCTGTGTTCAACGATGTGCCGTGACGGGGTGCGTCAGGCGAGGGCATGGACTTCTTCTATGACTTTCAAGACTTCGACGGCGTCTGCCGGGTCAACCGGGACCGGTGCGCCGCGCAGGAGGGTATCGGCGAGGAGCCGGTAGAACCGGGGATAAGCACCCCGCTCGGCGGGAACGGCGCTTGTTGCACCATCCACTCCCAGGACCCCCCAAGAGTCCTGGGGTTCGACTCCGTAGGCGGGGTCGCCGGGGAGGACCCCGGCGTCGAGCGCGGGTTCCTGGCCGTCCAGTCCCCACTTTGTGTAACCGGCGGCCGAGCCGAGCACGTGGAACCTGGGGCCCGTCAGTGCGGCTGCACCGTTCATCCAGAGCCGGGAGCGCACGCCCGAATCATGCAGCAGGGACACAAAGGCTTCCTGTTCCGGTGCTGACTGCTCCCCGCTCTGCCCGGCTGTTTCGCCGTAGCTGCGTGCCACCGGCCCAAAGAGCTGGATGGCCTGGTCAATGAGGTGGGCGCCCAGGTCGTGGAGGATGCCGCCGCCCTCCGCCGTGGTGGCAGAGTCGCGCCAGTTCCCGAAACCTTCAGGGCGCCACCACTCGAACCTCGATTCAAAGGTCTTGATCCTGCCCAGCGCACCGGCATCCAGGAGCTTCTTGAGGGTGAGGAAATCAGCGTCCCACCGGCGGTTCTGGAAGACCGTCAGTTGCACGCCGGCCTCGGCCGCGGCGGCCGAAAGCTCCTCGCCGTGGGCTGACGTGGTGACGAATGGCTTGTCCACCACCACATGGAGCTTGTGGGCGATCGCCGTCGACGCCATCCCGAAATGGGTGGCCGGAGGCGTTCCCAATACCACCAGGTCAAGGTCCGCGGCGAGCGCGAACAGGGCCTCTGCCGTGGGGACAATGCGGGCGTTTGGGTAGCGGGCCGCCGCTGCGGCGGCACGTTCCGGGTCGGCGGTAACTATCACATCCAGTGAATACGAAGGGTCCGCCTCGATCAGGGGTGCATGGAAGACACGTCCGGAAATCCCAAAACCGACGACGGCGGTACGGATGGGCGCGCTCCCTGCTGTCCCCATCACAGGACCTCCGAGAGGAAGCGCTGGAGGCGTTCACTCTTGGGGTTGTCGAAGATCTCCGCCGGAGTTCCGGCTTCAACCACTTCGCCTTCATCCATAAAGACGACCTGGTCAGCGACTTTCCGGGCGAAGCCCATTTCGTGCGTTACCACAACCATGGTCATGCCCCGCTTGGCAAGGGATGCCATGAGGGTCAGGACGCCCTTGACGAGTTCGGGGTCCAGGGCGCTGGTGGCCTCGTCAAAGAGCATGACTTCCGGTTCCATGGCGAGGGCACGGGCTATTGCTACGCGCTGCTGCTGCCCGCCGGAGAGGTCCCGGGGGCGGTGGTCGGCGCGTTCGGCGAGGCCCACTTCTGCCAGGCGGCGGCTTGCGCGCTCCCGTGCCTCTGCCTTGGACATCTTCTTGACGCTCCAGAGGGCGAGGGCCACATTTTCCAGGGCAGTGTGGTCCGGGAAGAGGTTGAAGTGCTGGAACACCATCCCGATCCGGCTGCGCAGAATGTCGGGGTTGACCTTCAGGGCGCTCTCGCCCGCCAGGAGCACGTCACCGCTTTTGGGCTCATGCAGGCGGTTCACTCCCCGTAGAAGGGTGGACTTGCCCGAACCGGAGGGCCCGATGATGCAGGTGGTGGTGCCCGGGGCCACCGTGAGGCTGACGTTGCGGAGGACCTCGATGTCCCCGTACGCCATGGTCAGGTTCTGCAGTTCCAGGCTGGATCCATGGAAGGTCTGGATGTCAGCGGTGGGGTTGGCGCTGGTGCTGGTGATCATGTGTTGCTCCCGGTAGTGAGCGGCGAGGCCGCGTCGAGTTCCTTGACTTCGTTCAGGCCGCTGGAAGGTGCGGTGGGCCGGCGCTTTCCTGTCCGGAAGCGGCTGTCGAAGTAGTTCACCAAGTGCGTGAGCGGCACGGTGATGATGAGGTAGAAGATGCCGGCCATCACCAGCGGGGAGAGGTTTCCGGAGAGTACCGCGGCGTCCTGGCCGACGCGGAAGAGTTCACGCTCGCTGACCAGCAGTCCGAGGAAGTAGACGAGCGAGGAATCCTTGACGATGGCGATGAACTGGTTCACGAGCGCCGGCAGTACGCGGCGGATGCCCTGGGGAATGACCACGAGTGCCATGGATTTGCCGTAGCTCATCCCAAGGGCGCGGCAGGCCTCGCCCTGGCCCTTGTCCACGCTTTGGATGCCGGCGCGGAAGATCTCGCCGATGTAGGCGCTGGCGATCAGGCTCAAGGCGATGATCCCCAACGGGTAGGGCGAGGGGCCGAAGATGGACTGGCTCAGCCGGGCAAACCCCTGGCCAATCAGCAGGATGGTCAGGATGGCAGGCAGGCCCCGGAACAGGTCCGTGTAGATGCGGGCCGGGATGCGCAGCCACCGGGACGGTGAGATCCCCATGACGGCGACGATCATGCCGAGCACGACGCCGATAATAGTTGCCGCGACGGAGATGATGAGGGTGTTCAGGAGGCCCACAGCGAGAAGCTGGGGCAGGACTTCGGCCATTGCACCGAAGTCGAAGAAGGTGCGGATGATGGTGTTGAGCCAGTCCATGGTTGCTCTCAGACGTTGTTAGCTGGTGGAACGGGGGCGGCGCTGCCGGCGGTGATCCGGTGGCGGGCCGCCCCCGCAACCTTGGGAGGGTTACTTGCTGGGTGCCGGGCTGGAGGTTTGTTCAGCCTTGGGAAGGTACTGCTCGGGCATCGGGGAGCCCGGGAACCACTTTTCGTAGAGCTTCTTCCAGGTGCCGTCCTCCATGGCTTCGGCCAGGCCCTTGTTCAGGGCCTCCTTGAACTCGGTCTTGCCCTTGGCGACGGCGAAGCCGGCCGGAGCGTCGAAGGAAGGGATGTCAGCAGCGCTCACCAGCCCGAACTGTTCCTGGTATGACTTGGCGGCCTCGTAGTCCAGGAAGTGTGCGTCGACCGCACCGCTGTTGACGGCCGAGACTGCAGTGTTGTTGTCGGGGAAGCGCACCAGGCTTGCGGAAGTGAAGTTCTTGACGGCGTAGGCTTCCTGCAGCGTGCCCTGGACAACGCCCAGGCGCTTGCCGGAGAGACCTTCCGGATCGCTGATGCCGGACGTCTTGGTGGTGATGATGGTCAGGTATCCGGCCAGATAACCGTCGGAGAAATCAACGGTTTCCTTGCGCTTGTCCGTGATGCCGATGGCGGCGACACCGGCGTCGAACTGCCCGTTGGCGACGGCGGCGAGCAGGCCGGAGAAGTCCTGTCCGGTGAAGACCACGTTGTCTACACCGGCCCGGCGGGCTACGTCCGTGAAGAGTTCGACGTCGAAGCCCGTGAACTTACCCTGGGCGTCCGTGAAGGTGTACGGCTTGGAGTCGCCCAGGCTGGCGACACGGATGGAGCCGGGCTCAATCAGGCCGTACGGGTTGTCTGCGGACGAAGATGAAGCAGGAGTGGAGGCTCCGCAACCGGACAGCGCCACGACCGCGGCGACGGCAGCAGCAACGAGCGTTGCGGGGCGGAAAGTCTTTCGAGTAAACACAGCGAGTTTTCCAATCGAGAGAAGCGGGAGATGGAGGATCAAGATCCGCCGTGGTGGTGGTGCTTTGCCGGTGCCTCTTGCTGAGTCCGGTCTCAGTCCCTACGATTGAGACCGGACTCACACCGATTGATAAGAATGTAACCCAAGCCACAAAAGGGCGTCAAGCGCCCGGTAAGAAAGGCCGACATGAGTAATGACGCTTCACGGCGGCGCGACGTCACAGTCGCCGACGTCGCCAAGGCCGCGCAGGTATCCAAAGCCCAGGCGGCACGTGCCTTGGGCAACTACGGCGCTGTCAGTGACGATGTGAGGGAGCGCGTGCTGGCCGCGGCGGAAGAGCTGAGCTACCGGCCCAACGAGCTTGCGCGAAGCATGAACACCGGAAAATCCAACACCATCGGCGTGGTGGTGGGCGACATCGAAAACCCACACTTTGGCCTCGCCACCAGGGGCATCACCGACACCGCCAAGAAAAGCGGCTTCAACGTCATCCTGGTCAACACCGATGAGGACACCGCGGCCGAAGTCGACGCCGTGAAGGTTCTGCTGGACAAGCGCGTCGACGGTCTGATCATTGCTCCGGCGTCGTCGGTTGATACCAGGCACCTGGAAGGCGTTCACAAGTCAGGGCGGCCCTTGGTGCTCCTGGACCGCAAGGCACCGGGGCTCGAGGTGGATACGGTGGCGGTGGAGATGGAGGGGATCTCCTATGAATCCACCAGCTACCTCATCCAGGAAGGGCACAGCCGGATTGCCTTCATTTCCACTATCCGAACGGATGAGCCCTACTTCGCCGGGTTGTCCTTGGAATCCTCGCAAATTTCCGATCGCCGGGACGGCATGAAGCGCGCCTTTGAAGAAGCGGGGCTTCCCCAACCCGAGGACTTGGTCCGCCTCAACGCCGGCAGCCCGGAATCAATAAAGAAGATCACGCGGGAACTGCTGCAGCAGCCCCATCCTGCCACCGCGATCATCGCGTCTGACGGGCTTATCGGACTCAGCGTGGTGGAGGCAATCCAGGACCTGGGGCTCTCGATCCCGGACGATGTCTCGTTCCTGATGTATGACGACTTTGCCTGGACCCGCCTCACTACCCCGCCTCTGACGGTCATTGCCCAGCCCGTCTATGAGATGGGCGTGGCAGCCGCTGAAGCCCTCATTCGCCAGATCCAGGGCAGGAAAGCGCCGGTTGCCAAACCTGAATTTTCCGCAACCCTGGTGAGGCGGGGATCTGTCGGCGCGCGGCCCAACAGCGGTGGCATTCCGGTCAACTAGGGGAAAAGTTCACACGCTGCGTGATGCCGTCCCCGAATGCGTTGAGGCACTTCTGGAAGGCGGCCCGGGGATCGATGGAGTACGACCCGTCGCCGAAAAGTTCGAAGGTGAACGATTCCCTGTACCCCAGGTGCCCTAATCCCCGCAGAATTGCTTGCAGGTCCAGATTGCCGTCTCCCCACGCCATATGACCGGCGGGGGAGCCGTCTATCAGGTGTATGTGCCGCACCTTCCCACCAAAGGACCTGCCGTAATCACTGATCGCATCTCCTGCCACCGCCAAAGCGACGGTGTCTATGACAACACCGAGGTCACGATGTCCGACGTCGCCCACCATACGTTCCAGTGACCTCAGATCGGTGACCAGGTTCGACTCCACCCGCTGCAGCGGTTCCAGTACGCAGGAAACGCCCAGTTCTGAGGCCCGTTCAGTGATCGACTGCAGGGCAAGGACACTCCGTTCCCAGGCTGGCTCCAACGGCTCGTCCTCGTAGCCGCGGCCGGAGGTGAGGAACAGCAGGGGGGATTCCAGGTCACTGCAAATCTCGGCTGCGCGAAGGAAGAGCTGCAGACTGCCCTCCCGCAGCCACGTCTCGCCTGACGCGATGTTGACCGGGTAGGCCACCTGCTCAGGCGTTATGCATGCCACAGAAAGCTCACGCTCATGGAGCAGCTTCAGAACATTCCTGACGTCATGCTTATCTGCGTTCGGGATGTGCAGGTGGGGCGCTATGCCCCACAACTCCATCTTCGTGCGTCCCAGTTCCACCATGTCGTTAAGGCAACGCTCAAGAGTGTGGTGCTGATAAGCAAAATTGGAACCGCACACCTGGTCCACCTCCAGGTTGCCCATTGCTACTTCCCCACACCGTCAGCAAGGCCGCGGATGAAATACCGCTGACCCGCAAAGAAGAGCACAATCACCGGAACGGCGGCGATGGCCATTCCCGCGAACACCACGGGGTAGTCCGTGCCATGTTTGGCCATGAGGTTGGTTAGTCCCACCGGCAGCGTCTGCAGCGTGCCGCCGCTCGTGAAAATCATGGCGAAAAGGTATTCGTTCCAGGTGAAGAGAACGTTCAGCAGGATCGTGGAGATGATGATTGGCCGGCACATCGGAAGGATGACCTGCCAGAATGCCCGTGCCTTGGAGGCGCCGTCCACTGCTGCTGCCTCGTCTACCTCGAGGGGCAAATCCAGCATGTAGGCACGGATCAGGAAGGTGGTGAAGGGAACGCGGAACGCCGTGTAAAGAATCAACAGAGCCCAGAAGCTGTTGTAGAGACCCAGCGCCTGGAACATCTTCACGAGGGGAATCAGGGCCACGGTCGGCGCCAGCATCAAACCGGCCAGGATCAGAATCAGGATGGTCCGGTTGAACGGAATCTTGACCCTGGTCAGGCCATAGGCTGCCCAGGCACTGATCAGCACGGTGGCGGCGGTGGATGCGACGGTGACGAGGACGCTCGTGGTGAGGTAGTCGCCAACACCCCGGTTCCAGGCGGTCACGTAGTTTTCCCACCGCCACGTTTCTGGGAGCGCAAACGGATTGGCGAACAGTTCCGAATTCGACTTCACACCGTTCAGCAGCATCCACAGCAGGGGGTAGATCACAACGATGGCCAGGGCAACCAGGAAGGCCTGGACAAAAACCCGTCCCAAGAGCATCAGTACTGACGTCCGTGTCACCATTCCACCCTCCTGCGCTTGGCCCGCCGGAGCTGGAGTACCGCGAGGACCAGTGTGATGACGAAAACAGCCGTGGCGATGGCCGCGGCATAACCGAAATCGTTGCGGACAAAACCGCTGCGGTAGAGCCAGGTGCCAAGGACCTGGCTGGAATTGTTGGGGCCGCCTGTGGTCATGACCATCACCTCATTGAAAACCTGGAACGCCCCCGAGACCGTAACGATCATCATCAGGCTGCTCATCTCACGGACAAGGGGCAGGGAAATGGAGAAGAACCGGCGGACGGGGCCAACGCCGTCGATGGACGCCGCTTCGAAAAGCTCGGAGGGAATACGTTGCAGCGCCACTGCGAAGAGCAGGGTGCAGTAGCCGAAACCTTGCCACTGGCTCATGGCGATGATCCCGAAGATTGCCGTGTTTTCCTGGCCGAGCCAGGCTTGTGCGAAGTTTCCCAGCCCCAGGGTTTCCAGCGCTGCATTCAGGATGCCCATACGCGGTTCGTAGATGAAATAGAACAGGAGCCCGGCCACCGTTAGGGATATTGCCGAGGGAACGAAATAGATCGCCCGCAGGGCACCACGCCAGCGCGGACTGGGCAGCCCCTCTACGAGGGCTGCCAGAACCAGCGCTCCGAACACCTGGAAGACGATTGAAATTCCGGCATAAAGGGTGTTGTTGAGGAGTGACTTCCAGAAGATCGCGTCATTGAACATCTTGAGGTAGTTATCGGCACCAACGAAGGTCTGCCGTCCGCTGTAGATGTCCCACTTCAGGAGGCTGAAGCCCAAATTCTGCACGAGGGGCAGGTAGCAGAAGGCACAAAGCAGCAAAACCGCGGGCAGGACCCACACCATATTGCGCCACCCGCGGGCCCTGCTCCTGGCCGCTTGCCGGCCTTTGGATAAACCCTTGGCGTTGGATCCGGAGGCTGAAGGCGCAGGCCTCCGGATCGCGTTCGAAACTGTCATGGCAGGTCTGCTACTTGACTGCGCTGGAAGCGGAACGCACAGCGTCAAGGACTTGTTGCGGGGATTGGGTTCCGGCAACAAGGGCCTCGCCGCCTGCCAGCCAGGCATCGGCCACCTCCGGAACGGTAACCGAGTCAAGCCAGATGATGGCTTCGGAGGCGTCATTCACCTGCTTGATGCCTTCGACAACGGGTCCGGTGGAGTTCTGTTCCGAGACCACGCCCTTGACGGCACTGGGCTGACCATAGGGCGGTGACGAAAGTTTGGTGGCATTCTCCTTGCTCGTGGCGAACTTCATGAAGTCGACTGCCAGTGCCGCGTTCTCCGACTTGGGGTTGATCAGGTATCCCTCCGGAGAACCCTCGATTGCCTTTGTGTCCCCCTTCGCCCCGGCTGAGGCAGGCAGCTTGAAGATGCCCAGGCCGTCGTTCTTAAGCTGGGATCCATCCGACGCCGTTGTGTCGAATTCGAGGACCTCCTGGTAGTACATACCGGCGGTACCCGTAGCCAGTGCCTGCTGTGCCGTGGTGTAGAGGACCCCGTTTGAGTCTTTTCCGCTGCCGGTGCACTCGTTGATCAGCTCGGTGAACTGCTCCATGGCCCGGAGATAACCCTGGTTCTCGAGCTTCGCCGTGCGGGGGTCGAAGTCCGCTTCCAGTTCTTCGGCAGGCACCTCATAGGCGAACAACTGCTGCAGGTAGTGCAGGCCCGGCCAGCCGTCCTTATTGCCAAAGGCAATAGGCTCGTAGCCGGCATCCTTGAGCACGGAGCAGGAGGAAATCAGTTCCTCGAAGGTGGACGGCGGGTTAAGGCCCAGCTCCTTAAAAACCTTCTGGTTGTAGCCCATGAATTTTCCGTTGTTGTACAAGGGAACGGCAAAGAACTTGCCGTCTCTTTCAAAGGCTTTGAGTGAAGATTCGCCGAAGGTGCTTCCCCAATCAGTGCCAGGGGCGATAACCGGCGTCAAATCCGCTGCGAGGCCGCCGTCGATGAAGTTGTTTGCCCAGTTCCCCGCCCACGTGAAGTAGATGTCCGGCAGGGCCTGGGATGCCGTAAGGGTCTTGGTTTTGTCCTTGATGCTCTGGTCAGTCTCCTGGATGAGTTCGAAGGAGACATCCGGGTGGAGTTTTGTGTACTCCTCGGCCAGGTCCTCGAAGTATGGTTCCAGGGGATCGCCGCCGAATTTGGTGAGAATACTCAGGGTCCCGGAATATTCGGGTTCTTTCTGCAGATCCAGCTGAGCAACAGGCTCGCTTCCGCCGGCGCAGCCGGTCAGGGCAAGGGCTGTGCCCGCCAGCAGGGCTGTCAATATGTGCGTGCTTTTCCGCATCGTTTTCTACTTTCGCTCGGATGGCTAAATAGCCGAGGTCCACAGGGCGAAGAGTGCTGCCCTCCGTTGGATGGCACCTGCGCCAAGTGTGCGTTTTTGGGAATTGTGATACCGGTACCACAGTGAATCACGATTGCGGTCCCGGGGGAAGGGTTTCAGGAAGAAATACTTGCCGGCGGTTTATTCGGCTGCCCGTGAAGGCGCGGGGCCGTCCGAGGAGCGCGCAATAAGGGTGGAGGGCAGGACGTGCTTCCTCGGTGCGGAGGAATCGCCCTCGATCCGAACGAGGAGCTGTTGTGCTGCCGCGGCGCCAAGTTCGCGCATAGGCTGCTGGATCATGGTCAGGGGTGGTTCCATGACTGCTGCCCAAGGGCTGTCATCGAAGCCGATCAGCGACACGTCCTTGAGGATCCGGCGGTTGTGCGTCCGTAATGCATGAAGGGCGCCCACCGTTGCCTCGGTTTCCGTCGTGAAGATGGCAGTGGGGGGATCCGCCAGGGCGAGCATCCCGCCGATGGCCCTGGTTGCCTGTCTTTCATTTTTCAGGACGTGGGTTACCAAGGCAGTATCGAACGGTATTCCGGCCGCTTCCAGGGCATCCAGGTAACCCCGAAGGCGTTCGCCGTCACTCCAGAGTGCCTCATCAAGGATGCTGTGCATCTGCTGCAGGTCTGTTGCGGGGCTCAGGGTCACCGGGCCCCAGGCGAAGGCAATCCGCTGGTGGCCGTTCGCAATCAAGGATGCAACGGCGGAGCGGGCGGCTTCCCGGTTGTCGATGACCACCGAGTCGGTATCCAGGCCGTCCACCAGACGGTCAATGAGGACCACCGGTATTCCACGTTCCATCGCGGTGGATAGGTGCGAGACGTCGTCGTTCCTTCCCGCCGCCGAAGCGACCACAAGGCCATCAACTTGTTTGGCCAGCAGGACCCTGATGGCGTCCCGCTCCAGGTCCAGCTTCTCGTCCGTGCTCAGGATGATGGCATCGTAACCAGCCTGTTTTGCCGTTTCCGAGATGCCCCTGAGGACCCCCGAAAAGAAGGGATTCGCCACGTCCGCGAGAACAATCCCCAGCGTTTTGGTGATGCCGGTGCTCATGCTGCGCGCCAGCGTATTGGCCTGATAGCCCAACCGTTCGGCAGCCAACAGGACCTTTGCCCGCGTGGCATCGCTGACGGACCCATAGTTGCCCAGGGTACGGGCGACGGTGGCCCTGCCGACCCCAGCGGCAGCGGCAACTTCCGAAATGGTCGGAGCGCCCCCGTGCTGATGATCCGGCGACATCCGGTTCCCTTCTGGTCTTGGAATCGCCGTGGCGCGGTTCCGGTGAGGACAGGCTCTGATTCAGATCCTAGTTGCTGCAGCAACGGGACGGCCGTACCCGAATGCAGCTTCAACGTAGCACTGTTCCGCAGCCGATTCGGCGGCAAAAGCAAGGGCGGGGTGCAGCGAATCTGCAGTCGGCGGGGAGTCCCGGGCCCAGCCTGACCGCAGGAGGCTCACAACCAATCCGGTGACGAACGCGTCCCCGCAGCCCATGGTATCGGCGAATCTTCGCGGGTCCGTGGGCGCCGCTCCTTGCATATGGAACCGCTCGCCGTCGTACAGTACCGCGCCGGCGGCCCCCCTGGTGGCAACCGCGAGCGAAGCGCCCGCCGCCGTCACCCGCACAAGCTCATGTTCAACGGCCTTCAACGGTGCGTTTCCCAGCGACAGCAGTGCCAAGTCCACGAAGGGGGCAGTGCGGCGCAGGTAGCTGTCAGTCCTGCGCTCCGGTTCCCAGGAATAGTCAAAGCTGACCAAGGGGCCGGCCGCGCGCACCGACGGGAGCTGGCCTTCCGAGGCGGAGTAGACGCTCGAATGGACAAGGGCTGCTGTGGCCAGGTAGCTCCGGTGTTCGGGCCCGAGCATGAAGGGTTGGCTGATGGTGACACCGCCTTCATTCCAGCCCAGGAAGACCCGGTCGCCGTCGATAACCTTGATCTCGGTGACGCCGTTGGGGCCTTCGCGGGTCTGGCACCTGCTGACATCTACTCCTTCCGCTTCTATGGCGGAACGGACAAAGGCGCCCAGCGGATCGGAACCGAAGACACCCATGTAGGCGGACTCCAAGCCCCGGCGGCGTGCCAGGACCGCAAAGTTCACGCAGTTTCCGCCCGGGTACATCACTCCCCGGTCCAGGAAGCGGTCCACGATGTTGTCCCCGAACCCTATTACTTTCATGCTCATCCTGTCTTGACGGCGGTGTCCCCGGCTTGTGACCGGGTAACGCTGCCGCGCCCCAGGCCGGGGCGCGGCGATGGGAGTCTGTCAGTATTCAACGACCCGGTAGTACCGGCGCAAGTCCAGCGAGTGGTTGCGGACCCGTTCCAGGTGCTTGCTGATCCGGTCCGCTACGGTGTCCAAAACCAAAGGTGCCAGAAGGCCCCGGAACCGTGCACTGATTCCCGCCAGCTCGTAATCCTTGGTGTCGAGGACGGTGGTGTTCTTGTTGTAGTTTTCGGCGAACTTGACCACGCGTTCCATGAGGGGCCGGCTTTCGTCTTCACCCAGGAAAAGCACCAGGCTGGTGTCCTCCTCGATAAGTTCGAGGGAGCCGTGGAAAAACTCGGCGCCGTGGACACGCGTGGTGCGCAACCACTGCATTTCCTCGAGGATGCACATTGAGTACAAATAGGTGAAACCCCAGAGATTGCCCGCGCCGACGAGGAAGTGGTAGTCCGCCTCCTTGTTCCGTTCTGCAAACGCTTCTGCCACCGGTTCTGCCTGGCGTGCCACCTCAAGGAGGACGTCGGGAATGGTCTGGAGCTCAGCGGCAAACTCTTCGTACCCCTCAAACTCTCCCCGCGCAGCCAAAAGGCGGGTGGACAGTAGCAGCAGGGGGATGTCGAACGGCCAGGTCTTCGGTTCGGTGACCAGGGTGACATCCAACGCCTTGGCAAAAGGACTGTCCCCGAAGCCGGTAAAGCCAACGGTAAAGGCGCCTTTGGCTTTGGCGAATTCGATCGCCTCGATGATGTCCTCCGTTGTTCCGGAGACAGAAGCAAAAACGGCGATGGATCCGGGCCCGAACGCCGGGTCGCCGGTCAGCATCAACTCCTTCCCGATTGCTGCGCGTACGGGAAGGGTGGACCGGGAGCGGATGAAGTGTTCGTAGGGCAGCATTGCGGCGTAGGTGCCACCGGCGCCGATGAGGAAGAGGTTGTCAAAACCCCGCTCCTGGATGGAGTCCACGAACTGTTCGATGTGTCCCTGCAGCGCAAGTGCGCTGCGGGTCTGGGCGAGGAATTCCTCTTCTTTGAAGCCGAGCACGGGCTGTCCTTTCGTCTTTTGTGGTAATTGAGTGTGATACGTATTGATACCGGTATCACAACTGCTCATCATCGTTTCACGCGGCTGGCAACGGGTCAATAGTTTTGTTGGCGGGAATTTTGGCGCAGCCCATGCCCTGCAAAAAGTGAACGTCCAACCTGCCGTCCCCAAACTTCGCCGGACGTTCACTTCCCCCTCACGCCTCGAAGGAACGGCGCACGTAGCGTGAAAAGCGTACGAGCACCACCCGCTAACAGCAGTGAGGATTGCCATGATCACAAGCCAGCAGCCCGTCGTCCTGACCAGCAGCAGCATCGAATCCAGCGACGAGGACGTCGTGGAGGCCAACATCAGCATTGTGGACGCCATGCACACGGCCCTGCTGCGCACCGAAGAGATGTCACCGGTAGCGCTCCGCGGCTACTACGTGGACTTCTACCTCACCCAGGCGCTGGAGGGTGGCTTCGCGCAGTACGTTTTCACCGCCGTCGACCGGGCCGAAACGGACACGCTGATCCGCGAAGGCATGGCAGGGATGGGTGCGGCAGCCCACCTTGACCTGTTCAACCGTACGGTTGCGGTTTACGACAACCTGTCCGAGGACGATGAAGAGCAGTACCTCGACGGAGGCCTGGATGAGTCAGGGGAAACGCCCGACGGCGTCCTCCGGATGGAAGAGCTCGACGGCGAGTTTGAGGAGCTGCTGGAGCGGGAGAACATCACTTCCCTCAACGCCGACTGGCTGCGGGGCCAGGCCGACCTTCTGGTGCTGGACGACGAGGAAGTCGGCGCCCACATTGAGCGGCTTGTGGCGCAGATCCCTGACCTGCCGGAGCGCCAGGCGCAGGCTGACGCCGAGGCCCTGGAAGACGCCCCGGACTTCGAGATCGTCATCCGCGAGCTCTGCAGCATTGCAGGGTATGAACTGGTCAAGATCACCATGGGCGACCCCAACTATGTCCATGGCGGCGGGAAGACCCTGGCCTGGCACTTCTCCACCGACCACGGCGACTTCCTGATGGTCGAGGAGGAGGACGAGGCTTTTATGATCAACCCCGAGACACAGGAAATCGTCGCAGCGGTGGAGTTCGAGGAAGCGGACTTTGAGGAAGCAGACGCCGAGATGGTGGGCGCGTCCAGGCGCTAGCGCAGCTGTAACCGGCTGATAGTGACGGCGCCTTCCAATACCAATCGGAAGGTACGTGCTTCATCGAACGGTGAAGTGCCGGAAGCCAGCGGAACCCGAAGCTCGCCGCTGAAACCGGGCGAGATGCGGGCGGTGCCAATCGTGTTCCAGGTGTCGGCAGGTCCCGGCACCTGGACACGGAGCACGCAGCCGGTGCCCGATGTGGCCGGGCTGCAGGACACGACGTCAGCCAGCACAACGTTCTCCCTTTGCGGCTCCGCTGCATTCCCGAAGCGGTAGGTCGCCCAGGCGGGGCGGACGGCGTCGGCAGGGGTAATGGCAGTGCCCGCCAACCGGGTCTCGGGAACCAAGGCAACGTTCCCGCAGGAGTCGAAGTTTTCCGAACGGAACCAACGGCCGGCGCTGCGGCTGCGGCCGGGTGCTCCTGGCACTGCCAGTGGCACTGCCAGGGGAAGGTTCTCTGCCGAGGAACCCACCAGCAGCTGGTAGGCGCCGGGCTCCACCAGCATCCGCTCCTCCACCACGCTGTAGGTTGCCAGGCGGTCCAGCGGAACAGCGATTGTGGCCGTTGCTGTTCCGCCGGCCGGCACCTCCACCCGCTGATGGCCCACCAGAAGGCGGCGCGGGAATTCGAAACGGTGGCCGGGGGCGGACGCGTAGACCTGCACCAGCTCGAAAGCCGGGCGGCTACCCTCGTTGCGCAGTTCCACCGTTAGATCGGCTACGTCTGAGCTGGTGGTTCCTCCGCCAGGCATCTCGCGGAGGGCCACCGACCCGTACTGCACATCGCCGTACGTCAGGCCGTGGCCCAGCGGGAACTGGGGCTCGGCACGGCTGTACAGGTATGTGGAGCGTGCGGTGATGATGTCGTAGTCCAGGATGTCCGGCAGGTCTGCATCCCGGGCAAACCAGGTCTGCGCCAGGCGTCCGGTCGGTTCGGCGTCGCCACTGAGGACATCGGCCACACCGCTGCCCAGTTCCTGCCCGCCATGGCTGCTCCAAACGATGGCGGGAGTGTCAGCCAGCGCACCCAGGGCGTAGGGGTAGGAGGACACCATCAGGAGTACTGTCCGCGGGTTCGCCTCACGCACAACACGCACAAGTTCCTGCTCGGCCAGCGGCAGTTCCAGCGTGCTGCGGTCCAGCGTTTCCCTGCCGCCGAGGTGGGGATCATTACCGACAACCACCACGGCGGTATGGGCTTTGGCTGCGGCTTGCCGGGCGGCCTCGTGTCCGGACTTGAGTGTCCGGAGCACAAACCGTTCAGCCGTGGCGCCCTCCGGAACCAAGGCGGCGCTGTTCGTTCCTGACTCAATCCGAAGCCACTTTCCGGTCCCGACATGCTGCAGGGCGGCTGTGCCGTCAGCAGCGCGGTCCAGCCGGAAGGTCTCCTGCACCACCCAGCCACCAACCCGGTCTGCCTCCGCCCGAAGGTAACCGTCACCCGTGTCCGTCACGAATTTGCCGGTCAGCATCGACTGGAAGGTTACCTCCCCGGCACCCCAGTCCTTCACGGTGAACGATTCCGCCAGGCCGGGTGCGGTGGCGGCGGCGGTGAGGACCTCGCCCGGGCCGCCACCCAGGTACCCGCCCGTCCTGACGCTTCGCAGGGCAACGACGTCGGCACCTTCTTCGGCAACGACGCCGGTCCCGTCCGTCCCGCCGTAGCGGCGGGTAAGTCCTTCAGCGATGCTGACGGCGTCCTGCAGGGTTCCGCTGTACCAATCACTGAGGACGCGCGATCCGAGGCTTCCGATGACGGCGATGGTGCCGGGTGCGTCGCCCAGGGGAAGGATGCCGGCGTCGGCATCGTTGCGCAGCAGCACCACGGACTTTGCAGCCGCTTCCCGTGCCAGCTGCACGTGCGCCGCCGCGCCGACTTCTTCCGGTCCGATCGAGGCGTAGGGGTGGTGTGCAAATTCACCAGTCCTGGCCCTGAGGGTGAGGAGCCGCAGGACAGCCCGGTCCACGTCAGACTCGCTGATCAGCCCCTGCTCAAGCGCCTCAGTAAGGTAGGCGATGGACGGTGCGGGGTTATCGCCGTCGTCCGTGAAGCTGTCCACCCCGGCCTTTAGCGCGGCTGCGTAAGCTGCCGGGCCGCCGTCGAAATACTTCTCGGCACGGAAGAGCGAACCGGGAGCGCCGGCGTCCGTGACGATGGCCAGGGTGTCCCCGTTCCGCCATTGCCGCAGCTGTGACTGCACCAGGTCCGACACGTGGGCCGGCCTGCCATTGACCAGGTTGTAGGACAGCATTACCGCCCCGGCTACCCCCTCTTCGATGGGGGAGCGGTAAGCGGGGAGCTCATATTCATGAAGCACCCGCGGGCTGAGGTTGCTGGAGGTGACGTTCCTGTCGAACTCGTTGTTGTAACCGAGGAAGTGCTTGAGCGTGGGAACCGTCAGCCACGTGTGCGGGTCCTTGCCCTTCAGCCCCCGGCAATAGGCACCGGCCAGCTCCGCCGTCAGGTGCGGGTCCTCAGAAAAGCCCTCCTCGTTCCGCCCCCACAATGGATGCCGGAGCGGATTCACCACCGGCGCCCACACGTTCAGGCCCACGGAGGAATCTTCCGCCTTCTTGCCGCGAAGCTCGCGGCCCGTGGCCCCGCCGAGCCGTTCAATCAGGTCAGCATCCCAGGTGGCGGCCATGCCCACGGGCTGGGGAAAGACGGTTGCCGGGCCCAGCCAGGCAACTCCGTGCGCAGCCTCTGCACCGGTATGGAAAGACGCCAGTCCCAGCTCCGGGACAGCCGGGGCGTGCTGGTGGAGCATGGCCACCTTCTGCTCCAGGGACAAGCTGGCCAGGATCCGGGCGGGCAGGCCGGCGGCCTCCTCTAGGCCGGGCCCTGAGGCATCAACGTTGAGGGTGGCAGGCAGAACGGAATGCGGCACTGGAGTCCAATCGGCTGGTTATCGAATCGCTTATACGAAGCAGGCGAGACCCAGTGTTGCACTCCAGGATGTGAGGCGCAACACATTTCGGCCTTGCGGGATTTGCTGCGAGTGCCCTACGCTAATCGAAGTCGAACCGATTCGATGAATCCGTTGAATCCTCCCGTCATTGACTTAACACGAAGGAGTGCTGTCATGCTCAGTTCCACCACAGGCCCCGGGAGGGGCAAGCCCCGAAAAACCGCCGCCGGACTGCTGGACGAAGCATCATCCGCAGGCGTGAACCGCCGGTCCTTCCTCGGAATCCTCAGCGGCGCCGTGTTCCTGGCCGCGGCGCCGGCCGCGCTCTCTGCTTGTTCCGCAGGTACCGCAGCACCCCAGGCCACTAACTCGGGAGGACTGGCGGAAGCGGTAGCCAAGCTGGTTCCTGCCTACAAGCCACTCGAGCTGGTGAAGCCCGACATCCCCTCCACCAACGGCTCCACCCCCGGCTTCACCAGCATCCCTTCCTCCCTGGTCAAGTCCGTCGCCACGACACCGGGAAGCGGCGGAACCTACACGGCCATGACGCCGGCCTGGTGGGCCGTCCCGCCTGCCTTGCCGCAGAACAGCTACTACCAGGCTGTCAACGAAAAGCTTGGCGCCACCATCAACTTCCAGGCCAATGACGGCAACGCCTACGCGGACAAGGTCCAGACAGTCCTGGCCTCGCCCAAGGACGTGCCGGACTGGATGGTTATCCCGAGCTGGAACCTCCCGCCCCGCTTTGGGCAGGCCGCCGCGGGTGTGTTCCAGGATCTTTCGGAGTTCATTGCCGGGGACAAGGTCAACAAGTATCCCAACCTGGCAAACATCCCTACTGCCGCCTGGAAGATGGGCTGCTTCGAAGGCGGCCTCTACGGGCTCCCATATCCCGGCGCGCTGATCTCGGACGCCATCTTCTACCGGGCGGACCTCTTCGAGGAACTCGGAGTGGAACCGCCGAAGTCCGCCGACGGATACCGCAAGCTCGCCAAGGAGCTGACGGACGAGTCCAAGAACCGCTGGGGATCCGAAGACGTCTGGAACGGCGCCCAGATCATGCACGGCGTGGTACCCAAGTGGAAGATGGTGGACGGCAAGCTCCAGAACAAGGTCGAAACGGACGAATACCGGGCCGCCCTGGAGTGGACCGCCCAGCTGTTCGCCGATGGTTCCGTCCACCCCGACGCCGTGGCAGGCAACTCCCAGCAGTCCAAGCAGCGTTTCGAGTCCGGGGCCTCCCTCATGGCGTCTGACGGCACGGGCTCCTGGCATGAGGCCCTGGCCCGTGTCCTGCCCTCCAACCCGAAGTTCAACATGCAGCCCATGGACTATTTCGCTCCCGACGGCGGGAAGCCCACCCTCTTCCGCGCCCAGCCTGCCGCCATCTTCAGTTTCATCAAGAAGGCAGACCCGGCGAAGGTGGAGGAAATGCTGGCACTGGCCAACTTCATGGCCGCCCCGTTTGGCACAGAGGAGAACGTGCTGATCAACAACGGCGTTGAAGGAGTGCACTTCACCCGTGATGCCCAGGGCATTCCGAAGGCCACCGCCAAGGGGACCGAGGAGGTCACCAGCACCTACGCCTTCCTCGTCAGCCCTCCGATCGTCAACTCCATGGTCCAGTACCCCGGGCTGGTTAAGTCCCAGTCGGATTGGGAAGCACGGCAGGCCCCGAACGTGGTGGAGGACGTGTTCTTCGGCATGCAGATCCAGGAGCCAGCCAAGTTCGGCTCCCTGTCCAAGCCGTTCGATGACCTGGCCAAGGACATCATCCGCGGACGCAAGAGCCTGAAGGACCTCGACAGCGAGCTCGCGTCCTGGAAGAGCAAAGGCGGAGACGAACTCCGGGACTTCTACGCCGGGTTCCTGGCCTAGGACGTGGCACGCATGATCACCGGAATAGAGCACAAGGCTGCCGCGCCATTGCAGGATGGGGCTGGGACACATACCGATGAGGCCCTGGCAGCGGGCACGACGGCTGGGCGTAGTTCCCGTGTCGGCGGGCGGGCTGCTGGAGGTGCCGCCACCGTGCCGCCGCGCGCAAAGGGAAACCTTTGGTTGCGTTTCAAGCGGGACCGCTCCCTGGTATTGATGGCATTGCCTGCGGTCATCCTGCTGGGCGTTTTCGCTTACCTCCCCATGCTGGGCAATGTGGTGGCGTTCCAGGATTACTCACCCTACGTCGGTATTCCTGACAGCCCCTGGGTGGGCACGGACAACTTCGCCAGGGTGCTGGCGGACGCCGACTTCTGGCATGCCGTCAAGAACACCCTGGTGATTACAGCGTTCCAGCTGGTGTTCTTCTTTCCG
This sequence comes from Arthrobacter sp. MDT2-3, assembly GCF_059090465.1. Taxonomy (NCBI): domain Bacteria; kingdom Bacillati; phylum Actinomycetota; class Actinomycetes; order Micrococcales; family Micrococcaceae; genus Arthrobacter; species Arthrobacter sp. MDT2-3. The sequence goes on along the minus strand of NZ_JBNHFS010000004.1, from coordinate 332,864 downwards.
GTTCCCATCGCCCTGGCCATGCTGTTGAATTCCCTGGTGAATCCCAGGCTGAGGGCGGCAGTTCAGGCCGTGGTGTACCTTCCGCACTTCTTTTCCTGGGTGCTGGTGGTGTCCGTCTTCCAGCAGATCTTCGGCGGAGCCGGACTGCTCAACCAGTCGTTGCGGGCCAACGGCTGGCAAGCGATGGACATCATGACCAACCCGGACACCTTCCTGTTCCTGCTCACCTCGCAGGCAGTCTGGAAGGACGCAGGCTGGGGCATCATCGTCTTCCTCGCTGCCCTGAGCGCCATCGATCCCGCCCAGTACGAAGCGGCGGCGGTGGACGGAGCGGGCCGCTGGAAGCGCATGTGGCACGTCACCCTGCCAGGCCTGCGCAGCGTCATCGTGCTGCTGCTGATCCTGCGGCTGGGGGATTCCCTGACCGTGGGTTTTGAGCAGATGATCCTCCAGCGCGATGCAGTAGGGGCGGAAGCCTCCGAAGTCCTGGACACGTTTGTGTACTACACCGGCGTCCAAAACGGCGACTGGAGCTACGCTGCAGCCGCTGGCCTGATCAAGGGCCTGGTGAGCCTGGCCCTGATCCTGACAGCCAACAAAGTTGCCCACATCTTCGGTGAGAGCGGTGTCTATTCCAAATGAGCACAATAATTAGCAAGGCCGGGCCCTCCACCAGCACCTCCAAACCCTCCAGGCCACCGCGGCTGAAACCCGAGCGCCCCGTCTGGGACGAAGAACCCGGGGCAGCAGCGAAGGCAGGGAAGTTTATTGTCCTGGCCGTCGTCGTCCTGGCTGTCCTGGGGCCGCTGTACACAATCGTCCTGACGAGCATCTCCTCCCAGGCCACCATCACCCAGGCCGGCGGACTGGTCCTGGTCCCCGGAGAAATCTCTTTCGCCGCGTACCAGCAGATCCTCAGTGGAGGTGTGGTCACCCGCGCGGTGCTCGTCAGTGTGGGAGTCACGGCCACCGGAACCGCTCTGAGCATGGTGGTTTCCATCCTCTGCGCATACGGATTGTCCCGGCCGGGGTCCTTTGCGCACACACCCATCCTGTTCACGCTGCTGGTCACCATGTTCTTCAGCGCGGGGATCATTCCCTCCTACCTGCTGGTCTCCGGGCTGGGGCTGATCAACACGTATTGGGCGCTGATTCTGCCCAGCTGCATCTCGGTGTTCAACATCATCATCCTGCGCGGCTTCTTTATGGGGATCGACAGGGGAATCCTGGACAGCGCAAGGATCGACGGTGCCAGTGAATGGCGAACCCTGACCCAGATTGTGCTGCCCATGTCCAAGGCCGTTACCGCCGTGATCGCATTGTTCTACGGCGTTGGCTACTGGAACGCCTTCTTCAACGCCGTCCTCTACATCAACGACAGCGCCATGAACCCGCTGCAGGTGGTGCTCCGGTCCTACGTGCTCCAGGGCGTCTCGGTTCCGGGGCAGGTGGACGTGGGCACCGGAGCCGCTGCGGGCCCTGCCCTGCAGATGGCTGTCATCGTGCTGGCCATGGTGCCCATCCTGATCGTGTACCCCTTTGTGCAGAAACACTTCACCAAGGGCGTGATGATCGGGGCGGTCAAGGGATGAGGGGCCAGTCTGCGCCGGCCCTTCAGCTCACGTCATCGAACCGCGGCGGTGGTTTCGCCAGCCATCAGTGTGGGGGCGATGAGCCGGAGTTCGGCTGGTTTTTCCAGGCTCAGCCGGTCCATCACCATCTCCACCGCGGCACGGCCGATGTCCATCGCGGGGATGGGTACAAAAGTCCAGGGTCGGACGGCAGCCTTTGCCACATCTGCCGGCGCAATCACTGCCACGGAGATGTCCCCGGGGACGGAAAAGCCGTGGACGGCCAGGTTCTCCCGCAGGATCGGCAGCAACCCCTCGTTGTGCACCAGAAGAGCAGTGATGGGCTCGGGGCCAGCGAAGACCTTGTCCAGGGCCCTTGCCAGGTCAGGCGAGTTGGCCTCGCACGCCACTGCCACATGATGAACCTCCAGCGCGCGGCATGCCTCCTCGAATCCACGCAGGGTGCGGTCGGCATACGTAGCGTGGCGGCGGAGGGAAGCCGGCGGAGACCCGATGAACGCAATACCCCGGTGGCCCAGCTCGGCCAGGTGGCGTACGGCAGTGCGGGACGCCCCGGCAAAATCAAAGTCGACGCAACTAAGGCCCCGCGGATCATCCGGCATGCCGATCAGCACCGCCGGTTTCTGCAGCCTGGCCAACACCGGAATGCGGGGATCGCGGGCTTCGATGTCCATCATGAGCAGGCCGTCCACCATGGACTGGGACGTCACCCGCTCTATGCTGCCGGCGTCGTCCTGGGTCAGCAGCAGGACGTCCTGGTTGAAGGAGCGGGCAGTGGTCACCACGGCCGTGACGAACTGCATGACCACGCCGACGTTCACGTCAGCGCGCAATGGCACTACAAGGCCCAGGACATTGGACCGGCTGGAGGCCAGCGCGCGGGCACTCGACCGCGGGCTGTACTTCAGGCGGCGCATTGCGGCTTCGACGATATCGCGGGTTTCTTTCGATATGGGACGGTTACCGCTCATCACATAGGACACCGTACTTGTTGAAACTCCGGCTTCTTTGGCCACATCACTGATCGTCGCCGCAGTTGAAGCCTTTCGATTACCCATACCCCCATTTAACCAAGGAATTCGATGCATCTTCGCAGCCACGGGCTGAACACCGTAACCCAGCAGGCAGGGTTGCTGTTCGGCGCCGACTACAACCCCGAGCAATGGCCGGAAGAAAGCTGGCCGGAAGACATCCGCCTAATGCAACAAGCGGGCATTAACCTCGCCACCCTGGGCGTGTTCAGCTGGGCAAGGCTGCAGCCGTCTGAAGGCAGGTGGGACTTTGGTTGGCTGGACCGGATCCTGGCGCTCCTGCACGAAGGCAACATCAACGTTTGCCTTGCAACGCCCACCGCATCGCCGCCGCCGTGGCTGGGACACCGCTTCCCCAGTACGCTTCCCACCGATGCCTCGGGGACTACGCTGTGGTACGGCTCACGCAACCAGTTCTCGCCGTCATCGGCGGTGTACCGCAGCGCTGCGCTGCAGGTTACGGCCGCACTGGCGGAGCGCTACGGCAAGCATCCCGCTGTCGTGATGTGGCACGTGGGCAACGAGCTCGGGCAGGCCAGTTACGACGACGAAACGGCCGGTGCGTTCCGGGGCTGGCTGCTGCGCCGCTATGGTTCCCTGGACAACCTGAATTCCGCCTGGGGCACAACCTTCTGGAGCCAGGGGTACAGCAGCTGGGAGGAGATCCTGCCGCCCCGCACAGCGCCCTACCTGCACAACCCCACCCAGGTCCTAGACTTCAAGCGTTTCACCTCGGATGCGCTGCTCAAGCTCTTCACGGCTGAACGGGATATCATCCGCCAGCACTCTCCCGACGTCCCGGTCACCACAAACCTCATGGGCTTTTTCCGCGGGGCGGACTACTTCAGGTTCGCAGGCGAGACGGACCTGATCGGCAACAACTGGTACACGGACCCGGCCCAACCTCAAACCTGGGAACTCGGCGCGCTCACGCACGATCTCTGCCGCGGCATGGCCGGGGGCCAGCCCTGGCTCCTGATGGAATCAGCGGCGTCGGCCGTCAACTGGCGCCCGCACAACAGCGCCAAGGAACCCGGCGCGCTGCGGGTGGACTCCCTGTCTGCCCTGGCCCGGGGCTCGGACGGAATCTGTTTCTTCCAGTTCCGCCAGTCCGCCTTTGGTGCCGAGCGCTTCCATTCCGCAGTGGTACCCCTGGCGGGGGAGGACACCCGCGTGTTCCGGGAAGTCTCGGCTCTCGGGTCCGAGCTTCAGGATCTCCGGCTCCTGGCAGGCACCCCCTCACCCTCCCGCATTGCCGTGTTGTTCGACTGGGACAGCTGGTGGGCTGCCGAGTCCCCGGACTGCCCCAGCGACAGGTTGGGCGTGCTGGACCAGCTCCAGGCCTACTACCGGCCGTTGCTAAGGCGCGGATTGTCCGTTGAGGTGGTGCATCCCGCTGCCGCCCTGGACCGCTTCGACCTGGTGCTTGTCCCCAGCCTTTTCCTCCTCACAGAAGAACATGCCGCGGCCCTGACCGGCTGGGTGCATGGGGGAGGAACTGCAGTGGTGGGCCCCTTCAGCGGATTGGCCGACAGCAACGGACACCTCCGCCAGGGACGGTTCGCTGCCGTGCTGGCTGAGGTACTTGGGGTTACAGGGGAAGAATGGCGGCCTCTGGCCCGCAGCGTTGGACTTGAATATGCACAGCCCGGTCCCATTGGCCCGGAGGCCAACGCAGGAATGCCGGACAACCTCGAAGCCTCCTTCTGGTCGGAGGACCTGCGCCTCCACAGTTCCAGCGCTGCCGCGGTGGCCACCTTCACGTCCGGCCCGCTTGCCGGGAAGCCGGCAGCAGTCCGCAACAGCCACGGCCAAGGGACCGCCTGGTACATCGGCTGCGACCTGCCTCCTGCAGCGCTGGGAAGCATTGTTGGGGCGGCGGTGGCGGAAGCGGGACTGAGTGCGCCCGTCGCCGCGGAGCTGCCCGACGACGTCGAACTGGCCACCCGCGGCGGTTACCACTTCCTGCTGAACCACAGCCCGGAACCCCGGACGGCACGCCTCAAAGAGCAGTCGGTGGACTTGCTCTCCGGGGAAAGCCACGGACCTGAAATCACCCTGGAGCCGTACGGCGCACTGGTCCTCAAGAACAGCTTTGACCATATTGAGAACGGAAACTGAGATCCCATGAAATTCACGGACGGATACTGGCTGTACCGCAAAGGCTTTTCCGCGCTGCACCCCCGCGACGTATCGGACGTAGTGGTGAATGGCGGGACGATGACCGTCTACGCGCCCACCAAACGAATCACCTCCCGCGGCGACGCGCTTAACCTTCCCCAGCTGACGGTCACCTTCGACGCCCCGATGCCGGACGTCATTGGGGTAACCATCGAGCACTTCCAGGGCGGCCTGGACAACGGTCCGCATTTTGAAGTGAACCGGGCAGGATCCGCCGCGGAGTTCAGCCAGGACGGCGGCAGTACCGCAAGCATCACTTCCGGGGCGCTGACGGCACGGGTCAGCACTTCCGGCGACTGGGGAGTCGACTTCTTCGGGAACGGCAGGCTGCTGACAAGCTCCACTCCGCGCAGCGTCGGCGTCATCACGGACGACGGCGGGCGGACCTTTGTGCACGAACAGCTCAGCCTCGGGGTGGGCACCAACGTCTACGGCCTGGGCGAGCGCTTCGGCGCCTTCGTGAAGAACGGCCAGGCGGTGGACATCTGGAACGAGGATGGCGGCACCTCCAGCGACCTCGCGTACAAGAACGTGCCGTTCTTCCTCACCAATGACGGGTACGGCGTGTTCGTCAACCACCCGGAGAAGGTGTCCTTCGAGGTGGGCTCGGAAGTGGTTTCCCGTACGCAGTTCAGCGTGGAAGGCCAGAAGCTGCAGTACTTCATCATCCACGGGCCCACACCCAAGGAGATCATCCGCCGGTACACGGAGCTGACCGGCCGGCCCGCCCGGATCCCGGCGTGGTCCTATGGGCTCTGGCTGTCCACGTCGTTCACCACCGACTACGACGAGAAGACCGTCAACTCCTTCATCGACGGCATGGAAGAGCGGAACCTTCCGCTCTCCGTCTTCCACTTCGACTGCCACTGGATGCGGTCCTTCCATTGGAGCGATTTCGTGTGGGACCCCGCCACGTTCCCGGACCCGGAGGGCATGCTCGCCCGCCTGCACGACCGCGGGCTCAAGGTCTGCGTCTGGATCAACCCGTACATCGCCCAGCGCTCGCACCTGTTCCGGGAAGGCCTGGAACGCGGCTTCCTGGTCAAGCGTCCGGACGGTTCTGTCTGGCAGTGGGACATGTGGCAGGCAGGGATGGGATTGGTGGACTTCACCAACCCCGACGCCGTGCTCTGGTACCAGGACAAACTACGCGGGCTGCTAAGCCAGGGCGTTGATTCATTCAAAACCGATTTCGGCGAGCGCATCCCCACTGATGTGGTGTGGCATGACGGCTCAGATCCGGCCCGGATGCACAACTACTACGCGCAGCTGTACAACAGGACGGTCTTTGACCTGCTCTCCAAGGAGCTGGGTGAGGGCGAAGCGGTGGTCTTTGCACGCTCAGCCACAGCAGGCGGCCAAACCATGCCGGTGCACTGGGGTGGAGACTGCGAGTCCACCTTCGCGGCGATGGCTGAATCGCTGCGCGGCGGATTGTCGCTGGCTGCGTCCGGATTCTCGTTCTGGAGCCATGACATCGGCGGCTTCGAGGGCACGCCTGAACCGGAAATCTTCAAGCGCTGGATCGCGTTCGGGCTGCTGTCCTCGCACTCCAGGCTGCACGGCTCCAACTCCTACCGCGTCCCGTGGCTCGTGGACGAAGAGTCGGTGGACGTCCTTCGGCACTTCACCGAGCAGAAGATGCGGCTGATGCCTTACCTGCAGATGGCGGCCGAAGAAGCGTATGCAGAGGGCATTCCCCTGATGCGCCCGTTGTTTATGGAATTCCCGGAGGACCCGGGCTGCGCACATCTCGACCGGCAATACATGCTGGGCCCCGACCTTCTGGTGGCACCTGTGATGGACCCCTCCGGCACAGTGTCCTTTTACCTGCCCGAAGGGACGTGGACCCATCTGGAAACCGGCGAGCAGCTGGCGGGCCCCCGGTGGCACCGCAAGGAGTACTCGGTCATGGAAGCGGCAACCTGGGTCCGTGAAGGCGCCGTGCTGCCCATCGGTACGGTGTCCGACCGGCCGGACTACGACTGGGCGCAGGACATGCGGTTCCAGGCCTTCGCGGCACAGGACGGCACACGCCGGGTCGCTGTGCCGTCACCGGGCGGGTCCACCACCGTCTTCGAGGTGACGGTTGCTGACGGTGACGTGTCCGCCGTCGTGGTCCCGTAGCTCGTGCTGGGCTGGTCGGCGGGTGCCAAGTAGACGCAGGGCAGCAACCGTCAGCTGTTCTGCATCAGGCTTAGCTGTTCTGCTCCAAGGCCACGGCCAGGATGTCCATAAGTTCATCGTCCACCTGGTCGGCTGAGGTGAGGCGCACCCTGCGGGTGAAAGGGTCATCGGCCCGGGTCTTGACGGTTTCAAGCCGGCCTTCCGCGGAGGCGTCGAGCCGGAGGGTTACGTCAACGGCAGTGTTGGTGGTCCGGGTGACCTGCGCGAACTTCCGCCGGGCACTGTGGAGGGACACGTAACCCTTCCGCATCTGGATCTCCACCCCGCCGGTTGCGGACGCCCATGCCAGGAGGGCGTCCGCAATGGGCCTGAGGTGCGGGTGGTTGGCATACTGACCGTCAATCAGTTCGTCGGCGTCGCGCAGCATAAATTCCGGATAGCCGAACATCTCCCAGGACACCGCGTACTGGGCGTACCCAGTCACCCCGAAGCTGTCGCGCATCCAGGTGCGGAGTTCGCCGTCGTTCCGGATGCCCGCGGCACGGGCCTTCCCAACCCAGTAATTGGTGTCTTCGCCGGTCTTCCGCAGAAGGAGGGCTTTGTTGCTGTCCACCATCGACTGCCAGGTGCTGGCTTTCTTCTGGGACTCCGGGATCGCAGGCATGCATCGATCGTAGCGCCGTCCCTAAACCTCGCCGGCTGCTGCCCGCCGGCTGCCACCGCGATGTTTTCTGACAAACGCCGCAGAAAAAGATCCCGGAGACCCGTAACCTTTCCGCCTGCCCCCGCGATGTAGGAGGTGATGGGTCCGCCCGACGGACCTGCTTCGAATAAGTTGTCTAAGTTTTGGAGTGTCTAATGTCGTTGTTCACCGTTCTCGCCACCAGCAAAGTCGCCGCCGGAGTACTGGCAGCCGGCACCCTTGCCGTCGGCGGAACCGGCGCCGCTGCCGTTTCCGGCGTCCTCCCCGCCGAAGCACAGCAGACCGCCCACAATCTTTTCGGCGCCCCGGCTCCGCAGCTGGCAGCAGAAGCTGCCACTGACGCGCAGGCAACCGCTGACGCCGCCGCAGAGGCCACTGCCAACGCTTCCGCTGACGCAGAAGCGGAAGCCGCAGGAGATGCCACGGTTTCCGGCGAGAACGTCGCAGCCCAGGCTTCCGTGTCCGCCGCAGCCGGTACGGCAGTTGACGCAGCCGGCGCCGCAGCCCTTGGCCTCTGCACCGCTTTCACCAACGGTGGCCTGAACGCCTCTTCCGAAGGCTTTTCCTCGCTTGCCATCGCAGCGCAGGGTGAAGCGAACATCGAAAGCTTCTGCGCCGACGTCGCAGCGCAGGCTGACGCTGCCGCAGAGGCAGGCGCCGCAACCGGTGGTTCCGCCGCTGTTGAGATCGAGCGTCCCGAGGTTCCTGCTGTTCCCGCTGTCCCGGCTGTTCCGGGTGTCGACGGCGAGCCGGCAGTTCCGGCCGTGCCTGCAGTTCCCGAGGTTCCTGCTGCCTCCGTCGACGGTGGCAGCGCAGCTGTGGACGCGCCGTCAGTTTCGGTCCGCTAAGCGGCGTTGGCTAGTGTGTACTGCGGGAAACGGCCCACGGTCCGTTTCCCGCAGTACGGCAGTCCCCGATTTTAGGAACTGCCCTTTCAGGAACACTAACGGCCCTTGGGGAGGCCGGTCCGGAATGAAGCCCGGAATCACCTGCCGAAAGGCAGCGGGAAAGTAAGCGCAGGACCTGCAGACCGCACCGTAAAACCGGGACGGGCCTTGCCTTGCTCCGGGATGGAGGAGCCGCCGGTGCTAGACACTTTGGCCCAAGAAAAGATCGACATATTCGACGACGCAGCCGGAACCGACCCGGCTGCGGTGTTCGGCGTTGCCTACCGGTCCTTCGCGGGACCGGTGCTGGGATACCTCAAGGCACGCGGCGTCGACGATCCCGAAGCGGTAACCCAGGACGTGTTCCTGGCATTCTTCCCGCAGATCAGCAGCCTCACCGGCGGGCTGCAGGGGGCCAAGTCGCTCATCTTCTCCATCGCCCACGCCCGCATGGTGGACCACTACCGGCGGCTGGAACGCAGGCCCCAGCTGACTCCTTACGACCCGCTGGAGGACAGCCGGAGCACCCCCTCCGCAGAACACTGCGCGGTGGAGCTCAACGGCGCGGCTGCCGCCCTGCTGGACGGGCTCAGCGACGAACACCAGGAAGTGCTGGCCCTTCGCGTGGTGGCTGACCTGTCCATAGAACAGGTGGCCGGCATCATGGGCAAGAGCGAAGGGGCAATCAAGCAGCTCCAGCGCCGGGCCCTTCAAAATCTCAAGGCACAAACGCTCAAAAGAAACCAGGCAAACCATGAGTGACACTGCAGGATTCCGCGACGGGTCCGTCGACCAGCTGCTGTTGGAGGCAGACCTGGATGGCGACACCCAGCTCCGCCCAGTCCTTCTCGAGCTTCAGGCCCTGGGCTCTGCTGCGCCGGAGCCTTCTGCTGAGCTGCTGGCCCTGATGGCCGGAGGCAACGCGGGGCTTAGTGCCGACCCGGAAGCCGCCGAAGATGCGCTTGCTTCAGCTCCCGCTGACGAACTCGCTGCCCGCCGCAGGGCCAAGCGCCGGGTCACCCTGACGGCCTTGTCCGTGGCGGTGTCCCTGAGCGCCGGCGGCGCAGTTGCCGCGGCATCAGACCAGTCCATCCGGGAGTCGTTCACCCAGCTCAACCAGGCTGTCACTTCGTTTATCACGGGGACCGGCGGAGCACCTGCAGACCACCAGGTTAAACAGCCCGCGGCGCCTTCGCCCAACACGCCGGCTGGCGCCGAGCCTGCCGCAACTGCACCGGCCGGCCCAACATCGATACCGGCGGACCCCGCCGCAGCGACGCAACCGACGGTCCCGCCGTCGAATGGTCCGGTTGCGCCGGAGACCGCTGCAAGCCAGCCAACTTCCCCGGGAAAACCCGGGGAAGTCCCCGCTTCAGAGACCCTGCCGGGGGCTGTACCCGAGCATATTGCCGACGGGCTGGGCGGGTCACGGGAAGTGCCGGTGCCGCCCCACGTTCCACTGCCCGCCACGCTGCCGGCAGTTCCGCTCCCGTGACGCACCGGCACCCGGCCCACCGCCCCCGGAGGGTCATTATTTGGCCGCGGTTTTGATCATTTCGCCGGCCGGATCGGCCAGGTACCAGACGTCGTTGACGCCCTGGCCGAGGATGTCACCGGCCTTGGTGTCCTTGGCGAAGTAGTACAACGGCAGGCCGTTCAGGGTCACCTGCTTGGCACCTTCCGGCGTGGTGATGGTGCCCACGGTCCCGGTTACCCCTTCGACTTTGGGCTCGTCCGAAGTGATGAGGAGCGGCGGCCACGCGGTCAGGCATCCCCCGGTGCAGGTGCTGGTACCGGAGTCTTTGACATCCTTGGTGTAGTAGTAGACGCTCATCCCCTTGCCATCGACCACAATGTCGCCCAGGCTGGAAGACGCAATCTGGAGGTCGACACCGGCGGCCGTTGCTGTGGACGTTGCGGAGGGCGGAGAAACAGAGGCAGCGGGGGCCGTTGCAGAGGCGTTAGGTGAGCCTCCCGTGACAGCCGGGCTGCTGGCTGCAGGGGTGGAACCGCCGCCGCCGGCGCACCCCGCGAGGGCCCCGGTCAGGGCGAGGATGGTGAGGCCTGTTCCCAGTTGCTTTTTCATAGGTTTGCTCCTTGGTCCGTGCCCGGCGCCGATGCCGGACGCTAACGACTAAGACGCCGCCGGGTGAAGAATGGTTCAAATGAACCAAATTCCGGCTGCGGACGTCGTATCAGCCGGAAGCACACGGTGGCGAACCATGCTGAAGGCCGGGAGGTCCTGATATGCCGCTGGACGAGGACGTTGTTGAGTCCATCTACCGTGAGCACGGCCCGGCCCTCCGGCGCTTTGTGCTCAGCGCCTCCCGGGACCCGCAGCTGGCTGAGGACGTGGTCCAGGAAACCGTGCTCCGTGTCTGGCAGCACGCCCCGGAGGTCACCGGGAGCCTTCGCAGCTATCTTTTCCGGACGGCCAGGAACATCATGATCGACAATTACCGCCGGGCGCAGCGCCGCCCGGCCGAGACCCTGGACGACGGCCTTGCCAATTCCGCCGAGGCAGTGGAACGCGTGGACGAGCTGCTGAACAAGGTGCTGATCGAGGAAGCGCTGCTCCGCCTCAGCTCGGAACACCGGGACGTGCTGGTGGCATTGCACTACCGCCGTTTCACCGTCAATGAGGCAGCGGTGCAGTTGAACGTCCCGAGCGGAACGGTGAAGTCCCGTGCGTACTACGCAGTGCGGGCCTTGCGGACCATCCTGGACGAAATGGGGGTGGAACGGTGAACCCTGCCGAGCTGCACCACTTGCTGGGCGCCTACCTGTTGGGCGGGCTGGACGCCGAGGACCTGAAGATCTTTGCGGCGCACCTTCAGGGTTGCGCGAGATGCCGGGACGAGCTTGGCCGGCTGGAGAAAGTGCCTGCGTTGCTGGACGCCCTCCCGGTGCCGGACGCCGTTGCGCTCACCGTGGTGCCGGCAGGACCGGGCGCGCCACCCGCTCGGACAGCCGGGGCCCCGGTGCCCCTCCTTTCGGAACTGTCCCGCCGGCGTCGTAAGGTACGACGGCGGTGGGCGGCCCTGGTGGGAGCGGTCGCCGCAGCATGCCTCGCCGTCGGTTTGGCCGTGGGCCCGGTCCTGAACCGGCCGACGCAACCGGACGCGAGCTACTCCGTGCAGTCCGGAGATGGCCTGCAGTTCAGCATCGACCTGGCCCGGAAGATCTGGGGAACCGAGTTGGCGGTGAACGGCAGCAGCCTCCCTTCCGACGGGACATTGTCGCTGTGGGTCCGGGACCGGGCCGGCGGCGAAGACCGCGCGTGCGCTTGGACGGCCACGCCGAGCGGCAGGGTCAGGGTCACCGGAGCAACACCCATCCAGCTGGCGAGCATTTCGAGTGTGGAACTGCGGGACGGTACCCAGCAGGCCGTCGCGGTAATTACGGTGCCATAGGGTCCGGCACAAACCCGGGCGCTCCAACCCCAGCCACACTGGCAGCTTCAACAGCTGCGGCCACCGGCTATCGGGTCATCTTCGCGAGGCGTGCCCGGACGATCATGTAGGCGCCGTAGCAGATGAGCCCGGCGCCCACAGCCGCCAGGAGGTACACCCCTAAGGGCTGGTCGCGGAGTGCCCGAAGTCCGCCGTCCAGGCCGGTGGATTCCTCAGGGTGCGCCTGCAGGGTGGCTATGGCGATGAGCAGCCCGGTCAGCAACAGCACAATGCCCTTCGCCACGTATCCAGTTACGCCCAGCACGGTGACGGCGGTCCGTGCGGTGGGGGACGAGGGCATTGTCAGATGCTTTTCAAACGATTTCCGAAGGCCGCGGATGCCGTACACCACGCCGGTTACGGCAATGCCCACGCCCAGCAGGACCAGCAGCGCTACGCCGCCCGGCGCCTTCATCACGGACGCGGTAAGGTCGCTTGCCGCCTGCTGGTTGTCCCCGCCCGCACCGGTTCCCATGGCGAAGGACATCAGTGTCAGGGCAAGCCCGGCGAAAACCACTGCCTGCGCCGCTGCCTTGGCCTTCTTTCCGGCCTTTTCCTTTGTGGGCAACTGGTTGTAGTCGAAAATGGCATCGCTGGTCTGCCACAGTGCGAGGGCAGCGCAGGCGGTGAAGCTGGCCCACAACAGGAAGGGTCCGGCAGGCTGGGTGGCGAGTTCGGCCACGGCACCGCTGAAGTCGGCGTTGCCCGTACCGCCCATGGCCAGCCGGATTGCGATAGCACCTACCAGGAGATGCAGGATTCCGCTCGCTGCAAACCCCGCCCTCGCCATCATCTCCAGGGTGTGGGAGTTGGTGACGTTCTCTGCCGCATCTGCGGCCTGTCGCAATTCTTTTTTGATGGCTGTTCCCTTTGTACAGGCGCGGATGCCCGGATGGTGCGTACCCCCGCGTAAGGGCAATCGTGCCACGCGCTGATGGTCCGGGCCAGTAATTCCCTCGGACGATGTGGATTAGGTGGCGGATCGTGCGGCTCCAGGATGAGGTGCCAGTGCCGCCGCTGCCGGATGGGGAGGGATGCCCATCGCCGAATTTCCCGCCGCCGTGGAACTATATGGTCAGCGACCGAACATCGGCGCGAACTTCTCCGGGGGACGAACCATGACTTTTTACGGCGCTGATGTCAGCCAGTTGCGGGCTCTGGCGAAGGCGGCTGATCAGGCTGCCTTGCTGTTGAGCACCCGGGCGAGTTCGCTGCATAGCCAGATCCAGGCGGCTCCCTGGAAGGGCACGGACGGCGAACGTTTCCGTCAGGAGTGGAGCGGAAGCCACCGCCCCGGGCTGGAGAAGGTTGTGTCCAGCCTGCGTGAGAACTCCAGGATTTTGCTGCAGCACGCAGAGGAGCAGGAGAAGTCCTCCTCGTCCTCATCGGCCGGTGCCGGCACCGGCGTCTGGGACCGGGTTAAATCGTTTGCCGGGCAGGCCCAAGACTGGCTGAAGGACCAAGCCGCTGCCGCCGCGGCCGCGGCCGGGCACCGCCAGGAGCTGGAAGCCGGCCTGGAACGGATGCTGGACGCCAGCCCGGAAGAACAGGCCACGTGGTGGGACAGCCTCTCTGCAGCCGACCGGAAATACCTCATCGAGAGCGAAGGCGGCGACGGTCCGTTCGCCGAGGACCTCATGCGAATGGACGGCGGCATCCCCAAGTCCGCGCAGGAGCAGGCCAAGGAACATCTCCAGGACATCGCCAGGGCGGACATTCCCGTCTACTCCGAGGCAGGCAAGGCATCGATTGAGGCCCGGGTGGCCTGGGTGCACGGCGGCGCCGAAGTGGGCACCGAAGTGGTGGAGAATGCCGATGGCACCGCCACCATGATGGTGTACGGAAACATGGGGCTGGGCGTCAACGACACCACCGGAACCGCCGGCGTGACCCTTAACGGGCAGGTGTCCCGCGAATACTCCTTCGGCAGCGTGGAAGAAGCCATGGCAGCCCGCGAGCAGATGTACCGGGACCTGCCGCCGGACAGCGTGGGTGAGATCAAGGATGTGGCCGGCAATCCGACCGGTTACATCCTGGACACCATCAACAAAGCCGCCGGTGACAACGGCTCCACCGGACAGACGGACAAGGCCAAGGGAACGCTGTCGCTCGAGGCCGAGGGGGAGACTGGAGCCGCATCAGGTTCGGCCAGGCTGGACCTGGCCTACGAGCGGAACCTGACCGACGGCACCTCAACAGTCAACGGCGAGGTTTCCGCCCAAGGCAAGCTCAACCTGGACGGCCGCGTTTTCGAGGCTTCCGGCAAGGGCGGACTGCAGGTGAACATGGACAAACACAGCAGCATCGAATCCGTGTCAGTCTCCATGGATGGAACGGTGGCGCATGGATTCACTGCGGGTTCGGACGTCAAGGCCGCCAAGCTCGAGTCCTCAGTCACCGTGGGAACCCGGGGTACTGTCAAGATCGATGTGGATTATTCACCGGAGAACAAGCCACTGATCGACAGCTACTTGCGGCATGTCGCGCTCGGAAACGAATACGGCGCAGCACGCGATGCCGCCAGGCTGTATGAAGCCGGTTCTGCCACTGTCCAGGTCAACAATGTGGTGACGGCGTCCAATGAGGCCGGGCTTGACGTGAAGGCGGGCGAGGTGGAGGTCAGAACAGAGAGCCAGGCCACTACAAACGTCTCCACGTACTACAAAGTCCCCAACGACGCCAGGCTTGAGCGGCTGTAATCGCGCCGGCCAACATCCGGCCGCGCACCCAGCCCAGCTACGACACACCCGCTGAAGGAGCAAGAGAATGTCAGTCCACATCGAATCCGCGCTGGGGTTCACAGCAGACTTTCCCGAGCACACCCAGGTCCTGGAAAACTCCACGGCCGGCCCCAACACTGAACAGTACGGATTGCTCGGTGGGGTCCTTGTCACCGTCATCAAGGACGACACCTCCGTGCATGGCGCCGCGCAGGCCAACGGCTGGGCGCACCTGATGTCCGGTTACTACCTGGAGGAGAAGGCAGGCAGCCTTCTCACGGAAGGCGGGTTGAACCTGCCCGGCAAGTCCGCATACGCGGTGGTAGTGGGCTACGACGACGCCGAGGGGGCGGGGAAAGTGGCGGCGACCGTGGGCGTCTGGGAACGCGGGCGGTTCATCGGCCTGGTGGTCATCTGGCCCTACGCCGGCCCTGACGTGGAGCCGAGGCTCAGCATGCTCAGGGAGATTGTTGCCTCCATCAGCGTGGGCTGATGATGCCCGGGCGGCGGCCGGGTGTGCACTCGCTGGAACTAACGGCGGCGGTAGCAGAGATCAAAAATGAGCCGCCCGGCCTCGTGGGCCTTGCCTTCAAAGCTGGTCCGGATCCTTCCCTCGAACCTGGGAGCCCAGCCGCCCGTTTCGTCCACACCCTCGTTGGGGCCGGTGTGTTCCGTGCTGACCGGGGCACGGCCTTCACGGACGGGGGCCCCGCCCACCACTGATTCCACGCCGGACTGCCACACCTGGGTCAGCGGACTCTCCGGTCCGCGGCGCTCGCCTGTGTGCAGGTTCTCAAAGTCCTCCGAATCCGCCAGGACATCGCGGACATGGACCGCATAGTTGGACCAGTCAGTGGCAATGCGCCACAGCCCGCCCTTCTTCAGGGCACGGGCAGCAAGGTCCGCGAATTCGGGTTGGATGAGGCGCCGTTTGTGGTGGCGGGATTTGTGCCAGGGATCGGGAAAGAAGACCCACAATTCACTGACGGAACCCTCCGGGAGCATGGTGGCCAGCACCTCGGGCGCGTTGGCCTCGACAACCCGGACATTGCTCAGCCCCCGGCTGTTGATCTTGATGATGGTGTTGGCCAGCCCGGGAGTGTAGACCTCCACAGCGAGGAAGTCGGTGTCCGGGTTCTGCTCAGCGGCGTGGCAAATAGCGTCACCCAGGCCCGAGCCGATCTCGACAATGAGGGGTGCCTTACGGCCGAATTCCGCCTCCGCGTCGAAGGTGTAGTCCGGGTGGACCGACGTGTTGGCCACGTGCCGGGGGACGTTCACGGCCCACCGCTCGGCATGGAGTTCCCAGGCTGCCTGCCGGCGCCCCTGCAGGCGTGTGCCGCGGCGAACAAAGCTGACAGGCCGGCCACCGTAGGTGCCGTAGGAGGCTTGGGTTCCGGGGGTCACCGGCCGCGGGACATGCTGCGGCTGGGGGGTTTCTGGGGATTCACTCATCCCTTCCAGAATACCGGCGGCCGGAGAGCCCTCATTATGGATTCCCCAATTGATCCAATGCAGGCCCCAAAGCCAGTACGAGGACCAATCCCGCGAGGCATAAAGCGAGTGCCGCCGATGACCGGTCCGGCGAAGTATCCGGGGAGTTCTTGAGGACGGAAATTGCCAACACCAGGGAGGGCAAAGCAAACAGGAGGGGAAGGCTGAAGAACACCAATGGTGCCACCCAGGGCATCTCGGATGGCCCGGTGGAAGGGTAAGTGGCAAGCATGGCAAACATCGCCAAGGGAGCAGTAACGATCATGCTGACAAGGGCAAGGACTGCCAATAACACACTGGCTGTTGCTTTGCGCCCATAACGGGGTTCCTGGGCTTCTTCTGCAACGGGTGCTTCGGGTTGGGTTGGCTCCTTTGCCGGTTGGGGCTCATCTGGCGGCGCAATGCCCATTAGTCTCCTCCGGAGCCGGGCAGTTGGGTGCTGTTCATGCTTCCAAACCTATGGCTCAGACCTGCGGTGGCAGCAGTCCTCCACCGCCCTATGTGGACAACTCGGTCCGATGGCCCTCCTGCAAGAATGGGCAGGTGACGGAAGCGACGAGTGCTGCGGCGAAGAAGGACCGGCGCGCCAGGCCGCCGGGGAGGCCCCACCCCGACAACCTGGTGGATGCCGAAATTGATGAGTTGCCCGCGCCGGAACCAACCCGGGTGGGAAGCCGGAGAAGCTTGGTGTACCTGGGCCTGTGCCTGGTCCTGATCGGCCTAAATCTGCGCACGGTTTTCTCCAGTTTTTCGGCGGTGCTTCCCGAGGTGACGTCGCAGGCCGCACTGCCGGGATGGGCGGTTGTTGTGCTGACCACTGTCCCCGTGACGCTGCTGGGCCTGTTTGCGCCCCTGGCCCCGGTGCTGGCCCGCCGGTTCGGTGCCGACCGCGTGCTCCTCGGCGCCATGGCGGTGCTGACGGCGGGGCTTCTGCTGCGCCCGGCCGCGCTGCCCTGGCCTCCAGCCGGGGATCTGCCGGGACCAGTGCACCTGCCCGCCCTCCTTGCCGGGACAGCCGCCTGCGGTGCCGCCATCGCCCTGTGCAATGTGCTGCTGCCCGGGCTGGTCAAGCGGGACTTCCCGCACCGCCTGGGCCTCATGGGCGGGCTCTACACCACAGCCATCTGCGCCTCCGCCGCTTTGGGAGCCGGCTTTACCTACCCCCTCTACACGGCGACGGGGGAGTGGACCCTGGCGCTGTGGTTCTGGGCGCTGCCGGCCGCCGTCGTACTTTTCCTGTTCCTGCCGGTGGCGGTACGGCAGCGCCCCGTCCGGCACCAGGCGGTAAAGGAAGGGGTGAACGTCTGGCGCTCCGCGGTCGCGTGGCAGGTCACCATTTTTATGGTGCTCCAAGCGATGATGTCCTTCAGCGTCTTCGCGTGGCTGGCACCCATCCTGCGGGAACGGGGAGTGGACGGCGCAACGGCCGGGCTGATCGTATCCGTGTGCATCGTGCTGCAAATGCTCGGCTCGCTCTTCGCCCCGGCGCTTGCGGCGAGGTTCAGGGACCAGCGGGTCATCAACACCGTGGTGGCCCTGATGACCGGCGGCGGCTTCGCGCTGAGCATCTTCGGGCCACTTGGGTTGATCTGGGTATGGGCGGGACTGCTGGGGCTGGGCCAGGGGAGCCTCACCGCGGTGGCGCTGACCATGATCATGCTGCGCACCCGGGACGGGCACACTGCAGCGCACCTGTCCGGGATGATGCAGGGCGTGGGCTACGGCCTCGGTTCAACGGGGACCCTGATGGTGGGCCAACTGCACCAGGCCACCGGGTCCTTCACAGCCGCCGGCGTCCTCTTTCTGGCCGTGGGACTGCTCGCGGCCGTGTTCGGCTACCGGGCCGGACGGAACCGCTTCGTCGGCGACCCAACTGGGTAGCAGTAAGTGTCGTTATGAGCGTTCATAACGACACTTACTGCCACTTACATCGGTGAACTAGTGCGTCAGGTCCTTGCCCTTGGTCTCCGGGATGGTGAAGACGAACAAGGCGCTGACAGCCAGGAGCAGCACAGCGTAGACGTTGAAGAGGTCGGGCAGCTGCAGGGTGGTTCCCAGCCACTGCTGCAGGTAGGGGGCGGTGCCGCCGAAGAGCGCCACGCAGATGGAGTACGGAACACCCACGCCCACGGTGCGGATGCTGGTGGGGAAGAGCTCGGCGTACACGGCCGGCACAATCGCGGCACTCGCGGCGATGAAGATCAGCATCACGGACATGCCAACGGCCAGCTGCCACGCAGAGTCCTTCAGCAGCCAGGTCATGGGGAAGTGCATCACGGCAGACCCAATGGCGCCGGACCACAGCACCTTCTTTCGGCCAATGCGGTCCGAGAGCTTCCCCCAGAAGGGCAGCGCCGCGATGAACACGATGTTGCCGATGACGCCGGCCCACAGGGCCTCGCCGCGGTCGATCTTCAGCGCTGTTGTGGCGTAGCTCGGCGCCACCACACCCCAGATGTAGTAGATCACCGTGAGGCCCACGGTCAGGCCGATGACCTGCATGGCCTGCTTGCGGTGGCGGACAATCTGCGGCCAGATCGGTGCCCGCTTTTCGCGGACGGACTCGCTTTCGAACGCTTCGGTCTCGTGCAGCCGTGACCGCATGATCAGTGCGTACAGCCCCAGCACCGCACCGATCAGGAAGGGGATACGCCAGCCCCACGCGTTCATGGCCTCCGTGCTCAGCACCATGTTCAGCACGGCGCCCAGGAGCGTGCCGAACAGGATGCCCACCGTGCCTGATGTGTAGATCAGGGTGGCCCAGAACCCGCGCTTTTCCTTCGGCGCCATCTCCGAGAGGTACGTTTGCGACGACGGCAGCTCACCGCCGTGCGCCAGGCCCTGGACCAGCCGGGCCACCAGCAGCATCAGGGAAGCCCACACACCGATGCTCGCGAACGTCGGCGCGATGCCGATCATCAGGCTGCCCAGTGAGGCCAGGCCCACGGCCAGGGTCATGGACGTCTTGCGGCCTACCCGGTCACCGATCCAGCCGAACAGGAATCCGCCGAAGGGCCGGGCAACGAAGCCGACGGCGAAGATCGCCAGCGTAGACAGGACGGCCGACGCCGGGTCCGCCTTGCTGAACAATTGGCTGGCTATGAAGGGGGTGAAGGTTGCATAAATCGCCCAGTCGTACCACTCCACGGCGTTGCCGATCCCGGTACCAACAATGGTTTTCCGCATTGCTGCCCGCGCGCTGCGGTGCGGGTTCACGACAGTGGTCATTTCAGTTCTCTTCCTGGAAGGGTGGATCAGGAGTTGTTGGTGCGGGATTGCGAGAGCGCGGCGAGACGCTGCGTGGCGAGTTCCGCGTAGAGGGCGGCACCGTCCGCCAGGACGCCGTCGTCGAACGTTGCGTACGGTGAGTGGTTGAACGGGGAGGCGGCATGGTCCACGCCGCGGGGGACTGCGCTGAGCCCGATGAACGTGCCGGGCACTTCCGCCAGCACCCTGGAGAAGTCCTCTGAGCCGCTGAGGGGTGTGGCCCAGCGGGACAGCCGGGAATCACCGAACAACTCCGTGATGACGTCCTCGGCCGTATGGGTCTCGTCCTCGTCCGTGATGGTGAGGGGGTACTCCTGCTGGTAGTCGACGTCGACCTCGAGGCCGTGTGCCGACGCGATCCCCTGCAGGAGGCGGGGAATAGAGTCCATCAGCTTCTCCCGGGAGGCCTCGGAAAAGGTCCGGATGGTGGCTTCGATCCGCGCAGTTTCCGGGATGACGTTCCGCTTGGTGCCGGCGTGGAGGACGCCGACGGAGAGGACCACCGGATCGAACATGTTGAACTGGCGCGTGATCATCACCTGCAGCGCGGTGACCATCTCGGCCGCCGCAGTTACCGGATCCTTGGCCGCGTGCGGGGCCGAACCATGGCCGCCTGCACCGAGCACGGTGACCACCAGGCCGTCAGAAGCACTGAGCATCACTCCGGGTTTGGTGGTGAAGGTGCCATGCGGTTCCAGGGCGGAAAACACGTGCATGCCGTACGCGGCGTCTACCCGCCGGCCCGGCGCGTCCAGCACACCCTCGCGGATCATATAGCTGGCGCCGTCAAAGCCTTCCTCGCCCGGCTGGAACATCAGGACCACGTCCCCGGCCAGGCGGTGCCGGTTCTCGGCCAGCAAGGTGGCGGCACCCGTGAGCATCGCGGTATGGAGGTCATGGCCGCAGGCGTGCATGGCGCCGTCCAGGCGGGAGGTGTAGTCCACGCCGGTCTTTTCCTGGACCGGAAGGGCGTCCATGTCGGCGCGAAGCAGGACGGCCGGCGCAGCCTCCTGTCCCTGCCCGGCCCGGGCACCCGGGGCGCCGCGGAGCACTGCCGTGACCGACGTCGTTTCCTTGCCCAAGGTTATTTCGTAGGGGAGTCCGTCCAGCGCCTGAAGGACCTTTTCCTGCGTTCGTGGCAGGTCGAGGCCGATTTCCGGCTCCTGGTGCATGGCGTGGCGGAACCGGGTCAGTACGGGCTGGAGTTCCCGGGCCGCGGATGTGATGGTCATTTCTGCTCCTCCAAAGAATGGACTGCTTCCAGTCTGGCGTGACCTGCTTCACAACTGCGGGAACCGCTGGAAAAATGCGAGGGCAGCCCTCCTGCTCCTCGATCTACGCAGCCGTGCGGAAGAATGGGCACCATGGACCTGACCGAGGAGGACCTCGCACTCATCAACGCGCTTGAGATCGCGCCCCGGGTGAGCTGGGCGGATGCAGGCGAAATCCTGGGCGTGCACGCCACCACCTTGGCAGCGCGGTGGGAACGGGTGCGTCGCTCTGGTGCCGCATGGGTGACGGCCCACCTGATGGGTGACCCAAAGCAGATGTGCCTGGCCTTCGTCGACGTCGACTGCGAGATGCACCGCCGCGACGAGGTGACGGAGGCCCTGGCTGCCGTACCCGAGATCGTCACGATCGAGGAAGCAGCCAGCAACCGGGACCTGATGCTGACAGTCCTGACCCCGTCCCTTGAGGAGTTCACCACGGCAGTTGCCTCCCGCCTCAAGGACATCGATGGCCTGCTGAAGTACCAGACGTCCCTGTGCACCAGGCTGCACTCCGGCGGTTACGCCTGGCGCCTCAACGTACTGAACCGGGCGCAGGTTGCGGCGCTGCAGGCCAAGGCCGGGCCGGAAGCGGCAGGATCTGCACCGCCGGAGACCGTCGTCGAGCCTTTGCCGGAAAGCCATCTGGCGCTGCTGCCCTTCCTGGCAAGGGACGGGCGGGCGACGGCGGCCGACATCGCCCGGGCCTTGGACAGGCACCCTGCCACAGTCCAGCGCCAGCTGAACCGCGTCCTCGCGAGCAGGGTGCTCTCGTTCCGCTGCGAAGTGGCGCAGAAGTTCTCCGGCTACCCCGTAACGTGCCAGTGGTTCGCCAACGTACCGGCGGGCCGGCATGAGGCGGCGGCCGTTGAGCTCCGCGGCCTCCGCAACGTCCGCCTCAGTGCCTCCACCACTGGCCGCACGAACTTCCTGATCATCATGTGGTTGCAGTCGCTCGCCGATGTGATGAACGCCGAACTCGCCCTGCAGCAGCGGATCCCCGGGATTGAACTGGTGGAAAGCGTGGTGATGCTCAGTACCGTCAAGCGGGTGGGCTGGATGCTGAACCAGGATTCCACGGCCACCGGACGGGTCATTGTCCCCGCGGCGGTGGCCAGCGCCGGGTGAGCCGGCAGGAAGCGTGAGCCCTGTCACTGCCGGCCGCTATGCTGGCACGACAGACAAACGACCGATCGGGCCAGAAGCGTGCGCGAGACAACCCTTTCAGCCGCGGATCCCCACGCCGGCATCCTGCAGCGGCCGTACTTGTGGGTGACCATCGGTGCCTGCGCACTGGTGTTCCTGGCGGCGTTCGAATCCCTTGCGGTGACCACCATCATGCCCGTAGTCAGCCGCGAGCTAAATGGTGCGGGCCTCTATGCCCTGGCGTTCGCCGGCCCGCTGGCAACAGGCGTCATCGGCATGGTGGCTGCGGGAAACTGGTCCGACCGCAGGGGACCCGCTGTTCCCCTGTATGCGTCCGTAGCGCTGTTCGTGGCGGGGCTGCTGATCGCGGGCACCGCCGTCTCCATGCCGCTGCTGGTGGCGGGCCGGCTGGTGCAGGGGTTGGGCGGCGGTGCCCTGACCGTTGCGTTGTACGTGTTGGTGGCCCGGATCTATCCCGGGTTGCTGCACAGCAAAATTTTCGCTGCGTTCTCTGCGGCCTGGGTGATCCCGTCCCTGGTGGGGCCCTTCGCAGCCGGAATTGTGGCGCAGGTGTTGAGCTGGCACTGGGTGTTCCTGGGTGTGGTGGGCCTGGTCATTCCGGCGCTGGTGATGATCGTCCCGGTGCTGCGCGGGATGACGTCCGCCAAGGAACAGGCTGCTCCTTCAGGGCAACCACCCACCCCGTGGGCCCTTGGCCGCCTTGCCTGGGCCACTTTGGCCGCGCTTGCCGTGCTGGGGCTCAACCTGTCGCGGGAGGCCAAGTTTCACGGTTTCCCCGCCGCGCCGGCACTCCTGGCGGTGGCCGCCGTCGTGGTTGCCCTGGTGGCGGTGCGGCCCTTGGTGCCACCGCGCACGCTCGCTGCCGGGCGCGGCCTGCCAAGCGTGATCCTGGTCCGCGGGCTCGCCTCAGCCGCGTTCTTCGGCGCCGAAGTCTATTTGCCGTACCTGCTGATTGAGCAGTACGCCTTTTCGCCCACCTTTGCCGGGCTCACCCTTACCGGTGGAGCGTTGGCTTGGGCGGGCGCGTCGGCAGTCCAGGGGCGGCTCGGTGCGCGGTTGTCCCACCGCTGCGCCGTCCGCATCGGTTCGTTGATGGTCCTGGGCGCCGTGGTACTTGCCCTGGCCACCACCGCACTGCACTGGCCGGCCGCCGTCGCAATCGTTGGGTGGGTCTTCGCCGGCGGTGGCATGGGCCTGCTCTATCCGCGGCTGAGCGTGATGACCCTGGCGCTATCCACGAAGGAGAACGAGGGCTTCAACAGCTCGGCCATGTCCATCTCCGACTCCCTGGGCGGCGCGCTCGCACTGGCCGCTACCGGCATCGTGTTCGCGGCGTTTACGACGACGACGGAATCCTTCGCGGGCGTCTTTGGACTTGCCGCCGTGGTCGCGGTCGCCGCGGCCGCCCTAGCGCCCCGGGTCACCGCCAAAACCCCTTAGGGAAGTCAGGGGAGCCGGCTGGCGCGAACCACCACGTCGGCGATGGTGGCGTGCTGGCCGTCCGGCCCGGTCACCGGCCGCTCCCGGCTGGTCTGCACTTCCAGCTGCCATTCTGGCCCGTCAAGCCCCAGCTCCTGGACCAGTTGCTCCCCCGTGTAGAACATCCCGTCGTGGGTGTGCGCCCCGCCCCATGGCGGCAGCCGGTGCGGATGGTGCCCCACTACCAGCAAAGTTCCCCCGGGCTTGACCGCCGCGGCGGCCGTGCGAAGGGGGCCCTGCCAGGCGAGTTCCTGGGAGTGGAGGAACTGTGAGGTCACGAGATCGTACGCTTCCCTGGGCTGCCATTCCTTGAGGTCGGCCTGCTGCCAACTGATGCGGCTGGCGATGGCACCCTCGGCTGCATGCACGCTTTCCCGCGCGAGTGCCGCCTTTTCATGCCCGTGTGCACGTTCCAGCGCCACGGCTGAAACGTCGACGGCGGTGACGGTCCAGCCGTGTTGGGCGAGCCAGATGGCGTCCGCACCTTCGCCGCAGCCAAGGTCCAGCGCATGTCCAGGCCGCAGCCCGCCCGCCTCCCGGACCAGCTGGGGGTTTGGCTTGCCGCTCCAGATCTGGGGTTTGCTGCGGTACCGCTCGTCCCACAGGGAAGCCGCGTCCCGGATCCCCTGACCCTCGCCGTCCCCGGAAAGGCCGGGGCCGCCGTCGTGCGTTGCCTCGTGTTCATGCTGGTGGGCCGCGTGTTCGCTCATGCCTCAACCCTGCCCCGCACAGGCTGTGTTCGCAACGCCCAACCAGGTAGCGCTAAGTGTCGTTATGGAGGCCCAGAACGACACTTAGCGCGACTTGGTTGGGAGGGGACAGGGCAGTCGGGAAAGGGGAGCGGGCTTGGGATGCTAGACTGGTGGAACTTGATGTGCAGTGATGCCCATGTACCCCTTCATTTAGGGGACGGGGCTTTTTTCATGTGAGAGGCACATCCTGCGTCGATGAACGCGTTCCATTTGGTCCCGGTCGTCGCTTTGCATAAGCGGCAGCAGGCTGGTTGATCACCTGACTTTTCTTCGGCGAACCCCCTGGGCCAACCGGCGTCGGGGGCCGATATCCGCACGGATACCGCCTGAAAGACCTTTGAACTTTGACTACTTTTGCTGCCCTCGGCACGCCCAAAGCCCTCGCCGACACCCTTACCGCACAGGGAATCACCGAGCCGTTCCCCATCCAGGTGAAGACCCTCCCGGACACGCTGGCAGGACGCGACGTCCTTGGCCGCGGCCGCACCGGCTCCGGCAAGACCATCGCGTTCGCCATCCCGCTGGTGGCACGCCTTGCCGAGCGCGAAGCCAAGCACTTCCGCAAGCCCGGCCGCCCCATGGGCCTGGTCCTTGCCCCCACCCGCGAGCTGGCCACCCAGATCAACGCCACCATCGAGCCGCTGGCCAAGGCTGCCGGCCTGAACACCACCGTGATCTACGGCGGCATCTCGCAGGCCCGCCAGGAAAAGGCCCTGCGTGCCGGCGTTGACATCGTCATCGCCTGCCCCGGCCGCCTGGAGGACCTGATCCGCCAGCGCATCCTCACCCTCGAGGCCGTGGAAATCACCGTCCTGGACGAGGCCGACCACATGGCCGACCTCGGCTTCCTGCCCGTGGTGAAGAAGCTCATGGACATGACCCCCAGCCAGGGCCAGCGCCTGCTCTTCTCCGCCACCCTGGACAACGGCGTGGACAAGATCGTCCAGCGCTACCTGTCCAACCCGCTCACACACTCCGTGGACGACCCGCAGGCAGCTGTCACCACCATGGAACACCACGTCCTGGTGGTCAACGACCAGACCGTCAAGAAGCAGCTGATCGTGGAGCTCGCTTCCGGTGCCGGCCGCCGCGTCCTCTTTATGCGGACCAAGCACCACGCCCGCAAGCTGGCCAAAACCCTCACCGACGCCGGGATCCCCGCGGTCGACCTGCACGGCAACCTTTCTCAGAATGCCCGGGACCGCAACCTCGCTGAGTTCTCCTCCGGTGACGTCCGCGTCCTGGTGGCCACCGATGTCGCAGCCCGCGGCGTGCACGTGGACGACGTCGAACTGGTGATCCACGTTGACCCGCCCACCGAGCACAAGGCATACCTGCACCGTTCAGGCCGCACCGCCCGTGCCGGTTCCGACGGCACTGTGGTGACGCTGACCCTCCCGGAGCAGCAGACCGACGTGAAGAAGCTGATGAAGGCTGCCGGCGTCGAGGTTAACTTCGAGCGCGTCACCGCGAACTCGCCCATCGTTGCCGAGCTCGTGGGCGAAATGGCTGACAAGATCGATCCCCGGACCCGCGCAGCGCTGCTGGCCAAGAAGGCCGCACAGCAGGGCGGCGGCACCTCTACGGGCGCCAACGCTGAGCGCAAGCGGGCACGCCGCCAGGCTGCACCCACTGCCGGCGGCCGTGGCGGCCGTGGTGGACGCGGCCGCGTTTCCGCCGAGCCCACGCGGACCGATGTTCCCCGCGCCGAGCGCCGGGCAGCAGCATTCGAGGGCCGCACCGAAGCCCGCGCGGCGTTTGATCGCGTTGCCGAGCAGAACGAGGACCGCGCCGTTGCCGCAGCAGCAGCCCGCCGCAACGCCCGTGGCCGTGGCACTGCAGCTTCGACCCACCGCAACGACGTCCCCGCGGCAGGTGGCCGTGCAGCGGCTGGCCGCGGTTCGGACGGACGCACTGATTCACGCGTAACCCGAAGCGACGCTCCCCGCGGCGGCACCGGCCGTCCGGCTTCCTCAGGCCGTCCGGCTGCTTCCGGCGGACAGCGCAGCGGACGTCCGGCAACGGGCCAGCGTGCAGCAGCCGGCGCAGGTGCCCGGACCGGCGGCGGTTCACGCTCCGCAGGTGCAGGTGCAGGTGCAGGTGCAGCCAGCGGCGGCAACAAGGCTGTCTGGTCCTCGAACACCGGCGGAACCTCCGGCGGATCATATGGTTCAAGCAACGGTGGCGGTTCCGGTCGTCCCGCCCGCAGCGGCCCCCGCCGTGCTTCGGCTCCGGCGTCGAACGAACGCCGCAGCCGCTAAGGTTACGGACTTCCACTGCTGAAACGGACGGCCGCTCCCGGGATCCCGGGAGCGGCCGTCCGAATCAGCAGCGGAAACCCTGGCCGTCCTACCAGCCGCGGGCGCGCCACTCCTCGAGGTGCGGCCGCTCATCACCCAGGGTGGTCGGCTTGCCGTGGCCTGGATGCACGACGGCGGCGTCCGGGTAAGTCCCGAACAGCCGCTCGCTGACGTCGGTGAGAAGCCTGGCGAACCGCTCCGGGTCCTTCTGGGTGTTGCCTACCCCGCCGGGAAACAGCGAGTCCCCGGAAAAGATGTGCGTGGGGCCTTCCGGTTCCTCGTATACAAACGCGATCGACCCCGGAGTGTGCCCGCGCAGGTGGACGGCCGTCAGCTGGAAGCCGTCCACGGACACGGTATCCCCCTGCTCAAGGTGCCGGTCCACTGCAACGGGCAACGCGGCGGCGTCGTCCTTTCCTGCAGCAGTGGGCGCGCCCGTTGCGGCCACCAGCTCCTTCAACGCCCGCACGTGGTCCCAGTGCTGGTGCGTGGTGGCGATCAGGGCAAGTCTGGGCGCAGCGGATGTATCCGCGGCCGAATCCTGCAGCAGCTGCTGGATGGCCGGCAGGTCATCCGCGGCGTCGATGAGCACCTGCTCGCCGGTGGTCTTGGCGGTCAGCAGGTACATGTTGTTGTCCATCTCGCTGACAGAAATCCGCCTAATGGTCAGCGCCGGCAGGTCGTAAAGAAGTGAGTCCATAGGCTTCAGTCTAGGGAACCGCTTTTTCCGGCGCCGGTTACTCACGGCCTTGGGACACCCAGTTGGGATCCGCCGAGCGGGAACCGACGACGGCGTCCGAAGCTTCGGCCAGTGCGTCCAGTTGCGCCGGGGTCAGCTTCAGGGCCAAGGCACCCAGGTTCTCGTCGATCCGGTGTGTTTTGCGGGTGCCGGGAATGGGGACGACGGGCAGGCCGAGCAGGTTGCCCTGGGCGAACAGCCACGCCAGGGCAACCTGGGCCGGCGTCGCTTCCAGTTCGTCCGCTACGGACCGGACGGTGGCCACCACTGCCTGGTTGGCACTCGCCGCATCAGGGGCGAAGCGGGGGATCCGGCGTCGGAAGTCGCTGTCCCCCAGGCTGGAAGCGTCGACGGTGCCGGTGAGGAATCCCCGGCCCAATGGCGAGTACGGCACAAAACCCACTCCCAGGGCGGCGGCGGCCGGAACAACGTTGCGTTCCACGTCGCGGCTCCAGATGGACCATTCACTCTGGACCGCCGCAATGGGGTGGATAGCGGATGCTGCCTCCAGCTCCTGGGCCGTCACCTCCGACAGCCCCAGGTGCTTGACCTTGCCCTGCTGCACAAGCTCCGCCATGGCCTCCACGGTTTCCACAATCGGAACGCGGAGGTCACGGCGGTGCATGTAGTAGAGGTCAATCACGTCCGTGCCCAGCCGCTGCAGGCTCCGGTCCACGGCCTGGCGGATGTGCGCGGCGTCGCCCCGGATATCCGTATAGCCGTCTGCAGGCGAGCCCACCAGGCCGAATTTAGTCGCTAGCTGGACCTCGTCCCGCCGCTCCTTTAGCAGTTGCGCGATCAGTTCCTCGTTGCTGCCTCCGCCGTAGATGTCCGCGGTGTCGATGAAGGTGACGCCGGCATCGACCGCGTGGTGCAGCGTCCGGAGCGCGTCAGCCGGATCGACCTCCCCATAGACCGGTGTGAGTGCCATTCCGCCGAAGCCGAGCTGGCTGACCATGAGGCCGTCGCCAAGGTGGACCGTTGCTGCCATGACCGTGCTCCCATCATAGAAGTTGTCCAAGCCAAGAACCCCGCCCCCGGTGGCTGTATTCCGTCAGTCCTAATGCCAGGGAATGACCCGGTCCGCAGCCGGGCGGGTTGCTTGGATCAACACCGCGTTGGCTTCGTCCGGGCCGGTTGCCCAAGCCTTGGCTGCAGCCGGTTCCATTCCAAACGAAACGTGCCGTGCCACCAGGCGCGCCAGGCGCAGCTCCGGGGGCGCATCCACAAACCACACCTCGTCCAGCTGCGCCCTGATGTCCTTCCAGGGTTCCTGTTCCATCAGGAGGTAATTGCCCTCCGTGATCACCAGCGGAACGTCGGCCAGGATCGCGATGGATGCTGCCACGGGTTCATCCAGGGTGCGCCGGAACTCCGGGGCATACACGACCGGCTCATCCCGGCGTACCAGGCGGCGCAACAGCGAAAGGTAACCGCCGGCGTCGAACGTGTCGATCGCTCCCTTGCGCTGGCGCAACGGGGTGCCGTCGATGATGGCGTTGCCGAGGTGGAAGCCGTCCATGGGCACCACCACGGCCTGCCCGGGCTCAAACTGCTGCCGGATCCACTCTGCGCAGGTGGACTTGCCGGAACCGGGGGCCCCCGCAATGCCGAGGACGGTCCGCGCTCCCGGAACGAGCCTTGCCCGGAGGGCGGCCACCGCCTGGGTGATCTCGGGGGAGTCCATGGCAAAAGCCTAGACTGCCCGCTGGATCTCCCCACCTTTTGTGCCAGGAAGGGCAGAGACGACGGCGATCCGCGGGGCCACGCCGTCGGCCTGCCTGATACATGGGGATATTCAGCGGCGGGCTGGGGAGGCAGTTTCGGGCTCGGAGGCGTCGGCCCCGCCGGGCAGCACTTTAAGGCCGGCCGCACATCCCACGATCCCGGCGATGAACACCACTTTGACCACACTGAATGCTTCGACGCCGGTGGCCATGGCCCAACCCACCGTCAGCGCAGCACCAATTCCCACCCACACGGCGTAGGCGGTGCCCAGGGGAATAGTCCGGATGGCCATGCCCAAGCCCAGCATGCTCAACGTTGCCGTCACTGCGAAGACAAGGGTGGGAACGGGCTCAGTAAAGCCGTCGGATAAACCGAGAGCTGTGGCCCACACCGCTTCGAGAACGGCCGAGGCAAGAAGCACCAACCAAGGAATCGAGCGCCGCAGCATCACGCCACCACCTTCAGGCCCACCACGCACACCGCGATGCCGGACAGCAGGAGGAGGCGTGCCGCCGTCGGGCGTTCCACCTTGGTGGCGATGGCGTAGGCGGAGGTCAGCACTACACCCACACCCACCCACACCGCGTACGCCGTCCCGGTGGGTATCGATTGCATGGCGATGGCCAGGCCGCCGGTGCTGGCGGCCACGGAGACCAGGAAGAGGGCGGCGGGGGCGATGCGGCGCCGGCCGGAAGCCTGGAAGGTACGGTGCAGGGCTGCGGCCCACACAGCTTCAAGGGCGCCGGAAAGAATGAGTATTAACCACGGCATGACAGATCCTTTGGCCAGTCTTGTCGCGTGCCGGGTACTGAACCGTCGTCCGGAGGCCCGTTTACGGAGCCTACCCTTCCAGCCTAGCAACGCCAGACGCCGGGTGGCCACCGATGGTGCGGAACCTCACCACCGGGTGGCCTCCCTGGGCCCGGACGTCAGAGGACGCCGCCGGCTGCCTCCGGGGCCGAGGAGTCGCGGCCGCCGTCGCCGATGGTTTCGCGGGCAATGAAGTTCTCGATGTCGAACAGGTTGTCCGCACGCTCGGCGATGTTCAGCAGCGTGGTCATGGACGCGACCTCTTCCACCTGCTCCTTCAGGAACCAGAGCATAAACTGCTCACCCAGTGCATCGTTTTCGCCTCGGGCGGCCCGGAACAGGTCCTCGATGTTGCGGGTTACTTCCTTTTCCTGCTGCAGGGCCAGGGCCAGCGGCTCGGTGACCGAGGTGAAGTCGTTGCGGACGGCGGGGACGCCTGGAATGGTGAAGGCGATATCCCGGTCCAGCATGTACTGCACCATCATCATGGCGTGGTTCCGTTCCTCCACAGACTGGCGGTAAAAGTACTTGGCCAGCTGGGGGAGGTCCTGGTTGGCGAACCAGGTGGCCACGGCAATGTACTGCTGCGATGCCGTGAATTCGTTGCCGATCTGGGTGGACAGGAGCGCATTGAATGTTGAAGTGGTCATAGCCCGAGTCTAGGGACGGCCGTGTGGAGCCACCAGTGTGGAAAGGCTCTGCTACCCAAAGGCGAGGCTGTCCTATTCCGCGTGGGGCTCATCTTCCACCGGATCGATCTCCACCGGGTCGATCGAGACGACGGCCAGGAAACCGCGGCCCAGGACGTCGGGGGTGTCGACGTCGGAGCCCACCACGGCGTCGTACCGCGCCAGCGCCTCGGGTTCAGTAATTCCTTCGGCTGCCGTGGCCTGGCCCTGGAGGAGGATCCCCAGCTGCCCTTCGAAGATGGGCTTGGCACGCTTTTTCGAGAGCTCGATGATGGACGTGAAGCCCTTGAAGCGGCCGGCCCGCGTGATCACGTTGAGGTCCCGGATGTCGCCGGTCGGAAGGGAAGCGTGCGTGCTGGCCCCGCCCGGAAACCGGAATGGACGGTACTTCTCCAGGGGGTGTTCGGCGCCGTCCACGGACAGCAGCAGGAGTTCACCCTCGATCACCGTCAGCACCCGCTCCATCCCCGGGAACGCGGAGAAGTCCCCGGCCTTGCTGACGTCAGCGATGCTGACCCGCCAGTCCCAGGCCCCGTCCTGCGTGGAAGCTGAGCCGGGGTGGCTGGCAACCTGGCGCGTCACTCCGCCGCCGTTCCGCCAGGGTTCGGGCTTGAGGTCTGCAAAGCGGATGATCTCCATCTGCCCAGCCTAATTCCCCCGCGTACATCCCGCGGCCAGCCTTCCTGCTACTCTCCTCCGGGGGGATAACACAAAAACAGCCTCAAGGAGCCGGGAATGTTTGTAAAAGTGTGTGGTCTCAGTACGCCCGAATCCGTCCGTGAAGCGGTAAGTGCCGGGGCGGATGCCGTGGGTTTCGTCCTCACCGCCAGCCCCCGCGTCGTCTCGCCATCCCAGGCGTCCTCGTTGCTGGCGGAGGTCCCCGCGGGAGTCTCGCCCATCGGAGTATTCCGCCACGAACCCGTGGCCGACGCTGTGGCGATCGCCCGCGTTGCCGGGCTGGAATGGATCCAGCTGCACGGCCCGCGCACCCGCGAGGACGTCGCTACCGTGCACGACGCCGGCATGAAGCTGATCAGGGCAGTCACCATGGACGCCGCTCCCGAGGAGTTCGAAGACTGGGGCGAGGATCTTCTGCTGATCGACGCCGCCGTGCCGGGCTCCGGGAAGGCGTGGGACTATGCCTCCGTGGCCGCCCTGCCGGTTCTTCAAGGACGCCATTGGCTGCTCGCCGGCGGGCTTGACCCCGCCAACGTCGGTGCTGCCTCCACGGCAGCCCATGCCTGGGGCGTCGATGTTTCCTCCGGCGTGGAGGCATCCCGGGGCGTGAAGGACCTGGCCAAGGTGCGTGCCTTCGTGGAGGCAGCGAAGGGTGCTGCTGCCCCGGCTTAGCAGCCGGGCTAAGGGGCCGGTCAGGGCAAACCCCCATCCTTTTGCCACAGCCACCGGGGCACAATGGATGAATGAAGACACTGCTCAACATCATCTGGCTGGTTTTCGGGGGATTCTGGCTTGCGCTGGGCTACTTCCTGGCCGGCGTCATCTGCTGCCTGCTCATCATCACCATCCCGTGGGGTATCGCCTCCTTCAGGATTGCGTCCTACACGCTGTGGCCGTTCGGACGCACAGTGGTGGACAAGCCCAGCGGCACAGGAGTGTTCCCGCTGCTGGGCAATGTGATCTGGCTGCTGGTGGCGGGTATCTGGATTGCCATCGGCCACGTGGTCACTGCCTTTGCCATGGCCGTCACCATCATCGGCATCCCGCTGGCCATCGCGAACCTGAAGCTCATCCCGGTGTCCCTGATGCCGCTGGGCAAGCAGATTGTGCCCACCAGCGCGCCGTTCGTCACGGCCTACCGGTAAACCGGCTCCCGCCCCACCAGGAAAGCAGCCCGGGGAACGGATGAGCCGACGGGCCTCTACTCCGTTGGCTCATCCGGCCGCAGCGCCCGCAGGACGCAGAACTCATTGCCGTCCGGATCAGCCATTACCACCCAGGTGACCTCGGGGCCCTGGCCCACGGAAACGCGTTTGGCACCAAGGCCCTCGAGCCTTGCAACCTCTGCGTCGCGGTCCTCCGGCCGCAGGTCCAGATGAAGCCTGTTCTTGACCTCCTTGCGCTCGGGCACCTTGAGGAAGAGCAGGTCCGGGGATACCCCGTCCTCGGGGCTGCCGGCCGGCGGCTCGAGCACAATCTCGTCGTCCGCCTCGTAGGTCCGCCGCCACCCCAGCGCCTTCTCCCAGAAGTCCGCGGGCACTTTCGGATCGGTCGAATCGATGCAAAGGGACTGGATGCGCAGGGTCATCCGAGCAGTGTTGCATCCCTAACGGGAGCCGTAAAGGTCCGGCTGGCGGAAACTATCCCTTTGGTCCAGCCGGACCAACAGGGCACCGGGTCCTTTAGCGTGGGCTGAATACCCCGTTTACCAGGAGGGCCACGGCGCCGCTGTCGTCCAACTCCGCGGCGATATCCACGTCGTCGGCATAGCCGGCACCGGCCAGCTCGCGGCCGCTCGAACACCTGTGAAGCATTTCCCGGAGCCGTGGTTCCGCCGCCTCGAACACCGCCATCGCCGCCACGGCTTCCGGTGCGTAGCCGTGCCTGCCGTCTTCGGCCTCGTAGCCGCCCTTGCCGGCAGCCACCAGGCCCGCCACAAATGCGCCTGCGCCGATCTGGTCCTCCACAGCAGGGCGGAGGGTGCCGTCAGGCCAGTGTTCGCCGGCGGCAATCACCGCGATCACGGCATCTTCATCAAAGTTGGCCATCACCCAATCGGCTGTTGCCGCCGCATTGCGGAGCGATACCGCAGCCACCAGCGGGACCTCGCCGGCCAGTTCATGGCACAGAGCGGAACCGTTCGGGGACGGCAGGACCACCCGTTCCAAGGACCCCGCCGTCCGGAGGCTCGCGGGGGACAGGCTCAGTCCGCCGCCGTTGCGGGGCCCTGCCAGCTGGGCGCCGTGGCGGGCGGCGAAGTCCTCCGCGCCGGTGTCCTTCCAAGGAAACGGAAAAACGGCGGCTCCCCGGTCCAGGGCGACGCTGACGCAGGTGCTGAAGGACAGGACGTCGACCACCACGGCCAGGTCCGCGCCGGACGTTACTGTCCTGGCGCCGTCGAGCCCCCATTCCAGCCGCACTGTGTAGGGCAGTTGCCGGTGGGCGGCACTTGCCGTCAGCGTGTGGCGGGGGTTTGAAGTGGGTGCGTTCACGCCAGTTCGCCTTCCAGATTCCGGTGGGCGGCGTCCAGCCACAGCTCCTGCGCCCGGTCGGTATGGAACAGCGGGTCAAGCTCCAGCAGGTGGCGTACGACGGCGGCGCGCCCGGCTGCGAAGTCAGCGTCGCCAATGTGCGCATAATCCTGGCGGACGTCGGCCACGTACCTCGCATACTCGTCAGGTTCGCCGCCCAGTACGGAAAGGTCGGCATCGCAAAGGAGGGCTCCGTCGTCGTCCCCCGGCTCGGGGCGATGGTCCGATGTCAGCCGCACAAGCCGGGCCACCTCGGCGACCTCCGCCTCGGGAAGGCGGGCAGCGACCAGTCGGTCCTCCGCGAGGCGGGCGGACTCTTCTTCGTCCTGCCCCGCTACGCCCCGATAGATGGCGTCGTGGAACCATGCGGCCAGCAGCACCGTGCGCGGCGGGTCAACGGGATCGGTGAGCAGGTCGAGCGCTTCCAGTACCGACAGCAGGTGGGTGCAGCCGTGGTACCGGCGGTGCGGCTCGCTCCAGCGGTCCAGGAGGTCCAGGAACAGCGCGTCGTGGCCGGGCATGATGGCGTCCCAGCGGTTGAACAGCGGGACCTTGAGTGACTTGTTCCGTTGCCGCGCAGGGATCCGCAGGCCGCTGCCGATCAGCTTGCGGACCAGGATCCGGGCCTCCACGGGAATGGCCCCTGCCGCAACCAGCTCAGCGAAGCGGCGCTCCGCCACGTCATAATGGTCGCCGTCGAAGGCCCGCTCCGGAATGCCGGCCGCGGCGGCGAACTCGTGCAGTTCCGCCAGCGACGAGTCAGACACCAGGTGCGAGAAGTGGGTCCCGTGGGCAGGCCAGAGCGGCGGGTCGATGTAGATGGCCATGGAGGAAGTCTAGTTGGGGCGGGTGCACGGCGCGGTGTGCAGCAAGGCGCCGATACCAACGAGGGAAATATCCGGGCAGTATCCGAAGATGCGGCACCGTGCTGCTCCATCTTCCGCATCTGCGCCATAAACTGGGCCTATGACCATTATTCGCGTTGCTGAGGCTGCCCGGTTCCTCGGTGTCAGCGACGACACTATACGGCGCTGGTTGGACAACGGATCACTCACCGCCATCAAGGACGACGGCGGCCGGCTCGCCGTGGAGGGGCTGGACCTGGCCCGGCATGCACAGAAACTCGCGCAGCTTCCGGACGATCCGCACCGTACCGGCAGTTCCGCGCGCAACAGGTTTGTGGGCCTGGTTACCGGCATCACGGCGGACAAGGTTATGGCCCAGGTGGAGCTGCAGTGCGGGCCGTTCCGGGTGGTGTCGCTCATGAGCAGCGAGGCCGTTCGGGAGCTGGGGCTGGAACCCGGCTCCGTGGCCACCGCGGTGGTCAAAGCCACCACGGTGATCATCGAAACGCCGCAGGGCAAGGCGCTGTGAGCAGGATCCAAAAGCTCATTGCCCTGCTGCTGGCCGTACTGATGTCAACCACGCTGGCGGCTTGCACTGGCAAGGGCGATGCGGCCGCCAACGCCGGCGGCGGGGTACTGACCGTGTTCGCTGCCGCATCCCTCAAAACCAGCTTCACGGAGATGGCAAAGATTTTTGAAGCCCGGCACCCCGGCACCACCGTCACCCTAAGCTTCGCCGGATCGGCAGACCTGGCTACCCAGATCAACCAGGGCGCGCCGGCGGACGTCTTCGCCTCCGCGGACACCAGGAACATGGAAAAACTGCAGGAGGCCGGGCTGGTGGATGGCGAACCGCAGATTTTCGCCACCAACACGCTCGCCATCGCCGTCCCGCCGGGAAACCCGGCCGGCATCCGTTCTTTCGCGGACCTCGCCAAACCTGGAACCCGTCTGGTGCAGTGTGCCCGGCAGGTTCCCTGCGGTGCGGCCGCGGCCACCATCGAACAGCAGACCGGAACAGACCTTAACCCAGTCAGTGAGGAAAGCTCCGTGACGGACGTGCTGGGCAAAGTCATCTCCGCGGAAGCCGACGCGGGGCTGGTCTACGTCACCGACCTCCAGTCCGCAGCAGTCCGGGTGGAGGGCGTTCCCTTCCCGGAAGCAGCCGGTGCAGTCAACAGCTACCCCGCCGCCGTGCTGTCCAACAGCAGGGACAGCGCAGATGCCCGTGCCTTTCTCGAATTCATCGGCAGCCCGGAAGGGCAGCAGGTGCTGTCAGACGCCGGCTTCGGACCGGGCTCGCCGTGAGCCACCAGGCTTACAGCGGCGTTCCGCGCTGGATCCATGCGGTGGCGGTCCTGGCCGCCCTGGTGGTCATCCTGCCGCTGCTCGCCATGGTCGCGAGGGTCAACTGGGCTAACTTCCTGCCACTGGTCACCTCCGAGTCCGCTGTGTCGGCGCTGGGCCTGAGCCTCCGGACTTCCGCTGCCAGCACCGTCCTGTGCATCCTCCTCGGTGTACCGCTGGCCCTGGTCCTGGCCCGGGGCAGGTTCCCGCTGCAGGGCCTGCTGCGTTCGCTGGTGCTGCTCCCACTCGTCCTGCCACCCGTGGTGGGCGGCATCGCGCTCCTCTACACGTTCGGCCGCCAGGGCATCCTGGGCAGCACCCTGGAAGTCCTCGGCCTCCAGATTGCCTTCTCCACCACCGCAGTTGTCCTGGCGCAGACATTCGTGGCGTTGCCGTTCCTGGTGGTGAGCCTGGAAGGGGCCCTGCGGACCGGAGGTGAACGGTACGAAGTAGTCGCTGCAACGCTCGGCGCCTCGCCGGGGCGGGTCTTCCGCCGCGTGACGCTGCCGCTGGTGCTGCCCGGGCTGGCCTCGGGAGCCGTGCTTTCCTTTGCCCGGAGCCTGGGCGAGTTCGGAGCCACCCTGACATTCGCGGGCAGCCTCCAAGGGGTGACCCGGACGCTGCCGCTGGAAATTTACCTGCAGCGTGAAACGGACCCGGATGCCGCCGTCGCCCTCTCCCTGGTGCTGGTGGCCGTGGCGGTGGCCGTGGTGGCCCTTGCGTACCGGCGGCCCGGTGGGCGTGCCGGCCTGGTTTCCAGTCAGCGGACGACGACGGCGGCCGCCACGGTAAGGAACGCCGCGTGACATTTACATTTGAGGCAGCTGTGGCCGGGCGGGGGTTCGACGTGGCCCTGACGGTCGGTCCGCGCGAAACGGTAGCGGTGATGGGGCCGAACGGGGCGGGCAAGTCCACGCTGCTGGCCGTGATCGCGGGACTGCTGCGGCCGGACAGCGGCCGGGCCGAGCTCAACGGGCGGACGCTGTTCGACCTTTCGCCGGGCAGGAGCAGCTGGACGCCGCCCCATCATCGGGGTACAGCGCTGCTGGCCCAGGAACCCCTGTTGTTCCCCCACCTCAACGCCTTGGAGAACGTGGCTTTCGGTCCGAGGAGCGCCGGGGTGGTGAAGCGCCAGGCAAGAACCGATGCCGTCCGCTGGCTCGCCGAGGTGGAAGCCCAGGAGCTCCATGACCGCCGCCCTGCCGAGCTCTCCGGCGGCCAGGCCCAGCGTGTCGCGGTTGCCAGGGCGCTCGCCGCTGATCCGGGGCTTCTCCTCCTTGATGAGCCGATGGCCGCGCTGGACATCCATTCCGCGCCGCTGCTCCGCCGCCTGCTGACACGGGTCCTCACAGACAGGCCGGCCATCATCATCACCCACGACGTCCTGGACGCGCTGATGCTGGCCGACCGGGTGGTCATCCTGGAAGGGGGCCGGATCTCAGAGGAAGGCCCTACCCGAGACGTACTCGAGCGGCCCCGCAGCACCTTTGCGGCCGGGCTGGCGGGGCTGAACCTGATTCCTGGAACCCTCACCCGTGACGGGCTCAAAAGCTCAGACGGCCAGACCATCGCCGGCCATATCGAGGACCCCGGCCCGGCAGCCGAGGGTGACCTGGCAGCGGTGGCCGTGTTCCCGCCGTCGGCCGTTTCCGTGTTCCTGGACGACGCCCACGGAAGTCCCCGCAACTACTTCGAGGTGACCATCACGGATCTTGAGCCGCACGGCGACGTCATCCGGGTGCGGGCGGGAAGCCTGGCGGCGGACATCACGCCCGCCGCGTCGGCAGACCTCGGCCTGGTCCCCGGCCTGCCCGTGCATTTCGTGGTCAAAGCAACGGCCGTGGCAATTTACCCGGCCTAACGGCCAGCGCCTACATGACCGGCAGGTCCAGGGACTCGTAAACCTGGATACTCGCGCCGGGCATCATGAGGTGCGGGTGGCCGTCCAGCAGCGCCTCGGCGCCGGCGAGGTCCTCGGCCTGGAGGATGCCGTAACCGGCCACGCCGGTGCTGCTGTCTGCCGTGCCGGTTGCCGTGATTTCCTTCCCTGCCCCGAGCGGGTTCCCCATGTCCACGATCCCGTCACCCGCCCGCTCAGCCCATTCCATCCAGGCCTTCATACCCTCCTGGGCCGCCTCCGGCGAGCTTTCGGCCATTTGGGCCTGGGCCGATTGCGCTGCGATGTAGAGAACAACAAACTTCTTCATTGCCTGTCCCGTCTGCCGTGCGCCGGCGGCACAGTGCTCCCCGGTCACAAGGCGATCCTAGGGCGGATAGGCAGCCTTGGAAACGGGGCGGCCAGCCGAGTCCTGAGCCCTGGTTTGCTGCCCTTCCTCCTTTCGCTGTGGGAAAACAGGAAATAAAAAGTACCCCCACCAAAGTTGAGCGTAGTAGACTCAACCCAAGACAACAGACCCTGAAAGGAGCTCTCTTTGGACGTCAAATTCACCACCAAGAGCCAGGAGGCTCTCTCGGCTGCCGCCATGAACGCCTCCACGGCCGGCAATCCGCAGGTGGAGCCGGCCCACCTGCTCAAGGCGCTGATGGACCAGCGTGAAGGCGTCGCCGTGGCGCTGCTCCGAGCAACCGGCGCGGACCCGGATGCCGTAAGCGTCCAGGCGAGCAGTGCCATCAAAGCGCTGCCGGCCACCTCCGGCGCTTCCAGCCAGCAGGCCCAGCTGTCCCGGCCTGCCCTTCAGGCCATCCAAAATGCCAAGGAGGAAGCCGACCGGCTGGGCGACACTTTTGTGTCCACCGAAGTGCTCCTGTTGGGGCTTTCGGCCGGCAGCGACGCCGCGGCCCGGTTGCTGCGCGACGCCGGCGCCTCCCACGAGGCCCTGCTCGCCGCTCTCCCGGGTGTCCGCGGCGACCGGAAAGTCACCAGCCCGGACCCGGAGAACACCTTCCAGTCACTGGAAAAGTTCGGCACGGACCTCACCGCCATGGCCCGGTCAGGCAAGCTGGACCCGGTGATTGGCCGCGATACGGAAATCCGCCGGATCGTCCAGGTCCTGAGCCGCCGCACCAAGAACAACCCCGTGATCATTGGTGAGCCGGGCGTCGGCAAGACCGCCGTCGTGGAGGGCCTGGCCCAGCGCATCGTGGCCGGGGACGTGCCGGAAAGCCTGCGCGGCAAGACCCTGATCGCCCTGGACCTTGCCTCGATGGTGGCCGGCGCCAAGTACCGCGGTGAGTTCGAGGAACGCCTCAAGGCCGTCCTGGAGGAGATCAAGAACTCCGAAGGCCAGATCGTTACCTTCATTGACGAAATCCACACGGTGGTGGGTGCAGGCGCCACCGGCGAGTCCTCCATGGATGCCGGGAACATGCTCAAGCCCATGCTGGCCCGCGGCGAGCTGCGGCTCATCGGCGCCACCACCCTGGACGAGTACCGCGAGAACATCGAGAAGGACCCGGCCCTGGAGCGCCGTTTCCAGCAGGTGTACGTGGGGGAGCCCAGTGTTGAGGACACCATCGGCATCCTCCGCGGCCTCAAGGAGCGCTACGAGGCGCACCACAAGGTGGCTATTGCCGACTCTGCCCTGGTGGCAGCTGCGACGCTTTCAAACCGCTACATCTCCGGCCGCCAGCTGCCGGACAAGGCCATTGACCTCGTGGATGAAGCCGCGTCCCGGCTGCGCATGGAGATCGACTCCGCTCCGGAGGAGATTGACCAGCTCCGCCGCGCCGTGGACCGGCTTACCATGGAGGAGCTGGCCCTGGAAGGCGAGACCGACGCCGCGTCCGTGGAGCGCCTCGCCGCCCTCCGTGCGGACAAGGCTGACAGGGAAGAGGAACTCGCGGCCCTGAACGCCCGCTGGGAGGCTGAAAAGGCCGGCCTCAACCGGGTGGGTGACCTTAAGGCGAAGCTGGACGAACTGCGCAGCGCCGCTGACAAGGCCTACCGTGAAGGCGACCTGGAGACGACGTCGCGCATCCAATACGGGGAGATCCCTGCCTTGGAGCGCGAGCTCAACGCTGCCGCCGAGGCCGAAGCCGCCGTCACGGACAAGTCCGCGCAGATGGTGGCCGAACAGGTGACAGCCGACGACATCGCCGAGGTCATCTCGGCTTGGACCGGCATTCCCGCCGGCCGGATGCTGCAGGGCGAAAGCCAGAAGCTGCTGCACATGGAGGAGGAGCTCGGGAAGCGGCTTATCGGCCAGAAGAAGGCTGTTACCGCAGTGTCGGACGCCGTCCGCCGCGCCCGCGCCGGCATCAGCGATCCCAACCGCCCCACCGGCTCGTTCCTGTTCCTGGGCCCCACCGGCGTCGGTAAGACGGAGCTCGCCAAGGCCCTGGCGGACTTCCTGTTCGACGACGAACGCGCCATGGTGCGGATCGACATGTCCGAGTACGGCGAAAAGCATTCCGTCGCGCGGCTCGTGGGTGCGCCTCCCGGATACGTGGGCTACGAGGAGGGCGGCCAGCTCACCGAAGCCGTGCGCCGCCGCCCTTACTCCGTGATCCTGCTGGACGAGGTGGAGAAGGCCCACCCCGAGGTCTTCGACATCCTCCTGCAGGTGCTCGACGACGGCCGCCTCACCGATGGCCAGGGCCGCACCGTGGACTTCCGCAACGCAATCCTGGTCCTGACGTCCAACCTTGGCAGCCAGTTCCTGGTGGACCCCTCGCTGGATGCCGAGGCCAAACGGAATGCCGTGATGGCTGCCGTCAACGCCTCCTTCAAACCGGAGTTCCTGAACCGGCTGGATGAAGTGGTGCTGTTCGATCCGCTGTCAGTGGAAGAGCTCGCCCGCATCGTTGAACTGCAGGTGGCCGAACTTGGCCGGAGGCTGCACGAGCGCCGGCTCACCCTGGATGTTACCGAGGGCGCGCGCGCGTGGCTGGCGATGTCCGGCTTCGACTCCGCCTACGGCGCCCGGCCGCTGCGCCGGCTGGTGCAGCGGGAGATTGGGGACCGGTTGGCCAAGGCCATCCTGTCCGGCGAGATCGCTGACGGGGACACCGTGCTGGTGGACACGGCCACCGATGTTGATGAACTCACCATCGAAGGGCTGGAAGCTCTGGCAAGGCCCAGCGGCGGCGCCGTCCCGGGAACGGGGCTTGTGGTCCGCCGGAAGGACTAATGTTCCGCAGGTTGGTCTTGAGCGTGCTGCCCTGATGCCCAAGCGGCTAGGGCAGCACGCTCGCGTTGACGTTGTTGCCGCCAGGTGAGGTGACGTAGCAGTGCAGCCTGCGGTCCCCGGCGCCCCAGCTTGTGGAGCTGGGGAAGCTGCGCTCAAAGGTCAGCGTGTACTGGTTGGCGGCCGGGCCCAGCTTTGCCGCCTGGCATGCTTCCAGGGCTTTGGCCTTGAGTGCTTCCGCGCCCGGGTAGTCCTCGCCTTCCGGATAGTGGAAGACGGCAACCAGCTGTGCGGAATGGCCGGTGTCGCACGGGACCACTGTGGCTTTGAGCGCCTCCGGGTCAAAGTCCTTGAAGCAGTCACCCAAGGCGTAGGCCGCAGGTTCCGCCTCGCGGGGGAGCGGCAATGGGGTAGCCGGGGGTGTTACGGCGGTTTCGAGGATCCCGGGAACCGAGCCTGCAGAGGCCTCCTGGTCCCCGTTGGTGTTCAGCCACAAGGCAAGCCAGACCAGTGACCCGATGACGGCTAAGAGGACGACGACGAAGAACGCCTTCCACAGGGTCGGCTGGTTGATGCTGCCGCGGCCGGCTTCAGGTCCGTCAGGGATCACGGCATGGTCCTGCTCGAACGCCTCGCCCTGGTCCCGCTCTTGGCCCTCGGTACGTGCCGGAGGTTCGGCTGCTGGAACTCCGTACTCTGCCGCGGGAACCGTGGGCAGGCCAGCGGTGGGCGGAGAAGCTGGTTTGGGCGGAACGTCACGGTGGTTCACTGGGTGCATCCTCCTGCGTTTTCTCCGCACGGCAGCCGGATTCCCGGCCATTGTCAGTAGTTGCTGAGTCGACTCTACCGAAGAAAAAAGCCGTATTCTGGCCTTTGAACGGCAGGGATAGTACCGGGCGTCGCCGCAGGGAGCTGTGGCTGGCAAGCAGGGCCAGCAGAAAGCATGTAATCTAGGTGTACGACAAATTGACCAAACATTCCGGGGCCTCACCTACGCCAAGGTGACCACCTCCGGTCCAAGTACAAAAGGGGGTCACGCCATGGGGCGCGGCCGTCAAAAGGCAAAAGCTACCAAGCAGGCTCGGGATATCAAGTACTACTCCCCGAACACTGACTACTCGGCACTTCAGCGTGAGCTGACGGGTCCAGGCAGTCGTGCCACGAGCCATTAC
This sequence comes from Arthrobacter sp. MDT2-3, assembly GCF_059090465.1. Lineage (NCBI taxonomy): Bacteria > Bacillati > Actinomycetota > Actinomycetes > Micrococcales > Micrococcaceae > Arthrobacter > Arthrobacter sp. MDT2-3. The sequence goes on along the minus strand of NZ_JBNHFS010000004.1, from coordinate 290,818 downwards.
GCGAATGAGCCGGTTGAACCGGACTATTCGGCTTATGTGGATAAGTACGCGGATGATTTGGAAGAAGACGACGACGAGGTAGACACCCGTCGGATCGGCTAGTTGTCGCAAGGTGCTGTTGCCGTAACCGGGCAGCCCTGTGACGCCGCAGCACGAACGGATGCAGCAGGCATTTCTGCGGTTTCCACCTTTTAGTGCAGCGCTTCTTTTTGGGCACCCTTGATTTCAGTGGATCATCGGTGCTGACTCAGTTCTTGGGCCCGTTGCCTCCACCGGAATTCCGGTGCAGGCAGCGGGCTTTTGCTGTCCCTAGCCCGGATTACGGGCTCCGCGACAACGCCCCATCACTTCCCACAGCAAATCGTTGAACGCCCCATCACGTTCTGCGTCCCAGGGCAGGTAAACCGGGCTAAATCATTTTGCGGTTTCCGGCGCCGTCGCGGCGCGGGCGGCAGCGGGGTTTCCCAACCTCCTGAGCCGTGCCGCCCTGGTGCCGCTCCCTGTGCCTGCGAGGCTGACGGCCAGCACCGACGCCAGCACCAGCGCGGATGCCGGTGCCAGGACCGCCCACGGTGCCCGTTCCACATAGCCGATGCCCTCGGCCAGAATCAGTCCCCACTCCGGCGACGGCTGTTGCGGGCCCAGCCCCAGGAACCCGAGCGCCGCGAGGGCCAGGGCGACTCCCGGCAGGCGGAGCATAGCGTGGCGCAGGAGCGGCCGTGCCACCGCCGGCAAGATGTAGCGGAGCATAATGCGCGCCTTGCCGACCCCCAGCACCGGGAGGATCTGAACATACGGTTGTGCCCGGGCCTCCTGGGCCAGGGCGGCCGTGTGGGCAGCAAGGGGCGCCCAACTCACGGCTGCCACAGCCAGGGCGGCCCCCTGCGCGGATGGGCCGGTCACGGCTGCGACAACCAGTCCGGCGAGGATGGGCGGGGCGGCGTTGGCCACCTCGAGGGGCCCTGTGGCTGCCAGCGGGAAGAGGCCGACGGCGATTCCCACGGCCAGGCAGACGAGTACCACTACCAGCGCGGTTCCGAGCGTCCCCACGGCGCCGTGCCCCACCCGGGCCAGGAGGTCACGCCCACTGGCGTCCGCCCCAAAGGGCAATGACCAGGCGGGCGCTGCCAGCCTCGGGTATGCCGAGGTGTAGGGGTCACGCAGCAGTCCGGCGCCGATGATGAGCAGCAGGGCCGCAGCTGAAACTGCCGGCACGGCCAGGTGGCGGTGGCCCGCTGAACTTGGGGGCTCCGCAAGCGGAAGTGTGCCGAAGCGTACTGCGGGCCCGATCAGCAGGTACCGTGCCGCCGTCGCCAGCGTTCCCACCAGCAGGGCCAGCCCCATCAGTGCCAGCATGCCGGCCTGAAGGGTGGGAATGTCCTGGGCGCTGGCCGCTCCCAACAGCGCCCGGCCGAGCCCCGGAATGGCGTACACCTTTTCCACCGCGACGGCTCCGCCGGTCAGGCCGATGAGGACCAGCCCGAGCTGCGGCAGCACTGCCGGCAGGGAGCGCCGCAGTACCGCCCGCGTTAGCTGAACGGGCCCCGCGCCGGCCAGCCGCCACGTGGCCACCCACTTTTCCCCGAACGCGGCGCGGATGGCGTCGGACAGCAGCAGTCCCATCAGGCCGCCCGCCGGAATGCCAAGGGCGAGGGCCGGCAGGACGGCGTGCTCGGGGCCTTTCCAGCCGAACGGCGGAAACCACTGGAGCCAGACGCCGCCCACCACCAGCAGCATGGCCGAAAGCAGGAACTCCGGCAGGGAGGTGAGCGCGGCCGGCAAGACTCCGGACCCCTGCCTTCGCCGCTGCCGAAGCCCGTCCACCACTGCAGGCCCGCAGATCAACAGGACTATGATCCCTGCTGCCGCTATGGCAAAACCCATCAGGGTCACCGAAACGCCCAGCGCGGCTCCGATGCCGGGACCCACAGGAGTGCTGTTGATCCAGGAGGTCCCGAGGTCCCCGGCTAGGACGCCATGAACCCAGGACACGAACATGGCCAGGGGGCCCTGCTCGAGCCCGAGTTCGGTGCGGATGGCAGCCAGGGCTTCGGGGGTGGGTTCCCGGTCCGAGTACCGGGCGCGGAGGATGGTGTATTCAGCTCCACGGCCTGAGAGCCACGGCATCATTCCGATCAGCACCACCAGTCCGAGGAGGGCAACGATCCGCGAGGCGGTGACTTTCAGGAGCGCCGTACCGGTGGGCATCAGCCTGCGGCGCCTGGCGCGCTGGTGATCCCTGTACTGCTGGTGAACCCCGTCTTACCCGTGATCAGCGCCCGCTCCCGCGGATCCCGCGCCACGTTCCGCACCCGCCCGGATTCGCCCTGGATGACGCGTTCGTGGAGCAGCGGGATGGCCGCGTCCCGGGCCAAGATGAGGCTTTCAGCCGCTGCGATGGCAGCCCGGCGTTCAGGGCCGGCGGGAATACCTGCGGCTTTGGCCAAGGCATCGTCTACGCCTGGATCGCAGAACTGGGAGATGTTGAAGGAGCCCGCGCAGGAGAAGTCGCTGTAGAGGTAGGCAACGGGGTCACCGGAGTCCAGGACGGTGGCGCGGGACAGGATAAAAGCATCAAACTTTCCGGCCAGTGCGTCGGCCTCGATGTGCTGGTACTCGCGGACGTCCTGTTCCACGGTAAAGCCGGCGGCCTCCAGCTGCTGCTCCAGTTGAACCGCGACTTCCGGCAGTTCGGCGCGGTCGGTGAAGGTCCCAAGGCGGATGGAAGTCCCGTCGACGGCAGTTGCGGCCACCCGGGTGGCGAGGTTGGCGGCGTAGTCTGCGCTGCTCCGCTCGTCCGCCGCCCACGGGAGGGCGGGGCCGAGCAGCCCGGCGGCCTTGTCTGCGCGCCCCTCATAGACCCCCTCCACGATGGTGCCGGCATCAATCGCCCCGCGGGCTGCGGCGCGGACTGCGGGATCAGCGAAGGGGCCCGACGCCGTGTTGAGGTAGAGCGTGTTGGTCCGCGGCATCGGTACCTCATGTACCAGTGCCGGGTCGATCCGGGCCACTTGGCCCACCGGGATGGCTTCCACGATGTCCGCGTCACCGGTCCTTAGGGCAGCTGCCCGCGCGGTTCCGTCCGGCACGAACTGGACATCGACGCCGTCGGCTTGCGCCTTCTCGCCCCAGTATCGGTCGAAGCGGTCCAGCCGTGCTGATGAGGTGCCCTCCACCGAAGCCAGTCGGTAGGGCCCCGTACCGGCATTGACCGGATTCACGACGCCGCCTTCCTTGTACGCGGTGGCAGCAAAGACGGCCAACTGGGGACTTGACAGCCGCTGGGGGAGGAGGGGGTCCGGCGTCGCCGTCCTGACGATCACACCGCTCGAACCATCAGCCTGGGCGGTAAGTTCCACGCCGTCCAGAATCCTGGGCTTGGGGCTTGCCTTGGCCGCGGCGGAAAGGGAGGCAACAACCTCCGCTGACGTCAGGGCCGTACCGTCGTGGAACTCGACCCCGTCCCGCAGGGTGAAGCGCCACGAGGTCTGGCCAACCTGCTGCCACTCCGTGGCCAATGCAGGTTTCGCTTCGCCCAGGTCGTCCAGCACCACCAGGGTCTCAGCGGTCTGCCACCGCGAGAGCTTGAAGGCGTCGTCGCTCAGCGGCGACAACCCGGACCGCGGCGGCTGGAGCATGGCGAGCTTGATCCGGCCCGCACCGTCACCCCTTTCCGCTGCCTGCCCGCCACCGGCGAAACAGCCGGTCAGGCCGGCGAGCAGAAGGGCCGAGATGGCAATAGCGCCTGTTTTTGATCGCTTTTTGGGCATGGTGGTTACCTGTTTCCGAGGTCGGTGGAGAAGGGGAATGGCCGGCGCTCAGCCGGGTCGGCCCGTTGGCTGTTTTACGTTTGGAGGCTTAGCGCTTGGCAGGCAGGAGCCGTGAAAGTCCGACGGCGGGAAGCGCCGTCAGTGCCGCCATCACCGCCCAGGGCCACGCGGCGTCGGGCCCCGGCTCGGTGGCTCCCGAGTAGAGCGGCCCGAGGGCAACGTTGCCCAGCAGCACCGCGCAGCCGCCCATGCTCGCGAGGAGCCCGTAATAGATGCCCGTCCGTCGGCCGCGGGCAAAGTCCAGGACCAGCGGCATGGCCACCGGCCCGATGCACATGTGCCCCAGGCACAGCCCCACCACAAGCAGCAGCGGCGGCAGGAGCTGCAGGGTGCCGGCGGGCGGAACCTGGGCGAGCAGTGCCATGGTGGCGAAGGCCAGGCCCTTGAGGAGGAAACCTGCCGTCAGGGCTCTGCCCGGTCCCATCCAAGTTGTCAGCCGGGAGATGGGCCACTGCAGCGCAATGGTCAGGACCGAGGCGACGGCGAACAAGCCGGCCAGCGCCCCGGGGCCCGCACCGCTCCTGGTCAACTCGATGGGAAGGCCAAAGTACAGCTGGTTATAGGCCAGCAGGTTCACGCTGTAGAGGGCAGCAAAGGCCACAAAGCGCTTGTCCCGCAGCATCACCGTGATCCCCTCGCCCCGTGCAACGGAGGAAGGCGGCTCAGGGGAAGTCGGCGTGGAGGAAGACGCAGTGCCGCGCACAAGATTCGGGGCTTCGGCGGGCACACTGCGCCACAACACCCCCGTCATCACGGCAAAGACCACTGCTCCGGCCAGTGCTGCCCAGCTGAAGGAAATGCCTAGCAGCAGCGCGCCCACCAGCGGTCCGGCCACAGCCCCGATCTCTCCGCAGATGGCGAGGAGCGCAAACAGTGCGGGCGCCTTCCCACTGGTGTTGCGCCGTCGTTCTTCCGCCTGCCCAATTAGGGACTCCAGGGCAGGTGAGAACAGCGCGCCGCCCATCCCGGTGAGGACCGCGCCGAGGAGGAACAGCGGAAAGCTGCCGGCAAGCGCCAGGGTGAGGTAGCCGCAGATACGGACCAGGCAACCCACCAGCATGGCGCGCCGCGGCCCGAAGCGGTCCGTGATGATCCCGCCCACCAGGAAAAGCCCCTGCTGGCTGAAGACGCGGGCGCCCAGAACCACGCCAACCGCTGTTGCCGTCATGCCGAAGTCCTGGGTCATGACCAGCGCGAGGAACGGCACCACGGCGTAGAAACCGATATTGAAAACGAGCTGGCTGGCGAGGAGGAGGCCCGGGGCCGGGCGCGGGTTCGTTGCTGTCCGCTCTGCGGCGTTGAGGGCGGTCACAGGGCAACCGCCTGGAGTGGGGCTGGGAGCTGCAGGCCCCGCGACGCCTGCACTAGTGCGACGGCGGCCGGGCTGGCGGGGTTTACCAGCACCTGGCCCGTTGGCGCCTGTTCCACGATGCTGCCTCCGGAAAGCACGGCGGTGGTGCCGCACATCCTGGCAGCGGTAGCCAGGTCATGGGTCACGAGGAGCAGGCCCAGGCCTTCGTGCACCAGGCCGTCCAGGAGTTCGAGGACGGCATCGCGCAGGGGCAGGTCCAGGCCGCTGACGGGTTCATCAGCCAGCAGGTACGTCGGTTTCACTGCCAGGGCACGGGCAATGGCCACCCTCTGGTTCTGGCCGCCGGACAGCTCGCCCGGCCGGTGGGTCATCACCCAGGCCGGTAATTCCACGCGTTCCAGCGCCTGGGCCGCCAGATCCCGGTGGCTTCCTTGCACGCGGAGCTGCCGCAGAGGTTCTTCTAACAGTTGCGAGACGGTCATTCGCGGGTCCAGGCTCGCGGCCGGATTTTGCGGGACGTACTGCACCGAGCGGCGGTACCAGCGAAGGCTCCGGGCCGGTCCGGGCCTTACTGCACACCCGCCAAGCGTGACGGTGCCGTTGGACGGCTTTGCCAGGCCGAGCATGATCCGAACCAACGTGGATTTTCCGGAGCCGGAGCTTCCCACAAGCGCCATGCCGGCTCCAGGAGTGAGGCTCAGGGTGATGTTGCGGAGGATGTCCGCCGTAGGGCTGCTCCGGAGGTTGCGCTTGGGGTAGCTGAAGGAGATGCCATCCGCGCTCAGGGCCCCGGTCATGCTGCCACAGCCGTTCCTGCATGCGGGGGCGTTGCCGTAGCCGCCCGCACCAGCCGCTTGCTGTAAGGGTGCCCGGGGTTCAGTAGCAGCTCAGCCATCGGGGCATCCTCCACAATGTGCCCGCCTTCCATCACGAGCGCGCGGCTGCACAGGGCTGCCGCTGCTGCCAGATCGTGGGTGATGAAGATCAGGGTTCGGCCCTCGGACACCCAGCTGCGGAGGCTCGCAAGAACGGTGTGCCGGGTAACCGCATCGAGGGCTGTGGTGGGTTCATCTGCCACCAGGACCTCCGAGCGGCAGGCCAATGCCAGTGCAATGCACACCCTTTGCAGCTGCCCGCCCGACAGCTCGCCGGTGTAGCGCCGCAGGATCTCCGAGGGGTCCGCCAGCCCGGCCTGGGCGAGCAGGAGCGCCGCTTGGCACCGGGCTTCAGTGCGGCTGAGCCCTGCCCGGCGGAGCGGGATCATCAGCTGCTTGCCCACCGGCACCAGCGGATTGAGGGCGGTCTGGGAATCTTGGCTGATCAAGGCTGCGCCGGCATCGCCCTCCGCGCTTCCGCAGTCCCCTGGCCGGAAAGCAGCCCCAAACGAAATTTCCCCTCTCGCCGTGATTCCTTCCGGCACTGTCCCCGTGAGGGCGGAGGCGGTCAGCGACTTTCCGGATCCTGAGGCTCCCAGAAGCGCAACGCTTTCAGCCCACTGGATGGAGAACGTCAGGGGGTGCACCAACTGGTGCCCGGCGTGCGAGAGCACGAGGTTCTTCACGGACAGGGCGGGTGCAGGCATCGGAACGTCGTTTCGTGGCAGGACTTCGGGAACGAGTTCATCCTAACAAGAACCGTTCTCAATTACGCAACTATCGACAGGTGACTGTGCCTCTGGTTGATCCCAAGGTGATGGCGGGTTGCCTGATGTTCTGCAGGAGGTGATGGCGGGTTTTGGGATCCTGGCACAAAAAAGCCGGCGGGCGCTCAAGGCACCCGCCGGCATTCCGCATAAGCTCAGGCGTAGGCGTTGACCAGGCGGACCGCGCCGCCGTCCACGCCCTTGGCGCCCTGCACGTAATCCGGGCCGGACTTCAGGATTGAATCCGAGTCCTTGGTGACGGTGCCCATGATCCAGGACGGCAGTCCACGGTCGTTCAGGCGGGAGACTGCTGCGTCAGCAACGTCAGCCGAGACGATGGCCACCATGCCCACGCCCAGGTTCAGGGTGCGCTCCAGGTCTGCCAGCGGCACGTTGCCGAGTTCGGACACCAGTTTGAAGATGGCCGGCAGCTCCCAGGTGGAGCGGTCGACGGTGGCCACCAGGCCCTGGGGGAGCACGCGGGCCAGGTTGGCGGCCAGGCCGCCACCGGTCACGTGGCTGAAGCCGTGGACCGCGGATTCACCGGTGACGGGGAACGTGCGGGCAAGGTCCAGGCAGTCCGCCGCGTAGACGCGCGTGGGCTCCAGGAGTTCCTCACCGAGGGTACGGCCAAGTTCGGAGACCTGGCGGTCCAGCGCCCAGCCGGCGTGGTTGATCACGCGGCGCACCAGGGAGTAGCCGTTGGAGTGCAGGCCCGAGGAGGTCATACCGATGACGATGTCGCCGGCGCGGACGCGGTCCGGGCCGAGGAGGTGGTCGGCCTCGATGACGCCGGTGGCTGCGCCGGCGACGTCGTACTCGTGCTCGCCCAGCAGGCCGGGGTGCTCGGCCGTCTCGCCGCCCACCAGCGCGGTGCCCGCCACGGAGCATGCTGCCGCGATGCCGCGGACAATGTCGGCGATGCGCTCGGGCACCACCTTGCCGCAGGCAATGTAGTCCGTCATGAAGAGGGGCTCTGCGCCTACCACGACGATGTCGTCCACCACCATGCCCACGAGGTCGAAGCCGATGGTGTCGTGGATGTCCATGGCCTGGGCAATGGCGACCTTGGTGCCTACGCCGTCGGTGGACGTTGCCAGCAGCGGCTTCTTGTAGGTGAGGAGCTTAGAGACGTCGTAGAGGCCGGCGAAGCCGCCCACCCCGCCGATCACCGAGGAGTTGTGGGTGGCCTTGATGGCACCCTTCATAAGCTCGACGGCGCGGTCGCCGGCTTCAACATCGACGCCCGCGGAGGCGTAGGTGATGCCGGCAGTGTTCCCGGCGGTGTTGCCGGAGGCGGGGGCAGCGGAAGTCATACGGACTCTTTCTTGTCAGCGTCGGGGGTGGTGACTGCGTGATGAATCTCTGGCACAAGGTCGGCTTCGGTCAGCAGGTTCTCAAACTCCGAGTCCGGTCCGGGATCGCAGCCCGTGGCGCCGGACTTTTCCGCCGGATCCACGGCAGGGTCGATTGCAGGGTCCACGGCAAGGGCGGCAGTCTGGCCCGGAAGGGCGGACGGCGAGGGCTTCAGGCCGCCAAGGTCCGTGCGTTCCAGCAGGTTCTTGCCCAGCTTGTCAGAGCCCGGCAGCTCAATGGGGTACTTGCCCGTGAAGCACGCGGTGCACAGGCGCTCCCGGGGCTGCCGGGTGGCCCCGATCATGCCGTCCTCAGAGATGTAGGCCAGCGAGTCTGCACCGATGGCCTGCGAGATCTCCTCGATGGTTGCGCCGTTCGCAATGAGCTCGGCGCGGGAGGCGAAGTCGATGCCGTAGAAGCAGGGCCACTGCACCGGCGGGGAGGAGATCTTGACGTGGACTGCTGCGGCACCGGCTTCGCGGAGCATCCGGACGATGGCGCGCTGCGTGTTGCCGCGGACGATCGAGTCGTCCACCACCACCACGCGCTTGCCGCGGATCACGGACTCGAGGGCGTTGAGCTTGAGCCGGATACCCAGCTGGCGCAGTGTCTGCGAAGGCTGGATGAAGGTACGGCCAACGTAGGAATTCTTGACGAACCCGTGGGCGAACGGGATGCCGGATTCCTCGGCGTAGCCCACGGCGGCGGGGGTGCCGGATTCCGGAACGGGAATCACGATGTCCGCTACCTGTGTGTTTTCACGGGCCAGCTGGCGGCCCATCTCCACCCGGGACTCGTACACGGAGCGGCCCGCGATGGCGGCATCCGGACGGGCAAGGTAGACGTACTCGAAAACGCAACCGGCCGGCGTCGGCTCCGCAAAACGCTGGGAACGCACGCCCTGCTCGTCGATGGCGATGAACTCGCCGGGCTCGATCTCGCGGATGAAGCTGGCGCCAACTGTGGCAAGCGCGGACTGCTCGGACGCGACCACCCAGCCGCGTTCCAGCCGGCCCAGGACCAGCGGGCGGATGCCGAAGGTGTCGCGGGCCGCGTAGAGGGTGCCTTCGTCCATAAAGACAAAGCAGAAGCCGCCCTTGATCTTGGGCAGCAGTTCGATGGCGGTCTCTTCGAGGGACTTGCCTGGTTCACCCTCCAGGAGGGCGGTGACCAGGGCGGTATCGGAGGTGTTGCCCTGCTTCATCTCGCCGGTGAGCTGGCCGCCGTTGCGTTCCTGGATCATGGCGTTAAGCTCAGCCGTGTTGGTGAGGTTGCCATTGTGCGCCAGGGCCACGGTCCCGGTGCTGGTGGCGCCGAGGGTGGGCTGGGCGTTGGCCCAATGGCTGGCTCCGGTGGTGGAGTAGCGGCAGTGGCCCACTGCAAGGTGCCCGGTAAGGGTGTTCAGGGTGGTCTCGTCGAAGACCTGGGAAACGAGTCCCATGTCCTTGTAGACGTTGATCCGGTTGCCGTCGCTGGTGGCTATACCAGCGGACTCCTGACCGCGGTGCTGCAGTGCATACAGCCCGTAATAGGTTAGTTTTGCTACTTCTTCACCTGGTGCCCAGACTCCGAAAACGCCACAGGCGTCCTGCGGGCCTTTTTCGCCAGGGAGAAGATCATGGGAAAGTTTTCCATCGCCGCGTGCCACTGGTCGATTATCTCACGACATGGGGTAAGACTTTTCCGGCCGCCCGTTTATGACCGGGGCTAGGGCTGCGGGTCCGTATCCGGCTCAGAGTCCGGGACGGACTCCACGACGGCCCGCTGCTGCCGCTTGACGCTGCGCCGATCCAGGATGAGCGCCGCTACGGCACCCAGGACCGCGCCGGCGGCCGCGAACAGCACCAGGAAGAATCCGAAGACGGAGCCGGCGTCGAAGCTGGGCGTTTCCGGCAGGCCGTAGGCAACCACTGCCGCAGCGGCGATACCCACCAGTGCGCCCAGAACCAGGAACGGGACGTACTTGGGCGCACGGCGGACGGTGATTTCGCGGCGCTCGGCGGAGGGTTGTTCAGAAGGCATGCATCAAGCCTACATTTCCGCCGTTGACCTATCGCTTACGGTTGCCAAAACCCCGGAATGGGGACCATAAGTGATAGGTCAACAGGGTGGGTTAGCTGCCGCGATAGGTGGAGTATGCGAACGGGCTCAGCAGGAGGGGGACGTGGTAATGCTCGGGGCCCGTGACTTCGAACACCAGGTCAACCTCCGGGAAAAACGTGGCGGTCTGCAGGCCGGCGTAGTAGCTCCCGGTGGCGAAGTTGAGCTTGTAGTGTCCGGGTTCCAGCTGCTCCGGGCCCAGGTCCTTCGCACGGCCATCGGCGTCGGTAGTGGAGCCGGCCAGTTCCTGCCAGCTGCCGCCGTCGTTCCTGTACAGCACGACGGCGACCCCAGCCGCCGGGCGTCCGGCGCCTGTGTCGAGGATGTGGGTGGTGACGTGGGAGACGCTCATTCGGTCATCAGTCCTTCAAGCCGCAGTACGGCGATCTCGCGCAGCTGCTGGGCCACGATGGTGTCTTCTTCGGCCGGGGAGTTTTCCAGCCGCTCCTTCAAGGACTGCAGGATTTCCGGGGCCGTGCGGCCGGCGGCGCGGATCAGGAAGACGCGGCCGAACTTTTCCTCGTACTCCCTGTTTCCCTGGGCCAAAGCCTCTGCCAGCGCGCTGTCCGCCGGATCTACCCCTGCCTGCTCGGAACGGGACATGGACGCTTCGGTGGTGGCCGCCGTCGGCCGTTCGCCGATCCGCGGGTGATGCGCCATGGCGGACTCAACCTCTTCGGACGTGAAGGGGTTGGCGGCAACGGAAGCGAAAGCGAGCAGGGCTTCCTTGGTGGGGAAAGGCCGGGCCGCGGCAACAGCGTCCACCCAGCGCTGGACGTCGATGCAGGGCCTGAGGGTTTCCGCAGCCCTTGCTGGGTCCGCGGTATTGAATTCGGCAAGCTTCATGCTGGCTGGTTCCTCGGTGACAAATGCTGGCATCCATGGTGACGGCTATGCGGAGGCCGGACTTCGGCACCCAAGCATCGGCAACGCCAGCTTTAGGCTTCCGCATCATGGAACTGTTATTTCAGCATACGTAATATTGAAGTTGAGCGTCGTGGTGGTGTCAAGAGACTACCGCAGGCGTCTGGCCGGACGGGTATCATCGCGGAAGAGCTTTCGGCTCGACGATAATGCTGGGGGCTCAAGAAGAAATATGGACGCGACAGCTATCCAAATGCTGACCGATCAGGATCAGCGGGACCTTGACCTGCGGGAGTATGGGCTGCTCCCTGACACTGCTGGACGGATTCCGGAACTGGTTGATGAGCAGGCCCGTGGTGCCCTCAATAACCTGGTGCGCCTGGCCGCCTCGCTCTGCGGGGTGCCCTACAGCGTGGTCAACATCATCACGTCCGGCCATCAGCTGCAGATCGCCGCCGCCGGGACCGATGCCGGCATCTGCTCCCGCGAGGACTCCATGTGCGCCAGCGTATTCCTTGAACCAGGAACCACAGTGGTGCGGGATGCCTCGCAGGACCCCCGGTTTGCCGCAAACCCGTTTGTGACAGGGGAGATAGCCGACGTCCGCTTCTACGCTTCCGTGCCGCTAAGGACCGCCAGCGGGCTGGTGCTCGGCTCGCTGTGCGTGTTCTCGGAGGGCGCCGAACTTCCCAGGCGCGAGCAGATTGATGTGCTGGAGGTGCTGGCGCAGCAGGTGGTGGAGCTTCTCGAGCTGCAGCACCGCACCCTGCAGCTCAATGAGGCCCTGGCCGAGCTGGAGCGGAGCAATGCGATGCTGGCCGAGTTTGCCGGCCGCGTCAGCCACGACCTCCGTGCTCCGCTCACCACCATCCTTGGTTATGTGGAGCTGGCCGAGGATGATCCCGAGATTCCCCAGGACCATCCGGTTAAGGAGTACCTGCAGCTCATCGGCAGCGGTGGGCAGCGAATGCTGGGCACCCTGCAGGATGTGCTGGACTACTCCCGGGCAAACGGGCGGCTGAATCGCGAACGGGTGTCACTTCTGTCTGTGACGGCAGAGGCATCCCAGGACCTTGGCGTGAGCCTCGGCCTGGGCAGCGGCATCCTGTGCGAGGATGCCCAGCTGTATGCCGACCGGTCGCAGCTGCGCACGATGGTGCAGAACCTGCTCGCCAACTCCCTGAACTACCGGGACCCCCAGCGGGACCTTCGGGTGGCTGTTACCGCCACCAGTTGCCCCCGCGGACTCACTGTCCACGTCGCTGACAACGGCAAGGGCATCCACCCCACCGACCGCCCCCGGGCGGTAGAGCCTTTGGTGCGGCTGAACCGTCCCGGTGACGGCCCCGGGACAGGGCTGGGACTGGCCACCTGCCGCCGGATCGCGCAGGCGCACGGTGGAGAGCTCACCATCAGTGACACTCCAGGCGGCGGGGCCACTGTCTCGGTGACATTCCCGAACTAGCGCCACCGCCCCACCCGACTCACAGGAGTTTTTGTGCAGATATGCAGGGTTTCGGGCGCCGGAGGCCTGCATATCTGGACAAAAACCCGCTGAGGTCCTAGTCCTGCTGCGAGGTCCGCGACAGGACCCAGGTGTTCGTACCGTCCTGCCGCTCGAAAGTGACCGTGGTGACCAGGGCCTGGATCAGCGCCAGCCCCCGGCCGGACTCGGCCTCCTCGCCCTGCCTCGCGGGTTCCATCGGGCCGAACGGGGGCTTGGCATGATAGGCGCTGACCCGCGCCTGCAGCAGCGTTGGCCGCACTTCGATGTCCACGCCCAACTCCACAGGCTCCGGCCCGGCCGGCTCCGCATGCTGGACGATGTTCGATGCCGACTCGATCACCGCCGTCGTAAACGTCATCTGGTCCATGTCCTGCACGAAGGGGACGTCAAGCCAAAGGCTGTCGAGATCGTTATGGACGGACTCGATCGCGTCCCCGGTGGCCAGCCCGCGGAAGCTGCGGGATGCCAGGACCTCAGTCATTGCTGAACGCCTCTTCGGCTGATCCGTAGGCCGTGAGGACCTTGTCCATGCTGGTCAGCTGCAGGACCATCTTCACCTGCGGCTGGACAGCCGCAATCCGCAGGTCACCACCGGCCTGCCGCGCCGCCTTCAGGCAGCCGATCAGCGCGCCCAAGCCGGAGGAGTCCATAAACGCCGTGTTCTCCAGGTTCACCACGATCCGGTTGGACCCGCCGGCGATTACGTCAGTAACGAACTCACGCAGCTTCGGCGCGGAGACCATGTTCAGCCGCCCGTCCGCCTTGACCTCCGCATACGAGTCCTTGACCTCATAGCTAAACTCCATCAGGATTCCTCTCTGGTTCTTGTACTGCCGGATCTGCGGCCGGCTGGTAACCCTTATAAAGCACTGCACGCACCAGGATGCTCATGACCACCAGGTCGAATATGACCCAGGCGACGTTCACCAGGGTGCCCAGCGGTTCGGCAAGGCCGTTGGCCAGCCGAATGATTCCGACGACGGCAGCCACGGCCAGCAGCACGGACACCACGATCTGTGGCTGGATCAGGCTCCAGCTGGGTCCGCCGCTCTGGCGGGCCTTGGGGGTGACGGCAAACCCCAGGGGACGGCCGAACCAGACGTTCCGGGCCGCCGTCGAGCACGCCTTGATCCAGGTGGGGAACAGGGCGAGGCTGTACTGCTGGCCTCGCCAGGTGGGAATGCCCCGGCCGGCGACGGCAAACAACAGCTGGTTGACCACCATGAACGGGATGAACCGGATGAAGAAGTCCCAGCTCAGGCTCGTGACCGGCAGGATGCCCAGCAGCAGGTAGATGATGGGGGCGGCGAAGTAGATGACCGCCGCGTAGCCGCTAAGGTAGGTCCACATGGTGGCGAAGTACATCAGCCGCTGGCCCAGCTTCAGGCCCTTCTGGACGAGCGGATTTTCGCGGAGCAGCACCTGGATGGTGCCCTGCGCCCAGCGGAGGCGCTGGGTGAGCATCGTCTTGAGGTCCTCCGGCGCCAGGCCGTACGCCAGGACCTCGTGGTGGTAGACGCTCTCCCAGCCCATGGCGTGCATGCGCATGGCGGTGGCCATGTCCTCGGTGACGGAGATGGTGGCCAGCGGCATCACGGGCTGGGCTTCGTCGTTGCGTTCCACCGAGAGCGCGTCCAGGACGGCCTGCACGGATTCCAGGGCTCCGAGCGGTGACCAGTCGCGGGCGGACATCCGCTGCACGGCGTCGTCGGCCACCACGGGAACGCCGGACTCGCCCACATGGGCCAGTTCCATGGCGGCAATCTCTTCGAGGTCTGCCTGGAGGGCTTCGACGTCGGCCATCACGAGGGTCTGCACGGCTGCGTCCACGCGGCGGCGGACACGGTAGGTGATCTCGCTCAGCGGCTGGCCGGCGTCCAGTTCCTGCTGGGCCTCGCGGGTGGCTGCCTCCACCTCGTCGAGCACCTGGGCCACCAGGGGCGTCTCCATGTCCGCGGACTTCCGGGCCTGTTTGATCGCGGAGCGGGAGGCCGCCAGAGCTCGGCGGATGCTTTTCTCGGTTTCCTTCACGTAGCCCACAAGGCCCAGCTGCATCAAGGCCTCGCGGCGCAGGATGGCGTTGGAGCCGCAGAAGAAGGCGGCGTTCCAGCCGTCCTTGCCCTGCTGGATGGGGCCGTAGAAAAGGGGTGCCTGGCTGCCGAGGGGGTCATCGGCGGGCACGTTGCTGAAGTACTGCGGTGTCTGGACCAGTGCCACCCGGCGGTTGTTGAAGTACCCCAGCGTTTTTTCGAGGATGTCGGGCTCGGGGATCTGGTCCGCGTCCAGGATCAGGAGGAACTCGCCGTGCGTTTGCATCAGGGCGTTGTTCAGGTTGCCGGCCTTCGCGTGCCGGGGGAGGTTCGAGGTCCAGTCCTCGCTGCGGGTGACATAGCCCAGGCCGTGCTGCTCGGCGAGGGCCTTCAGCTCGGGCCGTGCGCCGTCGTCGAGGATCCAGGTGCTGTGCGGATGCCGGATCTTCTGGGCAGCCAGTGCTGTGGTCATCACCATGTCCAGGTCTTCGTTGTAGGTGGTGATGAAGACGTCCACGGTGGCATCATGCGGGGGCGGTGGCGCGCCCTTGCGGATTTTCAGCTTCCAGACGGTCATGCCGAACAGCATGACGTCAATCAGGCTGTAGGTTTCGGCGACCACCAGCGGCACGGCGATCCACCAGGCATCCCAGTTGAGGGACGCTGCCCAGCGCCAGGCGATGTAGTTGATGCCGGTGATGACCGTCAGGACCACCACCAGGCGGGTCCAGAAGCGGGTCACGCGGTTGCATCTTCCGGTAGCCGGCGGACCACAACCACCGTGACGTCATCCTCGGCTGTCTCGGCCGGGGCGAGTGCCAGGATCGCGGCGCTGGCTCCCTGCGCAGAATCCCCACTTTGGGCGGCGCGGCCGACGGCTTCGGTGAAGTCCTCCACGGAGCCGAAGACGTCCAGCACGCCGTCACTGACCACTACCAGCGAATCTCCCGGGGCGAGGTCCAGTGATGACTGCGGCCAGGAAGTCCCTTCCCAGGCGCCGACCGGCGGGCCGCCGGAAGGGAGCCGGTGGGCCGTGCCGCCGGACCGAACGTGCAGCGCAAGCCCGTGCCCGGCGTCGACATAGTTGACCGTTCCGGACGCTGCGTCCAGCCGCGCGTGGAACAAGGTGGCAAAGGAGTTGGAGGAGTCCAGGTCCGTGGCGATGGCCTTGCTGGCGGTGGCGAATGCCCCGTCCAGGTCCTGCCGGTGGCCGGTGGAGCGCATGACAGCGCGCACTGTTGCTGCGATGAGCGCGGCTCCCATGCCCTTGCCCATGGCGTCGGCGAAGGTCAGGTGGAGCCCGTCCTGCGTCTGGTACCAGTCATAGAAATCACCGCCCACGCTGCGGGACGGGCGGAACATGCCGGCCACGTCGTAGCCCTCCACGCGGATGTCCTCCTTGGGAAGGAGGCTTTGCTGGACCTCCGTGGCCCGCTCCAGGTCATTGCGGGCGGCGGAGTCCGCGGCTGCGGAAGGCCTGCGGCGGAAGAGCGCGTTGATCCTGGACTGCAGTTCCCGGGGGCTGAACGGCTTGCTGATGTATTCATCGGCTCCGTTGTCCAGGCCGGTCAGCTTGTCCAGTTCGTCGGCGCGGGCAGTGAGCATCACAATGAAGGCATCCGAGAATTCGCGGAGCAACTTGCAGACTTCCAGGCCGTCGAGGTCCGGCAGGTTCAGGTCCAGGGTGATCAGATCGGGCTTGCGACGGCGGACTTCCTCCACGCCGGGCAGGCCGGCGTCGGCCTCGGTGACGTCGAAGCCCTGCTTAACCAGGACACGGACCAGCAGGCCGCGAATGTCCGGGTCGTCCTCAATAACAACGGCACGACGGATTTCGGATGGAGAGACCATAACTCTACTTCTACCGCATTAACGGCTGCCGCCCGAGTCACAGCGCCTCGCAGGAATGGGATTCGCGGTTGTTTCCTCGCTCACGTCGGCGGCGACGGCGGCGCGAAGCAGGCCGGCCGGGGAGATCTTGCGTCAATCTTGGGACCCGCTTGCCCGGACGTTGAGGAAGGCCCGGGACACTCGAAGGCAGGGAGCAGCTTTCTTCGAGTACGAGGGTCAAGGACGATCCGTTCGGAGGCTGCACGGCGGGCAGGAAGGCGGAGCAGCCAGTGGGACACATCAACAAGAAAAACCAGGTGACGGCGGGTGGCGCCGCTGTTACAGAACCGGCCCGTGCAGTGCCGGCTGGTTCAGAACCGAACTCTCTGACAGCAGGAGGGGAATCGGTGCCCGGCGACCTGTTGCAGGCAGCTGTGGACAAGGGCAGGGCGCTGCTGCGTGTCTACTTCCACTCACGAAAAGTGCGTGCCGCCGCCAATGCCCTGGCCCAGGCGCTGGCCGAATCGCGGGAGGCATCCAGCTGGCCGGGCGACCGGCTCCCGGTCGGCGCGGAGATGTCCGTGCAGGTGGAGAAGCTGACGCGCCGCCTCAAGCTGGAAACCGAGGCTCACAACAGGCTGGAGGCACTTTTCAAGAGTGTGGATTTGGGGCGTTCCGCAGCGGCGGCTTAGGTGCCACACTTAGGAGCAATCGAGTGGCTGGGGGGTTACCGGGTCAGGAGATTGTTATGGGTTGGTGGACAGGTTGGGCGTACCTCATTGCGGGACTCATGACAGTCGATGCCCTGCTTTTGGCATTGTGGGCCATCGACGAGGACTGGCCCGGCAAATGGTGGAAAAAACCCTGACACGCTTGATCCAGGATCATCAACCTCCTGCCAGGTCCAGGCGCATCAGCACCCGCGGGAAGCCGTTGAGGATTGATTCCGTGTCCGCGGCCTTCGTGAAGCCGGCGTCCTCGAAGAGCTTTCGGGTGCCCACGTAGGCCATAGTAAGGTCGACTTTCTGCCCGCCGTTATCTACTGGGTAGCCCTCCACGGCTGCTGCTCCATGGGCCCGCGCCAGTTCTACGGCACCCTTCAGCAGGTGGTGGGAAATGCCCTCACCCCGATGACCCGGCCGTACCCGGATGCACCACACCGACCACACCTCCAGGTCGTCCACGTGCGGGATCTTGCGGTTGCCGGCGAAACTGGTGTCAGCACGGGGGTGGACCGCTGCCCACCCAACTACCTCGCCGCCGTCGTACGCCAAAACCCCCGGCGGGGGATCCTGGGCCACCAGCTCTTTCATCAGGTCCCCGCGCTCCGTCCCGCGCAAGGCCTGGTTCTGTTTGGATGGAATTCGGTAGCTCAGGCACCAGCAGACGTTGGCGTCGGGCCGCTTGGGCCCCACCATCGTCCTGACGTCCTCGAACTCGGTGGCCGGACGGACCTCGATCGCCATGCGGCCATCCTGTCACCGGACCCCGGAAGGGGGCAACGGGGGTGCTTAGTCCACGGCAACACGTCATACGCACCTGGACTCCTCCTGAAAGCAGTACCGGCTCAAGGAAGTGGATGTACCGGTCCTGCCTCGTCAACCCCACTGTCGGCTCCGACGAAACCAAGGCCTCCGCGACAGCAGGGCTGCCCCTTACGCGCTTAGGTTCCGGTGAAGCAGCAGGAGGGGGGTTTCCACCCTGTCGGCCCCGGTTGGTCCTCATTACACTGGGACGCATGACCGAGCAGGAACCGGCCCGGGGCACGGCTGCTGCGGCTTCCGACGGCGGGACGGGGCTTGGCGAGGACGTGGCCCTCGCCGCCACACCTGATGAGGACGGGGAAGCCCCGCACCTGGCGGACCCGGACGCCGTCGACACCTCCGTGCGCAGCCCGGCAGAAAGGTCGCGCACCTTCACCGGGATCCTGGTGAACACCGCCCTGGCCAACATCACCACCAGCTACCTATGGTTTGCTCTGACCTTCTGGGTGTACCTGGAAACGCGCAACGTGATCGCCACCGGGGTGGTGGGGGGCGCGTACATGCTGCTGATCGCCCTTTCCAGCATCAGCTTCGGCACCTTCGTGGACCGCTACCGCAAGCTGGCCGTGATGCGATTCGCCGCCGCCTTCACCCTGGTGATGTTTATGCTGTCCGGGGTGATGTTCCTCCTGACGCCCGCGTCGTCGCTACTGGACCTGACCCAGCCGTGGTTCTGGGTGTTCACCCTGGTCATCCTGATCGGCGCGGTGGTGGAGAACCTGCGGAACATCGCACTGTCCACCACGGTCACCATCCTGATCGAGCCGGACCGGCGGGCCAATGCCAACGGCCTGGTGGGGATGGTGCAGGGGCTGATGTTCCTCATCACTTCCGTGCTGTCAGGGCTGTCGGTGGGGCTGCTGGGTATGGGGTGGACCATCGTGGTCGCCCTCATGCTCACAGCGCTCGCCTTCGCACACCTGCTCATCCTCCGCATGCCTGAGGAACGGCAGGTCGCGGCCACCGATGCGCACGGCGGGTTCGACCTTCGCGGCTCCTACGCCGCTGTGCTGGCCATTTCCGGCCTGTTCGCACTGATCCTGTTCTCCACGTTCAACAACTTTATCGGCGGCGTCTACATGGCGCTGATGGACCCCTATGGCCTGGAGATGTTCCCAGTGGAACTCTGGGGCGTTTTTCTGGCTGTAGGCTCCAGCGGATTCCTGGTCGGCGGGGCGCTGATCAGCAAGTTCGGCCTCGGGGCCAACCCGTTGCGCACTCTGCTTATCGCGGTAGTGGCCATGGGGGTCCTCGGCGCGGTGTTCACCCTCCGGGAGTGGGCGTGGCTGTACGTCCTCGGGATCTGGCTGTACCTGACGCTGGTGCCCGTTGTGGAGGCCGCCGAGCAGACGGTGATCCAGCAGGTGGTTCCGCTGCCACGGCAGGGCCGGGTGTTCGGTTTCGCCATGGCGTTTGAGTCTGCGGCTGCGCCCATCACGTCCTTCCTTATTGCGCCGCTCGCCCAGTTCTGGATCATCCCCTACGCACGATCGACCGACGGCGCGGCCCAGCTGGCCCCGCTGCTGGGCGAGGGCACCTCCCGCGGTATTGCCCTGGTGTTCCTCATCGCAGGGATCATTATGGTCATCGCCGCGCTGCTGGCTTTCCTGACCCCCGTGTACCGTCGGGTGTCGGCCGAATATCAGCAGGCGGCCGCAGAGGGCAAGGCTACGGCGGACACGGACGCGTAGGGCGCCAAAGCAGCAGGATGACTTGGCGCCGCGATTGTGCCCTTAACGCCGGGACGCTCCCGCAGTAGGTGCCAGAGCGTCCCGGGTAAAGGCGCGTCAAGTGCGAGAGCGTCCCGGGTAAAGGTGCGTTAAGTGCGAGAGCGTCCGGTGGGTGGCTAAATTCCCAGGGCTTCCTTCAGGGCAGCAACGTGGCCGTCGGCCTTGACCTGGTACTGGGCCAGCGTGACTTTGCCTTCGGGATCCAGCACTACAGTGGAGCGGACAATGCCCTCGGTGATTTCGCCGTTGACCAGCTTCTCGCCCCAGGCGCCGTAGGCCAGGGCAACTGCGTGGTCCGGGTCGGACAGCAGGGGGAAGGTCAGGGAGAAGTCACCGGTGAAGCCGGCCAGGGCTTCCGGTGCATCGGGGGAGATGCCGATGACTTCGTAGCCTTTGCCCTGCAGGGAGGCCAGGCTGTCGCGGAAGTCGCAGGCCTCCGTGGTGCAGCCGGGGGTGGCGGCCTTGGGGTAGAAGTACACGATGACGTTCTTGCCACGGTAGTCGGCCAAGGCAGTCTCGCGGCCCTGGGCATCCTGAAGGGTGAAATCAGGGGCCTGGGTTCCGGGCTGAAGCTTGGTGGTCAGGGTCTGGCTCATGGCGTTCCTTTGGAAGACTTTGTCAGTTACTGGCAAAACATCAAGTGAAGCGGCTTCCCGCTCAGTCATACAACTCCGGCGTCATATGCAGTATTCCGCCGGGCCGCGGACGGTTACCCGCTGCCCCGGCACAAACCGGTAGCCTCCGCCGCGGACAGTGGCCACAGCATGGCGCGCATTTCCGAGTTTCCGGCGGATCCGGCCCACGTACACGTCGATGGACCGGGCCGAGGCGCCGGGGGTTTCAAACGAGTCCAGGAACTGCTGGAGTTCCTCCCTGCCCACAGTGCGCGACAGGTGGGTCACCAGGTACCGGAGCACCTTGAACTCGACGCCGGTCAGCTGCACAGTGCGGCCGTCCAGCAGCACGGTGTCGGCAGCCAGGTCCACGGCAACCCGGCTGACGGGACCGGCCGACGGCGGCAGCCGGGTGCCGCCGTCGTCATCGGTGCCGCCGGGGTTCTCCGCCGCGGAGGGAGGCTGAGAGGAGTCGTCTGCGGCTCCTTCCGCCGTGGCGGAGACCCCGGAGGTGGGAGCTCCGGTGGCGGGCCAATGGACTTCCGCCTCCGGAGCAGTTTCGAGGGCCCTGGCTAGGACCAGTTGGGCGGCGTGGGCGAGGAGTTCCGGGCTGGTGCCTTCCCCGGGAACCACCCACACGGCGAGTCCCCGGGCAGCCGCCGCCGGCGCGGCAGCACCCCTGACGGCTATCCGCGGCCGTGCCACCGTCCGCGGATGGTGGGCTTCCACTGCCATGGCGCGTCCCTAGACTCCGCCGCGGCGGATCAGCTTGCCCGTGGGGGTTTGGCCGTCCACTACAGCGCCGCGCAGGAACGTCTTGCGGACCACGCCGGAGAGGGCCTTGCCGTCGTAGGGGGTGATGGGGTTCTTGTGCTTGAGCTTGGACACGTCCACCACAAACGCCTCGTCCGGGGCGAACACGGCAAAGTCGGCGTCGTAGCCCAGCGCCAGTTGGCCCTTGTTGGAGAGCCGGGCCAGCGCTGCCGGCTTCTCACCCATCCAGGACACCACCTGCTCCAGCGGAATGCCGCGGTGCCGTGCCTCCGTCCATATCAGGGACAGGCCCAGCTGCAGCGACGAGACGCCGCCCCAGGCCACGGCGAAGTCCCCGTTCTCCAGGTCCTTCAGATCCAGGGTGGAGGGGGAATGGTCCGAGACGATGCAGTCGATGGTGCCGTCCTGCAGGCCCTGCCACAGCAGCTCCCGGTTGGAGGCCTCGCGGATGGGCGGGCAGCACTTGTAGGCGGTGGCGCCGTCGGGGATTTCCTCAGCCATCAGCGTCAGGTAGTGCGGGCACGTCTCGACGGTCAACTTCACGCCGTCGCGCTTGGCGGAGGCGATCATCGGCAGGGCGTCCGACGACGAGAGGTGCAGGATGTGCGCACGCGCACCGGTCCAGCGGGCCCGCTCGATGACCTCGGCGATGGCCTTGTTCTCGGCGCCGCGGGGGCGGGAGGCCAGGAAGGTTTGATAGTGGTCGCCGCCGGGGTGCGGCGCGCGGTCGATGGCATGGGAGTCCTCCGCGTGGACAATCATGAGGGAGTCGAAGGACTTCAGCTCGGCCATGTCCTCCTCCATCTCATCCGCGTCCAGGTGCGGGAACTCGTCCACGCCGGAGTGCAGCAGGAAGCACTTGAAGCCGAAGACGCCTTCGTCGTGCAGGGCCCGCAGGTCACCCTTGTTGCCGGGGATGGCGCCGCCCCAGAACCCAACGTCAATGAACGCCTGGTCCTCGGCCACCTCGCGCTTCAGCTTGAGGTTTTCCACCGTGGTGGTGGGCGGGACCGAGTTCAGCGGCATGTCGATGATGGTGGTTACCCCGCCGGCAGCAGCTGCACGGGTGGCGGAGGCGAATCCCTCCCACTCGGTGCGGCCGGGCTCGTTGACATGGACGTGGGTGTCCACCAGCCCGGGGATCAGGGTTTCGTCGTCGGCCAGCTCAATGACCTCGGCGCCGGCCAGGCCGTTGCCCAGCGGTTCGAGGGCCACGATTTTTCCGCCGCGGACGCCCACTTCGCGGGGTGCCAGGCCGGCGGTGGTGAGGATGCGCTGGCCGCGGATGACCAGGTCAAAACGTTCTTCAGACATGGAGGTCCTCCTTGGTGGTTGCGGGACGGGACAGCGTGTTCGCCGCCAGCCTTCCGCTGATCTGGGTGCCCAGCTGCTCCAGAAGCTCCGCTGCCTCTGCTATGCACCTGTCTACATTGCTTTCAAGCTCGGTCAAAGCGTAAACGTCCTCGAATCCGGCAGCGGCTGCCTGGCCCGGTCCAAGCGTGGTGCGGCCGCACACTGCGATCACCGGGACACCCTGCGCTGCGGCTGCCCGGGCAACACCCATGGGCGTCTTGCCCAGCAGGCTCTGCTCGTCCAGGCTTCCTTCGCCGGTGATCACCAGGTCGGCGCCGGCCAGTCTCTGCTTCAATTCTGTGAATTCGAGGACAACGTCGATGCCCGGGCGGCGGGTTGCGGCCAGAACGGCGATGGCGGCATAGCCAACACCTCCTGCCGCTCCGGCGCCCGGGGCTTCCGCTGCCTTGAAGGCCCTGTTATTGGGGCCGTCGGGACCGATTTCCCTGGCCAGGACTTCGACAAACCTGGCCAGGGCGGCGTCGAGCATGTCGACGTCCTGTTGCGTGGCGCCCTTTTGCGGGCCGAAAATCACCGCGGCGCCTTGGGCGCCGAGCAGGGGATTGTCGACGTCGGACGCCAGCACAAAGCGTGTGTCCTTCAGCCGGGGTTCAAACCGGCTGAAGTCGATCCGGTCCAGGCGGGCCAGGGCGGCACCACCGGGCGGAAGTTCGTTGCCCTCGATGTCGAGGAACCTGGCGCCGAGCCCCTGCAGGACGCCCGCACCGCCGTCGGTGTTGGCACTGCCGCCCACGCCCAAAATGATGCGGTTGCAGCCGGCGTCAAGGGCGGCGGAGATGAGCTGGCCGGTGCCCAGGCTGGTGGCGGTGGCGGCCGCCGTCGGGCCTGGCCGTCCATCAACCAGCGCGCCGGCGGGGAGCAGGGCCAAACCCGAGGCCGCCGCCATCTCGATGACCGCCTCATTGCCCCGGACAGCGAACTCGGCCGTCACCGGTTCACCGGTGGGTCCGGCAACCACGGCGCTGCGGCGGGTGAAGCCCGAGCCGACGGCGGCGTCGAGGGTGCCCTCACCGCCGTCGGCTACGGGAATCCGGACCACGTCAAGATTGCCGCCCGCCCCGCGCTGCAGCCCCTTTTCCAAGTGGCTGCAGACCTCCGGGGCGGACAGGGATCCCTTGAACTTGTCCGGGGCAATGACGATGCGCATGTTTAGCCCTGCAATGCCAGGATGGCGGTGGGGGCGTCGGCAGCGGTCTCGGCCAGTTCCTCAAACTCGTTCACCGCGTTAATTTCCACACCCATGGAGATGTTGGTGATCTTTTCCAGGATCACTTCCACCACCACGGGCACCTGGAACTCGCCCATCAGTGCCTTGGCCTTGTCGAACGCGGCGGCGAGGTCCTTGGGGTCCTCCACACGGACGGCCTTGCAGCCCAGGCCCTCGGCCACCTTCAGGTGGTCCACGCCGTAGCCGTTTGTCTCGGGCGAGTTGATGTTGTCGAACGCCAGGGACACGTTCTGTTCCATGTTGAAGCCGCGTTGGGACTGGCGTATCAGGCCCAGGTAGGAGTTGTTCACCACCACGTGGATGTACGGGAGGTTGAACTGTGCGCCCACGGCCAGTTCCTCGATCATGAACTGGAAGTCGTAGTCACCGGAGAGGGCAACCACGGTCTCGTCCGGCTTGCCGCGAACGACGCCGAGGGCCGCCGGAGCGGTCCAGCCCAGGGGACCTGCCTGGCCGGCGTTGATCCACTTGCGCGGGCCGAACACGTGCAGCATCTGCGCGCCGGCGATTTGGGACAGTCCGATGGTGGACACGTAGATGATGTCGCGGCCGAAAGCCTTGTTCATCTCCTCGTACACACGCTGCGGCTTGATGGGGATGTTCTCGAAGTGGGTCTTGCGGTGCAGGGAGGCCTTGCGCTCCTGGCATTCAGCCACCCAGGCGCTGTAGTCCGGCAGGGACCCTGCCGCCTTGCGCTCGCGGGCGAGCTCAACCAGCCCGGCCAGCGCCGCACCGGCGTCGGACGCGATGCCCAGGTCCGGGGAGAACACGCGGCCGATCTGCGTGGGCTCGATGTCGATGTGCACGAACTGCCGGCCTGCCGTGTAAGTCTCCAAGCCGCCGGTGTGGCGGTTGGCCCAGCGGTTGCCGATGCCGATCACGAAGTCGCTCTGCAGGTAGTTCTCGTTGCCGTAGCGGTGCGAGGTCTGCAGGCCCACCATGCCGGCCATGAGCTGGTGGTCGTCCGGGATGCTGCCCCAGCCCATCAGGGTGGGGATGACCGGAACGTTGAGGATCTCGGCCAGTTCCACCAGCTGCGCGGAGGCGCCGGCGTTGATGATGCCGCCGCCGGCCACGATCAGCGGGTGCTGGGCCGCGGTCAGCATGTCCAGGGCCTTTTCCAGCTGCTTGCGGGAGGCCTTGGGCTTTTCGACGGGCAGGGGCTCGTAGGTCTCGATATCGAATTCGATCTCGGCCAGCTGGACGTCAATGGGCAGGTCCAGCAGGACCGGGCCGGGGCGGCCGGAACGCATCAGCTGGAAAGCCTTCTGGAAGGCGCCGGGAACCTGGCCGGGCTCCAGGATGGTCATGGCCATCTTGGTGACGGGCTTGGCGATGGACTCGATGTCCACGGCCTGGAAGTCTTCCTTGTGCAGCTTGGCAACGGGTGCCTGGCCGGTGATGCAGAGCATCGGGATGGAGTCGGCCCAGGCGGCGTAGAGGCCCGTGATCATGTCCGTGCCGGCGGGGCCGGAGGTGCCGATGCAGATGCCGATATTGCCGTCCTTGGCGCGGCTGAAGCCGTCGGCCATGTGGCTTGCGCCTTCAACGTGGCGGGCCAGGGTGTGGCGGATGCCGCCGTGGGCCCGCATTGCGGAATAAAAGGGGTTGATCGCGGCGCCTGGCAGGCCGAACGCCTCGATGGCGCCTTCCTTTTCCAGGATGGCCACCGCTGCATCAACGGTACGCATCTTGCTCATGGTGTGCTCCTACTTAAGTCTGTTTAGGGGAAGTCTGTTTTTGGGTGTGCTGAAGGGAGTTTTTGTCCAGATATGCAGACTTAGAGGTTGTGAAAGCCTGCTTATCTGGACAAAAACTTTGTGTGCTGGGTGGCTGGGGGCCGGGGTTACTCGCGGCCGCTGAGCTGGAGGACCTGTTTGAAGAGTCCGGAGTGGTCCAGTGCGCCGTCGCCCTGGTTGACGGTGGCGGCGACGAGCTGTGCGACGACGGCGCCGAGGGGGACGGCGACGTTGGCTTCGCGGGCGGCGGAGGTGACGATGCCCAGGTCCTTGTGGTGGAGGGCGAGGCGGAAGCCGGGGTCGAAGTTGCGGTCGAGCATCTTCTGGCCCTTCTGGTCCAGGACCTTGGAGCCGGCCAGGCCGCCGCCGAGGACCTTGAGGGCGGCGTCGGTGTCCACGCCGTAGGCCTCAAGGAAGGCGATTGCCTCGCCGAGGACCTCGATGTTGACGGCGACGATCAGCTGGTTGGCTGCCTTGACGGTTTGGCCGGATCCGGAGGGGCCGACGTGGACGATGGTTTTGCCGACGGCGTTGAGGACGTCCGAGGCGGCGTCGAAGTCTTGCTTGTCGCCGCCGACCATGATGGACAGGACGGCGTCGATGGCGCCCTGTTCGCCGCCGGAAACCGGGGCATCCAGGGGGCGGATGCCAGCTTCGCGGGCTTCGTCGGAGAGGCGCTTGGCGACGTCCGGGCGGATGCTGGAGGCATCGATCCACAGGGTGCCCTTCTTCGCGTTCGCGAAGATGCCGCCCTTGCCGCTGACGACGCCCTCAACATCGGGGGAGTCCGGGACCATGGTGATAACGACGTCGGCATCCTTGACGGCGTCCGCGATGCTGGTGGCGCCCTTGCCGCCTTCGGAGACGAGCTTGTCGATTTTGTCCTGGCTGCGGTTGAAGCCGGTGACGGTGTGGCCGGCCTTGACCAGGTTGATGGCCATGGGCAGGCCCATGATTCCGAGTCCGATTACTGCAACGTTGCTCATGATGGTTCTCTTTCTGGAAGTCTGTGTGTGGTGCGGGCGGTTGAGCTTGGTGGAACTACGCGGTGGCCGGCTGGCGGATGGCCCAGCTGAAGGCGGTTTCCTGCGGTTCCTTGTACTCGAGGCCGATGTAGCCTTGGTAGCCGAGTTCGCGGCTGCGGGAGATCCATTCGCCGAGCGGGAGGGTGCCGGTGCCGGGGGCGCCGCGGCCGGGGTTGTCGGCGATCTGGATGTGGCCGAAGTCCTTGGCGTGGTTTTCGATGACGGATTCGACGTCGTCGCCGTTGACTGCGAGGTGGTAGAAGTCGGCGAGGAGCTTGATGTTGGTGGCGCCGGATTCCGCCTTGACGCGGGCGATGACCTCGAGTGCGTCTTCGGCCGTGAGGAGCGGGTACTTGGGTGCGCCGCTGACCGGTTCGAGGAGGACGGTTCCGCCGATCCTGGCGACGCCTTCTGCAGCTGCGGCAAGGTTCTTGACGGCCAGTTCGTCCTGCTCTTCGGGGGTGAATTCGTCCTGCCGGTTGCCGTAGAGGGCGTTGAAGGCCTTGCAGCCCAGGCGTTCGCCGATGCCGGCCACCACGTCGATGTTGTCCTTGAACTCGGAGCAGCGTCCCTTCCAGGAGACGAGGCCGCGGTCGCCGCCGGGCATGTTGCCGGCGTTGAAGTTCAGGCCGGTGAGCTGGACGCCGGCATCCTTGATGGCGTTCTCGAATTCGGCGACCTGCGCGTCAGAGGGAACGGAGCTTTCGAAGGGCCACCAGAACTCGACAGCGTCAAAGCCTGCTGCCTTGGCTGCCGCGGGGCGCTCGAGCAGGGGCAACTCCGTGAGGAGGATGGAGCAGTTCACTGTGTACGTCATCGTAGGTCCTTCCGAGGAGGGGCTTTGATCTATCTTCCCTTTGCTTGGCGGCCTCGGTACTGCAGGCGGTTTCCGCTTTGTGGAATTTAGATTCTGCTTTATGAAAAGTGTAGGGAAAGCGGGGTGGGGGAGTCAAGGGGACTGGGACGAAAGGGGTGCACTGCCACTTCGCTGGGCTCTTTATGGCACGCCGGCCCGTTCCGCGAAGAGCTTGGGGGCCGTTAGGCCCGGAGCCTCACGGCATCCGCTGAGCCATTGACTTCAGGTGCCGCAGGGCTACGGTTGTAGATACGCCATCACCTCTGGTGAGCGGGTCTGTCGCCGGGGGTAAAGGCGCATGCAGCTACTTGGTCTCGCCATTCTTAACCGCTCGCCGGTATCCGAACAGATCGCCTGGCTCGCCACCAGACGTCCACCTCCATCCATAGGCTGTGTCCGAATGACCGCAAATTTCATCAGAGCTTTGGCAGTGAAGTCGTTTGATGTTCCTGACAGGAAGCGCTGCCCCGACAAGGCGGAGTTCGACCTTGTGACCGTAGATGATTACTCGGTGGCGCGGCTGATCCTTGCGCCGGGCTGGCGCTGGTCGGAGTCCGCCAAGCCCACCGAACTGACAACCTACTGCGAGCACCACCACCTCGGCTATTGCATCTCAGGGCAACTGGAGATTGAAACGGCGGACGGCGGGCGGTCCATGATCCACCCGAACGACACGTATGCGCTTCCTCCCGGCCACGACGAATGGGTGGTGGGGGATGAGCCCTTTGTCGCCGTCGAATTCCTTGGCGCCGCCTCGTTCGGGCGGCCGAGAAGCCATGGGATGCACGCGCTGATCTGACTGCTTTTTGGTCAGGACGGCGGTTCGAACCGGTCAGGCGGAGGGTCCGGCCTGGCGCCTCCTCCGCAGTAGTCCAGGGCGCCCGTTCCGGCCACGGCAATCGCCAGCGCATCCACCACCTGCACGCCCCGGGCCAGGCCGCCAGAACCGCCGGTGCTACAGCGATTGGATTATCCGCGCCCAGTGACCTCTGTCTTCGGTGACTCCCGCTGCTCCGGCATTGTGAGCAGTGCCAGGGAAGCGGAGACGGAGTGATCAGGCTTCTCGGGCGGGCTGGTGTAGGCCCGAAGCACCAGCAGGGACTTTCCTACCAGTTCGACGGTCTCATTGGCGTGGAGGAGACCGGTGTCCGCGTGTTCACCGGCTGTGTCGATGAGTTGCTCCCAGCTGGGCGAGTATTCTGCGCTGGGCAGCGTGAAAACCACCGGATCGTCGCCCGAATTGCAGTACAGCAGGAAATTGTGGTCGCGGATCATGCGGCCGCGGTGGTCCTTGCCTACCGCCGCGCCGTTGTAGAACACACCCAGAGCCCTGGCGAGGGGGTTGTCCCAGTCGCCGGGAACCATGGCAGAAGCGTCCTTGTCGAGCCAGACGATGTCCGGCAGTGGCTGGCCGAGGCCACGCAGGACGGGGCGGCCTTGAAAGAACCTGTTGCGGCGGAAGGTGGGGTGCTCCCGGCGCAGCCTGGAGACGGCGGCAAGAAACTCCACCAGGGGCTGGTCCGCTTCCTCCCAGTTGATCCATGAGAGCGGCGAGTCCTGGCAGTAGGCGTTGTTGTTCCCCAGTTGGCTGCGCCCCAGTTCGTCGCCGTGCAGCACCATGGGAACGCCTTGGGAAAGGAGGAGTGTCGCCAGGAAGTTTCGCTGCTGGCGGGCCCGCAGCGCGAGGATGCCGCTGTCCGTGGTGGGTCCTTCCACCCCGCAGTTCCACGAGCGGTTGTGGGATTCTCCGTCGTTGTTGTTTTCGCCGTTGGCTTCGTTGTGCTTGGAGTTGTAGGAGACCAGGTCGCGCATAGTGAAGCCGTCGTGGGCCGTCACGAAGTTGATCGATGCCACAGGCCGGCGTCCTGAACTTTCGTAAAGGTCGGAGGAACCTGCCAGCCGGGAGGCGAACTCACCCAGCGTGGCCGGTGCGCCGCGCCAAAAGTCGCGGACGGCGTCACGGTACTTGCCGTTCCATTCCGTCCAAAGGGGCGGGAAGTTGCCTACCTGGTACCCGCCGGGGCCCACATCCCATGGCTCGGCGATGAGCTTCACCTGGGACACCACGGGATCCTGCTGGACCAGGTCAAAGAAACTCGACAGCCGGTCCACCTCGTAGAACTCGCGTGCCAGCGCAGAGGCGAGGTCGAAGCGAAACCCGTCCACATGCATTTCCAGCACCCAGTACCGCAGCGAATCCATCATCAACTGCAGGGCGTGCGGGTGCCGGACATTGATGGTGTTGCCCGTGCCCGTGTAGTCCAGGTAATGCTGCTTCTCATGGTCAACCAGCCGGTAATACGCCTGGTTGTCGATGCCCTTGAAGGAGAGTGTGGGTCCCAGGTGGTTCCCTTCGGCGGTGTGGTTGTAAACGACGTCGAGGATCACCTCGATGCCGGCAGCGTGCAGGGAGCGGACCATCGCCTTGAATTCCTGCACCTGCTGTCCCGGCCTGGTGCTGGAACTGTAGCTCTCGTGCGGGGCGAAGAATCCGATGGTGTTGTAGCCCCAGTAGTTGCTGAGGCCTTTGTCCTTCAGTGTGCTGTCCTGGACGAACTGGTGAACCGGCATCAGTTCGATCGCCGTCACGCCAAGTTTCTGCAGGTGCTCGATGACGGCGGGGTGGGCGAT
Organism: Arthrobacter sp. MDT2-3; assembly: GCF_059090465.1. Taxonomy (NCBI): domain Bacteria; kingdom Bacillati; phylum Actinomycetota; class Actinomycetes; order Micrococcales; family Micrococcaceae; genus Arthrobacter; species Arthrobacter sp. MDT2-3. The sequence goes on along the minus strand of NZ_JBNHFS010000004.1, from coordinate 260,832 downwards.
ACCGGCGTAGGTGCCGCGCTCCCGCTCCGGCACCTCCGGATGGCTCATCGTCAAGCCCTTCACGTGGGCTTCGTAGATCAGGCTGTCGCTGTAGGGGATACGCGGCGGGCGGTCGTGCTGCCAGTCGAAAAACGGGCTGATCACCACGGACCTCATCGTGTTGGGGGCGGAGTCTTCCGTGTTGAAGCTTGTGGGGTCGCCGAAGTTATAGGAGAACATCGGCTGGCCCCAAGTGATATCGCCGGTGGTTGCCTTGGCGTAGGGGTCCAGCAGGAGCTTGTGCGGGTTGAAGCGGAGGCCGCGGGCGGGATCATAGGCGCCCTCCATCCGGTAGCCGTACAGCTGGCCCGGCAGGACATGCGGGAGGTAGCAGTGCCAGACGAAGGCATCCACGGCCTCCAGGCTGATGCGATGCTCCGCGCCGTCGTCGTCGAAGAGGCACAGATGGACGGCGCTCGCCGCCTCGCTGAACACCGCGAAGTTCGTGCCGCTGCCGTCATAGGTGGCGCCCAGCGGGTAGGGGCTCCCCGTCCACACTTCCATGCCCGCCTCCATCCCCGGTAAGAGAACTCCATCCAACCACAGCGGTGTGACAGAGGCCGGGAGCGGGCATGGCGGCGGTGGGCAACGCAGGAAAGTTCGGGAGCCCTGGCATGCCAGTAAGGCGCGGATTACGACGGCGGCCGTGCGCCGCCGTCGTGATGCTAGCCGCGGATGATGGGGATCCGCCGCCGCTCGGCGGCACCCTGGTCAGGCAGCGGCACCCGGACCTCGAGAATGCCGTCCCGGTAGGTGGCCTTCACCTCTGTCTGGTCAGCAGCACCGGGGAGGGTGATGGTTGTTCATCCCCACAACTCCTTTCGCTTAATACTTCGTGGCCCGCGGACCCCGACCCTTGGTATTCAAAGGGTTCCGGTCCGCGGCGGCGGCCCCTCTTACGGGGCCCCTATCACCTGCTGCCCCCGTTGCGGCAGCAGGTGGTCTTAGCACCCGTGCGGGCGCAGGTCTTTGGGGAGAGATGGAGGATGCCGGCGTTCGCTTTCATGGAAGTGGCTCTCTTGGGCTGCCTGTTGGCCGACTGCTTTGCCATCAATAAATTACCCAAGCGGGGCGGCTGCATCACGCCTGTCAGCGAACTTTCTACGTCAAGGCGGCGGATTCCGGTTCTTGTCGTCCCCATGCTGCACACTGTCTCCATGACCTTTGCGAATGTGGGAAGTCTTGGAACCAAGCCGGGGCAGCGCGATGCCGTCGTGTCCATCCTGCTCCGGCCCATGGCCGGGCTGAAGGAGGCAGGCTGCCTGCTGTACGAGGTGGGCGTCAATGACGAGGTGCCGGACACGGTATTTGTGTCCGAATTGTGGGAATCACCGGAAGCGCACCGGGCCTCGCTTCAGCTGGACAGTGTGCGGGCAGCCATCGCCGAGGCGATGCCCTTGCTCTCCGGTGAGATGGGCGGCCACCAATTCTCCGTGCTGGGGTCGCCGCTGCGCTGAACCGCGCGCTTTGCGTGGCGCTGCTGCCGGGCACCCCTGTCCCTCGCGTGCGCCAGCGGCTAGGCTCTCGGGCATCGGCTGGACCTGGACAATCGACTGGACTTTGACGAACGGGGTAAGGGACTCACATGAAACCGCTGCCTGCACTTGAACTTGTTGCCCGGCTGGAAGATGCCGAGTGGCTCGATCCCGTGGCCAAGAAGGTCCGGAAAGTAGTAAAACGCACGATCCGTCCGCAGTGGGCCCGCGACATCCTGCACGGAGTGCCCATCGGCCACCCTGTACATCCACTCGCTGTTCAGGTTCCGCTGGGTTCTTGGATTTCAGCAGCAGTCCTTGATGCGCTGCCTGGCAACGAGCGGGCAGCAACGGTGCTGATCGGCGTCGGAACTGCCTCTGCCGTGCCTTCCGCAGTGGCAGGTTTCATGGACTGGTCGCAGCTGCACAGCCAGCAGCAGCGGGTGGGCCTGGTCCATGCGGCAGCCAACATCACCGCCGTTAGTCTCTACAGCGCTTCGCTGGTGGCGCGGGCAAATGGGCAGCAGGGCGCAGGCAAGATGCTCGCCTACATGGGCTTGGGCGTGGTCAGTTTTGGCGGCTTCCTGGGCGGCCATCTCAGCTACCGCCAGGCGGCTGGTGTGAACCACAGCGAGGACATTCCCCACCGCTTCCCCAGCGGGTGGCAGGCCCTCGCCCCGTTGGATGACCTGCCGGAGGGCAAGCTCCACAAGCGGGTGGTGGCCGGACTCCCGTTGCTTGTATTCAGGGAGGCAGAGAAAGTCAACGTGCTGTCCGACGTCTGCAGCCACCTCTCCGGCCCGCTTCACGACGGCAAGCTAAAGGGCGGCAGTCTTAACGACGACGGCGACCCGTGCGTGGTCTGCCCGTGGCACGGCAGCACCTTCTCGCTGCGGTCCGGAGAAGTCCAGGCAGGGCCCGCCACCGCCAGGCAACCGCGGTTTGAAACCCGCGTCACCGGTGGGCTCGTGGAAGTGAATCTTCCCGGCGCGGATTGAGTTTCTTGCTGCGGCTGAACCGGGTTGTTTGGGCGTGAAGCGGACGCAGCCGCCATAGGCACGGCGCCACCCGCGCGAGAGAGCACCTTAGCTAACTACGTATTCCACAAGAACCGCTTCAAAGTAGCTCTTTTCCGCCGGCAGGGACCCGGGAGGCCACACTGGTGGTTCCCAGTTCTGGTGTTCGCTTTTGTAGTGCCTGCCGGTGGGTGAGGTCCAGCCCGGTGGTTCGGTTGTGGTGGCTGGTGTTGGTTTCCAGCCGCTGGTGTGGCGGAGTTTGTGGTGTTTGGGGCAGGGTTGGCCGAGGTTCGATATTCCGGTGGTGCCGCCTTGGTGCCAGGCGAGGATGTGGTCGGCTTCGTTGTCCAGGGAGTTGTTGCTGCAGCCGGGGAAGGGGCATTTGCCGTCCCTCAATCTGAGCCAGTTCCGCATGGCTTTGGTGAGCCGGTAGCTGGTCCGGCCGATCTCCAGCGGTGCCCCGTCCCGCGGATCCACCAGTACCCGGTAGAACGAGCCGGCCCCTTTGGCGACGAGGTTTCGTGCCATCGAGGCGGGGATTGGGCCGTGCCCGTCCAGCATCGCCGGCTCATCGGTCAGGCCCAGCAGGGAGAACACGGGCACGGTGACCAGGATCTGTGCCCGGGGTGCGGGGATCTCGGTGGTGGTGCCGCCCAGAAGCCAGCCCGCAGCGACATCGGCCCGGAGCTGGGTGAGGGTGCGGGTTTCGTCCGGTCCCTGCATCCCCCGGGAAACGGTGGTGAGCCGGTCCCAAATGGCGGACGCCTGGTCCGCGGGCAGACACGCGGCGACCCAACCCATCCCGTCACCATCAAGCCAGTACTCGACCCGCCGGTCCGCCACACTCTTGGCGTGCCGCTGCTCCAGGCTCTCCGGGTGGTGGCGTTCCCGCCAGGCCCGGGCCTTGGCTTTGAACCGGTACGCCGGCATCTCCCCGACCGTGGCGGCTGCTCCCGGTTTCGGCGTGTCCGGGTCCAGGAAGTGCGCCTCCAACGCCGCCGCCCCGGCAGGGTCAAGGCTCGCGGTCTGGTCGACCATGGTCCGGGCGTGCGCCCAGGAAATCGTCCCTGCCTGCAAAGCGGCCAGGGTGCGGGGCAGGGAAGTGGTGAGGGCATGGGAATCGGCGAGCAAGGCACCGGCGGCCCGGTCACCGATTGCCAGCACACACCCCACCTCCGCCACCAGGCTCCGCTCCTGCGCCGCCACCTCATACGGCGAGGCGGCTGGAGCATTCAGCGCTTTCGTGGCTTCCGCGAACACCGCCACGGCCTGTGCCTTCAGGGCCGCCAGCTTCGCTTCCGACCGTGCCACCGCGGCAAGAACATCCAAAGCCCCATCAGCAACCCGCTGCAACGGATCATCAGACTCAGCCGCGGCCCCAGGATCAGCGGCACCGGAAGCAGCAGTGCAGCTGCCACCGAGCACCGCAGCAAATGCAGCGACAGAAGCGTCAACAAGCTTCTCCGCTTGCACCACTGCCGCGTCCGTTTCCATATGCAAAGCATTTCAGAGGGGTCTGACAATCCAGCACGCGCGGCGCGGATAGGCACAGTGCCGCAATGCCCCTACTAAACGGCACGCCCGCGTAACACTCGGGGCACCGATCTAGATGGGCCGCTGCTGCTCCGTCACCCATTCGCCCCGGCGCAGAACCCCTGCCAGCTTCAGTTCACTGTCCACGACGACCACGTCGGCCGGCATCCCTGCCCGCAGGTCACCCGCCTGCCGCGACATTCCCAGGACCGCCGCCGGCACCGCACTGGCTGACGTGATGGCGTCCCTTAACGCAACGCCGGCTGCCACGGCGGTGCGGACAACGTCCAGGAGCGTGGCCGTACCGCCGGCGATCGCGCCCGTGCTGTCCACGCGGGCTACGCCTCCCTCAACCGTTGCCGTCAGCGTACCCAGCTTGTAGTGGCCGTCCTGCAGGCCGGTGGCAGCCATGGAGTCGGTAACCAGCGCAATGTTGTCTGCTCCCACCAGCTCGAACACGGTCTTCACCGTCTCGGGAGCCAGGTGGACGCCGTCGGCAATGAGTTCGACGACGGCGTTCCCGGCGCGGGCGGCACTGAGGCACGCGGAGACGGGGCCAGGGGAGCGGTGGTGCAGGCTGGGCATCGCGTTGAAGAGGTGCGTGACGGTTGGGCGACGGCCCCTGTGGGCTGTTTCAGTGCCTGGTTCCGCGGAAAGCGCAGCCGCCGAAGTAAGCCCTGCGGCAGCCCGCTCCAGGAACGAGGCTGCGGCCGGATGATCTGCGGCGGTGTGCCCCAGGGACGGAATGACGCCGCGCCCAGAAAGCAGGTCCGCCAGTTCGCCCGCGCCCGGCAGTTCAGGGGCCAGCGTCATGGAAGCCAGGGAAGGGCCTGCCACGTCGAGCAGTTCGGCCATCAGCGCGGGATCGGGTTCCAGCAGCAGCGAGGGGTTATGCGCTCCGCACTGCCCGGGTGAGAGGAAGGGGCCTTCCAGGTGCGACCCCGCGACCAGCCCTTCCTCCGTTACCGTCCGCAGCGCCTTAAGGCTATGGAGCAGGTCCGCGGGCGCTGCAGTCACCAGGCTGGCCAGCAGCGTGGTGGTGCCCCGCCCGTGCAGGTAGCGGGCAGCAGCACGGGCGCCCTCCACAGAACCTTCGGAGAAATCCGACCCGTGGGCGCCATGGCAGTGCAGGTCAACCAGGCCCGGCATCAGGATGTGGCCCGCACCTTTTCCGGCGGCATTCCCGTCGGCGGCACTCCCGTTTGGTGCACTCACGTCCCCTGCAGCCGCCCCACGGAAGCCCGACGCCGGCCCGGCGTAAGTGATGTGCCCGCCGGCGACCGCTACCAGGCCGTCCTCGATGTCCATGCTCCCGGACACGATCCGGCCCCGAAGTATCAGTTCCTCGCCCATAAGTCGTCAGCCTCCTGCTGAAAGCGCCGCTGCCATGCTGGCAGCGAGTAAGGGATCAGCGGCATTGGCCCTGGCCCCGGTGGAATGGTCGTAGTTCCGCGCCGAGGTGTGAACGGCATGCACTCCGCTGCGGACCAGCGCGGACATCAGTTCCAGCCGGACACCCCCTCCAGCCATGATCTGTAACGACGGCGCGTGGTCCCGTCCCAGCTCCACCAGCCGGGCCAGCATCGGCAGTCCCGCCGTGCAGTCGGGGCTTCCACCGCTGGTCAGCACGCGGCTGACTCCGCCGTCGTGCAGCCGGGCCAGTGCATCGGCAGGGTCCATGCCTGCGGCGAGAGCCGCGTCGAACGCCCGGTGGAACGTCACCTCTGCACCTGGACTGTGACTGCGTGCCACGTCTGAAACCCGACGGAGCGCTGCAACGTCAGGGCCGCCGTCGTCCGCCAGCATGCCCACCACGACGCCGGCGGCCCCGGCACCCAGCGCCGCATCGACGTCGCGCTCCAGCACCTCAAGCTCCTCGGCGTTGTAGGTGAAGCTGCCCGGTCGGGGGCGGACCAGTACATGGACCGGAAGGCCCACTTCACACGCCTGCTCCACGGTTCCGATGCTCGGGGTGATCCCGTCAGTTTCGGCGAGGGCCGCGCAAAGTTCCACCCTCGCGGCCCCCACTGATGCTGCCAACCGCACGCCTTCGGCACTCTCTACCGCCAGCTCGAGCTGCGGTGTCCGGAGCATGCCCGGGGCCGCGCTCAAAGTCCCTGCCAGGCAGGTTTCCGCCCGAACGTGTCCTGGTAGTACTCGCGGTGAGCCAGCCTGGACGCCGCAGCCTCGTCCAGCAGGACGGTGACGTGCGGATGGAGCTGGAGCGCGGAGGCAGGGCACACTGCCGCCACCGGACCTTCCACGGCCGCCGCGATCGCCTCTGCCTTGGCCTCGCCCATGGCCAGCAGCAGAAGGTGCCGGGCTTCGCGGATGGTGCCCAGCCCCTGGGTCAGCACATGGTCCGGAACATCCGCAGGATCCTCGAAGAAACGGGCGTTGTCCTGCCGTGTCTGCTGGGTCAGCGTCTTGATCCGGGTCCGCGAGCCCAGCGAGGACATCGGCTCGTTGAAACCCACGTGGCCGTCCGTTCCGATCCCCAAAATCTGGATGTCCACCCCGCCTGCTGCCGCAATCGCGGCCTCGTACCGGCCTGCCTCAGCCTCGAGATCCTCCGCCACACCGTCCAGGCCGTGGACAGCGCCCGCGGCGAAGTCAACGCTGTCCACGAACTCTGCCCGGATCACCGAATGGTAGGACTGGGGATGCGCGCTGGGCAGGCCCACGTACTCATCCAGGAGGAAGGCCTGCACCCCGGCAAAACTCAATCCGCCGTTTCGGTGCCGCGCAATGAGTTCCTGGTAGGTTCCGAGCGGTGTTGAGCCTGTGGCCAGGCCAAGGACGGACGGGCCGCTGCGGACCTGCTGTTCGATGGCGTCTGCAGCAGTGCGGGCCACATCTGCAGGAGCGGGGAGGATGACGATTTCCATGATGTTCAGTGCTTTCGGTTGCTGTGGCTGTTGGGTGGTGGCTGGCCTGCGGCCTACTTGGCCGCGTCAGTCTCCACCGTGACTTCGTCGTCTTCCCGGCCGGGCGTCCGCAGGTTCCAGCGCTTGATGACGATGGAAAAGAGGAAGTAGTAGATCACCGCGTAGCCAAGGCCGATGGGGATTAGCAGCCACCCGTTCTCCGACTTGCCGAAGTTGAGGATGAAGTCGATCAGCCCGGCGGAGAACGTGAACCCATGGTGGATATCCAGCGCATTGACCAGGGCCATTGAGGTTCCGGTCAGGGCAGCATGGACGATGTAGAGCGGGAAGGCAACGAACATAAAGGAGTACTCGAGCGGTTCCGTGATGCCGGTGAGGAACGCGGTGAGGGCGGTGGAGAGCATGATGCCACCCACAATCTTCTTCTGCGAAGGCTTGGCGTGGCGCCAAATGGCGAGGGCGGCAGCGGGAAGGCCGAACATCATGATGGGGAAGAACCCGGTCATGAAGATGCCGGCGCTGGGATCGCCGGCGAAGAACCGGTTCAGGTCGCCGCGGACCAGTTGGCCGGAAGCGTCGGTGTAGTCGCCGATCAGGAACCAGACGGCGGAGTTCAGGATGTGGTGCAGCCCTGCAGGGATAAGCATGCGGTTGGCAAAGCCGTAGACTCCACCGCCGGCAACGGCGTTGCCTGCCACTGCCTCACCTACGGCTGAAAGGCCTGCATTGAAGAACGGGTAGACAAAGGCAAGGGCGACGCCGGCCACCAGGCTGGCGACGGAGGTCAGGATTGGCACCAGGCGCCGGCCGCTGAAGAAGCCCAGGAAGTCTGGAAGCTTGGTGCGGTAGAACCGCTGCCAGAGCATCGCGGAAAACAGGCCCACCACAATACCGGCGAGCACGCCGTAGTTGATCATGGCTGGCTTGCCCGCGGGGTCCAGCTGTCCGGCAAGTACCAGCGGGGACATCGCCTTGAAGACGCCGTCAATCACCATGTAGCCCACCACCGCCGCCAAAGCGGTGGATCCGTCAGCCTTCTTGGCCCAGCCGATGGCAATGCCCACCGCGAAGATCAGCGGGAGCCAGGTGAAGACGGCGTTGCCTGCCGCCGAGATGACCGCCGCGCCCCCTTCGAAGCCGGGGATGGCGCCAAGCAGATCGGCCTGGCCGATGCGCAGGAGGATGCCTGCGGCGGGCAGGACGGCAATGGGGAGCATCAGGCAGCGGCCAAGGCGCTGCAGGGTCGCGAAAACCCTGTTTGGTTTCTTCTCCGGAGCCAGGGCGGCGGTATCAGATGTTGACATGGTTGCACCTCTGCGGGGTCGGTGGGGCTTGTGGAGTGATGGGGTGAGCCGGTACTGTCTGGTTATGACCAGTTCAGTGTGATCCATCCCACGAGCGCCTGTCAAGGCAGTGGAGAGGCCGCCGGCTATTCAAAAGCCCCGGCGGTGGACGCCATAATTGGTCCACTTGGGCCGCCGGCCCCGGTGATCATTCAGTGCTCCGAACGGGCACCGTCAGAAAGGGCAGCCATGTCCAAAGCAGAAAAGATCATTGAAGGCCTCGGCGGAGCCGGCAACATCGTCGAAATCGAAGCCTGCATCACCCGCCTTCGCACGGAAGTCAAAGACGGCTCACTCGTCAACGAAGCCACCCTCAAGGCCGCCGGAGCCCACGGCGTCCTGGCTGCCGGGACTGCCGTCCAGGTCATTGTGGGGCCTGAGGCTGACAACCTGGCCGAGGACATCGAGGACCTCCTCTAGTGGCGCAGTCCTTGGTTGTCCACGCGCCCATCAGCGGCAGGGTGCTTCCCCTCGCCGAGGTCCCGGACCCCGTGTTCGCGGGCCAGATGGTGGGGTCCGGTGCCGCGATCGAACCGCCTGAAGGCGAGATGTTCGACGTCGTATCCCCGGTGGCGGGAAAGGTGATCAAGCTCCTCCCGCATGCGTTTGTTGTGGTGGAGTCGTCCGGGCGGGGAGTCCTGACCCATGTGGGCATTGACACGGTCAAGCTCAAGGGCGAAGGTTTCAAGCTGCTCATTGCACAAGGGGACACTATTGATGCCGGCACTCCCGTTATGCGCGTGGACCCCACCGCCGCCCTGGCGGCGGGGTATTCGATGGTGAGTCCCGTCGTCGTACTTGACACCAAGCCTGACACCGCAAGCTTGGTCGCATCCGGCACTGTAGCCGCGGGGGCCAGCCTGTTCTCGCTCGACTAAGCGCGAAGGCCGGGCCGGTTCCTAGAGCCGGACTTCCATGTTGAGGGAGTAGCGGTCCGAGCGGTACCAGGAACGCGAATGCTCGATGGCCAGCGGCCCCGAATAGGAAACGCGGTCAAACGCCAGTACCGGCGCTCCCGTTCCGGTGCCGAGGAGCGCCCCGACGTCCGCCGGGGCGCCCTCGGACCTGACGCTCTGCCGCGCCCGGTCAATTTGGTGGCCCAGCTGCGCTGCAAGCGCCTTGTAGACGGATCCCGTCAGGTCAATGTCCAGCAGCCCCCGGGCGTGTTCGGGGTTGTACCAGGCGTCATCCACGCTGACCGGCCGGCCATCCGCCAGGCGGAGCCGCTTGAGGTGGATGGCCTCGGATCCCGGAGCCAGGCTAAGGGCGTCGGCGGTGTCATCGGGGGCCGCAGCGGCCTCCGCTACCAGCACAACGGTGCTGGGCACGTGCCCCATCGCCTCCATTTCCTGGGTGAATGAGGCCAGGTGCAGGGTGGACTGCACAGGGGAATCGGCAACGAAAGTGCCCTTCGCGGGAACGCGGACCAGATGCCCCTCGTTGACCAGTCGGCCGATGGCGGCGCGCACTGTGATCCGGCTCACGCCATAGGAGTCCATCAGGGTCCGCTCGCTGGGGAGCCGGGCGCCGGGCTCCAGCTCCTCCTTTGCCAGCCTGAGGATGATCAGGCGCAGCTGTTCATGCTTGGGGACCTGGGAATTGTTGATGGCCGCGCTCGCCGCCGGAGCGCTGCTCCCTGGTGCTGCTGTGGCTGGCACGTCGGCCCCTCCAATCCGTGGAGCGGTCCGGTCAGGACCACTGCTTCGGATTATTCCACAGCCTGCTTTGCAAGGGTGCACTGGGATGCGTTAGCTGAAAGGTGCCGTGCCGGTATTTCCTGCCTAAGGGAAAACCCTTTAGTGTTACTAACACTAAGCATGCTTCCTATCTCAAAAGGGGTTGTACCTGATGCGAAAAGTACCTGCGCTTGGATTGATGACGGCAGCGATGATTGCCCTGGCGGGCTGCACGGGCGGCGGGGGTTCTGCGAGCCCCACGGCCACCGAAACGGCGAGTGCCTCGGCAACGGCAGAAGCAAAGGTCTACTCCGAGGACGAGCTGCGCGAGCTGATCTCGGGCATGAAGGACGAGGACGGCAACGAACTGAAGCTGTACTCCAAGGAGCAGGTGGACCAGGGCGGCAACATCGCCAACCTGCTCCTGAGCACGGCGACTGTGGACCCTGAAGACTGCAAGGACATCGCCTCCGCAGGACTGCTGGACACGGTCGAAAGCGGTGAGATCGCCGTCGCGCTGTCAGAGGGTGACCAGCCCCGCACCGTCTCTGCGCAGTCGGGCAGCGAGGGGCCTGACGCCGTCGAGGTCTTGGACGAAATCAGCGGCAAGATGGACCAGTGCGCCACGTTCTCCGTAACAGCGCTGGGTCAGACGTACGAGGTCACCAGCGAGGAGCTCCAGGCTGACACGGATGCAGAAAAGAGCTTCGGCACGCTCAGCACCCGCAGCGGGGAGAACCAGCAGAAGCTGATGCAGGTATCCGCCGCCGAGGGCAGGCTGCTTGTCGTCGCCACAAAGAGCGGTGCAAACCTCGGCGATCCGGACCAGAAGGAACTCGAGGACCTTATCAACGAGGTGCTGAAGAAGGCCGACGGCGGCAGCGCAACTTCCAGCCCGACGTCCACCAGCACCTCCGGTTCCGCCAGCACGTCGTCACCGAGCGGTTCTGCGTCGCCTGAGGCAACAGAAACCGAGACTGAAGAGGCGGAGACGTCCTCCGCTTCGCCGACGGCCACGCCTTAGGGCTGGTGCGTCTGGCAAATGGCAGGGCGGGCAGGGACCTGGATGGTCCTGCCCGCCTGCTTTGTTGGGGGATCTGGCCGGCAGAAAGCGGGGCGGGCTGAGGGGTCAGCACCGTACACTGAACCAACCAATACCTAGCATGAAGACATGGCGGACTCAATGAGCGATAAGCTGCACCTCACTCCGGAAGACCAGTTCCCGGAGGATCTGGAAACAGTCCCGGACCACGAATTGCAGGTACTGGACAGCCAAGTCCAACGCCAGCTGGATCACGAAGTGGTGGTTGACGGCGAGCCGAACCCCGAAACCGAGTTCCGCCACTACGAATTGGACGAAGAATTCAACGACCGCGACAAACGCTGACGCGCCGGCCCACGGGCGTTGGGTGAAAGGCAGGATCATGACCACTTCGAATGAGGAACCCCGCAACACTGCCGACCTTCGTGGTCCGGGTGACCCCGACGAGGCCGGGCAGGTGACGCAGGCTCCGCAGGGCGGCATGCACCCGGAACTGCCCGGTGCCAGCAATATCCGCGAAGAGCAGCAGGGGCACGCGGCCGGTACTGTTCCGGCGTCGTACTCCGGAAGCGGCGAGCCGCCGCAGGAGCACAAGCCCGAGGAAGCCCTGGCCGAGCCGGGCACCTGGGACGACGAACTCTGAGGTGATTACCCGCGCCGATGTGGATGAAGCGGCACAGCGGACAGCAGGACTCACCCGGCTGACGCCTGTCCTGCAGGCTGACCCGGGTGCGCTCCCGGCCGATGTGTGGTTCAAGTGCGAATTTCTGCAGCACACCGGCACCTTCAAGGCCCGCGGCGCGCTGAACCGCCTCCTTGCCAGCAAAGAGCGCGGTGAGCTGAAGCCTGACGTTGGTGTGGTGGTGGCTTCAGGAGGCAACGCCGGACTGGCCAACGCGTACGCGGCAGCCCAACTGGGAGTGCCGGCAGCCGTGTTTGTTCCGGCTGCCGCTCCGGCTGTGAAGGTGCGGAAGCTCGAAGCGATAGGTGCCACGGTAATCCAGGGCGGAGCCGAATACGCCGTTGCCTACCAAGCGGCTGTGGCGCATGCCCAGGAAACGGGTGCTGTTTACTGCCACGCCTATGACCAGCCCGAAATCGCGGCCGGCGCCGGAACTGTGGGGACGGAGCTGCTGGAGCAGATAGCCGGGATGGACACCGTGCTGGTGGCCGTGGGCGGCGGCGGGCTGATGGCAGGGATCGCTGCTGCTGTCGAAGGCCATGCGAAGGTGGTGGGCGTTGAGCCGGAGAACGCGCCGACGCTCCACGCGGCACTTGCCGCCGGGGAACCTGTTGACGTGGCGGTATCCGGCGTCGCCGCTGATTCCCTGGGGGCCCGACGCATCGGGGACATTGGCTTCTCCGTCGCGGTCCGCGCCGGCGTCGTCAGCGTCCTGGTATCCGACGCCGACATCGTCGCCGCACGTTCCCTGCTGTGGAACGACTACCGCATCATGGTGGAACACGGAGCTGCCGCCGCCTACGCTGCCCTGACCGCGGGTGCTTACGAGCCGAAGCCGGGGGAGCGCGTTGCCGTGGTTTTGTGCGGGGCCAATACGGACCCGGCCACCTTCCAGGAAGGGCAGCCGGGCCCGGTCGAAGAGTAGGGCTTAGCTGCAGAACTGGCTGTAGGTGCTGCCAGCCTGCTCGTAGCCGGCCTGGAGCTCGGAAAGCCTGGCCTCGTCCGGTGTTTCCTTTGCCTGTTCGTCCGTGTATTCAAGGATCGACTGAAGGGCGGGCTTGAGGTCATCCGATGCGACGGCATGGATGGGGCGGATCTGGTTGGCCAGGCGGTTCATACCCGTCTTGCCGGCGTTGTTCGCGGGGTTGGATACAACGCTCTGGATCCGCTCGCAGGTTTCCGCGGTGGAGAGCTGGTTCGAAGCGGTGCAGGCTGTGGCGGAAAGAACGAGTCCGGCAGCGAACAGGGCTGTGGTGAGTTTCTTCATGGGTCCCTCAGTAGTTGATTGAGGTTTTGATTGTAAGCAGAATCCGGGACACGGTGCTGGTCTACCCTGCCTGCGGCCGGGACTATGAAGGGGGCATCGGGCTCTGGCGGGCCTTCCGGCAGGTGCTTAAACTGGCATCACCATCGTGCGGAGCTGCCGCAGGTTGGGCCCCGCGCATCAGCCCAATTCAAGGAAGCATCATGCGCCGAACAGTACAGCGCCGTACCGCCGTTGGATTCATTGCTCTTTTGGTACTGCTGTTACCGACGGCATTGCCGGCAGCGGCCTCAGCGCTTTCCCGCGACGATGTCATAGTCCTGGACGGCGCCACGTCAGCAGAGGGCATTGCCGCAGGGGAAGAAACAACTTTTTACGCCGGGGAACTGCTGAGCGGCGATATCTTCCGTGGCGACATTGGTGATGGAAAGGCCAAGCGTTTCATTGACGCGCCGGAGGGCAGGATGGCCGTCGGAATGAAGGCGGACGTCCGGAATGACCTGCTGTTTGTGGCCGGTGGATCCAAGGGGAAGGCATATGTCTATAACACCGAAACCGGCGACACCGTCAAAGAATATGATCTAGCCCCCGGCTTCATCAATGACGTAACCCTCACCCCGGACGGCGCCTGGTTCACCAATTCGGCCGCGCCCGAGCTCTACTTCATCCCGGTTAGCCGCTGGGGCAAGCTCGGCAAAGCGGACGATGTGGAGACATTGAAGGTAGGCGGTGAGGCAGGCGAGCCATTGCAGCCTAACCAGTTCGGATTCAACGGCATTGCAGCAGCCGAAGACGACGACGTGCTCATTGTCGCCCACACGCAGAACCAGGCCCTCTATACCGTTGACCGGGACACCGGCGAGAGCAGCAGGATTAAAGGACCGGACCTGAAGTTCGTGGACGGGATCCTGGTGAAGGGCGATACCGTATGGGCGGTTCAGAACAGGGCCAATCAGATAAGCCTGCTGGAGCTCTGCGACGACTTGTCGTCATTCACGGTTGAGGACATCATCACGAGCAAGCATTTTGATGTCCCGACGACGGTTGCCAGGTTTGGCGATACCCTCGCCGCTGTCAACGCGCAGTTCATGCGCCCTGCCAGCCCGCATGAAGTGGTGCTGGTTCCTGCGTGGGACTAGCGGGGCAAAATTGGCTGGCAGCTAACGTCGCCCTTGAAGCCGTCTACTGCCAGCCAGTTTTGTATGTCCGGGCGGACAGGGGCCCCTAGATGGTCCGCGGCGCCTTGGCGAGGTTGTCCTTCAGTTCCTGGGCGGTCTGCCGCACCCCATACGCCGGCCGGTCGCGCTCCACTCGCCAGCTCTCCTCCAGCAGCCCGATGTTTACAGCATCAAAGCCGAATTCGTCATAGAGACGGGTGACCAGTTCGGCCGCTTCCGGGTAGTCGCTGGCCGTGGCCAGCGCCCGCCGGTTCTCCGTGCCCACCGGTGCCCCATCCGTGGTGATTTGGGCGGCCCCAATGTGGTTGAAGCCCTTGGCCACCTTCGATTCCGGCAGGTGCTCCTGCAGCAGCCCGGAAGTGGTGGCCTCCCCGTTGTCCAGGGCCGGGACGTGACCGTCGCGTTCCCAGTAGTAGTTGTTGGTGTCGATAACGATCTTGCCGGCCAGCGGCTCCGCAGGAATGACCCTGTAGTTCTTGAGGGGAACAGTGACCACGGCGAAATCGCCGGCCGCTGCTGCTTCTGCCGCTGTGGCTGCCCGTGCCCTGGGGCCGAGCTCCGCGACCAGCCCGGACAGGGTTTCCGGGCCTCGGGAGTTGCTGATGACTACGTCGTAGCCCAGCTCCACCGCCTTCCGCGCGATCTGGCTTCCAATGTGTCCTGCACCAATGATTCCGATGGTTGTCATACCCGGCCCAACTCCGCTTTGCCGGCAGATATTTCCGCACCCACAGTACGCATAACGAAACGTGATAGAACAAATTCGCCCACAAAGCAACGCCAAAATCCTTGACCCGCCCCCGCCGGCGCTGATAGACCAGTAGGGCAGAAAGCGTTTTCCACTCTTCGCCAGCCACCCCCCCTTCTCCCCGGAGCTGGGCGGTCAGCCTTAGTGAAACGTTCCAAACTGTCGTGCGGCAGACTCAGCTGCCGCCGCATCAAAGGAGATGTTCCCTTGCTCTATCCCTCACAATGTTCCCGTCCGTCCCGGGCCGGCCGCGCCTGGAAGGCTGCTCCGCTGGTGGCGGCTGCCTCACTCACCGTCGCCGCACTGGCGTTCACCGGCGTGCCCCTGGCCCAAGCCAACCCCAGCACGGCCCCCGGGCAGTCCGGCAAGGCAGGGCTCCAGCGCCAGGTGGAGAACCTGGACCGGGCACCTGTGGCTGTACTGACGGACCAGGGCGTCACCCTGGGCTGGCGCATGCTGGGCCTGGACAAGGACAGCGTGGGCTTCCACGTGATCCGCGACGGCGTCCAGCTCACCGAAGAGCCCATCCGAAACACCACCACCTACGTTGACCCTGCCGGAACCGCAGACTCCAAGTACGTCATCAAGACCGTGGGAAACGGCAATGGGCAGGACAAGCTCAGCGCTGAGGTCACCCCACTGGCCCAGAACTACCTCGCCATCAAGCTGGACAAGCCGGCCGACGGCGTCGGAAAGGACGGGAAGCCGTACACGTACTCGGCCAACGATGCCAGCGTTGCAGACCTGGACGGCGACGGCAGCTACGAGATCGTCCAGCTCTGGAACCCCTCCAACGCGCAGGATAACTCGAAGTCCGGCTACACCGGCAACGTGTATGTTGACGCCTACAAGATGGACGGCACCAGGCTGTGGCGCATCGACCTGGGCCAGAACATCCGTGCCGGTGCGCACTACACACAGGTGCTTGCCTACGATTTCGACGGCGACGGCAAGGCTGAAGTGTCCATGAAGACGGCGGACGGCACCAAGGACGGGGCCGGAACCGTGGTCGGCGACCCCGCCGCGGACTACCGCAACAGTGGCGGGTACGTGCTGTCCGGGCCGGAATTCCTTACGGTCTTCAACGGCGCCACCGGCACCATCATGGACACCGTGCCCTACGACCCGCCGCGGGGCAACGTCAGCTCCTGGGGTGACAACTACGGCAACCGCGTGGACCGCTTCCTGGCGGGCGTCGCGTACCTCGACGGCGAGCGGCCGTCCATGATGTTCAGCCGCGGCTACTACACCCGCGCCGTGCTGGTCACCTATGACCTGGTGGACGGCAAGCTGGTGAAGCGCTGGACGTTCGACTCGGACGTTTCCGGGGCAGAGTACAAGGGCCAGGGCAACCACAACCTGTCTGTGGCCGACGTTGACCAGGACGGCAAGGACGAGTTCGTCTTCGGTTCAATGACCATCGACGACGACGGCAAGCCGCTGTACAACACCAAACTGGGCCACGGCGACGCCATCCACACCAGCGATTGGGATCCGTCCCGCCCCGGGCTGGAGACCTTCGCCGTACACGAGAGCATGAGCCAGAGCGGCAACCGCGGCGCCACCTTCCGCGACTCTGCCACCGGCGAGGTGCTGTGGAGCATTCCCGCTACCCGGGACACGGGGCGCGGCGCCATCGGGGATATCGATCCCCGCCACGCCGGCGCTGAAGGCTGGGCTGTTGGCGGCGACGCTGCCTGGAACTCACCTGTCGGCTTCCTGATGTCTTCGAAGGGCGAAAAGATTGCCAACAAGATCCCGGCCGCCAACTTCATGGCCTGGTGGGACGGCGACCTCCTCCGCGAAATCGTTGACCACGACTTCGACGCCGTTGCCGGTGTGGGCGTCCCCACCGTTTCCAAGTGGAACTGGGAAACCGAGACCAGCGACCGCCTGCTGACGGCTACCGGCGCCAGGACCAACAACCACACCAAGGGCAACCCCTCGCTCCAGGCGGACCTCCTGGGCGACTGGCGCGAGGAACTGGCCTTCCCGTCGTCGGACAGCACCGAGTTGCGGATCTACACCAGTACCTCGCCCACCGAGGTCCGGCTCCGCACCCTCATGCATGACCCGATGTACCGGACGGGCGTGGCACGCGAAAGCGTCGCGTACAACCAGCCGCCGCACCCGAGCTTCTTCATCGGTGAAGGTATGGAAACCCCGGCCATGCCGTCCGTGAAGTACGCCGGCACGGACCAGTAGCACCAGAACAGCGAAGCGCCGCCCGCCTCCAATAGGAGGTGGGCGGCGCTTTCGTTATGTCCGGAATGTCCGACACCGGAGCCCTGCCTCAGCGGCAAGCCTCAGCCAGTTCCCGGCGTCGGTATGTCCCGGCTAGCGCTGGCCGATTCCGGCGACGGGCGGCAGGCCGCCGTCGGGCCCGCGGTCGTCGTCGCGGCGTTCCGCGCCGCTCAGGTTCTCGCCTTCGGCGGTCCCGTCGGACTCGCCGGTGGTGTCCACCAAGCCGTTCGTCTGATCGAAGGCGTGGCCGATCCTGTCATCGCCCAGGTCGGCGACGGAACCCGTAGAGCCGGCTGCCGCCGTCGTGCCCGTTGTTGTGCCGGTGCTTGTGGTGTCTGTCGTTGTGTCCGTTGAGATGGGCGTAACGGTGACTGGCTCCCCAGGAACCACAGGAGTTACCGTTTCATCGGCAGCTGCAGTGGTGTCCTTGTTGCCGCCGGCGGCCATAGCTGCTGCTACACCCGCTGCCGCGGCAACACCCAGGCCTGCGGCTACCTTGCCGGAGATGCCCGCCTTGCCTGAGTCGCCACGCGATCCTGCTGCGTCCTCGACGCCGGGCGTGCCTGCGGGTGCCCCGGAGCTGACGCTGCCGCGCCACGCTCCGCTGGCGTAGCCCTCATCCTCGATAAATTCCTTGAACCGCTGCAGGTCTGCCTCTGCCTGGCGCTCCACGACGTTGAGCTTGTCGCCCACCTTCTCAATAATGCCTTCGGGCTCGTACTCAAGCGTCAGCTGCAGGGAGGTCTGGCCGCCGCCGATGTCCTCGAACTCGATTGCGCCGGCGTTTGTGGCGCCTTCCGTAGCGGCCCAGGCCACTTTGCGGTCGGGGATCTGCTCCAGGATCTTGGCTTCCCACTGCCTGCGGATGCCACCGATCTCGGCCACCCACTCCAGCCGGTCGTCACTGAGCTGCGTTACGCTCTTGACGCCGCCCATGAAGTGCGGGAACTCCTCGAACTGGGTCCACTGGTTGTAAGCGGTGCTTACCGGTACGTTCACCAGAATGCGTTTTTCCACCTTCGTGCTCATAACGTCTCCTTCGCTTGTTACCGGAAGCTGATGAGTCGGTAAAATCATCAGCATGCTTACCAACATACCTTTTCGGGTGGCTGGTTTCCAGAGCAAGAAATAACGGCGGCGGCAGGGGGCGCGGAGAGTCCGTGTCGTAGAAGGGCTGGTCAGGTCTGCCCGAAAAGGTTGCCATAGGGCGGGATTCCCTCCCCGTTATGGCGATTCCGCCGTGCAGTGGAGCTGTAGTTCTCGCCTTCAGCTGTTTCGTCCGACTCGCCCTCGAAGTCCACCAGGCCGCCGGTTTGGTCGAACGGGTGCTCAAACCGGTTGTAGGGCCGCGGCTCTCCGGTAGTCCCTGCGGTTGTCTCTGCAGTTTCAGCTGTCGCCGTGGGTGTTGCCGCTGCCCCGGTGGCTGTCCCCGGAATGGTCTCGCGCCAGGCCCCGGTGGCGTGGCCCTCGTGTTCGATGAATTCCTTGAACTTTTTCAGGTCGTGCTCTGCCTGGCGGCCCACGACGTGGAGCAGGTTGCCCACCTTCTCCACCACGCCTGCAGGCTGGTACTCGAGCGTCAGTGCCAGTTCGGTCCTGTTGTGTCCGAGGTCCCGGAATTCGATCGTGCCGGAGTTCGTGGCACCCTCGGTGGACGCCCAGGCCACTTTGCGGTCCGGTACCTGCTCGACGATTTTGGCTTCCCACGTCCGGTGGACGCCGGCGATGTGGGCAACCCACCTCAGGTGGTCATCACTCAGCTGGGTCACGCTGTCCACGCCGCCCATGAAGTGCGGAAAATCCTCGAACTGCGTCCACTGGTTATAGGCCGTGCTGACCGGCACATCCACCACGATCCGTTTCTCCACTTTCGTGCTCATCATGTCTCCTTTGACTGAACCGAATCCGATGAGAAATCTGGGGTCATCAGTAGCTTTACGATAGCCGCGCCGGAAGCCCCCAACCACCATGGGAGGGGACGGACGACGGCGGCACCTGGCGTTTGGAATTCAGCCCGCCGGGGTGCCGCCGTCGTACGTCGGAGCCTGACGGCTAGCGCAGCTGGTTGCCGATCAGCGCCAGGTTCTGGATGACTGCCAAGCCGAACTGGGAGGCGTCGTTGGTGGAGACGGTGGGTGCCTCGTCCACGGGCAGCAGCACCTGCGGCGGCTCGATCGTCCGCAGAGTGAAGGCCGATTCGTGGTTCAGGTGCTCCCCGCCTTCCGCGAAGCTCGTCCAGGCCCGGGCGGCCAGCTCCGGGTCGTTCAACCGGGCCGCGGCGTAAGCCGTGAGGCGGCTGTGCGCCTGGGTGAGGTAAATCCCGGCCAGCGGCTGGCCCACGGCCTCCACCTGCTCCTCTTTCGTGGCCAGGAAGAGCCGGCAATACTGCAGCCAGGCCCGCTCGAACTCCGGATCACGGACCAGGTCCACCAGCTCGCTGCAGATTTCCACCAGGCCGAAGACTGCGCTGAGGTGTGAGACCTGGATGAGTTCCCGGCCGGTATCGAACCGTCCCCTGTCCAGGTCGTACAGGGCCTCACCGGTGAGGAAGCCGTACTTGAGGGCACCGATGTCCGCCATGGTGCCCAGCAGCCGGTCGCGGGAGCGGGGGTTCCCGGTGCGCTCCCAGTCGGTGAGCCACGTGGCCGCCAGGGAACCCCAATCCGTGCCCAGCCCCACGCCGAGTGCGTTCCGGTTGGGACGGTAGGTGTCAGCGTCTGGCCGGACCTTTCGGACCGGGTCCAACCCCAGGAAGTTCTGGTCGCTGTCCACCAGTTCGGACAGCAGGTCCCCGGTCCGTTCGTCCGCCGTCAGGTAGTAGTAGAACCGGCGGTAGGTGGGGGTGCTGATGCGCAGCTGCTTGGCGCTGCAGCCCCAGTGCTGGACATTGTGGCGGGAGCCAAGGCCCTTCCAGGGGCCGAGGTGGTAGACGTCCACCTCGCCGGTGTGCCGGGTCATGGCTTCGGCGAAGCGGAAGATGTCCGCCCTTCCGGAGCGCAGGTACGAGTACCAGAGCCACAGGTCCGGGGAGAGCTCGGAGTTGTCCCAGGCATAGCCGCCCACGTCGTACCGCCACACGTGCCGGTCATGATCGTAGGTGTGCATGACGTCGCCGTAGTTCCAGAAGCCGTACCAGCGGCGCTGCTCCACCTGCCCGGCATAGAAATCGAAGAGGAAGTCCAGGTGGTCCTCAAGTTCGGCCCGGGCGGGGGTGCTGCGGTCCACGGGGTCCCAATCGCCGAAGACGCCCACACGGTGCAGGTATTCGGGTGTGGCTTGCAGCAGGGCCGGGGTTGAGGCGGCTTGAGCGTCGGCAGCGACGCTTTCCGTTGCGGGCGTGCCCTCGTAGGCGAAGAGAGTTAACTCATGTGTGCGGGCAATCCCGGTGGCGTTGCCGAAGCCCGGCTCGTAGTCCTCATACGTGATCTCGAGCCCCTCGAGCTGTTCTTCGAAGGTGTCTTGGCCCAGGCCATCGTGGTAGAAGCGGAGGTCCATGGGCTGCGCCTCGGGGGAGTACAGCCAGGCGGTCATTGACGGCTCGCCGGTGGCCGCACCACGGATGTCCAGCTGGCCGGGGTGGGACTGCCAGAAGTCCTTGATGCCCACGCCGAAACCGCCGCGGGTATCGCTCAGCGAGCAGAATCCGGCCGACCTGGTTCCGCCGGAGATCCCCACCCAGGCGTGGCCTTCGGCGGTGCGCTTCCGGAGTTCGAAGCCGTCCGCGCTGAGCTGCGTGAGCGTGTAGTCATTCCACTCGGGAATCAGGTGGAGCCGCTCCGAAACCTCCGGGTTCCATCCGGTCAGCGGCGGCGTGGGCCGGCCTTCCACCTGCGCCCGGCGGACCTCCTCGCCCGGGTCCCGGCGCAGGCCGGTGAGCCCACGCACGCCTTCAACCAGGAATCCGCCGTCGGCCCCGGCGATCCGGATGTGCCGGTCATGAAGCTCGGCCTCCAGCGGCAATGAAAACCGAACGCCCAGCCCGGCCAGGAAGTCCTGCTCGGCGTCGCCATCCCAGATGAATGAATGCACCATCCGCACACTGCGGGCGTTGGCGTAGAAATAGAATCGCACCACAAACGGCAGCCAGCTGCGGCGGCCGCTGGCCGGCGCGTCGGGGCGGTGTTGTCCTTCCAGCCGAACGACGGCACGAACGGGACCAGCTTGTTCAATCACGACGGCGGTGACCTCGCCGGTGAAGGCCTCCCGGCTGGCGGTGCCCGCACCCTCCGGAATGCTGTCCTGCAGAAGGCTGACCAGGCGGGCATCCCGGGCCACTTCGGTTCCGCCGCGTGTAAGGCTGCTGAAAAGGTGGGAACCGCTGCAGTCGATCACCATCTGCAGTGTGCCCGTGTCCACCGTGAACGCTTCGGCCGTTTCGGTGACGGTGACGCTGGGGAGGCTCGACGGCGGGAGGCCAACTTTGGCGGCTGAGGCGCCGCCGTCGGCCGTTACCTCATATGCCTCGGAGGGAGCGCCGGTGGCAGGGATCGCCAACCCGGCCCATTTGAGCGAACCGTCGGGCCAGGTGGCAAGGGGCCAGGCCTGGCTTGGGGTGGGATTGCCATCCCGATCACGGACGCTGAGTTCCGCAGCGTCCGCTACTTTTCCGCGTGGAAACGGCATACCCCAGGTGGTGCCGCTGCTGATTTCTGCCGGGGCGTCGCCATCGATCCACCTGACCAGCGTATTTTTAATCATCGTGTCCAATTCCGTTGTGTTTGTTTCCGCTATTCCGGTTCATGCCCGGACCGCCAGCCCGCGGCCCGCCAGGAGCGAGAAACCGCTTTCTGATTCGTTTCAAAATAGTCGCAGGCGAAAGCGAACCGCAAGGGGTGGCCACCATCTGGAGGGCGTTTCTTAGCCACTCGCCCCGCGCACGCTGGCGGTTGCGTAGCGTGAGGGCCCTGGGGTTCTCCAGAGTTTGGCCGTAGCGGTGCTGGCGATCAGGCCGACTCCTGCTGCGTTGTTTTGCCGGGTACGCGTGGCGCCCCGTTCTCCCTCGTCTTCGACAGCGTGAATATCCCATAGCGCATTGCACCGGTCCGGTAGGCCAGGATCAGGCGGGGGATGCTCAGGATGAAGATGCGGTTGCGTGCGCCGAGGGCGAAGCGAAGGGTCTCGCGGTCCACGAGCAAGGTCTTCACAAGGCGACGGGCGCACACCGTCCATGTGCGCGCTACGCGGCGGCTGACATCTTCATAGTCCTCGACCGTAAAGCCCGCGGCGATTGCCATTGCCTCGTACTCCTCGCGGGTGCCCATCGAGGGTAGGCGCCCTTCGCGGCAAATCGGCTCGAGCAGGTGGCGGACCTTCCACCCGCTCGCATCAGTCCCAGCGAGCCACGCGCAAACGACGAAGCGGCCGCCGGGCGACAGCACGCGATGCGCCTCGGCGAAGAACCTGGGCTTGTCGACCATGTGCTCGCTCGACTCGATTGCCCATGCGGCATTGGCCGAGGCGTCGGGCAGCCCGTTGACGAGCCAGTCGCGGAGATGGATGTCCACGTCGGGCATGGGACGGGCGGCGGCATAGTCGGCCTGCTCAGCGGAAAGCGTGAAGCCGGTAACGCGGACGCTGTGTGTCACCGCGAGCTGCCTTGCGGTGGAGCCATAGCCGCAGCCGACGTCGACGCACGCCTCGCCGGGCATAAGGCGGAGCCGATCGCCGACGGTGTCGACTAGTGCCTCGACGGCCTCGGCGGGCGTCTCGCGACCCGTCGCCCATAGCCCGTGATGGACATGCTCACCCCACACCTGACGATAAATCGGGTCGAGCTCGTCGTAGTGGTCTGCGACCGCCACGGCGTCCTGGGAAGTATTGGGGACGATCACGCCATCACGTTATAACGCCGATCCATGCCAGCGTAAGGTCTCGCCTCACGAATCCAGGGCTTCTAAGGTCGTTGCGGCGCAACGCAGGCTCCCATGCGCTCCTTCGAGTGCCGGCGTCACCTGTCTCGTAACTGGCGTCACCTGTCTCGTAACTAACGATGAGTACTCGATTTTGGCCTAAAGGTTGCAAGACATAGTTATGAGGGCTAGCAACAGCGCCGAGGCAACAATTTTCATGCTGGCTGCGCGCTCGACGACCGGCTAACGGGCGGGGAGGACGTGATGCTACGTTTGACCGCAGTGACATTCTTATTTTCTCTGTGACCCAGAGTCGATGCAGCGGTTCCCGTTCGCTTCCCTCGGAAGCGGTGATTTCCTGTGCCCTCGAAGGGGACTCCCTCGCGAGTCCCCATGGCACCCGGTCCTTAACCGAACTCATCCAGAGAAGATCACATACCCTTCACGTCGAGCGACTCCACTGCGCCCTCCTCGCCCGCTCTTAACCGGGAATCATTGCGCCCTGATTGCGGCAACTGCTTCGCGCTCTGCTGCACAGCCCTAGGCTTTTCCCGCACCATGGACTTCGCCATCGACAAACCAGCAGGAACTCCCTGCCGGAACCTCGACTCAGATTTCTCCTGCACCATCCACGACAGCCTCCGACCACGAGGCTTCCGAGGATGCACCGTCTTCGACTGCTTCGGGGCCGGCCAAAACGTCTCCCAAAACCTCTTTCAAGGCGTCAGCTGGAAAGCGGACCCAGGAACAGCGAAAGACATGTTCCCGGCGTTCAAGGTCGTTCGGCAACTCCACGAAATGCTCTGGTACCTGACAGAAGCCACGAACCGGACGTTCGACCCGGACACTTCGCACCACGTCAGCGAGCTCAGAATGACCATCGAAGATGTAATGGGCGATACGCAGGAGGTCTTCTCCCTGAACCTTGGCGACATGCACGCCCGGGTTCGCTCCGTGCTGATGGACGTCAGCGAAGAAGTGCGATCCTCATATCTCGCCACTGGTGACGATCATCTAGATGCGGCGTTTGTCCCGGGAGCGGACCTCATGGGTAAGAAAATGAAGTCCAAGTCACTGCGTGGGGCGGACCTTCGAGGCGCCTATCTCATTGCTACGGACCTGCGAGGCTGCGACCTTTCAGGCGCTGACCTCCTCGGCGCTGACCTCAGAGACGCCCGTCTCGAAGGAGCCGATCTTTCCAAAACCCTCTATCTGACGCAGGTCCAACTCAACGCCGCTCAAGGCGATGTACACACACTCCTGCCCTCCGAGCTCGACAGTCCTGCTCATTGGCCCATCAACAGCTAAGGACAACGCACCGGTGGTCACCGGCAGGCATCCACATTCAGCAGTTGCCTGCCGGTCAGTACTTAGAACCATCGACGAGTAAGTATTCGGTAGCCCATCCCTGGCTGCACCAATGCCGAACGCACGGTCTGGTCTCTATTACTCGGCCGTACCTTACAAGCCCGGCACGTCGTGAAGCGCGGCCGGGGCTTGACGTCTTACTTGCATTTTGCAAGTATGGGCCGCATGAGCCTTTTCATTACCTGCCCGGTTGAGAGCGTTGAGCGCGCTACCGCTTTTTATACCGCCCTAGGCTGGACCCTCAACACCAACATGTCCGATCACAACGTGTCATGCTTCGCGATGGCCCCCGAGCAGTACGTCATGCTCGGCAGCCGCGAGATGTACGCGAGCGTCGGCGGCGCCGAGGAGCTGGTCGGCGGACCCGACACCCCCTCGAAGGTCACGGTCTCATTCGACCTCGGCAGCCGCGAGGCGGTCGACGAGCTCATCGAACGCGCCGGCGCCGCCGGCGGGCGGATCGGTGACACCGACGACTACCCATTCATGTACCAGCGCCAATTCGACGACCCCGACGGCTACCACTACTCGCCGTTTTGGATGAAGCCGGACGCCGATCCGACCGCGTGAGCAACCTCGCCGCGGCCCTCGACATCGTCGGAGCGCGGTGGTCCCTGCTCGTCGTGGAGCGGCTGCTCGACGGGCCACAGCGCTACGGCGACCTGCAGCGCGACCTCGGAGTGCCGACCAACATACTTGCGACCCGCCTGCGTGAGCTCGAGGCCGCCGGCATACTGTCCCGCCTGCCCCTCCGGCACAACACCCGGGCCTACGCGCTGACCGATCGCGGGCTCGCCTTGCGCGAGGCGATCGTCGCGCTAGCACGCTGGGGCGGCGAGGAATGACCTAGGTGTGGCGCGGAATCGCGATGCGCTCCGACAAGCTCCCCGGCAGCTACAAGGCCGGAGCCGAGACGATCAGCGTTGGGGGGACGAGGCGCTTGTCACGGAGCGCATCCAACCGCGGCCGGCGTTTTTGCCATAGCCTTTCAAAACTTTCATCGATTCGACAGGACCCGCGTGCAGAACGGCATTTCAGGCAGCAACATGGGTGGCGGCCCCCACTACGACGACCAAGTCCGCAATCAGCACGAACAGGCCCTGGCACGCGGTGACAAGAGAATCCTGTTCCGCACGGTGGAGGGAAGGCTTCACAGCTACGCCAAAGATGAGCTCGGAGTGGTCACTGCCAGTTCCCACCCCCAGGTGCGGTCCGCTGGCGGCTTCCTGGTGATGGCTTGCGTCTTCGCTGCTGTGGCAGTCTTCTCTGTCTTTCTGGTGGCCGGGCCGGCCAGCAGGGGCCAAGATCCCATGTGGAGCGCCTTGTCCCTGACGGCGGCCGGGTTAGGAGGGGCGGTGTACGCCGTGAGGATGGCGGGAGTGGCAGTTAAGGCTAAACGCCTGCGAGCGGAGCGGGGAATCCCCGACCCGACGACCCGCCAGTTCGATTAATTCATCGCTGCGGCGCTATTGGGAACACGGGACAGTCAAAAAAATCATGAATATGCATCGGATTTTCAGTAATTATTGAGAACTCTTGATTCATCCTCAGGATGGTGAGTGCGGGCACGAATTCACTGCTCCAAAGCTCCCTGGTCGCTTTTGGCGACAGGTACCGGCCGGTCGAAAAGCGCCGGTGATCAGTTGGAATTCAGTGCCTAGTCACGCTGCATCTGAACGGTGATCTCGTAGGAATCTGAGCCTTCTGAAGACTCTTCGATGCAGAGTGACTCTCTGCTTGCTCCGTGAGACTCGGTACTGATGCAGCCCACATACCGTCCCAAAACGGGGCCGTCTGAGTTGGACTTCATGCCGAATCGGTTTGCTGTCTCTTCCAGGCTGATCTTGTGATCCACGGACCACCGGGCGGACAAACGCAGGCAGGATGTGTCGATGGAGAGACATCCAGGGTCGACCTTGGGATCGTGGCGGAAGACCTCAACCCAATCAGCCTCCGGCACGTTGTCAGCCCGGGCCATCATTTCGCTAGCCTTCTCCGCCTGGGTGCCTCCACCACCGTTGATCTCTTGGACGAGAGCGGAGCATCCCATGAATCCAAGGATGCAGAGCAGTGTCACTGCCAGTGCGATTCCACCGAGTATCCAGCCAAGTTTGCTCTTTTTCTGCGGGGGAGGCCCCTGCCACCCGTGCTGTGGTGGTCCATAGTAGGGCTGTTGCGGATGCTGCCCCTGGCGGGTGTGGGGCGGTTGAAGTGGATACGGCGGCTGGTGCTGTTGGTGCGGGTCCATTGCGTAGCCTCTCTGGTTGAATTACTTGCGTCTCCTGCTGGTTGCAGCCCGCCCGGGTTACCGGCACTCGGCGGCGGGTCTGTAACGGCAACGAGCCAAAGGCAGTCAGGCCGGGCTGACATGCACGATGATGACGTGGGTGTTTTTGGAGCCGTCGTAACGGAGGTCGTACTGGACCTGGAGGCCTGTTAAGGTCCCCGGCGCCAGCGCAAAGTCGCTCTTGTCCTCCGGCCGGCTGGAGATGGAGTCGATCCGGCGCTCGGCGGTATCACTGGGGATGCCGTAGCGGTGCACGGCGTCACGGATCAGGGCGGTGTAGTCCTCCAGAGACGCGGCCGTGAGGAAGTAGGTGACTTCGGTGAAGTCAGACCTTGTATTCATGCCGTTCAGGCGCAGTCTGTCGGTTTTCGCACTGACCGTTCCGCTGGGCCCCTGAATCTCCAGGGAAATTACGCCCTCGGGCATGAGGACATCCGGGGCTTCGTTGTTGCCATCCTTCAGGCCGGCGCTCTCCTTCGTGAGCCGTCCTGAGGTCATATCCAGCCGGGCGGATTTGGACGCCTTAATTTGTGCGATCCCGGCCTCATCCAGGCGGGCGTAGCCGTCGGCGGCCGCTGTCGCTGTGGTGGTAGCGTCAGCGCCTCCATAGGGGACGACACAGCCGGTGAGCAACAGCGGGACAAGCAGAATCGACGCGGCAAAGCCCTTCAATGTATCCCCCAATAAGCGTGTGTGACCGTCAGGCCAGTAAATCATTGTGCATGGAGGACCAAGGAACTCCGAGCCTGGGTAGTTGTCCCCATGGCCGCTGGCGACATTCTCAGCCACTTTGAGGCCCAAAAGGTCGAGGGAGCCCTTCTTCTCGACCGTTTGAAGAAGCACGATCCGCAAAAGCGATTGTTCATTGAGAGTGTTTCCTTGGTAGTGATGCGGATGTGGAGTTTGCCGCTAAATGGCGGCGTTCTGTGATCGCTAGATGTTCATGGCTGCCCCCGGACCGTCTTGTATCGCTAGGGTTTCGAGACGTTCTCCGTAGAACTCTTCATTGTCACGAGTTCTGTGCCGGAGGAGACTTGAGGCGACGGCATCCCATCCCGGGCCGCCCGCGGGGCCACCCGGCTGCGGGGCCTCACAGTACCCTCTAGCGGCTTGGTGGATCGATGACCTCCATGACTCCCCTCAAAAAGCCCGCTCAGCGGTCGCGCCATCTCTTGCCCTCGGTGGCTATCGCACTGCTGGCATGTTTCGGCCTCTCGGCGTGCACCGCCCCCGAAGCGCCATCCCCCGCAGCAACGACGGAGGCCCGCACGGTCCCACCGCTGCCCACGGTCCCACCGCTGCCCACGGTCCCACCGCTACCGGACAGCGGCGACATCGACGCTGGTACATACCTCGTCACCAGCTTCACAGAGAATTTCGAGATCACCGTCCCAGAGGGCTGGGCGAGTGAAGACGGCGATGGCCTTGGAAAGGACGACCCGGATCACCCGGATGATTTGGGGGTCTTTGTCGGTTGGTGGCCCTCCAACTATGTGCCGACGGACGCATGCGCGTGGCAGGGCGCGCTCGTCGAGGTCAATCGGTCGGCTAAGGCCTTCGTCGACGCGATGACGGCGCAGACGTCAACGGCCAGCACCCCTCCCGTCGAGGTCGTGGTGGGCGATTACTCCGGCGTCGAGTTCGACCACTCCGTCGAAGGCGACGTGGACATCAAAGCCTGCGACAACGGTCAGTTTTGCGTCCACTCAGAATATTCGAACCTATGCACACGCTGGTACTCGAGCGCCGCTGAGCGCGAAACCTATCGGGTGGTCAACCTGAACGGCCAGCGCGCTATGTTCTGGGTGGTCCAATTCCATGAATCGATCAATCCGGAGCTGACAAGAGAGGCACGCGCCGTCTTCGACTCGATCGTGTTCAAGGTCCGACAAGTGACCAGCTGATGCGATAGGCGATCCCGCCCGCGGGCGCCGACTCCTTCTCTGAGCCCACCAAGGTGTCTCATCGCCGTGTCTCATAGCCTCAGTGTCTTGAAAAAGCATGGGTTACGAGACGGCCTAGGAGTTCGAGGTGTCGCGGCGATATGCCGAGGATAGTCCTCTGACTGCTGCTCAGGGGGTGGTCAGTTGTAGAGCGCGCTGATAGTGCGGGCTGATCCGTTTATAGTGATGGGTCCGCCGTAGGGCAGGACCCATTGCGGGCGGGTATGGCCAAACGGCACCCCGATGCAGATGACGGCCTTGGGGTTGTACCGGATGACCTCCTCGATCAGAGCATCCCCGCTGGGCGGCCCGCAGGCGAGAGCGTTCCTCGGGCTCCGGCCGGTGCTCGAAATTGCTGGTTGGTGCCCTGGCTACGAGAATCCCCTGAACCGCGTTGAGGATGCCTCGCTCCCCGAGCGAGCGGACCCACCGCTTCACCCAGTCGGCAGGTGGGATCAGCTCACTGGTGTCCAGCAGCAGGATGCGCCCTTGCAGCTCAACAATCGACGGCAGCCGATCCGCCAACGCGAGCTGGTCGATGACCTCCAGACATCGACCCCAGGTCTGCCCCGCCACGAGCCGCTCCGGCCCGGCGGCCTCCAGGAGGTGAGGTGGACACCGTCAAAAAGCCACAGCTCCGGGCGCAGGTAGCGCTGCATGACTCAGTGCTTCAGAGGCGGCACATCAAGGGCAAGGGCTATGTGGCGGGCCCGGTGGTGTCCGGAGTGTCAGGTCCCTCGGCCGGGTCCTGGGTGTGTACCCGGATCTCCGTGATGTCGGCATCCGGGTCGCCCTCGGCGGGCGCCTCTGTGTGGACCCGCTCATCCTGCACTGGGTTCTCGCTCATGGCTGCTCCTGACCGCGCCGGGGACTTCGCTACAGATCATTCAGCGCTCCCCGGCCCGGGCTGTCAAGCACCTTCCACCGGCTCTGGCCGTGGGTTGGTCTTCTGTGCTGGACTGGTGCTGCAGTGGGCACCAAACCGCCGCCGGACGCGCGGCATCTTTTCCAGAACGAACTTGGACGCCGGTTCGGACCGGCTTTTGGAAGGAACACTCATGGCACCTTTTAAGATCGGATACTTCGTGGGGAGCCTCGCTACCGGCTCCATCAACAGGGTCCTTGCCAATGCGCTGATCAAACTCGCACCGGAGGACCTCGAGTTTACGGAAATCCCCATCAGGGACCTTCCTCTTTACAGCTACGATTACGACGCCGACTTCCCGCCGGAAGGCCGCGCTCTGAAGGAAGCCATCGAGGCTTCCGACGGCATCCTGTTCGTCTCACCCGAATACAACCGGTCCATCCCCGGTGCCCTCAAAAACGCCATCGACTGGGGCTCCCGCCCGTGGGGGAGCAACTCGTTCGCCCGCAAGCCCACCGGCATTATAGGCGCCTCCGTAGGCAGTATCGGCACGGCCGTGATGCAGTCCTCGTTCCGCAGCGTGCTGAGCTTCCTGGACGCGCCGCAGCTGAACGCCCCGGAGGCCTACATCCATTACGACGCTGCGGTATTCGGTGAGGACGGCGAGGTCCGGAACGAGGGCACCGCCAAGTTCCTTCGGCACTTTATGGACGAGTACGCGGCCTTCGTTGCCCGCGTCCTGGCCGCCAACGCACCCGGCCACATCGGCGACCTGGAGCACGACAGCGCGAAGCTGACGCGGTAGCGGCACCAAGTGCCGGAAGCTACGGATGCCCGCCGTCCCAGCGACGGCGGGCATCCGAGTCTTGTAGCAGTCATCCCGGTCTTTAGTCCAACGGCAGGGTGACGGTCACGCTCGTGCCCTCACCAGGGGCGGAACAGATGTCCACGGTGCCGCCCGCCTCATGCACGGCTACGGACATGAGGCGGAGGCCGTATCCGTGGTGGCGGCCGCGCGTGGCAAGCTTGCTGTCAAAGCCTGTGCCGTCGTCGGACACCACCAGGCGGATCCCGTGGTCGACGGCGGCGAGCTGGACGTTGAGCTGGGACGCTTCGGAATACTTGAATGCGTTGCTGAGCGCCTCCCGCGCCGACTGGTACAGCAGGGTGGCGCAATCCGCCGGAATCTCGATGCCCCAGTGCGGAGTATCCCAGCGGATGGCCGTCCCACGCTGACGGAGGGGTGCGGTGAGCCGGTCGATGCAGCCGGCCAGCCCCAAGGTGTAGAAGTCGAGCGGATGTTGATCCGTGAGCAGGCCTTCTACGGCTGTTACTTCGTCTGAAACTACTTTGTTTCCCATGACTTCCTGCTCCTGCAAGCTGTTTGTCTGATACCTCCAGCGTGAACCTCCAACTGCAACGGGTGGCAAGGTTTACCTCAAGATCCCATCAATTTTCCGCGCGGCGATGGGACGCGGGAGCAAAAGCAGTTATCGCTGGAACTGGGAGCGGAGTTCATCTCCAGTGGGGGGCCGGGTGCCGGCCCGGGATACCGTGGCGGCGGCGGCAGCGGCCGCGGTGCGTCCGAGCTGTTCGAGGACCGACGGCGCGTAGCCGCCGGTTCCGCGGGTGAGGAGTGCCGGGATCAGGGCCGACATGTAGGAGTCGCCGGCTCCAATGGAGTCAACCACTGTGGACTTCGTTGCCGGGATGCTGAAGGATTGCCATGACCTTTCCGGCGCCCGGGGAGAGGAAACTTGCGATCGAACCGGTGTCAAGGACCTTGGGCGGGGTGGGTGCAAAGTCGGGCGGTCCCCTCCCAGGTGATGTCGAAGGCGTAGCTCGCCGAACCATCGCGGGCGATGGTGGCGGCCGCCGTCGAGGTTCTCTCCAGTGAGCGGGAGCCGGGCAGGAGCGTCACCCCGGCGCCGGTGAGGGCTTGCCCGATCACGACGACGTCCGGCGCCTCCCGGGAGGGTTCGGCTTGCCGTTGCTGTGCATGTTTGTTTTTCCTGGCTTGGGTGCTGACCTACGCGAGCTGCGTGACCTGAAGGCTGGTGACGGTTGCCGTCCCGCCGGCGGCGTAGACGGAGAGGTCAGTGCTGGCCTCGGCCGGGAAGATCAGTTCGGTCATGGTGACTTCGCCGTCCTGGGCGAAGACTTCCACAGAGCAGCGGTCCACGAAGATCGTGAGCTGGTAGGAGCCCGAGGTTGCCCGGAGCGGGGCGGTGTCGAGGGAGGGGAAGGATCCGTGGAAGTCTGTGATCCCGGATTCCCGCCGGTCCACGAACAGTTTGGCTTCGCCGGGACGGACGCCGACACGGGTTCCGGTGAGGCCGTCGCCACGCAGGATGAGCCCGAATTCCGCTGCGCTTCCGGGCGTGAAGGTGACGTCGATGCGCTGGACCGTTCCGGCCGCACCGGCCAGAACCTGCACGCCGTCATGAATAGTGGTTTCAGTAAGGCAGAACGGGTCCGGGCCGGCCAGGGCAGCCCAATCGCCCGCGGGCTGCTGGACCAGGCACAGGTCGCCGTCGCGTGTCTGGAGTGAAATTTCACGGGCGAGGCTCATGGGGCTGCGCCAGGGTGTGGTGGGGATGTGGTTGGCGTATTCCCAGTTGTTCATCCAGGCGATCATGAGGCGGCGGTTGTCCGGGGCGTCGCTGAAGGAGACGGCGGCGTAGTAATCCCGGCCCCAGTCCAGCCACCGGTAGTCGCCCAGCCGGTCCGGGTCCTGGAGGCCTTCGGTCACGGTGCTGGCGGAGGTGAAGGTGGTGCCGTCGAACTCGCCAATGAAGTATTGTCCGGCTGAGCCGTTGTTGGGCCCGCCGGGGTTGAGGTTGACGGTAAGGACCCACATGAGGTTTTCCGGGTCGCCGTCCACCGGCAACTGGAAAAGGTCGGGGCATTCCCAGACGCCGCCGGTGGCGTTCGCGGGGCCGAAGGTGCTCAGCAGTTCCCAGTCCTTCAGGTCGTCGGATTTGTAAAGCACCACCTGGAAGTCTTGGGCTTCGACGGCGACCATCACCCAGTAGCTGCCCGCGTCGCCGTCGTACCGGATGACTTTGGGGTCGCGGAACTCGGCGGAGCCACGGCTCAGCACCGGGTTGTCAGTGTGTTTTGTCCACGTGTAACCCCCGTCCAGGCTGTACGCCAAGGACTGGGCCTGGACCCCCTCATGCCCCGAGCCCGGCTTAAAGGCGCTGGTGTAGATGGCCACGAGCGGTGCAGTTGACTCGGTGCCGAAACCGCTGGTGTTGCGCCGGTCATGGACGATGCTGCCGGAGAAGATGTCCTCGTTCTCGTCGCAGGCGATGGCGACGGCGTGTTCCGTCCAGGTCAGCAGGTCGGTGGAGGTCGCGTGCCCCCAGGACATATTTCCCCAGACGTTTCCCAGCGGGTTGTTCTGGTAGTAAAGGTGGTAGACGCCGTCATGGAAAATCAGGCCGTTGGGGTCATTGAGCCAAGTGTTCCGGGCTGCGTAGTGCAGAACCGGCCGGAAGGTCTCGGCTGTCGTGGCGGTCGCGGCAGTCATGAAGGTGGCGTCTCATTTCTTGGCAGGTGTGGTCGCTGCGGGTCCCGTGGGAGTGCCGGCAGTGGGATGAGCGGGGCGGGTGGGGCCGGCGCGGACAGCGCCGGCCCCACCCGTTTTTTGGTGTTAGGAGTTCTTTTTGTAGCGGTCGTAGGCCTGCTGGTAGACCTCGATCATCTTGTCGACGCCGACGTTCTTGAGCTGGGAGACGTAGCCGTCCCATTCCTGCTCAATTCCTCCGGAGACGATCCACTTGGCCATGTTCTGCTTCACCAGGGACGTGACATCGGTCTGGATGGTGCTGATCTGCTGGAGTTCCTCGTTGGACAGGGCCACCGGGGGGTAGCCGTCGTTGCCGGCGAAGGGCTTGTAGAGCTCGTTGACGGTTTTCTGCCGTTCAGCGGCGCGCGGTTCAGGGGCGACCACCGTCGTGAAGTTCTCAGCGGTGTTTGCCTTCGGGCCGCCGGGAGCGACCTTTTGGCGGCGTTCACCTTCGCTGGTTCCGGCCGCGGCTGGGATCTGGGTCAGCAGGCCGCTGGCGTCCTTTTGCAGGGTCTCGCCGATCGGTCCCCAGTTGGCCTGTGCGGACTGGATGGGGTCGTAGAGGTTGTCGGCCCAGCGCATGGTGGCCGCCGGGTATTTGTTGTTCCGGGTAATGGCGAAGGCGCCGCGGGCGATTTCCTGGTTGTTGGCCTGGCTGGCGATCCGCTTGCCGTCCACGCCTTCCAGCACGGGGACCAGGGCATAGTCGGCGGCCCGGTCCGCGCCGACCATTTCGGGGATTTCCCACCAGACAAAGGAGCCGAGGTTTTCGGTGGCGGCCTTGCCCTTTGCCAGGTACGCCTTGTCGTCCTGTGAGAAGGACTCGGGGTCAATCAGGCCTTCCTGGTACCACTCGTGCAGGGTCTGGATTGCCTTTTTGTAGCCGTCCTGAGTGGCGGTGAAGATGACTTTGTCGTCCTGGACAATGCGGTGGTCCATGTTGTCCGGCATGCCGCCGAGGGCAGCGATCAGGTCCACGATGTCCCCGCACCAGGATCCGGGCATAAAGCTCAGCGGGATGGTCTTGCCGGTCCCGGACGCGTCCTGGGTCTTGAACGCCAGCAAAGCATCGTGGAACTCGTCCACGGTCTTCGGCATCGGGATGTTGAGTTTTTTCAGCCAGGAGGTGTTGATGGCGAGTTCGTGGGGGAACTGGACCAGGCCGAGTTCTTCGATGGAGGGCAGCGAGTAGATGTGCCCGTCCGAGGAGGTGATGGCTGCCTTGATGTCAGGCCGTTCGGAGAGCAGCTTGGAGAGGTTGGGGGCGTTCTTTTCGATCAGGCCCTCAAGCGGGATGAGGGTGCCACTGGCGGAGTACGTGGCGATCTCGGCGTCGGTCAGGCCGGTGTTGAAGAACGCGTCGGGCAGGTCACCGCTGGCCAGGATGAGGTTCTTCTTTTCCTGGAAGACCGTCTCGGGCAGGTTCTCCCAGTTGACGTGGATGTTGGTGGCCTTTTCCCATTCCTGCACCACGGTCATGGTGTTGTAGTCCGGGGCCAGTGCGGTTTTGGTACCGGAGAAGGTCAGGTCAAGTTTCTTGCTCACGATCGGGAAGCCTGTTTCCTGGAAACCGAAGTCAGCGGAGGCGTCTTTGATCTCCGTGGTGCCCGAGCCGCCGCCGGAGCAGGCGGTGAACGTCAATGTTCCGGCCAGGACGGCGCCGAGGACGGCGTATTTGCGGCTGAATGCCATGGTCATTCCTTATCTGAGGTGGAGTTGTTCCGAGGTGGGAAGTGCTGTTGCTGCCCGGTGGCGGTTGCCGGGGCGGTGGTAGGAGCTATTTGACGGCGCCGATCATGGCGCCCTTGGTGAAGTGCTTCTGCATGAATGGCAGGGCAATCATGAGGGGCAGGCTCGAGACGACGATCATGGCGTACTTGGTGAGCTCTGCGACCCGTTGCGCTGCGGCATAGGATTCGATGTCTCCGCCGGTGGTTCCGGTGGACGAGACGTCTGACTGGATGAGGATGTTGCGCAGCACGAGCTGCAGCGGGTATTTGGTGTCGTCGTTGAGGAAAATCAGGGCGTCGAAGAACGAGTTCCAGTGCGCCACCACGTGGATCATGATCATGAGCATGATCAGTGGTTTGGACAGGGGCAGCACCATCTTGAAGAAGAACTTGAAGTCAGTTGCCCCGTCCATCTGGGCGGCTTCGCGCAGCTCGTTCGGGATGGTGTGTTCGAAGAACGACCTTGCGATGATCAGGTTCCAGACACCTACGGCTCCGGGCAGGACAACTGCCCAGACGGTGTCGAGCATGCCCAAGTCGCGGACCACCAGGTACTTGGTGATCAGGCCGCCGTCGAAGAACATGGTGATGACGAACAGGAGCATCAGGAATTTCCGGCCCGGCATGTCTTTGCGGGACAGGGCGTAGGCGCCGCAGAGGATGGTGCTGACGCTGACGGCGGTGCCGAGCACTGTGTAGACAACGGTGTTGCCCAGGCCGTTCCAGATCCTGCTGTCGGCGAAGATCCGCTCGTACCCTTCGGTGGTGATGCCCGAGGGGAGGAGCCAGACCTTTCCTTCGTAGACAGCGTTCGGGTCGCTGATGGAGGCGATCACGATGAAGTACAGCGGATACACCACGGCCAGGATGGACAGCACGAGGACGGCTGTGGCGGCGATGCCGAAGGCGCGGTCGCCGTACCTGGCCCGCAGTGATTGCTTGGGGCGGGCCGGGCTGACAGTCCGGTTTGGGGTATCGGTAGTGTGGGGGTTAGTTGTCAGGGACATATCGGCATCACCACAGGGTCGCTTGGTTGGCCCGGCGTGCAATCGTGTTGAAAACGAGCAGCAGCGCCAGGTTGAGGAGGGAGTTGAAGAGGCCGATAGCGGCCGAGTAGCTGAACTGCGCCTGCTGCAGGCCCGCGTGGTAGACGTACGTCTGGATGATTTCCGAGGATGAGATGTTCAGCGGCGTCTGCATCAGCAGCGCCTTCTCAAAACCGACGTTGAGCAGGTTGCCGATGGCCAGGATGAACAGGATGGTCACCACCGGCATGATGCCGGGCAGGTCGATGTGCCGGATGCGCTGAAGCTTGGAGGCGCCGTCCACCTTGGCGGCGTCATGCAAGGCAGGATCGATGGCTGCCAGGGCCGCCAGGTAAACAATCATCGAGAAGCCGGCGTTCTGCCACACATCCGAGATCACGTACACGGGACGGAACCACTCTGCGGAGCCCATAAAGAAGACGGGCTCCCCGCCGGCAAGCTGGATGGCGTTGTTCACCAACCCGGACCGGGGTGAGAGAAGGACGAACATGATGCCCACCACCACAACGGTGGAGATGAACGCGGGCGAGTAGAGCACGGTCTGGGTGAACTTCTTGAACCTCTCGCTTTGAAGCTGGTTGACCAGCAGCGCGAGGATGATCGGAATGGGGAAGGCCACCAGCAGGCCGAGGATGGCGATCCACAGCGTGTTTCCGACCACCTGGCCGAACTGGTAGGAGTTAACAAACCTGATGAAGTGGGTCAGGCCCACCCAGGGGCTGCCCGTGAAGCCGTCCACCGGGTTGTAGTTCTTGAACGCTATTTGCACGCCGTACATCGGCCAGTACTTGAAGACCAGGATGTAGATGACGGCCGGAGCTAGTAATACGTATAACTGCCAGGCACGGGAAATTCTCTTGAGGCGGAGCGAAAGAGAATTTTTCCGCTGC
Organism: Arthrobacter sp. MDT2-3; assembly: GCF_059090465.1. Classification (NCBI taxonomy): domain Bacteria; kingdom Bacillati; phylum Actinomycetota; class Actinomycetes; order Micrococcales; family Micrococcaceae; genus Arthrobacter; species Arthrobacter sp. MDT2-3. Next base: position 224,152 of record NZ_JBNHFS010000004.1, on the reverse strand, counting down.
GGCAGCGGTGCCGCAGCTGGACCGCCGCGTCGGGCCGGGATGGTGCGGCTCATGGCGTCTCCTTAGGATGGGTCACTGAGTTCCGTTCGATCAGAGGGCAGTCCATGAGCTCGACCCGGCCATCGGGTTCGGCATCCTGGAGGATCAGTTCAACCGCGCGCCGGCCCATGGCGACGAACGGCAATTCAAAGGTAGTCAGGCCCGGCCGCAGGAACGGCGCCAACGTCGCCTGATTATCGAAGCCCACAATGGACACGTCCCCGGGGATTGAAAGGCGCAGGTCAGACACCGCCTGGTAGGCGCCCCAGGCGCCGCGGTCGTTGGCGCAGAAAATCGCGGTGGGCGGGTTGCTGGAGGTCAACAGTTCCATCGCGTACTTGTAGCCGTCTTCTTCGCCGCCACTGCCGAAGCGGACCAGGTCCGGATCCAGTTCCAGTCCGGCTTCCTCGAGTGCTTTCCGGTAGCCCTCGTAGCGTCCGACGGCGGCCGGGAGTCCGCTTTCGAGGCTCTCAATATTGACCAGCGCGATCCGGGAATGCCCGGCTTGGAGCAGCCGTTGGGTGGCTGAATATCCGCCCGTGACTTCGTCAGGAGCGACACTCGCAACCCTTCCGGCCCGATCCTGTGAATTCAGCACCACGGACCGGACGCCGGTCAGGGCCTCCGGAACATCCAGGCGGCGGTGGTACATGCCGGCGTAAACCACTCCTGCAACCCTGTAGGAGAGCATTGTGTCCAGGGACGCAGCCTCAAGCTCCTTGTCCCCGCCCGTGTTGACCGTCAGCAGGAGAAGTCCGTCTTCCCACGCCCGCTGCTGTGCGCCTTCAATGATGGCGCCGGCAAAAGGAGTGGTCGCAACGGTGTCGCCGATGAAGCCGATCATCCCGGCGACGCCTTCGCGGAGTGTCTTCGCGTGGGCGTTGGTGCGGTAGCCCAGCCGGTTCACTGCGTCCCGGACCTTCCGGCGGGTATCCTCGGAGAACCGCGATCCTGAAGCCGAGTTCAGTACCAGGGATACGGTGGCCTGCGAGACGCCGGCGGCAGCAGCGACGTCGTGCATTGTCGGTCCTGACTTTGGCCGTGAACCAGCCATGGGCACCTCCTCGGGCCGCTAGTAATTCGGGCAGTTATTCGTATAACTGGGTCAACTGTAGCGGGCGTCACGTTGGAGCGTCAATAGGCAGTGGATGACGGCGTGCAGGAATATCTCCCTTGGACGCGGGCTTGTCCCCAATGGCAGGAGCAGCGCACCACGAGGAGGACCATGACTATCAGCACAGGAACAACAGCGGGCACGGGGCGGACGGCTCTCGTGGTGGGAGCCACCGGCATCGCAGGATCTGCCCTGGTGGACACCTTGGCAGGCGAAGGGTGGGACGTCCTTGCCCTGTCCCGCAGGCCCGGCACGGAGCGCGCCGGGGTCCGGTGGCTGTCCGCAGACCTGACCTCGGCTGCATCCCTTGCCGGCGTGCTGGGCCCGGAGAATCCCTCACACGTCTTTTTCACAGCGTGGTCGCGGCGCGACACGGAAGAGGAGAACATCACCGTCAATGCCGGCATGGTCCGCGACCTGCTCGCCGCACTCCGCGGCAAGGACGTGGCCCACGTTGCCCTGATGACCGGCCTCAAGCATTACCTCGGACCCTTCGAGTCATACGCAGCCGGGGAGATGGCGGATACGCCCTTCCACGAGGAGGAGCCGCGACTGCCGGTGCCGAACTTTTACTACGCACAGGAGGATGAGCTCTGGGCAGCGGCGGCCGCGCAGGGCTTCACCTGGTCCGTGCACCGTGCCCACACCGTGATTGGGCATGCGGTGGGCAACGCCATGAACATGGGCCTTACGCTCGCCGCCCAGGCCACCCTTTGCAGGGAGCGCGGGGAGCCTTTTGTCTTTCCGGGTTCCGAAACGCAGTGGAACGGCCTGACCGATATGACTGAGGCTGGCCTGCTCGCCGAGCACATGCTCTGGGCATCCACTACGCCCCAGGCCGAGAATGAGGCCTTCAATATCGTCAACGGCGACGTGTTCCGCTGGCGCTGGATGTGGCCGAAGCTTGCTGCCTATTTCGGCGTGGAGTGGGAGGGATACGAGGGGCAGCCCCGGCCCCTCGAGCAGTCCATGGCGGGGCGGGAGGACCAGTGGAGGGAACTTGCCCGGCGCCATAACCTCAGCGAGCCGGAGCTGGACCGGGTCGCCTCCTGGTGGCACACCGACGGTGACCTGGGGCGCAACATCGAGGTAGTAACAGACATGGGCAAGAGCCGGGACGCCGGGTTTACCGGCTACCGCCGGACCCTTGATGCCTTCATCGCGCTTTTCGAGCGCTACCGGGCGGACAACCTCATTCCCTGACTGGGGCGCTCGCCGGGGGCGGTGGCAGGCGCCGCTGCCCGGCCCCAGGGCAGAAGGATTGAAATCACGACGGCGGGATGCGGCTCCGGGCCGCGTCCCGCCGTCGCTTCCTGCTCGGTTAGAGGCCCTGGCGTGCCAGGTCCTCCGCCACGAGCCGTGCCAGTTCAATGGCGCCGGCCCGGTTGGGGTGCAGGGTGTCGCCGGTCATGAACAGGGCCAGCGTCGCCTCCGGACCAATCTCCGTAAAGTAGGCGGACGCCAGGACATTCAGGTCAACCAGAGGGATGCCCTCCTCCTGTGCCAGGGCAACAGTGGAGTTGCGGTACCAGCGGTTTACTGAGGAATGGACGCCGTCCACGAAGTCCGTTGCCCGGCCCTGCGGCGTGACCAGGACGGGCGTCGCTCCGGTGGCCGCAACCTGCCGGATCATGTCCCGCATAAGCTCCTTGAACTCCGTCTCGGTGGTGGCGTTTTTGGCAGCAGTGTCGTTGATGCCCATCTCCAGCAGGAACAGGTCGCCCGGCTTGATGTACTGCAGGATGGCTTCCAGCTGGCCGTCATTGCGGAAGCCGCGGGCGATCTGTCCGCCGGTTGCCATGTTCCGGACGTCGAAGGCTTCCGGGTCAATAAACTGCAGGAGCATCTGGCCCCAGCCGCCCTGCACGCTGGTCTCCAGCGGGTAGTAGCTGGCAACTGTGGAATCCCCGCCCACCCAGATGGTCGGGTCCATCTCCGGATGGCGGGACACCTTTTCGATTTCCAGTGCGCTCAGCGTGAAGGCCGTGCCAACCTTGCCTTCGGTAACCAGCAGGTTCAACTGGCCATCAGTTACGGGAAGCTCGAAGGAAGCCGTGGCGCCGTTTCCGGTCAGGTTCATTTCCTGGAAGACGCCCTCGGCCGCAATGCTCGCGCGGGAGGTGTCGCCGAGGGTGACGGACACCTTGTACAGGCCTTCCTTCAAGTCCACATCAAAGGTGTTGGCGCTCTTGGTCCCGAACTGCAGGAAGCGGACGGCGTCGCTCCCTGCCCCGGTTCCCTTGGCGGGGACGTTGGCCATGTGCTCGGGGGTGTTGAAGCCGTAACGCTTCTCGGGGTTGTACGCGTCGGTGGCGTTGACCCCGATGTACCCCTGTTCAACCGCTCCGCTGCCGAAATCAAAGAGGTAGTTGCTGGGCTCAGCGTGTGCGGCAGGTGCGGACAAGCTGACTCCTGCACCGCTCACCAAGGCCGCGGCTGCGAGGCAGCAGGCAACGGTTTTTCTGGTGGGTTGGCGGGACGTGTTGCGCAGGCTCGGACTTTCGGTCACGTTCATCTCCTTCGATGACGGGTGGAACGGGGACCACGGCGTCGTGTTCTTGTATCGATTCAAAAATGGCCGGCAAGGACGGCTTGATTCGAATGGGGCTCGCCGGGGAGAAATTTGAGGTACCGGCGTTACAGCATTTGTAACAGTCCACAACCTAACTGGTCAAGCGATTTTGGGCGATTTCTGTTCTCTTTTGTTCCGCAATGTAGCAGATGGATCTCTCAGGACTGGCTGGCGGAAGGGCCCCGCTAGCCCAGTTCCCCGGTTCCAGCTGCGGCAATGGGCAGGATCCTGTCCCAGAAATCCGCGGGAATGTCCGTGCTGGCCAGCTGCAGCGTTTCCTGGACGCGGTCGGGTTCGGACATGCCCACGATGGTGGAGCTGACCCGGGGGTCGCGGGTGGAGAACTGCAGGGCAGCGGCCGCCAGCGGCACGGAATACTCGGCACAGAGCGCCTCCATCTTCCGGACCCGCTCGATGATCGCCGGACTTGCCGGGCGGTAGCAGTAGTTGGGCGCGGCGTCGGGCCCTTTCACGAGCATGCCACCGCCAAAAGGTGCCGCATTGATGAACGCCACCCCGCGTGCCATCGCGTCCTGGATCAGGGGCTCGGCGGTCTGGTCCACCAGGGTGTAACGGTTGTGGCTGATGACGACGTCGAACAGGTCCGTGGCCAGGTACTTCAGCTCCAGGTCAATCGGCCCGCCCGCCACGCCCAGATGCCCGATGACGCCCTGGTCCCGCAAATCAACCAGCGCCTCCAGCGGCCCGCCCTCCCTGGTGCCTTCCTCGAAGGTGATCTTTTCCGGATCGTGCAGGTAGACCAGCTGCAGCCGGTCCATGCCGAGCCGCTCGAGGCTTTCCTCCACCGAGCGGCGGACGCGGTCCCCGGAGAAGTCATTGGTCCCGCTGATGGGGTCCACCTTGGTGGCCACAACGAAGCCCTCCGGGAGGCCGCCGGCCTCGGCAAGGGCCTGCCCGATCCGCTTCTCGCTGTTGCCGCCGTCGCCGTACTCGTTGGCGGTGTCGATGAAGTTGAAGGGACTTTCCAGGACGCGGCGGATGGTTGCGACGGCGGTGTCCGTCCCCCGCGGAGCAGGGTGGCTGCCCAAGGAGCTGGTGCCGACACAGATGGCTGAGACGGAGAGGCCGGTACGGCCCAGAACGCGGTAATCCATTGCTTGCTCCTCAGGGGTGGGTTTCCCCGAAAGGCTACCCCGATCTTGAGCCGGAGCAACTGGAGTACGCTCGTCCAGGAGCCGGCCCCTCACCCGGCGCACGAGGCAGGGAGGTGCGGATGACCTGGGAGACCGTCGCCGGAATTGCGGCCGGATTGCTGCTCGCGTACGCCGTGCTGCTCCTCCTTCTGTGGTGGTACGCCCGCCGCCATCCCGAGACTGTCACCATGAAGGACGCGCTGCGGCTGCTGCCGGACCTGCTCCGGCTCATCAGGAGGCTGGCCGCGGACCGGACCCTCGCCGTCGGGGTGCGGGTGCGGCTGGTACTGCTGCTTGCCTACCTGCTCTCGCCCATTGACCTGGTGCCGGACTTCATCCCGGTGATCGGCTACGCGGATGATGCGGTCATTGTGGCCCTAGTGCTGCGGTCGGTGCTCAAGCGGGCCGGGCCCGAGGCCCTGGAAAGGCACTGGCCCGGAAGCCGGCCCGGGCTGGACGCCATCCTGAAAGCGGCGGCTCCGGTCCGCCGTCGGCCCTAAATTCTTTCGCTTTGTCCGCTCCTTTCTCGCTGGGGGCTGTTAGCGTGGAGGCCCGGCCACTGAAGGAGGAGCAATGACCATCAACTCACCAGATTCACTGCCCGACGACGAGCTGCAGGAAGGCGGCACGGCCAGCAAGGGCAAGGACGACGGCGGCGTTCCCGGCGGCGAGGACGGCGTCGGCATCGGTGCGGATGCGGAGCCGAACACCTTCGAACCAGAAGAGGACCCGGAGGCGACCGGCGGGCCGGAAACGGACTGAAGCCCGGCGGCTTGTTGTCGCCACGCCGGCTCAAAGTTCAATCAAGATTCGCTTCAAACGGCCCAACCCGGCTTTCCGGTAGTTACCAGCCGGTAGATTTTAGGTGCTTCCAACTTTTCCCCCAAAGCGGAAGCACAACGGAAGCCCCTGCGCTGGAGCATGACTCGCGCAGGGGCTTCCCATCACCTGATGACGGGACCGCTCGTGTTTGATGTCTGTATATCCAGCGTGGAAGAGTGCCGGCGCTGGGTCATTTACAACGCAGTCCGGGTTTTTTGACGTGAAGCTGCGAGGGGCGCGGTTGGTGAGGCGCGACCTGTCCGGTGCTGTGCTGCGCTCCCGGTGGGCCCGCTGTCGACTAACCGCTACAAATTGAGTGGGGCCGGCGACGGCTGGGGGAGGTGCCCGCGGTCTCAGACGGACACCAACGTCGCCGGCCCCAGCCTGGTCCCCGGCAAATTGCCGGGAAATCTAGGGGCTGAGAGCCAGTAGCGGGAGTTGCTTTCCCCGCTGATGAAAAGACTAAATGGCGGGAGCCGCGTGGACACGAGTAGTCAGTACTCGTTAACGGCAACGACTCCACTTAGGAGAAAGATGGCCGGACGGAGCCTGGGGAGGTTGCTGGGCCCACAGCAAAGAAGGGCGCCGCTCCGGTTGGAGCGGCGCCCTTCCCATCACGGGAAATCAGTCTTTTTTGAATGCGTCTTTGACTTTTTCTCCGGCCTGCTTCAGGTCGCCTTTGGCCTGGTCGCCCTGGCCTTCGGCCCTCAGGCTCTCGTCGCCCGTAGCTTCTCCGGCAGCTTCCTTGCCCTTGCCGCCCAGCTTCTCGGCTGCGTTACCGATCTTGTCGTCCAAACCCATGGTGATTCTCCCTTCGGTCGGAATCCGCCCGCATCGCGGTGACGGACTTACGCCACCATCCTAGCCCGGCGGTTTGCGGCGGGATCCTCGGGGCCTAAAGAAAACTTTGGCTTGGGCAGGGGTGGTCGCGAAGGGCGAGTGCGGCCTGGACCAGCGCGGAGTGTGTGAGGGCCTGGGGGAAGTTTCCCAGGAGGATGCCGGAGGATGGGTCCATCTCCTCGCTGAAGAGTCCCAGCGGGGAGCCCCTGTGCAGGAGGGCCTCAAACCAGGCGGTGGCTTCGTGGTGTTGGCCGGTCATTGCCAGCGCTTGAACCAGCCAGAAGGAGCAGGGCAGGAACGCTCCCTCGGTCCCGGGAAGGCCGTCCTGGCCGGGCGGATAGCGGTAGAGCAACGGGAATCCGGCGGACAGTTCCGTGCGGACGGCATCGATTGTTCCCGCCAGGCGGGCCGAGCCAGGTTCTTCCAGGCCTGTGAGCGGCAGGACCAGGAGGGCTGCGTCCAGGTCATGGGAGCCGTACGTGCGGGTGTACGAATTCCTGGAAGCGTTGTAACCGTTCGTTCGCACCTGGGCGGCGATCTGGCTGCGGGCGGATTCCCAGCGGAGCCGGCGCCGCGTGCTGAGCCGGTGGGTCGCCGCGATGCGAAGGGCCCGGTCCAGCGCGAGCCAGGCCATGACTTTGGAATGGACGTGCTGGGCTGCATCACCGCGGATCTCCCAAATGCCGGCGTCGGGTTCCTGCCAGTTGGCGGCGACCAGATCGGCGAATCCGCGCATGGCCCGCCACGCTTCGGACGTCAGCCTGTGGCGGTTTTCCACGAATGCCCAGGCTGCGTCCAGGACCCAGCCGTAGCCGTCCAGCTGGTGCTGGCCTGCCGCGAGGTTGCCGGTCCGCACCGGGCTGCTTCCGGCATAACCGGGCCACTCGGAGAGGTTCCGTTCTGCCGGGACGTGTCCTCCGGTCAGGGTGAGAAGGGCGGGAAGGTGCGGCCGTTCAAGGCGGCTGGCATGCAGGAGCCAGCCGAGGAAGTCCTCTGCCTCCTGCCTTTTACCCGCCCGGAGGAAGGCGCCGACGCCGATGCTTGCGTCGCGGGGCCAGGCGTACCTGTAGTCCCAGTTGCGGATGCCTCCCGGGTGCTCAGGCAGCGAGGTGGTGGGGGCGGCCACGGGAGCTCCCGAAGGGGAGTAGGTGAGGAGCCGAAGCGTCAGCAAGCTGCGCACCACGGCATCGCGGTAGGGGATGGTGGTGTCGATTTCCTCGGTCCAGGCCTGCCATTGGGCCTCGTCCCTGCTCACCAGGTCCCATGCTGCCCCGGGGTTCACGTGGATCAGCGGTTCGCCGTAGGCCAGAGCGAGGACAAGTGTGAGGGGTTTGCCCGGAACGATCTCTAACGTCAGGGGGCGCCCCGGCTCAAGATCGAGGGTGGGGCTGGTTCCCAGGGATGTTGCCGGTGGGCCCCAATTGCAGACAAGGTCTTGGCCCCGGCGCACGCGCGGGCGCCGGTGCTGTTCGCCAAGCCGCGGGTCGAAAAGCACTGTGGCACGGACCGGCGCGCCCTCCGCTGCAAGGTGCCGCATTAGGAGGGTGGTGGGCAGCAGTTCGCCGGCCACTTCCGCGATCATGGCTTCAGTCAGCGTGAGCCTGCCGTTCCCCGCCGCCCACACCGTTTCCAGGGTTGCGGTGTTCGGGCGGTACCGGCGGAAAATGACGGGGGCGGGCCCGGCCGGTCCGGCGAGGAACCGCCCGGCCTCCGGTCCTCCCAGCAAGGCACCAAAGAGGGGCTCGCCGTCGAACGCGGGAGCGCAAAGCCAGTCCACCGACCCTGCCGCGGAAACAAGCGCGGCTGTACGCGTATCACCGAGCAGGCCGTAGTCAGCGATGGGCGTGGGCGTGTGCTGCTCCCACAACGTGCCCGGCAGCTCCCCCTCCTGCGGGGCCGTGTCCCAATGATCAACGCTCATCGTGCCCCCAGAAGCAGCCCAAGCACCGCGCCGTAAATGACGTGCGCCACCACGGCAACGGCGGGGGTCTGGATGCCGTAATTAAGCCCGAGCAGGCCCGGCGGTTCCAGTACAGCGGTGGTGGCGGGCCCGGCCCTGGTGGACGCCATCCGCGGATGGACTCCGGGCAGCAGGGGCAGGATGACCGTCAGGGCCACCGCCACGTGGAGGAATCCCAGTAGCGCGCCGAGCCACCACGTTGCCTGCCCCAGGAGTGCGAAGACCGCTGCGTAACCGAGGGCGAAGCCCTGCCCAGCGCCAAGGTGGATAAAGAAGCCTGCCACCCGCGCCTTGTCCGGATCGGGCGTGGCGAGGGTCCCGAGCGCCAGCGGCAGGTCCAGCCGGGTGAGCCCGGCCATCTGGGCGGCGATCATCACTGCGGTCAGCACAGAGGTTGCCACCAGCCCGAACAGGGCCCAGCCCTGCCAGTCCATCTCAGGTCACCTGACCGTTACAGCTGGGCGCGCGAATACAACTGTGCATAATGCCCGGATTCCCACAGCGCATCGTGTACTCCTTCTAAAAGTAGATAACCTAACTTTAGAAGTCTTGTCGGGTTTAAACAAGGTATCTGTTTTTAGAAGGGGGCTCGCGGGAATTTGGTTTCGCTTACGTTGGGAACCCGCTTAGGCCGGGATCATGCCCCGCTCCTGCAGGTCCTGCCACAGCGCGTCGGGGACCTCGGTGGACATGCGTTTGGCACTTTCGCTGATCTGCTCAGGCCTGCTGGCGCCGACGGTGACGTTGACCACCGCCGGGTGGCGGAAGGGGAACTGGATGGCGGCGGTGGGAAGTTCAACATCATGTTCTTTGCAGATGGTTGCCAGCCGGCGGGCCCGGTCCAGAATCTCTGTGGGCGCCGGGGAGTAGTTGTAATGTGCGTCGGAGGGCAATTCAGGCTTGGCGAGGATGCCGGAGTTGTAGACGCCGACGCTGACAACGCAGGTGCCCAGCTCCTGGCAGCGGTCCAGCAGTCCTTCACCGGGACGGCCGTCCGAGCCCGGCTGTTCCAGCATGGTGAACCTCCCGGCCAGCATCAGGAGGTCCAGGTCCGCCGCTTCCACGCACTGCAGGGCGGCGCCGGCGGTGTTGGTGCCGACGCCGATGGCCCGGACCAGGCCTTCAGCGCGGAGCTTCTCAAGGGCCGGAAGGGCAGATTTCACGGCATCTTCCATGCTGTACACGTCGGGATCGTGCAGGTAGGCGATGTCGATGTAGGCCAGGCCCAGCCGTTCCAGCGACTGCTCGATGCTGCGCCGCACTCCTGCCTCGGAGGGATCCCATTCGCGCCGCAGTTCAGCGGGTACGTCAAAGCCTTCCGGATCCTTTATGTCCTTGGTTGCGGGTGACGGGACGAGGACCCTGCCCACCTTCGTGGAGAGGATGAAGTCTTTCCGCGGTTTCCGGGCCAAGACTTCGCCGATCCGCCGCTCGGACAGGCCGAGCCCATAGTGCGGCGCTGTATCGAAGTAGCGGATGCCGGCGTCCCAGGCCGCTTCCACCGTTGCAGCCGCCTGCTCGTCAGCAATGGCGCGGTACAGATTGCCCACTCCGGTACCGCCAAAACCAAGGCGGCCCAGCTGATCCCGTAACTGCCCGTTGTCCTCGTTCACAGCCTTGTCCCTTCGTTTACGCATCCGTGGCTCACGATGGCAGGAGCCTAGGTTGGGGCGTTGGTGCTGTCAACGGAATGGGGGAGGGCTGAGTGTTTGGTCGGCTTCTTGTCCCTGCCGCCGGGGGTGTTCATGCCGAAGATGTCAGGGTGGGGTCTTTGAGCTTCCGGAAGCATTGCTTGGAAACGGCTGTACCGGCCCTTATCTGACAACTATTTCGAGGGGTTCCTGACGTCAGGTTGGGGTGTGCTAATACGCAACACCTACGACGGCGCGCTGAGGCACGGATAAGGCACCCGTGCGTACATTCTCATCGTGCGGGGTAAACGTGCGTTGCTTCTCGTTTGGACGGCCGGCGCATGCTGCAGGCAGAACACGAGCGGTGAGGGACCGTCTAAAGGGCAGTGGCCGGCCGTCCAGCGGCATCTGCTAGAACTAGTGAATGTTTGAAAAGTTCGCTAGACAGTTCACGGCCACGTCCCAGGGTCCGACGCAGTCATTTGGGACGGCAGAAACGCAGCCAGTTCTCCAAAGGCTTTTCGATACATATGGTGGGACCACTTTCAACGAGGGTCTTTACAGGGTCCATGACTCTGTCTCGTCTGGTGAAGCCACCCAGGACGCCGCTGTTGTGTATCCCGCGCTGAAGTTTCCATGGGTATGTTTTGGATATGACTGGCTAGGGCGGCAATTCGCCCTTGACTACCACCGCGGTACAGCGGACAACCCTGAAGTAGTGATGCTCGAGCCGGGAACTGGTGAGGTCTTGGAGGTACCCGTTACTTTCGAGGATTTCCACGACTACGCCCTCCTCGAGTACCAAGATGCCTGTCTCGCACCAGAATTTTTCGGAGAATGGCAGGCCCGCGGAGGCGACACCCCCAGGATCGACCAGTGCATCGGGTACAAAACTCCGTTGTTCCTCGGCGGACTCGATGAAGTCGCCAACCTAGAACTCTCAGACCTCCACGTCTATTGGTCGATCACGGGCCAACTGATAACGGCGACCCGCAATCTTCCTTCAGGCACTCCTGTTTCAAGCTTGGGACTTACTAACTGACCTAAGTTCGATGCCCCGCGAGAATCTGCATTCGTAGGAGCTCCTGCCATAGCGCTTGGTGCTATCGCAGCGCCCGCATGAGGGATCCTCCAACGGACGCACCGGTGTCACCCCCCCAGGGCATCGTTTTTCAAGTGCAGTCCCGGGCCGCGCTGGCCTGTTGTTCCAATCGTGTCGAGTCAGTACAGAGCCCAGCCAGGGGCAGCAGGGTTCATCGTTCTCGCCATATTCACAAAAGCCTCATCGTTGGCGTCCAAGTACCCGGAGGGGTGAAGGAAGTAAATTTGCCGGTTATATGCCGCTGCAAAAGCGGAGAACATAGCAGAGATTGAAAAGTATTCGAGAGGATGCTCCATCTCGTCCAGCATGAAGTGATGAACGTGACCTTGGGTGGCTACATTGTCTGAGCAATCAACGGCATAAAAATCGCCTCCTCCATTTGCCAGCAAGGGAAGCCAGCCTTTCCTCCATCGGGGATCCGATTTGAAGGTGGCGTAGTTGATGAGCGCCTCATCAAGGTCAGGAAAGTAGAAGCCAGGCACTACGTGGATGTCATCGAGTTTTGCGCCAGGGTAGTCCAAGGTTCCGTTATGCCACTCATAAAGCGTTGTGAGACCGTCCGGAGCGGCCAAGCCGGCTGTGTTTAGTTGTCGGCAAACTTCAGATCCTGCAATGCCTCTTTGCAGTACTTTAAGTACCGGGCGCTGCATATCGGACAGATGTCTGGCGATAATCTGCAGGGACTCGTTTAGGCTCTCACTCATGGTAGGAACCTAACAGTTCAGCGACAATGCGTCCGGTGAGGGATCCATTACCGGACGCCGCATAATTGCACCTCAGCTGTCACATGGACCGGCTTCGAGAACGTCGAAGCCCGGTAGAGTGCGATTTATGACATTGGGGGATGCCACACCGAACGTAGGCCGCCGACCGTGGGCGTTCGCCGCGGTGTGCGTGATGGTCGCCTCGCTGGCGCTGCTGGTGGTTGGACTGTCCCAGGTGCCGGCGGACCAGCTGCTGCCTTGGTATGTGGCCGCTTATCTCCTGGTAGGGGCGTGTATCTTCGTCCCGACCGGGAAGCTCCCTTCGCTGCGACAGGTCGGAGGGTTCCTGCTGCCCGGCGCCCTGCTCGTCGTCCTGGCGCTGCTGAACCTAGGCTTCTGGGCCGGCGGCTGGCTGCTCGGTCTTCCGGCCTGGGGCCTCCTGCTGAGTCGATGGACGCCGGAGAGCCGGCTTCCCGTTCTGAAGGTCCTGAAGTTCTTCGGCCTGCTGGTGTTGGGCCTGGTTATCTTCATGTTTAACGGCATCTTCCCGTTCTTCAGCCTGGGCCTGTTCCTGCTGCCGATCATCCCCTTGGTTCGGCTGGCCTACCCCTACTACCGCGCCCGTCCGTTGCAAGCCGGCGTGGAGGTTCTGCTGGGGCTCGCAGTGGTCGTGGTCGCCTTCATGATCCCCACTCCGGAAGGTGCCTGGTCGTCACCCTGGGTTCACGCTGGAGGGGCCGCGACAGCGGGGCTCATGATCGCATTCTGGGCCCGCGGGCTCCCGCGCCGCTCCAAGCACATACAGGTCAACAACGGAGCCATCGTCTAGCCGCTGCCCCTGGAAATCTCACCCGACGTCCGGTAAAGGATCCCTCACCGAACGCCCCGTAAGCCGAATCTTCAACGTGTCGGCTCCTCGTTGGAGTGCAGAACGGGTGCCCTAAGTGGCCTCGTGGCCGCCACAGCCAATGCTGATCCTGCTAGTACGGAGACCGGAAGCCACCATCTCGCTGAACTCGTAAAGAATGCGGGTCCCAACAAGACAAGCGGAGGAAGGGCGACTCCTACTGCGCCCCCAATCCCTGCGGCAGTGGCCCGCAACCCGCTGGATATCTTCCTAGCAAGTGCATGCAAACCAAGGGAACAAGCAGCAGACCCGCCACCCAATAGTGCGCCGAGGCTCGCTCCCGATAGGAAGACCAATGGCACTCTGCCGACATCCAAGGGAGCTGCTCCACCTACCGGCAGCAGGTACAAGGTGACGGAAAGGGCGACGCCGACAGCGACACCGACCACAACGGTTTTGAAAAAGATCGCTGAAAGAGGCGTCGCTGAATCCCGATATGTGTTCGCCATGGTGGGAGCTTACTCCTTGGGTATTTCTGCAGAACGATAGTCCCGTTAGCCGGTGGTCCAACGCACCCTCCTGCGTTCGATGAGGGATCCTTTAGCGGACACGTTTTGTGGGCCTACGCGGGCCGGGAAGGTCCACTCCAGAACGAGGTGCATGCCTTACAGGTCTCCTAGGGCAGGATCTGCTGCTAATTCCGTGAGGGCTTCGACCGCTAGAAACTGCGGATACTGATCCTGTCTTAGCTGGTGTCGATAGTCATCAAGCCAGTAGCTAACGGTTCTTTGTCGAGTGATGCTCATGAACTCGGGGTTGGCCCGGACGAATTGTGCGTATTCATTAAGCAAGGTTGGCCGCATGGGGAGAGACGCCGTTACGAAATTAAGAATGTCGAACCCGATTTCAAGGACGTACTCACCGCAGAGCTGGATGACGAAGGGAATAGTCCAGGCCGCGTCCGACGGGAGAATCTGAGACAGTGCACGTTGGCGGACCCGCCCGTCGTGGTTCCGTGACATCCAGCAGGCAAGGATAAGTTGTTGCCTGACATTCAGGGCCTTCGTGCGTTCCTCGCTTGGCCACTTGTAGTAATGCCGATATGGGACCTGGAGGCGCTCCCCGTGGACATAGATTGCCGGGTAGAAGCTCGCGGGCTGTTGATTCGTGTCTTGTATTAGCGTGTTTGGCGTCGCATGCAGGGGTTGGCTTAGTGTCCTCATCGTCACTTCGGCATCTGCCCGCACTGAGTGAGGAAATGCAGGCAGAAAGGTGGGTTCGTCAAACAGCGGTGCGGCCATCACATGATTCAAGCACCCGGCAACTACCGTCGGGGAACGAAAGGACTGCAGTGCCTTTCCGTTCTTATGTGGACGTCGCTTGTCTGTCAGGGATCTGGGGCCAAAGGGCTTGTTCCAGTGTCCGCAAGGGCATCCGTTAACGGCAGGCGATACAGAGCGGCAGTAAATATAAGAATTGAGTCATGGACAAAGTAGAGATCGGGCACACACAGCGGCTCATTTTTGAAGACGTGAAGCGGTCATCTGTTGGCGAACTGGAAAGTATGGTCGTGTCCGTCGAGTTGCAGGACTTAGCGGCGCGTCGAGAAGTCGCCGCGTATTACGGAAACGGATTTGATGACCTTTTGAACTTCTTCAAGGACCTAGCCGACCACTGGTCAGGCTGGCGAGGCATCAAATCATACAGTTCTCTGGAGCGGGATCTGCAGCTCGAAGCGGAGCACAGGGGCAGCCACGTCGAGCTCACTTTTGATTTGCATGACCCAGAATTCCCAGGGACTTCAGGGACTTGGTGTCTCCGCGGCCAGTTGACACTGGAACCCGGAGAGGAACTCACCCGAATCAACAACGCGCTAGACCGAGTTATGGCCCGCTCCCCGAGAGGTGCCCGGTAAAGGATCGGTTTGCGGGGCGAAGCGGTTTCGTGACTCTTAGCCGTAGATTCAGCTCAGACCATGTCGCGCCGGGTTCGGCCTGGTCTGTCGAGAACGATATAGCGACGGATATGCAAATTCCTCAAAAGAGGGTTGGGGCTTCCTCATAATGAGGAAATGAAGCCCCAGTTCGAGAAGCCACGCGTCGGACTCAGGCGGCGCCCGGCCGCGTTTCTTACCGCATGTGCGCTCGGAGGAACTGTCGTACTTGCTGGCTGCAGTCCATCCATTTTTGGGGCACCTCCCTGCATGCCACCTCCTTACTCTGTGATTCCATCGAGCGCAGCAATCGGTGAGACCGTGACAGTCGCATGTCACAGACGCGGGAGGCAAGCGGATCATCAGTACAACCGCGACGATGAATGATGCTGGCGGTTTCACCTACTCTTTTCAACTGCCGGCCAACGCCACCCCTGGAGAGGCGGCCGTAGAGGCGTATCCACACGCCGTTGACTGGTGCGACGACACGGGAAAGAACAACCGCGTCTCTGCCGGGGAGAAGCCCTTCATTCGGGCATCGTGCGCAGCTCGCATCGAGCCTCTGCTAATTACGGATCCGAGATAGTTCGAGTTGTGCGATGAGGGATCCTTTACCGGGCGTCACCGCTGATAGGAACGTCTTCAACTGATAGGCCTTTATTGCAGTGGTAGCCTACAAACGGCGCAGCCCGCCCAATCGTGGATCGCATTGCAACCTGTCCTAAATTAGGCACGGCGGTCCGCGTTTACAGGTGCGGGCCGTCACATAGGGGGATGAAAAATTTAGTGACGACGCAGAACTGGCAGCAGGCCTTCGAGGAGCGCATGCGTGCTTGGAAAGCACGCCGTAGGCGCTACCACCTTATATCGACCCTTTGGTCGGTCCTTTTCATCTGTCCGGTGGTTTCCATGGGAACCTACTTCGGTGTCATCCTCGTGGATGCGGCCGGGCCACTGCTGTCGGGTGAGGTCGGATACGGGCACCCTGAATACTTTGGCAGGCAAAGCTACGTGGACACTCACAGCGTCCTGCTCGGGGCCTGCGTCCTGGCCTTCGGGCTGTTCTGCGTCTTCTACATCCCCTGGTGCTTGCGGGCGGCGCGGGACCGGAAGCCCCGCGATGCTTCTTCCTGACTGCGATGCCGGAAATCTACCGGCTTAGCGGACAGCAGGATTGGACCCTTGCGGGAGGCTATCAGGGGTAAGTGAGCGACAGAGCGCCGGAGGGAGCCGGACGCCATTTAGGATGCGGGTGTGAAGCCTCGCTTGATTCTCGTTGCTGCTCTTCTGCTGATTGTCGTAGTGGTTGCGGTAATTGTGGCTTGGGCAAGTTTCGGTGACCGCCCGGGCCCCATGGGCTCAACTGTGCTCGATCAGAGGGCAGAGCAGTTGGGGCCGGGTTCCTTGCTGTAATGCTGAAGGACTTCGAAGAAAAAAGTCTTGCCCGGTGAGGAATCCACTTACGGAGCAGCCCATCCGCAAATTCCGGCAGTGTCATCGTCGTAAGATCCAGTCCCCGGGGTAGCCGATTCCGGTCGTGCAGTTCCGTGCTGGCGTGGCGTTCGGGCAGAGCAGCGCGTGTTGCATACTGTTCGGATGATGGGACGAACTTGGGCGGGGTTTAGGAAAAAGCGGACACCTCACGAAGTGTGGTCAGAGTGGAAGGCTGCGGATGAGGCCGGAGACGCCGGCCTTGCGGCGGTGCTGGCCTCCGAGCTGTTGGAGTTGACGCCCAAGTCCTATTACAGCTGGTTTCAGGCCGGTCTGCTGTCCAAGGCCCTTGGCAATTGGCCGGAAAGTCTGGACCGCAACACGCGGGCGCTGAAACTCTTCACTCCGAAGGATGCAGAGGAGTTCAACGGAGCCAACCCTGCTGCCTGGAACCTGGGAATCGCATCAACAGCTTTGGGTGATTGGTCCAATGCCAGGGATGCGTGGGGCGCCTACGGTCTGGACAAGTTTCTGGCCGAACCCGGGCCCATCGACGTCGACTGCGGCATGGCTCCCGTCCGGCTCAATCCCGACCAGCCCAGCCTCCCGCACCAGGCCCTGTTTTCGGTCGGGAAGACTGAGGTGGTCTGGTGCTGGCGCCGGAGCCCGGCCCATGCAATCATCGCGAGCGTTCCCCTACCGGAGTCCGGCCATCGTTTCCGAGATACGGTCCTGCACGACGGCGAACCCAAAGGGACCCGACGGCTCGATGGACGGGAGGTGTCGGTCTTCGACGAGCTGGGACGTCTTGAAGAATCCGGTCTTCCTACATGGCAGGCCCAGATAGTTGGTGCGACCTCCGATGACGTCCAGGCGCTGTCGGACCTCCTCGGACAGCAGGGACTCGGGCTCGACGATTGGTCCGGGATCCGGCTGATGTGCTCGAACTGTTCGCACGGCGCACCCGAGGAGGGGCACGACCACATCCCCACCACGTCGGAGGATGCGATACAACTTGGACTCGCTGGCCACGAAGCAGATCTCGGCGGAGTTATAGACGGATGGCTGGCGGACAGACCCGGAATCGACGTGCTCAACCTCGAATTGCTCTGGTAGTCCCCACTATTCGGTCAGCCGATTCACAGAGCTCGACTCAGCTTCCGGATCTTTCGCGGCTGCGGCGGCGCGACAGCCTCTGTATGCTCCCCAGATGCGGGCGGCACAATCAGCAACGTGCGTTGAAGGATCCTTCACCGTACGTTCCACATGGCCCTGCGCCTAAACGCGGTCGCCTCAACATTGAACCGAACACCTATCCCGGTTTCATTGCGGGAATAGCTGGAACGATGCGGTATGGCAGCTTCAGCTTTTAGGCTGGGGCGACACGCAATTCTGATTGGGGACAGAAATGAAGCATGCACTTTCTTTCAGCGCTTTGACAGTAATCGGCCTTTCACTAACATCCTGCCTAGCAGCCCAAGACACGACACCGGTTGCCACAAGTTCGCCCACTGTAAAGCAAGAGCTGCCGACCGAGTTGCTTCTGAGTGAAGCCGGCAAGAAGGCTGTGGTTCATTCGGGACCGTCCTCGGCTCCGAGACAAGACGCCGAGCTCAAGGGGCGCCTCGATAACGACGGAGCCGGTTGCTTCATCCTGCGGGCGGAGGACGGTGACGATTACACCCTGGTCTTTCCAGAAGGCACTGAGTTCGACGGTGAGTCAGTCGTCTTTCCTGGCACCTCGCCTTTATCTGAGGGTGCAACCGTGTCTGTCGAGGGCGCCCGAGTTCCGGCGAACGAAAGCTTGAGCATGTGTTTGAACTACGCCCGGCTCCTATCCGTCGAAACTGCAACCGTTGTCGCGTCTTGACCTCCAAGTAACGCGCCCCTTCTACGAAATGAAGCCCCGCCCGTAAGCGATCCTTATTCGTGCATGATGACCGACCAGGGTCAGCCGGATTGGGCTGACCCTTCAGGTTGTACGTGCAGTTCAGTTGGTTCGTGAAGCCGCTGACTGAATGGCGTTGGCGAGGTCGCGGGGACGGCTCCACATAGGCCAATGCCCCGTCGGGAGGTCAATGACGTCGAGGTGCTCGATGTTTGCGACTTCGGCAAACATGGCATGGCCTGCGCGGGCCAGCTCCAGCACCTGCGCGCTCGGGAATGAGCAGCACACCAGGGTGGTCCGGACCTTGCGGCGGACATCGTTCGTGAGCTCAAGGGGCTGACGAAGCACGGGGCCGGGCTCGGGGACGGCCCGGGCCCGAAAACGCTCCAGGACCTCTGCGCTCAGGCCTTCGAGGCTCGCCTGCTGTGCGAGGACCTCGAAGGGCGGCAGCGGAAGCTCCTCCAACTCCTCCGGGATGTCTGGGCCGAAGGCGCTTCCCGTCGCCACAGGGCCGGAGTCGACCCACACCACTCGATGGACAAGCTCAGGGTGTCGGTCAAGGACGAGGCTGACGGGGGCGTTCGCGCCGCTGTGAGCGACGAGAGTTGCGGGCTGATCCTCGGAGACCCCGAGTTGAGTGATGACGTCTAGGACCGCTGCGGCTTGATCGTCGAGAGTCTTCGCCGCACGCTCGGGATCGTCGCCGTCAAGACCGGGCAGTGTCATCGCGATTGCACGAGAGTGGTCGGTTGTCAGGTGTTCAAGCACTTCATCCCACGCCCAAGCGCCCAGCCAGTGGCCGGCGATGAGAATGATGATCGGACTGCTTGTAGTAGTTGTCATGTCACTACCCTCGCAGGCACTACGGACAAGGGTATGTCACTATTTGTGTCATGAATTTGCCGGGGTCTGAACTGTGAAGCGAGTCGAACGGCTCCATGCTCTATCCGAGATGTTGCGGCGCTGCGGCACGCGGGGGGTTTCCGCCGAACGGTTGGCCAGAGAGTATGAGGTATCCGTGCGCACAATCAAGAGAGACCTCGATGCGTTAGAGAACAGCGGTGCTCCTATATGGTCTCGCCCAGGTCCGGGCGGTGGCTACGGATTGACTACAGGAGCGTCCCTGCCGCCTGTCAGCCTGTCCCCAGCGCAGGCCGTAGCGCTCATGGCAGCCGTGTCCGCTGCACCCGATGCCCCCTACGCCGATCTGGCACTAGCAGGTATCCAAAAGATCCTGGACGTCCTCGATCCCAAAACCAGAGCACGAGCCGACGAACTGGCCCACCGCGTCTGGGTCAACGCGCTTCCCTCCTCTTCCCGCGCAATCAAGTCGGCACTGGAAGAGGCAATGGCCGAGCAGCGAGTAATCCGCATGCGCTACACAACGAGAGACGAGACCACGACGACCCGCGACGTGGAGCCAGTGCTGTTCGCCTCCACTAACGGCCAGTGGTACCTAGTTGGGTGGTGCCGAATGCGCAATGCAATGCGATGGTTCACCGTCTCGCGCATCGAGCGAGCCAGCGTAACCAAGACGGCTTGCGGCGGCCATACCATCCACGAGGTCGGAGAACCCCCAGCAAACGCCAGACCGGTGCACAGTCGGGGCCAGTAAGTCACTCAATCAACCTCTCCGGTCAGTACAGCTAGATCTGCATCGCCGTGCGAAACCCGCCCCAACGTGTCTGGTCGCAAATCCCTTTACGGGCAGTTGAGCCGCAGCAAGAGTTGGGCACTGGCGAGATGCAATGATGTGGTCGGCGACCAATAAAGAGGAGAACCCAATGGACGTCACCGTCCAGGCGGCTTTGCCTAACGCGATCTTTCTCGTGCTCGGCTCTCAGGATTCGACACTTCCAGATGTCACCCCAGAAGGTCTTGTTTGGGCGAGCGAAGACGCTCTGATCATCGGTGGGACTAACGATATGGACGGCGACACCAGAATACATATGTCCGGGCAGGAGCCCTCACAGGAGCTCATCCCGCTCACATCCGAAGTGATTAGATGCTCGACAGGAGAATTGACCCTGGAGACGGTTTATGGCGAAAAGCTGTCGCAATATGCGGTTACCGCAGGCACAGCGAGGATTGGCATTTGGGTAGATGATCTTAGGGAACCGGGCAATGTGCACCTACAGGTGGTAAGCCAATAGATCCATGACAGCCAGCTATTCGGCGAAGCTGGCCCTGCATGACGTGCTCGCCGCCCGTTCAGGGATCGGCTAAAGGGCATTTGAAAGCGTCTGTGTTTTGCGGAGTTGGGCTCACCACGCTACTGCCAGCGCATGAGCGCCACGTGCGCACACGGTAGGCATTTCGTCCGATGGGAAGGGCACAGGTAGGCTCCATTAGATGGGGGAGACCTTGCTGCGCATAAAGCCGGCCGTGTGGCTCAACCTGTCCGCACTGTCCGCATTATTGCTGTTCGTGGTCTTCTTCCAAGGATTCGCCGCCGGCGGGCTCGACGTCGCGGAGGCGTGTGAATTGGGTGGGCACAGGTACGACCGCGAATACCGCAGACTTCACAAGGACGAGCAGCTTCAGCTGTTCCCGCTGACCGCTAAGTGCAACGCCGAGTACGATCTGGTTCCTCCGTGGACGAACCCGGCGTTGGCGGTGCTTGCCCTACTGACCGTGTCCTTCTTCGCGATGGCTCTGGCCCGCCATGTTCGTCCGCGCGAAGAGCGTGCTCCGGGAATGACGCCCTAAACGTTCGACTGGACAAGCGGCCTGACGTCATCAAGGGCGGAAGCAGCTGAGGTGCTCACCGTGTCCGGATCGCTTCCTTGAGCCACTGGTAGATGCTCGTCAGGATGCAGACTATGCCGATAGCGAGGATCAGCACGCCAACAAGGGAGAGCAGCGTGTAGAGGTCCTCATCGCTGCGGTACTGCTCCTGGCTGGACCGCCCGCCAAGGACCTCGAAGAGCACCCAGCCTATGGGCAGCATTCCCAGCCCGAGCAGAAAAGCCCTCATGGGCGAATCTTGCATGTCATCCCCGAAATTCGATTGGCCTTCAGCGTATCTGCTGCCGGCAGGTGCGCTCCGTAGCGACTACATGCTGCGCCCTACGCATGCCTATCGGGAATGACCATCCGCATCACAGATAGGCTGGCAGGATGACGTTGGGGGACGCGGCGGAGCCGCTTGTGCACATCAAAGACTTCCGGATGAGTTTCGGGGACACCACGGTCATTAAGGACCTGTCCTTTGATGTCCGGGCCGGGGAAACCTTCGGGTTCCTGGGCAGTAACGGTTCCGGGAAGACCACCACCTTGCGGGCCCTGCTGGGCATCTATCAGCCCACCGCCGGCACCCTGCACATCGGCGGGAAGGCCTTCGAGCCCCGCGATGGGGCACGCCTCGGGTACCTGCCGGAGGAGCGGGGCCTGTACAAGAAGGAAGCCGTCCTGGACGTGATGGTGTATTTCGGCCGGCTCAAGGGCCTGTCCAAGACGGCGGCCCGCGCCTGGTCACTGGACTATCTGGAGCGGGTCGGGCTGGCAAACAAAGCGACAGTCCGGCTGGATAAGCTCTCCGGCGGGCAGCAGCAGAAGGTCCAGCTCGGCGTGACCATCATGAACGACCCGGAACTGCTCATCCTGGACGAGCCGACAAAGGGCTTTGACCCGGTGAACCGGCGGCTGCTGATGGACATCATCGAGGAGCAGAAGCTGGCCGGCGCGACCGTCATCATGGTCACCCACCAGATGGAGGAAGTGGAGCGGCTCTGCGACCGGGTCATCCTGCTCAAAGACGGCACCTCACGTGCTTACGGGACCGTGACGGAGGTGCAGGAGCAGTTCGGCGGGACCGTCTACCGGGTGAGCTTTGAGGGCATCCTGCCTGCCTCTGTCCTGTATGACGTCGTGACCGAAGCCGGCGGCCGGGCCGAGCTCGCCCCGCGGGCCGGGGCCACCGAGGCCGCAGTCCTGCGCGAACTGGTCGAAGCCGGTGTGGCGGTAGCGTCCTTCACGACGGCGCGGGTCTCCCTGGAGGAGATTTTCATCCAGGTGTACGGCGAACAGCAGATGGCAGAGGTCTAAGCGATGGCACTTTCACAGCACAACCTGGGCACCGTCGTCGGGTTCGAATTCATGCGGACCATCAAGAAGAAGGGCTTCGTGATCGCCACCCTCGCGATCCCCGTAGTCCTGGTGGTCGTTTTCGCCCTGATCTTTGCTTCCAACTCCAGCACCGAGGCCAGCGCGGACGCTCAAAAAAACTCACAGCTGTCCTTCACGTACACGGACGCCTCCGGCATCATCCCACCTCAGCTGGCCCAAGCGGCCGGCGGGAAATCAACCGGGGATCCGAACGCGGCCCTGGCCGCCGTGAAGGACGGGACCAGCGAGGCATATTTCGTCTACCCAAAAGATCCGGCCGCCGAACCGGTGAAGGTCTACGGGGCCGACCTAGGGGTGTTCGAGAACGGCAAGTATGAGGCCGTTGCCAAGCAGCTCCTGACCGCTGCCGCCCAGGCCCAGGTCAACAACCCACCGCTGACCGCGGCCCTGGCCGGGGGAGTGGCCTTCGAATCCGAAACATTTAAGGACGGGAAAGCCTCTGGTGGAGTCGGCTCGGTCATCCCGCCGATGCTGTTCCTGCTCGCGTTTTATATCGCCATGATCCTGCTCTCCAACCAGATGCTTAATTCGACCCTGGAGGAGAAGGAGAACCGGGTCACCGAGATGATCCTCACGACCCTGAACCCGACAACGCTGATCACCGGGAAGATCATTTTCCTGTTCGCCGTCGGGCTCGTCCAGATGCTCGTGTTCCTGGCCCCGATTGCCGTAGGCTACCTGTTCCTCCGCGACTCCCTCGCCTTGCCGGACCTGGACCTGTCCAGCCTCGTGTTCGAGCCCGCGCCCCTGATCGTCGGGGCCCTCCTGCTGCTGGGCGGCTTCACCCTCTTCACAGGGGTCCTCGTCGCCATCGGAGCCATCATGCCGACCGCCAAGTAAGCCGGGACCATCTTCGGCCCGCTCATGGCCGCAATGTTCATCCCCTTCTACGCCTACAGCCTGATCATCTCCGACCCCAGATCCCTCATCGTGCAGGTCTTCACCTACTTCCCGCTGACCGCACCGGTCACCGCCATGCTCCGCAACGGCTTCGGCACCCTAAGTCCCGTAGAGGCCGGCATCGTCATCTCCGAACTGTTCATCGTCGGAATCCTGATCCTCCGCCTCGCCGTCCACCTCTTCCGGTACGGGTCCATCGAATACGGCAAGAAGCTCTCCATCGCCGGGACCTTCCGCCGCAAAGAGCTCGCCGCCAAGTGAGCCCGTTCTTAGTGGTGCCAATTATCGCCGTGGCTCTCTGGTTGGGTCACGCGAGTCTTCATGCGGTGGGAAAGCTGAGCGCCTACCGCTACACCCGGTGGGCCCTTTTCGGTGGCCTGGCGGTTTGCGTGGTCGTGCTCGCCCTGCTCGGCGTCCAAGCAAGCAACGCAGTACCCGCGGAGTGGAGGAACGACGCTTCCGGTGGGCTCGTCGAGTTCGTCCTCGCGTTGGAGACCATGCTGGTGTTGCTTGCCCTGGCGCTGCTGGAAGTCATCCACGTCGCGGTAGCACAGACGATAGAGGACACCCGGAAACGGACTGACCGGCCGATCCTTGCCGGCCCTGACAGCCGATGAAACGCCGCGAGATCTGGGGGAGCGCCCTGATTGTCGCCGCCTCCATATGCGCTTGGGCGGACACGGTAATCAATGAGGCGTTCTGGGCCGCTGCACGACAAGGCCTGCTGCTCTACGCCAGCATCCCTGGCGACTCCATTGCTGCCTGGTTCCGGATTGCAGCCCTCTTCTTGGCCGCCTCGGGTTTGCTGCTCCTGCTCCCGGCACTGATAGGACGCGTACAGCGGAAGGTGCCACGACGCATCATCGGTTGGACAACAACGGTGGCCGCAGCAGCAGCGTCCCCTTTCATTGGCATCATCCTCCTCTTCACACTTCTGAGCGCTTTTGGCATCGGGGACACCGTGAAAGTCACTGCGGCGGACGGGCAGTCCGTGCTTATCACCCAGGATGGTTTCGACGGCGACATCATCGAAATCTATACCGAGCACGACGAGCTCCACTACAAGCGCGTGCGCAACGCCCCGGAGATCTCCACATGGCCCCGGGTTAAGGACCAGAACTGCCGGCTCGACACCGCCGACAACAAGCTACAGCTCCTCTGCGGGGATGCAGCCGTGGCGGTTGAGCACTGATCCGGGCAGGCGACGACAGCGTCTGATGCCAGGCGCCGCCGGACCAGGACCATTGCCTAGATCCTGCTCGTCCTCGCCTCGCTGGTCCTGATCGCCCACGGAATCGTGCCCGCCGGCTGGCACAGCTGACTGCCGACCCCGGCCGATATGGAGGAATCCTCGACTGGTCGCCGCTACGTCTATACCGGCTGCGCACTGTCCTTCACCGCCGCGGTCTGGTCGGGCATCCCGGGCAACCAGGTCTGAATGACCGTCTGCGTGGGGATGCCAAAAAGTCCAATACGTCAATGGCCGGGAATTCTCGCCGCTACTTCTACTCGTCCCACTCGAACGCCGATAACTGATATTCCGTCAACCTGCCTCGGCCAAACCTTTGCTTACTGATCACCGGCCGGAACTGGGGCCCACTTCAGCCCGTCCATAGCTGGGGTCAATTCAGGTTATCCACGGCTGGGAGTGGGAGCCGTTAGGGTAGCTCCCTGGAAGCAGTAGCGGTGGATAACCCCTAAGAATTGCCCCTGGCTGTGGGCGGCGGCAGCACATTTCTTCACGGGGGAGGGGAGGACCAACTCCCACCGTTCTGCGTCCGGCATGGGCACGTTTGTCAGGTTGTGGTGTGCCTCATCTTGGAGTCGGCCCCAGCCGGGAAGGGGAAAGCCCTCGACCGGAGCGGGTCGAGGGCTTTCCTCATGTGCAGTGTTGCGGAGGAGAAGGAGGCCTACGGCTTGGAATCCTTCGTCTGGATCCCGCCGTGTGGAGTATCGAAGAGCAGGTGTTCGCCTTGCAGCACTTCGGGGTCTGCCGGTGCGACGGTGGTACGCGGGCCCTTGCTGCCGGTCTCGGGGAGCGTGAAGTAGACGATGAGGGAGAGGGTGACAATGGCGATCATGTAGTACGCAACGAACATGGGCTGTCCGGCGCCGACGAATGCAGCGGCGATAAGTGGTGCGGTGCCACCGAAGACGGCGATGACGATCTGGTGTGCGAAGCCGATGCCTGCTACCCGGACTGAGGCCGGGAACAGCTCTGCCTGGATTGTCGGGTAAACGGCCTGCCAGATACCGAGAACTACCCACCCGGATGCCGACACCAGAACGTATACCCAGAAGCCTGGCTGGTTCAGCAGCAGGAGCAGTGGGTAGAAGAGCACGATCATGCCGATGGCGCCGATGATGGGGAAGATCTTGCGGCGGCCGAGGCGGTCCGAAAGGTATCCACAGACCGGCACGATGACCACGAGCAAGGCCAGACCGATAACGCTTCCGGCCAGGGTGGAGGACAGGTCCCGGCCGGTGGTCAGCTTGGCGTAGGTGGGGAGGAAGGTGGCCCAGGTGTAGTAGGCCACGGCCGGGGCAGAGAGTGCCGCTGCCTGGAGCAGAGCCTTCGGGTGTTCGCGGAGCAGGTCCTTCAGCCGCGCCCAGGCGGATTTTTGATCGACGAGGGCAGCTGCCTCAAATTCAGGGGTTTCATCCGAGCGGGCCCGCAGGATGAGACCGGCGACGCCGAGGACGCCGCCCACAACGAAGGGTATGCGCCAACCCCAGGCTGCGAGTTCGGCGGGAGCAAAGGATGATGTCACGATCGCGGCCGAACCGGTCGCTGCGAGGGTCGCGAGGCCGCTTGCCATGTTGGAGAACGAGCCGAACAGGCCCCTCCGGTTCGCGGGAGCGTGTTCGACCATGAACGCGATGGCGCTCTGCTGCTCGGTGCCGGCCGAGATTCCCTGGAGGATGCGTGCAACCAGAAAGAGAACAGGTGCTGCGTATCCGATCGTCGCGAATGAAGGGGTGAGGCCGATGATCAGAGAGCCGAGCGCCATCCCGGAGATGGACAGCGTCAGGATGAGCCGGCGGCCGTAGCGGTCGGCCAGCGGCGAAATGATGATTCCGCTGAGCGGGCGTACAACGAAACCGACCGCGTAGGTGAGCAGCGCTGCGACAAGGGACGCGAACGGGTTCTCGCTTGGGAATATCTGTCCCGCGAACACCGCTGCCAGCAACCCGTAGATGTACCAGTCGTACCACTCCACAAAGTGGCCGATCGTGCCTGCCACCATGTTGACGGAGCGCCGGGGCGGCTCCGGCACTTCCGGAAATTCAGAAGGGCCCGAGCTGTCGAGCGCATCTTTTGAGGTCTTCATTGAACTCTCCATACTTTCACGTTTGCTGAGGAGGGGTTAGGGATTAAACCAGAGGCAATCAGTCCTCCGGCTTTTCACCGGAGCCAATAAGATCGATTGCTGAGATCGGTTGCAGAGATCGGTTGCAACAAACACTACGGGCGGCAAACAAGGCTTGTCAACGTTTTTTGTGAGCCACGTCGCAGCTTCTGGCTTTGCCGTCTCTGGGGGAGGGCACACGCTTTGTCCTCGGGAGGCAGACGCGCGGCCTCGGCCGGATTAGGAGTGGTGTGGCCCGTTCATGCTGCGGGCTGCAAGAGCGGCCGGCGTAGAACTGGCCGAACCGGGCCGGTCTGCTGGTTCAGCCATCACCCCTCCGCCGGAAGGGGTGTCTCGTTGTTGTAGTCCACGAACCGGGCTCCCGACCACGCGCATTCCAAGCTCCCGTAGACGGACCAGTATTCCTCCCAGTGGGAAAGTTTCCACTGGTCCCGTTCCAGGCCGCGGCGGGCAATCCGGTCCCGCAGAAGGTCCTGGGGGACCCTCACCCGCACTACCGTGGTCACAGACGGTGGCCAATTGAACTTTTCTGCCGCACGCGTCAGGAAATCCGGTTCGTCGAAGTAGGCTCCGAAAGGGGCATCGAGCACGACGGACCGGCCCAGGCGCAGGTTGGCCCCGGCCACGTCCATGAGTGTTTCGTACTCGAGGGGCAGGAGGTTGTCGCGATAGTAGTCGTTGGACTCCCGGTCGGTGGGGTCGTGTCCGGTCGCCTTCAGCGCGAACTCGACGAAGCGTCCGCATACCCGGTCCTTGTCCAGGTATGCCGCGTTATGTTCTTTTGCTGTTTTTTGCGCGACCGTCGTTTTCCCTGAGCCGGCCGGGCCAATAACAATATAGACGCTGGGGACTGTCATCGGCGGGCCTCTGCCACTGCTGACAGGAACTCCTCGGCGGCTTTGGTGACGCGGGTAAAGTCGCCATCGGGCTGCCATGCTTTGGTCACGTAGCTGCCGACGCCGACACCTGCCACGCCCGCCGCGAACCATTCGCCTACGTTCTCTA
Organism: Arthrobacter sp. MDT2-3; assembly: GCF_059090465.1. Lineage (NCBI taxonomy): Bacteria > Bacillati > Actinomycetota > Actinomycetes > Micrococcales > Micrococcaceae > Arthrobacter > Arthrobacter sp. MDT2-3. Next base: position 196,711 of record NZ_JBNHFS010000004.1, on the reverse strand, counting down.
CGGTTACCCCGCCTGCCGGCATGATCGGCAGATGGGCAAGCGGGGCGAGCACGGACTTGGCATAGGGGATGCCGCCAGCCTCGGTGGGGAAGAGCTTGAGGATGTCAGCGCCCGCCTCGGCGGAGTTAACAAGCTCAGTCGGCGTGTAGGCCCCGCTGATGGTGGGTATCTGGTACCGGTTTGCTGTCCGGATCATTGCCGGGTTCAGCTGGGGACTGACGAGGAACTCAGCCCCGGCGCGGATGCACTCGTAGGCCGAGTGCTCGTCCAGCACCGTTCCAGCTCCGATCGCTACGCCATTCGAGCTATGCCTAACCGAAAGCCGGCGGATTACATCGACGGCTCCAGGGATCGAGAGCGTGATTTCAAGGGCACGGAAGCCTCCGGCGATGGCAGCTTCGGCAACACGTTCTGCGACCTCAGCGTTCTCGAGGCGGACGATGAGGACGGCGCCTGATGCGTCGATGGTCTGCAGGGTGCGAAGTTTCTTGTACATGGCTGGCCTTTCTCGGGGCCCAGGCGGGACGATGCTCCTTGTTACCTGGGCCACTGTTGAAGTGTCGTTGACAAACTCTCCCACCATCCATACTGTTATTGCAACCGATCTCAGCAATCGATCTCATACTTAGCAAAGGGGCTGGCAGATGAGTGGACCACGCACGATCATTCTTGGTGCTTCCCATTGGCACGTTCCGCTGTACGTCCAAGCGATTGCCGAAGTGCATCAGGTTGTCGGTGTCAGTGACGAGGACGTGTCCCTCGTCCGGGGGCTTGCCGATGGCTGGGGAGCTCCGGTGGAAGCTGACTGGCGGAAGCTGGTTGACCTTCCCGATATTGGGCTGGCCTACGTTTTTGGCCCCCATTACGGGATGGCCGAGAAGTGTCATGCCCTGATCGAGCGTGGGATTCCGTTTGTGGTGGAAAAGCCGCTGGGAACGTCCCTTGCCGAACTTACTGCGGTGCGCAAGGCCGCCGATGCAGCCGGTGTGCCCGCTATCGTCCCGCTGATCCAGCGGGGCGGTCCCGCCGATCGGTGGCTCGCCAAGGCTGGCAGGCCAACGTATCAGCGAATCTCTTTTATTGCCGGACCGCCCTCCCGCTATGTCGATAACGGCAATGCGTGGATGCTGGATCCGGCCAAGGCGGGCGGAGGGTGCCTGGCGAACCTGGGTCCACACTTCGTGGACCTGTTCCTGCAGGGCTGTGACGAGACCTCGGTTCGTGTGCAGGCCCGGCTTTCGTCAACGTTGCACGGGGGAGATGTGGAGGACCACGCCAGTCTCATCCTCACTACGCCCGAGGGACGGGAAGCCATCGTGGAGGTTGGCTACGCATTCCCGGGTTCGCCGTTGAAGCGTTACTGCAGTTATACGTCTGTTGGTGAGGCAGGATACGCCTCGGTTAACTCGGATGGTTCTGCTACTTTCACCGCAGCCGATGGGACCACGGAGAGCGCCAGGATCGACGTGGACAGCGACCCTCTCTACGATCCGTTCGTGCGGCGGGTCGCCCAGACGCTGGAAGATGGATTCCAGGGCTTGCCTACACTGGCCCAGCTCGAAGACGTCATGCGCCCCATTTGGCAGGCCTATGACGACCATCACGGAGGAAGAGAACATGCCTGATCTGAGTATCGACGTCGTTGCGAAGGCCGCCGGTGTCCACCGGTCCACGGTCTCCCGGGCATTCTCCCGCCCGGAAGCGGTGAAAAGTGAAACCCGCGAGCACATCCTCCGGGTCGCTGAGGGGCTGGGCTACACAATGAGTCCACTCGCCCAGGCGCTTCGCCGAAAGACCAGCACCTTCATCCCGCTGATCGTCCCTGACATCACCAACCCGTTCTTTGCAGAACTTGCCAAGACGATGACGCAGGCGGCGGACGAGCGCGGCTACCAGCTGCTGCTCTGCGTCACCAATGGTGACCCTGCCAAGACCGACGGGTACTTCACCGCCATGCAGGCCATGTATGCCCCCTTCGGGATCGTCGCGCCTTCCACGAAGGTCGATACCGAGGCGTTGAAACGCTTCGCTTTTGGCCACAAGGTGGTGGTGATCGACCGGGTTGAAGGCGACGATGCGGTCCCAACTGTCACCGTCGACAGCCGCCGCGGAATCATGCTCGCGCTGGACCACCTGCATTCTCTGGGGCACACGTCGATCGGCTACGTTTCCGGCATCGCCGGAACGCACACCGCCCAGGACCGGATGGACGCGTATCTGGAGCTGTCCGCTGAGAGCGGCAGCGCACCTGTGGTGCTGGACAGCGGGTCAGATCTGGATGCCGGCACGCGAGGGGCCGAACATTTCCTCGAGATGGAGAATCCGCCGACCGCCATCATCGCGGCAAATGACATGGTGGCATTTGCGGTCATCTCGGCCCTCGGCCGAAGCGGCGTGCGCGTACCGGAGGACGTGTCGGTCATCGGTTTCGACGGTCTGGCTTTGGGGGCCCGGTTCAATCCTCCCCTCACGACCATCCGGCAACCCATCGCCGACATGGGACACATCGCCATCGAACTGGCCGAGAAGCAGAACATCGACGGCTCCGTGGACCACATCGTCCTCGAACCTGAACTTCTGGTCCGCGGCTCCACTTCAGGACCACGCACATGACCGCGCAGACTAACGGCGCCACGGCAGGAACACTGCGGCGGCTACCGGGGCTCCAGCACACCGACCACGTCGGCCTGACCGTCCCCAACCTCGAGGAAGGTATCCGGTTCTTCGTCGACGTGCTCGGGGCCGAGGAACTGTACCGCTCAGAGCGGGGTCCCGACGAAGAATTCATGCCCAGAAACTTCGAAGTCCCGGCAGATGCGAAACTCACGCTGGCCATGCTGCGCCTGCCCCCGAACCTCAATATTGAACTCTTCGAGTGGAGCAGCGCTGAGCGGCGCGAAACCCCGCCACGGCATTGTGATGCCGGCGGACACCACCTGTGCTTTGTCGTGGACGACGTCGATGAAGCGATCGCCGTGCTCCAGGAAACACCTGGGGTACGGGTGCTCGGTGAGCGCAAAGAAGTCGCAGGCGACAGCCCGCGCGTAGCCGGCAACCGCTGGACCTACTTCCTTACCCCCTGGGGCCTGCTGATGGAGATCGTCGACCGGTCCCGCGTCCCCTCCCCACCCCGGCTGGTCGGTCCTGCGGACTGGACAGCGGCTCCAAACACTTCCAGAAAGGACACTGAATGATGCGGCTTGCAGGTCACACACTCGGAACCCCGGACCACACGGTTCCCCAAGCACTAGCGCTCTTCAAAGCTGCCGGCCTCGACGCCGCTGAAGTTATCTACCAGGACGACTACCTGTCAGGGTTGCCGCTGGGGGACCGGCGCGCCGCGATGGAAGCGTTGAAGGCTTCCGGCAGCGAAGGCGTGCCAATCGTAGGCCTTACGCCGTACACGACAGCCATCAACTCCCTCGAGGACGTGGAGTGGAGCGGGGCGGTCGATGAATTCCGGGGTGCCATTGAAACCGCGCATATGGTCGGGGCTGACCGGGTCCGTGTCTACGCCGGGTCCTGGCATGCCGGAGACTCTGACCATGCCCGGCGGTGGGCACGGCTCGTGGATGCGTTGCAAACCCTTGCACCTGAAGCCGAACAGGCAGGCGTACGGCTGTGCGTTGAGAACCACTTCGGCACAATGACCCAGTCCGCGGCCGAAACCGCAGCCCTGGTCCGCGAAGTCGCGCACCCGGCCATCCGCGTTCTGTACGATCAGGCGAACCTGACTTTCACCCACGACGAAAAATTCGAAGAGGCCCTCGCCGTCCAGGGCGACCTGATCGGCCACGTGCACGTGAAGGACCTTGTCTTCACCGATCCCAACGCAGCGTTCCGCGCAACCGAAACGGCGCGCGTCAACGCTTCCGAGCGGGCCGTACGATCCCGCGTCGTAGGAAGCGGCGTCGTTCCCTGGCCCCAAATTCTCGCCGGGCTGGTGCAGCACGGCTACGACGACGTGCTCAGCATCGAGCTTGAATACCGCTGGCACCGGCAAGACCTTCCCAAGCCCGAGGACGGATTCAGGGAATCAGCTGACGTCCTGCGCGCCATGCTCTCTGATCCCGCCCATGTAAGGAACGCCCGATGAACACCAACCGCCTCCGCGTCGGCGTCGTCGGCGCCGGAAACATCGCTACCATTGCCCAGCTGCCCACACTCGTACAGCGGGATGACGTTGACCTGGCCGCCCTGGTGTCCCGCCGTGAGGATCCGGGCAGCCTGGTGAGGCGCTGGGGCTTCGGCGCCGCATACAAGTCAGTCGAGGAGATGCTCGACGCGCAGGACCTGGACGCAGTCTTCGTCCTTACACCCCGCTCCGAACACGCCCACGCGGTCCAGCTGTGCCTGAACCGCGACGTCGATGTGTTCTGCGAAAAGCCCTTGGCCCCAGCCACTGAGGAGGCAGAACGTTTGGCGGACCTGGCCGATGAGCGCGGCCGCATCCTGATGGTCGACTTCAACCGCCGCTATGCCCCCGTCTACACCGCAGGCCGTGAGCTGTTCGGCACGAAAGGCGCTACCTTCTGCGTGGCCCAAAAGAACCGCCCGGGATCCGAATACCGCGCCACGTTCGAGAACGCCATCCACATGGTCGACCTGCTCCGCTGGTACTGCAGCGGCGAACCCGTGGACGTGGCCGCACACGCAGCCGGTGACGACCCTTGGGAAGAAGACGGCGTCGCAGCCATGATCCGCTTCAGCACCGGCAACACCGGAGTGCTCATGGCAGCCAGGACAGCAGGAGCCTGGAACGAAAAACTCGACGCCTACGGCGATGGCAAGACCGTGGAAGTCAGGGCACCGGAAACCGTCTCGACCACCGTCAAGGGAGTCACCACCTCACGGGAGCTCAGCGCCGAGGCGTACGGCTGGGCAACGGCCACCGACACGCTCGGATTCTCCGCCGCCGTCCATCATTTCCTGGACCGGGTCGCTGACCGGGCGCAGCCACTAACCTCCGGCCGGGAAGCTGTCCATACCCAGCGGCTGCTTGACCGGATCCTCGCCGCCTCCGGACTGCCCACAGAAGAACAAGAAGGCCGGCAATGGGCAAGCCACGCCACCAGCGCGAACAACAGCTAGGCAGCACCGGCACGTACGCCACCCTGGACCGGGGGATTGCAGACAACAGGCTTCAACAGTGCGGCAGAAGGTCGGGCACGGAGCGGCGCCCACTGAAGCAGCCGCGCCCGGAGCCATGGCACACCCGTTGGGAAACACCTCAAGTAAGGACCTAGAAAGATGAAACGAGCAGACCAAGTCGTCCTGGTGACCGGATCAAGCGGCGGAATCGGCGATGCAGTCGTCAGCGCACTCAAAGCCGAAGGGGCCCTCGTCATAGGTGCCGACCGTGGCCCGAAGGAGGGCCAGGGACCGGCCGGCTTCTTTTCATCGAAGTCGTCCAGGTCCGCGTGGCTCCCGATATCTTGCAGGACAGGCTGCGCAAGCGAGGCCTCGAGCGCAACCCTGTCAAGCTCGCACAGTGGGACGAGTACTGGGCTGAGCACGGCGACCAACTCTGCTCCTGGACAGATGTTCCAGTGACGGAGCTGGGTGCACCGCGCAAACAGGCGAGCCCGATGATCAGCGGAACGACGACGCTCATCGCGCACCTGGGATATCCCACGCACACGTTCAAGTCGTCTCTGATCTGCAACCCATGGTTTGAAACGCACGCGATCGATGCAGTCGTCGTCCCCATGGGGATCAAACCGGAGGACTACCCCGACTTCTTCCGCTCCGTCTTCACGCTAACCAACATCCGAGGTGCGCTTGTCACCATGCCGCACAAGGTGGTCACCATGAACCTCGTCGACGAGGTTAGCCCAACTGCCCAGATCGCCGGTGCCACCAATGCCGTCCTCAGGCGAGATGACGGATCACTGTTGGCCGAGCAGTTCGACGGAGCAGGCTTCGTCCGCGGCGCCCTGCGCAAAGGATTCGACCCTCACGGCAAGCGGGCACTGGTTGTCGGCAACGGCGGCGTGGGCTCGCCGATCGCCGCCTCACTGGCCGGCCTCGGACTTGCCGGCATCGGCTTGTTCGACCCCGATACAGGTGCCTCCGACGCGCTCGCCCAGCGCATCAGCGCGCACTACCCTGACGTGCAGATCGCCATGGGGTCCAAAGATCCGGAGGGTTACGACCTGATCGTCAACGCCACCCCGCTCGGCATGAGGGACGGTGACCCCATGCCTGTCGACATCGACCGGATCACGCCCGGCTCCTATGTCGGGGACGTCGTGCTGAAGGCCGGAATGACCCCATTCCTGCAGGCCGCCAAGCAGAAGGGATGCACAGTTCAGGTGGGCAGCGACATGCTGTTCGAGATGATCCCCGCTTACCTCGAGTTCTTCGGATTCGGTACTGCGACAGCCGAAGAACTGCGCACAACAGCGCAACTGCCCTTATGAAGAAAGGCCTCCGTGACGATGAGGTGGTTGTGAGTCGACCCAAGGCATCCCTTAACCGATAAAGATCCCTTGCGACAGTGATGCGCCTCAGGTCCATTCGTGGGTCATCTTTTCCTTGCTACCCCTACTACCCAGGCTGCCGCAAGGTACCTCAGCTGTTCGGAGCGTCAACGATGGGATTCGGCTTCCAGGTCTTCCATGACCCATGCCAGAACAGCGAGTTCATACTTGCGTGAGTCCGACGACTCCCTGCGCTTCAACGACTGAAACCACGCCGAAGACCCCATTTCAGGGGTACTCCGCCGCCCGTTTTCCAGAGCCGATAGTGTATCTTCGGTCAAGCTGCGGCCGAGGCTGCTACTGCACAACAAAGGTGCCAGCGGGGGAGCTACGTTCAGGAGCTCGCCAGGCGGAGGTTCGAAGTCGACTAAGTCAGCTGCCTATTAGTGCAGGTTGAGGCTTCGTCTGGTCTGCAGCCGGAGTTCCAGGTCGTTCATGACAATAGCTGCCAGGTTTTCGAGCGTCTGGGTGTCTTCACTGCTGAATTCTCTTGGCTTCTGGTCCAGTACGCAGAGGGTGCCGAGGTTGTAGCCATCAGGCGTGCGGAGCGGCACGCCAGCATAAAATCGCATGCCCGATTCCCCCGCGACCAGAGGGTTAGCCAAGGTGCGTGGATCGGTGGCAGCGCTTTCTATAACCCATGCATGATCCTGGAGGATTGCTGAGGCACAGAGTCCGGGATCTCGGCCGATCTGCTCAACGTCGGTGCCGTACCGCGCCTTGAACCAGATACGGTCGTGGTCAACGATGCTGACGATGGCGACCGGGACCGAAAACAAACGCGCGGCGACGGCTACAACCCTGTCAAAGGTCCCATCGGGGAGGGTGTCCAGGATTCGGTACCGGTGAACGGCCCTCATCCTGGCCTCTTCGTTCTCTACAGATTCCAAGGATCCCGTACGGCGCCTGCCTGAACTGCTAGCGATTTCTTGTCGTAATGCCAATGACACTTCCAAGGCCGCCGGGCGGGCGGCAGGATCGCGGGCAAGCATAAAGGTCAGCAGTCTGACCCACTTGGGTGCGATGTCTGCCGGGATCTGGGGATCGCGCAGCAACCGTGCCAGTGCTGACTGGATAGGTGCGCCCGGGTAAGTCACCTTCCCGGTCAGTCCTTCCAACAGCACGAGGCCAAGTGCATAGACATCGCCGGCCGCGCCTGAGGGTTCACCGGCCGCCTGTTCCGGACTGAGGTAATGGGGAGTGCCGGACGAATCCCCTTCGAAGGTTTCGTGACCTTCTCCCAGCAGCAGGGCGACACCAAAGTCGCTGAGCTTTGCTCGGTTTCGGCTCTCGCCGCCGGTACCTTCGACGAGCAGAACATTCGCGGGTTTGACGTCCCGGTGCACGATGCCGTGGTGGTGGATGTAAGCCAAGCCATCAGCCAGATCATGCCCGATGCTAGCCATCCGTGCGGCCGACATCGGACCGGCAGCACCCCTGCTCCGGAGGTCAGGGCCCCGAACGAGTTCCATCACTAGGTAGCTGCGCGGATCCTGCGGGTCACTTAGATCTGCACCGGCGTCGAGAAGGGTCACAAGCGCCGGGTGGCTCATCCCTGCCAGGATGCGCACCTCCGCTTCCTGCCGGCGGACCTGCTCCAAGTCACCGTGGTGCCGGCGGAACACTTTCACCGCAACGTCCCGTCGAAGTAACTCATCAACGGCACGGTAGACGCTTGACTGCGCTCCCACACCAATCAATTCGTCGATCCGGTACCGGCCGCTGAGCAGGTACCCGCTCTGTATCGAACCTGCCATCATCATCCTTACGTCCTGGATTCATCACCGGGCGTGCAGACGTCCTCGGCTCTCCGCCTCAGCGGTCCGCGGGAGACCGACCATGGCCGGTAGGGACTGATAAAGCAGCTTGGGCTACATCGTAAACGAGTTCCGCCACCCTTGGCAGACCATCCATCTGTTCCCTGCAAGGGCACGCCAGAAGAACAAACCGTTGGGCCGCTTGAGGATGATCTCAGATCCGCCGCCTCAACGCCCCATCATGACCACAAGGGCGGTTTAGGGGCTTCTTTACCGGAAGCCCCTATTTGGACCGAATCAGGTCAAGCAGAGCCGGCAGCCTTGTAACACCATCCTCTGCCATGAAGTGTCTTGCTCCCGGGTAGACCTCCAGACGTGCACTTAGACGTCTGGCCAGGTCATCGGATGCTTCCGGCGGCACGAAAGGATCCGTGTCGGAGCGAAATACTGTTCGTTCCCGAATGCTCGTTGCCACCCGCTCAACGGCAACGTCAGTTGCGAGGAAACCATCGAGTTCCGGCAATGCTTCCAGTGGTTCAATGAACCCGGCGACCAAGACGAGACCACCCAGCTCCCAAGGTTCCGGCTGTGTCTCGAGTACCCGTAGGACGGTGACCACGCCGAGGGAATGTGCTACAACCACTGTTGTCGCATCCGGCACTCCTAGTGCCGTGCTGACTGCGTTCTCCCAAGCTGCTTTGCCAGGATCGTCCGGGTCGGGGAGTGGAACGACTGTGACTCCTATGCCCTCAGCTTCAAGGGCGCTTTGAAGCCAAGGGAACCAGTTTGCATCCGGAGACGATTGATATCCGTGAACGATGACGACGCGCTGGACGGGTCGAACCGGGACATTATTGGCTGGGGCCTTCATAGGCAAAGACTCTAGAGGTTCAGCTGGCATCCCAGTTATCCGCGGGCGAGTACCGCCACCGTACGCCCGCGTCGCGTAAGGCCCCGGGCCTTAAATTGCGCTGTTTTTCATTCGGACGCTGACGGTACACGCCCTTACCCCTCAGGCCGTGACCGTACTGCGCTTGGCGGGTGGCGGAATGCATCTGCTGTCAGGGCGCATGGTCCCGGTCCTCGTCGTTAATGAAAACCTGCACCGCCACGACGTGGGCTTCTGTCAGGCCCTCCTCAGGGTTAGGCTTCTCCAGCAGGACGGGTTGGTGGTGCTGGTGAGCCCAGTCGTGCACGTCAGCCTCCAGTGCATCGTCGATCCACACAATGGCGTCCCAGTCAGCGCCGCCTTCGGCCTCCATCTTGTTCAACCACCTGGATACTGACCCCAGCTTTGGCGTCTGCTGGTCCTCATCGTCCGGCTCCGGCATGATCTCCACGCGCAGCGGTTTCACCTCAAGCTGCAGCTGCGCTTCGAGGCTGTCCACAAGATCCTCATTTGACGTCGATACCCACGCGAGCCTCCCTTTGGTGGCGAGCCGACGCACCAGGGCAACCTTTAAATCCGAGAGCAGCACATTCTTCCCATCAGACTCGTCACCCGGCTGAAGCTTGGGGTTGAGCACGCCGTTGATGTCGAGGAGGATGATCGGCTTCATGACCGAGACCATAGCCGCTCCGCAGACAGGAGGGTAGTCTTTTACGTTCTACTTTGCCCGTTCTCTGGGGCGGATGCCGCCACTACGGGGTTTTACGCCGGTCACTCACCTAACCATTTAATCGCTGATAACGGATCTTTCGTAAAGCTAGGCTGTATATTCCTGCAAAGGAGCGCCCGGCCATTAGGAACGCCACCAACCACAGCACGACCACTGATGCCGTCGGACCCCGCTCCAAACGATTCCCTGATCTGGATCGGTAGAAACGACAGAGGCTGCACCATCCAGCTTGCCCGCGCGCCGCTGTCGCACAGGCATTGGTTGCATCTATGGAATAACCCATACCCGATGTACGCGTATTACGGATATTCCGTCAGCCTGCCTCGGCAAGGAGCCGTGTCAGCTTGGAGGTGCCGCTGTGAAAGGCTGCAGTATGGACAACTCATCTCGGGAACATGACCTCGTTCTCTACGGAGCGACGGGTTTCGTTGGCCGACTGATCGCCAGCTACGTCGCGGAGCATGCACCGGCCGGTATGCGAGTCGGACTCGCGGGCCGGTCCAGGTCCCGACTCGAGGCAGTTCGGTCGCAGTTGCCGGTCGAGGCGCACGGATGGGCCCTCATCGAAGCCGACACGGAGGACGCGGACTCAATCGCCGCCATGGCCGCGAACACACGCGTGCTCTTCACAACCGTCGGTCCATACGCGAAACATGGACTCCCCGTCGTCGAGGCCTGCGCACGGGCCGGTACCCACTACGCCGACCTCACGGGTGAGGTGTCCTTCATCCGGGAGGCAATCGATCGCTACGACGCTCTGGCCAGGACGAGCGGGGCCAGGATCGTGCACTCCTGCGGCTACGACTCTGTGCCGTCCGACCTCGCCGTACTGCTGCTTCATCAGGCGGCAGAAGCCGACGGCGCTGGCGGTTTGGTCGAGGTCCAACTCGTTGCCAAGGCCAAGGCTGGCATCAGCGGAGGCACGCTCGAATCGATGCGCGGGCAGCTCGACGCGATGCGATCAAGCACCGCCCTGAGGGCATTAGGCGCGGACCCCTACGCTCTCAGCCCTGACCGCACACGGGAGCCGACGACACAACAGCCTCCTGACGCCGGTCCTGTGCGCCGTTCCGATGACGGCACCTGGACCGCGCCATTCATCATGGCCCCGGTCAACACTCGGATAGTGCGCCGCAGCAACGCATTGCAGGGCTGGGCCTACGGCCGCTCCCTTCAGTACGGCGAGGTGATGGGGGTGGCCCGCGGACCGGCAGGAGCGGTTATCGCCAGGGCAACGGCGCTCGGAATCCGGGCATTCACTGGCGCTATGGCGTTCCCGCCGACCCGGCGGGTGCTCGACCGCTGTCTTCCTGCACCAGGTACGGGTCCGAGCGCCAGCACGCGGCGCGCGGGCTGGTTCCACTCCCAGGTCACCGCCCACACCGAGGACGGGCACCGATACCAGGCGATTACAGCTGGCCACGGTGATCCCGGCTATGCCGCCACTGCCGTGATGGCAGGGGAGACTGCACTCGCTCTTGCCCTCGACGGCGACCGGCTACCGACCGCGAAAGGGTCGCTGACACCGGCCACTGCACTCGGCAACGTGCTCATACAGCGACTCCGCGCCGCCGGCCACACTTACCAGGTAACCAAACTCGCCTGAACCCAGGTCCTGCAGGTCAGCTGATAGTGGGGCAATCAGTGACTGGACCTAGCTAACGAGCGTCACGAGCGGGTGTCGAGGTAGTGCAAAATCGCCCGGGCCGTTTCCTCCGGAGCGCTGACGTGGGGGCAGTGCCCGGTGGCCTGAAGCTGCACCAGGGTGCTGTGTTCCAGATTCTTGTGCAGGTAGGCGCCCACTTCCGGCGGGGCAAGCCGGTCGTTGGAGCACTGCAATATCAGGCAGTTGGTGCGCACCTTTTTCAGTTCAGGGCGGGTGTCGGAAAAGAAGGTTACCCCGGCGAAGTGCCGTGCGATGGACGGGGTTGTCCGGCAGAAGCTGACACGCAGGTCCTCCGCTAATTCCGGCTCCTGCGGGTTGCCCATAACCAAGGGCGCCACGGCCGCGGCCCACGCGAAATAGTTGCTGTCCAGAGATGCCAGCAGGCCCTCGATGTCTTCCCGCGAAAACCCACCCACGTAGCCGTCGTACGGGTCATCTGTATGACGGGGTGAAGGAGCAAGCAGGACCAGTTGGGAGAAACGGTCGGGGTCCTGCACCGCGGCGATCACGGCGATCATCGTGCTGACACTGTGGCCCACCAGGATGACGTCCTCAAGTTCAAGGGCGGCGCAAATCTCCAGCAGGTCCGACGCGTAGCCATCCAGGGACCCGTACTTCTCCCAGTCATAGGCGCTGATGTCGGAGTGTCCTGCACCCACATGATCAAAAAGCACCAGCCGATAATCATCAACGAAATAAGGCAGCAGCTTCCGCCACATAGCCTGATCGCAGCCAAAACCGTGGGCAAACATCATCACAGGCCCATCACCCCGGCCTGTTATGGTGACATTGTTCCGGCGGATTACCGCAGCAGCTGCTTCGATCACGTTCTCACTTACCCTCGCGTAGGGTGTTGTCCTGCCCCAGACTATCCACGGGAGATAGTGAATCCTAGAATCCTCCCGTTATGGCCTTCAAGGTGACGTCGATTCCGCCCATGATGTTGTGTCACCACGCATCCGTAGCTTTGGAAGTATCCCCGGCACCCAGGCCAGGGCAAACCAGAATAACGGAGCCCGAGATAGCCATCACCCGGTCCAAACTCAGCGGAGCTGCAGGCACTGTCGCCACAGCCACCGGACTCAGCCAACGCCGCCTAGTGCCCAACTCTTGGCTCAGAAGGAATCACAATTCCTACAGGACACTGACGGAAACGGCCAGCCGGAGGACAAGGAATAGTAGTGTGCGGTTCCGGGCCGGCCGCGGCTGCAGCCGGCCCGGAACCATCAATCAATCAGCGCAGGTCGAAGCGGTCCAGCTCCATCACCTTCACCCAGGCCGCCACGAAGTCGTTCACGAACTTCTCCCTGCCGTCGTCGCTCGCGTAGACCTCGGCGATCGCCCGGAGCTGCGAGTTGGAGCCGAACACCAGGTCCACCGGCGTGGCGGTCCACTTCAGTTCGCCGGTGGCGACGTCGCTGATTTCGTAAACGTTCTCCTCCGCCTCCGACGCCTTCCACTTGGTGCCCGGTGAGAGCAGGTTGGCGAAGAAGTCGTTCGTCAGGACCTGGGGCCTGTCCGTGAAGACCCCATGGCTGGAACCGCCCAGGTTGGTGCCGAGGGCGCGCATGCCACCGACGAGCGCCGTCATCTCCGGGGCGGAGAGGTCCAGCAGGTACGCCTTGTCCAGCAGGAGGGTCTCCGGCTGGAGCTTCTCGCCGGGGCGCACGTAGTTACGGAACCCGTCCGCCCGCGGCTTCAGGTACTGGAACTGCTCGACGTCGGTCTGCTCCTGGGCGGCGTCGGTGCGGCCTGGCCGGAACGGCACAGTGACGGCGAAACCTGCGTCCCGCGCAGCCTTTTCCACCGCGGCGCAGCCGCCGAGGACGATCAGGTCCGCCAGCGAGACCTTCTTGCCCCCGGCCTGGGCTGCGTTGAATTGCTGCTGGACCGTCTCAAGCGCCTGCAACGCCGTCGAAAGCTGCTCCGGCTCGTTGACCTCCCACCCGCGCTGGGGCTCCAGCCGGATCCGTGCCCCGTTAGCGCCGCCGCGCCGGTCGGTCTTGCGGAAGGTGGACGCCGCGGCCCATGCCGTAGTGGCGAGCTGAGAGACGGACAGGCCCGAGTCCAGCAGCCGGGCCTTGAGCGAGGCGATGTCCTGCTCATCGATCAGCTCGTGGTCCACTGCCGGCACCGGGTCCTGCCAGAGCTGGGCCTCCGGGACCCACGGCCCGAGCATGTGCGGGCCAACAGGGCCCATGTCGCGGTGCAGCAGCTTGTACCAGGCCTTGGCGAAGGCGAGCGCGAACTCGTCAGGGTTCTGCAGGAAGCGCCGGCCAATTTCCTCGTAGACCGGGTCGAAGCGCAGCGACAGGTCCGTGGTCAGCATGGTGGGGCGGTGCTTCTTGTTGGGGTCGTGGGCGTCCGGGATGATCTCCGGCGCATCCTTGGCAACCCACTGGTGGGCGCCGGCAGGGCTCTTGACCAGCTCCCACTCGTATTCGAACAGGATTTCCAGGAAGCGGTTGCTCCACTGCGTGGGCCGGTCGGTCCAGGTGACTTCCAAACCGGACGTGATCGTGTCCGCCCCCTTCCCGCTGCCGTAGGTGCTGAGCCAGCCCAGGCCCTGCGTCTCGAGGTTTGCGCCCTCCGGCTCGGGACCTACGTGCGCGTCGGCGTCACCGGCGCCGTGGGTCTTGCCGAACGTGTGCCCGCCGGCGATCAGCGCGAAGGTTTCTTCGTCGTTCATCGCCATCCGCTTAAACGTCTCGCGGATGAAAGCTGCCGCCAGTTTGGGATCCGGGTTGCCCATCGGCCCCTCGGGGTTAACGTAGATCAGGCCCATCTCCGTGGAGCCGACCTCCTCCGACATCTGCCCCTCGCCGATGTACCGTTCGTCGCCGAGCCAGGTATCCTCCGGCCCCCAGAAAATCTCCTCGGGCTCCCACACGTCTTCGCGGCCGAAGGCGAAGCCGAACGTCTTGAATCCCATGGACTCGAGGGAGACGTTGCCGGCCAGGACCAGCAGGTCCGCCCACGAGAGCTTCTGGCCGTACTTCTGCTTGACGGGCCACAGCAGCCGGCGGGCCTTGTCCAGGTTGGCGTTGTCCGGCCAGCTGTTGAGCGGCGCGAACCGCTGGCTGCCGTCACCGGCACCGCCGCGGCCGTCGTGGACGCGGTAGGTGCCGGCGGCGTGCCAGCTCAAGCGGATCATCAGGCCGCCGTAGTGGCCGAAGTCCGCCGGCCACCAGTCCTGGGAGGTGGTGAGGACCTCGGTGATGTCCTGCTTGAGCGCCTCGACGTCGAGCTTCTGGAACTCTTCGCGGTAGCTGAAGCCAGTGCCGAGCGGGTTGCCCTTGGGGTTATGGCTGTGGAGCACCGAGAGGTCCAGCTGGTTGGGCCACCAATCGGCGACGGTCCGCGGCCGGTGCCCCTTGGGCTGCGGCGAGTCGATGGCCGGGTTTTCACTCTCGCTGCCGTGCGAGGTGACGCTGCCATGCGCCACCGGGCATCCGCCTTCAACCTTGCTGTCCAGGCCTTGGGCACTTCCGGGGGTGGGGATCGGGGGGTGTTCCGGGCGATCGGTCATGTGCTTCCTTCCATATGGCCGAGGCCGTGGAGCGGACTCGGGCGGCCGGTTCAACCTTCCCATTTGACCATGGACGGCGTGTAGGTGGGAGAACCCGTCCGCCATGAGAGAAATGGCGGTATTGCCGTTGCACTTAAGTAATCTCCAGCTCCCGTTACGGGGCCGCTAGTGCGCTGCGCCGAGCTCGATGAGCAGGACACCGCCGATAATGAGCGCCAGCCCGAGCATCATGATGGGCGTGATCGCCTCCTTGAAGAAGACCCGGCTGGCAAGGGCCGTCAGTGCGACGCCGGCCGCGGCCCAGATGCCGTAGGCAACTCCGAGGCTCATTCCCTGGTCCAAAGTCAGGGTGAGGAGCGTGAACGCCAGGAAGTACCCGACGCCGACAGGTATGTACCAGCGCCGCTTACCGGTGGATGCGACGCGCAGGAACAGGGTGGCCGTTACCTCGGTGAGGATTGCCGCCGACAGCAACAGCCACATCATGAGCGTGCCATTTCTTTTGCCGGTTCTTTTGCAGGCTCTTCATGCGATCCGAGTTCCACGCAGAGCACGCCGGCGATGACCATGGCGACGCCGATCATCATCACCGGCGTCAGCGCTTCACCAAAGATGAGGGCAGCCAGCAGCACCGTGAGCGTCACTCCCAGTGCAGCCCAGATGCCGTAGGCGACGCCGAGTCCCAGGCCTTTGCGGAGGACCGCCGCGAGGAAAGCAAAGGAAGCGGAATAACCGAGAACAACCACGATGAAGAAGGCAGGATTATCCAACGCCGCTTTCAAGGAGAGGGACGCCGTCACCTCACTCAGAATCGCGCCGGCGAGGAGAATCCACTTCATGAAATTAGTCCTTGAGATTTCGTTGGGGCTTGGTCCCCGTGTGTGCAACGGCGCGAATGCTTCCGGTGTTCCCGGGCATCCCACCGGTCAAGGCAGGCGGGTAGCCCGGGACGGTTGGTTAAGCCTGGGGGAGGAGCTCCAGCCCCGCGACAGCTGAGCTGCCGAGGTCACTCCTGGTGAGGGCCTGCCGTGCGGCCAGGGCATCGGTCCAGGTATCAGTATCGGCCACCGCTGCCCAGTTCGAGTTCAGCAGCGCGAGCAGTGTCGTGTGCACGGTCTTCGCGTCGGCGGAACCGGCATCGTTGGCGAGGTTGATGGCGCCGGTGGCGTCTGAGAGGACCTCGGTGGTGAAGCCGAGGAACTCTGCCTCCACGGCGGAGGCGAGCACGCAGTTGTTGGTCATGTAGCCCACAAAGGAGACCGTGTCGACGTCGTGCTTCCGCAGCCAATCGGCAAGGTCAGTACCGGCGTAAACGGAGCCGTACCGCTTGACGAGCGACTTCCACTCACCGGTTTTGCGACGTTCAATCTCGGGGTGCAGCTCGAAAGTGGGTGTGCCGGGTGCAAAGACAGGTGCACCTTCGCCCGCGGAGTGCTGGATGACGGCAATAGGAATGCCTGCGGCGGTGGCGGCGTCAACTGCCTTCGCGATGGTGGGCAGGGATTCCTGGTGCGGCGGGTACTGAATTTCGAGGGGGCCGCTGAAGTACTGCTGCTGCACGTCGATGAGGATGAGGGCGCGGCGGGGGGTGCTCATATTCTTGGTTCTCCCTGGTGGTTCTCTCGGCTGCCTTCTGGCAACTGTTCCAGTCTTCCCGGTGCCGATCCCGGCCAACAGTGGCACGAAGGCAGATGTACGATGGATTCGGGTCAAAGTAGTGGAAGGGGCCAAATGAGGATCGCCGTCTACGCCTTCAATGGGGCGACAATGTTTCACCTCGCTGCTCCGCAGATGGTTTTTGACGAGGTGGCCCGTCAAGGCCTTGCCGAGTGGAAGACCTTTCTTTTCTCTGATGAGGAAGGCGAGGTAACAACCGCTGAGGGTTATCGCCTGGGCGAGGTGAAAGGGCCCGGGGCAGCAGAAGAGGCCGACGTCGTGGTGGTGCCCTCCTGGTTCGACGACGGGCGCGTCCTCAGCGATTCGCTGCGGCAGGTGCTTCAAGGGGCACACGGGCGTGCGGTCCCGATTCTAGGGTTGTGCCTTGGTGCGATTCCCGTTGCTGATGCGGGGTTGCTCGCAGGGCGTCGAGCAGTTACGCATTGGCAGGCCTTTGATTCCCTTGCCGGACGGCACCCGGATATCGCCCTTGATCAGTCGGTGCTCTACATCGACCACGGCGATGTCCTGACCTCCGCCGGCACGGCCTCTGCGCTGGATGCTTGCCTGCACCTTGTGCGTACCAAACTTGGAGCGGAGGCAGCGAACCAGGTGGCACGCAGCCTAGTCATCGCTCCACACCGGGAGGGCGGACAGGCGCAATATATCGAGCGTCCTGTTCCTTCCCGCTCCACCGACGAACCAATCTCGCGCCTGCTCGAATGGGCCCTCGGCCATCTGGGTGAACCACTGACCATTGACCTGCTTGCGGCGCAGGCGCACCTGAGCCGACGCACCTTTGTCCGCGCGTTCCGGGCAGCAACGGGGACGACGCCGGCCGCCTGGATCCGCGCCCGCCGCCTTGACGCAGCACGGCGGCTACTCGAAACCACAGACCTGTCGATAGACCAGATCTCTGCCGACTGCGGATTCGGCAACGCCGTCACCCTCCGGCAGAACTTTGCAGCCGCCTTTTCCACAACGCCAACGGAGTACAGGCGCCATTTTGACGCGCGGGTTGTCTAACGCCCAGGTGTGTCCCTGCGCTCGCTGTGGTCTTACCAGTACGGCTCACCGGATAAGCCTTAATTCTTTTCGGCAGTTTATGACGCTACCGTCGGGCCCGTCACAGCTCTGAGGGCCTTTGACCAGCCAAGATACGAACTGAAGCCCGGGAGGGCAACTACGGCAGCCGGGCGCGGCCTCGTTGCGGCTGTCGGAGGTCCTAGGTGCGCCACCATTTCAGGCGTACAGTCCGCAGTATCGCACCCTCACAACTTGTCAGGCAGTGCTTTGGGCGTTTGCCCGCTGGGGGAAGGAACTGCCATGCAACACAAGTCTGCGCAACAACAGGGGTCACGTCAGCACAGATCGGGAGCGTCCCGCCGTCGAAAAGCAGCAATGGCAGGGGGTGCCGCAGGCGCAGTTCTCCTGGCCGTGGCCTTCGTGGCGCAGCAGTCGCCGGCGTTCGCTGCCACTGCGGTAGGTCTGGGCACTGCCACCTCCTACTCCGTCCTTGCCGGCTCCGCTGTGACCAACACCGGCCCGTCCACGCTTCAAGGTGACCTGGGCGTCAGTCCAGGGACTGCTATCACGGGATTTCCGCCCGGCATTGCTGCGGGAGCCAAACACGCAGCAGATGCGGTGGCACTCCAGGCACAGTCAGATGTGACCACTGCCTACAACGCAGTGGCGGGACAACAGGTAACCACCAGCGTTTCCGGGGACCTTGTTGGGCTGACCCTCACAGAAGGTGTGTACAGGTCCACCAGTTCGCTGGCCCTCACGGGCCAGCTCACCCTGGATGGCCAAGGGAATCCCAACTCCGTCTTTGTCTTCCAGGTGGCTTCGACACTGATCACCTCTTCCGCCAGCAGCATCATCCTGACCAACGGTGCCTTGGCCTGCAATGTGTTCTGGCAGGTAGGCAGTTCAGCCACCCTGGGGACGGCATCAAGCTTCAAAGGGACCATTCTTGCGCTCACCTCCATAACAGCGGAGACCAACGCGAGGGTGGAAGGGCGGCTACTTGCCCGCAACGGGCAGGTATCACTGGATACGAATGTGATCACCAGCCCCGGCTGCGTGCCAACGTCAACAACGTCGCCGCCCACCACGGACACGCCGACGGTGACAGTCACCCCGACGGCGTCAGCCACAGATACAGCAACGCCGACGGACACAACCTCGGAAAGCGCCACAGCGACTGGGGCCGCAACCGGTTCCGCCACTACGACGCCGACCTCAACAACCACGGACGGCCCGACGGCGACTGCCACCACAGACGCACCGGGGGCCAACGGCACTGAATCTTCTGCTGCTACAGCGGCAGTGCCACTGGCGGGAACTGGAGGCGGGGGCAGGAACCAGGGCACGAACGTTGATACGGCGGCAAGCCTTTCAAACGGAGGCCCCGGGGCTCTCGGCGCACTGGTTGCCGGCCTTGCCGTAACGGCTGCAATCGTATTTGGGGTCCGGTTGATGGCAGGCAGGCGCCGGAGCAGCTAGGAGCAGGGGAATGCGGCGGGGAGCTGTTCAGGGAGGCCGGCACCGCCGGCTGCCCGGCCCTAGGCACCTGGCGGAGGGGCCGTCGTCGGCCGGGCGCCTTGGTTCTCGAAGGCGAAAGGCGGGGAACCCGGGCCGGGTTGCTGCCATCCTTTCCCTCGCTGGCGCGGTAGCCCTGGCTGTAGTGCTCCTGGGCGGCGGCGGGTCCTCACCGCCAAGAGGTCCTGAGGCCCTGCCGCCGTCCACGCTGCCTGCTGGTCCGCATACTTCCGGACCAGCAGTTGTTCCAAAGCCGGCCCAGCCTGCCAACCGCTCGGAAACCCCGCCGCTCGCCGCAAGCCCGCCACTATCCGTGGAGGAAAGTGCGTCGCGGGAGGCTGCAAGCTCGCCACCCCTGCACATCACCTATGCCGCCGTCGGGATGGATCAGACCGTCCTGCCGCTGTCACCGACGGACGAGGAGATGAGGTCCAGTTCCATCGTTCCTCCCTACACCGCGGACGCCTACTGGCTCACCCCTTACGGCGTCCCCGGCGCGGGAACCACCAATACGACGTACATCGTCGGGCACAGCTGGGAGGGACGCCCTTCCCCCTTCAACGAGATCAGTTCCCGCGCAACGCCCGGCGATCAACTGACTGTCACCACAAGTCAGGGACCCCTGGTCTTTGTCATCGACCAGATCACCACCGAGTACAAGGACACGCTCAAGGACAGTGCCATCTGGGATAAGGTCCCCGGCCGGCTTGTCCTCATCAGCTGCTACACGGAGGATCTTTGGGGTAAGAACATCATCGTCCAGGCCAGCCCGCTACCTGCTGGTTAGGTCAAACTATCCGAGACCGCTCTAACCACGAGGACCGACATGACCGCAGAACTTTTACAGGGCATTGAGCGCTTCACCGTGACACAGAAGCTCACCCTGATGGTGAATCGCTATGAAATACGTTCCGTGACCGCGGACGGGCAGGCCGGGCACCTGCTCGCCGTCGCCCAGCAGAAGCGGGCCGCTTTCAAGGAGCAGGTGACCTTCTACCAGGACGAGTCAAGGACCACGCCGATCTTCTCCTTCAAGGCCCGGCAACGCCTCGACCTCGGCGCCACGTACGACGTGCTGGACGCCACTGGACAACCGATCGGCAGCTTCCGAAAGGACTTTGCCAAGTCCCTGCTGCGATCGACGTGGCACCTCGAAGCGTCCGGGCTCAAACTCACCGGAAGTGAACGCAACGTTGGTGTCGCCATCGGCCGGCGCATATGGGAAGCGACGCCGATTGGTGATGCGGTCCCTTCGCCCTTCCGTTTCCACTTCGACTTTGTGGACTCGAACGGAGAAGTGCTCATGACATCAGAACGGGGAAAGTCCCTGCGCGATCGATACCTCATCACCCTTCCAGGCGCACGACTCGATGGCCGGGTTGCGGCGGCTATGGCAGTCGCACTGGATGCTTTGCAGTCGCGATAGACCGGCCCAAGCGATAGGACGAGACGCGGCAGCCCAGGAGCGGCTGCGCCCTCGGTGAACCCGCCCAACTTCTCCTCCGAAGGCACGGCTCCACCCCAGCCTCCGGACGTAAACTGACCTTCGCATCACGTCCCGTGAGCCCTGGACCAGGAGCCGCGCATGCTCTGGAAACTGCTAGTTGAATACCTGCGGCCGCACCGGAAGCTGCTGGCCGCCGTCGTGGTTTTCCAGCTGGCGCAGTCCATCGCGTCCCTGTACCTGCCCACCCTGAACGCGGACATCATCGACGAGGGCGTGGCCAAGGCGAACATCGGCTACATCCTGAGCCTCGGCGGCGTAATGCTGGCGATCACCCTGCTGCAGATCGTGTGCGCGGTGATCGCGGTGTATTTCGCGGCGAAGGCGGCGATGGGCGTGGGCCGGGACCTTCGCGGCGCGATCTTCAAAAGGGTGGGGGAGTTCTCCGAGCAGGAAGTCACCAGGTTCGGCGCGCCAAGCCTCATCACAAGGTCCACCAACGACGTCCAGCAGGTCCAGCAGCTGGTCCTGATGTCCGCCACCATGCTGGTCACCGCGCCCATGCTCAGCATCGGCGGCGTCATCATGGCCATCAGGCAGGACGTGCAGCTGTCCTGGCTGATCGCCGTCGCGGTCCCGGTGCTGCTCATTGCCGTCGGCCTGATCACCGTCCGGATGGTGCCGCTGTTCCGCAAAATGCAGAAACGGATCGACACCGTGAACCGCGTCCTCCGCGAGCAGCTCACCGGTATCCGCGTGGTCCGCGCGTTCGTCCGCGAGGACATCGAAACCGAACGCTTCGCCCGCGCCAACGAGGACGTCACGGACACCGCCCTGCGCGCCGGCCGGCTGATGGCGCTCGCGTTCCCCGTGGTGATGCTGGTGCTGAACGTCTCCAGCGTGGCCGTCATCTGGTTCGGCTCGTTCCGCATCCAGGACGGCTCCATGCAGGTGGGCACGCTCATCGCGTTCCTGAGCTACCTGATCCAGATCCTGATGTCCGTCATGATGGCCACGTTCATGGCCGTGATGATCCCGCGCGCCGCCGTCTCGGCCGACCGAATCGGCGAGGTGCTGCGCACCAAGTCCAGCGTCCGGCCGCCTGCCAACCCGGTGAGCAGTGAGGTGCGGCGCGGCGAGCTGGAAATGCGCGACGTCGGATTCGCCTACCCGGGTGCCGACCAGCCGGTCCTCTCCGGCGTCAGTTTCACCGCCAGGGCGGGGCAGACGACGGCGATCATCGGCAGCACCGGATCCGGCAAGACCACCCTGGTGAACCTCATGCCCCGGCTGTTCGACGCCACCAGCGGGGCCGTGAATATGGACGGCGTGGACGTGCGCGAGCTGCACCCGGACCTGCTCTGGGGGCACATCGGCCTGGTCCCGCAGCGGCCCTACCTGTTCAGCGGCACCGTGCGCAGCAACCTGCTCTACGGCAAGCCGGACGCCACCGAGGACGAGCTCTGGACCGCCCTGGAAATCGCCCAGGCCAAGGAGTTTGTGGAGCGCATGGACGAAGGACTGGACGCGCCCATCAGCCAGGGCGGCACCAACGTCTCCGGCGGGCAGCGGCAGCGGCTTGCCATCGCCCGGGCCCTGGTGAAGCGGCCCGAGCTCTACATCTTCGACGACTCGTTCTCCTCGCTGGACACCGGCACCGACGCCCGTCTCCGCCAGGCCCTCAAGCGCAGCACCGCCGGCGCCACGCTGGTGATCATCGCCCAGCGCGTCTCCAGCATCGTGGACGCGGACCAGATCCTAGTGCTCGACGACGGCAGGATCGTGGGGCGCGGAACGCACAGTGAGCTGCTGGAGACCTCGGAGACGTACCGCGAAATCGTCTCCTCCCAGCTGGCGGCGGAGGAGACGGTATGAGCCGGCAGCCCTCTCCCGCACCCGGCACCAAAGCCGCACCCGCCTCCACAAATGGAAGCGCCGACGTCGTACGCATTCCCCGTCCGGCGGGCGGACCGGGGAGGGGCGGGCCGTTCGCGGGGATGAACGTCCCGGCGGAGAAGGCGATGAACTTCTGGCCGTCCGCCAAACGGCTGCTGGGGAGGCTGCGGCCGGAACGGGCGTGGTTACTGCTGGTGTTCATCACGGCGGTGGCCGGGGTGGCGCTCTCGGTAATCGGGCCGCGGCTGCTGGGGGAGGGCACCAACCTGATCTTTGCGGGGGTGGTGTCCCGGGACCTGCCGGCGGGGACCAGCAAGGAGCAGGTGATTGCGCAGCTGCGGGCGGCGGGGGAGAACCAGCAGGCGGACATGCTGACACCCATGGCGCTGACGCCGGGGCAGGGGATCGACTTCGCCGCGTTGGGGAATGTGCTGACGTGGGCGCTGGTGCTGTATGTGCTGTCGTCGGCGTTTATGTGGGTGCAGGCGTATGTGCTGAACGGGGTGGTGCAGCGGACGGTGTTCGGGCTGCGCGGGGAGATCGAGGCGAAGATCCACCGGCTGCCGCTGCGGTATTTCGACTCAATCCAGCGCGGTGAGCTGCTGAGCCGGGTGACCAACGACGTGGACAACATTTCCCAGAGCCTGCAGCAGACCATCAGCCAGGCGGTCACGTCGGTGCTGACCGTGGTGGGCGTGCTGGTGATGATGGTGATCCTGTCTCCCACGCTGGCGCTGATCGCGCTGGTGACCATTCCGCTGACGCTGGGGATCACGGCACTGATTGCCAAGCGCTCGCAGAAGCTGTTTGTGGCGCAGTGGAAGAACACGGGGGAGCTGAACGGGCAGATCGAGGAGACGTACACCGGGCATGCGCTGGTGAAGGTGTTCGGCCGTCAGCGCGAGGTGGAGGAGCGGTTCCGGCAGAAGAACGCGGAGCTGTATGACGCGAGCTTCGGGGCGCAGTTCATTTCCGGGCTGATCATGCCAGCCATGACGTTCATCGGGAACCTGGTGTACGTGGGGATTGCCGTGGTGGGCGGGCTGCAGGTGGCGTCCGGGGCGATGCAGATGGGCGATGTGCAGGCGTTCATCTAGTACTCGCGGCAGTTCACCATGCCGCTGGCGCAGCTGGGGTCCATGGCGAACCTTCTGCAGTCCGGGGTGGCATCGGCGGAGCGGGTGTTCTCTTTGCTGGATGAGGACGAGGAATCTGTTGAACCTGCCCCGTCTACTGGTCCTGTGTTTGGGCGGGGGCGGCTGGTGTTTGAGGACGTGTCCTTCTCCTACTTGCCGGACAAACCGCTGATCTCCGGGCTGTCGCTGGTGGCGGAGCCGGGGCAGACGGTGGCGATTGTGGGGCCTACGGGGGCGGGCAAGACCACGCTGGTGAACCTGATGATGCGGTTCTACGAGCTGGATGCCGGGCGGATAACGCTCGACGGCGTGGACGTCACCTCGGTGCCGCGGCGCGAGCTGCGCTCGCGGCTGGGGATGGTGCTGCAGGACACATGGCTGTTCGGCGGGACGATTCGGGACAACATCGCGTACGGGCGGCCTTCGGCTTCCGAAGACGAGATCCTGGAGGCGGCACGGGCGACGTATGTGGACCGGTTCGTTCGTTCCCTGCCGGACGGGTATGACACCGTGCTGGAGGACGAGGGGTCCAACGTGTCCGCGGGGGAGAAGCAGTTGCTGACGATTGCGCGGGCGTTCCTGGCCCGGCCTTCTGTGCTGATCCTGGATGAGGCGACATCTTCGGTGGATACCCGGACGGAGGTGCTGGTGCAGAAGGCGATGAGCGCTTTGCGGTCCGACCGCACGTCCTTTGTGATCGCACACCGCCTGTCCACGATCCGCGACGCCGACCTCATCCTGGTGATGGAGGCAGGACAGATCGTGGAGCAGGGAACCCACGCTTCACTGCTTGCTGACGGCGGGGCGTACGCGCGGCTGTATGAGGCGCAGTTCGCGGCTCCTGTGGCGGAAGTATGAGCTTGTGCGCCGGTCGGCTAGCTCCGCCTGGCTGTTGTTCCTTTTTGGATTGCAGCAGCGGGATACGTCGTCGTCGAATCGCCGGACAGGACCCACGTTATAGAAGCTATTGAGAAAAGGCGCCTACCCGATCGGTCCCCCCGTCGGTTCGCCTGAAGGAATGACCAGAGGTGCATGAACTATGAGCCGGGTGCGAATAGGCCAGCATAGTGTCTCGACATCGTGCATCCCAGACCCGAAACCCCTTGGGCAAGCGTGCTCGGCAGCAACCTTCCGATTAAATTTTAAGACCCCTTCACCGGTGTGTGAGAATATCCGTTTGGGGCCTATTGACGACTTTATCCTTGCTGCCTGACGTCAGATTTGAGTGTGCTCCTATAAGTATGGAGTCTGGCTTGTGAAGATCGAAACCGGCGCGACACGGACCCGTGATTAACTGGGTTCGGGCGTAGGCCAAAGACGTACTTCTGATGGTCCCAGCCTGTGCGCTGCCCGGCTGAGTATCTCATGTCTATTTCGACACATGAGTCTACGCGTTGGTGCAAACGTCTGAAAGCGAGGCAATGCCGCCATGGCCGATATTTTGAAGGCACTCATCCTCCCGGGGCACATGACCCGGGAGCACGACAATGAGTACCGCAGCTTCCGGTTACACAACCAATGGCTGACAACGGTCCCGGAGGACACCGGCCGCTTCCGTGTCCGGTAGTTGAGGACCCCAGCCGTATCCCTTGCTTACGCAGCTGGCTGTAAAAGTACCCGGGCCCATCCATGCGTTCGCCCCCGGTGACGGCGACGGCCCCGGCATCGACGGCCGCTGATATGAGGGCCTGGACATCATCGCGGGCTCCGGGCTTGATGAGCAGGGTCTTTATTTGTGCACAGTTTGTAGGCAGTGGGACTTGATGGATCGGGCGGGCCAAATGGTTCAGGCTCGCCTGACTGTCTGCTGTGCGGCTTCCCATTCCGTTGCCGTCATACAGCCCACTGTGCAGGCCTCACAACGCGCACTCCGGACCGTCTTCACGTCCCCAGCACTCCCGCTTAACTGTCAAGGGCTCTTTAGGAGTGTGGCAGGATCAACTCATGGCACTTCTACCCGGCGAACCTATCGACTTGAGCCCAATTCCACCTAATGCTGATCGACCCGCGGATGAATTCATAAATGAGAAGTACGTGCGTGGTGAAGTTAGAATTGTTACCGAGCAGGCGCGATACCCACTAAATTCGATACCGGGTCTACTGGAAAGCGGAAGCTATCTTCTCCGACCCGAGTATCAGCGGCGACACAGGTGGTCAATCGAAAAGAAGTCGCGGTTGATTGAATCATTGGTGATGAACGTGCCAATACCTCCAATATTCCTATATGAGTACGAATTTGGAAAGTACGAGGTTATGGATGGTTTGCAACGTCTGTCTACGATTAGTGACTTTTACAACAATGAGTTTGGTCTTAAAGGCCTTGTGGAGTGGCCCGAGTTGATGGACCGCACTTACTCGACCCTGCCCTCAAGCATTCGAGCGGGGATTGACCGTAGATATCTATCTTCAATTATTCTTCTCCAAGAGACTGCCAAAAATGCACAGCAGGCTCAGAATCTAAAGCAGCTCGTATTTGAGAGAATAAATAGTGGTGGAGAAAAGCTGACACCGCAGGAGTCGCGAAACGCTATCTATGGCGGGCGCATGAATGATTTGTGCTTGCAGTTGTCTCGCGAGCCAGCCCTAAGTCTTACTTGGGGAATACCGATAACCGCTGGACTCGCAGGCGCGGAGGAAGACGATGAGCTCCTTGAAAATGATCTCTATCGTGAAATGTTCGATGTCGAGTTAGTGCTACGTTTTTTTGCTTTCCGACAGGACTCCTCGCATTTGCGACGAGCACTGCGAGACTATTTCGATTCCTATCTGAAGGCAGCTAATAATTTCGACCACAGTACCCTCGATCGGCTGGGCGACATTTTCAAGCAAACAATATCTCTTGCTTATGACTTGTTTGGTGAGCGAGCATTTTGGTTATGGAGGCAGCGAAACGGTCGTTGGAATTGGTATAGCAGGCCCACGACCGTTGCTTATGACACTATGATGTGGGTGCTCAGTCAGCGGTTGAATGAAGCCCCCGAGCTACGAGCACGTGCAGAACTGCTGCAAAAGTCACTGCCGGACTTTTACGAAGCAAACTACGAGCAATTTGCTGGCAGATACACAAATCCATCAAACATACTAGACCGCCGAAGCCTATTTGCGGATTGGTTGGATAAAACCGCGTTTGGCAGAACCTCATGAGGGCTGTTTTGGTGCAGTTCCAGCGGTCATTAGACGATCTTAATGCACTGCTTGCTAGAGATTCGCTCGAGGTACGTTTATTGGCTCACTCGGAAGATAAGGACCTTCCTGATGAAGTCGCGGAATTGCTACGTAAATATAAATTGAGTATCGACCCTTATTCCCTCAGTCAAGCGCAATACTCTATGCAACTTGTTCTTTTGTATGGCGCCTTCGAGCGTTTTATTGAAGGAATGATTGTTGAAACAGCGAATGCGCTATCTAGCGTAGTTCCAGAGTTCAATAAATTGCCTCTTCAGATACAGGAAAATCATCGAAAGAAGTCGATTGATGCTCTAAGGGATGAGCTATGGCTGAGTCGGCAGACTGACAATACTCTGAGTAAGCGGTTGATTGAAAATCTTAGTACATGTGAGAGTAGGTCCTCGAACTACTCCATAAACTCTTGGGCGTATGCTCGCCACAGTGCAAACTACCGAAGGACGTTGATTGATGAAGCTTTCCGCGATCTAGGAGTCGATCGTATATGTGAGAAAACAAGGTGGACCTCTCCCTATACTGATTTTATAGCTGCGCTTCCGGCTATATCGAAAATCGCGGGCGATGGGCTTTCGACGGTAGATGATTTAGCTGAACGTCGAAATGAAATTGCACACGGAAGTGCAATGGAAGTAATGGGACCGCAGGATTTGGGCACCTATTTAAAGTATTTTGAAGTATTTGCCGCTGGCCTTTATATGAGTTTGAAGAACTATCTAACTCGCTACCTTGTGGAGCATCGTTCGCTACACGTCGGGCCGATAGCCGCAGTTCATTACGGTAAGGTCGCAGAAATTAAAGCCAGCGTACTTCGCCAGGGGACGTCTTTGGAGGTAGGCGATAAAATTGCCGCTGGCTTTGGTTCGGGTGACGAATTTCGCCTCGGTACAATCGAAAGTCTTCGGATCGAGGCCGGGGATGTCTCTATGCTTCGGTGGAGCGACGGTTTGCATGCAACCATCGGAACAGATTTGAAGTTACGAGATGGGCACGAGCTTTATCTGATCGAATCCTCTAATGCCACGGCTGCGTCACTAGCTGCTCCTTGGCCTTAACTATTTGTGTCGAATGATGGCCGGCACCTGTCACTTCTTGCATTTTTAGTCCGTCAATCGTCACGGCGACTATCGGGGCCGCCCACCCCGTGTCGCGAAACATCGCGACCGTAAGCGGCTCCTAGTGGTTGAATTCAGTTTGCGTTGTTGTAGACAAGGGGGCCCTTGCCATGCTGAGAAAAGTGTGCCTTGTTTATAACTTGGAACAGGAGCATCAGCCCACCGGGGTCGCAGTCGTTGCTTGCCACCAACCACGAAGAGCCGCAAATCCCGCAGAAGCTCAAAAAAGTTGAGAGCTCCTTAAAGTTTCCAGGGGATCGAGACGATTCATCTGATGCCATACGCGGGCTTCTAATTTATATAGCTTTGGTTATCGGCATGACGGCCAAAGCCGGCACCGGAGAAGGACCTTGGAACGCAGGCAACCCCTAGCCCCCCGCCGTAGTACATGGACACACAGCGCAACGTTCCGGCCCCCACACGTAACCTGTTTAGATGCCTCGTTTTGCACTTGATATTGAGTCCGTGCCCCGCCCTGTCCGTTCGCAGGAGCTGCTGGACGCCGTCAACCACCGGGTCGTCATTGCCGATGGCGCGATGGGCACCATGCTGCAGGGCCGGGACCTGTCGCTCGAAACAGACTTCCAGGGCCTCGAAGGCTGCAACGAGATTCTCAATGACACGCGTCCGGACGTCCTCGCGGACATCCACGACGCCTACTTCGCCACGGGCATCGACGCGGTGGAGACCAACACCTTCGGCGCCAACTGGTCCAACCTCTCCGACTACGGCATCGACGACCGGATCGAAGAGCTCGCCCTGAAGGGCGCCAAGATCGCCCGCGAGCGTGCGGAGGCCGCGGAAGAAACAGACGGCCGGATGCGCTGGGTCCTCGGCTCCATGGGCCCCGGCACCAAGCTCCCCAGCCTCGGCCACACCAGCTACGACTACCTCAAGCAGACCTTCGCCCTGCAGGCCGAGGGCCTCATCGACGGCGGCGCGGACGCCTTCCTCATCGAAACCAGCCAGGACCTCCTGCAGACCAAAGCTGCGGTCAACGGCTGCAAGCAGGCCATCGTCACCCGCGGCATCCGCCTCCCCATCTTCGTCGAGGTAACGGTCGAGACCACCGGAACCATGCTCATGGGTTCCGAAATCGGCGCCGCACTCACCGCGCTCGAGCCGCTCGGCGTTGACGCCATCGGCCTCAACTGCGCCACCGGCCCGGACGAGATGAGCGAGCACCTGCGCCACCTCTCCAAGCAGTCCTCCGTGGCCATCGCCTGCATGCCCAACGCCGGCCTGCCCATCCTCGGCGCCAACGGCGCGCACTACCCGCTCACCCCCACCGAACTCGCCACCGCGCACGAGCAGTTCGTGCGTGAGTTCGGCCTGGGCCTGGTGGGCGGCTGCTGCGGTACGACGCCGGAGCACATGGCCGCCGTCGTCGAACGCCTTGCGCCCTTCCGCAACGCAGCCAAAGGCACCAACACGGGCGCCGACAGCAACACCCCCGCCCGCGTCCCCACCGAGCGCGAAGCCGGCGTCGCCTCCCTCTACCAGCACGTGAACTTCGACCAGGACGCCTCCTACCTCGCCATCGGTGAGCGCACCAACGCGAACGGTTCGAAGGCCTTCCGCCAGGCGATGCTCGAAGAGCGCTGGGACGACTGCGTGGACATCGCCCGCGAGCAGATCCGCGTCGGCGCGCACCTGCTGGACGTCTGCATCGACTACGTAGGGCGCGACGGCGTGGCCGACATGAAGGAGATCGTCTCGCGTTTCGCGTCGGCCTCCACGCTCCCTTTGGTCATGGACTCCACAGAACCGGCCGTACTTCAGGCCGGGCTCGAACACATCGGCGGGCGCCCGGTGGTCAACTCCGTCAACTATGAGGACGGCGACGGTCCGGACAGCCGCTTCGCGCGCATCATGCCGCTCGTGAAGGAACACGGCACCGCCGTGATCGCCCTGACCATCAACGAAGAGGGCCAGGCACGCACCACCGAGGGCAAGGTGGCCATCGCCTCGCGCCTCGTCGACGCCCTGGTGGGCGAATGGGGGATGCGCGTCGAGGACATCATCGTCGACTGCCTCACCTTCCCCGTCGCCACCGGCCAGGAAGAGACCCGTCGGGACGGCATCGAAACCATCGAGGCCATCCGCCAGATCACCGCCAAGTACCCGGGCATCAACACCACGCTCGGCGTCTCCAACGTATCCTTCGGCCTGAACCCGGCCGCGCGCATCGTCCTTAACTCCGTGTTCCTGCACGAGGCCGTGCAGGCGGGCCTGACCAGCGGCATCATCGACGCCGCCAAGATCGTGCCGCTCGCCTCACTGCCGGAGGAACAGCGCAAGGTGGCCCTGGACCTCGTCTGGGACCGCCGCGAATACGACGCCGACGGCAACACCACTTACGACCCCCTGGCCATCATGCTGGACATGTTCGCCGGCGTCGACACCGCAGCGCTCAAGGACCAGCGCGCCGCCGAACTCGCCGCGCTGCCCACGGGCGCGCGCCTGGAACGGCGCATCATTGACGGCGAGGGCAAGGGCCTGGAAGAGGACCTGGACCTGGCACGCAGCGAGGGCATGACCCCGCTGGGCATCATCAACGACCACCTGCTCGAGGGCATGAAGGTGGTGGGCGAGCGCTTCGGCGCCGGCGAGATGCAGCTGCCGTTCGTGCTGCAGTCCGCCGAGGTGATGAAGAACGCCGTCGCGTTGCTCGAACCGCACATGGAGAAGTCGGACTCCTCGGGCAAGGGCACCATGGTGATCGCCACCGTGCGCGGCGACGTGCACGACATCGGCAAGAACCTGGTGGACATCATCCTCACCAACAACGGCTACAAAGTCATCAACATCGGCATCAAGCAGGGCATCGCTGAGATCATGGCCGCGGCCGAGGAGCACAACGCCGACGTGATCGGCATGTCCGGGCTGCTCGTGAAATCCACCGTGGTGATGAAGGAGAACCTCGCCGAGCTGCAGTCCCGCGGCCTCGCGAAGAAGTGGCCCATCATCCTCGGCGGCGCCGCCCTCACCCGCGCCTACGTGGAGCAGGACCTGGCCGAGCAGTTTGACGGCGTGGTCCGGTACGCCAAGGACGCCTTCGAGGGCCTCGCCCTGATGGAACCGCTGGTGCGCGTTGCCCGCGGCGAGTCACCGGACGACGTCGGCCTGCCGCCTTTGAAAAAGCGCATCCATAAGGGCGGCGCGAAGTTCACGGTGACCGAGCCCGAGGCAATGCCCGGCCGGTCCGACGTCGCAACCGACAACCCTGTCCCTGCGCCGCCGTTCTGGGGCACGCGCATCGTGCGCGGCGTCGCGCTCCACGACTACGCGGCCTTGCTCGACGAGCGCGCCACGTTCATGGGGCAGTGGGGCCTCAAGCCCGGCCGCGGCGAGGACGGGGCTTCCTACGAGGAACTGGTGGAACTCGAGGGCCGGCCGCGCCTGCGGTACTGGCTGGACCGCATCCTCGCCGAGGGCATGCTTGATGCGTCGGTCGCCTACGGCTACTTCCCGGTGGTCTCCGAGGGGGAACAGGTGGTGGTGCTCCACCACGGGGAGGATCACGACGGCGTCCTTGGCACCGCGGGCCTGCTCGCCCCCGACGGTGGTTCAGGCGGTCCGATCGGCACCGACCGGCTGCGCTTTGACTTCCCGCGCCAGCGCCGCGACCGGCACCTGTGCTTGGCGGACTTCGTGAAGTCGCGCGAATCGGGGAAGATCGACGTGCTGCCGGTGCAGTTGGTCACCGCCGGCTCAAAGATCGAAGAGTTCACGTCCAAGATGTTCGCCGCCAACCAGTACCGCGACTACTACGAGCTCAACGGCCTGGTCATGCAGCTCACCGAGGCGCTGGCGGAGTTCTGGCACGCCCGCATCCGCAAGGAGCTGGGTTTCGCGGCCGAGGAGCCGAAGGACACGGCAGGGTATTTCAAGCTCGACTACCGCGGTGCCCGGTTCTCGCTCGGCTACCCCGCGTGCCCGGACATGGAGGACCGCCGCAAGGTGACCGAGCTGCTGAAGCCTGAGCGGATGGGCGTGATCCTGAGCGATGAGCTGATGCTGCACCCCGAACAGTCCACCGACGCGTTCGTGTTCCACCACCCGGAGGCGAAGTACTTCAAGGTGTGAGCTGGGGGCGGTCTTCGGCCTGCGCGTGTGGAGGCCAAAACCCCTGGGCGGCAGCCGGACCGCCAATTCTTCTGCCGGGATGGTTTCACTGCTGAGTGCCTGAAGCGACGCGCTATCGCGCGATGGCGATGAGCAGAAAGTACCGGTGGTAGGAATCGGGTAGTGCCAGCCGATAGTAGGGTATCTTGCCCTATTCCGGGCTGGTCTGGCCGCGGGTACGATCCATCTACGACGCTGAATATTGCTGGGTCTGGGGGCGTCCGAATCGGATGTCCGGTGCGCTTTCGTGCAGCGCGCCGGCCAACGGATGGGAAAGCCATGGCTCGCAATGTTAGTGCTCGACTCACGAAAGCGCCTGGGAGATCCTTGCGCCACGCCCTCAAGCTGCTTCGGCTCCTGCTTGTCACGGTTTTAGCTATCGCCCTCGCAAGCCTCACCGTACTCACAGCCCCGCAAGCGCATGCGGCGGACGTCTTGGTGGCTCCATCGACGGAGACAGCACCCGTTCCGAGCTCCAGTGACGCGGCGGACGACACCGCGATCTGGATACACCCGACAGACCCGTCGCAGAGCGTGGTGATCGGTACGGACAAGTTGAGTACCGGAGGCGTGGGGGTCTACGACCTGTCGGGGCGCCAGTTACATTTCTACCTGCACGGCAGTATGAATAACGTCGATCTCCGGTACAACTTTCCGCTGGGCAGTGAACGCATCGCCCTCGTTGGTGTGACGGAGAGGAATGTGGAGTCGACCGGCGTCCGGTTTTACAAGGTAAACGTGTCGGATCGATCGCTGACAGAGGTAGGGCGCATCAGTACCCCGGGCAGGCCCCGCGGCTTCGGGATGTATCACTCCCCAGTCTCGGGGAAGTATTACGCCTTTGTGCATGACTTCAACACGAACGTGATAACTCAGTTCGAGCTTGACAGCTCCAAGGGATCGGTTCGAGGGACTTCCGTACGTTCCTTCGACAACGGCGACAGCTCCGAAGGCATTTCGGCAGATGATGAGCTGCAACGTCTCTATGTATCCGAGGAGGAAGTCGGCGTGTGGCGGTACGGAGCTGAGCCGGGGGACGGGTCAACCCGGACACTCGTGGATCGAACCGTGGCAACCGGCGGACGAATAGTGGACAACATTAAGAACACCGCCATCTATTATGGCCGGCAGGGGACCGGTTATCTGATTGTCTCAAGCCAGGGCGGATCCAACTTCGTCATCTACAACCGCAATGACAACGCCTTCGTCGGCTCCTTCAAAATCAGCGATGGCGGCGGCGTCGACGGTGTGAATGGCCAAGACGGCATTGATGTCACCAATTTTGCACTTGGCCCTTCCTATCCCGCTGGATTATTTACAAGCCAGGACCATAACAACACCAATGCGGGCAACGGCAACAGCGGTAACCAAAACCACAAGCTCGTCTCCTGGCAGCGAATTGCCGATGCTTTCAGCCCAAAGCTGCTTGTGGACACCACTTTTGACCCGCGTCAAATAGGAGCAGAGGGCGGAGGAGGAGACCCCGGACCGGATACCGCACCGCCCGATACGTCGATTACGGGTGGCCTATAGGGACCAGTGGCGGCAGGGACTAAAATAGGGGGCCGCCGCCCTTTTGCGCCTTGTCGTCCAAGCGTAAAGTCTTACCACTTCGGAGGTAACAGACAGACGCCCGGGGCAGGACATGCATGACACCAGAGGTGGGTCGTGCCGGGCCCCACCTCATGCAAAGGAAGCAATCATGAGAGATTTCAGCGCATGGGCCCGTTACGGGATGAAGACGGCATGCACGGTCCTGGTACTCCTTGGGCTAGTGGTCGCAGGAATGACTCCGGTGGCGGCGGCTCCGCCAAACTCAGATAAGGACCGTCTGGGCAACGACGTTTCCTGGCCGCAGTGCGGTAAGGACCTTCCCACCGCTCAAGCATTCGCGATCATAGGCGTGACCGGCGGACTAGCCAATAACACCAACCCTTGCCTCGGTGACCAACTTGCCTGGGCCGCTACCGCTACAGGGAGGTCTTCGCAGCCCAAAGTTGCTTTATACGTGAACACTGCCAACCCAGGCCATGAGGGCTCTTGGTGGCCGTCGTCCAACATCTACAAAAATGTGAACGTCCCGAATCCCTACGGAGAATGCCGGGCGCCCGATGGCGAACCTGAAGGCCCCGTCAACCTTCCCTGCTCATACATGTACGGCTACGCAAAGGCTTATGACGACGCAATTGAACGAGGTGTGAGCAACCCCGGCACCTATTTCTGGTGGCTAGATGTGGAGACAGGCAATAGCTGGCAAACCGGCGCAGCCGACAGCAGAGCTCTGAACCGGGCGACCCTTGAGGGAATGGTCAACTAC
Source organism: Arthrobacter sp. MDT2-3 (assembly GCF_059090465.1). Classification (NCBI taxonomy): domain Bacteria; kingdom Bacillati; phylum Actinomycetota; class Actinomycetes; order Micrococcales; family Micrococcaceae; genus Arthrobacter; species Arthrobacter sp. MDT2-3. The sequence continues at coordinate 162,239 of NZ_JBNHFS010000004.1, read as the reverse complement.
TTCAAGAACACCACTGTCGGTGTCGGGATCTACTCGACTAGCTATCAATGGGGAATCATCGCCGGGACCGTGCCGTCCGGCAGCTCCCTCACAGGGCTGCCAAGCTGGCTTGCAGGGGCTAAGACCCTGCGGGGAGCGAAGTCGAATTGTTCTTTGCCTGGTCTGACGCCCGGCAGCCCCGTAACAGTGACCCAGTATGTGTCGGCCGGCCTCGATTACGACTACTCCTGCAAATAGACATCACCTCGCCTCCCGGCACCGCGGCGGTGACACCCGTTCTGCCGTATTGGGAATTGGTACCCGGTCGCCGGGGTGACTCTTGAGCTGAAGTTGGTGGCGTGGCTTGGTGTCAGATGCTGTTATTCCGACTCCGGCGTCGTCCAGGCAGGGGGCTCGCTTACCCGATGGTTTACCCACTGACCGGAGGCAAGTGCACCGGGGACTTTTGACCGTTGGAAGGCTTGTCCATACAAAACGCTCCATGTGGTTGTACTTGCCGAAGTCCAGGACCGCTCCGTTGAGCCGGGCCGCGAGGTCGTGACTCACCGTGATGGTTATGGTCTGAGCGGTATCGGCTGGTGATTCCAGGGTGCAGGTCAGAAATTTTATTGCCCGGGTGCGGGAAAAGTAGAGTCCTTGGGACCGGCAGCTACGCATGGCCGGGCACTGTTACTGTCTGCCCGTCCCTTGGTTTTCTGTCTTTCATGGGCGGCATGCCCCGCAATTTCCCACGAGTTCCAGGGTACGGGAGACGGCTCTGAAGCCGTCTGTGGGCTGGTTGTCCTGTTGGCCCAGCGCGGCGGTCCTAATCAGGGTTTGCTCGTCGGCATCATCAATATAAACATGTGTTGATTGGTTTGCAGGGTAAAGGCCTAATCCTCCACTCATTTCAGTGCTGGCTTTGCAATTGAGAATGATTCTCATGTAGTGTGCCGGTTATGTCTGTGACTCTTGTCAGTTCCCTGGATGTTTTCAGCCGCCAGGCGGCGTGCGCCGCACTGGCCGCCGAGTCTCCGGGCGCCCTTGTCGTGTTCCATGACCTGCTCGAGGACGGTCTGGTGGTCCGGCGGGTTTTTCAGGAGGGCCGGCGTCTTGATCATGGGGAAGCGACGCTGGAACACCCCTGCCTGGGCTGCACGGTCCGGCTTGATGTTGTGCCCACGGTGCGGCGGCTGCTGGCGTCCGATTCCCGCATCATTGTCGGCCTGCCGCCGGCCGCGGCGTCAGAAACAGCCGTGCATATCCTGCTGCGGGGCCTGGGGGAAAAGGTGAATATTGATTCAGTCGTTCTCGCTTGCGCCCCGGATGCGGTCGAGGACCATATCTGGGACCACCACACCCTGTTCGAGTCCGGCTTCACGCCGGTTCCGGCGGATGACCGGACGGCCGGTGAATTCCTGATGGGCGAACTGTGCTTCGCAGATACGGTCATGCTGGCGGACCCTGCGCTGGTCTCGGTGGATCCCGCTGCGCGTCTTCGAGGGGTCCAACTGATTCGGGAACTGGCCCCGCATGCCGTACTGACCGATGGCGCGGGCGATATCCGCACCGGCGCGCACAGCCTGGCCGACGCTACGGCACGGACAGTGCCCGGAATGGTGCGGGCCGCAGTTGAACCATCGGGACCGTTCACCACAGTGGTGCAGCGCATTGAGCGGCCCCTGCACCCGGAACGCTTCCGCCACGCCCTGGCGACCCTGGCCCAGGCCTGCTGCTGGCTCCGCGGAAGACTGTGGGTGGCATCAGCCCCGGGCTGCAGAATCGCCGTGCAGGGAATCGGTCCCCGGCTGTGGCTGGAAAACACCGGACCCTGGCAAGCCGAACGAAAATCCCTGCCCTTCATCGCTCAAATGACCGGTCAGGACCTGGGTGAATGGCACCCCGAATACGGGGACCGCGGCACAGTCGTGGCCTTCACCGGCGATGACATCGACGCTGCAGAAATTGCCGAACTGCTCGGCGCCTGCGAACTGTCACAAGCGGAAATGGCCGCCGCCGCTGACTCATTCCCCGACCCTTTTTACCTCAATGTAACAACCGACACCTCACAAAGGAGCAACTCATGAAAGTACGGAACTCGCTGCGGGCACTGAAGAAAATACCGGGCGCCCAGATCGTCCGCCGCCGCGGACGGACCTTCGTCATCAACAAGAAAAACCCCCGGATGAAGGCCCGCCAAGGCTAAACAACTGATCCGCTCTCAAGAGGGCCGGGCCGGCGCCTACAGACTTTTGGGGCGGACGCCGTGCCTGGTCCCACCGCCCGTCCACAATTGGGATCAATTCTGGTCATCCCGACTGAAAGTCGGGGCTGGAGCGCTCCAGGTGTATTGACCTGAGAGGGTGCCGCCGGCGGCCGGATCTTTCGGTTCGGACGACGTTAAGGTCGGTTATGATTTTCTTATCAAGGGGAGTACTCCCGTCTGTGTTCGGCCCGTCAATACGGATGCATTGAAGCATCTCGGGTCGACGGCTCCGGTGTCGTCCGGGCGGAGGAGACCTTGGCGTATCTGTCCAACGCCGACCCCTTGGGAGCATCCTCATGCAGGTCACACCTCTGATCTGGCTCGTCACGATTGCCGTGACGATCCTGGTCTTCGTCTACGAGTTCTTCGCCCACGTGCGCAAACCCCACGAGCCATCCATTGCAGAATCGGCGCGCTGGTCCGCGTTCTACATCGGACTCGCTCTGCTGTTCGGGGTGGGGATCGGCACTGTGTCGGGATGGACGTTCGGCGGTGAATACTTCGCCGGCTACCTGACTGAAAAGGCACTGTCGATCGACAACCTGTTCGTGTTCCTCATCGTGATGGCCGGATTCGCAGTACCGAAGAAGTACCAGCAGAAGGTGCTGATGATCGGGATCATCATCGCCCTGATCCTGCGCGGCGGGTTCATCGCCATCGGAGCGGCCCTGATCGAAAACTTCTCCTGGATCTTCTACATCTTCGGTGCCCTGCTCCTCGTCCTGGCCTACCGGCAAGCGTTCAGCAATCACGAGTCGAACCCCGCGGACGGTAAGTTCATGACACTTGTCCGCCGCGTCCTGCCTGTCACTAACGAGTACCACCAGGACAAGGTCACGGTCCTGCAGGGCGGGAAGCGTTTCGCCACGCCGATGCTGCTCACCATCATTGCGATCGGCTTCGTAGACCTCATCTTCGCCGTCGACTCAATCCCGGCAATCTACGGCCTGACCAACGAGGCGTACATCGTCTTCACCGCCAACGCATTCGCGCTGATGGGTCTGCGGCAGTTGTTCTTCCTCATCGGCGGACTGCTCGAGCGCCTGGTCTACCTCGCCCAAGGGCTGGCCGTTATCCTCGCCTTCATAGGCGTGAAGCTCGTCTTCCATGCCCTGCACGTCAACGAGCTCCCCTTCGTCAACGGCGGGAAACCGCTCCTCTGGGTGCCGGAGATCCCCATCTGGCTCTCGCTGCTCTTCATCGCCGCAACCATCGTCGCAGCAACCGTCGCGAGTCTGCTGAAGACCAAGGCCGGCGAGAACGAGGACGGCCGCGGACTGATTCACAACGAACCAGTGGTGATCACCGCCGACTCCCCGCACAAGGAATCCGAGGTCGACAAGAAGGCGGCGCCGACTGCCAAGTCCAAGTAGCTCCCGGCCGGCAGGCGAGCCGGGGACAGGAGGCGCGTGCTGCAGCAGGATGCTGTTCCCGATAATGGAACGAGGTGGCCATGAGGGCCCATTTCGCAACCAGCTGTAGGTGATGCCAGTGCTCATCCCTACGCTGGCGAAGGCCGGGACCAGGCTAGGAGCCGTGTGTCAGCCTGTACAACCACTGTCAGCGGACGCCGAGGTCGCTGTCGACATACGAACCCGGGCGGTTTTCAGTGCCATGTTGGCAATTGCAGCCACCATCCAGCTGAAGCCGAACGGTCACCGGACTCGACGATTCGAGCCGGATGTCAACATGCTCCTTCCCGTTGCTGCTAAGGCGGAGAATCGATTCTTGGTCGGTGCGATGGGTCATGTGATTACCTTTGCTGATCCGGGGAGAGTGGATGCGCACCGGTGGCATGGGCCAGGAAGGCCCATGCCACCGGGGCGGGTTGCTACTTACGTGAGGTTCTACGCCTTGACGTATCCGTTCGGATTCAGCACGAATTTCGTTGCCGAACCGGCGTCGAATTCGGCGTAACCGCGCGGTGCATCCTCAAGTGGGATCGCTGTGGCGTTTACTGCCTTGGCGATCTGGACCTTGTCGTGCAGGATCGCCATCATCAGCTGGCGGTTGTACGACATGACGGGGCACTGTCCAGTGGTGAACGACAGGGACTTTGCCCAGCCGGTGCCCAAGGACAGCGACAGGGAGCCGTGCTTTGCTGCCTCGTCGATTCCACCAGGGTCGCCGGTGACATACAGGCCGGGAATGCCAAGAGCCCCGCCTGCAGCGGTGATGTCCATGAGCGAGTTCAGTACCGTGGCGGGGGCCTCGTGGGAGGCGTCCTTGCCGTGACCGCGGGCTTCGAACCCTACGGCGTCGACGCCGCAATCCACTTCGGGGACGCCAAGGATTTGCTCGATCTGGTCCTTCGGATCGCCCTTGGTGACGTTCACCGTTTCGCAGCCGAAGGAGCGGGCCTGAGCCAGGCGGTCTTCGTTCATGTCACCGACAATCACAACGGCTGCGCCAAGCAGCTGCGCTCCGACGGCGGCCGCGAGACCCACCGGGCCGGCACCGGCAATGTAAACGGTGGATCCGACGCCCACTCCGGCGGTGACGGCACCGTGAAAGCCTGTGGGGAAGATATCGGAGAGCATGGTGAGGTCCATGATCTTTTCCAGGGCCTGGTCGCGATCCGGGAACCTGAGCAGGTTCCAGTCAGCGTAAGGGACCAGCACGTATTCGGCCTGGCCCCCCACCCAGCCGCCCATATCCACATAACCATAGGCGCTGCCCGGTCGGTCCGGGTTGACGTTCAGGCAGATGCCCGTCTTGCGCTCCTTACAGTTCCGGCAACGGCCGCAGGAAATGTTGAAAGGTACAGAGACAATGTCTCCCACCTTGATGAACTCCACGTCCGGACCGACCTCCACCACCTCGCCGGTGATTTCATGGCCAAGGACGAGGTCCTTTGGGGCCGTGGTCCGGCCCCTAACCATGTGCTGGTCCGAGCCGCAGATATTGGTGGTCACCGTGCGCAGGATCGCGCCGTGGGGTACTTTTCGGCCCACATTGGCGGGATTGACGCCAGGCCCATCCTTGAGTTCGAACGTCGGGTAGTCGGTGTTGATGATTTCGACGACACCGGGTTCTTTGTAGGCAACGGCTCTGTTTCCTGACATGGACACTCCTTGTGGTGGGGGTATGGTGCCAGGCCCTCCATACGGATGGCCTTGCACTGGTCCGGCAAAGTTGCAGGCGCTGCCCCAGGCCCGAAAGCGGTGCTTCGATGAGGATACCTCCCCAGGTTTCAGGCCACCGAAGCACCCTTCACGGGCACGGGACAGCTCTTCCTTCGCGAGGGTGAAGGCTGTCAGTGGGATGCTGTGTCCAGTGGAACAGCATCCCGATGCTGCCTGCCCGGCGCTGAACCGGACAAGTAAGAGTCCGATGGTCGAAGAGCCTGTAATGATGAGATTAGGGTCACAAGAGCTGCAATAAAAGCGCAAAATCTTGGAGATAATCATGCGGAACAGGTGCATGATCGATGCCCCGCTCATCTCGCACCCCGTGCACCCGGACGGACTCCGGAACCGGTCGTAAACAGCACGGACGGACATCCCCTTGCACGTACTGCAAAGGGATGCCCGTCAGGACCGGGCAACGCGTCCGGGGTTGGACCGTGCCACGGATAGGTATTGCTACTGTCAGATAAGGGCTAAGGGTTGGAAACGGGTGCCGTCACCAGCTGAGGCGCAGCTGGAGCATCTGGCCCGCTGACAGCCACAGCCGGCTGTGCGGTTGCAGCGTGTTCGGCCAGGACGCCCGTCTGGTGCCTGATCTTCAGGCGGTACAGCAGGGCACCGCCGCCGGCGACGGCGGCCACGAAGATCACGCCGCCCCACTGCAGGTACCACTCAAACGGGGGCACCGAGTTGTAGATCTCCGGGCGGGGCCAGATGAGGTTCAGGGTCATGGCGCCGCCCCACAGCACCGCGAGGATGTTCACGGGCAGTCCCCACTTGCCGAGGCTGAAGCCCGGCTCGGTGCCGTCATCCGCAAGCGGCCACTTTTTCTGGAACCTCTTGCGAAGCAGCGGAACGGTGACCAGCAGGTAGGACAGGTAGATCAGGACGATGCTGATGCTGGAAAGGATGGTGAAGATGGCAGGCTGGGAGACGTTGACGATCAACGGCATGATGGCGATGACACCGATGACGATGGCCGCTACCGTGGGCGTCTTCCGCTCGGGATGCACCTTGCTGAGCTGGCGGCTGAAGGGCAGGTTGTTGTCCCTGGCCATGGCGAACATCATGCGGATGGCGGCAGCGTGAACGGCCAGGGTGCAGACGGTCACGGCCACCACAATGCACACCAGGAACGCCTTGCCGAAGGGGCCTCCCAACACGGAGAGCACGATGTACTGCAGGCCGCCGTCGGCAGCGCCCAGCTTGGGGTCGTTGAGGTCGGGAGCGGCCAGGAGTCCGCCAAGGAGAATCAGGCCGCCGAGGATGAAGGACGCCGTGATGGCGCGGAGGATGGCCTTGGGGGCGGTCTTTTTCGGGTCCTTCGTCTCCTCGCCGAGGGAACTGGCCGTGTCAAAGCCATACATCACGTAACCGGAGGCCATGGCCCCGATGAGGAACACCCCGAAGAAGCCAAGGTCGTGGTCCATGCCGTAGCCTTCGGTGCTGAAAAGGACTTCCGGCCCCCGCACCACATGCCAGCCAAGGGCCAGGATGAGGAGCACGGCGGCGGCGAGCTCCACGAAGACGCCGATGCTGTTGATCTTGGTCATCAGCTTCACGCCGAAGGCGTTGATGAGGGTGGAGATGGAGATCATGATGCTGGCAAGCAGCACGCCGTTCAGGGCGAAATCGTAGGTGCCGGTGCCGTCGCCGATGATCTGGAAACCGGACCAGATCTGGGGCAGGGTGAGCTGCAGTGCAAGGGCCACGGCGCCGAGCGCCACGATCGAGGAGATGAGCAGCAGCCAGCCCGCCAGCCAAGCGAACGTCCCTGACGAGAGCCGCTTGGCCCAGTTGTACACCGAGCCGGCCACCGGATACCTTCCGGCAAGCTCGGCGAAGCAGAGCGCCACCATGAGCTGGCCGGCGAAAACGAGGGGCCAGGACCACGCGTAGGCGGGGCCGGCCATGGAAAAACCAAAGTAGAACAGCTGGAAAACACCGGTGAGGATGGAAATGTAGCTGACGCCTGCGGCGAAACTGGCGAACTTGCCGATGCTCCGGTCCAGGGTCTGGGCATAGCCGAACTCGTCCATGCCACTTGAATCAGTACTCTTGCTGGGTTCGAACATCTGAACTCCTAAGTCAGAAAAGCACGATGGTGATGACCCATGGCCGCCATTGGACACGGGTTATATCGGCGGCCGGGCACCGCGCCTGCGGCGCCCGGCCATGTCCCCCAAATGCTGGTGCTAGCCGGCGGCCCCCATGCCGGCGTCATCGGCAGGTGAGCCAAACCAGCCGCTGGGCGCGGGCTGGATGTTCTGCCAGATGTGTTTTGCCTCGCGGTATTCGTTGAGGCCGGCGCTGCCAAGTTCACGGCCAATGCCGGACTTCCCAAAACCGCCCCACTCCGCCTGCGGGACGTAGGGGTGGTAGTCATTGATCCATACTGTTCCGTGCCGCAGGGCTCCCGCAACGCGTTGCGCCTTCGACGCATCCGACGTCCAGACAGCACCTGCCAGGCCGTACTCCGTGTCATTGGCGATGGCGACGGCCTCTTCCTCGGTCCGGAACGTCTCGATGGTCAGTACCGGGCCGAAGGATTCTTCCCGCAGCACACTCATGCCGGAGCGGCAGTTGCCAAGCACCGTGGGCGGGTAGAAGAAGCCGTCCGCAAGGTGCCCGTCGTCGGGAATGTAGCCGCCGCACAAAAGCTCGGCGCCCTCCGCGATGCCGGCCTGGACGTAGGCGTGGACCTGGTCGCGGTGCTTTGCGGAGATGAGTGGGCCCGTTTCCGCGTTGGGGTCAAAAGGCCCGCCCATCCGGATCTTTTGGGCGCGTTCCACCACCTCGGCGACAAAACGTTCGGCGATTGACTCCTCTACGACGAGCCGCGCCCCTGCCGAGCAGACCTGGCCGGAGTGCAGGAACACGGCGGTCAGGGCATTGTCGACGGCGGCGTCCCAGTCGGCGTCAGCGAAGACGACATTGGGGTTCTTCCCGCCAAGCTCGAAGGCGACCCGCTTCACGGTCTCTGCGGCCGCCGCCATGATGGTTTGGCCCGTGGCCAGGCTGCCGGTCAGGGAGACGAGGTCCACCCGAGGATCGGAACTGAGGAGGGGGCCCACCCTCGACCCGCTACCCGCGACCAGGTTGGCGACGCCGGCCGGAACGCCGGCCTCCGCCAGGGTTTCCATGAGCAGGATGGAGGTGGACGGCGTGAGCTCGCTGGGCTTGAGCACGAAGGAATTTCCCGCAACGAGTGCCGGCGCCACTTTCCAGGCCGCCTGCAGGAGGGGATAGTTCCAGGGTGCGATGAGGGCGCAGACGCCGAGCGGTTCGTAGACCACACGGCTGATGGCATTCGGCCGTCCGGTATCGATGACCCGGCCGGCATCGAGGCCCGCTATTTTGCCGTAGTAGCGGAAGCAGGAGGCGATGTCGTCAATGTCGTATTCGGCCTCGACGAGGCGCTTGCCCGTATCCAGTGCTTCGGCGCGGGCATAAGCTGCCTTGTCCCGCTCCAGCAGCGCGGCGATGCGAAGCAGGACCTCCCCGCGTTCAATGTCGGTCAGCCGGCGCCACGCACCGCCGTCGAACGCTGCCCGTGCACTGGCAATCGCCCGCTCCGCGTCCTCCGGGGTGGACGAGGCGACTACCGCCACTTCTCGCCCGTCCGCCGGGCAGCGCACAACGGTTGTGCCGCCGTCGGATGCCTGGTGCCAGGCGCCGTCAATGTACAAGCCCTTGATGGCGTCCTGCGCTTGTCCGGCGTCGCGGACCTGCTCAGCGGTGGCGGTCATCGTTTCTCCTTTTCCAGTCCATCAATCATGCCTATGCCTTTGCCGCGGGGGCAGCTGCAGTGCCGGAACCATTACGCTCCAACGGGCTGATCCCGTGCCGGTAGAACTCGGCATGCTGCGGCGCCAGTGGGGCCTTACCCGCGATGAGGTCGGCGGCTTTTTCGGCGAGCATCATGACGGGCGCGTAGATGTTGCCGTTGGTCACGTAGGGCATGGCCGAGGCGTCCACAACCCGGAGGCCCTGCGTTCCGTGGACGGACATGTCGAGCGGGTTCACTACCGCCATCGGGTCGGACTCCGGGCCCATCTTGGCGGTGCAGGAGGGGTGCAGGGCGGTTTCGGCGTCGCGGGCCACCCAGTCCAGAATCTCGGCGTCGGTGCGGACACTTTGTCCGGGCGAAAGCTCCCCGCCGTTGAAAGGCATCATGGCGGACTGGCCCAGGATGTCGCGGGCCACGTGGATGGCCTCCACCCATTCGCGTCGGTCCTGCTCGGTGGAGAGGTAGTTGAAAAGCATGGACGGGTGGACGGTGGGGTCCGTGGACTTGATCTTCAGGGTGCCGCGGGCGTCGGAGTACATGGGGCCGATGTGCACCTGGTAGCCGTGCTTGGCGTCCGCTTTCTGCCCGTCGTAGCGCACTGCCACGGGCAGGAAGTGGAACATCAGGTTGGGGTAGGCCACGTCCTCGTTGGAGCGGACGAACCCGCCGCCTTCGAAGTGGTTGGTGGCCGCGGGGCCCTTGCGTCCCAGCAGCCACTGCAGGCCGATCAGGGGGTAGCGCCACAGGTCCAGGTTGGGCTGCATGGATACCGGCTGGGTGCAGGCGTGCTGGATGTAAACCTCCAGGTGGTCCTGCAGGTTCTCGCCGACGCCGGGCAGGTTGACCACGGGGTTGATGCCCAGGGAGTTGAGGTGCCCGGCTTCGCCCACGCCGGAGAGCTGCAGCAGCTGCGGGGTGTTGATGGCGCCGCCGGACAGGATGACCTCGCCGGCATTGACCACGTGGGTCTGCCCGTTGCGGCGGTAGGTGACGCCGGTGGCCATCGTGCCCTTGAAGTTGACTTTGGTGACCATCGCCCGGGTGAGGACGGTGAGGTTCGGGCGGCCGGCGTTGGGGCGGATGTGGGCCCGGGATGCCGAGAGGCGCTGGCCCTTGTGGACGTTGCGGTCGAAGGCCGCGAAGCCTTCCTGGCGGTAGCCGTTGACGTCGTCGGTCAGAGGGTAGCCCGCTTCCTGGGCTGCCTTGAAGAACGCTTGGAAGAGCGGGTTGGTGGCAGGGCCACGTTCCAGGACGAGCGGGCCGTCGTGGCCGCGCAGTTCGTCATCCGGGTCCGCCGCCAGTGCGTTTTCCATCTTGTTGAAGTAGGGCAGGCAGTGTGCGAAATCCCAGGTGTCCATGCCGGCGTCGGCGCCCCAGCGCTCGTAATCGAGGGGGTTGCCGCGCTGGAAGATCATGCCGTTGATGGAGCTGGAGCCGCCCAGGACCTTGCCGCGGGCGTGTGCCACGCGGCGGCCGCCCATGAACGGCTCCGGGTCCGATTCGTAGCGCCAGTCATACAGCGGATTGCCGCTGGGGAAGGTCAGCGCGGCAGGCATTTGGATGAACAGGTCCCAGGGGTAGTCGCTGCGTCCGGCCTCGAGAACCAGGACACTGCTGTTGCCCCCTTCGCTCAAGCGGTTGGCGAGCACGGAGCCCGCGCTTCCGCCGCCGACAATGACATAGTCGTAGTGGGTTTTAGTCATGCTGGAAACTCTCTTTCTACCTGGTGCAGGCCAGCCGCTGAGGGCTGGTGGTCCTTCTTCCGGAAGCGGCGATGCGCCGCGATGCCGGACGAGTGTTGGAAATCCATGAAGTGGTGGATGCGGACTGCTGAAGCGTCAGCGCTGACTCAACGCGGTACCGGAAATCCCTGAGGTGTGGTGTACGTCATACCCATGCACAGTAATGGACGTTGAACGAGTGTTCAATAGTCCGACTGGACAAACGTTCAATATTTAACGCCGCTGAAACATCGCGCCGTGACGCGGAGGGGAAAAGGCACCCGCGGCCCTCGAATATGACGGGCGGCTGTCATGAACGCGGGAACCCCACGGAAGGGCGTAGCGATGGAAGTGGGGATGGCTTCCAACCGCATTCCATTAGCGAAAAGGGTGAAGCAGCCTGCTAAGCGGCGAAGGCGATCTCTTCGGTCCGGGCGATGCTCCGCCGGATGGAGTCCTTGTCAACACCAAGGAGCGCGGTGAGCCACATCCCGTTTTGCACGACGACGATGTCTGCTGCCCGCTCCCTGCATTCGTCATTGGAAAGCTCGGGCCGGGCATTGCAGATCAACGTCGCGAGCCCTTGGAGGTAGCGTTCGAACGCTGCGGCGTTAATGGAGGCGAAGTCTTCATGGGCTTGTGCCAAGGCCCATAGGTGGAGCCGCAGGGACAGGTACTGCAAGGTAAGGAATTCCGGGGCCGCCACCCGCTGCAGGGCCTTCTTCAGCTGCTCGCCGGGAGGCGAGTCGGGGTCGGGCGTGACCAGCATCAGGTCATGCTGGTCTACCCGGTGAAGAGCTGCACGGATCAGGCTCAGCTTGTCTTCGTAGTAGTAGTTCACCAGCCCGAGAGCCACGCCGGCCTCGCGGGCCACGGCCCGCATACTGACTCCCGCAATACCGTGGCGCGACAGCAGATCCAAGGCCGCTTCGAGGATGCGCGACTGCCTGTCGACCTGTTCCCCGGGTTTCACAGTCTTTGTATCCACTTGGCCAGACTATGGGCAATACAGTGGTGGCGCACGCTGCAGCATGATGGATGGCTTAGACCCCAAGATCAACCCGGTCCCTGGACTGATCGGAGGGCGCCCGCGCGGACTGACCGCCGGCGATTCTGCCCCCACTGGAGACCGGCTTCACCCGCCGGAACGCGGCGAGAACGGCCCTGCCCACCACAACGATGCCAATGACCGTGGTGACGGCACGCAGGGTATCCCAGCCCGCCGTCGACGTTACGAGCGAGTACAGCAGGAAGCTGCTCAGGTTGGTGGCCAGCGGCGCGCCGGGCTCGTATGAAATGCCGGTGCCGGCGCCCACCGCGAAGGGCCAGAACCACAGGTTGGTCAGCAGGCCGAACAGGTAGGACGCCACCGCGCCGTATCCGCACAGCATCCAGAGTTCGGCCTTGCCGCGCACCCGGCGGGGGAGCAGGCCGGCCCCCGCGCCCACCCACGCACAGGCGAAGATCTGGAACGGCGTCCAGGGCCCGATCCCACCCCACACCGCGCTGGAGACGGCGATCGTGGCGGCGCCGAGGAGCAGGCCGAAACGGGCACCGAACGCCCGGCCGGCCAGGATCAGCAGGATAAAGACCGCCTCCACGCCCCCGACGCCGGTGCTCACCACCCGCACCGCCGAACCTACCGCTGCCAGGACGCCGAGCAGCGCCACCATGTGTGCGGAACGGACCGAGCCGTCCAAGGAAACGACGACGGCGACCGCGGCGACGGGCGCGATGGCCAGTGCAGCGTAGGGGAGGGCAGCGGCGGCATCCTGAGGGAGGGCCGCGGCGAGCAACGGCCAGCAGAATGCGGCGAGGGCCAGGAGGTTTGCGGCTGAGAGGACGGCGAGTTCGACCCCGCGGGGCAGCCGGAGGCGGTGTGGCTTCGTCGCCCTGTGAGAGTCTGCTGATTCGTCGACGGGTTGTGGTGTTGGGGCCCGCGGCGCTGTGGCGGACGGTGCTGTAGCGGTAACAGCCGGCGGGTTGTCCTCCACAGTAGAGGGCACGACGCCGTCCCGCATCGGGAGGATCCGGGCGCCGAGGCCGTGGGCAAAGTCGTGGTCGTGGGTGGCAATCAGGACGGCTGTGCCGGCGCCCGCTGCCGCCCGTAGCGCCGCTGAGACTGCTGCGCGCGCTGCAGGATCGAGTCCGCGGGTGGGCTCGTCGATCAGGAGGATCGGGGGATCGTCGATGGTCTGCAGCGCGATGGCAAGGATCCGGCGCTCGCCTGCTGAGAGGTCGCGGGGATGCTCATGGCCGATGGGAATCGTGACGTCGCCCCGCAACCGGGCAAGGTGTGCAGTTGCGGATCCAGGTGCAGGCTGTCCGCCGTTCTTTCGGCGCGCAAGGCGCCGCTCCGCGGCGCGAAGCTCTCCCTCGACGGTGTCCCTGGTGAAGAGGTCGTCCGAGGCGTCCGGCACCAAGGCCACGCGGATGCCGTCGGCCGTGCCGCCGTCGTACGTTTTTATACTTCCCGTTCCTTCAGCGCCCGTGCCCTCACCCAACGCGAGCGCCACCAGGAGGGACGACTTCCCGGCCCCGTTCGGCCCCACCAGGGCTACCACTTCACCGCGGTGCAGCGTGAGGGACGCCTCGCGCACAAGTGGCTTGCCCTTGCGATGCACCGCAAGGTTTGTCCCCGTCAGCACGGGCGCGAGGTCCGTCTGCTGGGCCTGGGCCGGAAGGGCCTGGACGGGGGCGGAAGGCGCGGATGGCGCGGTACCCGGCAGGAGGGCGCCATCGCTGATAGTCCACCAGGAATCGGCCACCGGCACGAGCGCTTCCGCCCGGTGCTCCGCCACAATGACGCAGACACTGGCGTCGCGGGCGAGGGCGTGAAGCACGGCGGTGACGCGTCTGCGGGCCGTGGTGTCCAGGTCTGCCAGGGGCTCATCCACCAGGAGCAGGGCCGGATGGTCCACCACCGCGGCGGCGATGGCGACGAGTGTTGCCTCACCGGCGGAGAGGGTGCTGAGATTCCGGTCCAGCAGATCGGTCACCCCGATACGCTCGGCAACCTCTAGCACACGAGCCTTGGTGGAAGCGGATGGCATACCGCGCAGCTCAAGGGCGAGGGCGATTTCGTCCCGGACCCGGGTGCTGGCGAAGGCGGCGCGCGGATTCTGCAGGACGACGCCTACGGTGCGGGCGGTTTCGCGCGGGGGAGTGGTGGCACGGTCGGCTCCGGCGACGCGCACGGTGCCGGAGAGTTCGCCACCGTCCACATGCGGAAGGAGGCCGGCGATGCCGCGCAGGATGGTGGACTTCCCGGAGCCCGTCGGTCCGGTGATAACGGATACTGAACCGCTCGACGGCGTGAAACCGGCAACGCGCACCGTCGCGTCACCGATGCGGAATTGTGCGTCCCGGATGAGGACCGGGGCTTCGCCATGTTGGTTGGGTTGGTGTCCTGCCCTGCTCCCGAAGCCGCGCAACTCTAGGGCCGCGGCAACCCGGCTCGCGTGCTCAAGGGTGCGCTCGAGGATGGGCACCAGGGCGCGGGGTCCAAACTTTTCTCCCCGCAACCGGAACGCCAGGCGGACGGAGGCAACGGCGTCGGCCAGCGCCGGCAGCGCAGCCCACGCCACTACGAGAGTCCTGGCCAAGCCCTGCATGGGGCCGCGGCGGGCCAGGTGCACGAAGCCCCGGGCCACGTCCACGAACGCGTTGAGCAGGCCGAAGCCGAGGAACATCGCGGCAATCGGCAGGGCCGAGAGGACCGCCTCCCAGAGGCCTTGCCCCGTGACCGGGCCAAGGAAGACCACGTGGGCAAACGGGGCAGGGAGCCGCATAGCCGGCAGGTCGAGCAGGACCGGCCCGCCAAGGCCCGCGCCGTTAAAAAGGACGCGGTAGATGACCCGCGCCGCGACGAAGACGACGGCGAGGGCCGCCGCTGCACGTAACGGCGCGGGTCGGAAGGTCATGCCCTGGGGGTGGCCGGTTCGCCGTCGACCGTGTAGAGCAGTTCCAGGCTCTCGCCGGGGCTCACCTTCAGGGTGGCGAGGCCTTCCTGGGCGTAAGCCCAGTCACCGGTAGCTGGCTTGACCCAGAGGGACCAGTACGCGAAGGCGGCGGGCATGCCCTTGCATTCTTCCCGGTACGTGCCGGCCTTGTGGGTGATGTCGAAGTCCGCGGCTGGCACACCGTTCACGCGGCACACCAGTTCCGTGGGGTACTGCTCGGTGCCCTCGGTCTTGATGTTGGCCTCCTTGAGCACATCGGCAGCGACAGTGGGCTCGTCCACATCCACGCAAACGGAGGTGTCGGCGGCTGCCTGCTCCAGGGCGCCCGGATCAACGATGACCTTTACGCCGTCGCAGGGCCCATCGGAGGTGCTGGGTGCGGCGCTGGACGAAGTTGCTGCCGAGGAAGCCGGTGCAGAGGCGGCCGGCTGGGTGGCAGGCACCGAACAGGCGGCGAGGGAAAACAGGAGACCGGCGGCGGCGAGGGAGCTCGCGGCGGCGGTGCGCATCATAGTCAAAGTCACCATTTAAGGGTAGGGCGTTGGTTGCCCGGAACCGGAGGCTGTCGACTTTTGTGACGTCAGGCTTCACCCCAGGCGGCGGACGGTGCCCGCTTGAAGGGAAAGCGGACGACGGCGGGAGGTCCCGCCGTCGTCCGTCCAGAATGTCACACCCCCCTGCCATGCTTTTGGTTATGGAGACCGGTGTGGTTGTCGATGCGGAAGGCAGGGCGGCGTTGGCGGCTGCCCTCGCGTCGGTGACCCGGCTGGTTGATGAGTTTGCCGGTGTTGTTGCCTGCCCCATCGCTGCGGATGGAGCTGACCGTCTTCCCGATGCTGATTCTGACCCGTTGCAGGAGTTTTCCCAGACATGCCTGGATGGCTTAGGGGCGCTGGCACGGGTCGAGGCTGCGACGGCGGCGGCGAAGATCCGGCTCCTGGCCGCCTACGCGGAGGCCGCAGCCGAGTTGGAGGGCCCGCCGGCCAGCGCGTATGAGGCATCGGCGCGGGAGATGAGCATGGTAGCCGAAGTCGCGTGCGTGCTTACCATCGGCGAACGCGCCGCATCCGCCCTCCTTGGAGAAGCCCACGCGCTGACCACGTCGTTGCCGGCGGCACTCGATGCGCTGCAATCCGGCACCATCGCCTGGCAGCACGCCCGCATCGTGGTCGAGGAAACGGTTGGTCTTACCGCCGCAGCCGCCTCTGCCTTGGAGGCACACTTCTTCGACCCGGACGCACCGAACCCGGCCCGCGGTGCCGCGCCCGGAGATCTGGTGCCCGCCCGGTTCCGGCGGAAGGTCCGGACCTGGCGAGAACGCCACCACCCTGAGTCCCTTGAAAAGCGCCACGCGGAGAAAGTGGCGGACCGGCGGATGGAGTACAGCCCGGACCGGGACGGCATGGCCTGGATCTCGCTCTACCTTCCCGCGGACACAGTCTGCGCCATCTTGAACAAAACCGCCGCTCTTGCCCGCGGCCTCCAAGGCCCCCGCGAATCACGCACCCTCACCGAGCTGCGCGCCGACATCGCCGCAGGGCTGCTGCTGGGCACTGCGAACCAGAACGCCGGAGAAGTGCCCTCTCCAAAAGTTGAGGTGCTCGTCACCGTCCCGGTCTTCTCCCTCCTCGTCCTCACCGACGAACCCGCCGAGATCGATGGAATGGGACCGATCCCGCCATCTATGGCACGCCGGCTCGTTGCCAATGGTGCCAACTCGTTCTACCGGGTCTTGATCGACCCCCGCAACGGAGCACCGCTGGAAATCAGCCGTACCAACTACCGGCTCCCTGAAACACTGAAGCGGTGGCTCAAAATGCGGGACGGCAAGTGCACTTTTCCGGGCTGCAGCAACCACAGCCTGGACAATGAGGCGGATCATCTCACCGCCTGGCAGCACGGCGGAACCACCGGGATCAGCAACCTGGGACAGTTATGCCCAAAGCACCACCGGCTCAAACACCGGCGGCCATGGAGACCAACGCAGGCAACGAAGGACCGGCCACCTGGCTGGGTGTCGCCGAGCGGCCGATACTATCCTGCCGAGCACCCGGACCGGGAACCACCGCTCTGGCCACAGGGTTGGCTGCCGGGTGCCGTTAGCCCCTTTGAACAGGTCATACAGACGCGCCGCGCTGCCTGATGCGCTGGCTGGCTGACGTACCTGGCTGCCGGATGCTGCGTGCTGTGTTTGAAGGGGTGTCCGTTGGGGCGGGTCCTCCCTACAGGCGGAGCTCCATGAAAACGCTGTGGGGGTCCAGGGCATAGTCAGCGAACGGCGGGCACTCGACGAAGCCGTTTCGGGCGTACAGCCGGCGCGCGGGAGCGAAGTAGTCCTCGGCGCCGGTCTCAAGGTAGACAAGCTCGAGGTTCCGGGCGCGGGCGTCATCGAGAATGTGGCGGAGCATCAAGGTAGCTACGCCCCGTCCCCGTGCGCTTGCCGCAGTGCGCATCGACTTGATCTCGCCATGCATCGAGGAGCCGGATGGCGCATCCAGGAGCTTGAGCGCGCCGCACCCCAGCAGATCGCCGCCCTCACGGGCAGTCCAAAACGTGATTGACGGCGCGGACAGGGCGGAGTGGTCCATCGCATGGACGCTTTCGGCCGGTGAGGTGGCGTACATGTCCGCGAGGTGTTCGCTGAGGAGCTGATGGACGTCGCCGCGTGCTGGGTCGTCCCGGTCAATGGAAATCATCGGCTCAAATCTACCGGCTGTGGCTGCAGACGCCGGGACGCCACGAACTACGTCAGCGCTCGCCACGCACAACAGGCGAGTGTCCTGTCCAGACTCGTGGGTGGAACCGCTAGTAGACGGAGCCCTCGAGCAGTTCCGAAAGTCTCCCGGCGGCGCGGCGGAGTTCCGGCACCCCGGCTTTTAGCGTCGCTTCGCTGGCGGCCTCAACAGGGCTGGTGAGCGAGATGGACTCACTGGGCCGCCCCAGCCTGTTTGGCACGGCGACGGCCACCGAGACAACTCCTGTGGCCCGCTCGTCCGCTGAGTACGCGTAGTCAGCGGATGGCTCAGGCAGCCGGGAGCGCAGCGACTCGACAGTAAACGCGGCGCTCTCCTGGCCCCCTGCGACTGCCGCAGCCACCACCTGCTGGAGCTCGTCGTCGGACGCGGACGCGAGCAGGATCTTGCCAGCAGCCCCCAGCGTGAGGGGGAGCCGCTTACCGAGGGGCAGGTCATACCGGAGCGGAGCCTCGCCGTCGACCCGCGCCACAAGGATGCGCTCGAAACCGAGCCGCGTATAGAGCGACGCCGTAAGTCCGGTCTGTGAGGCCACCTGCTGAAGGACGGGGCGGGCGGAGACGACGAGCGGGTCATTCTCGAGAAAGCTGCGGGCAGCGGGCAGGACAGCTGGGCCGATCCGGTAGGACTTGTCCGTCTGGCTGACCATGCCGAAATCCTGAAGCACCCGCAGGATTCTCAGGGTGGTAGGCAGGCTCATCCCACAGGCCTTGGCAAGATCGCTGAGCCGCTGCGGGCGCTCGGCCCGCTGAAGTTCCGCGAAGACCTCCAGGGCCCTGGAGAGGGAGCGCATGTTGGAGGCCTTGGGGCCCTCCTCCGTCGAAGGTTCCGTGGATGTCGTCATCGCCATTCTTTCATTCTATGTAAGTTCCTTGCGCTTGACAGTAGGTGTGTCTGCTGTCACTATTTCTCTGTACGCAACATAGTTTCATTCTGTGAAATAACACAACACGGAGTGAAAGCAACCAGAGTTAGAAGGAACCGATGACAACGGAGTCACTTACGACGAAACCCGAGAGCGCCGCACGAGTGGCTCCCTCCGTGCTGGTGGGTATCGGTGCCTTCGCAGCAGTCGGCGTTTACGTTCTGGTCAGTTCGATCGAGCTTGGCCTTTGGACTTCCCTGGGACCCGGCCCTGGCCTTTTCCCGTTTGCTATGGGCGCGGTCCTCGTTGCCATGGCCTTTCTTTGGCTGCTCCAGGAACTCCGCCGGCCCAGCGACACAGCGGGAGGCGTTGACCGCGGCCTGGTGATCGCCGTCGTCCTGAGCCTGACGATCCTCGCAGCAGTCATGGACCTGCTCGGCTTTCAGCTGAGCATGTTCCTGTTCCTGATGTACCACCTGAAGCTGCGCGGCGGCAGGGCCTGGATCTCCTCGCTGATCACGGCCCTCGCCGGCAGCGTGGGCGCGTTCTACGCCTTCAACTACGGCCTGAACGTGGCACTGCCCGTCTCAGCCTTCCCCCTGCTGAACACGATCGGACTCTGAACGTGGATATCTTCAACGAACTTATGGGCGGCTTTGCGTCCGCCATGACCTGGCAAAACCTGCTCTTCGCCTTCCTGGGCTGCCTCCTGGGCACGATCATCGGCGTCCTGCCTGGCATCGGGCCGGTGGCAGGTGTCGCTCTTCTGATCCCCCTCACGCTGAACCTGGACGCTACCGGCGCGATCATCATGCTCTGCGCCATTTTCTACGGCACTGCCTACGGGGGAACCATCACCAGCGTGCTACTGAACACCCCCGGTGAAGCAGCCTCAGCCATCACCACCATTGACGGCTACGCGATGACCAAAATCGGCAAGGCCGGAGCCGCGCTGACCATCGCCGCCGTCGGATCCTTTGTTGGCGGCACGATCGCCACCCTTGGCCTGGTGGCCGCCGCCAAACCGCTCGGTGAACTGGGCCTGCTCGTAGGCCCGCCGGAATTCTTCGCCCTCATGGTCGTGGGCATATCGCTCCTTGTCGCGCTGGCCGGAAAATCCATGGTGAAGGCAGTCATCTCCGGGGCATTGGGCCTGCTGATTGCCATGGTGGGAATCGACCCCGTAGCCGGGGCTCCGCGCTTCACGTTCGGCATGGACCGGCTCCTGGACGGCGTCAGCTTCGTGGCCGTAATCGTCGGAGTTTTCGGCCTCTCCGAACTCCTGTCCTACCGCAAAGGCACCGCAACCCCCACGGTGCACGCACCCAACTTCCGTTCTCTGCTCCCCACCGGCAAGGAATGGCGACGCAGTGCCCCGGCCATGGCCCGCGGCACCGGCATCGGCTTCGGCCTGGGACTCATCCCCGGCATGACCGGCTCCGTGTCATCCCTGCTGGCCTACGGCGCGGAAAAGAAATTCTCCCGCCACCGCAACGAACTCGGCAAGGGCGCCATCGAAGGCGTTGCCGGTCCGGAAACGGCCAACAACTCCCACGCCAACGCCGCGCTGATCCCGCTGTTTACCCTCGGTATCCCGGCGTCACCCACCATCGCCGTGCTGATGGGAGCATTCCTCCAGCAGGGCCTCACCCCGGGACCCACCCTCTTCACCGAACACTCCGAAATCGCCTGGGCCATCATCGCCAGCCTCTTCATCGGGAACCTGTTGCTGCTGGTTTTGAATGTTCCGCTCGTCGGGCTCTGGACCTCCATCCTCCGCGTACCGTCGTCGATCCTGACCGCACTCATCCTGCTCTTTATGGTCATCGGCGCCTACACCATCAACTTCAGCGTCTTCGATGTCTTCGTGATGATCGGGTTCGGTCTCCTGGGCCTGGCCCTCCGGCACCTGGACATCCCCTTGGCCCCCATGGTGCTGACCCTCGTGCTCGGACCCCTGATGGAACGCTCCCTCCGGGAAACCCTCGAGATCTCCCAAGGCGACTTCGGCATCTTCACCAGCCGCCCCTTTTCCGCCGTCCTGATCGGACTCGGCCTCCTGATCGTCTTCAGCCCGCTGCTCAAGCTGCGCAAGCCCAAGGCACTGAACGAATACCCCGAAACCTAAACCCCACCCGCTCACACGTACCACCCCCAAACACCCCTTCAAAGGAGAAGAACCAAAATGTCCCGTTCACGCATCGCCGCTGCCTTCGCTGCAGCAACCCTCATCGCCCTCACCGGTTGCGGCGCCAACGCCAGCTCCGGCAACACCGCCGCCGCTGACGATTTCCCGAAAAAGGGCAAGACCATCGACCTCGTCGTCGCCTTCTCCTCGGGAGGCGCCGTCGACACTGCCGCCCGGCTCATCCAGCCGATCCTGGAAAAGGAACTCGGCACGAACGTCGAGGTCATCAACAAGCCCGGTGCAGGCGGCCAGATCGGCTACACCCAGCTGACCAGCGCCGCACCCGACGGCTACACCATCGGTGCCACCGGCTCGCCGTCCGTCGTCGTTTCACCGCTCGATCCGTCCCGTGGGGCCAAATACACCCGCGACAGCTTCCAGCCCCTCGGCCGGCAGGTCATCGACCCCACCGTCATCGCCGTCCAGCCGGATAGCCCGTACCAGACGCTGAAGGACCTCCTGGACGCTGCAAAGGCAAACCCGAAGTCCATGACCGCCAGCACCACCGGCCTGCAGACCGGCGAACACTTCGCGCTGGCGCAGGTCCAGGAGACTACCGGGGCAGAGTTCGCCCCTGTCCACTTCTCCGAAGGTGCTTCGCAGGCAACCACAGCCTTCCTGGGCAAGCACGTTGACATCCTCGTGGCCAACGTCAGCGACGTGACCGACCTGACCAAGCAGGGCAAGGCCCGCGTCCTGGGCGTCATGACGTCGGAGCGGGCACCCTCGCTTCCTGACGTTCCCACGTTCAAGGAATCAGGCTACGAACTAGAAGCCGGCACAGCACGCGGCTATTCGGCCCCCGCCGGCCTCCCGGACGGCGTGGCAAAGAAGCTCGAAGCCGCCATCAAGACGGCCGTCGAAGATCCGACAGTGGTGCAGAAGATGAACGACCTTGGCCTGCAGACCAGCTACCTCCCCGCCGAAGACTACAAGCAGTTCTGGGCCGGACAGGAAGAGGACTTCAAGAAGGCCCTCCCGCTGGTCCAGAAAACCGATTAGCCCTCCCGCATCGACCTGACGGAAGAACCCATCATGACAACCCCAGCACTTGACACCCTCGACGCTGACTTTCCCCGCCCCGACAGGGACGTGGTGGAACGGCTCGCCAAGCTTCCCGCCGCCAACATCGGTGACGCCATGGACCGGCTCGGCGTCGCAAATTCCTCAATCCAGGCCATCTGGCCCGGTGCCCTCCTCGCCGGGCCCGCCTTCACCGTATGGACACGGCCCGGAGATAACCAGGGCATCCACAAGGCCCTTGAGTCCGCCCGGCCCGGAGACGTCATCGTTGTCGCTGGCGGCGGGGATGAGTCCCGCGCACTTCTGGGAGAACTCATTGGTGAGCGTGCCATCAACCTCGGCATCGCAGGTTTCGCACTGGACGGAGCAGCGCGCGACGCCGAAGCGCTGGCGGAGATCGGCATGCCCGTCTTCGCCCGGGCTACTACCCCCGCCGGTCCTTACAAGAACGGCCCGTTCCGCCTCGGAACGCCGCTCGCCTTCGGCGGCGTGCCCGTTCTGCCGGGCGATGTCATCATCGGCGACTCGGACGGCGTCGTGGTCATTCCCCGTGAACAGGCAGCCGCTGTAGCCGAAGCTGCGGAAGCCGTTTTTGCCGACGAGACCAACCGCCGGCAAGCCATCGTCGCGGCCCGCCACTAAGCAGCCCGCCACTAATACGAGAAAGACAGGCGACATCATGACAGCGGTAACCATCATCGGTCTCGGCGAAGCCGGCGCCACCTATGCTGCGGCACTTACAGCCGCCGGCCACGAGGTCACCGGGTTCGATCCGGTTGCCCCGTCCACGCCTGCCGGCGTCACCCGTGCTGCAACTGCGGCCGAGGCCTGTACAGGGGCTGACATCGTCCTGGTCCTCACAGGAGCTGCGGCGGCGCGAAGCGTAGCCAAGGAATGCCTTCCGGTCCTGGAGGCAGGCAGCTGCTACGCGGACTTCACCTCGTCCTCGCCCGGCGTCATGCAGGAGCTCGGACGGCTGCCCGGCAAGGCCGATTTTGCCGATGTCGCCATTCTTGGTCCGGTATCCGCACTGGGTGAGAAGACGCCCCTGATGGTCAGCGGCCCCGGTGCCCAGGCAGTCGTGGATCTGCTTGGCCCGCTTGGTGTGGACGTTGAAATCGCGGAAGGGGAGCCCGGTGCAGCCATGGCCCACAAACTCCTGCGCAGCGTCCTGATGAAGGGCCTGGCCTCAGTGGTCGTCGAAGCCGTCAACGCCGGTAAGGCAGCCGGACTCGAAGAGTGGATCCGTGCCCAGATCGCTAGCCAGCTGGCCGGGGACGGCCAGGCAGTCATCGACCGCTTCCTGACCGGTACAGTCAAGCATGCCCTCCGCCGCTCCAAGGAAATGCAGGACACCGCGAGTTACCTCTTCGACCTCGGAGTGCCTGCAGAAATGACTACTGCCTCCGCGGCCGCCCTCAGCCGCATGGCTGCGGCAACAGTATCGGCCTTGCGCTGACCCCGGTGCCGGGCACAATCATGAACAGGGAACCTTTGACTAACCACACCACCGGCACTTCGCCGTCAGGAGCAGCAGCATGATCGGCATCTGGGCACTCGGGGCCTACTTGACCGTCATCCTGCTGTGGACGACCGTCATCAAGCGCAGCGTGGGGGAGGCGATGATCCTCGGGTTCCTGGTTGTGCTCCCGTTCACGGGTGCAGCGGCTGGCCAGATCGGCTGGACGGCGCTGTCTTCGGCCGTCACCGACGAAATCGTGTATGCCACCATGGCATTCGTCTTTATGGGATACCTGCTAGACAAAACCGGGGTGCTCGACAAGCTGATCGACCTGCTGAACTCTCTCATCGGGGGAGTCAAAGGCGGACCGGCATGGGTATCCACCGTGGCATCAGCAGGCCTGGGCGGGGTAGTCCACAACCAGGCCGCCATCGCCGCGACAGTGGGGTCAGTGACCATCCCCTGGATGGAAAAATCCAAGCTGGACAAGCCCTCGGCAGCGACGCTCGTGGCCGGCAACGCCGGAATGGGGATCACCTTCCCGTTCAGCGCGTCGATGTTCGTTTTGGTCGGGTCCGCCACAGTGGGTCCGCTGCTGGACATCAACGCGCTCGTCCTGCCGCTGCTGTTCGGCGGTCTGTGGTGCTTCCTGCACCGGCTGATCGTCACCTGGCTGCTGGTCCGGAAGAGCGGAATGACCCCGCTTGACGCCGCCCACAGGCCTTCTGTCGGTTCAGCGTTCAACCGTGGCTGGGCCACCCTGCTGCTGTTCGTCGTGGTAGCCATCCCGCTGGTCATCACTTCCGGCGCCATCGCTGACGCCCTGTCGGACTGGACCGGGGGAGATGTCACCAAGACAGTGAGCGTCATCGTCTGGATCCCGGTGGTCCTCATCATCACCGGCTTTCTTCTAGGCAGGAAGAAGCTTCCCCGCGAGGGGCGTGCGTGGTGGGCGCTGCTGCAGAATTCCGCACCACGGTTCGGGATTGTCGGCGTCACGGTTGTCTTCGCTTTCGCCGGAGCAAACGCCCTCGCCGCAACCGGGCTGCCGAAGCAAATGACGGAGCTGCTGAACGGGATGAACCTGCCCCTGTGGCTCCTGGCGATCCTGATTGGGCTGATCATCATCGCCGTCGCAGCACCGCTCTCCGCGACGGCGACGATGGCGGCCGTCGGGACGGTCGGCGTCGCAACCCTTGTCGCTGCGGGGGTGCCGGCAACCACCGCAGCCGTTGCCGTCCTGGTTTTCTCCTCCTGTGAGGCGGCGGTTCCGCCGGGAGGTGCTCCCTTGTATGTGGCGTGCGGGATCGCTGACGTGGACCCCATCAAGACCTTCGCCCGGCTGCTGACCCACTACGCCCTGCCGCTGCTCGGCATCGGCGTGCTGATCATCCTTGGCGTCCTGCCGATCTAAAGGAACACCACATGCATAAGATCCGAAGGGCCGTTGAAGTCCTCTTCGTCCTCACCCTGGCAGTGCTCCTTCTAGGCGGGGTCGTGTTCGTGACCGGCCAGGCCGTTGCACTGATCGCCGGGCAGGGCGCATGGCTGACGCTGCTGAACGAGACCATCAAGACGCCAATGTGTATCGCCGCCTCCACCTGCGCCATCGCCGGGTTCCTCCTCAGCTACAAACGCCACCAGAACCAGGAACAGCCGCAGAAAGCAGGGGCACGATGACCTCCCTTGCCGGCAACTATCCCTCATTCGCCGGGCTAATGCGGCGGGAGGGCGTGTTGGCGGGGACCTCCTGGGGATTGTTTCCGGAACCAACGCGCGGAACGCCGTCGTTCATTACACCGGACGCAATACTGCAAGCCCGGAACTGCATTCGAACCGGCACCGCGTTTGGTCTGGACTATCCGGGGGATGCCTTCGACCCCGGAATGTCCCTCAAGCGCGGCGCTCCCCGGCACACCATCTACTCCTCCCACCCCGCCCACCGGGACGATTACCTTGACGGTTACTACCTGCAGGGATCGACCCAGATCGACGGACTGCGGCATCGAAGGGCCGACGACGTCGGCTTCTACAACAACACCCCCGATGACCGCATCCGGGAGGGTACGCCGGATCTCGGCATCCAGGAATGGGCGGACAGCCCTATCGTTGGCAGGGGAGTGGTGGTGGATCTTGAGGGATACCGCAGTGGCCAGGGCCGCCCCATCAACCATGCCGCGGGCGAGCCCCTGGGCCTGGATCTGATCGAGGCCGCACTCAAGAAGCAGTCAGTCAGTCTCCTGGCGGGGGACATTTTGATGCTCCACACCGGTTGGTGCGAATGGTTCCTGGCCCTGTCGCCGGACGGAAAACAACAGACGCGGGACAGTCGCCGGGCCACTGGCATTGCCCAGTCCGAAGACTTCGTCGCCTGGGCATGGGACCACCAACTTTCCCTCCTTGCTGCTGACAATTTCGCCCTCGAATGCCTGCCAGCCGTCCCGGGCAGCCCCTACCGGAACTCGGCACCGAACGACCATGGAATGATGCACCAGCAACTCCTCGCCAAACTCGGTATGCCCCTTGGCGAACTATGGCGGCTCGGCCCCCTCACCCGGCACATGCGAAGCACCGGCAATTGGGACGCCTTCCTCAGCATCAAACCGTTGAACATCACTGGCGGAACGGGCTCACCCGCGAACGCCATCGCGTTGACGTGATCCCGCGCTGGTGAGCTGATCATCGCGGGCTGGCCCCGGCATCCTGCCGCCACGTACCGCGGTGTCCTGGGAGTTCCGAAGGTCTGGACACTGCCAACCGCCGGACTTATCGTGCAAATGTGGCGGCTGCCTGACTGGCAGGAAGGCAAATGCTGCCAGTCCGCTGTTGCTGCCGCCCGTTATGAGGAGGAAGCAGATGGAACACGTTGAAGAGACTGTGGAAGTAGCTGTACCGGTGCGGACCGCGTACAACCAGTGGACCCAGTTCGAATCCTTTCCGCAGTTCATGTCCGGTGTGGAATCCGTAACCCAACTGACCGACACCACCAACCATTGGGTTACCAAGGTGGGCGGTGTTCAGCGGGAATTCGATACTGAAATAGTTGACCAGGAGCCTGACGACCGGATCGCCTGGCGCAGCACCGACGGCAAGTCCCATGCGGGCATCATCAGGTTCACGCCGCTGGATGCCAATCACACGAAGGTCAAAGTCCATTTCGAATGGGCACCCGAAACCGTCGTTGAGAAAGCAGGTGCGGCACTGAAAATCGACGAGATGCAGGTGAAGGCCGACATGCGGAAGTTCAAGGACTTCATCGAATCACGCGGCAGCGAAACCGGTGGCTGGCGAGGCGAAGTCTAGGAGAGCGGGCCGACGGACTGGAGATGCCGGGACCGGCTGAGCAATCAACGACTCAAAACAGAAAGCGGACGACGGCGGGATGCCTCCCGCCGTCGTTCTTTATGACCTGCGTGCGGCGCGCACTGTCACGTCGGGTTCACCCTCCAGCAACCCGCTGGCCCCGAACCGTTCTCCCGCGGCAAGCACTCTTTTCACGCACCCCTTTCTGCCCGGCACACCCCACACCCGGGCGGATATCCCCGAGGTACCAGGAGTACTCCGTGTTCGTGAAAAGCACCCTTGCCGCCGTCGCCGTCCTTGCCTCCCTGGCCGGAACTGCCGCGGCACCCGCCCAAGCTGAGGCAACCCAGCCGGCGCCTGTTGTCGTCGGCCAGCCGCTGGCCCAGGCGCATGCGCACAACGACTATGAGCATGACCGCCCCCTGTTCGACGCACTGGAGCACGGCTTCACCAGCGTCGAAGCGGACGTCTGGCTGGTGGACGGCGAGCTGCTGGTGGCCCACGACCTGGAGGATGTCCAGCCCGGAGTCACCCTCGAAAGCCTCTACCTCGACCCGCTGCAGGACCTGGTCCGCAGCCAGCAGGGCCACAGCGTCTACCCGAAGTGGGACGGCAGCCTGCAGCTCCTGATCGACATCAAGAGCGATGGCGAAGCCACGTACGCCGCCATCGAGCAGGAATTGGCCGAACACCGCGACATCATGAGCCGCTACACCAACGGCACCACCAAGACCGGCCCGGTCACTGCCGTCATCAGCGGCAACCGTCCGCTCGCCACAATGCAGGCGCAGGAGAAGCGGTTCAGCTTCTACGACGGCCGCTCCGCCGACCTCACCTCCGGCAAGCCCGCCGAACTGATGCCGCTGGTCAGCGACAACTGGACCAAACTGTTCACCTGGCAAGGCGTCGGTCCGATGCCCGAGGCCGAGCGCGCCAAACTGCACGCCTACGTTGCCCAGGCCCACGCCAACGGCTACCGCGTCCGCTTCTGGGCCACCCCGGACATGCCCGGCGCCGCACGCGAAGCGGTGTGGAACGAGCTCTTCGACTCCGGTGTGGACCACATCAACACCGACGACCTCGCCGGCCTGCAGCAGTTCCTCACCGCCCGCGCGTCCTAAGCCCTTCCCAGCAGAAACAGGAGCATCCCATGCCTTTAAACACCCTGAAAATTACGACGGCGGCCGCCGTCCTGGCGCTCGGCCTCCTTGCGTCCCAGCCCGCCACCGCCGCCGACAGCACCAGCGATGCCTTCACCTTCGGCGTCATCGGCGACATCCCCTACGGCGACGCCGAAATCGCCAAGTTCCCTGCCCGCATCCAGGACATCAACGCCGACAAGGAACTGAAGTTCGTCACCCACGTGGGCGACATCAAAAACGGCTCCTCGGTCTGCTCGGACGAGTACTTCGCCAACATCCGCACCCAGTTCGACACCTTCGAACACCCGCTGGTCTTCACCCCGGGCGACAACGAGTGGGTGGACTGCCACCGCACCAACAACGGCGCGTACAACCCGCTGGAGCGGCTGGACAAGCTGCGGGAAGTCTTCTTCAACGAGCCGGGCAAGACTCTTGGCGCCACCATGCCGGTGAAGAGCCAGGAGAATCTTGGGTTGCCCGAAAACGTCCGCTTCAACCAGAACCGGGTGGCCTTCTCCGTGCTGAACATCCAGGGCAGCAACAACTCGCTGCAGCCGTGGAGCGGGTTGGGTGAAACTACCGCCACCCCCGAGCAGCTGGCCGAAGTTGAGCACCGGACGGAGGCCGTCCTGGACCAGATCCGTGACACCTTCGCGGACGCCGAACGCCGCAATGACCGCGCCGTGGTGCTGATGACGCAGGCCGACATGTTCGATCCTTCGCTGCTCAACGCGGCCGCCCTCAACCCGGAAATCCTCTCCGGGTTCCGCGGGATCGTGCAGGCCATCGTCGAGGAGACCAACAGCTTCGACCGCCCGGTCTACCTGATCAACGGCGACAGCCACGTCTTCGCCGAGAACCAGCCCCTGGCCGCGGGCTCACCCTGGCTGGATATTTACGGCCAGCACGCCGCGGACGACCTGCAGCGCATCACCGTGGACGGTTCCGCCAACGCCACCAACTACGTCCGGTTCTCGGTGGCCGGCAACAGTTCCGACGCTGGCGTCCTGAGCTGGGAAAAGGTCCCCTTCAGCCAGTAGGCACCAAACGGAAGCGGACGACGCCGGGAGCCTCCCGGCGTCGTCCGCTTCCCTATGCTGTGGGTCTCGTCGCTTGGTTCTATGGGCTGAGGTCCCAGTGGACTTGGATTGCTTCTGCGATGGGGCCGGTGGTGACGTCCACCCGGAAAGCGACGGGCGCTGTGCCTGTCTCCTCGATAACGGCGTCGCGGTACACGCGGCCGCACCGAGGGCACAGCGTGTAGAGGTCCTCGTCCGCCGGCCACGGCGCCAGCCCTTCGGGTACAGGGGATTCGGCATAAACAGGCATGCCCTCTGAGTTCGCCTGTATCAATCCGTCCTGGCTGACAGTGTTGCCGCAGACGCAGGTGATGGTGGTGACATCATGGCCCACCACATCGGCGGTTTCAGCGTCCACGATGACCTCCCGGGTGCTGGAAGGGAACTGGTGGTACCAGCTTATGCCCGCTGATGGTCAAGGCGCCCGGGCATACCCAACTTCCGCGGGGGGAAACGGCGGCTCCTCACCCTGCGTCACCCTGGACTTCTACAACAGAACGGGGCTGGGGACCTTACACGGGCCGCGTATGGCCATAATTGGCACGACGGCGGGAGGCCCGGCGTCGTGGGCATAAGTCCTCATTGTGGTGGCTGCCCAACTGGTCCACCATGATGCTATGGATGCTGAAACACCTAAAACTGTGGACCTGAGCCTTCCCCAAGCTTTCCTGCTTTTGGCCACAAATGACCAGAACGGCAAACCTGAAGTGCCGCTGTTCGCGCTTAGGACAACGGTGGCAGGGGCAATACTGGCCGAGCTGGACCTGCTCGGCGCAATCGAGCTGCAGGGGAAGCACGTCAAGGCCACGGGCACCGCCCCGGTAACGGACTACCAGCACGAGCTTGAACTCATCCGCAGCAAATCCCGGCCCCACACTCCCAAGTGGTGGGTGTCGGTGCTGGAAAGCCGCGCCGAAGTGCTGCGCGTTTACGACGGGCTGGTGTCACTCGGCATCGTGGAACACGTGGGTGAAAAGCACTTGGGCCACTTCCGGGCCGTGCGGTACCCGGAGAAGGACCACGCTCCGGAGGAGGCGCTGCTGAAAAAAATCCAGGCCGCGCTCAGTGCGCCGTCCAGCCTCGAGGTGCCGGATACCACGCCAACCGGAGACGGGGCACCTGGTGCGGGGACCACGGATGGCGGGGCAACCGCGTCCGGGGAGCCTGGCCCCAACCCGCCCGGCGCCAAGCCCGTTCCCAAGGCACCCGATGCCAGGACCATCGTGCTGATCGCACTGCTTCAGGCGTCCGGACTGCTCCCGAAGCTCTTCCCGGAGGCAGACAGAATCCGGGCAAGTGAGCTGTCGAAAGACTATTGGCCGTCGCGCGCGGTCGAGGACGAGCTTCGCATGGTCAGGCTGGCTGAGGAAGAAGCGGCAAATCTTTGATCCCACGGAACTCTGGCCGATGATGGTCCCGGGGCTCCGTTCTACCTACCTCGCCAGGATAGGACCAAACGTAGTAAAGCGGCTTTGGTGTCGTGATTTTTAGGCTGCAGCAGAAAGCGACGACGCAAATTCAGTGCATTTCCGGCTTTGATTGCGACGTTGACAGAAAAAGACGAACAAAAGCTCTTCTGTCATGAAACGGAAAAGGAGCTAACCGTGCTGGTCACACGGCTCACCGAGCGCTGCGGCGCTTAGATCGCCGCTGGACCAGGTTTTTCGAGGACTGGCATAAAAAATAAAAGTAGGTATGGTATCGGGTAACGCAAAGCATAGAAAGGCGTGATTCCGATGTCCGGAAAATCCCCGAAAAGCGGCGCCGCTAAAAAAGCCGGCAAGTCGATCCTCGAAAAAAGAGCCGACAAAAGAGCCAAAAGTGAAAACAGCGAAATCAACTTCATAAAGCCGCGCAAAAACCAGCGCTAAACAGGCCAGCGGGCAGCCGAAACGGGACTCCTAGCCCACTCGGCTGCCCGCGCCATTCCGCCATCGGCGCCTAACCTCCGTTTTTCAGCTACAAGGACACCACCATGAACACTTCCGTTAACGCCTTAGTGGTCCCTGCCCGCCTGGTCCATCCGGTCCACATCAGGCCAGTGGAGCTGGACCTGACAGCACTTCAGCGGGTAGCCGCAGGGGAGGTAGGCCGCATCGCCGGCACCGACTGGCACGTCTACCTGGATAGCGAGGGCATCAGGTACACCGAGAACGTCCGCGCCGAAGTCCTCATTCGTGAAGCAGGAATCGATCTCGAAGAAACCATCCACGGAACCGCCATGTTCCTTGGCCACACAAACCCCATCGAAGAGACCGACGCTCCCCGCCACCTCATCCGGCTCGCCGAGCAACTGTTCGATATGCCGCTGGCCGCTTAGCCAAAGCGCTGTACAGGGCGCGATGGTGGGCCCTGGCAAGAAGCAACGGGCGGCGGCGGGAAGTCCCGCCGTCGCCCGTTGCTTTCCGCTGCTACGCCTCGATGGTTACGCCGCGCCAGAACGCGATGCGGTCCTCGATCTGCTTGGCGCGTGCCTTCGGCTCCGGGTAGTACCAGGCCGCGTCCACGTTCAGCTTTCCGTCCACTTCCAGAGAGTGGTAGCTGGCTTTGCCCTTCCAGGGGCAGACCGAATAAAGGTCACTGTCCCGGAGGTAGCCAGCATTCACTGCATCGCGCGGGAAGTAATGGTTGCCCTCCACCACCACGGTGTCCGTGGATTCGGCGATGACTTTTCCGTTCCAGATAGCCCTGACCATGTGGTTCCATTCTGTTGGGTGCCGCCGCATGCGAATGCCGCTCGTAGGTATCCCAACGGCATAGTGTGCGCACTTGTTCCCGGAGGGCGGGTTCCAGCGCCCCGATCTGAATCACCGGCGTAAAGTTCGATGGCGGCGCTACCGCGGGCCTTGGTCGATGACGCAGAAACGGTTCCCGTCGGGGTCGGCGAGCACCACGAAGTCGGAGTCCTCCGGATACAGGTCCCAGTCGACGCTCCGGGCGCCGAGCGAGATCAGCCGCTCCACCTCTGCTGCCTGGTCGTCAGCATACAAATCCAGGTGGATGCGCGGGCGGTCCTGCACGGGCGTCTCGCTCAGCATAAGTGCCAACTGCGCTCCCGGTCCCGACGCCGGCACGAGGATCACCCAGGTCTCATCCCCGGGCTCACGGGGAACGTAGCCCAGGGCGGCGTGCCAAAAAGCTGTGGCGCGGGCGACGTCATTGACGCCAAGGACGGTGCTGCCAAT
This sequence comes from Arthrobacter sp. MDT2-3, assembly GCF_059090465.1. NCBI lineage: Bacteria > Bacillati > Actinomycetota > Actinomycetes > Micrococcales > Micrococcaceae > Arthrobacter > Arthrobacter sp. MDT2-3. The sequence goes on along the minus strand of NZ_JBNHFS010000004.1, from coordinate 130,393 downwards.
GGTCAACATCCGCCCAGCCTAACCACAGCCCCCGCCGTCTGTCCCCGGCGGCGGGGTAACGATCAACAGCACCACTAGACTCGCCTGCATGGGGGAAAACAACACACCTGACGCACAGAAAACGCCAAAACCTGCCCGCTTCTTCGGAGCCGCGCTGCCGGTAGCTGCCCTCGCCGTGGTGCTGGTGGGGTGCTTCGTCGCGTGGAGCAACAGCCAGAATGTCAGCTTTGGCTGGTTCGCGTACGCGCCGCTGAGCAACGAGCCCTTCAGTGGAAACGGCTTGGCGTTCGTTACGCCAGGGACGCAGGCAGGCCTGGCAATCGCCGTCGCGGGTTTGCTTGTCCTGGCATTCTGGGCCGGGTACCGCATCGGCACAACAGCCGGCCCCAGGAAGCGGTAGCTGCTCTAAGCAGCTTTTACAGCCGGTCCACTCCGCTGATCCCGAGCGTGCGCGCCAGGCTGTTGGCGATATCCCACAGTGCAGCCACTTCAGCATCGTCATAGCCGGCTTCGCGGTGGGCCAGTGCGACTTCCAGTTGGGCCGCCAGATGCCTCCTGTCGCGCGCGGATACGGCCACCACACCAGCGGCCGTCTTCACCTTGCGGACATTCAGGGTTTCGGCGCCGCCCCAGCGCTGTCCGCCCAACATGAATTCGGCACGTGTGACCTCTTTGAAGCGGGACGACAACTCACTGAGCAATTCGGAGACCGCAGCGGGATGGGACTGGTCATCTACCGTGATGTGGACGGCAATAGTGTGGCTTGTCATCATGGCTCATCCCGCCTTTAGGGGCTATTAATCATCCCGTAGTCCCTTCCACTTGTCAGCCTCCTCCCGCCCCAGAATGCCCCCCGTTTTGCATCCAGCCCCGCAACCCGGTATGGTGTGAGCCGTGTCACCCACCAGTGGCACGTGCTGATGATCTGCGGCGGGAGAGTCCTGCCGGTACGTTCTGCAGGCGCCGTAGGAGCAAATCCTCCCCAGGAATCTCTCAGGCCCACGTACCGCCGCGGCAAGGCAACTCTGGAAAGCAGTCCGGGCAACCGGGCTCACCGACGGTGCAAGTGGCGCTCTGCTGAACAGCAAAGCAACGCAAAACTCTCAGGTTCAATACAGAGCGGGGAGGAACCCGAATCAACGTGGTGTTTCGGCACCACCTGAATTATGGAGTTCCTCTCATGACGGTTCAATCGTCCCCAACCACCTTCGCAGACCGCCATATCGGCGCGCGCCGCCAGTCCGACATCGACACCATGCTCAAGGCCGTCGGCTACGACAGCGTCGATGGCCTCGTGGACAGCGCGGTCCCCGATTCCATCCGCCAGGACAAGCCCCTCACCCTCGAGAGTGCCCTCAGCGAAGTCCAGGTCCTCGCCGAGCTCCGCGAGCTTGCCGGCAAAAACAAGACGGCCGTGCAGATGATCGGCCAGGGCTACTACGACACCGTGACCCCGCCGGTGATCCGCCGCAACATCCTCGAAGCCCCCGCCTGGTACACCGCCTACACCCCGTACCAGCCGGAAATCTCCCAGGGCCGGCTCGAAGCACTGCTGAACTTCCAGACCATGGTGCAGGACCTCACCGCGCTCCCGGTAGCCAACGCCTCCCTCCTGGACGAAGCCACCGCCGTCGCTGAAGCCGTGCTGCTGATGCGCCGCGCGAATAGGGCCAAAGGCCAGAACGCAGGCGCCAAGGACGGCAAGACCGTCCTCGACGCCGACCTCCTCCCGCAGACCATCGCCATCGTGCTGGGCCGCGCCGAAGCCCTCGGCTTCGAGGTGGAGATCGCCGACCTCACCAATGGACTGCCCGACGGCGACATCAACGGTGTTGTTCTCCAGCAGCCCGGCGTCTCCGGCCGCGTGTGGGACCAGTCCGCCGTCATCGCCGAGGCCAAAGACCGCGGCGCCCTGGTCACCGTCGCCGCCGACCTCCTGGCCCTCACCCTCATCACCCCGCCGGGTGAGCAGGGCGCGGACATCGCCGTCGGCTCCACCCAGCGCTTTGGCGTGCCGTTGTTCTTTGGGGGACCGCACGCCGCCTACATGGCTGTCCGCCAGGGCATGGAGCGCACCCTCCCCGGCCGGATCGTGGGTGTTTCCAAGGACGACGCCGGTGTCCCCGCCTACCGCCTGGCCCTGCAGACCCGCGAGCAGCACATCCGCCGCGAGAAGGCCACCTCCAACATCTGCACCGCGCAGGCACTGCTCGCTATCGTCTCGTCCTTCTACGCCGTCTATCACGGCCCCGACGGACTGAAGGCGATTGCCGAAACCGTCCACCACAACGCCCGCGCCCTGGCCACCACGCTGAAGACCGCCGGACGCGATCTGGTGTCCGACACCTTCTTCGACACCCTCACCGTCCGCGTGCCCGGCAAGGCAGCGAAGGTGATCACCGCCGCCGAAGCACACGGCATCAACCTGCGCCTCATCGATGCGGACACAGTTGGCGTGTCAGTCGATGAAACCACGACGCCGGAGGTTCTCTCCTCGGTTGCCGTCGCCTTTGGCGCCGGTCCCGTTGCGTCCGGCGAGGGTTACGAGCTGCCCGAGTCGGTGCTGCGCAGCTCCACGTACCTGCAGCACCCGGTCTTCAACACGCACCGTTCGGAGACCCAGCTGCTGCGCTACATCCGCCGCCTCTCCGACCGGGACCTGGCGCTGGACCGCACCATGATCCCGTTGGGTTCCTGCACCATGAAGCTGAACGCCACGGCCGAGATGGAAGCCATTTCCTGGCCCGAGTTCGCCTCGATCCACCCGTTTGCTCCGGATTCGCAGACCGAAGGCTGGCGGGAGCTCATTGCCGGCCTGGAAGCTGATCTCGCGGAGATCACGGGCTACGACCAGGTGTCCGTCCAGCCCAACGCCGGTTCCCAGGGCGAGCTCGCCGGCTTGCTGGCGATCCGCGGCTACCACCACTCGCGCGGGGACCAGCAGCGCAACGTGTGCCTCATTCCCGCTTCGGCGCATGGCACCAACGCCGCCTCCGCCGTCCTCGCGGGGATGAAGGTTGTAGTTGTGGCCACCGCCGCCGACGGCACCATCGACCACACCGACCTCGCAGCTAAGATTGAGGCCCACAAGGACGTCCTCTCCGCGATCATGATCACCTACCCGTCAACGCACGGGGTGTATGACTCGGACGTGCGCGAGGTGTGCGATGCCATCCACGCCGCCGGCGGCCAGGTGTATGTGGACGGTGCCAACCTGAACGCCCTCGTCGGGCTGGCGCAGCCGGGCAAGTTCGGTGGCGACGTGTCGCACCTGAACCTGCACAAGACGTTCTGCATCCCGCACGGCGGCGGCGGACCCGGCGTCGGACCTGTTGCTGCCAAGGCGCACCTCGCACCGTTTATGCCGGGCGACGCCAACAAAGCAGCCCACGAAGACGGGCACGGGGTTGCGATTTCTGCTTCGCGCTTCGGTTCGGCCGGCGTGCTGCCGATTTCCTGGGCGTACGTGAAGCTGATGGGCGGGCAGGGGCTCACCGAGGCCACCAAGTCCGCCCTGCTCGCAGCGAACTACATTGCCGCGCGGCTCGACGAGCACTTCCCGGTTCTTTACACGGGGGAGAGCGGCCTGGTGGCGCACGAGTGCATCCTTGACCTGCGGGACCTAACGGCCAGGACCGGCGTCACCGCTGAGGATGTGGCCAAGCGCCTTATCGACTTCGGCTTCCACGCCCCCACGCTGTCCTTCCCGGTGGCGGGCACGCTGATGGTGGAGCCCACCGAGTCCGAGGACCTTGCGGAGATCGACCGCTTCATCGAGGCTATGATCTCCATCCGCCAGGAAATCGACCAGGTGGCCAACGGCGACTTCCCGGTGGAGAAGTCACCGCTGCGCAACGCACCCCACACGGCAGCCGCCGTCGTCACCTCTGAATGGAACCGTTCCTACCCGCGTGAGCAGGCAGCCTTCCCGGTGGCCTCGCTCCGGCAGGACAAGTACTTCCCGCCGGTGGGCCGCATCGACGGTGCGGCAGGTGACCGCAACCTGGTGTGCTCCTGCCCGCCGCTTTCCGAATTTGAGAACTAAGGACTTTTCGATGACTGAGAACTACACCGCGCCTGAGAACTACACAGCGCTGTACGAGCAGCACAAGATCGCCGGCGCCTCCTTCACCGACTTCGGCGGCTGGCAGATGCCCCTGAAGTACAGCTCCGAGCTGGCCGAGCACCACGCCGTCCGCAACGCAGCAGGGCTGTTCGACCTCTCCCATATGGGGGAAGTCTGGGTTACCGGTCCCGACGCCGGGGCTTTCCTCGATTACGCCCTGGCCGGCAAGCTGTCCGCGGTGGCGGTAGGCAAAGCGAAGTACTCGCTGATCTGCCAGGAAGACGGCGGCATCATCGACGACCTCATCACGTACCGCCTTCCTGCGGCTGCGGATGGAACTGCCAGGTACCTGGTGGTGCCCAACGCCGGCAACGCTGCGGTAGTTGCCGCAGCACTGGCCGAGCGGGCTGCCGCCTTCGACGTCGTTGTGGATGACGTCTCCGCCGGGACCTCCCTCATCGCAGTGCAGGGGCCGAACGCAGAGGCCATTTTGCTCCAGCTGGTCCCTGCTGAACAGCACTCGCTGGTGACGGAGCTGAAGTACTACGCCGCTGTGGAGGTAGGGATCACCGTCAACGGCACAGTACAGGAGCTGTTGCTCGCCCGCACCGGGTACACCGGCGAGGACGGCTTCGAAATCTACATCCCGAACGAGGATGCCGCCGGCCTGTGGGACGCGCTGCTGGAAGTTGGCGCGGGTCACGGGCTCATCCCCGCCGGGCTGGCCTGCCGCGACTCGCTCCGCCTCGAAGCCGGCATGCCGCTCTACGGCAACGAGCTTTCCCGCGAGGGCAACCCGTACGCCGCAGGCCTGGGCCCCGTGGTTTCACTCAAGAAGGAGTCGGACTTCGTGGGCAGGGCTGTGCTGGCCGAGCTCAAGGAACTGGGCGCCGGCTCCACCTCCGGCCGCAAGCTGGTGGGCCTCAAGGGCCTGGGCCGCCGCGCCGGCCGCAGCCACTACCCGGTCCTCAAAAACGGCAACGTCGTGGGCGAGGTGACCTCCGGCCAGCCGAGCCCCACCCTTGGTTATCCGATCGCCCTGGCCTATGTCGACGTCGAACACGCCGCACCCGGCACCGCCCTGGACATCGACCTCCGCGGCAAGCCGGAACCCTTCGAAGTAGTAGAGCTCCCGTTCTACAAACGCCAGAAGTAACGCTCTCTCACTTAATGCGCGTTTTGTCCCAACGCTCTCGCATTTGATGCCGGGTTTGGCCTAACGCTCTCTCACGTTTGAAACACGAACCTAAGGAAATACACATGGCAAAAGTTGTTGCTGAACTGAAGTACTCCGCCGAGCACGAGTGGGTTGCTGCTGACGGATCCGGCCCCACCAACATTGGCATCTCGGCTGTCGCCACCGAGGCACTGGGCGACATCGTGTACGTGGACCTGCCGGAGGTCGGCTCCACGGTCACCGCGGGGGAGACCTGCGGCGAGGTCGAATCCACCAAGTCCGTCTCGGACCTCTACGCGCCGGTCACGGGCGAGGTTGTGGAGATCAACGACGAAGTGGTCTCCGACCCCGCCCTGATCAACAATGATCCCTACGGCGCAGGCTGGCTGTTCAAGGTGGCCGTCACCGAAGAAGGCCCCCTGATGTCCGCCGAAGAGTACGCGGCTGCCAACGGCGGCGAGCTGTGAGCGGCGCGGGCATGACCACAACAGCAGCCTTCGAGCAGGTCGTCTCCCCGTCCCTGGACGCAGACCTGTCCGCGCTGGACCCCGAAATCGCCGCAAAAATCGACGACGAACTCACCCGCCAGCGTGACGGCCTGGAGATGATCGCCTCCGAGAACCACACCGCCGTCGCCGTGATGCAGGCGCAGGGTTCGGTGCTGACTAACAAGTACGCCGAGGGCTACCCGGGCAAGCGCTACTACGGCGGCTGCGAGCACGTGGACGTCGTGGAGCAGCTCGCCATTGACCGCATCAAGGCACTGTTCGGCGCGGAGTTCGCCAACGTTCAGCCGCACTCCGGCGCGCAGGCGAACGCTTCGGTGATGCACGCGCTGATCAAGCCGGGCGACACCATCATGGGCCTGAACCTGGCACACGGCGGCCACCTCACCCACGGCATGAAGATCAATTTCTCGGGCAAGCTCTACAACGTGGTGCCGTACGGCGTCCGCGAGGACACCCACACCGTGGACATGGCCGAGGTGGAGCGACTGGCGGAGGAGACCAAGCCCGCGCTGATCGTGGCCGGTTGGTCTGCCTACGCCCGCCAGTTGGACTTCGCCGAGTTCCGCCGCATCGCCGACTCCGTGGGCGCCTACCTCATGGTGGACATGGCGCACTTCGCCGGGCTAGTGGCCGCCGGGCTGCACCCGTCGCCGGTGCCGCACGCGCATGTCACCACGTCCACCACGCACAAGACCCTCGCCGGTCCGAGGGGAGGCATCATCCTGACGAACGACGCCGACATCGCCAAGAAGATCAACTCGGCTGTGTTTCCCGGCCAGCAGGGCGGGCCGCTGGAGCACGTCATTGCGGGCAAGGCCGTCGCGTTCAAGATCGCGGCCTCGGCCGAGTTCAAGGAGCGCCAGGAGCGCGTCCTCGCCGGCGCCCGGATCCTGGCCGAGCGCCTGGTCCAGCCCGACGTCACCGCCAAGGGCATCAGCGTGATCTCCGGCGGCACCGACGTGCACCTGGTCCTCGTTGACCTGCGCAACTGCGAGCTCAACGGGCAACAGGCCGAGGACCGCCTCGCGGCCATCGACATCACGGTTAACCGCAACGCAGTCCCGTTCGACCCCCGCCCGCCGATGGTCACCTCCGGCCTCCGGATCGGCACGCCGGCGCTCGCCACGCGTGGCTTCGGCGAAGCTGCCTTCCGCGAGGTTGCCGACATCATCGCCGAAGCTTTGACGGCCGACGCCGACGCGGACCTTTCGGGGCTGCGTCACCGCGTCGAGGCCCTCGCCAAAGCCCACCCGCTCTACCCGGGCGTAGCACCACTGTCCTGAGGCTGGCTCCGCCGGCCCCTCGTGCCCACGTCGCCTTGGTGACGCTCTATCCGCCCGCTACACGTCAAGTAAGGAATCCCACCATGGCCGTTGGCGTATTCGACCTTTTCTCTATTGGTATTGGCCCCTCGAGTTCGCATACCGTGGGGCCGATGCGGGCTGCTGCTGTGTTCGCGGAGGAGCTGAAATCCGCCGGTGCCCTGGACCGGGTGGCCTCGCTTCGGGTGGATCTGTATGGGTCGCTCGCGGCGACGGGACACGGTCACGGGACCATGACGGCGATCCTGCTGGGGCTGGAGGGGTTTCATCCGGAGTTGATCCTGCCGGACGAGGTGGAGGAACGCCTGGCCGCGATCGCCGACGCTGGGACCTTGCAGCTGGCCGGTGCCGTGCCGCTGCCGTATGGGGTGAAGGACATGGTGCTGCGGCCGCTGACCATCCTGCCGCGGCACACCAACGGGATGACGTTCACCGTCTTTGATGCCGAGGACGAGATCCTCCACACTGCCACGTTCTTCTCCGTGGGCGGCGGGTTCATTGTGCGTGAGGGGGAGGAGGACGCGGCCCAGCAGGAGCTGGAGGAATCCAAAAAGGAACTGCCGCTGCCGTTCCGTACCGCCGCCGAACTGCTGGAGCACTGCCGGGAGACCGGGCTGGGCATCAGCGAGGTGATGCGGGTCAATGAGGAAGAGAGCCGCACTGTGGAGGAAATCCGGGCGGGCCTGCTGCATATCTACTCCGTTATGGAGGGCTGCGTTGCCACATCCCTGAAGCGTGAAGGCGTTCTGCCGGGCGGGCTGAAGGTCCGCCGCCGTGCCCCTGACTGGTACGAGCGGCTCCAGAAGGAAAGCTCCCGGCCTGACGGTGAAGGCCAGGACGAGGACTTCCACGACCCGAAGTATTGGCAGGAGTGGGTTAACTTGATCGCCCTTGCCGTGAACGAGGAGAACGCCTCCGGCGGCCGCGTGGTCACCGCGCCCACGAACGGGGCTGCCGGGATTATCCCGGCGGTGCTGTATTACGCGCTGCATTTTGCGCCGGGGATGGAGAACGCGACGCAGGAGGACCGCGAGGACGTGGTGGTGAAGTTCCTGCTCGCCGCCGCCGCCGTCGGGGTGCTGTACAAGGAGCAGGCATCGATCTCGGGGGCCGAGGTGGGCTGCCAGGGCGAGGTCGGGTCGGCGTCGTCGATGGCTGCGGCGGGGCTGGCCGAGGTGATGGGCGGGACCCCTGCGCAGGTGGAAAACGCCGCGGAGATCGCGATGGAGCACAACCTGGGCCTGACCTGTGATCCGATCGGCGGGCTGGTGCAGGTGCCGTGCATCGAACGCAACGCGATCGCTGCAGCGAAGGCCATCAATGCCGCGAAGATGGCGCTCTGGGGCGACGGGTCCCACCGGGTGTCCCTGGACGAGGTCATCATCACGATGCGCGAGACCGGCAAGGACATGAGCTCCAAATACAAGGAAACGGCCATGGGCGGCCTCGCCGTCAACGTCGTCGAATGCTGAAGGAAGAAGACTAATGACATTGGCACCTGAAGGCCGGAAGCTTTTGCGCGTTGAACAGCGCAACTCTGCTGTCCCGGTGGAGCGGAAGCCGGACTGGATCAAGGCCAAGGTCCAGATGGGGCCGGAGTTCGTCCAGCTTAAGAACCTGGTGAAGAAGGAAGGCCTGCACACGGTGTGTGAGGAGGCTGGCTGCCCCAACATCTTTGAGTGCTGGGAGGACAAGGAAGCCACGTTCCTGATCGGCGGGTCCGAGTGCACCCGGCGGTGTGATTTCTGCCAGATCGACACCGGCAAACCCTCCCCGGTGGACCGGTTCGAACCGACCAAGGTGGCCAGGTCGGTGCAGGCGATGCAGCTGCGCTACGCCACCGTCACCGGCGTGGCCCGCGACGATCTCGAGGACGAGGGCGTGTGGCTGTACGCCGAGACGGTCCGCAAGATCCATGAACTGAACCCGGGCACCGGGGTGGAGCTGCTGATCCCCGACTTTTCCGGCAAACCTGAACACATCAAAGCGATCTGCGACTCCAAGCCCGAGGTGTTCGCGCACAACGTCGAGACCGTGCCCAGGATTTTCAAGCGGATCCGGCCGGCGTTCCGCTACGAGCGTTCCCTGGATGTGATCACGCAGGGCCGGAACCTGGGCATGGTGACCAAGTCCAACCTGATCCTGGGGATGGGCGAGACCCGCGAGGAGATCTCCGAAGCGCTGCGGGACCTGCACGAGGCAGGCTGTGACCTGATCACCATCACCCAGTACCTGCGCCCGTCCGAGCGGCACCTGCCGGTGGACCGGTGGGTCAAGCCGCAGGAATTCGTGGACCTGCAGGACGAGGCCACCGAGATCGGGTTCCTCGGCGTCATGAGTGGCCCGTTGGTCCGTTCCTCCTACCGCGCCGGCAGGCTCTGGGCCACCGCGATGCGGAAGAAGGGCTGGGACATCCCGGCAGAACTGGCCCACATCGAGTCCTCCGGCACCACCCGCCAGGAAGCCAGTTCCCTTCTCGCAGCCACAGCCTGAGTTGGGAATACCCACCCTGATGCACAGACAGGACCAATGATGTTCCCCGTCCGAATCGAAATCATCCCATCCTCGGGAATCGTGGAGCAGGCCCAGGCCCTGGTGCCCACGACCACCACGCTGAGCGTGACATGCCTGCCGCACCACGGCATCGAGCGGACCATGCGCACGGCAGTGGAGCTGAGCGACGCCGGGTACAAGGTAATCCCGCACCTCGCGGCGCGGAGCATCCGCAGCCGGGCCGAGCTCACCGAGATTGTCCGCGGCTGCGATGCCGCGGGCATCCGCGAAGTGTTCGTCATCGGCGGCGACCGGAAGCAGCCCGCCGGCATTTACGGCTCCGCCCTTTCCGTGCTGGAGGACATTGCCCAGTACAGCAGCGGAATGATGCGGGCCGGCGTCGCGGGCTATCCGGAAGGCCATCCCCTCGTCAGCCCGCTGGACCTGTTGGACGGACTTCTGGCCAAGCAACACCTCGCCTCGCATGTGGTCACCCAGATGTGCTTTTCCGCCGGCAAGATCCAAGACTACGCAGCGCTCCTGCGCCGTGAGGGCGTCCACCTGCCTGTCTGGGCGGGCGTGGCCGGGTCCGTCCCGCGGACCAAGCTGGTGGCACTGTCCAGGCAGATCGGCGTCGGAAGCTCCCTGAAGTTCCTCAGCCGCAAGGGCCCGCTGGCCCGCAAACTCCTGAGCGGGGACCGCTACTCGCCGGACAGCCTGATCACCGGCCTCGAAAGCCAGCCCGGCACCATCGCCGGCATCCACCTTTACAGCTTCAACAGCCTCGATCCCCTGCCTGCGGGCCCGGACCAGGCGGCCACTTCAGCACTCCAGACAGCATTGATCCGAGGAGCAGCACGTGACAACTAACCCTGTAACGCCCCACCAGGAGCCGCATCTTGAGCGGCAGCTCACCAACAGGCACATCCAGCTGATCGCCATTGGCGGCGCCATCGGCACGGGCCTGTTCATGGGCTCGGGCAAAACCATCTCCGCGGCCGGACCGTCCGTCATTTTTGTGTACATGATCATCGGCTTCATGCTGTTCTTCGTCATGCGGGCGATGGGCGAACTGCTGCTGAGCAACCTGAACTACAAATCCTTTAGCGACTTCGCCGCGGACCTGCTGGGCCCGTGGGCGGGCTTCTTCACCGGCTGGACCTACTGGTTCTGCTGGGTGATCACGGGCATCGCGGACGTCATCGCGATCGCCGGCTACTCCAAGGAACTCTGGCCGGGACTCCCGCTGTGGATCCCGGGCCTGGCTACCGTGGCGATCCTGCTGCTCCTGAACCTCGTCACGGTGAAGGCGTTCGGCGAGACCGAATTCTGGTTCGCGCTGATCAAAATCATTGCCATCGCGGCGCTGATCATCGTGGGTATGTTCATGATTTTCACGGGCTTCCAGTCCGACGCCGGCCCTGCCACCTTCACGAACCTGTGGAGCCACGGCGGCATGTTCCCGAACGAGTTCATGGGCTTTGTGGCCGGCTTCCAGATCGCTGTGTTCGCGTTTGTTGGCATCGAGCTGGTGGGCACCACGGCGGCTGAGGCGAAGGACCCGGAGAAGAACCTGCCCAAGGCCATCAACTCCATCCCCATCCGCGTGCTGCTCTTCTACGTGGGCGCCCTCATCATCCTGATGTCAGTGACCCCCTGGACCCAGTTCCAGGCTGGCCACAGCCCGTTCATCGCCATGTTCTCCCTGGCCGGCCTCGGCGCCGCGGCCACCGTCGTGAACCTGGTGGTGCTCAGCTCGGCCATGTCCTCGGCCAACTCCGGCATCTATTCCACCTCCCGCATGGTCTACGGTCTGGCGCAGGAAGGGGACGCGCCGTCGGTCTTCCGCAACCTGTCCACCCGAAAAGTGCCGCAGAACGCCCTGTTCCTCTCCTGCGTGCTGCTGCTCTCCGGCGTCATCCTGATGTACGCGGGCCAGGACATCGGCAAGGCCTTTGAGATGGTGACCACGGTGTCCGCCGTCTGCTTTGTGTTCGTCTGGTCCATCATCCTGGCCAGCTACCTGGCGTTCCGGCGCCGCCGCCCGCAGCTGCACGAGGGCTCGAAGTACCGGATGCCCGGCGGCGTGCCGATGGTCTGGGTGGTGTTCGCGTTCTTCGCCTTCGTTCTGTGGGCGCTGACCACGCAGCCTGACACCCTGCTGGCGCTCCTGGTTACGCCGGTCTGGTTCCTGGTGCTCGGCGCCGCGTGGCTGATACTGCGCCGGCGGCCTGCTCACTTGGCCCGTTACGCTACGTTCAAGTCGGAGCTGGCGCAGGATATGGATGCTGAAGCGTCAGCCATAGGGCGGGACTTTGACGGCGCGTTGAATGACGGGGTGAATAAGTGAGCACCCTGGTAACGCCCGTTTCAACCCCTGCCAAGGGTGCCTCGACGGCGGAACGTCGTGCCGCCGTCGAGCATGTACTGACGGTTGACTGCGTGGAATCCCCGGGAATTGTCCACGCGATTTCGGCCTTCCTGCTGGAGCACGGCTGCGACATCATCGACATCAAGCAGTACGGGGACAAGGCCCAGGGGCACTTCTTTATGCGGGTGCACTTCGCCTCCGGGCCTGGTCCGCAGCAGCAGCCGTTCAGCACCGAGGACCTGCGCGCCCGCTTCACGCCGCTGGCCGATCAATGGCAGATGAACTGGCATTTGGAGCCGCACGGCCGCAAGCGCCGCGTGCTGGTGACGGTGTCCAAAATGGGGCACTGCCTCAACGACCTGCTGTTCCGGGCGCGGACGGGCGATATCCCGGTGGAGATCGTCGCCGTCGTGTCCAACCACCCGGACCAGGCAAGCCTGGTGGAGTGGGACGGCATACCGTTCTTCCACGTGCCGGTCACCAGGGACACCAAGCCCGCCGCCGAAGCCCGGCTCCTGGACCTTGTGGACGAGCTCGACGTCGAACTTGTGGTCCTGGCCCGCTACATGCAGGTGCTCAGCGACGAGCTCTCCGCCAAGCTCGCGGGCCGGACCATCAACATCCACCACTCGTTCCTGCCCAGCTTCAAGGGGGCCAAGCCGTACCACCAGGCGTATGAACGGGGCGTCAAAACTGTGGGGGCCACCGCGCACTACGTGAACGCGGAACTGGACGAGGGTCCGATCATCGCCCAGCAGGTCATCGAGGTGGACCACACGTACACCGCTGAGGACCTGGTGGCGGCAGGGCGGGACGCCGAGTGCGTGGCGCTGCGGAACGCCGTCCGCTGGCATTGCGAGGGCAGGATCCTGCTGCTGGGCAACCGCACGGTCATCCTGCGGTAGTGCCGTGAACGCGGCGGGCGGGCAACAGTGGCGGCGGGTGTCGTGGAACGCCCTGCCGAGGGGGCAGCGGGTGCGGCTTTCGCAGCACGGGCTGCCTATCGGCTCGGGCTTTGTGGACACCGCCACGCCCGATGGCTCGATCATTTGGGTTGTACTTGACGGCTGGCAGGAACGCCGGATGTTCCTTCGGGAGGACTATGTGCAAGTGGAGATCAACGGGTAACGGGTCAAAGCGCAGGACCGTGCGGCAGCGTCTGGAAGCGTGGGCGGTTGCTGCCACGTTCCTTGCCCTGATCGCCGTTACCGTCGCGCAGGCGCTCACTTTCGGGAACTGACGGAAGCGGCCGACGGCGGGAGGGGCCGCCGTCGGCCGCTTCACCTTGGGCGCGCCGGGTTATTGACCGTTCACCGGCAACCGGTAACCATGAGTTATGACTGACTCAGCCGATACCTCAAGCGCCCCCTTTGACGACGACGAAACTGTGGAGGACACAGCCCATACGGAGACTCCTGAAAGCATCGCCGACGAGATCCGCGACGAAATTCGGCTGGGCCACGTGGAGGATGACGTGAGCCATGTGCTCGAGGAACGCTTTGAGGAGGCCGGCATCGAACTGCGCCCGGAAGAGGTGGATGACCTCGCCGAGGAAATCGAAAAGGACGTCTCAAGCTAGGTAACCGTGCGGGCCTGAAACGGCAGGGAACAACCTGGATCAGTGCGCTGGCCGTGTTGGGCGCATGGCTCCCGACCACTACGTGGTGGAGGGGCAATACCACTGGTCCAGGTGGCCCGCACTTTCCTGCTGCGAAACGCAAGCGGCCGACGGCGGGACGTTCCGCCGTCGGCCGCTCGCTTGGCTAAGCTGTTAGTCCTCGTAGGTGTTGGCGATGTAGACATCGCAGGGGGCGTTGTGCGCCACGCTGTTGGCGACGCTGCCCAGGAGCCGGCCGATGCCGCGCATCCTGCGGTTGCCCACAACTATCAGTCGGGCGTCCAGTCGGATGGCTTCCTTGATCAGCGAATCAGCCGGTTTGCCGCGGGCGGCAGAGTGGGTGATCTCCAGGCCCTGTCCCGAGTTACCCAATGACCTCGCGACGTGTTCGGCACTGTCGGCGTTCGAGATTCTGACCTTGTCAGACCCTGCGCCGAAGGTCTCGGCGGTCTCAAACTCGAATGCGGTCACGATGTGAAGGGACGCTCCCAGGGACATCGCCAGGTCCCTTGCAGTTTCCGCAGCCTTCCTGGCCGACTCGCTGCCATCCACTCCTACAACAACTACTCCACTCATTAATGGCTCCTTCGTTCCTTGTTGCGGCTTGTGTCCACTGGCAAGTCTAAGGAACTTGGGCTTGAAGCCCCCACATCATCTTTCGAGTGGCCTCACTTTGAAAAGCCCCGACCTTGACCCGCTACTGCCAGGCAGCACCAAGACCGGCCCCGCAGGCAAAAACCTCTGGAACGAGCGTTCGGCGCGGGAGTAAACTACGTCAACACCGTCGATGTCGAGGCGCTGAAGCAGCTCCTCATCACCTGCACAAGTAGCCACCCGGTAAGCAGACAGGCGAAACTGATGACTTCAAAAACGCTAATTGCAACGACGACGGCGGCCCTGCTCGCGCTCGGTCTCGTCGCGTCCACGCCCGCGGGCGCTGCGGACAAAGCACCCAAGAACGACGGCTTTAGTTTCGGCGTTATCGGGGACATGCCCTACGGCGACGCGGAAGTCGCCAAGTTCCCAGACCGCATCCAGGACATCAACGCGGACAGCAGGCTTGACTTCGTGGCCCACGTGGGCGACATCAAGAACGGAACGTCACCCTGTTCCGACGGCTACTTTACGAGGATCCGGGAGCAGTTCGACACCTTTGAGCTCCCTCTGGTCTTTACGCCGGGCGACAACGAGTGGGTGGACTGCCACCGCATCGACAACGGCGCGTACAACCCACTGGAACGGCTGGACACGCTGAGGGAAGTGTTCTTCGACGAACCCGGCAACACCCTCGGTGCCGCCATGTCCGTGAGGTCCCAGGTAGGGCGCGGGCTTCCGGAAAACGTCCGCTTCACCCAGAACCGCGTGGCCTTCTCCGTGCTGAACATCCAGGGCAGCAACAACGGGCTGCAGCCCTGGAGCGGTCTGGGCAAGACGACCGCCACCCCCGAGCAGCGGGCCGACGTGAATCACCGGATTGGCGCTGCGGTGGACCAGATCCGCGACACGTTTGCTGACGCCACGCGCGGGGACCTTCGTGCCGTGGTGCTGATGACCCAGGCCGACATGTTCGCTCCCCCGCCCCTGAACGGCCGTAAGCCCAGTCCGAACTCGGTGTCTGGTTTCAAGGAAATCGTAAAGACCATCATCGAGGAAACGAACCGCTTCGACGGGCCGGTCTATCTCATCAACGGCGACAGCCACGTCTTCGCCGCGGACAAGCCGCTCGCGGCCGGCTCAGAATGGCTGGACATTTACGACCTGCCGGCCGCGGATGACCTGCAGCGCATCACCGTGGCCGGCGCAGAAGACGTTACCCACTACGTCCGGTTCACGGCGTCGCGGAACAGCGCGTCCAGCGCCCCTGTCCTATCCTGGAAGCAGGTCCGCTTCAGCCGGTAGCGGCAATAACCGCAGCGGCAACTAAGAAGCGGACGACGCCGGGAGGTTCCGGCGTCGTCCGCTTCCGTTTCTCACGTGGCCGGCTGAAAGGTCAAGCTGATTCCCGGACCACCAGTTCAGTGGGAATGGTGATGGCCGCGGGACGCTTGCCGTTGATGACATCCAGGAGCAAGCGGACCATTTCCTCGCTGATGCGCTCAAAGGGCTGGCGCACGGTGGTGAGGGCCGGTGTTGCAGTGGAGGACGCGCTGATGTCGTCGAACCCGACGACGGCGACGTCCTCGGGTGTCCGGCGCCCCGCCTCGTGCAGCACCTCCAGGGCACCGATCGCCATCAGGTCGTTGGCAGCGAAAACAGCGTCGATATCAGGAGCCCGACGGAGAAGTTCGCGCATTCCTTTCGCCCCACTCTCCTTGCTGTAGTCACCGTGGACGATGAGCGCCTCATCAATGACGGCGCCCTGGTCGTCGCGGTAGGCCTCGAGCCGGCGGATGCCGCCGGAGGTGTCCTGCGGCCCCGTGATCGTGGCGATCCGCCGGCGGCCGGCATCATGCAGGTACCGCAGAAGGTCCCGAGCCCCTTCGTAATCGTCGGCCGCCACGTACCCCATTTTCTTCTCGAACCCGAGGGGGATACCGCAGGAGATGGCAGGGATGCCCGCGGAAATGATGTCCGAGATGATCCCTTTCCGGGTGGCATGCGAGGACACCAGCAGCACGCCGTCCACATGGCCCGCCGTGAGGAAGTCGGTGGCGCGGCGCTGTTCGTCGTCGGTGCCGGCCAGGATCAGCACCAGCGGAATGTCATGGACTGCCAGCGCATCTGCCGCCCCGCGCAGGAGGACCGCGAAGTTCGGGTCCTCGAAAAGGCGGTCATGCGTTTCGGTCAGCAGGAAAGCCACCGAGTTGGCACGGTTGGTGGCCAGGTTCCGGGCATGCGGGTTGACTCGGTAGCCGGTCTTTTTGATGGCGGCGTTGACAGCTTCCAGAGCGGACGGGCTAACCCAGTGTCCGCCGTTGAGCACGCGGGAGACCGTGCCGCGGGACACCCCGGCTTCTTTGGCCACGTCGTCAATCTTTGGCCTCGGCCGGGAGGTGGGTTGAGTCATCTTCAAAGCCTATCCAGTACTAGGCCTTGACAGCGCCGGCGGCGAGGTCGACCCGCCAGTAGCGCTGCAGCAGCAGGAACATGATGACCAGCGGGACGATCGACAGCAGGGCGCCGGCCAGGACCAGAGTGTACAGGGCCGGTGCGGAGGCGCCCTGGTTCAGCAGCCCGTTCAGGCCCACCGTGATCGGGAACAAATGGTCGTCGCCGAGCATGATGTAGGGCAGCATGAAGTTGTTCCAGATGGCCACGAACTGGAAGAGGAAGATGGTCACCAGGCCGGGCAGCATCATGGGGGCCGCAATCCGGTTGAAGATGTACATTTCCTTGGCGCCCTCGGTGCGGGCGGCCTCGATGACATCGCCGGGTACCGACGCTGCTGCATAGATCCGGGCGAGGTAGATGCCGTAGGGGCTGATGATCTGGGGCAGGAGCACGGACCAATAGGTGTTTGTCAGGCCGGCCTGGGCGAGCATCAGGTATTGGGGAATGGCCAGGATGACACCGGGGACCAGCACGCCCATCAGCAGCACCTTGAAGATTCCGGACTTGCCGGGAAAATCGAACTTTCCCAGGACATAGCCGGAGAGGGCGGAGACCCAGGTGGAGACGATGGCGCCCACGCCTGCGTACAACGCGGTATTGGCCATCCAGCGCCAGAACAGCCCGTCACGGTATTCGGTGAGGGCAACGATGTTGTCCCACAGGTGCGTGCTGGGGGCCAGGGTGAAGGTGGAGAACAGCTCGTTGCCGTCCTTGCTGGCGGCGGCCACCACCCAGATCACAGGGAACAGGCAGTACAGCGCGCCTAGGATCAGGATCCCGGTGGACAGGTAGCTCGGCTTGTCGTGGGCCGAAACTGCGCCCTTGGAGGTGCGAACTGTCTTTGTATTCTCGGTGCGGCTGGGCGCCAGGATGGTCACGGTCAGTTCTCCTGTCCGAAGGCCCGCTTCTGCACAACGCGCAGGAACAGGAAGGAAATGATGAAGGTGGCGGCGGCGATCACGATGCTGGTGGCGGCGGCTGAGTACACGTCGTTACGCGTGAAGGCGTCGCGGTAGACCAGCATGAGCGGGGACCAGCTCGTGGAGAGGCTGTTGGCCAGCGGCCGCAGGGTGGTGGGCTCGGCGAAGACCTGGAGCGTGGCAATCATCGAAAACAGCGCCGTCATGACCAGCGACGGGGCGATGATGGGGATCTTGATCCGCAGGGCGGTCTGGACCTCTGAGCAGCCGTCCAGCTTCGCTGCCTCATAGATTTCGCTGGGCACGGCCTTCAGCGATGTGTACATCACGATCATGTTGAAGCCCACGCCGCCCCAGAGGGCGATGTTGCAGATGGCGAACGTGACGAGGTTCGGGTCCAGCAGCGAGGGAAGCGCGACGCCGAACTGCCGGGCCAGGAAGTGGAAGGGGCTCACGCCGGGCAAGTACAGGAAGCCCCACAGAAGGGAGCTGATGACTGCGGGCACGGCGTAGGGAAGGAAGATGGCGGTGCGGGAAAAGCTGCCGGCCCTGGTTCGGCGGGAATCCAGCAGGAGCGCGAACAGCAGGGCGAAGCCGAGCATCAGCGGGATCAGGATGAGCCCGTACAGCATCACGCGCAGCACGCTGCCCAGGAACTCCGGGTCCGTCAGGGCGCTGACGTAGTTTTCGAAGCCCGCAAACACCTGGCTCTGGGAGCCCTTGCCGAGGCCCAGGCCACTGACCTTCTTCTTCTGGAAGCTCAGCACCAGCGTGTAGACGATGGGGGCGGCCATAAAGACGAGGAAAAGGATGATGCCCGGGGCGAGCATCGCGTAGGGGATGAGCACCCGGGATTTGAAATTCTTCGCCCGCCTGGAGGGTCCGGCTGCGGTATCAGCCGCCGGACCGGGCTTGGTCACGGTCATTGCCACGGGTGCACTTCCTTGTGTGGATTGGAGCTTGTGGGATTCGAACCTGTCTGGATTCGACGTGGTGCCGGTTCCGGGAGGGGCCTTGGGGATGCCCCTCCCGGAACCGGAGTCAGTTGCTGCTTGCGGGACGCTACTTGACCGTGAAGCCGGCCTGCTTCAGGTCCTCAACGGTGACCTGCTGCATGGACTTCACGGCGTCGCTGAAGGCGCTCTTCTGCTTGGCCTGGGCAGCTTTGGCGAACTGGTCATTGTAGGCGTTGAAGGCCACGTTGACGTTGGGCCCGTAGGTGAAGGAGCCCACGTTCTGCGCGGCGTCGCCCACCACCTCGTAGAAGTCAGGCTGGTTGGAGAAGAATTCCGGTGCCTCCGTGAGCGCGGACTTGGCGCCTGCGTTGTCCGCGGGGTAGACGCCGGTTTCCTTGACCAAAGCCTGGACTGCTTCGGGGTCGGTGTTCAGCCAGGTGGCAAACTTTGCGGCGGCCTCGGCGTTCTTGGACTGGGTGGTCACGGCGGTGGAGGAGCCGCCCCAGTTGCCGGTGGAGGACTTGGAAGCATCCCATTGCGGCATGGGTGCCACCTTCCACTGCCCCGCGGTGGCGCCGGCGTTGCCGGAGAGAACGCCCGGGCCCCAGGCTGCGCTCAGCCAGCCCACCTGCTTGCCCGTGTTAAGGGCGGTGTTCCATTCCGGGGTGTACATGGGCTTGTTGTCGATGGTGCCCTCTTCCACGAGGCCGCCCCAGTACTCGGCAACCTTTTTGGTGGGGTCCTCGTCGATGTTGACGCTCCAGGCGTCGCCGTCGACACCCCACCAGGAGGCACCTGCCTGCTGGGCCATGCCGGTGAACCAGCCGGCGTCGTTGGAGGAGAAGGTGCCGAGGTAGGCCTCGGGGTCAGCGGCGTGGACTGCCTTGGCGGCCTGGGCGTACTCATCCCAGGTGGTGGGAACGGAAAGGCCCAGCTTCTCAAAGATGTCCGCGCGGTAATAAAACACCATGGGGCCGGTGTCCTGCGGAACCGCGTAGAGGGCGTCGCCGCCGAGGGTCACCGAGTCCCATACGCCTTCCGGGAAGTGGCTCTTGGTTTCATTGGCTTCAGTGCCGGAGAGGTCGGCGAGGGCGTCGGCTGCGACCAGCGTGGGGATCTTCTGGTATTCGGCCTGGATCAGGTCGGGGGCGCCGCTGCCGGCCTTGACGGCTGTGAGCAGCTTGGTGACGGCGGGATCGCCGCCGTCCTGCTTGTAGACGGTGACGTGGATGTTGGGGTTTTTCTCGTTCCAGACCTCCACCACCTTGTCCAGGTTGGGGGCCCAGGCCCAGTAGGTCAGTTCCACCTTCTGGTTGGGATCAGTGGCTGAGCCGGCGTCCGTACCTGAAGTACCGGAGCATCCTGCGGTGAGCATCGCGGCCGCGGCGAGCATGGCCACGGCGCCTGCACGAAATGACTTGCGCATTTCGTCCTCCTTGTCGAAAAGCTGAATGGTCTGTCTGAAATATCACCGCTCATCCGAACCGAGGCCGCATGACTGTGAGCGGTTCCAGTAATTCATAGTGCTGCAAGCTGTGTCAATAGCGGATTGGGGATGGTGTTGCCCATTTGCCCTGTGATAGAACTGGGACCGCACACAGTCCTAAGGAGAATCCCCCATGACAGACGTCCTTCACCGCACGGTGCCGCAGACCGCTGCAGCGCCCGAGCGCTCACCTGCGCCCTGGGTCCAGCGGCCTGCCGGCCTTTGCTACGGCGGGGACTACAACCCTGAGCAGTGGCCGCGCGAGGTGTGGGTGGAGGACATCGCACTGATGAAGGAAGCCGGAATCAACCTGGTCAGCATCGGCATCTTCTCCTGGGTCCTGTTGGAACCGCGCGAAGGCGAGTATGACTTCGAATGGCTGGACCACCTGATGGACCTCCTGCACAACGCCGGCATCAGTGTGGATCTGGGCACGCCCACGGCAGCCCCGCCGGCATGGTTCTGGAAAAAGTACCCGCAGGCCCGTCCGGTCAACCGCGAGGGCGTCACCCTTGGGAACGGCTCACGGGGCATGGCCAGCCCCAGCTCGCCCGAGTACCGCAGCGCCGCCGCCAACATCACGGAGCAGCTGGCCTGCCGCTACGCCTCACACCCGGCACTGGTCCTCTGGCATGTGCACAACGAGTACGGCGCTCCGATCAGCGACTCCTACGATGACTACTCCGTGACGGCGTTCCGGGACTGGCTCCGGGCCCGCTACGGCACCCTGGAGGAACTGAACAACGCCTGGGGCACCCTTTTCTGGGGCCAAAAGTACGGCCAATGGGACGAGATCGACGCCCCCCGGCTCTCGGCCAGCGTCAGCAACCAGTCCCAGCGCCTGGACTTCCGCCGCTTCACCTCGGACGCGCTGCTGGCGTGCTACATCAACGAGCGGGACGTCATCCGCAAGTACACCCCGGACATTCCCGTCACCACCAACTTCATGGCCACCAACTGCCTCGCGGCCGACTACTGGAAGTGGAGCACGGAAGTGGACATCGTCGCCAACGACCACTACCTCGTGGCCCAACGGGCCGACAACCACATCCTGCTCGCCATGGACGCCGACCTCACCCGCTCCCTTGCAGGGAACAAGCCCTGGATGCTGATGGAACACTCCACCGGTGCGGTGAACTGGCAGGGGCGGAACATCGCCAAACGCCCGGGCGAACTGGCGCGCAACAGCCTCTCCCACCTGGCCCGTGGCGCGGACGCCGTCATGTTCTTCCAGTTCCGGGCGTCCCGGTTCGGTGCCGAGAAGTTCCACTCGGCCATGCTTCCGCACGCCGGTACCGGCACCCGGATCTGGCGTGAAGTGCTGGACCTGGGCGATGACCTGAAGAAGCTCGCCGCTGCCAAGGGGTCCACAGTGAAGTCCCGGGTGGCCATCCTCTGGGATGTGGAGTCCTTCTGGGCGCAGGACCTGGAATGGCGGCCCAGCAGCGACCTCAACCACCGCGAACGCATCGAGGCGTACTACACCGCACTCTGGCAGGCCGGCATCAGCGTCGACTTCGCGCACCCGGAGACGGACCTCTCCGGATACGATCTCGTGCTCGCCCCGTCCCTCTACCTGGTGGGGAACAAGGCTGCAGCCAACCTCAAGAACTACGTCCAGGGCGGCGGCAACTTGGTGGTCTCCTACTTCTCCGGGATCGTGGACACCAACGACACCGTTCCGGTTGGCGCGTCACCCGGCGCCCTCCGCGACGTACTCGGCCTGGAAATCCACGAGTTCCTGCCGCTCCGCGAGGACGAGACAGTCACCCTGAGCAGTGGTGCCGCGGGCAGCGTCTGGGCGGAGGAAATCCATCCCGGCACCGCCACCGTTCTCAGCCACTACGTGGACGGGCCCGCAGCTTCGCGTCCCGCCGTAACCCGCAACCACTTCGGCAGCGGAACCGCCTGGTACGTCTCCACCAAGCTCGACGGCGGCGACCTCGCCGCTGTGGTGCTTGACGCCGTCGGAAGCGCCGGCATTGAGGCGGCACCGCGGCCGCCGGCCGGGCTGGAAGTCGCTTCCCGCAGTGCCGGGACGGACACCTTCACCTTCCTGATCAACCATGCGGACACCGACGCCGAGTACCCCGCCACCGGGCGCGACCTCCTCAGCGGCGAAACGGTCACTGGTACCGCTGTGGTCCCCGCCGGGACCGTGTGCGTTATCCACTCCAGCACGGAACAGGGGTAAGACATGGCAACCGCAACCGCTGAGTTCAGGGAAGTCAGGGTTAGCAGCGCCAACGAGGTCGAGGACCGGCTGAATTCGGCGGTCAAGGACCTGCAGGTGATCGCAACCCGCAGCCGGACCCACGGGATCTTGGTCACCCGCCTCAACCCCGGCCACTTCCGAGTCTCCTTAAGCGACCAGGTGCCTTTTGGGCTGACCCGCGAGCTGATCCATTAGGCGGCTCAGGTTGCGGTGATGATCGCGTCCAGCTTCCGCAGCGGTCCCCAGGCACCGTCTTCGCTGTTGGCTACAACAGCGAGGGTGACATCCTGGGCAGGGTAGTAGCGGACCATGGCGCTGGCGCCCACGTTGATGCCCTCCTTGTAAATGGAACGCACAGCCCCATCCGAGGTGAGCTCGATGGCAGGGCCGAGCCCATAATGAAGTTCGGCCCGTGCCCCCGGCGCCGGGTCCGGCTTGGAGCTGTGCAGCGCGTGCGGCGTGAGGAAGGCCTCGGTTGTGGCCTGGCTGAGCAGTTCACCTTTGCGGACGGCAGTCAGGAATCGGGTGAGGTCCGCCGCTGTGACGTGGGCGCCGCCGTCGGGGGAGCCGATGGGCGGGTAGGAGTAGATGTTCTGCCGCCACCCCTTGACGGGCCCGCCTGGTCCTTCCCGGACGGGCTCCCAGCCTTCTGCGACGTCGGGCTCGGCTTCACGCATGTCGAAGAACCCGGCGGTCCCCATTCCTGCCCTGGCAAACACCTCCCGGCGCACTGTGCTGCGGAAAGTTTCGCCGGTGGCATGCTCCAGGGCGAGGCCGCACAGGATGTAGCCCACATTGCAGTACCTGCAGCCGTCACCGGGTTGAAAGACGGCAGGTTTGTGCACGAATTGCGGCAGGAAGTCTGCGGTTTTTGTAACGGAGTAGGAGGGGCGGTCCAGCCACAGCGCCGCGTAGGACTCACCCGCTTCCTCATCGGCGTCATCTGCTATGCCGGAGGTGTGGCTGAGCAGGTGCCGCAACGTCACCGCGGGGGAGATGGTGGTTCCGGCCAGGTCCACGTAGGAATGGATGGATTCATCGAGGTGGAGTGTGCCGGCATCCACCTGCTGCAGGATGGCGACGGCGGTGAAGAGTTTCGTCACCGACGCAACGTCGAAGCGGGTTCCGGGGGTTACCGGGACGTTCCAGCGCCGGCTCGCTGTGCCATGGGCAGACTCCATCAGCACCTCGCCTGCCCGCTCCACCCGGACGACGCCGGAGAAAGCGTCCGCGGCCGAGAGGGCAGCCAGCTCGGCATTGACGTCCAGCAAAGGGCTTTCGAGCGAAACAGTCATGTGGCGTCCTTTCATCTCAGGCCATCCTAGGGACCAGAAGGGGCGGCCACCTGTCAGTCCACACCTTCCCACGTGGCTTTGACGTGACCGACGGCACTGTTTATACTTTATGAAACGATTCAAAAAGGCAGCAACCTACTGGCCCCTCAGCGTAGCCAGTCAGCTCCGCGGCATCCCCGTGATCACTAAGACAATCCGGAATAGGACACTTCCGGTTCCTTGCCAACGACGAGAAGGAAATCAGCGAATGACCATAACGACCAACGGGAATGCCCAGCCCGGCCACAAAACCAGCATCGAAGGCAGGGACCCGAAGCGGGCCGCGATGAGCGGCTGGATCGGTGGCGCGCTGGAGTACTACGACTTCGCGCTGTACGGCCTGGCCGCGACACTCGTCTTCCCGGCCATCTTCTTCCCTTCCGAAAACCCCACAGTCGCGATCATCGCGTCGTTGGCGACCTACGCGGTGGGCTACGTTTCCCGTCCGGTGGGCGCTGTTGTCCTGGGCGCCTACGGCGACAGGCACGGGCGCAAGAACGTGCTTGTCCTGGCGATGCTGCTGATGGGCTTCGCAACTTTCGCCGTCGGGCTCCTGCCCACGTACGGGCAGGTGGGTATCCTCGCCCCCATCTTTCTGGTGGCCCTCCGCCTGATCCAGGGTTTTGCGGTGGCAGGCGAACTCGGCGGCGCCAGCGCCATGATCGTGGAGCACTCACCGGACGCCCGGCGCGGCTTCTTCGCAAGCTTTAGCCTTCAGGGCACCCAGGTGGGATCCATCCTGGCCACCGGAGTCCTGCTTCCGCTGGCGGCCCTTCTCCCCGCCGACCAGTTCCAGAGCTGGGGTTGGCGCATTCCCTTCCTGCTCAGCGCCTTCGTGATCCTTGCCGGCTACATCATCCGCCGGCGGGTCCAGGAGCCCCCGGCCTACCTGGCGCAATCCGAAAGCGGTACAGCCAAGCGCCGGTTCCCGATCGTTGACCTCCTGCGCACGCACCCGCGCGTTATGATCCTGTGCGTCATCATGACCTTCACCAACGTGGTGGGCATGGCGACACTCATCTTCGGCGTCTCCTATGCGACCCAGGAGGGCTACGGCATCGGCTTCTCCAGCAGCGAGTTCCTGTGGGTAACCCTCGTGGCCAACCTCGCCGCAGTAGCGACCATCCCGGTGTTCGGCGCCCTGTCCGACCGGATTGGCCGGCGCGTGTTGATGGTGGCCGGCGGAATCGGCGGGGGCCTCATGTCCGGGGCCTACTTGTGGGCCATCGACCAGAAGAGCCTGTTCCTGGTCTTTGTCTGTGTGGTGATCGTGCAGGGCATCTTCTTCCAGATGTGGAACGCAACCTTTGCCACGTTCTTCCAGGAACAGTTCCCCATGCGGATCCGCGTGACCGGCTTCGCGGTGTCGCAGAACGTTGGCCTTATGATCGCATCGTTCTTCCCGAGCATCTTCACGGCGGTGGCTCCTCCCGGTTCAGGAAACGTTCCGGTGGTCATTGGCCTGATCACCTTCGCGATTTGCCTCCTGGCAGCCGCGGCCACCTTCCTGTCCTCCGATACAAAGGGCAAGTCACTCGAGGACCTCGAAGCACATTAGTCTTAACGGGCCAGCCAGAAAAGCCGCGCCTGCCCTGATGGGCAGGCGCGGCTTTTCTGCGCAAAGGGGTCAGTGTTTGACGTCGGGATCCGGCGCGAATTCCTGCAGTGCCGGAAGGACCCGGCCGTCGAAGCCGAACATCGCCTGGTTTTCCCACGCGTTGCCCGTAGTGGCGTCCGCCGGATCCCAGCCGTTGCCGGGAACCGCGGTCCAGGCAGGCTCCCAGGAAACAACGCCGAGACCACGTCCGCCGGGTGCGGAGGCCACCACGTCCTGGACCGCCCGGAAGTTGGCTGCCTGTCCCTCCGGTGTGGCCGGGTAGCCGGGGATGAGCTGGTTTTCCCGGGCTATGACGTTCTCCCACGGATCAACCGGGTTGTCCGCGAGCGTGAACGGGTAGGAGTTTTCCACCACGATCACGTTCCGGTCATAGCGGGCGGACAGGGTGGTGACGGCGTTCTGCAGGTCAGCCATGGAACCGTGCCAGAAGCCGTAGTAGGACAGACCGATCGTGTCGAACTGGACGCCCCGTTTGGTGACCTCGTCGTACCACCAGGTCAGGCCGCCGATTCCGTTATTGATATTGGTCAAATGCAGGATGACGTCCGTCTGGGCGTTGACGTCCTTGGTGGCCCGGGCGCCGGCCGACAGGAACAGTGCCAGGTTGTCCCACTGGGCCCCCTTGACGTCATCCGTCGGGTTGACGTCCCAGGTTTGTCCGAGGGGCCAGAGCATACCTGGGTTGATTTCATTGCCCACCTGCACCGAGTCCGCCGTGGCGCCGGCGTTCTTCAACGCAGTCAGCACCTCGAAGGTGTGGGCGTACACGGCATCGGCCACAGCCTGTGGGCCCAGGCCCGCCCAGGCCGCCGGCATCCCCTGGGCACCGGGATCGGTCCACCGGTCGCTGTAGTGGAAGTCCACCAGGACCTTCATGCCGGCTGCCTTGGCGCGCTTGGCGGTTGCGACTACTTCGTCCGTGGTGTTGTAGCCGTCAGCGGGATTGACCCACACCTTGAGCCGCACCAGGTTGGCCCCCGCATCGGCAAAGGCCTCCACCGCGTCCACCGGCCGGCCGTGTGCGTCGAAGTACACCGCGCCCATGTCCTCGTTCTTTGCGAGGTTGGAAAGGTCGGCGCCACGGACAACACGCTGCACAGATCCGGGGGTGAGCGTGACGTCGTCAGCCACTGCCCAGTCACCGGCCTTGCCGCGGGTTTCGATGACTATCTCGCATGCACTCTTCGTGACGTAAGCGTCGGCGGAAATCTGCAGCCACGCGCCGTCCTGTGCCGTGGACGGAAGGACGGTCTCGCCGTCGACACCGCAGTTCTTGAGTCCGATCCGGGAAGCCCCAAGTGTCCCCTCAGCCTTGACCCGCGCTGAAACCGTCCACCAGCCCTCTGCAAGGTTCCCGGTTTTCTGGCGCAGGTTCACCGTGCCGTCTGAGCCGAGCCGCTGGACCAGTTGGGGATTTCCGGCCTCTGCCGCCGTGGTGGTTGAGGCCGGGTCGCCGGTGGCCTTCCAGCCGGCCAGTCCCTGGGAAAAATCTCCGTTGACGACGGCGCCCGCTGCCTGGCTTTGGGGGCTCTCGGCAACGGCCGGGGCGATTCCTGCCGGCAGTGCCGCAGCAGCGAGGAGTGACGTCACCACCAGTGCTGATCGTCGTTTCCGGTTTCTTGGGTGGTGGATCATTGAGTCGTACTTTTTCATGTCGTCCTCCCTGACGGTACGAAGTGGAAACCGGTCCCTAACCGCAAAAGCTGTTTTAGACCGTGTGCGCTCCCAGTAGTAGCACACGCCAATGAGCGCTGAATAGCCCGTTTCAGGCGACTCAGTTAGTGTGCTTTATCGTGACTCAGCTGTGATCGATCCCAAGGCGAGGCTGTGGACAGCCTTCCTTATGATTTGACGCAGGCGGACCGCCGGGCGTCAGTGCGAAGCTAACCGCATCCGAAGCGAGTCGAGGAGGAGCTGAAGGCCGGTCTCGAAAGCCCGGTCGCTGCGTTCCCGGCCGTGGCCGGATGCCTTGAGCAGCCGCCACAAAGTGGCGGCGGACTCGGTTGGTTCCCAGACGTCGTCGGGGGCTGCAAGGTCCAGGCCGGCGCCCAGTGAAAAAGAGTCGATGACTGAGATGATCGTCAGCACATCGTCGTCAGGGAACCCGCCGGCGATGAGGGCCGATGCCATCCGCTCGTAGGCGGTGATCACTCCGGGATCGGTAATGGTCTTACCCACGATGAGGGGCACCACGAACGGGTGGGCCGCGTACATCTCCCGCTGGCCGCGGACAATCAGCGAGACCACCTCGTGCCAGCCGGCATCCTCCGGAACATAGGGGATGGATTGGGTGGCCAGCCGCGCGCGCATCAGTTCGATGATTTCGTCGCGCCCGGAGATGTGGTTGTACAGGGACGACGCCGTGACGCCAAGGCGGCGGGCGAGGGCATTGACGCCGAAGCCGGCCCCTTCATCCACCAGTTCGATGGCGGCATCGGCGATGCGGTCCACCGACAGGATCGGGGTTCTGGGCCGTGGCATGGGGCTCCCTTCGTCAAATGCCAGTCTATGGACTCTTCCCTTTGATCCACGTCACATGCATAATAAAACGAACGCCATTCGTTTTAGGGGACGCTGCCGGTGATGGCAGCAGGCACGGAGGACGCAACGGAGCGCCGCCGGCCCTGTACCGCGCATATTCCTGTTCAAAGGACACATCCAATGACCCAGCCAGAACCGCAGCGGCTTCCGCTGACCACACAACGCGCCGTCTCCACGTTCGGCATCGGCGTTGTCGGCTTTATGAGCGCCAACCTCGTCCCGTTTATGATCCTCGCCATTCAGGACTCCCTCGGCGTGGGCGCGACGGAAGCCGGAACACTCATGACCGCCTGCCTCCTGGCCACGGCTCTCGCATGCCTCCTGGTCACCCGCTTCACGGAAGGCCGCGGGCGGTACCTCGTGGCACGGCTGGGGCTGGCCGTGACGGCGGCAGGGTTTGGCCTCGCCGCCCTTGACCTGGCTCCCGCGGCGTCCATCATCGGCATCATCGCCGGTGGTATTGGAGCCGGCGGTGCCGTGGCATCCGGCGGGGCAGCCCTGGCCGCCCTCCGCAATCCAAACCGGGCGTCCGGTATCAGCGGACTGGCGAACCGTGCCATCGTCACGGTTGTGCTGGCTGTTATCCCGGCGGTGGGCATCGGGATGGGGAGTGCCTTCGGCTTTGTGGCCGGGCTTGCCCTCGTGCTGCTGTTCACCGCCGGGTGGCTGCCGATGGCTGAGGCGCCAGAGGGACACGACGGAACGCCGGGTGCGTCACCCGCGCCAAGTACGACGGCGGCAGCTGCCACCGGGGGAGCCGTCACCACGGGGACCATCACCACCAGGACCATCACCGTGGCGGGTTTCGCTTTGCTGGCAATTTTCGCGCTCTGGGCGGTGGGCGAAGACTCACTCTGGGCGATGTCCGGAGCCATCGGTGTTGCCCAGGCCGGGATGACGGAGGAACAGTTGGGGCTGGTTCTGAGCGCGTCCACTGCAGGAGGGCTGCTCGCCGCCATCGCGCTGATCTTCCTGGGGACCAGGCTGGGCAGGGCGCTCCCGCTGGGCATCCTGCTGGTACTCGGCAGCGCCCTGAAACTGACTGCCTGCCTCACCACCGACCCCACCATTTTCCTTGTCACCATGATCGCCTGGAACACGGTGTACGCCGTTGCCTTTATGTTTTTCATCGCCACGGCGGCCGCGCTCGATGCCAGCGGCCGCTGGTCAGGGCCCGTGCTGGGGGTCTACCTGGTGGGATCCAGCTTCGCGCCCATGTTCGGGGCCTGGATCGGAGAGGCGTTCGGCTTTCCCGCCCTCGGCTGGGTGCTCGCCGGCTTCAGCCTGGTGCTCTTGGTTCCCGCCGTGTTCATCGCCAGGCTCTCATCCCGGGTCGAGGCGGAACACGCCTCAACCACTCCAAACTCATCCGACATTGCCACCATCCGAACCGCAGGAGTCTGAAACCCCATGACTGTGCTTTACCGCAACGCCCGCGTCTTCACCGCCGACCAGTCTGCCCCCTGGGCTGAAGCGTTCATTGCCGACGCTGGCAAGCTCACCCATGTAGGCAGCGATGCCACCGCCGCTGCGGCTGCCGGTGACGCCGAAGAGGTGGTGGACCTGGGCGGGAGGCTGGTGCTGCCGGGGTTCATCGACGCCCACACGCACGTGATGATGCTCGGCGAGGCACTGGGAAAGGTGGGCCTCACAGATGCCAGAACCCTGCCTGAGATGCAGGAACGCCTGCGCACCGCACGGGCTGCCGACCCCGGTGCCAACCGGATCCTGGGCAGGGGCTGGCTGTTCGACTCGCTGCCCGGAGCACCAACCTCGGCCATGATCGACGAAGCAGTCTCAGATGTACCCGTCTACCTTGATGCCAACGACTACCACTCCTGCTGGGTGAACCGGGCCGCGCTTAAGGAACTGGGCATTAGCCGGGACACCCCTGATCCACTCGGCGGACGCATCGGGCGGGACAGCCAGGGCGAACCGGACGGGATGCTGTACGAGACCGCAGCGCAGCAGTTTGTGTGGCCGTTCCTGGGGGAGGTGACCTCGGACGCTGACCGCGACGCCGCCGTCGAACGTTCCGTTGCGGCCTACCTGGCCGCCGGTGTGACCGGGGCAGTGGACATGGCACTGGGTGAACTCGACCTGGCGGCGTTCCTCCGTGCGGCAGGGCGGCGCGGCGGCCGGCTGCCGATCCGCGTCGTGGCGCACTGGTTCATTCACAACACCGGCGACGAGGCCGAAAACCTGGCGCAGGTGGAACGCGCCGTGCTCCTGGCCAGGGACGTCAATACCGAGTGGCTGCGTGTGGCCGGCATCAAACTGGCGTTGGACGGTGTGATCGACGCCTGCACTGCTGCCATGAACCGGCCCTATGCGGACGGTTCACAGGCCGGGCCTATCTGGTCCCCTGAGCAGTTGGATCCGGTGGTGGCAGCCGCCGATGCCGCCGGGCTGCAGGTTGCCCTCCACGCCATCGGGGACCACGCCAGTGATATTGCCCTGGATGCGCTGGAACGTGCTGCAGAAATAAATGGGCCGCGCCACCGCCGCCACCGCATCGAGCACCTCGAATACGCCTCACCGGAGACCCCTGCCCGGATGGCCCGGCTCGGCGTCACTGCGTCCATGCAGCCCGTCCACGCCGACCCTGCCATCTACGGCAACTGGGTGGCGATGCTTGGAGACGACCGGCCGGACCGCAGCTTCGCCTGGCCCGAATATGTGGCGGCCGGCGCCCTGTTGGCCTTTTCCACCGACGCCCCCACCGCGCCGTACGAGGCCCTGCAGAACATGTTCGTCGCCGCAACGAGGCAGTCGGCTCTGGACCCGTCTTTTCCGCCCAACAATCCCCATTTCGCCCGTCCCTTGGCTGAGGCCATCACACACGCAACCCGCGACGCTGCGGCCTCAGTTATGGAAGAGGACCGACGTGGCCGCCTGGCGGCTGGCCTCGCTGCGGACTTCACCGTGCTCGACGCCGATCCTTTCAAGGACGGCGAGGAATCACTGCTGAATGCCCGCGTACTGCGCACCGTCGTTGGCGGCCGCACGGAGTACGCGGCCTGACTCGGCCAGCTGAAGGGGCCGGGGCGAGGGGGCTGTTCTTCGTGGCAGCTCCCATCCCGCCGCCCGGCGCGCTCCGGTACCCTGTTGAGATGGCGCGAGAACTTGCCGAATTGAACGCGGAGGGCATCCTGCTGGCGGGGGCGGGCCGGGCCATCCTGCTTCAGCTTGCCGATCCGGCGGTGGGCCGCGGCGTCGCCGAGAACAGCACCTTCACGGACCGCCCGATCAATCGGCTCAAAGGCACCCTCACGTACGTGTACGCAGTCACCTACGGGACCGAGGAGCAGGTCAAGGAGGTCCGCCGCAGGGTGAACCGCGCCCATATACCTGTGCGCCGGGGTGCCGATGAGAAATCTCCCGGGTACAACGCCTACGATCCGGAGCTGCAGCTGTGGGTGACGGCAACGCTTTACGACACTGCGCTCACCATCATTGAAAAGATTTACGGCCCGCTCGACGACGAATCCGCCGATGCCATGTACCAGGACTACGCCAGGCTCGGAACCGCCCTGCAGCTTCCACCCGGCAAATGGCCCAAGGACCGTGAAGAGTTCAACCGCTATTACGAAGAACGCATGGCAAACCTTCGGGCCAGCGACGCCGCTGTTCGCGTGGGCCGCGGCCTCCTGTACCCGAAGCGCGCAGCACTGTGGTACCGGGCGATCATGCCGCTCGCCCGGTTCCTCACGGCCGGTCTCCTTCCGGACCAGCTGCGCCAGGACTTCGGCCTGCCATGGAGCGACCGCCATGAGCGCCGCTTCCACCGCACCATGAAAGTCCTCGCCGTGACCTACCCCAAGCTGCCGCAGGGCATCCGGCATTGGTTTAAGAACTACTGCCTCAACGAACTGGAAACGTCCCCGCGCCGGGCAGTGAATGCGTAGTTCCTCCCCGCTGGCGCCGCGCAAGGTAAGGTTGCTTACTAATTTCGGATAACCGGCAGGGAGGGTTCAGGAGACATGGCTGCAGAAACGAAACCGCCCGAGACCGGCGTGAGCGGTGAAGTCCACCAGGACCGCTTTGTCGGCGGGCAGGACCTCACCCGGTGGGACACCAAACCCGGCCAATTCCTGGCCTCCACAGTCCAACGGGCCAGCAGGCTGCTCGGCTCCCATGCGGCGTTGGTCCTCACCCTTTCCGTCGGGGCAGTGCTGGCCGTTGCGCTCGCCGCCGTATTCGCCGAGGTCTATGAATCCGTGGTCCAAGCCGACGGCGTTGCCGGGCTGGACCATCCGATCCTGGACGGTGCCAAGACACTCCGCTCACCGGGCCTGGACATGATCATCACCGGCTACACCGACGTGGGCGGGACCGTGGGGATGCCCGTGCTGGCGCTGGCCATCATGATTGGGCTGGCCCTGAGGCGACGGTCCTGGACCCCGGTCATCCTGATGCTCACCGCCGGACTCGGTTCGCTCCTGATGACCATCGCAGGCAAGGAATTGGTGGGCAGGACCAGGCCTGACCTGGCAGATGCGGTCCCTCCCTACGAGTACTCCGCCTCATTCCCCAGCGGCCACTCGTTGAACTCCGTGGTGATCGCGGGCATCGTGGCGTACCTGGTGATCCTCCGCCTCAAGTCCTCCCGTGCCCGTGTCCTCACGGCGGTGGCAGCAGGAGTCTTTGCCGCCACCATGGGGCTGAGCCGTGTTTATCTGGGTCACCACTGGCTTACCGACGTGCTGGGGGCATGGGCGCTGGGGGCCGCCTGGCTTGCGCTGGTCATCACCGCCCACCGCCTCTACCTCACCACGCGGGTGCACCCAGCCTGACGGGGTGAGAGGTAACCGGACGACGGCGGGACCTTCCCGTGCCGTCCGGCCCACCTGCCGCTCCACCTGACAGGGCAGATCAGCGGCTGCGGCGGCGCAGCGACGGGTCCGTCAACGACGGCGGCCGGTAGCCGGCGTCGGCCTGGTTCAGGGTGGTGCCGGGCGGGACAATCTCGTCGATCCGGTCCAGCACGTCCTTGGAGAGACTGACCTTGTCCGCGCCGAGCGCCCCCTCCAAATGCTCCAGCGTCCGGGGCCCGATGATGGCGGACGTGACGGCCGGGTGCTCCAGCACAAAGCCGAGGGCCAGATGGATGAGCGACAGCCCGGCCTGGTCGGCGAGTTCGGTCAGCTCCAGCACAGCCTGCGTTTTGCGGGCGTTTTCGGCCGACGACGGGTCGTGCCGTTCCGGCTGCCGGACGGCCCTGCTGGAGGTGCTGTGCGCGCCGTCGGCCTTGATCCTGCCGCTCAGCCAGCCGCCGGCCAGCGGGCTCCACGGCAGAACGCCGAGCCGGTGTTTCTGGGCCAGGGGCAACACTTCGCGCTCGATGCCGCGGGCCAGGATGGAGTACGGCGGCTGCTCCGTCACAGGCCGCTCTCGGTGTCGCTCGCGGGCTACGTACTGGGCCTCGACGATCTGGCCAGGCTCGAAGGTGGAGGTGCCGATGTACCGGATCTTGCCCTGCCGCACCAGATCGGTGAGCGCCCCCAGCGTCTCGTCGATGTCCGTGTCCGGTTCCGGCCGGTGCACCTGGTAGAGGTCGATCCAGTCGGTCTGCAGCCGGCGCAGGCTGTCCTCCACCTCGCGGATGATCCAGCGGCGTGAATTTCCTGCCTGGTTTACGTCCTCGCCGAGACGGCCGTGGACCTTGGTGGCCAGCACCACGTCGTCCCGGCGGCCCTTCAGGGCCTTGCCCACGATGACCTCGGACTCGCCCTTGGAGTAGACGTCGGCGGTGTCCACCAGGTTGATGCCGGAATCGAGGGCCTGGTGGATGATCCGGATGGAATCCTCGTGGTCCGGGTTCCCGATGGCCCCGAACATCATGGTCCCCAAGGTCAGCGGGCTGACCTTGAGTCCGGTGGACCCCAAGCTGCGGTATTCGGTCATGCGGATGCTCCTAACAGTTGTTTGGTGTGCTGGCTTGCGGCGCTGTGTGGGCTCTGAGCGGTGTACTGGCTGCCTGGACGGTCGAGTCCGAAGTGTTCGCGCAGGGTCCGGCCGGTGTATTCCGTGCGGAAGAGGCCACGGGACTGCAGGATGGGGACAACCTCATCCGCGAAGGCCTCGAAACCGCCCGGCAGCCACGGCGGCATGACGTTGAACCCGTCCGCGGCCCCGTCTTCGAACCAGCGCTGAATCTCGTCCGCCACCTGGACCGGTGTTCCGGCGAACACGTAGTGCCCGCGGGCGCCGGCGAAACGGTGCAATACCTGCCGGACGGTGAGGCCTTCCCGCCGGATCACGTCCAGGAGCAGCTGGCTGCGGCTGCCCGCCCGGCCCGCTGCCGCCAGCAGGTCCGGAGGGAAGGGCGCATCCAGCCTGACACCGTCGAGGTCCACGCCCAGCAGTTTCCGCAAGATGCCCAGCCCGTACTCCGGCTGGGTCAGTTCGTCGAACTCCTGCTTGAGGGCCCGTGCCTCCGCCTCGGTGGAGCCGAGGTAGGGGCTGATGCCCGGCAGGACCAGGAGCTGCTCCGGGTTCCGGCCGTTCGCCGCGGCCTGCGCCTTGATATCGGCGTAGAACCCCTGCGCGCTCTGCAGGGTCTGGTGCGCGGTGAAAACCGCTTCCGCGTGCTGCGCGGCGAAGGCTTTCCCGTCGGCGGAGGACCCTGCCTGCACGAAAACCGGCCTACCCTGCGGGGACCGCGGAGTGTTCAGCGGTCCCTCCACGCGGAAGTGTTCGCCCTCGTGACCGATGGGATGGATCCGTGAGGTGTCCGCGAAAACTCCCGTGCCGGCGTCGGACACCACTGCCCCGTCCTCCCAGCTGTCCCAGAGCTTGCCGGCCACGCGGACAAACTCATCCGCCCGCGAGTAGCGTTCGGCGTGCGGCGGATGCTCGTCCAGCCCGAAGTTCCGGGACGCCCGCTCCGCGCCGGTGGTGACGATGTTCCAGCCTGCGCGGCCGCCGCTGAGGTGGTCCAAGGATGCGAACAGGCGCGCCGCGTTGTACGGCTCAAGGTACGTGGTGCTGGCCGTACCTATCAGGCCAATCCGTTCCGTGGCTACCGCAACGGCGGAGAGCCACGTGAACGGCTCCAGCCGGAACCGGGTGGCGTACTGCACGTTGCTCTCCAGCGCAGGCCCGTCCGCGAAGAACACGGCATCCAGCTTGGCGGCCTCCGCGCGCTGCGCCAGTTCCTGGTAGAACCGGATGTCCAGGACCCTGTCGGTCCGGGACTTCGGGTGCCGCCAGGCGGCCTCGTGGTGGCCTCCGGGGTAGATGAACAGGTTGAGTTTGAGCTGCCGGCCCATCAGAACGCCGATCCGATGGATGCCAGTTCCCCTGCGCCCGCGCCGGCGTAGCGGTTGGCCGGGCGCTGCAGGCCGTAGTGCTCCCGCAGTGTCCTGCCGGTGTATTCGGTGCGGAACAGGCCGCGTTCCTGAAGGATGGGGACCACCTGGTCCACGAACGTTTCCAGCCCCGAGGGCAGCACCGGCGGCATGATGTTGAAGCCGTCCGCCGCGCCGCCGTCGAACCATTCCTGGATGGCGTCCGCAACCTGGACCGGGGTGCCTGTGAAGGTGCGATGACCGCGTCCGCCGCCCAGCCGTCCGATGAGTTGGCGCACGGTGAGCTTTTCGCGGCGGGCCAGCTGGACGATCAGCGTGTAACGGCTCTTGGCGCCCTCAATCTCGTCCTCGCTGGGCAGGTTGTCCGGCAACTGGCGGTCCAGGGGAAGGTCTTCAGGAGCAACACGCAGGGTCTTGGCCAGCTGGATGCGGGCGTACTCCGGCTTGATGAGGCGGTCCAGTTCCCGTTCCAGCTCCACCGCTTCCGCTTCGGTGGCGCCGATGACGGGCACGATGCCCGGCAGGATCTTGATGGTCTCCGGGTCGCGGCCAGCAGCAGCGGTGCGGTTCTTGAGGTCCCGGTAGAAGGCCTGTGCATCAGCGAGCGTCTGGTGGGCGGTGAAGACGGCGTCCGCGTACCGTGCGGCGAGGTCCTTGCCGTCCTCCGACGATCCGGCCTGGACGATCAGCGGGTGGCCCTGCGGGGAACGGGGGACGTTGAGCGGGCCGCGGACCTTGAAGTGCTTGCCTTCGTGGTCGATCACGCGGATCTTTTCGCCGTCTCCCCACACACCCTCAACTTTGTCCGCCAGTACGGCGTCGTCCTGCCAGCTGTCCCACAGTTTCTGCGCCACCTCAATGAACTCGGCGGCACGCTCGTACCGCACGGCGTGGGCGGGCTGATCGTCGACGCCGAAGTTGCGGGCGGCGTCCGGTCCGGCGGTGGTGACCACGTTCCAGCCGGCGCGGCCGCCGCTGACCCAGTCCACTGACGCGAACCGCCGGGCCAGGTTGAAGGGTTCGTTGTAGGTGGTGGAGGCGGTGGCGATCAGGCCGATGTGTTCCGTGGCGCCGGCAATGGCGGTCAGGAGGACGGTGGGTTCGAGCTTGCCGGCAGGGCGCCGGCCCACCTCACCGAACAGCACGGGGGAGTCGGCGAAGAAGATGGAGTCCAGCTTGCCGCGTTCAGCAGTTCGGGCAAGCTGCTTGTAGTGCTCCACGTTGGTGCTGGACTGCGGGTCGCTCTCGGGCAGCCGCCAGGATGCCTCGTGGTGTCCGGTGCTCATCAGGAAGGCGTTGAGGTGGAGTTGGCGGGTAGTGGGAGAGTTGTCAGAAGTCATGGGATGGTCCTTCAGCTGAGGTAGAGGTCAGTGGCTGGTGCCGACGACGCCAAGGTCGGCAAGGAGGTCGCGGCGGAGGGCTTCGTGGCCGGCGGCATCCACTGCGGTGCTGATCTCCGGCGTCACGGTGCGGACGGTGGCAACGCGGCCGCGGTCCAGCACCACGATCCGGTCGGCGAGGGCAATGGCTTCGTCCACGTCGTGGGTGACCAGCAGGACTGCGGGCCGGTGCAGGGCCACCAGGTCCTGGAGCAGTCCGTGCATTTTGATGCGGGTGAGGGCGTCGAGGGCGCCGAACGGCTCGTCGGCCAGCAGCAGCTGCGGTTCCCGGACCAGCGACCGGGCCAGCGCCACGCGCTGCTGCTCACCGCCGGAAAGTTCATGTGGCCAGGATTTTTCCCTACCGGCGAGCCCCACTTCGGCGAGGGCCTTGCGTGCCCGGGACTCGGCGTCGTGCTCCCGCAGGCCCAGGGTGACGTTGCCCAGCACGCTGTCCCACGGCAGCAGCCGCGAATCCTGGAAGACCACGGACACGCGCTCGGGGACGCTGATCACGCCGCTGCCGCGGACGTCGTGGTCCAGCCCGGCGAGGGCCCGCAGCAGGGTGCTTTTGCCGCAGCCGCTGGGGCCGAGGAGGGCCACGAACTCGCCGGGGGCGATGTCCAGGTCCACGCCGTTCAGGACGCCTTTCGGGCCAAAGCTGCGGATCAGGTTCCGGACCGAAACTGCCTTGGTTGCGCCGGCCGCAGGGGCTGCGCCGGAGGAGGAGCGGACGGAGGAGGAGCGGACGGCGGACGGTGCGACGGCTGTCAGCCCGCCAGAGTGCGTTGCCATGAGAGGGCCTTTCGTTCGAGGAAGCGGACGGCGCCGTCGGACAACAGGCCGAGAATGCCATAGACAGCAAGTCCGAGGACGATGATGTTGGTTTGGCCGTAGGTGCGGGCGAGCTCCATCATGTAGCCAATGCCACTGGTGGCGTTGATCTGTTCAACCACCACCAGGGATACCCATGCTCCGGTGACGGCGAAACGCAGGCCCAGGAAGAACCCCGGCAGTGCGCCCGGAAGAACCACCTTGCGGATGAAGGCGGCGCGGCTGAGCCCCACCGTCTGGGCGAGCTCGACGTAGCGCAGGTCGATCCCGCGCAGGCCGGCGTGGGTCTGCAGGTAGATGGGGACGAAGACGCCCAGGGTGATGGTGAGCACCTTCATGGTCTCGTCGATGCCGAACCACAGGATGAGGAGTGGAATCAGTGCCAGGCCGGGGATGGCACGCTTGATCTGCACCGGCCCGTCAATCAACGCCTCACCCACCCGGCTCAACCCGGCGAGGAGGGCCAGCACCGCACCCACCACGATGCCGAAGAACAGCCCCAGGCCGGCGCGCTGGGCGGAGATGGCGAGATTTTCCTGCAGCCTGCCGTCCGCGATCAGTTCGCCGGCGGTGGCCACCACGGTCCACGGCTCGGAGAGGATCCGCGGGTCCAGCAGGCCTGTTGCGGAAGAAACTGTCCAGAGCCCCAGCAGGGCGGAGGGGCCCAACAGCCAAGCCAGGCGCCGCCGTCGTCCGGGACCCAGCCTCCTGCCGGTGGGCCGCACGTCCTCGCGTGCCGCGAGGGCCGGGTCCAAATGGGGTTCGACGGCGGGACGTTCCAGAACCGGAGCCGCGCTCATGCTGCACCGCCCTTGCCCGCCGCGGCGAAGGCGGTGCCCGCGATGGCCTCGAAGCGGGTGTCGTAGAGGTCCGCCGCTTTCAGCTGCGGCTTCTTCTGTTCCCGAGCCAGCAGGTCGATGGTCTGCTGGTGCCGCTCGATGGCCTCCGTCCAGGATGTGGGGACGTCCCGCTTGCCTGCGGCATCGATCAGGTACTGCCCGTCCTCGGCGGAGAGTCCCTGGTCCTTGATGTAGTAGCCTTCGAGCCATTCCTTGGGGTGGTCCTCCACCCAGCGCTGGGCCTTGCCCCACGCCTCGACGTACTTGGCCAGGGCGGCGGCCTTGGCGGGATCGGCCAGGACCTTGG
The DNA here is from genome assembly GCF_059090465.1 of Arthrobacter sp. MDT2-3. Classification (NCBI taxonomy): domain Bacteria; kingdom Bacillati; phylum Actinomycetota; class Actinomycetes; order Micrococcales; family Micrococcaceae; genus Arthrobacter; species Arthrobacter sp. MDT2-3. The sequence continues at coordinate 92,044 of NZ_JBNHFS010000004.1, read as the reverse complement.
CGGGGGAGTACAAGTGCCCCGGGTCGTCGCGGAGGCCGTGTCGGAGGGTGGTGGCGCCGTCGGCCTTGTACTTTGCGAGGTACCGCTTGATCTGGACGCCGCCCAGCGGCGCTGCGTCAACCTGCTTGCTGGAGAGCGCCGAGGAGTAGGCATCGCCCGTGCTGGGCAGCTCGATGAGCTTCACGTCATCCTGGGCGAGCCCGGCCTTTTCCAGGATCCGCAGGACCAGCGCGCCCTGGGCCTGGCCCGGGCTGTACGCCACCTTCTTGCCGCGCAGGTCCTCCAGCCTGGTGATGCCTGCGCCCGGCGCAACGCCGAGTTCGTACAGCGGGTGGTTCACCGCGTCCTGCCGGTAGGCGCTGGCGATGATCCGGACATCCAGACCTGTCCAGGTGGCGTGGATGGGCGGGATGTCCGCCACCGAGCCGACGTCCAGGGCGTTGGCACGGAAGGCTTCGGTGGTCTGCGGGCCGCCCGAGATATTGGCGAACTCCACGTTGATGCCGTCCAGGTCCTTGATCAGGCCGGACAGTTCCAAGGCAACCCGGATGCTCGGGTCACCGACTTTGATGGTGGTTCCCGCCGGAACTGACGCGGCGAGCGGTGCGGAGGACGCCTGGCTGGTGGCGTCGCCGGCGGTAGCGGTTCCGCCGCAGGCCGTGAGGAGACCGAGTGCGGGCAGGGCCAGGAGTGCGCCCAGCGCGCGGCGCCGGGTGAAGGCACCATTGGACGATTGTTGGGGCGGGAAGGATGCAGCGGGGGACATGTGGTGCCTTTCGAAGGGACGATATGTGGGCATCAGGGCGCGACGAAGCGCCCGGGGACCCGGATAGCCGGGGAAAAGGGAAGGAGGTGCGTGCCGCCGTCGGACGCTGTTGCGGTGATGCTGCGGTGCTGGGTCAGCGGCTGGTGGCTTAGCTTGTCGAAACCAAGGAGCGGGTGCACATTCGGCGGAGCCAACACAGCGGACCGAAAGTGCGGGTGCTTTGCGGGCTGGTGGTTGGATGCGGCATCGGTCCTCCTGTTCACTGTCGGCGTGTTGCGCTTGGCCCGGCGTGGGCTGTGGAAACACCTAAGCACGGTCTTCAATGCCTTGGCCAGCACCGCGCAACGGAAGCGAAACGGGAGGAAACGGCGCTACTTACGGCGCCATCAGGAGGACAAATCGAGAAACCCGGCGCCATGATCCGCAACGGAGGTTAATGTGACTGGCAAAGGCCGGACCCGTGTCTGGACTGCAGGGGTTCGGCGCTGAAAGATGGGGGTTCTGCCGTAACAGGTTCCAACAGAGACTGCCTGGGGAGCGTTTCTCCCTCCTGCATGCGGCGGCAAGGGGCGATGCTGGAAGGAGCCCTGTCCTGGGCACCGTGATTGATTGGAGAAATGCATGCGTCACCGGACCCTTACCGCGGCTGCCATGGGGACGGGTATCCTCCTGGCTGGCTGCACGGCAACCCCGCCGCAGTCGCCCACAGCTACGTTCCCTGCCCCGTCGTCCTCGGCTCCGGTTACTTCCGCTCCGGCCGCTTCCACATCCACAGCCATTCCAGCCCGGACGGCCCCAGCCATGATCGCCGGGACGCCGGAGCCAGTTGCAACTGGCCTTGCCGCGCCGTGGTCCGTTGTGTTCCGCGACGGGACGCCGTTGGTCAGTGAGCGGAACAGTGCGCGCATTCTCGAACTCGCGCCGGATGGTTCTGCGCGGCCCATCGGGACCGTTGAGGGGGTGGTTGGCCGGGGAGAGTCAGGACTGCTGGGCCTCGCGGTAGGTGGCGGCGGCGACCTCTACGTCTATTCGACGGCGTCGGACGGCAACCGGGTCCAGCGTTTTGCCGTGACCGGCACACCAGGATCTCTCTCACTCGGGCAGCCGAACACACTGCTGGCAGGGATTCCGGCCGCGAGTACCCACGACGGCGGCCGGATCGCCTTTGGTCCCGATGGCATGCTGTACGTGACGGCCGGGGACGCGCAACAGCGCAACAGCGCCCAGGACCGGGATTCCCTTGCCGGCAAAATCCTGCGCATGACTCCGGAGGGTGAGGTCCCGGCCGACAACCCCTTCCCGGGCTCTCTCACGTACAGCTACGGGCACCGGAACCCGCAGGGCCTGGCGTGGGCGGACGACGGAACCCTGTTCGCCACCGAATTCGGGCAGAACACCTGGGACGAGCTGAACGTCATTAGGCCTGGCGCCAACTACGGGTGGCCCACCGTGGAAGGGATTGCGGGCCGGGAAGGTTTTGTGGATCCCCTGCAGCAGTGGCAGCCAGGCACGGCGAGTCCCAGCGGCATGGCACACGCCGGCGGCACCCTGTTCATCGCCAACCTCCGGGGACAGGTTTTGCGGTCGGTTCCCGTCTCGGATCCCACCACGTTCACCGACCACTACAGCCGGGAGTACGGCCGTATCCGCGACGTGGCACTGTCACCGGACGGGCAGCTGTGGTTCATGACCAACAACACCGACGGCCGCGGTGATCCGCAGCCAGGGGATGACCGGATCCTCGCCGTTCCCCTGGCATAACGGCACGCCTCGCAGGGCAGGTTGGGAGTTTAGCGCCTGGTGTTTAGCTCCGGGCGTGGGGTTGGGCTGATTCGACGATGTTCTCGCTCGCGGCCCACGAGGCGAGAAGTTTGAGGGCTTCCTCGGAGGGGCTGCCCGGGGTGGCGGGGTAGACCGTCAGGGTATGGCCGGGATCCTCTTCCAGCCCCAGGACCTGATAGTTCAGCTCGAGGAGTCCCACCACGGGATGCTTGAAGAACTTTGTGCCGGCATAGTGGCGGCGGACATTATGTGCAGCCCAGCGCGTACGGAACTCGTCACTGCGCATGGAGAGCTCGCCGATCAACTCGGCAATGCCCTTGTCGTGCGGGCTGCGCCCCGCTTCGCGGCGAAGGATGGCGACGTTGACGTTGGCTGCCCGGTCCCAGTCCGTGTAGAAATCGTGCGCTCGGGGGTCCAGGAAGATGAACCGTGAATGGTTCACCGGCCGTGCCGTGCCACGGTACATGTCGGAGTACAACGCGTAGCCCAGGGCGTTGGCGGCCACGATATCCATCCGGTTGTTGCCAATAAAAGCCGGCGCTCCGGTGATGGTGTCCAAGAGGTACTGCAGCTCGCGCCGCACCCCGGACGGGACGGAACCGGCGGCGCTCGCAGCACGCTTGCGTCCCGACGTGTTGGCCGCCCGGGCCAAGTCGTAGAGGTGGTCGTGTTCAGCACGGTCCAGCTCCAGCGCCTGGGCAATGGCGTCCAGCACACTGTCGGAAACCCCGGTGAGGTTTCCGCGTTCCAGCCGGGTGTAGTAGTCAACGCTGACCCCGGCCAGCCTGGCCACCTCTTCACGCCTCAGTCCCGGCACGCGGCGCCGTCCGCCGTACGGTTCGATACCCGCCTGTTCCGGGGTGATGCGCCCCCGGCGGGTAGAAAGAAACTGCCGGACCTCGGCTCGGTTATCCATACGGACACGTTACGACGAAACCGCAAACCCTAAGGAGGCCCTGCCAGAACCCGTTACGGCAGGGCCCTCGCTACGCTTGCCGGTTGCCGGTTTGATGGAGATAGCCCCCTTTAGCCATCAACGAGCTGGAGCACCACAACCCATGCTGCCGACCGCAACCACCCGCAGGCCATCGGCCGGCGCCGTCCCGGCCACGCTGGTTGCCACGGTCATCTTCCTGACGGCCGTGGCACCGCTCGCTACCGATATGTATGTTCCGGCCTTCCCGCGTGTATCCGAAGAGTTCGGCACCGCCGCGTCCGCCGTGCAGTTGACCTTGACCACGTTCTTCGCCGGGATGGGGCTCGGACAGCTGGTGGGCGGGCCCTTCAGCGACCAGCGCGGCCGGCGGATGCCGCTGGTCGCGGGAACAGTGCTCATGACCGTCGCGTCGGTCGCGTGCGCCGTGGCACCGGACGTTTGGATCCTGATGCTGGCCCGGTTCCTGCAGGGGTTCGGCGGTGGCTTGGCGATGGTCATCGGGCGCGCCGTCATTGTTGACCTGGCCCACGGGCCGCAGCTGGTCCGGGTACTCAACCTCGTGATGGGGATCGGCGGCGTGGCCCCGATCATCAGCCCGCTGCTCGGAGCTGTGATCCTCCAGCTGACCGGGTGGCGGATGACCTTCTGGTCACTTGCGGCCCTCGGTATCCTGATGACCCTCTGTGCGCTGTTCATCGTTCCGGAGTCGATGCCGCCGGAGAAGCGGCACGCAGGCGGGCTGGGGGAATTCGGCCGCGCGGCGAAGGCCGTGCTCTCCAACCGCCGGTTCGTCGGTTACGTGATGGTGGCGTCGTCGGCCTTCATCGCTTTGTTCGCTTACGTGGCAACGTCCGCGTTCATCCTGCAGAACATGAACGGACTGTCGCCCGTGGCCTACTCGATCGTGTTCGCGGCGAACGCGGGCGGCATGACCATCGCCGCGCTGGTCTCGGCGCGTCTCGCTGGCCGCGTGTCTACCCGGAAGGTCATCTTCGCGGGGCAAATCATCGCCCTGGCTGCCGGGGTGGCCATGCTGGTCGGGGCCTTGTGGTGGGCCACTCCGCTGCTGGTGGCGGTGGGCAGCTTTTTCGCCCTCATGGTGGCCCAAGGCCTGATTAATACCAACGGCGGCGCCCTCGCCTCGGCCGAAGTACCCGAACACCCGGGCACCAGCTCAGCCGTGCTGGGACTCGTCCAGTGGACCACAGCCGGCGTCGTCGCTCCGATAGCGGGACTTGGCGGCTCGGACACAGCCGTGCCCATGGCATTGCTCATGATCGGCGGAGCGCTGCTTTCCCTGTTCGGACTCCTTGTCCTGGCCCGCCCGCAACCCGTACGTCCCCCTGCGGAGCACATCACTGAAGACGAGTACGGGACCCGCTAAAGGGGTTCTGCCATAACCCGTTTCAGCAGGGCCCTCGCTACGCCTCCCACCGCAGGGTTTGATGTTAATCGACCCTGTAGCATTTCGATATCCCCCCAAGAACCACAGGAGAACCATGACCACCGTCAAGGCCTATGCATCCCCGTCCGCCACAGAGGACCTTTTTGCGACCACCATTGAACGCCGCGAAGTGGGCCCCCACGACGTCCTGATCGAGATCAGGTTCGCCGGCATCTGCCACTCAGACATCCACACCGTCCGCGGCGACTGGGGCCCGCAGCAGTACCCGCTGGTTCCCGGCCACGAGATCGCCGGTGTTGTTACGGAAGTTGGCTCCGCTGTCACCAAGCACGCTGTGGGTGACCGCGTCGGCGTCGGCTGCATGGTCAACTCCTGCCGCGAATGCGCCAACTGCCTGAAGGGCGAGGAACAGTACTGCCTGGCCGGGAACGTCGGCACCTATGGCGCCGTGGACCGCGACGGAACCATCACCCAGGGCGGCTACTCCACCCACGTCGTGGTGACCGAAGACTTCGTGGTCCGGATCCCCGAAGGCATCGAGCTCGACGCCGCGGCCCCGCTGCTGTGCGCCGGCATCACCACTTTCTCCCCGCTCCGCCATTGGGGCGCCGGCCCGGGCAAGAAGGTTGCCGTCGTCGGCCTCGGCGGCCTCGGCCACATGGCCGTCAAGCTCGCCGCCGCCATGGGTGCTGAGGTAACCGTCCTGTCCCAGTCGCTGAAAAAGCAGGAAGACGGGCTGCGGCTGGGCGCGGGCAGCTACTACGCCACCAGCGATGCGGCCACCTTCGAACAGCTCGCGGGCACCTTCGATCTGATCATCAACACCGTCAGTGCTTCGATCGACATCAGCTCCTACCTGCAGCTGCTCACCCTCGACGGCGCACTGGTCAACGTCGGCGCCCCCGCCGAACCGCTCCCGGTCAACGCCTTCGCCCTCATCATGGGCCGCCGCTCCTTCGCCGGTTCCATGATCGGCGGGATCCGCGAAACGCAGGAGATGCTCGACTTCTGCGCCGAGCACCGCATCGGGGCGGAGATCGAGGTCATTCCCGCTGAGAAGATCAACGACGCCTACGAGCGGGTCCTCGCCTCTGACGTCCGCTACCGCTTCGTGATCGACACCGCTACCCTCTGATAACAAAACGCGCTCGACGGCGGCCGGCTCCCCAAGGGGCGGGCCGCCGTCGCGCGTTAAGGCTCCCAAACTCTTCTGTTATTCGGCGCAACAGTTCGGCGCCAATCACTCAATGCCCGGCCCGAAACCTGTACGTGGTTCCACAATTGGAGGACAGGATTTCCTAGCCCCGGGAGGGTGATATGCGTAGGTCCGGCGGGCTCCTTCCCGCGATGATTCTGGTTTCTGTTATGCTGGCTGGTTGCGGCCCGCAGGCAGCGCCGCCGACGGCAACAACCCCGGCGGCGACGGCCACCGCCCCCGCCACGTCCGCTTCCCCCAGTCCTTCCGTCACCTCAGGCCCGCCGGACGGCCAGGCCACCACGACGGCCACCGCGACCGCAAAGCCCCCCGCCAAGGGGACGGCATGGATGACCTTTACGACGGCGGACGGGCAGCTCGCGTTTGACCTGCCGGCCGAGTGGAGCGTCCGGGACCCGGCAGGGGAGCTCCCGGAAGGCGGGGGTGCCTTCGCGGAGGTCACCAATGAAGCAGGGAAGCCGCTGGCCACCCTCCGGACCAACATGGCCACTGGTTCCACCTGCACCGAGAAGTATCCCTTCTCGGAGTTTGAGTCGCAGGAACTCCCGGCGCTGGCCCAAAACGGCGACGTGCCCCGGTACGTGTTTGAAACCCGCGGCGATGCCACAGCCCCCGGCCCCGCCGATACCCCTGCTGCCGCCTACGGCATCACCACCGTTGAAGCTCCCACCGGCGGCTCGGCATGTCCGATTTTCCACTTCTTCACCTGGCCGCCCACCGCGGCGATGTTCGGTGCGTTCTTCAACCCGGAAAACAACGTGACGCCCGGTGCCGGGTCCCTGCCATACCTGGAACAAGCCCGCAAATACATGGACACCGCCGAGTACCAGGACATCAGGCGGATGATCACGTCGCTCCGGCCGGCCGGTTAAGAGCCGTCAGTTTTCCGCCATCCGAGCCCACCCTGACAACGAACTACCGACATGAACTATTACAGCCCGGCGGCGCAGGAACGGGCCCGGGACGCCACATACGACGCAATGGAAAAAGTCCTCGACGGCATGTTCTCGCCGTTGAACCGGCATGCGCTGAACGCGCGCTGGAAACAGGCGTGTGAAGCCATGGCGACATACCTGGAAGCCGAAGACAACGGCGAGGAATAGCCTGCCGCCGGCGCTTACCCGGCCGGGCGTGACTCGAACTTCTCCCGCGTAAGGAACACCAGCTGGGCTTCCTTTTCCGCCAGCTGCACCCGTTGGCCAGGCTCGAAGCCGTAGCCCACAAGCCGCCCGATCGCTTTGCTGTTCCGCGCATCCGGTTCCGCCACGACGCGGTCCTTCGACGGGTCGGTCAGGAGGAACCGGATCAGCCCCGACATCAGGGTCGCCGTGAAGTTGGGAACAGGTTGTACCGCCGGGGCCAGGAGCAGGTGCATGCCCGTATCCTCCGGCCGGGCGGGATACGCTTCACCCACGGGATCGTGCAGTGGCTCATACGTCTGGAAAATCCCCACAGGCTGGTCCTCCACCACCATCACGAACCCGTGGTGTGTCTCCAGGCTGTCGAGGAAAAGGTAAACGTCCCGCACTTCGTCCCGGGTCATGGCGCCCATGCCCCAGAACTGCGCGCGTTCCTCCCGCACCCAGCTGTACAGGAGGTCCGCGTCCGCCTCGGGTGTGATCACGACGAGCCGCAGGCGGCCCAGGCCCGGGAGCTGCTCCTCGTACACCGCGCTTCTTGCCGCGAAGGGGATGGCTGTATCAGCGCCGGTCATGGCTTCTCCTTTGTGAGCTGGTCCCAGTCAGTAACAACGGGAATGAGTTCGCCAGCCGCCCAGTGCGGCAGCTGGCTCGCGAAATGGCGGTTGTCCGCGTTTCCCGAGGCGCCGAACGGGACGATCCAGCGGCTCTTCGTCCGGTCCGAGAGGTCCCAGACGTAGCGTGCCACGGGCCCGCGGAAGGACCCGTCCGTGATCCCGGGCAGGCTTTCCGTGGAGAGGACGCAGTTGGTGTCGCCGGACAACGAGGTTACCGGCAAAGTGGGCGCCGCGGCTCCGAGCGCGGGGTAGTCCGATGCCGCGTGCAGCGGCAGCAGGGTGTGGCTGGCTCCCCAGGTTCCTGTCGGCGGTGCTGCGGCCACTTCCTCCAGCGTCTGCCGTGCCGCTGCGCCAACGTCGACGCCGTGTTGGTCACCCTGCGCAAGGATGGTCTCGACGGCGAAACCCACCCTGGCCGCCGGGTGCAGCCACGGCGCGAACAGGGGCGAGCGGCCGTGCGGCGCGGTCAAGGGTTCCAGGGCGGGGCTTTGTGCCAGTGCGAGGACCAGCGCGGAACGCCAGGCAGAGAACGTTGCCGCCGTGTTGCTGTCGGCGTCCATCTGGCCGTCCCAGCCCAGGAGCCGTAGACGCAGCTCGTCGGCAGGGCCACTCCGCAGGTCCAGCCCTTCCAGCAGCGTCCGGAACGCAGGCCATGATCCGAGCAGGGTGTCCATCTGGATGCGCTGCATGGCGTCCGCGTCGAGCCCCGGCCCGGCCTCCTCGAGCAATTGCCGGATGCGCAGGGCCCGGTGGACGGACGCGAATTCCAGCCCGGTCCTGTCTCCGCCGCCTGAATCGCGGTCGTTGGCGTTGACGGCAAGCCCGTCCACGGCAGACCGGGGCAGGTCCACCCACTCGCCGGTCCACTGGTGGTCTGCGGACCAGGCAGGAACAGGGCGGACACGGTTCTCCCTGTTCCGTACCGGCACCTTGCCGGCGACAATGTGGCGTACGTCCCCGCTGGAATCCGCGGCCAGCACGCAGTTGACGGGCTCCACCCAGGAACGCAGGGCCGCTTCCACCTCGGCCGCGGAGCGGCTCCGGAGGAGCGGAAGGAGGGCCTCGAACCCCAGCACCCCGGCAGAGCGCGACGGCGTCCGCAGGCTTAGCGCCCCGCCGTCGGGCCTGCTGGAAATCACCGGGCCCCGCGCCGTTTCGATCACGTCCACAGTTTCTGCGGGGGCGCCGCGCACCGGGATTTCCTCCTGGTGGTTCACCGGCACGGGCTCCCAGCCGTCCGGCCCCAGCGACTGCAAGGCGCCCCCGTTGTGCCGGAGCTGCTCGGTGTACAGGTCCTGGTAGTCCGCCATCGCGTTGGTGACCGCCCAGGCTGCAGTTTCGGTATGGCCGAAGTGCGGCAGCCCGGGGACGCCCGGAAAGGCCAGCCCGACGACGTCGAACTCCGGGCAGGCGAGGCGCACCTGCTGGTACACCCCGGGCAGCTCCATGAGCCGGTGCGGGTCTCCGGCGATCAGTGGAAAGCCGGAATCCGTCAGGCTGCCGGCTGCGGCCCAGGCGTTGCTGCCGGCCCAGACCGGAGCCTCGATGCTGAAAAGCCCCACCGCGTCCGTGCCGAGGGTTGCGGCGACGTGTTCCCGCCAGAGTTTTTTGGGGAAAGTGCTGAAGAGGATGTGATGGACCAGGAAGACGCCCAGCGGAGTCCATGGTTCCCAGCGTCCCGGGGCGGTCCGGGTGTCCCGGAACTCCTGCGCGTCCCTGCGGCCGTCCGTTAGTGCCTGGTTGACGCCGTCCACATACGCCGTGCACCAGCGCTGGGTTGCCGCGTCCAGGGTGGCGAAGCAGCGGCGGGCGGTGTCGTCAAGCCTTGACTGGCGGGCAAACCGGTCCCATAGCAGGCCCCCGACGCCCAGTTGCTCGGCGGTCCTGCCCTCCGAACGCCAGCGTTCCATCTCGATCTGCCAGGAACGGTCGGTTGCGGCGTTGCTTCCCTGCAGGAAGGCCAGCTCCTCCGCGGAGTCCGCCCGCAAATGGGAATCCCCCAGGCGTCACGGAACGTCTCAGCCGGCATGGGCGGGGTCCGGCAGGGGAGTGGGGCGCACGGTCAGTCCTTCTTCTTAGGTGAACCTAAGTAAGAGTAGGGTGCGGGTGCGTGTTCCCAAAAACGGGTCCTGACATAAAAGAAGGTGCGTACTGCAGGGCGCACCGCCGTCCCTAGCCCGCGGCGCTCTCCGCTTCATCCGCAAAGAGCTGGTCAACAGCATCGGGGGCGAAGATCTTGCGCATAACGAGGGTAGTGAGTCCGTGGCAGGCGGCCAGGTCTTCCGGATGTCCTGCCTCCACCACCATGCCTTCGGCGATCCGCTCCACTACGTCGGTGAGGACACGGGAGGACACCTTTTCCACAAATTCGGGCAATCCACCGATTTGCCCACCCAGCACCAGGCGGTCAGGGTTAAGCGTGGTAACGGTGGCTGCAAGCGCCCGGCCAAGCACGTCCGCAGCATCATTGAGGGCCTGCAGGACCTCGGGGACTCCGGTCCCTGCTGCGGCGCCGATGTCATCAATTTTCGTCAGCCCCAGATGGCCCAGTCTGTCCCTGAGGGCACGCCCCGAGCTGTAGGCAGCCAGGCACCCGTGGCGGCCGCAGCGGCAAAGGGGGCCGTCCGCGGACATGCGGATATGGCCAATGTCCCCGGCAGAACCATGGGCGCCGCGCAGGATGGAGCCTTCCACCACGATGCCGCAGCCAATGCCCGTTCCGACCTTGACGTAGACAACTGTCTCAGCGTCACTGGCCCTTTCGCCCAGGGCTGCGGCACGCGCGTCGTTCTCAATAACCAGCGGCAGGTCCCAGGTCGCCTTGACAACCCGCACCACTGAGTCGGGTGACCATCCGGGGATGGTGGTCTGGTGTTTCACGTGCCCGGTACCAGCCTCCACCGGTGCTGGAAGGCTGACGCCGATACCCAACAAGGTCTCGTCGGAACCCTTCTCCAAAAGTTCCCGTCCTGCTTGAACCAGGGGAGTCAGGACTGAGTCAGCCGGCGCGCTGATTTCCAGTGCGAAGGTCTCAGAGCGCAGCTGGCGCCCGGTGGTGTCCGTGATGCTCACGGTGCCGTGTGTCTGGCCGAGAGTCAGCGCCAGGACAACGCGCCCGCGGTCCTCGAAGCGGATCTTCCGGGACGGCCGGCCACCGGTGGAACTGAGGGGTTCGGCCTCGTAGATGTAGCCGCGGCGCGTGAGCGTATCCAGCCGCTCATAAAGGGTGGCACGGGACATCCCGGTGGTTGACAGCAGTTGCTGGCGCGACAGGCCGTCCGCCGAACGGATCAGCTCCAGCAGATGCCCATGTGAGGTAGCCCCGCCCAGGCTTGCAGGCATTCTTTCAAGTGTCACGCCGGCCCCCTTTCTCCGGTCTACAAGCCTACTTCCTTACCGGAGCCCTCCAGGGGCTGGCCCGGTTACCGCTGCGAGGTAAACGCCGGCAAGGTGGACGGCACCGAAGACCGGCTCGACGGCGAGGGGCTTGGCGGCAGCCAGCCCTTCCCCGGCCAGGTGGGCGTTCAGTGCTTCCACAAGCGCAGGCTGGTGGACGCCGAGGCCGCCGCCAAGAACCACCGGGCCAACCAGGGCGAGGCGCCGGGCAACCTGCAGGACCTGGTCCGCCAAATGCCAGCCGCCTTCCCGGATGATGCTCTGACTGAGCACATGGCCGTGGGCCGCCGCCTCGAAAACCACGCCGGACCGCTGGGCCCAGTAACGCCGGTCGTGGTTGGTGTGGAAGTGGCTGATCAGCTGTTCAGGATGTTCCAGCCCGCAATCGGACAACAGCAACCGTGTGAGCTCGTCCGGCGCAAGTCCCAGGTTGAACTGCCGGAGGCTGTGGCGGACAGCCTCCCGCCCGAACCAGTATCCGCTGCCTTCGTCACCGAGCAGGTAACCCCAGCCGCCGCTCCTGGCCTCATCGCCGGCCTCGTTGGTTCCCCAAACGGCAGAGCCCGTGCCGGCGATCACTGCTATCCCTGCGTCCTGGCCCGCCGCTGCCAGGATGAGCCTGGTGTCATGGACAATTTCCACCTTGGCTCGGGGAGCATGCGGGGAGATGAGACTTTGGAGGTTCGCCGCGTCCTCCCTGGTGTCGATCCCCCCGGCCCCGACATAGACTGCGTCAGCATCCAGGCCGCCAAGGGCAGACATGAGGTGCCCGACATTCGCAGCCGCCGTGGCCTGGTCAACGTTTTGCACGTTTGCACTGCCGGCCACCTCATTCCGGGTGACCCGGCCGCCGTCAATCCTGACACCATGGGTTTTAGAACCCCCGATATCCAGCCCCACGATCACCTTTTCTTGGAGTGCCGCTGCGGGCCGGCGACCGGTGGATTCCGCAGGTGCCTTCGGAACTGTGGTCACTGGGGCTTCTCTTGGATTTCGACGTGTCCCGCGGCAGGCCCGGCTCCCATCCATTCCAGGGCAGCAGCCGCGGTCCAGGCCTGGGCCAGGCTGCCCAAAGGTTCGCCGGTAAAGGGTTCGTAGTACTCCCCAAACTGCAGGTCAGCCAACTGTTGAAGCGAAGCCGATCGAAGCTGGCCATAGAGCCCGGCTTCGCCGTCCCTGGCGGAGGCCCAGCCAAGCAGGAGGTTGAGGAACGGCCAAACCGGCCCCCTCCAGTACGTCCGGGGTTTGAAGGCGCCGCTCGCAGGAGAAGTGGACGGCGGGAGCGGGAACCGGAGGTCCGGAAAGCCCATCCACCGCGGCCCCTGCAGCAGCTCGCGCTGGGCGGCCAGGAGGGCAGGGTCTCCGCCGGACACCAGTGGTGCGAAACCGGAGACGGTCTCGGTGCCGATCCACTGTCCGGCCAGCACGTCGTAGTCCCTCGCCAGGCCCGTTGCGGGATCCACAGTGGACGCCACTCCGGCCTGGAACCGGGCCGCCATCAGCCGCAGTTCTTCGGCTTCCGTGCCCCTTCCGATCTCCTCGGCGAGGTCTGCCAGTACTGCGCTGGAAGCGGCCAGGATGGCGGAGAAGAACACGTCGCGCACCCGGAAGTGGACCACTTGCTGGACAGCGGCGTCGTCGAAGTCCACGTCCGCCATTTGCTGGACCAGCCACAGGTACTTTGTGTACTCGGCATCGTCCGGCCGTTCGCTGGCGTCCCCCACGTGGAGGGTGTCCCGGCGTGTGAAGGGAGCGACGTCGCCCGGCACCACCCGTGCATACGGGCCGTCCCAGCGGGGGGAATTGTCGAAGCCGGATTCCCAGCCGTGGTGGATTTCAATGAGGCCCACACCGTCCGGGTCCCGGACCGTGGCGAGCCACCGGTGCCACGCGAGCCAGCCGTCAAAGGACTCGGCAAGAAACGCTTCCGCCGCCACCTGGTCGGCGCCGCCATTTTCCCGGCCGCGGTCAACGATGTGGCGAAGGGCGATAGCGTGCACCGGGGGCTGGCAGATTCCGCTGCTCTTCACACCTGGGGGCAGGGCTGCCGCGCCCGCCGTTCCCCAACGGTCGAAGCCGGGAAAGTAGCCGGTGTCGTTGTCGCTGAACACGATGTGGGGGATCATCCCGGTGGACCACTGGGCATTGAGCAAGGTCCGGAGTTCGGTGACGGCGCGTGGGACGCTGGTGCGGGCCAGGCCGATGGCTACGAATGCGGCATCCCAGCTCCACATGTGCGGGTAAAGGTTTGGTGCCGCGCTGGTCATGGTGCCGAGGTCATTGAGGCGCAGGACCTCAATGGCGGCGCCGCGGAGCTCTTCCATGGAAACGGACGTGACGGGGTTCAATTGGCCTCCAGTGCCATCGAGGTTTCGCGGTCGTAGACCCGCATGGTGTTCGGGGCGAAGCCCAGCCAGATCGTTTTGTGGGGTGCCGTCCGGAAAGTCGGCGGCGCCTGGACCTTTAGGGTGTGGCCATCCACTTCCACCGTGAGGAGGATGGTTGAGCCCATGGGTTCAACCACCAGGACCGTGGCGGCGACGTCGCCCGAGGATCGCTCGTTTCTGACCGTCACGTTTTCGGCCCGGACGCCCAACAGCACGTCCCTTCCGGCGAAGGACCTCAGGATGGACGGGGCCATAAGCTGCTGTTCGCCCAGGACCAGGGTGCCGCCGTCGTGGCTGACTGCGGCGTCCATGAAGTTCATGGGCGGAGATCCGATGAAGCCGCCCACGAAGCGGTCCGCCGGGGCATCGTAGACGTCCAGCGGGTCACCGAGCTGGGCGATGCGGCCCTTGCGCATCACGGCCACCTGGTCGCCGAGGGACAGGGCCTCACTCTGGTCGTGCGTGACGTAGACGGTGGTGGTGCCTAGGTCCTGGACGATTTTTTTCAGTTCCGAGCGGAAGGTCAGACGCAGCAGGGCGTCCAGGTTGGAGAGCGGCTCATCCATGAGCAGGACGTCGGCATCCATGACAATGGCCCGGGCCACCGCGACGCGCTGGCGCTGGCCGCCGGACAGGTTGGCGGGAAGCCGGTCCAGGTACGGGCCAAGCTGCAGTAGGTCTGCCGCCCATTGAACCTTGCGTTCGATTTCTTCAGCCGGGACTTTGGCCATGCGCAGCCCGAAACCGATGTTGTAGCGGACCTTGCGGTGGGGGAAAACGGCGTAGGACTGGAACACCATGGACAGGTTGCGCTTGTTGGGCGGCAGGTAGGTCACGTCACGGCCGCCGATGGCAATCGAACCCGAATCGGGGAGCTCGAGTCCGGCGATCATGCGCAGCAGGGTGGTCTTGCCGCAACCGGAGGGGCCCAGCAGGACGGTGAACTCACCGTCCTGGATCTGCAGGGACACATCATCGGTGGCCCGTTCGGATCCGCCCGGATAGGTCTTTACGAGGTTGGAGATCTGGATATCAGCCACGATCGGCTCCTTCTGAAGTGCGGTGATAGGTCGGGCGGACCTAGCGGATGGTTGAGCCCCACATGTTGGTGAGGTAGCGGCGCATCAGCGCAATGAAGATGATGGACGGGATGACCAGCGCAAAGCCGCCGGCGAACCGGTAGGCGAGCGGTGAGTCGGACAGTGAGCTAAGCACCTGGGCCGGCAGTGTGCGGTGGTCCAGGGTCAGAATGGAGGCGCCCAGGACTTCGTTCCAGGACATAACGAAGGTGAAGATCGACGCCGCCGCCAGGCCCGGCAGTGCCATGGGCAGGACCACCCGTCCGAAGGCTCCGAGTGGCGTGCAGCCGAAGAGCCTGGCTGCCTCCTCCACGTCAATGGGAACGCTAAGGAAAACGCTGGCAGAGATGAGGATGGTGGTGGGCAGGGCAAGCGCGGTATGCAGCAGGATCACGGCGTACGTCGTGTCATAGATGTCCACCGTCAGGAAGAGCCTGGCAAGCGGAACGGACAGGACCACGATGGGAAGGGCGCGCGTGAAGAGCAGGAACAGCTGGTACGGGTCTTTGCCCTTGAAGCTGTAGCGCGCGAGTGCATAACCGGCGGGAACCCCGATGATTGCGGCGAAGAGCAGTGTTCCCAGCCCAACGATCAGCGAGTTGCCCAGGGCCCCGAAGATGCCCGTGGACCCGAGGAACGCGTTGAGCGTCTCCACCGACAGGTTGGTGGGCAGCAGCGACAGCGGAAACTGGTTGAGGGAGTCCCTCGTGGACAGCGCCGCCAGCGAGATCAGGTAGATGGGGATCAGCATAAAAAGTGAGACGGCGATGCAGGCTGCCTGGAGCAGGAAGCGGTTGCGTTTCTGCCGGGCAATGGGTGTTGTGTCCACTGGTGTGCTCATCGGAGGCCTCCCTGGTTTTTGTCGCGGAGTGCCTGCAGGTAGAAGATCGACGTCAGCATCGAGACGACGAGGATGACCAGTGCCAGCGCAGCGGCGACGTTGGGGTTCTGCAGGCCGGTGTACCAGCGGTAGGTCTCGCCCACTACAAGGGGGAAGTTTTGTCCGGTGAGGGCTTGTGCCACGGCGAAGGTTTGGAAGGCCAGGATTGTCCGGAGAATGAGGGCGACCTGAAGGCTGGGCTTGAGCAGCGGCAGGGTCACGTGCCGCAGCCGCTGCCAGAACGTGGCGCCGAAGACCTGGGCGGCTTCGTCGTAGTCCTTGGGAATGCCTTGCAGGCCGGCGACCACAATGATCAGCACCAGCGAGGTTGCCCGCCAGAGTTCAGCGATTAGGACGCACATAAACATGCTGGTCTGGTTGTCGTAGGCCAGCCAGGAACCGCCTTCAATGCCGAACAATGACAGGGCCGAGTTCAGGTAGCCGCGGTCGTTGAAGATAGCCAGCCAGACAAGCCCGGCTGCCAGGTCGCTCAGTGCCAGGGGGATGGCCCAGACGAAGAAGTGGACTTTGTGCAGCCGGGGATTGGTCCGCAGCATCAGGGCCATGCCGATCGCGAAAGCGAACTGCAGCGGAATCATCACCACGATGAGCAGCAGGGTGTTGCGCACGGCGGGCCAGAAGTAGGGGTCCTGGACCATCCGCGTGACGAAATCCAGGGTGAAGCCGTTTTCATCGCGGAAAGCCTGCAGGATTCCCTGGATGACAGGCCAGCCCAGGAGAAGCGCCATAAAGACCACCGAAGGGGCGATCAGCAGGACCGCGGGAGGTATCTTGCGCCGGCGGGGCGGAGCCAGCGTTCCGGCGGGAGTTGGTGGTGCCTCTACGGCCATTACGCTACCTCGCACTTCGTTGAGATCGGATCAGGTGCCCAGCACGGAACGTTAAGGCCCTGCAGGATGGTATTGAGCTGGGTTGCCTGGGTATCGAGGACCTGCTGGATCGGGCGGTTTTCCAGGCAGATTTGTTGGAAGCAGTTTTTGAAGACCTGGGATACTTCGCCTTCCTTCGCGCCCAGACCCACCGGGGGAAGGGCAAGGAGGGCGCCTTCTGATCGTTGCTGCCGCCGGACTGCCGCGGCTTCCAGGGCAATGGCGCCGGTCAGGTCTGACGGGAGTTCCGTCTGGACGACCGGGAAGAAGGCGTTGCTGCGCAGGGTCTCAATCTGGGACAGCGGTTCGGACAGGGCACGGATGGCTTTCTCTGCCAGGTCCCTTTCCTTGCCGTTCTTAGGCAGTGCGAGGCCGGCGATGATAAGCATGTAGCCGCGGCCCTTGGGGCCGCGCGGTGCGGGGACCATCAGCCACTCATCCGGGTTGTTGGCCGGTGCGTTGACCAGCCGCGCAACGTGGTCCCAGCCCACCAGGACTTCGCCACGTGCCAGTGGTTCCTGCATGTTGTCGAAGTTGGTGGAGGCCGGTGTCAGGGCAGACCACAGTTCCTGCATGTAGGTCCAGGCCGTGGCAGCGTCCTCGTTCCGGAAGGTAGTGATCTGGCCGCCGGTGAAGCTCGGCAACAGGAAGCCCTGGTAGAAGCGGTGGTGCAGGCCTTTGGGGCCTGCGGGCATGCCAAACACCGGACGTCCGGCTCCCTGTTTTGCCGCCTTCGCCCACGCAAGGAAACCCTCGTAGGTCAGATCGTTGACGTCCACTCCCGAGGGCAGCCATTCAAGGGCCTTTTTGTTGACGGCCACCACATACGTGGCCTGCATCCAGGGGACGTAGCGCGATGTGGAACCGCCCACTTTCGTCAGCTCGAGCATCTCCTTGGTGAAGCCGCGGCCGGACAGATCGCGGAGGAGGTTGTCCACGTCCTCCAGGGACTCCGCGAGCGGGGCAAGTTCACCGTGCAGCCCGCCAAGCAGGGAGGTCTTGACGTTACCGGCAGAAGCCTGGGTGCTGACGGTGGAAGAGAAGACGCCCGGATCCACGGAGTTATAGGCGACGGGTGCCTTCGCGAACTTCTTCAGCACTGCCTCGTATCGCTGCTTCTCCTCCACGGGCGTGAACTGGGTGGACAGGAAGCCGACGGTCCCTTCCCCGGCGGCCGCGCCGCTCGTGTCAAAGCCTGCGCACGAAGCCAGGAAGGGAGCCGACATAGCCGTTCCCAGTCCGGCCAAAAGGAGGCTTCTGCGGGACATTGCGGCGTGCTTGGGCTGGAAATACATGTCTTTCATTGACTGCTCCAATCGAGTGTGCGCCACTGCACAAACTTTCGTCTAAGCATTAGACATAAGCTCCAGCCTGTCAACCCCCTGGCGACGTCCGGGGCACGACCCGGACACCACGAGGGACCCTGCGGCCGGGCGCAAGAAAGCGACTGCAGGGGCGGGTCTTCGTGCAATAGCACCGGGCGGAGCCCGCCAAGCGGCACCGCGGGTTCGGGAAAGGCTGCATGCGGGCTCAGGCGTGACCCGGCTACCGTCCGGAGAAACCCTTCACGGCGTCCTCGATACTCAGGGGCTGCACGCTCGACGAGGTCGTGTCGCCGTCATCGACGGAGCGGGTCAGATTCGCGTGGAAATCGGGGATGCCTGCCGGCATCGCCTGACTCCGTTCTATTCGCCGCCGGCTTCGTCTTCAAGTTCCTCGAGCACGTCGGCGGCGTCCCGGTTGCCTCGCGCCGCCAACCGGCGGAGCTCATCGAGGTCGCCCATCTCGGCGGCGGTTTCCACCAGTTGGTCCGCCGCGTCCCGGCTGCCGGCACCAGCCAGCTGCCGGAGTTCGTCCAGGTCCCCCCGGTCGGCGGCACGCTCAATCAGTTCATCGACGGCGTCGGACTTGCCGCGGGCCGCCCGCTGCCGCAGGGCCTCAAGCTCAGGATCGGGTGTCTGCACGCTCCCACTATGGGCTCCCGCGTTCTACACGTCCAGAGCAGGCAAGCCCAACTTAAGCGGGAGGCGTCAGTACAGGAAGATGTCGATCCATTCGCGGTTGTGGGCATGGATGAGGACCAGGAACAGCACGAAGTCGAACAGCAGGTGGACGCTGACGATGTAGGACAGCGACTTCGTAATCGTGAAGAGCCTCGCTTGGAGCAGGGCAAACGGGAAGATGAAAAACGGCGCCCAGGAGTGGAATCCCAGCTCCCACAGGAATGACGTGAAAAGCACTGCCTGCAACAGGTTGGCCTGCCAGTCCGGAAGGTGCCGGCGCAGGAGCGTGAACGCCGTGCAGATAAAAAACAGCTCGTCCCAGATCCCCAGCACATTGGTACCCAAAAAGAGCCGGGCGATGCCCTCCGGATCGCTGACGGCCGGCCAGTTGTTGTAGACGCCGGTCCGGATCATGTAGACGGGCATCAGGGCGTACCCGATCAGCAGGACTGCGGGCAGGTACCATTTTTCGGCCCTGGTCCATGGCTGGCCGGTCCGGACGGGGAAGCGGATGGCGTGGTCCCCGGTGACAAACCGCGAAACCGCATAGGGTATGCCGACGGCCAGGATCATCGCGGTACCCATCACGGCCATGTGCTCGGTGCTGATGTCAGTGGTGATGGGAACCAGGCTCATGGCGGTCAGGCCCACGGCAATCAGCGCCAGGTCAATAACAAGGCGGCGGCTGATGATCCCGGCCAGCACCAGGGCGGCGGCCAGGAGGAGGAAGCCCGGGACGCGGTCCTCCCGGGCAAACAGCAGAAAGCCCGACGCCGACACCATCACTGCCGGGACCAGGCTCAGTGACGTGCGGCGCAGGTCAGCGGGGCCGGTGTCGCGCACGTGGGCCTGCGCCGCAGATTGCTGCTTCACAGCGTCGCCAGGAGTCCGGCCGCCTCGTCGAGCGCGCCGGGGACGAGGGAGTAGTAGGCCCAGGTGCCACGCTTTTCGCGGTTGAGCAGGCCGGCGTCCACCAGGATTTTCAGGTGGTGGGAGACCGTGGGCTGTCCGAGGTCCAGCGGCTCGGTAAGGTCGCACACACAGGCTTCGCCCGATTCCCCCGCTTTGACGATCGACAGCAGGCGGAGGCGGTTCGGATCGGCCAGCGCCTTGAAAACCAGTGCCCTCTGCTGGGCCTCCTTGGCGCTGAGGGCCGGCTTCCCGGACGGCGCGCAGCAGGAGGAGTCCACCTCGGGTTCGAGAATCTGCAGGGAGGTCATGCACCCCATTATGCAACAGATTGACATCCGTCGATATAGGCGGGCATACTTCACATATCGAAGTTCATCGATTTATCAAGTCCGCGCAGGAGGACCGTGAGTGCAGGAATTCGAAGCCTCTGGTAGCCGCACAGCACCCGGATGCCCAGTAGCCTTTTCCCAAACGCCTGAAGCAAAGGAATCCGCCGTGACTATTACCTCGAACAGCCAGCACGCCGCCACGGAGCAGTTGATCATTATCGGTTCCGGCCCGGCCGGGTACACTGCGGCGATCTACGCTGCCCGGGCGGGCCTGGAGCCGCTGGTGCTGGCCGGGTCCGTGACGGCTGGCGGTGCGCTGATGAACACCACCGAGGTTGAGAATTTCCCCGGCTTCCCGGGCGGGATCCAGGGGCCGGAGCTGATGGACGGGCTGCAGGAGCAGGCTGAGAAGTTCGGCGCGAAAGTAGTGTTCGACGACGTCACGGAGGTTGCGCTGGCCGGTCACCTGAAGACGGTGGTCACCGGCGGCGGCGAAACCCACCGTGCCCCGGCGGTCATCCTTGCCACCGGTTCCGCGTACAAGGAACTCGGGCTGCCGGAGGAGAAGAAGTTCAGCGGCCATGGCGTGTCCTGGTGTGCCACCTGCGACGGGTTCTTTTTCCGGGAACAGGACATCATCGTGGTGGGCGGCGGGGACTCGGCCATGGAGGAAGCGATGTTCCTGACCCGGTTCGGGAAGTCCGTGACCGTCGTCGTACGCAAGGGCGAGTTGCGCGCCTCACGGATCATGGCGCAGCGGGCCAAGGACAACCCCAAGATCAATTTCGCCTGGAACTCTGCCGTCACGGCCATCCATGGTGACGGCAAGGTCTCCGGGGTGACGCTGACGGATACACGCACGGGTGAGACCCGGCGCCAGGACGCCACGGGGATTTTTGTTGCGATCGGCCACGTGCCGCGCACCGAACTGCTGACCGGGCAGGTGGACCTCGACGAGGACGGCTACATTAAGGTCGATTCGCCCACCACCGTCACCAACCTCTCCGGCGTGTTTGCCTGCGGCGACGCGGTAGACCACCGGTACCGCCAGGCCATCACCGCCGCCGGCACGGGCTGCGCCGCTGCCCTGGACGCCGAACGCTACCTCGCCGCGCTGGAGGATGCGGACAGCATCGCCACCGCCCTGGTCGAGGAACCAACCCACAGCTAGGACCCGGAACAGGGGGAGGGGGTGAGCGGAATGACGACAGGATGCTGCGGCGACTCCGGTTGCTGCGACGACGATCAGGACTGCTGCTAGCAGCCCTCCCTCCTCCCAACCGGGTAGCGCCGCGCGTCGTTATGAGCTGCCAAAAGGACCCCCAGCGTCACCCGGTTGGGCCGCCGAGCGCCAAACCTACGGATGAGACAGAGGAAAAGCATGGAATCAACAAAGGCCCTTCCCGTTGCCGTGATCGGCGCCGGTCCCGTAGGGCTGGCCGCCGCGGCCCACCTGCTGGAGCGCGGCCTGGAGCCGCTGGTCTTCGAAGCTGGCCCGACGGCGGCCACGGCCATTGACCGGTGGCGCCACATCCGCTTGTTCTCACCGTGGCGGTTCAACCTCGACGCCGCCGCCCTCCGCCTGCTCGAGGCCAACGGTTGGAAGGCTCCCCGACTTACAGCTTTGCCCTACGGCGGCGAGCTGGTGGACAACTACCTCACCCCGCTGGCGGCGCTGCCGGAGATTTCCTCCCGGCTGCAGACGGGCGCCCGCGTTGCGGCCATCGGCAGGCAGGGCCTGGACAAAACCCACGTACGCAACCGCGACACTGCGCCGTTCCTGGTCCGGGTGGAGCACGCAGACGGCGAAACCCGCGATCATTCTGTGGCGGCAGTCATCGATGCGTCCGGCACCTGGTCGAGTCGCAACCCGCTGGGCGCATCCGGGCTGCCCGCGCTCGGCGAGGACGCGGCGGGAGACCGGATCTCAGAACCGCTGCCCGACGTCACGGGACGGGACAGGGCAGACTTCGCGGGGCGCCGGGTCCTGGTGGTGGGAGCCGGGCACTCCGCTGCCAACACCCTCATCAGCCTGGCCGAGCTCGCGAAGGACGAACCAAAGACCAGGATTCTCTGGGCCGTACGGGGAGCCTCCGCAGAGAAGGTCTACGGCGGCGGTGACGCGGACGGCCTGCCGGCGCGGGGACAACTCGGCGCCCGGGTGCGGCGCCTGGTGGAGGCCGGCAGGATCGAACTTTTGACGGGCTTTGGTATCGCCGCTTTGAACGACGCATCCGCGGGGGTCAGCGTGCACGCCGTGGACGGCCGCATTGTGGAGGCAGACATCGTTATTCCCTGCACCGGCTTCCGCCCGGACTTGGCGATCCTGCGGGAACTCCGGCTGGACCTGGATCCTGCCGTGGAAGCTCCCCAACAGCTGGGCCCGCTGATTGATCCGGAGTTCCACTCCTGCGGCACCGTTCCGCCGCACGGCGCAAAGCTGCTGGCCCACCCGGACAAGAACTTTTACATCGTGGGCATGAAGTCCTACGGCCGGGCGCCCACGTTTCTCCTCGCTACGGGTTACGAGCAGGTCCGGTCCGTGGTGGCTGCCCTGGCCGGAGACCGCGAAGCCGCGGACCAAGTCCAGCTCGAACTCCCGGAAACGGGAGTGTGTTCCACTGACGCCAGCAGCAGGTGTGACGTTCCTGCCCCGGCCGCTGCTCCTGCGGACGGGGAGGGCGCCTGCTGTGCAGCCCCGGAGCCGGCGCTGGTGGGCTTCCCCACCGGGCTGTCCCATGGCCGCTCGGCCAGCAACTGAAACACCGCAAAAGCGGGAAAGCGGGCGACGCCGGAACCTACCGCCGTCGCCCGCTTTTCCCTAAGGGGTGGTGGACCTACACGGAGGCCAGCGCGCGGTCTTCGCCGCGCACGCTCAGCGTAAAGGTGTTGGGTCCGCTGCAGGTAACGGCGATGCGGCAGGTGGTGGTGTTATGGCGCGCGGAAAGGTCGCTGACCGCGGTGTCCAAGGTGTGGTGGAGGGCCGACCGGTCCCAGATCTTCAGGGTCACGGAGTCATTGGCATCGAACGTCATTATTCAACTTCCATTTCATGCGGTTGGCGGCCCGGAGTCTTCATTGCCCGGACCGTGTCCTCGTCGGTGAGGACGGACTGCAGGCGGGAAAGCGCATTCCCGTACTTCCATGGTGCAGGTTGCTGCGGGGATTGGCAACCGTAGCAGGGCTGATGTGATCAAGCACACGGGACTGTCGGGAGTGTTGCCCGGAAGCCACAGACCCTGCTTTTCCATGGTGCCCAGAGCCGGGTGCGAGTCACAACCAATATGCGAATTGTTGCAGGTGAGACTCGTCACCTTCCGGTGGCGGGGGGAGGCGGCGCTACTCGTCGAAGTAGGTGACGATCTGCTGCTCGCCCGAAATGGACCTGATGACGGAAGCCGCTACATCCCGAAGCTCGATGTTGCGGGTGTTGGAGACCCTGGTGAGGATCTGGAATGCAGTGTCGCGGCTGCACCTGTTTTCGGCCATAATTGCGCCAACCGCCATGTCGATGACGGTGCGGGACTGCATGGCCGACGCGAGGTCGCTCCTGGCCTCGCTGAGCTGCGTGAGGCGAAGCACCAGCCGCACCGAACTTGCGGCCTGGCTGGCGAAGGCTTCCACGGTGGACACATCGTCCTCGGAAAATCCATTGCTCCGGCCGGAGTAGAGGTTGAGGACCGCTTCTGCCTCGCCGGCCAGGTCCAGCGGTACCGCAAGGATAGAGGAAACGCCACGCTCCCTGGCGACCTTCAGGTACGGAGCCCAGCGCCCCTCGGTGGCAAGATCCGATACCAGGACAGTGGTTCCGGCCCGGAGCGCCGTCAGGCAGGGTCCGTCCCCGCACCCGTTCTGCAACTCGTCCAAGGCATGGGCTGCCGCGTCGCTGCTGGCTACTGCTTCGGCTCTCTTGCGCCGGATGACGGTGACTCCCGAATGGATGCGGTTGTCAGGGGAGGACAGCCTTGAAGAGGCAATCACCGCTAAGTCCGTAAGGAAGCCGACGACATCCCGGCTGTCCAGGACCAGTTCCTGCAGCCACATCTCCCCATCCGGAGGTCTACTGTTCTGGGCCACTAGCCCTCGATCCTCGATGCGAAATGGCCTCGGCCACTCGTTGACCGGGGTATTCAACCTCTGGATTTCCCCGTCATCCCGAAATCTCCTGCTACTGACACTACGCTCGTGCAAGTTCTATTGATACGCCCGGTCCTTCTGCCTTCATCGTCCGGCCCGGTTGGCTGTCCGCCGCGGGCGTCCAGGCTTTCCAGTACTACGGGTGCACAACGCTGCTGGACAGCGGGGCGGCGAGTGCGTAGATTCTAAGTGGCGGGCGCCACATGACTGGGACGCTCCCCCTCCGGGGCACGTGCAGGGCCAGCAGGAGGAACCGCTGTAGCAACACGGCGGATGGATGCACACAGCGAAAGAGAGCCATCATGGCTGCCTCGCATTTCTCAACCTTTCTTGCCGAAGCCACAGTTCCCGAATTCGACACGGACTGTCCTATGTCCGCCGACTGCCTTTACGGCCTATATGTCAGCTGGTGCTTCCTTCACGGCCTGGAAGCGAAACCGGACATTACCTTCCGCGCGGCAATGCACCGGGCCGGCGTAGACGTTCATGACAGCAGGCTCCGGATGGTTGGTCCGGCAGCTGCCGACTACATTCTGTCCAGCTACCCCGCTGCGGCCTGACCATGTCGATCCATCCCGAGGGTCCCAACAACGGCGTTAGGGGGGAGCAGGCTGAGGACTATCCCCTCATCTGCACCAAGTGCGGATCGGACCGCCACTTGGCCCTGCACTCCATCGCGGCGCTCACCCCTCCTGCCAGCGATTCCGTGGAAGTGGGTTACTCCTGCAGGACGTGTAGGAACCATTACCTCCACCGGGCAGGCGTTGTTGCTGTTGCCGCGGTCCTGAACCGGGTCCGGAGCCCGGAGGACGTGCTCTCCTTCGGTGGGCACTACATCCACTGCGGGCAGCCCATGCAGAAGACGGGCTCGGAACTCCGCCGCCTTTATGCGCCTGCCACTACTGACCAGGACCTGGCAGACGCCTTGGATGTATACCTCACAACGCAGGTACTGCACTGTCCATGCGGTTTCCAGATTGAGCTGCCTGAATAGGCCTCCGGCTCTCGTCTCGAGAAGTATCCGTTCGGCATAAAGTTAATCGGGATGGAGGTCCCCCTGCTTCATGTAGGTCAACAGGCGCCTCTTTCGTGGGCCGGGACATAGGATAGGCCCATGTCGAATTCATCTGGGAGCGAGCCTGCGGCGCAGCTCCAGAGCATCCTGGTGGGCACGGAAGATGCAACTGAATTTCTCTCCGGGCTCTCCAAGCTGGCCGCCGCGGCGGTATCCGAGGCGGCCGGCGACGAGGTCGAATGCGCAGTCACCGTCAAGCTGAGGCGCAAGCCCTCTACTGCCGCGGGGAGCAGCGAACGCGCGATCGAGCTGGATCAGCTGGAGCAGGCGGTGGGTGACGGTCCCTGTATCAAGGCACTCAGGGACATGTCCCCCGTGATCATCGACGACGTCGCGACGGATCTGAGGTGGCCGGAGCTGAGCCGGAAATTCGCCGAGGCGGGCGTCTATAGCTCCCTGGGCGTACCACTGGAGATCAGTGACGGAGCCAGCGCGGCACTGAACTTTTTTGCTTCCAAGCCCGGTGCCTTCACCCCAAATGTCTACGACAAGGCCCTGGGCTTTGCTGCGGCCGCCCACAGCACACTCCAACTGTCTATCCGCATCAAATCGGCGCAAAGCCGTGCGGATGACCTGGAGGCAGCCATGGAAAGCCGGACCGCCATCAACCTGGCGTGCGGTGTGATCATGGCGCAGAACAGGTGCTCCCAGTCGGAAGCGATGGAGATTCTGACAAAGGTCTCCAGTAACCGCAACCGCAAGCTGCGTGATGTCGCAACCGAACTGATCGAACAGCTGTCCGGCACCAGCATCCAGACGCACTTCGACTAGTCAGCCACTCAGGCGGTGCTGGCTCAGTTGCCCTGCGAGCGGAGGGAAATGCCGCAGCCTGTGCCGGTCCTGCGGATATCCCAGCAGTGGCCGCTGCCGATCACCTCGAACTCCACGTCGCCGGCGTTGGGCAGGACAAGCGCCGTGTTCTCGTCCACCGCCACGGCCCTGTCCACGAACCCCGCGGCGACGGCACCGACGGCCCTGCTGAGGGTCCCGGCCTGGGCTGCGTGGACGTCCACGGCGAATGGAACGAGCCCCAGTCCGTCGCGCACATCGATCTCGTCGAGGTCCTCGGAGCACTCCTCGCCACACACTTCGACGCCGCTAATCCGGTAGCCGCCCATAATGCCCCTGCGGGGCGCAACCATGGCGCCGGCGGAAAACCCAAGGTAGGGGACGCCGTCGGCCACTCTTGCCGCAACCGCACCAGCGCAGTCCCGAAGCCCTTCGAGGTATACGGGGGTCAGTCCGCCGCCCACCACCACTGCGTCAGCGTCATCGAAAGCCGCCGGATCCGCCGGGCTGCCAGCACGCAGCAGGACCGGTGCCACCTCGCAGGAGGTCAGGGATTGAAGCGGCCCGGCGTAATCCTGCAGCACACTTCCAGGGTTTCCGCCGCGGTGGTGCACCACAACGGCGATCCGGCGCAGCTGGCTGCGGTGCCCGGGAATGTCCTTGACGAAACGCTCAAACACTTCCGGGAAGGAGTGGTAGTCCGGTCCGCCACCGGCCAGGAAAATGCCCATGGGCAACAAGATACAGTGCGTGCCTGAGCCTGATGGGCCGGAAACAGGCATTCCACGAAGTATTGACACCTCCTTCAAGCGGGTCTATCGTACAACCAAATGGTTGTAGATCAGCTCCGTGAAACCGAACTTGACCGCCTTTTCCAGGCGTTCGCCGATTCCACCCGGCGGGATATCGTCCGCCGGGTGACGGTCGGAGAATACACGGTCTCCGGCCTCGCGGGCCTTTACGCCATGAGTTTCGCCGCCGTCCAAAAGCACGTTGCGGTGTTGGAGCGCGCCTCCCTGGTCACCAAGGAAAAGCGCGGAAGGGAGCAGATCGTGCGGGGTAACCATGAAGGGCTGCAGAAAGCCCGCCGCCTGCTCGATGAGTACGAGGCGATTTGGCACCAGCGCGTAAGCCGGATCGCTGACATTCTGGCCGAAGGATAAGGAAAGGTTTCTGCAATGCCGGTCATCAGTTCCACCAAGAATCTTGAAGCGCTGAGCTTCACGCTGATCGCAGAATTTGATGCGGACATCCATCGGGTCTGGCAGATCTGGGAAGACCCGCGCCAGCTGGAACGCTGGTGGGGCCCGCCTACCTGGCCGGCCACCTTCGAGGAGTTCGACTTCCGCTCAGACGGCAAGGCCAGCTACTACATGAGCGGTCCCGAGGGCGAAAAGGCCCGCGGATGGTGGCGCTTCACCACCATCGATGGCCCCAAGAGGCTTGCCTTCGACGACGGATTTGCCGATGACAACGGCCAGCCCGTGGATGCCTTGGGAACCACCCACGCCACCGTCAACCTGGAGGGCATTGGCGACCGCACCAGGATGACGATCGTCTCCTCATTCGAGTCGGAGGAGCAGATGGAGCAGATGGTCCAGATGGGCATGGAGGAAGGCATGAGGGAGGCCGTCGGACAGATCGACGCCATCCTTTCCGAACACGCCAACGCCTGAGCGGCTAAGCCGGCACGCAACAAGGGGCGTACGACGGCGGGACCTCCCGCCGTCGTACGCCTAGGCCATTCCTGGGGCGGCGCCCGCGGCAATGACGAGGAGCGAGCTCGTGGCGGTGGCCAACAGCTCACCGGCCGGGCCAAGAATGCGTCCCTCGGCAAAGATGACGCGCTGCCCTTGCTTGACCACCGCTCCCTTGGCCCGAAGGATTCCGTGGCGGGCCGTGATGGGGCGAAGGTAGCTGACGGAAAGGTCAATGGAGGTGTAGCCGAACCCTGCCGCCAAAGTACTGTGGGCGGCGCACCCGACCACCGTATCCAGGAGCGTGCACGCCAGGCCGCCGTGCACTACACCCAGAGGGTTGTAATGCGCTTCAGTGGGCCTGCATTCAAACTCCACCCGCCCGGACTCCACCGCCACAAGAGCCAGGTTCATCAGTGCTGCCATGGGCGGCCGCGGAATAGCCCCGTCACGCATTCCGGAGAGGAACTCAAGACCGGACATCCGCGGGAGGTGTGCCAGCCCCACTCGGGGATCCACCCAGCGAAAGGTTTCCGCCCGCTCTGCTGATCCGCTGGAATCCATGGACGTGCTCCTCTTCGATCGGCCGGCCTGAACAGCTTAAACCTCTCGCCCGAAGTGATCCACGGCTGGCGTTGAAGCCGACGAAAAGCTTCTGAATACTGGAAGGAAGGATCATTCCGACGTGAGGCGGTGGCAGTGATGAGCAGCGGTGCGGAGGACTTGCGGAAACGCCTGGAGCGGGCAGCGGAAGTCCGGTCCTACCGGGGAGCCGGCATCAGCGCCGAGGAAGAGGCGGCGCTCGACGCCCTCGATGCCCGGGAGCGGGAGAAGCGCCGGAAGGTGAGCGATGCTGCCAGGGCGGAGTATCTGGTCCGGGATGCCATGGCACAAGGAAAGTTCGACAACCTCAAGTACGCGGGCAAACCGATTCCGGGTTTGGGGGAGTCCTACGATCCTGACTGGTGGGTCAAGGGCCTCATTCAGCGGGAAAACATCAGCGGCCTCGGTCCGGCGGCCATCCTGCTCCGCACCGAGGACGCCGAGCTGGAGGCCAAGCTCGATGCCCAGTACATGGAGCAGCAGGTCCGCGACATCCTGCAGGATTTCAACCGCCGGGTCATCGACGCGCGGCGCCAGCTGCAGGGCGGGCCGCCGGTCATCACCAAGACCCGGGACGTGGAGGAGGAGGTGCGGCGGTGGCGCGAACGCCGGGCAGCCTCGCAGGTTCCCCAGGCTGAGGTTGAGCCGGAAGCGCCCCGCTCGTGGTGGCGGCGGCTATGGAAAGGGACGGGCCCCGCTTACTGATCAGGCCGGCGGACGACGGCGGTGCTGGCCGCCGTCGTTCGGCTGGTTTGTGGCGAGTGCTTTGCTTTGGTGGGGTGCTTTCGCCTCGAAAAGCTCGCAGAGTGCGTTGTAGTACTTGTCGGTCTGGCCCAGGTGGGTCATGCCAATCCGTGCGCAGACCCGCTGTGAAGCGGTGTTGGCCGGGGCCGTGACTGCCACAACTTTGTCCAGCCCGCTGTCCAACGCGTAGGCGAGGACCGCGGCCGCCGCCTCTGTTGCGCAGCCGTTTCCCCAGTGATCGGGATGGAAGTGCCAGCCAATCTCGGTATCACCGGAAGGCTGCAGGGGCAGGGATCCGCTGGACGCCGGGATGGATTTCAGGAGCAGCGTCCCGGTGAGGCGCGCCGGCTTCAGCTCCACTGCCCAGATGCCGTGGACGGGGTGGGCCATGTCCTGCTGGCCGATGCTCCGCCAGATCCGAATGCGGTCCTCGGCTTCGGAACGGTCCCGCATCACCCGTGGATGGTTGCCGATAAAGCGCTGTACCTCCCACCGCGAGTAAAGGTCCAGCACAAAGTCGGCATCCTCCGGTTCCCACTGGCGCAGGACCAGCCGCTTGGTCTCAAGCCTCTTCACCCCGCCAATCCTGCCAGAGACGTCCGGTTTGCAGTCCGTTGCCTGCAGTCAGATGCCCGCTGTCAGCGGCTTGGGGTCAGCGGCCCGGGGTGGGTGGAGGGCTGGGGCTGGACATGGACGGCGGAGGCGCCGGGAACGGCGCAGCCGGATACAGCGGTGCCACATTCACCATGTAGTTGGCCCACTGCGGCCCGGCGATCATAAAACCATCCAGCCGGGGGTAGAAGGTGCCGTTGATGGTGACGTTCTGCCCTGGGCGCTTCTGGCCTTCGAGCGCATCCCCGAAGAAGGAAGCCGTGGAAAGACCCGTGGTGTAGCCCACCACCCAAGTTGCCCCGTTGTTGTTCGAGGTTCCGGTCTTTGCCGCCACGGGAACCTTGTCCTGGACCTTGGGATTGATCCAAACTCCGGAACCCACCTTCATCACGTCCTGCAGCACGGAGTTCACACCACGGGCCACGTCCGGCTTCACCGCATCCCGGCAATCGACGGTCTGGGCCGGAAGTTTCCCTCCCACGGCGTCAGTTACGTCCAGCAGGGCGATAGGTGCGCAGTATTTTCCGTCCGTCGCGAAGGTGGCAAAGGCGTTCGCCATATGTAGCGGCGCCACGTTGGTGGCACCCAGGAGGTTGCCCAGCTGGTGCATGTTGATGGGGGAACCGTCGTGGCCGCTGTGCAGGCCCACGGCGTCCACCATCTTCTGGATGCCGCAGAAGTCCAACTGGGTGGCGGAAGCGAAGGTGGCGGTGTTGATGGAGTTGTAAAGGCCGTAGTTGATGGGCATCTTTCGGTAGAAGCCCTCTTCAGCGTTCTGGAGGTCATCTGCCGCGCCCAGTTCGGGGTTGTTCTGGGCCGTGCTGTAGGCGCCCAGCACCTTTCCGCAACTGGACCGCCAGGGGAATCCCAGGGGGTAGACGCGCTTCGAGGCGTCCACCTCGGCATTCAGCGGCTTGCCCTCGTTCAGCCACTGGGCGAAGGTGAAAGGCTTCATGGTGGAGCCGGTCTGGAAGCCGCCGGCGCCGTTCAGGTCATTGCCCTGCGGGTCCTTTGCATCGACGTTGAAGTTCAGGTGGGTATCGAACTTGCCCGGCTCGGCCAGGAACACCGTGTTCTGCGCCATCGAAAGAATTCTTCCGCTGCCGGGCTGGACGGACACCAGGGCTGCTCCCCACCGGTCCGGATTGGGCCCTGCCGTACCGTCCACCTGTGACTGGGCTGCCGCCTGAAGCCTGCTGTCCAGGGTTGTGGTGATGGTGAGGCCGCCCCGGTAGAGCTTCCTCTCCCGTTCCTTCAGGGTAGGCCCATACGCGGGGTTGTTCAGGATGAGGTGCGAGATGTAGTCGCAGAAGTACGGCGCCATGGTGGCATTCGCACAACCCTGCCGCTCCGGGCTGATCTTCAGCTCGATGGGCGTGGCTACCGCCTGGTCATGCTCTTCCTGGGTGATCATCTCCTGCCGGAGCATCTCGCCGAGCACCTGGTCGCGGCGGACCACTGACTTCTCCGGGTTAAGCGCGGGGTTGTAGAACGTGGGGCTGTTCACCAGCCCGGCGAGCAGCGCGGACTGGGGAAGGTTAAGGTCCTTGGCGGTGCTGCTGAAGAAGTAGCGTGCGGCCGCCTCGATCCCATAGGCGTCGCTGTTGAAGAACACAATGTTCAGGTATCCCTCGAGGATCTGCTCTTTGGTGAACTTCTTCTCCAGGGCAACAGCCAGTTTCATCTCCCGCAGCTTGTCACCGATGTCCTTCTGGCCGCTGAGGATCACCTCATCCGGCCGGTCCTGCGAGAGCCTCGCCTCGTTGATCACGTTGGTGACGTACTGCTGGGTGATGGTGGATGCCCCCTGCTGGTCACCCTTCGTCAGGTTAGCCACCACCGCGCGGAGGATGCCTTGGGGATCGAGGCCTGCATGTTCATAGAATCTGCTGTCCTCAATGGCGATGACGGCGTCCTTGATGTAAGGCGACATCTGGTCCAGCGGGATCCTGACCCGGTTCTCCGCATAGAACGTTGCGATGGGCTGGCCATCCGAGGTGAGGACCTTGGTGGCTTGAGACGGCGGCTGGACCGTCAGCTCCTCCGGCAGGCTTTCGAAAAATCCGATGGAAGTGCTGACGCCGTAGCCGGCAGCTGCAACGGACGGCACTACCAGGCTGGCGGCAAGCACTCCGCACATGGCGCTCGCCGCGAGGAATCCGAAAATGCTTCCCAGAATGGAACCGCGACCACGCCGTCGCTTCTTTTTATTCGCCATTTTTCAGCCCTCGAGCTTGAAGAGTGCAACCAGACTACGCCGTTGCCGAGGCTGTGAACCAGACATGGAAGATCATATTTCGGTCAATTCTTTCATTGACTCAGCGATAGTTAACGACATATCGTTAACTATCGCTGAAACCACGGCGAAGACTAACAGGACGAAAGGACGATGCCACGATGAAGGGCATTTCTTATGACGAATTTTCAGGCCCCCAGTCTGATCGGGGCCGCTTTGAACGCGGCCGCGGCAGGCGTGGACCGCACGGGCACCGGGGCGGCGGCTTTGGCCCCGCGTTCGGAGCAGGATTCGGCGGCGGCTTTGGACCAGGTTATGGGCCGGGCTTTGGACCGGGGTTTGGGCGCGGACCACGAAGGGCAAGCCGGGGTGACGTCCGCTCGGCCATCCTCTCGCTCCTGGCCGAAGCGCCCTCAAATGGTTACGGACTGATCAAGGCGATTGCCGAAAAGACCGGAGGAGCCTGGCGGCCGAGCCCGGGATCAATCTATCCCACGCTGCAGCAGCTCGTGGACGAGGAACTCATTACCGCGCTCAGCGAGGGCCGCGGGACCGAATTCACCCTCACCGACGCTGGAAGGGCCTGGGTGGCAGAGCATGCCGAGGAAATGGAAGCTGCGTGGAACTCCGGACCGGACAGCCCGGACCGGGACTTCCACCAGAGCATCGGGAAGCTGATGGGAGTTATTCACCAGTTCCGCACGGGGGTCACTGAAGAGCAGCGGGCAGCAGCCATTGAGAAGCTGGACGAGACCCGCCGGGCCCTCTACAAGATCCTGGCCGACTGACCAGCAGGGGCGGGGGACTGCGCCATGGCGTGGGCCGCCGGGTTGAACGCGGCTCCCAGCTCCCCGAACGCGTAGGCGCTCTCAGCGTGCTCGGTCAGGTCAACTCCTGCAGTTTCGGCCTCGCGGGTGACCCGGAACCCGATGGTCTTGTTGATGGCCCGGCCAATAACCAGGGTCCCGATCCCGGACAGCAGCAGCGTGATCACCACAGCCACGGACTGGGCTACGAGCTGCTGGAAGCCGCCCCCGTAAAAGAGTCCGCCGCCCAGCCCGTCTACCGGGAGGGCGATGAAGCCGAGTGCCAGTGTCCCGATGAGTCCTGCGCCCAGGTGGACCCCCACCACATCGAGGGAATCATCCAGCCCGAACCGGTATTTGAGGTCCACGAAAACGGCGCAGGCTGCCCCGGCCACCAGGCCCAGGGCGATAGCGGCCACCGGGCTGATGTTGGCGCAGGACGGAGTGATGGCCACCAGCCCGGCCACCACGCCTGACGCTGCTCCCAGTGAGGTGGGGTGGCCGTGGCGGATCTTTTCCGTGGCCAGCCAGCTGAGCATCGCCGCCGCCGGAGTCACCAGGGTGTTGACCCAGATCAGGCCGGCCTGTTCGGCCGTCGTCGCCGCTCCGCCGTTGAAGCCAAACCAGCCAAACCACAGGATGGCGGCGCCCAGCATAATGAACGGGACGTTGTGCGGGCGGTGGTTGGGATCCTTGGCGAAACCGTGGCGCTGGCCCACAACCAGGGCCAGGACCAGGGCGGCCGTTCCGGAGCTGATCTCCACCACGGCGCCGCCGGCAAAGTCGATGACCTGCCCAAAAACAGCGGTGACGGCTCCATCGGCGCTCATCAGGCCGCCGCCCCAGATCATGTAGGCGAGCGGGCAGTAGACCACGGTGACCCAGACAGGAACGAACACTGCCCATGCGCCAAACTTGGCGCGGTCGGCGATGGCACCGCTGATCAGGGCCACCGTGATGATGGCGAAGGTGGCGCTGTACCCGGCCCTAATCAGGTCCGGGGAACCCATCAGGTTCTGCAGCCCGAAGCTGGCGAAGGGATTGCCGAAGATGCCCAGCACGCCGTCGCCGGTTGTCATGGAGTAGCCCCAGAGAACCCACACCACCCCGACGATGCCGGCGGAAATGAAACTCATCATGATCATGTTCAAGGCGGCTTTGGCGCGCGTCATGCCGCCGTAGAAGAGGCCGAGCCCGGGCGTCATCAGCAATACCATCGCGGCTGAAATCATCAGCCAGACATGTTGGGCAGTGATCTCCACCTGCGGGTCCCTTCGCGTTGCGCCTCGAAGCGGGGCGCTCTTGCCGGCCCTCGCATTTCCCCGCACTCCATCTTTCGGGTGGCGTGTTTCGGGAAACGCGCCTGGAAGTTGCGCTGGCGTTACAGAAAGGGCCGCGGTGTGAAGTCCCCGTGTCGAAAATGTTTCAACAATGTAAACGGCGGCCATCGGCGAGGAGCCTGCGGACATTAATGTCCGCTGGATTGCCTGGCGCGGCGCGGTGGGGTCAGGAGCGGAAGGTGAGAAGCCGTCATCGCGCTCCCCGGCGGCAGGTTACAAGGCCGTAAACGCAGGCTCACCGCCTACGCGCGTTGAATTTCCCGCGCATGGAAAACGACGACGGCGTGCCGCACGGAAAATGGGGCACGCCGTCGTCGTTCGCTGGCAAAGCCGGGGAGACCTACCCGGCCATCTTCCACCTCCAGGTGGATCAGAACTGGCGGGCGTTCGCCAGTACCGGAAGCTTGGTGCGCACCTCGTCCACTACCGAGGGATCGATATCGACGACGGCGAGTTCCGGCTTCCCGCCCAGCGCGGCTACTGCTGAGCCCAGCGGAGTGATGACAGCGCTGTGGCCGATGCCCGTAGGGGCAGTTCCAGCCGGTCCCGCGCCGATGGTCTCGGGGTCGCCCTGGCCGCAGGCCACCACGAAGGTGGTGCTGTCCAGCGCACGGGCCCGCACCAGCAGGTCCCACTGCTCCGCCTTGCCTTCCCCGGCGCCCCACGATGCGCAGACGATGTTGACCTGGGCACCCGCGCGGGCGTTCGCCGTGAACAGGGCGGGGAAACGGACGTCGTAACAGGTGGCAAGGCCGAACACGGTGCCGTTGATTTCGAAGGTCACCGGGCTGGTTCCCGGGTCCACGGTCCTGGACTCCTGGAAGCCGAACGCGTCGAAGAGGTGCACCTTGTCGTATGACGTGTCCACGCTAGGGCCGGTGACCAGCAGCGTGTTGCGGACCCTGCCGTCCTTCCCCGGAGTGAACATCCCCGCTACGATCGCAATGTCCAGTTCCCTTGACAGGGCCCGGACCTTTTCCGCCCACGGTCCGTCCAAGGGCTCAGCGACGTCCGTCAATGTGTTCCCGAACGCTCGCATGGCAGCTTCGGGAAATACCACCAGCTCTGCGCCGGCAGCCTTTGCCTGGGTAGCGTAGTCCCGGATCAGCTCCAGGTTGGCGGCAGGGTCCGCACTGCTGATGATTTGGGCGACTGCTAGACGCATGGATAGCTCCAATCTGTTGTATACATAATGTATGGGAAAAACGGCGGGTACGGCTGCGTCCGGACGGGAAAAGGCGTATTTCCACCTGCGCGAAAACGTCCTGATCGACCCCGAACTCCAGGGCCGCTTCCTCAACGAACAGGAGCTTGCCGCCGAAATTGGAGTCTCCCGCACCCCGGTCCGTGAGGCCCTGTTGCTCCTGGTCTCTGATGGGCTGGTGGAGCTGATTCCGCAACGCGGGGCGTACGTTCCGCCCGTTACTGGCCGGGAAATCTCCGAACTGATGGAACTCCGCGGCGTCCTCGAGACCCATGCAGCCCGGCTGGTGATCGCTGAGAACCGGGTGCCCTCCGAGCTGATGCAGGAGACCCTGGACCTCCAGGCCCGAATCCCGGACACCAGCGAGCCTGATGACGCCCGCGAGTTTATCCGTTTGGACACGCTTTTCCATCAGCAGCTCATTGACGCGGCTGGCAACGAGCTTATTTCCCGGACCTACAGCAAGCTTCACGTCCGGCAGATCCTGGTGGGGGTTGCCGCCCTGTTCCGGACGGGCGGCCGGCGCCAGGACGTGTGCGCCGAACATCAGGGGATCCTCGACGCATTGGTGTCCGGAGATGCCGACCAGGCTCAGAAGGCGATCGACGAGCATCTGGCTGTCACGCGGGATATCCTCCTCCGGACCTGAAGCAGTCTTGTCCACGTGACGCGGCTGCAAGGCCTTGTGGCCACGCCACGTGGACAAAACTTTTCCGTTGGTCAGCGGGATTCGCCCACGCCCGACGCCCGGGCTGCGTCGCTGGCTCCTTCCAGGAGGAGCCGGTAGTCCTGGTCCTCCACGGTGTCATTGTCGCGGCCCATGGCTAGCCCCACCACGGTCACGACGGCGGCAACGGCCACGTAGATGGCCACCGGAACCCAGGTGCCGAACTGTGAGAGCAGCACCGTGAACATCAGCGGCGCGATGGCGCCGCCGATCACGCCAGCGAACGTGTAGGCAAGGGAACTTCCGGTGGACCGAAGCCGGGGCGAGAACTGCTCCACAATAAAGGCCGCCTGCGGACCGTACATAAATGAGTGCGCCATGAGGCCCAGGACGATGCCGATGATCAGCATCGGCTGGTTGTTGCCGCCGAGAATGGCAAAGAAGATGAACGTCCAGACGGCGCCGACCACCGCACCCACTCCGTAGACCAGGCGACGGTTGAACCTGTCGGACACGGCGCCGGCCAGCGGGATCATAAAGAGCTGGAAGGCGGAACCGATCAGGACTGCGGTGAGTACTTGGTTGCGCTCGTAGCCCAGGGACTGAATGCCGTAGGTGAGCGTAAACACGGTGAACAGTGCGTACAGCACGTCAGGTCCCACGCGGGAGAGGATGGCGGCGATCAGTGGGCGAAGTTCATGGCTGAACACCTCGCGGATGGGGGCATGGGGCTGTTCGCCATGGGCCGCGATCGCCTTGAAGACAGGAGTGTCTTCCAGCCGGAGGCGGATCCACAGGCCAAACGCGACCAGCAGCGCCGACACAAGGAAGGCGATACGCCAGCCGAAGCTGAGGAACTGTTCCTCCGTAAGCATCAGGGTCAGGACTGCCAGCGCGCCGTTGGCGAGGAGGTTGCCGGCAGGCGGACCCACCTGTGCGGCGGAGGCCCAGAAGCCCCGCCGGTGCGGATCGCCGTACTCGCTGGAAAGCAGGACGGCCCCGCCCCACTCGCCGCCCACGCCCACGCCCTGCGCGAACCGCAGGAGCACCAGGATGATGGGCGCTGTGATGCCGATGGCATCGTATCCGGGCAGGACGCCGATCAGCACCGTGGCCACGCCAATGATCATCAGCGTGGTTACCAGCACCTTCTTGCGGCCGATGCGGTCGCCCAGGCGGCCGAAGATGATCCCGCCGACCGGGCGGGAGACGTAGCCCACGGCGTAGGTGGAGAAGGCGAGGATAGTGCCCGTCAGGGGATCGCTTGCCGGGAAGAAGACGAGGGGAAAGACGACGGCGGCGGCTGCTGAGTAGACGGCGAAGTCGTACCACTCAAGGGCTGTCCCGGTGAGGCTGGCGGCAAAGGCCTTATAAAGACCCTTGGGATGGATGGGCGGGTGCGGCGCCGCCCCGTGAGCCGGAACTGGAGAGTTGCTCATTGTGTCCTCCACGGAGTGTTCAAAGGTGACGCCTGTCACGCTGGCGTATAATGTATACATTACGCATACTGGTTGTACATTGGCGACCCTTTCCGGTTTCCGGTTTGTTATTTTTTTCCAGCAGCACCTCGAAAAAGGACGGATCCACCATGACGGTTCTCAGCTTTGAACTTCCCGACGGCAGCACCAAGGATGTGGAGGTCAAGCATCTTCTTAATGCCGGCTATGCGGGACGCGAGCAGGATGAGGTCCAGGCGCACATCGCTGAACTGGCAGAGCTTGGCGTCCCGGGACCCACCACCACCCCCGCCCTCTACCCGGTGTCGCCCTACCTGGCGCAGCAGGTGTCCGAGGTGCGCGTGCAGCACGGACGGACGTCGGGAGAAGCGGAGTGGGCGCTGGTGATCGCGGACGACGGCGTCCTGTTGACGGTGGCCTGCGACCACACTGACCGGGAGCTCGAAGTCCATGGCGTGGCCTGGAGCAAGAACGCGAGCCCGGACGTCCTGGGCCGGAAGGCATGGCGGCTCGACGAGGTGCGTGACCACCTGGACAAAATTACGCTGAAGGGCTGGGTGGGGGAGGGGGAGACTCCGGACACCCTCATCCAGGACAGCACGCTGGAGGCGCTGCTGACCCCGGATTACTGGCTGGAGGTCCTGACAGAGCGCGGTCTGAACCAGCCCGGCACCCTGCTCATTTCCGGCACCGTAGCCATGACAGGGGGCGTAAACCAGTTCGCCCGCAGCTGGAAAGTGGAAATGGCCGACCCCGTCA
The DNA here is from genome assembly GCF_059090465.1 of Arthrobacter sp. MDT2-3. Lineage (NCBI taxonomy): Bacteria > Bacillati > Actinomycetota > Actinomycetes > Micrococcales > Micrococcaceae > Arthrobacter > Arthrobacter sp. MDT2-3. The sequence goes on along the minus strand of NZ_JBNHFS010000004.1, from coordinate 54,180 downwards.
CCGGGTTGTCCGTGGATGCCCAGTACGTGGTGGAGCAGATGCCGGAACCCATCGGCTGAACATGCAGCCCGGCTGCGGAGTGGGGGCTACTGCTTGTAGCCCTCAACTTCGCTGACGGGGCGGGCCTCGGCTTCGTTGGGGTTTTCGCCTGATTCCGCTTTGGCCCTGCGCTGGCGGAGCAGGTCCCAGCACTGGTCAAGGCTTTCCTCCACCTGCCTCAGCCTGGCCCGGTCCGGCGCCTGGCCGTCTCCGGATCCCTCGCGGAGTGTGTGCTCCTCCTCCACCAGGGCCTGGATGCGGCTCAAAAGATCCTCGTTGTTCATGTCTGCCCCTTTCGCCGGAAACGATTCCCTCAGGGTACGCCTGTACCATCAGAATCATGCCCACTGTGCTTGATATGGCAGGTCCAATCCTGGAAATGCTCACTTGGTTGTGCCTGCCCGCCGGGCTGGGATTGCTCTTCTACACCGGCTTCCTGCGCCGCTTTGTGCATCCGTGGGCCGTGGCCGAGGCTGTGGTGTACTCGGACAGCAGCGGCGTGGGCTTCCGCTGGTTCGACCGGAAGTACCAGGTGCACCACGCGCCAATGTCGCCACACGACATCAAAGACCTCGCAGTGGGCGATACCCTCCCGATCTACTACCATCCCAAGCGGCCCACGCAGTGGCAGATGGCAGCTCCGGAAGAGGCTGGAAAAACGGCGGCCGTGCTGGGCCGTTGCCTCACCGGTATCGGTGCCGTGGCGTTCCTCGCGGGGTTTGTCCTGCCGATGTTCTAGGGCAGGATCGCCGGGAGCCCTTCAGCCGGCAAGGACGACGCCGATGCCGAGGCCGCCCAACGCAACCCCCGCAGTAGCCGTCCACAGCACGGCGGTGACGTCGGCGTCGACATTCTCCCTTGCAATGCCGCGTGAGCTGGCGCTGTAGCGGCGGCGCTGCGTGAAGTAGATGGCTGCAGCCGCCCCCGCAGCGACGGCGAACATCAACAGGATGGGCAGCCCGTGGGTAGGAAGCCAGCGCAGGAAGATCGCGCTGACTGTCACCAGCGCCATCATCGTCCTGCCCCAGGCGAGCGTGGTGCGCTCCGGCTGGAGGCCGGGATCGCGGTGACCCCCGGCGGGGTGCGTGGCCGTCACCGGTCAGCGCCAGAGGATGAAGACCAGCACGACGGCGGCCGCGACCGCCCCTGCCCCCGCAAGCAGCGGGACAATAAGCGGCAGCGGCAGCGGCGCCTTGTTGCGCATGCTTCGTTCCACCCGCAGCCACCGCACTGCCGCCCCCGCGCTCAGCAGCATGCCCAGCAGGAGCAGCACCACCGCCAGTCCTTTTCGGACGGGCTCCAGGAAAAGGTCCGCGGTGAAGGCCTCGATGGCAATGCCGCCGGCCAGGAGCGCCAAGGACGTTCGGATCCAGGCAAGGAAGGTGCGTTCGTTCGCCAGGGTGAACCGCGGGTCCGGTTCCTCCCCGCCGGGCAGCAGCCGCTCGGCAATTTTCCCACGCGACGGCGGGGTGTTGGCCCTGGCGGGCTGCTCGCTGTTGGTCACGCTGCCAGTTTAGCCAGCGGTGTTGCCCTGGCCGCCTGCGGTGCGGGGCGGCAGCCGGTTAGCTTTCGTGCTGTGCGGCGCCCGCCCAGAGCAGGCTGTACTGGGATCAGCCCGCGTTCCGTGGCACGAACATAATCACGGCAACGCCCAGCAGGCAGATGAGGGACCCGGCCACGTCCCAGCGGTCGGGGCGGAAACCGTCAAAGATCATGCCCCAGGCCAGCGAGCCGGCGACGAACACCCCGCCGTAGGCTGCCAGGATTCGGCCGAAGTGGGCGTCCGGCTGAAGCGTTGCCACAAAACCGTAGAGGCCCAGGGCTATCACGCCCAGGCCGGCCCACCACCAGTCCCTGCCTTCGCGGACCGACTGCCATACCAGCCAGGCGCCACCGATTTCCGCGGCTGCTGCGATTGTGAACAGCACAACTGTTTTGGCGATGGTCGCAGCTTCTTCAGAAATACCCACCCGGCCATCATGCCAGCCGGGAATGCCCGCCGCCCCGCTGCAGTTGGGGCAGGTATGGAGCGCATCGGATTCCTTTCTTTCGGCCACTGGGGCCCCGGCCACGGTTCCCGCACCCGGACTGCGGGAGACGCCCTCCTCCAGGCCATTGACCTTGCAGTCGCTGCCGAGGAACTGGGGGTCAACGGGGCATTCTTCCGCGTCCACCATTTCGCCCGGCAGCAGGCCTCGCCGTTTCCCCTGTTGTCTGCCATTGGTGCACGGACGACCCGGATCGAAATCGGCACCGGCGTGATCGACATGCGATACGAGAATCCCTTGTATATGGCAGAGGAGGCCGCCGCGGCCGATCTCATCAGCGGGGGCCGGCTCCAGCTGGGGATCAGCCGCGGCTCACCGGAGCCCGCCCGGGAAGGGGCGGCTGCGTTCGGCTACCGCCCGCAACCGGGAGAGACTGACGCGGACATGGCGCGCCGCCATACAGCCCTGTTCCGGAAAGCCATCAGCGGAGCCGGAGTGGCGGAAGCGGATCCCCGCTATGCCGGCGGTACAACCGGCCTCCTGCCCGTCCAGCCGCAGTCGCCAGGCCTGGCCGAGCGCATCTGGTGGGGAGCCGGCAGCAGGAAGACAGCCGTCTGGGCCGCGGAACTGGGCATGAACCTGATGAGCTCCACCCTGCTCACAGAGGACACCGGCGTACCCTTCCATGAACTCCAGGCGGAGCAGATCCAGTTGTTCAAGGACGCCTGGGCTGCAGCCGGGCACCAGCACGCGCCCCGTATTTCGGTCAGCCGCAGCGTGCTTCCCATCGTGGACGAGGAGGACAGCCGCTACTTCGCGGGCAGTGCCCTGCGCGACAGCCGGGACCAGGTGGGCGTCATCGACGGTCTGACCGCCCGGTTCGGGAAAAGCTACGTGGGCGCCCCGGACTTCCTGGCCGAAGAACTCGCTGCGGACACAGCGGTACAGGCTGCAGACACCCTGCTGCTCACGGTCCCCAACCAGCTCGGCGTTGAGTTCAATGCCAAACTCCTGGCAAACGTCACCCGATATATCGCACCGGCACTAGGGTGGCCGCCGCCGTTCTCCTGACCAGCCGTAATGTCTCCGGTCATAATCAAATTTCTCGGCGGAAGCAGGGCTTTGACGATACAATAAGCATGCTTACTGAAATACGGGGAACCTTCCGCAGGCCGCAGCCGTTACTCTTATAGTGCGGCTTTGGGGGCTTAGCGCCCTTACTACAGCGTGACTGCGGAACGGTCATATGACGGAGAGAGAGAAATATGGCCCGCGCCCTTTTAGGCTTTAACCCATGATCCGGCTACGTCAGCTGGCCCAGGCGGCCTCAGTCCTCACAACGCCCTTGACCCCGGAGGACATCCTCGCGTTGTTCAATCCGGTCTACTCGGCGCGGCAGCTTCGTGGTGTGGTCACCCGCGTAGTGCAGGAGACGGCACAGTCCGCAACCATCTTTTTCCGGCCCGGCCGCGGCTGGCACTCCCACTTGGCGGGCCAATGGGCGCGGATCGGCGTCGAACTCGATGGCGTCCGCCACTGGCGGTCCTACTCCCTGAGCGCCCCGGCGGGCAAGGACCCCGCCATCACTGTGACCGACGTCGGTGCAGTCTCCGGAACCCTAGTACGCACCACCCGCCCGGGCGACGTCCTGTTCCTGGCACCTCCGCAGGGTGACTTCGTGCTGCCGGAGCACCCCCGGCCCCTGCTGATGGTGACCGCGGGCAGCGGCATCACTCCGGTGATGTCCATGATCCGCACCCTTGTTCCACGACGTCCTGATGCCGACGTCGTCCTGGTCCACTCAGCGCGCACCCCAGGTGACAGCCTCTTCCGCGAGGAACTTGCCGAGCTCGCCGACCAGTTCCCCAATTTCCGCCTTGCACACTGGTTTACCGGCGAGCAAGGCCGCATGGACCTCACCAACACCAAGCAGCTGGACGAGATCTGCCCGGACTGGAAGGACCGCGCGGCCTACGCCTGCGGGCCGGACAGCTTCCTGGACGACGCCGAGGCCCTGTGGAAGCGCGCAGCGCTGACCACCGCCGCCCCCGGCTCGGACGTCGCGGTGGCTGGCAGCGCCGGCAACCTCATGATCGAGCGCTTCAATACAACCTTCGAAGGCGGCGTCGGGCACGACGGCGGCCTGGTCACCTTTGAAGCTTCGGACCGTGAGGTGGAAGCCGACGGCGACACCCCCATCCTGGACGTCGGGGAGGACGCCGGCGTGCTGATGCCCAGCGGTTGCCGCATGGGCATCTGCCACAGCTGCCTCACCCCGCTCCTGTCAGGGCAGGTCCGGGACCTCCGAACCGGGGAAGTCCATGGCGAACCCGGCCAACTGATCCAAACGTGTGTCTCGGCAGCCGCCGGACCCGTCAACCTCGAAATCTGAGGAGCACCAGGTATGACTGTAATTTCACCGAGCAAAACCAACCCCGCCGAAGGCACTGCAACCGGAGGGTCAAGGACGCGCCCCGGAAAGCTCGCCGAGTCCGGCAGCCCCACGGTTCGCCCGCCCGCTGCAGCGCACCTCTCGGACGAGCAGGTAGCGGAACTTGGCCGCGAGCTGGACGCGATTCGCGATGAGATCCTGGCCAAGCGCGGGGCAGCGGACGCTGCCTACATTCGCCGTGTGATCAAGGTCCAGCGCGGCCTGGAGATCTCCGGCCGTGCTGCACTGCTGGTCAGCAAGAACAAGGCCGCCTGGGTCACCGGAACCACACTGCTCAGCTTGGCCAAGATCCTGGAAAACATGGAGATCGGACACAACGTCCTGCATGGCCAGTGGGACTGGATGCGGGACCCGGACATCCACTCCACCACCTGGGAGTGGGACTTCGTCACCCCGTCGCGCTCCTGGCAGCACACCCACAACGACCTGCACCACCGCTGGACGAACGTGGTTGGCAAGGACAACGACGTCGGATACAACCTCCTGCGCATGGACGAACAGCAGCCGTGGAAGCCCGTCAACCTGGCCAACCCGCTGTTCAATGCCATTCTGGCGCCCCTCTTCGAGTGGGGCATTGCCATTTACGACCTTGAGCTCACGGAGTTCAAGGAAGGCAAGAAGTCCAAAGAGGCGCTGCTCAAGGACCTGAAGGCCCTCGGCAAGAAGGTTGTCACCCAGTTCACCAAGGACTACGCCGCAACCCCTGCCGTGGCCATGCTCACGGGCTCCGGCAAGCAGGCGCTCTACGGAACCTTGACCGCCAACGCTGTCCGCAACGTCTGGGCGCACGCCGTGATCTTCTGCGGTCACTTCCCCGAAGGCACAGACACCTTTACTGAGGAAATGGCCGAAGGCGAAACCCGCGGCGACTGGTACATCCGGCAGATGATCGGGTCCGCCAACATCTCCGGGTCAAAGTTTATGCACATCATGACCGGAAACCTGTCCCACCAGATCGAACACCACCTCTTCCCGGACCTGCCGTCCAACCGGTACGCCGAGGTGGCGCCCAAGGTCCGCGAGATCTGCCAGCGCTACGGCCTGAAGTACACCACGGGACCGCTGCTGAAGCAGGTTGGATCCACCTGGGGCAAGATCTTCAAGCTGGCTCTTCCGGGCAAGGCTGCCGGCGCCTGATCCAAGCACCGCCTGTTCAGTACTGAAGGCACCTCCGGTACCGGGATTCCCGGCACCGGAGGTGCCTTTTTGTCTCTGCCCCCGGACGCTCTCTCACCTACCGTGGGTTTTCCGGCGACGCTCTCTCACTTAACGCGGGTTTTCCGGCGACGCTCTCGCACTTTCGGCGGGTTTTCCCGGGGCGCTCTCTCAACCAACGCGGGTTTTCCGGCGACGCTCTCTCACTTACCGCGGGTTTTCTCCAATCGATGGCTCACATTTGCTCGCCCACGCCGCATAATTGAACCCACAGCCGCCACGGCCTATGGAGGAATCATGCGGATTCTCGGAGCTCTTGTTGTCATCTGGCTAATCATCGGCGGTGTGGCCGCGTGGCAGCGCGGCTACTTCGGTTCCGCGCCGGGGAACTGCGCGCAAGCAGGGACGATAGCGATCACTATCGTCGCCGGCCCGCTGAACTATATGGGTGCCAATCCCCAGATATCCTGCGAGCTTCCGCAGCCCTCACAGTAGCGTGGAGCACGGCGGGCCACCCTAGAGTAGGAACTGCGCGGGCAAAGCATTTCCCGCCCGCATTGATCCCACAGTCTCGAAAGGACCGCCGCGATGGCTTTCATCACCGTTGGAACTGAAAACAGCACTGACATCGAGCTTTACTACGAGGACCACGGGTCGGGCCAGCCGGTGGTGCTGATCCACGGCTATCCCCTGGACGGCGCTTCCTGGGAGAAACAGACTGCGGCACTGCTGACTGCCGGCTACCGGGTAATCACCTATGATCGCCGCGGCTTCGGGAACTCGAGCAAGACCACTGAGGGATACGACTACGACACGTTCGCTGCCGATCTCAACACCATTTTGACAACTCTGGACCTCAGCGACGCGGTGCTGGTCGGCTTCTCCATGGGTACCGGCGAAGTGGCCCGTTACCTGAGCACCTACGGCTCGGCACGGGTAGCGAGGGCGGCGTTCCTCGGCTCCCTCGAACCTTTCCTGCTGAAGACCGACGACAATCCAGACGGTGTTCCGCAGGAGGTCTTCGACGGGTTGAACCAGGCTGTCACGGCAGACAGGTACGCGTTCTTCACCGAATTTTTCAAGAACTTTTACAACACTGACACCTTTCTTGGCACGCCCCGCCTCAGCCAGGAGGCAGTCAATGCCAGCTGGAACACGGCCTCCGGCGCAGGAGCCACTGCTTCGGTGGCAGCGCAGCCCACCTGGCTCACGGACTTCCGGCAGGACATCCCCAAGATTGACGTTCCTGCGCTGATCCTCCACGGCACCGCGGACAACATCCTTCCCATTGACTCCACCGGACGGCTGTTCGCCAAGGCCCTGCCCAGCGCGGAGTATGTGGAGATCGAGGGCGCCCCGCATGGCCTGCTGCTGACCCACGCCGCAGAGGTCAATGAAGCGCTGCTGCGCTTCCTCGCCCAGTAGTCCCGCCTTACGCCGGCACCTTCGGCGACGGTGGTAGTCCGCCGTCGCCGAAGGTGATGGAGCGTTTCGGGAAGATGCGCCATAGGTGATGGCGCGTTGGGGTTTGGTCTGCGGGAGGTGATGGCGCGCTGGGGTTTTGCCTGCGGGAGGTGATGGCGCGTTGGGGTTTGGTCTGCGGGAGGTGACGGAACCCAGCCGTGAATAGGAGGGCTTGGCCGGCTCCGATCGATAGGATCAAACGCGTGACTGACTCCCGCGACGCCGTACTGCGCCTCAGGCGTCTCCTGGTCTTTACCGTGTTCGCGGTTTGCGTCTTCACAGCGTTGTCATTCTGGGCGCTGCAGCAGTCCGGCGCGGATGCCCGTGTGGCCCTCGACCCGCCGCCGCGGTCGGAAGCGAAACTTGAAACGCTCTCCACCGGCATCACGCCGGCCGTGAACATCACCCGGAACGCGGACGCCGAGTGGCTCGCACAGGCTGCCGGGCAGACCGGCATTCCCGCGCGGGCGCTCCAGGCTTATGTGGCCGCGGCCGGCGCAGCCAACCAGTCCTCTCCGGGCTGCGGGATCGGCTGGAATACGGTGGCGGCAGTCGGCTTCGTCGAATCCCACCACGGGGCTTACGGCGGCGGAAGCCTGGACTCCGCCGGGCAGGCCAGCGGACCCCTTGTTGGCCCAAGCCTGGACGGAAACGGATTCGCCGCCATCGCTGACACGGATGCCGGAGCCCTGGATGGCGACGCACGCTGGGACCGTGCCGTGGGGCCCATGCAGTTCATTCCCTCCACGTGGGAGATTGCGGGGAGGGACGGCAACGGCGATGGGACAGCGGATCCCTTCAACATCGACGACGCTGCGCTCAGTACAGCCAGCTACCTGTGTGCCCGCGGCGGTGATCTCACCACCGCGCACGGATGGACCGGTGCCATCTACTCCTACAACCAGTCGGATGCCTACCTGGTCCAAGTGCGTGACCGGGCCACGGCATACGCCCAGGCGACGGGCGCCATCGGATAAGTACCGCGGCGCTACTGGCCCCGTCCCACGCCGCTGGCCACCTCCGCGGCGGCCTCCTCGCGGCGTTCCCAGCAAAAAGGTACCGCTGCTGCATCGCGAAGCGGCCTGACGCCGGGCTGCTACCCGTCGTAGTGGGTGCGAGCCGGGCCCTGGCCCAAGGCGTTGACCACTGCCGTGGCAACGTCATGCAGTTTCGAATTGCGGGTGCTGGACGCTGTCTTCAGGATCTCGAAAGCATCGTGCTGGCTGCAGCGGTTCTGGGCCATAATGATGCCCACCGCCATATCGATGACTGTCCGCGATTCCAGGGTTGCCCGCAGGTTTGCCGCCGTTTCGCTGTAGTGGGCAAAGCGGACGGCAAGCCGGAGCGCGAGGGAGGTCTGGCTGACGAAGTCCTCGGCGAATTCAAGCACCCGTGCTTCAAAACGGTTGGGGCGGCCCGAGTACAGCAACAAAGCCGCCTTGGTGCCGCCTTCCAGCTGGAAAGGCAGCGCAAGGACGGAGCGGACGCCCCCACCCAGCAATGCCGCGGAGTATTCAGGCCACTGGCCATCGTCGCGGATATCCGGAACATGGACAGTTTCCTGGGTGGTGGAGGCAATCATGCTAGGCGTTTGGTTGAATTCGTACTCAAGCCGCGCAACGGCCTCGGCGGCCGGGCTGCTGCTGGCCACCATGGCGGCTTTCCGCTCCCGCAGCAGGGTGATGGCGCACAGGATCTCGTCCCCGGGCTCGGAGAGATTGCGGGCGGACACCTGCGCCAGTTCGGTAAGGAAATCCTCGACATCGGAGCTGTTGAGGACAAGTTCATGCAGGTGGTCAGTAATGGATGTATCAGTTTTTGCAGTTGACTCGCTGGCCACGGTTTCTTGGTGCCATTCGCTCAGGTCAAAACGAGCCGGCAACATGCTCCGTCCACCCGAAGGGCGGAAGGCGGCAATGCTCGCTGGATCGACGAACTTTCCAACGGCCTGCTGCTAAACCGATACCGAGAAGTATATACATCCTCCGGCCACGGGAAACGTCATATTGGCTTCCCCTGTTAGCCCGTGGCTGCTGGTGCCCGAACGGTTATTGCGGGCAGAATAGGGGACGTGCCGGGGCCGCCGGCGGCGGATCCGGAAACCAGCGGTGCCGCGCCGTGGAGGGACAGGAACATGACCAGACTGCTCATCATCGGTCCGCCCAGCTCCGGCAAGGGAACGCAGGCGGAACACCTGGCACGGCATTTCGGCATTCCCGCCGTGTCCACGGGCGAGATCTTCCGCAGCAATGTCAGCCGGGAGACTGAACTCGGCAATGAAGCCGCAAAGTACCTCGACGACGGCGACTTCGTTCCGGACCACCTCACCAATGCCCTGGTCAAGGACCGGCTCCTCGAGGCCGACGTCAAGGCAGGCTTTCTTTTGGACGGCTACCCGAGGACCGCACCCCAGGTTATGGAGCTCGACGACATGCTGGCTTCCCAGGGGCACGCCCTCGATGCGGTGATCGAGCTCCAGGCCCCCGACGCCGAGCTGGAACAGCGGATGCTGCAACGTGCCAGGGACGAGGGCCGCAGGGACGATACCGTGGACGTGTTCCGGCGCCGCCTTGACCTCTACCACCGCGAGACCCATGAAGTGGTGTCCGTCTACGCAGGCCGGGGCTTACTGGTGCCGGTGAACGGCAGCGGCGAACCCGGCGACATCACCAAACGTGCGATCGCCGCCGTGGAACGCTTTATCAACCGAAAAGGAGAACGCGCATGAGGGTGGCAGTAACCGGGGGAAGCGGAAAGCTGGGACGGCACGTGGTCCGCAGGCTGGCCAGCGACGGCCACCAGGTGCTCAACCTGGACCGTGCAGGGGAGCGGAACCCGGGGCTGGTGGTGGTTGACCTGCGCAACTACGGCCAGGTGGTGGATGTCATGCTGGGGCTGGACGACCGCCACGGCGGATTCGACGCAGTGGTCCACCTCGGGGCCGTTCCCGCGCCCGGCATCATCCCGGACGCCGCCACCTTCGAGAACAACATGCTCGCCACCTACAACGTGTTCCAGGCCGCCCGCCGGGCCGGAATAAAGAAGGTGGTGTATGCCTCCAGCGAGACGGTGCTGGGACTGCCGTTCGACGTCGACCCGCCCTACATTCCGGTGGACGAGGAGTATCCCGCCAGGCCGGAGAGCACCTACTCGCTGGTGAAGCACCTCGAGGAGCAGATGGCGGTGGAGCTGACGCGGTGGGACCCGGAGTTGAGCATCTCCGGGCTCCGGTTCTCCAACGTCATGGACCCCGAAGACTACGCCAGGTTTCCGGCTTTCGATGCCGACGCAACGCTGCGGAAATGGAACCTGTGGAGCTATATCGATGGCCGTGACGGTGCGCAGGCGGTGGTCCGTGCACTGGAAAACGCGGGGCCGGGCTTCGAGGCGTACATCATCGCCAACGCGGACACGGTGATGAGCCGGCCAAGCGCGGAATTGGCGGCGGAGGTGTTCCCCGACGTCAAGGTCACCAAGGACCTGGGCGAGCACGAGACCATGTTGTCCATTGACAAGGCCAGGCGGCTGCTCGGTTTCGAGCCAGAGTACTCCTGGCGGAACCACCAGGTGGACATCCCGGCAGGCGCCTCAATCTGACCCGCCGCGTACGAGCCGCAGAAATCTCATAGGGTTGGCACAAGATCCTGCAAGGACCGGGTTTTTGTGCCCAACCGGGTCCTAACCTTTTGGTAGGCCGGATAAATTACCTGCCCGCGCAGCCCGCAACGCCAAAACAAGGACCCCAAAATTCGCACTCCATCCTTTGTGCTGCCCGCCGCAGCAGTGCTGGTCTCCGCCGTCGCCCTTTCTACCGCTTCCGTGCCGGCGTCAGCAGCCCCGCCGGCAGAGGCCGGCGAAACGGGCCGCTACATCATCCGGTACGCAGCCAATGCCGATGTAGCCGCCGAGGCAGCCGGGCTGCGGGCGCAGGGACTCGGTGTCGGCCGTACTTTTGCCCACGCCGTCCGTGGTGCCGTGGTGACCGCCAATCCCGCACAGGCAGCAGCGCTGGCACGGTCCGGCCGCGTGGTATCGGTGGAAACCGACGCCCCCGTCAGGCTCTCCGCAACCCAACAGCCAGCACCTTGGGGCCTGGACCGGGTGGACCAGAGGGCCCTGCCCCTCTCCGGGTCCTACTCCTGGACGGCATCCGGAGCCGGCGTGAGCGCCTACGTGGTGGACACCGGTGTCCTGGCCTCGCACGCGGACTTCGGCGGACGGGTGGCGGCCGGCTGGAGCGCCGTTGCGGACGGACTGGGCTCCAGCGACTGCAACGGGCACGGCACCCACGTGGCAGGATCGGTGGCCGGGTCCATTTACGGCGTGGCCAAGGGCGCTACCGTCGTGCCGGTCCGGGTGCTCGACTGCAACGGCTCCGGCTACAACTCAGACGTGGTGGCGGGCCTGGACTGGATCGCGGCCCACCACACGGCGGGAACGCCCGCGGTGGCCAACCTCAGCCTGGGCGGCGGGGCCAGTACCGCCGTGGACGCGGCCATCCAGGCAGTAATGAACGACGGCGTCACTGCTGTGGTTGCCGCCGGCAACTCCGCCGTGGACGCCTGCGGTAGCTCTCCCGCCCGCGTTCCGGCGGCCGTAACCGTAGCTGCCAGTGACTCATCTGACCGGCAGGCGTCCTTCTCCAACTTCGGATCCTGCGTGGACCTCTACGCACCCGGGGTGGGGATTACCTCAACCCACCACACGTCTGCCACCGCCACCGCATCCATGTCCGGAACGTCCATGGCCGCGCCCCACGCGGCGGGGGCAGCAGCAGTGCTGCTTTCCCAGAACCCCGCGCTCTCACCGGCCCAGGTGGCGGGCACGCTCACGTCCAATGCAACCGCAGGCGTTATTACCGGGGCCACCAGCGGAACCCCCAACCGCCTGCTGTTTGCCGGCGCTGCTGCCGCCCCGGCACCCGTCCCCGCTCCGGCACCCGCCCCGGCACCCGCCCCCGCTCCGGCGCCCACTGTCACTGCCATCACCCCGGGATCCAACGCAACGGCAGTTGCAGCAGGAGCCAACGTGACAGCCACCTTCAGCGCCGCGGTCCAGGGCGTCACCACCGGCACGTTTGTGCTCAGGAATGCGGCCGGCAGTACCATCCCGGCCACGGTCAGCTACAACTCCACCACCCGCACCGCCACCTTGGACCCGGCTGCCGGCCTGCCCGCTGACGCAACCTACACTGCCACACTGGTGGGCGGAGCCTCCGCCATCCGCGACGCCGCAGGAACCCCGTTGGCCTCCGTCTCCTGGAGCTTCCTTACCGGCCCGGCCCCCGTGGTCGCCGCTTCCACACCTGGCAGCAACGCGCTGCTGGTCCGGCGGACCAACAACATCAGCGTTACCTTCAACGAGGCCGTCCAGGGGGTGGCCGGGGCGACGTTCACGGTAAAGAACGCTGCCACCGGTGCGGTGGTTCCGGCCGCCGTGTACCGGAACGGCACCACCAACCAGTGGATACTGGACCCCCAGCAGGCGCTGGGGGCCAAGACCAAGTACACAGTGACGGTGACCGGTGGCAGCGCCGGAGTCCGCGACCTTGCCGGAAACCCATTCGCCGGCAGGAGCTGGCAGTTCACCACCGGCTCGTTCTAGGCCGTTCTCACGGGCAGGCGGAAACCAAAAAGGAGGCCGACGGCGGTTGGTAGCAGCCGCCGTCGGCCTCCTTTTCAGGGTTGTGTCCCCAAGGGGCCTTCTCAGTAGTCGATCGGGACAAGCTCATAACCGTCTGTCTTGGCTATCAACTGTCGGCCGTCGACACCGTTGGGGCTAAGCCAGAGAGCTGACGAGTCCGCTGTAACGTCCTCCACCTCGCCGGTCCGCAGGACCCGGCCGCCAGAGCGGAGTTCCACCCAATGGCCCCGCAGGTCCTCCCAGTTTTCACCTGGTGCGACGGGCATGACTCTTGGTCAGATCTTGTCTGAAGTGCTTGCCGGAACCGGGAGGGGTTGGTCCGGCGCCTTCTCCCGGGGCTGGGCCGATTCGCCGGCAGCCGGCGGTACTGGCTTCCTCTTGAAGCGGTTACTGATGCCGGTGCCACCGCCGGTGCGGTTTTTGTTGAAGATATCGAAGCCCACGGCGAGCAGGAGGACGAGTCCCTTGATGAGCTGCTGGTAGTCCGTCCCGAGTCCCAGGATGGACATGCCGTTGTTCAGCACACCCATGATCAGGCCTCCGATCAGGGCCCCCGCCACCGTGCCAATGCCTCCTTGGACTGCCGCTCCGCCGATGAAGGCTGCCGCTATCGAATCCAGTTCAAACCCGGTGCCGCCGGCAGGTTGGGCGGAGTTCAGGCGGGCAGTGAAGACCAGTCCTGCTAGTGCGGCCAGTACGCCCATGTTGACGAAGAGCCGGAAGGTGACTGCTTTGGTCCTGATGCCGGAAAGTTCGGCGGCGTGGAGGTTACCGCCGATGGCGTAGATGTGCCGGCCGAAGATGCTGTTGTTCATCAGCGCGGAGTAAGCGATGACGAGCACGGCGAGAACGATCAACACGATGGGGGTGCCGCGGTAGCTCGCAAGCAGGAACGTGATGACGAGCATGAGCAGCGCGATGAACGCCGTTTTGATGGCGAACCAGGCCACGGGCTCGTTCTCGAGGTTGAACCTCTTGCGGATCCGGCGTTCCTTCAAGGACTGAAAGAGGATCGCGGCAGTGCCACCGACGCCGAGGATGACGGTCAGCCATTCCAGTACGGAAGTGCCGCCGGTGATGTCGGGCAGGAAGCCGCCGCCCAGCGCGCGCAGTTCGTCGGGAAACGGGGTGATCTGCTGGTTTTTCAGGGTAATCAGTGTCAGCCCGCGGAAGATCAGCATGCCGGCGAGCGTGACGATGAATGCCGGGATGCCGACATAGGCGATCCAGTACCCTTGCCAGGCTCCCACCAGGGCGCCCACCAGCAGACAGGCGGGGATAGCCAGCCACCATGCCCATCCCCACTGGACCATCATGACCCCGGCGACTGCGCCGATGAAACCGGCGACGGAGCCGACGGAGAGGTCAATGTGCCCGGCGATGATGACCATCACCATGCCTATCGCCAGGATGAGGATGTAGCTGTTCTGAACCACTAGGTTGGTCACGTTCTGGGGCTGGAGCAGGATTCCGTCGGTCAGGACCTGAAAAAGGATAACGATCAGGATCAGGGCGACGAAGATGCCAACCTGGCGGAGGCGGCTTGTCAGGAAGCCGAGGGATTCTCGTAGGGCGGACATGCTATTCCTTTTCTTTGGTCATGTAGTGCATGAGAGTTTCCTGGGAGGCCTCGGCAATTGGGACCTCACCGGTGATGTGGCCCGCTGACAAGGTGTAGATCCGGTCGCAGATGCCCAGGAGTTCGGGGAGTTCCGAGGAAATAACGATGACTGCTTTTCCTTCAGCGGCCAGGCTGGCAATGATCGTATAGATCTCGAACTTGGCCCCCACGTCGATGCCCCGGGTGGGTTCGTCGAGGATCAGCACGTCAGGATCGGAAAACATCCATTTACTCAGCACCACTTTTTGTTGGTTTCCTCCCGAGAGCTTGCCTGTGATGGCAGCAACGGATGGAGCCTTGATGTTCATGCTTGCGCGGTAGCGGTTGGCCACGGCTGTTTCTTCGTTTTTGTCCACCCAGCCGCGTTTTGCCAGCTTTCCCAGGGCCGCCATCGAAATGTTGCGTTTGATGTCTTCAATGAGGTTCAGGCCGTAGTGTTTACGGTCCTCGGTGGCATAGGCAATCCCGTGCCTGATCGCGTCGGGCACGGTGGCGGTGTTGATTTCCCGGCCATGCTTGAAGACTTTGCCGGACACCGCACGCCCGTAGGACCGGCCGAAGACGCTCATGGCGAGTTCCGTCCTGCCCGCGCCCATTAGGCCAGCCAAGCCCACCACTTCGCCCTTGCGCACGGTGAGGTTGGCGTTGGACACCACCATGCGCGTGTGGTCCTGGGGGTGCTGGACCGACCAGTCTTCGATGCGCAGCACTTCCTCGCCGATCTCGGGAGTCCGTTCCGGGTAGAGGCTGTCCAGGTCACGCCCAACCATTCCGCGGATAATGCGTTCCTGGGTGATCTGGCCTTGGTCGAGCCGAAGAGTCTCGATCGTCCTGCCGTCGCGAATGATGGTGACGGCGTCAGCGACCTTTCGGATCTCGTTGAGTTTGTGGCTGATGATGATACTGGTGATTCCCTGGCCTTTAAGGTGCAGGATCAGGTCCAGGAGGTGGCCTGAGTCCTCATCGTTGAGGGCTGCTGTGGGCTCATCCAGGATGAGAAGCTTAACTTCCTTCGACAGCGCTTTGGCGATTTCCACCAACTGCTGCTTGCCGACGCTTATGTGCTGGACCGGCGTGACCGGATTTTCGGCCAGGCCCACCCTGGCCAGCAGCTTTGCCGCTTCCAGGTTGGTTTTGCGCCAATCCACCCAGCCGTTTTTGGCCTGCTCATTGCCGAGGTAGATGTTTTCGGCGATCGAGAGGTAGGGGCTGAGGGCAAGCTCCTGGTGGATGATCACGATGCCGCGCTTTTCACTGTCGTTGATGCCTGAGAAGTTGCACGCCTCGTTTTCGAAGAGGATTTGCCCGTCGAACGCATTGTCAGGGTAGACGCCGGAGAGGACTTTCATCAGGGTCGATTTCCCGGCGCCGTTCTCTCCGCAGATGGCATGCACTTCACCGCGGTTAACATCCAGCGTGACATCCTGCAGGGCCTTGACCCCTGGGAAGGTCTTGGTGATTCCTCGCATTTGAAGAATGGGTGTGTTCATCGTCAATTCCCACTGACTGGTTGGAAGCTGGCAACCTGCTGCTGCAGGTGCTGGGGGAAGGGTGTGGCCGGGCCGAAAGGGCCCGGCCACCGCCCTGCGGGGTTGTTACTTGACGTCGGCGTCCGAGTAATAGCCGGACTCCAGGAGTTCCTTCTTGTAGTTGTCCTTGGTGATGATCACGGACTCAAGCAGATACGCCGGTACCACCTTGACCTTGTTGTCGTAGGTCTTGGTGTCGTTCACTTCCGGCTCCTGGCCCTTCAGCACCGAATCGACCATCTTTACGGCCTGAGAGCCCAGCTGGCGGGTGTCCTTGAAGATGGTGGAGTACTGCTCGCCGGCGATGATGGACTTGACCGAGCCTTTTTCGGCATCCTGACCGGTCACGACTGGAAGGGTTCCCTTGGCGTAGCCGCCCGTGCTGGTCAATGCGGAAATGATGCCGATGGAGAGGCCGTCATAGGGGGAGAGCACTCCGTCCAGTTTGGTGCCTGAGCTGTAGGCGGCGGTGAGGATGTCCTCCATGCGCTTCTGGGCCACGGGAGCCTGCCAGCGCAGGA
Source organism: Arthrobacter sp. MDT2-3 (assembly GCF_059090465.1). Taxonomy (NCBI): domain Bacteria; kingdom Bacillati; phylum Actinomycetota; class Actinomycetes; order Micrococcales; family Micrococcaceae; genus Arthrobacter; species Arthrobacter sp. MDT2-3. Next base: position 37,768 of record NZ_JBNHFS010000004.1, on the reverse strand, counting down.
TGGCTGCCTGCTCGAACTTTGTCTGGCCGCTGGGCACCTTCAGAGTTCCGGCGTCCAGGTAAGGCTTCAGCGTGTCCATGGCGCCAGTCCAAAAGAAGTTGGCGTTGTTGTCATCCGGGCTGCCGGCAAAAAGCTCGACGTTGAAGGGGCCCTTCCCCTCCACCTTGTTGCCGCCGGCATCCACCAGGCCGAGCCCGGTCAGCAGGGACGTTGCCTGCTGCACGCCCACCGTGTAGTTGTCGAAGGTGGTGTAGTAATCAACGTTCGGGGAACCGTTGATCAGGCGGTCGTAAGCGATGACCTTGACGTTCTGCTCTTTGGCTTTGACCAGGACGTCCGTCAAGGTAGTGCCGTCGATAGCAGCAATAATGAGGGCCTTGGCGCCCTTGGTCAGCATGTTCTCAATCTGGGAGACCTGGGTGGGAATGTCATCATTGGCGAACTGAAGATCAGTCTTGTACCCCAGGTCCTTCAAGGACTTCTCGACGTTTCCGCCATCAGCAATCCAGCGTTCGGAAGTCTGGGTGGGCATTGAGATGCCCACAAGAGATTCACTGGGATTGGCAGAGGCCCCTGCCTCAGTGGCTGCGCCTCGGGAGCCGCAACCTGTCGCACCGACAGTGACTGCCAGGGCGACGGCAACGGCGCCCAGGAGTTTCCTAATTCTCATGATTTTCTCCTTTCGCGGAGGTTGGTCCGCGAAGTGGTGCTGGGCCCGCAAGCATCTGCGCTTGCCGGCGGATAAAGCCGCCAGGAGTACCTGGTGTTGATGCCCGAGAGGGCTACGGACACGAGTGGAACTGCGGATCCGGCAGAATCGGTGGTCGAGCCAGCCGGGCCTGCAGTCCAGAAGCCCATGCATGCTTGTTAGCGCTAACACGCATGCTACGGCAGAGTTGCATGTGAGTCAAATCACTCTTTGCTTTTCGGGGGTAGTCCTTCTAGCGTGAATTCGGTGCGCCCATGTGCGGCACCGTTGATCTGGAGCTCCAACGCGTGCAGTCCCGGATGATGCACCCTGGTAGTCATCTGCCTGAACGCGTGGCGCTTGGAGATGCTCGTGCTCTCGCCCGGCGCCAGGGTCAGGGTTGAGATTTTGAAGACCTTCGCCGACTGGCTGCCATTGGCCTTGCGGTAGTGGACCAGGTAGTCCACAGCCAGGCGGACATCCTGGGTGCCGGTATTGGAAATCTCGAAGGCGAACGTCAACTCTCCAGGCACCGTGAGGATTTCCTGGTCAAGGCGCGGACCGGAAACGGCCACCGTCGCCGGCGTGAAGCCAAGCAGCGCCAGCGCGCCCGGATGCCCCTTCTTTATGAGGGTGCGGAGGCCGTGGCGGACCACCCGGCCCGTGTTGCGGTCTGCCGCCGTGAGCCAGTGCCGGGCTGTGTCCACAACAGCATCAGGCGCGTGGCGGGCGAGATCGTTAAGGTGGTTGGCTACAGAACGCCGTACATACTCGGACGGGTCGCGGTAGAGGGCTGTGAGGATGGGCAGGGTGGCTTCGGGCCGCCGGACGAGGGCTGGCACGCGCACCGCCCACGGGAGGTACGGACGTGTGCCCTCGCTCGCCAGGCGGCGAACGTGCTCATTAGGGTGTGCTGTCCACGTCAGGATTGCTGCCAGTGCCCGGTCCGTATTCCTGGCAAGGAGACGCCGGACGGCGAACTCCCCGGTGAGCCGTGGCGTCAGTTCGGCGAGCAGGCCCAGGCAGTCGTCGAAGTCCTCCGCTGCATCCGAGGCGAGCGCGAGTGTAACGGCCGCCTCCGAAACCGGCCAGAGGACCCAGCCGGTGAATTCCGGAGCTGCAAGTGCCGCACGGAAGCTGGCGGACGCCGTCGTATATCCCGGGACCGGACCCGTGCTGATGTCGGCCACAAGGGCACCGGCCACCAGGTCGGTCCGTGCACGTAAGTTCAGGTCACCCAGCAGGGATGCGGTGGCAGCAGTTTGCTTCCACTCCACCGTGGGCGCACTTTCCATCAAGATACGCGTGAGCGTGCCTATGCCCGGAGGATCAATCAGTTCGTTCATCACGCCCATGCAGTCAGGCTACCGCCGGAGTACGACAGTTCGGGCGCCGCCGGATCCCTGATGGAAAGGCACGGAACCGATACCGCACCAAGGCCGGGCAACCGGGATAATCTTCACCCTAGGCAAATCTCCATCTAGGGACGGGCACGCAGTGGCACAGCAGGGGTCAGCAGGTTCCGGGGCTACCGGTAAAAGGGCCAGCAAATGGCGGGTCTTCCACGACAAATTCGTCGTGGAGGAGCGCTATGTGGAGCCGGACGACCGGCGGGGCCTGTACCGGGCGTCGATCGTTCTGGTGGCGCTGGGGGTGGCGCTTTTCATCGCCACCTTGATCAGCGTAGTGCAGGCTGATGGCCTCTCCGCCGCTGACGGGCCTGTGCGCGACTGGCTGCTCGGGCTGAGGTCACAGACCCTCACAGTCGTCATGATCTTCCTGGCCGTGGTCTTCGGTCCGGTTGCCCTCCCCATCATCGTCCTGGTGGTCGTTGCCGCCTGGGGCTTCGCGGCAAAGCACGCCTGGCGCCCCATTCTGCTGGCCTCCGCGATGCTCACGGGCGTCATCATTTCCCAGATCATCCTCCAGATTGTGCGGCGCTCCCGTCCCCCGGTGGATCAGATGCTCTTCGGCATTGACCACACCTTTTCGTTCCCGTCCGGGCATGTCCTGGGAGCCTGTGACTTCCTGTTGGTGGGTGCCTTTTTGATCTACTCCCGGCGAAGCAACCGGCGGGCTGCCGTCTTCGGGTTCATCGGGGCAGGCATCGGCATTGTGCTGGCGGCCCTCAGCCGTTTGTACCTGGGATACCACTGGCTCAGCGATGCCCTGGCATCGCTATCGCTGTCCTTGGTGATTCTGGGCGGAGTAATCGCCCTTGATACTTGGCGGACGGTGAGGGTTCCAGGCGAGCGGATCACCGGCGAGCTGTCCAAGGCGGACGCACCGCGGGACTGAACTCCAAGAGACTCCAAGAGGCCGACCAAGGCGTTCCATTGAGCCCGGAGTGCGGGGTGCCAGTGAGCGGGACGGGGCGCCGAGGCGGCTGGCCGCCGTCGTACCTTTTCACACCGGGGGCTCAGGCGGGCGGCCGGGACCGGGCCCGCTTGAGGGCCCGGTGGAGCTTGACGTTGGCTTCCTCCAGCTCCAGCACCTTGGCAACGCCGGCCAGGTTCAGGCCCTGTTCCAGGAGTTCGCCAATCCGTAGCAGCACCGCAATGTCCGCATCGCTGTACTGCCGTGTGCCGCCGGAAGTACGCGACGGCGTGAGCAGGCCCCGCGTCTCATAGAGCCGGATGTTCTGCTGGCCGGTCCCTGCCAGCTCCGCCGCCACGGAGATGGCATACAGTGCGCGTCCCTTTGCGGGCATTCGCGCCCCTCCTGTTTCCTGCCCTGCCATTAGTTCTCCAAAAATTGTGGGGGAGTCTTGCTTCAGTTTCCCACGGGTGCTATAAAAAATCTATATCCAACACCATAGATCATGGGAGTGGATATGGCATCGATCCAACATCTGACAAGCTGAAGGAGTGGGAAATGATGTTGATGCGTACGGACCCGTTCCGTGAGCTGGACCGGCTCACGCAGCAGGTCTTTGGAACCGCCGCCCGCCCGGCCGCCATGCCCATGGATGCCTGGCAGGAGGACGGTGAGTTCGTGGTGGCCTTCGATCTTCCGGGCGTCAAGCTCGATTCGCTGGACCTGAACGTTGAGCGCAACGTCCTTACGGTCCGGGCGGAACGCCAGGACCCCACCCAGCCCAATGTTGAGCTGGTTGCCTCCGAGCGTCCACGCGGCGTCTTCAGCCGCCAATTGATCCTGGGCGACACCCTGAACACGGACAACATCAGGGCCAGTTACGACCAAGGCGTCCTGACGCTGCGGATCCCCGTGGCGGAAAAGGCCAAGCCGCGCAAGATCGAAATCGAGACGCAGCAGCAGGGCCAGATGCAACAGATCGGAACCTAGGCCAGTGGTGGGCGGCACAGGGCAACCCCTGGTTGCCCTGTGCGGCCCGCATTCGGAACTGCAGCTGGAACCGGAAGACTGACATGAGCCAAACCCCGGATTACTACGCCGCCCTGCACATCCCGCATGACGCCACGCGGCAGCAGATCTCACGCGCCTACCGTGCCCTGATGCGCAACCATCACCCGGACATGGAAGGCGGAAGGGCCGCCTCGGCGGTGCAGGAGGGAGCGCAGGGCGGGGTGCAGAAGACCGGGTCTGGTGGAGGAACGCCACCTGAGGCGGAACTGCTGCGGATTATGCAGGCCTTCGCCGTCCTGCGCGATCCTGCCCGGCGGGCAGCGTACGACCGCGAGGTGAAGGCGCAGCCGGCAGTCCGTGCAGCACCGGCATCCCAAACGGGGACGGACATCCCGGTCCGCAAGGTCCGGCACGCGGCCAACCCGCGCGGGAACATCATACGAATCACACCCGTGCGCTGGGAAAGCGGCCCCTGGGCCTAGCTGCCAGGGCACCTGTCATGCCGTAGCAAACCCCCGCGATCCAACCCGGGAACCACTTCGAGAGGCGGAGAACTGTATGAGCGATTGGCGCCGCTACGATTCACACCTGATGCCTGCATTCCACGAGCGCTTCGAACAACGGTGGGGCCAGGGCACCGCTCCGTTTTTGGATCCGGAGGCGCATGAGGAGCCCGTTCCACGTGCCCAGTGGATCAACCCGACAACCGGTGCGGCGCTGGCCGTGGTACCGGTATGGACGAACGACGAGAGGCAGCAACGGTCCTTCGGCGTGTTCTATCTTCCGCCCGCGGGGGACATTTGGGTGCTGCGGCCGGGCTACACCGGCTACCTCGAACCGGCCGATGGCGAAACGGAGCACCTGGTCACGTTGCGGAACGATGCCTTCCGCAAGGCCGTGGCGCACGCAAAGGAGTTCCTGTTCGGCGACCAGTAATCCCGGGAAGCCTTATGCGCAGGCACCTCAGTTAGACGATTCCTGCGGCGCCGCTGCCCAGCAGGCTCCGGGTCAGGGATTCGGCGTCGCCCAGCAGTTCTTCCGCCGCCGTTGCCAGGTGGGAATCAGACACCGGCACGTCCTCGAGGGCTGCGGCTACCACGGCCCGCCGCACCAGTTCGCGGGCGAAGGAGGCCGTGGTTCCCTGGGTACGCTCGGCGGCGGCAGCCACGGCGTGGGGACTGAAACCGGCCTGCCGGCCGTAGAGGCGAAGGAGCTCAATCCGTTCCTGGAGCGCAGGCAACGGGATCTCCACGGCAAGGTCCACCCGGCCGGGCCGCTGTGCCAGCGCGCGCTCCAGCATGTCCGGCCGGTTGGTGGTGAGCACAAATGCGACGTCCGCGTCATTATCCAGGCCGTCCATGGCATCCAGGACTTCAAAGAGCAGCGGCTGCGGCCCGTGGCCGAAACTCCGGTCCTCGGCGATGAGGTCGCAGTCCTCGAGCACTACCATCGAGGGCTGCAAGGCTCGGGCCATCCGTGCCGCCTCCGCGATCCGGGCGAGCGAACCGCCGCTGAGGAGGATGGCGGTGGTGCCCACGCTTTGGCCGAGCAGATAGCGGACGGTGTGTGTTTTGCCTGTTCCGGGAGGGCCGTACAGCAGGACGCCCCGTTTGAGGTGCTGTCCGTGGCGCTTCAGGGACTCGCTGTGGGCGGCAATGCCGACGGCGTGGCCCGCCACCTTGTGCAGGAGGCCAGGCGGAAGAATGACTTCCTGCTCCTGCAGCTGCGGCCGGTGATGGAAGGTCACCCCGCCGCTGCTGGGCCCGAACTCACCCATCGTCAGGGAAATGACCTGGCCCTTGAGAACACTCTGGCTGTCCATCCGGCGCCGGTACTCGGCCAGGAACGCAGCACCCGTTTCGGCGTTCTCGGGCGCCACCTCAAGGGAAGCGGTTTGCCGCCCGGACCGGGGATCCGCCGCCCGTTGCAGAACGGCCAGCCGCCCGCCGTCGTACGTGAAAAGCCGCACCCCGAAACCCACCGCCTGGCGCTGGCTGTCCGGCCCCACAGCCAGGTTGACGTAGTCCGGCTGGGCCAGCGGGAACTGCGGGAAGGCCTGTGATTGCTGAAGCATGTCGCTCAACGACTGGTGGTGCCGCTGGCCGCCGCCGCCGACCCCCACCAGCCTGCTTTCCGGGTCCAGGGCCGCGAGCCCGGCCATGACGATGTCCGCATCAACGAACCGGTGGGGCGGAATCTGTTCCTCCACCACCGCAAGGTCTTCGGCAGCCAGGCCCAGGTGCCCGGTCAGCGTATCCAGCAGCTGCACCCCGGCCTGGCGCCTGTGGCTGCTGGCCTGTGCCAGCTGCACCAGATCGGCAAAGTCGTCGATGAACTTCCCCAGTTTTTCATCCATTCCCAGACCCTAGCAGCACGCTCACCGGCACCCTGGGAATCGTGCGAGGATATGGTCCTGACCTCGCGGAAGTTGTAGGACTCCGCAGGTACCGTCCTGTTCATCAGTAAGGGTTGAATCAATGCACATTACCGCCAGGGACCTCGCAGCACTCATCCCGCCGGGGTTCACCCTCGGAGTGGCCACCGCAGCCTTCCAGATCGAAGGCGCGCTGGATGAGGACGGCCGCGGACCTGCGGGCTGGGACGTGTTTTCCCGCAAGCCCGGCGCCATCGTCGAGGACCACAGCCCGGCCGTAGCGTGTGACCATTACCACCGCATGCCCCAGGACGTGGCGCTCATGAAGCAGCTCGGTGTGGATTCGTACCGCTTCTCGTTCGCCTGGCCACGCATCCAGCCCACGGGTAGCGGCGCCGTAAACCGCGCCGGCCTGGCCTTTTACGACCGGCTGCTGGATGAACTCCTCGCCAACGGAATCTCACCCATGGCCACGATCTACCATTGGGACACTCCGCTCGCCCTGGACGAGGCCGGCGGCTGGATGAACCGCGACACCGCCTACCGCCTGGGGGAGTACGCCGCCATCCTCGCCGAAAAGTTCGGCGACAGGGTAGCCCGGTGGGTCACCATCAATGAGCCCGCCACCGTGAGCACCAACGGGTATTCGCTCGGCCTGCACTCGCCCGGGAAGGAGCTCGTCCTGAACGCCTTTCCCACAGTCCATCACCAACTGCTGGGCCATGGCCTGGCCGTGCAGGCCCTGCGTGCCGCGAACGTCCCGGGGGAAATCGGCATGACCAACGTGTACTCGCCGATGGTCCCGAACTCCATCAACCCGCTGGACTACATCAGCGCAGGCCTGATGGACCTGGCCCAGAACCGTCTCTATGCGGACCCCGTGCTGACCGGAAAATATCCGGACCTGATCCGGGCCGCCAAGTTCTTCAGCGCCTTCGACCACCCCGCCGAGGACATGGAGCTCATCTCCCAGCCGCTCGATTTCTACGGGCTCAACTACTACATGCCCACCAAGGTGGCTGTCGGGCCCGGCGCAGGCGCAGTGCCGGCAAGCATGGCCGAGGCCATGGGCAGCGACCTCAGCGCGGCGGGCAGCGGTGGAACCCCCTTCCACGTGGAAACCTGGCCGGAGGCAGACATCACGTCCTACGGCTGGCCGGTGAAACCGGAGTACATGGGAGTCGCCCTGAAGGAAATGGCCGAACGGTACCCCAACCTGCCGCCCGTCATCCTCACCGAGGGCGGGGCCAGCTTCGAGGACATCATCGTCCGGGACAAATCGACCAACACCCGGTTCATTCCGGACGAGCGCCGCCTGAAGTACCTGTCGGACCATCTTGAGGCCGCACTGCGGGCCACTGCTCCGGGGGGTGACGCTGAGTCGATCGATTTGCGCGGCTACTACGTCTGGTCCCTCCTGGACAACTTCGAGTGGTCGGCCGGCTACAACCAACCCTTCGGGCTGCTCCATGTGGACTTCGAGACCCTGGAGCGGACGCCGAAGGCCTCCTACTTCTGGTACCAGGAACTCATCGAGGAGCGCGACCTTGTCAACGCCGCGGGTGCGGCCATCGCACAGGCAGCAGCGCCTGAGGTCCTTGAAACCGAAGCGCCCGACGACGGCGTGGCACCTTTGGGTGCCAGCGCTTAGGGCGTTTGCGGCTGGTAGAGCTTGGGGCCGGGCCGCGCGGGTTGGCCAGGACGCGCGGTTCCGGACCGGGGGCTAGAGAAGGTCCAGCGTGGCGAGCTGCTTGGCTATGCCGGCACCGTCCGGCGAATAGATCCAGGGCACCCTGGACGTGGTGTGGTCGCCGTCCTCCGAGTGGCCGCCTGCGAACACGGACTCGCTGACGGAGAGTTGCCGGATGGCGATGGCTGCAACCTTGTCGGGGTTGTCCTGGGCAAAGCTTGAGTAGATTGCCTCATCGTGCTGGCCGTTGTCGCCCACCAGGAGCCAGCGCATGTCCGGGAACTCCTTGGCCAGCCGGTCCAGGTTTTGCCGTTTGTGTGCCTGGCCGCTGCGGAACCAGCGGTCCTGCGTCAGGCCCCAGTCGGTCAGCAGCAGGGCGCCGGACGGATACATATTGCGGTTGAGGAAACGGGCCAGCGTGGGCGCCGCGTTCCAGGGCCCCGTGGACAGGTAGATCACCGGCGCATCCGGGTGTTCCACGGTGAGCCGGTCCAGCAGCACCGCCATGCCCGGCGTGGCCATGCGCGCCCGTTCGCTCAGCACAAACGTGTTCCAGAGGGCAAGGAAGGGCCGGGGCAGGGCCGTCACCATCACGGTGTCATCGATATCCGAGACGATGCCGAACTTTACATCCGGTGCAATCACCCGGATCTTGGCCTCGACGGGCTCCGTGCCTTCCGCGCGGAGGACGGCGGTGTGCCAGCCCGGTGAAAGCTCGACGTCCACCTCAGTATCGATCAATCCGCCACGGTCCGCTTTGACGTGGGTGACAACATCGCCGATGGTGATCTCGACGTCGGTAAACTGCAGCGGCACGCTGGTGAAGGCGCGCCAGCCGCGGACGTTCTGGTTGCCGTTCTGCGCCGCGTGTTCCGCTTTGCTCCCCGGCAGGGGCTTTTGCGTGAGCAGGACCCGTCCCAGCACGCGCACGAGGCTGGTGGAGCCGTAGCCCTGGTACGCGATGGTCTGGGGAACAAAGTTCCAGCGCTTGGCCAGCCGGATCCGCGCCGAATTAACGGTGTCCGAGATCAGGTGCGCCAGCCGGAACACCTGGTTTCCCGAGAGCACGTCCCGGACCGGAGTGTGCGCTGTTTTCTGTGACGAATTGTTCGGAGCCGTGTCCATGGTTCCACTCTGCCACAGGGCGGCGCCGGGAGAGGGTAACGCTGGTCTCCGGGGAGGTGTATGACGTCAGCCTTCTCCCAGGATCCCGCGCAGGGTCTCGGCGTTCCGCACGGCGTGGCCATCGCCGTCGTTATTGAAGTAAGCGTAAACGTCCAGGCCGCTGCCGGACCACTCGCGGATGCGTTCCGCCCACCAGTGCAGGTCAGCATCGGAATAGGAGCCGGCGTATAGGTGCTCGTGGTCCGGCCCGTGCAGCCGGACATAGGTAAAGGGGGCGGTGGTGCGCAGGATGCAGGGCAGATTGGCGCCGCTCATGATGCAGTAGGCTGCCTGGTGCCGTTCGAGCAGGGCGAACACTTCCGGGCTGTCCCAGCTGGGGTGGCGGAACTCCACACAGACACGGATCCAGTCCGGGACCGCGGCCAGGAAGTAGCCCAGCCGGGCATCGTCCCGCTCCATGCCGGGCGGCAACTGGACCAGGAGGACCGCCCGTTTATCGCCGAGCTCGTGCCAGCACCGCGTAATGCGCTCCAGCCACACCTCGGGCTCATACAGTTTTCGGGCATGGGTCAGGCCCCGGGGGGCCTTGACGGACATGCTGAAGCCGGGCGGCAGCCGCTGGTTCCACCCGGCAAATGTTGTGTCCCGGGGCCAGCGGTAGAAGCTGGCATTGAGTTCGACGGTTCGGAACCGGGCCACGTAGTGCTGGAGGCGGTCCTTGACCGGCAGCTTGGGTGGGTAGAGGACGTTCTCCCAGTGGTTGTAGCTCCATCCGGAGGTGCCGATATGGATTGCCATGAGTGCCTCCGGTGCCTGCTGCCGTCGATATGAAGGCTACACCCCTGTGCCCGGTCCACTTCGGAGCTGGCTGTGGCAGGGTAAGGGCATGGCGCGAATTGAAGACTATGCAGTTGTAGGTGACCTCCATACCGGGGCGTTGATCAACAAGGAAGGCTCCATCGACTGGCTCTGCCTTCCCCGGTTCGATTCTCCCGCCTGTTTCAACGCGCTGCTGGACACGCCTGAAGCAGGTCGCTGGCTCCTGGCGCCTGCAAGCGGGGGCTCCTGTACCCGCCGGGGCTACCGGGACGGCACCCTTATTCTCGAAACGGAATGGGACACCCCCGAAGGCAGCGTGCGGGTCATTGACTTCATGCCGCCCCGGGACTCGGTGGCGGACATTGTCCGCATCGTCGAAGGCGTCAGCGGCAGCGTGAGGATGCACGGTGAGCTGACCCTCCGCTTCGACTACGGCCACATCATCCCCTGGGTGCGCCGGGACGAATACGGCCTGCATGCCATCGCCGGCCCGGACGCGGTCTACTTTGTCACCCCGGCCCCGCTTCACGGCGAAAACATGCACAGCGTCAGCGACTTCACCGTCAACGCTGGGGAGCGGGTCCCCTTTGTCCTAACGTGGGCGCCCAGCCATGTTGGGCGGCCGCATACTGTCGACGCCGAGGAAGTGCTGGGCACCACCTTTGCGTTCTGGCGCGGCTGGGCCTCGCAGTGCACGGTGGAGGGCCCTTACAAGGATGCCGTGGCCCGTTCCCTGGTGACGCTGAAGGCCCTGACCTATGCCCCGACCGGAGGGATCGTGGCGGCAGTGACCACCTCGCTGCCCGAACAGTTGGGTGGCCCCCGCAACTGGGACTACCGGTACTGCTGGCTGCGCGATGCGACCATGACGCTCCAGGCGCTGCTGGCTGCCGGTTACACCGCAGAAGCCGCCGCCTGGCGGGACTGGCTGTTGCGGGCCGTGGCCGGCGACCCCGCGGACCTGCAGATCATGTACGGGATCCATGGCGAACGCCGCCTGCCCGAGATGGAGCTGCCCTGGCTGAAGGGTTACGAAAACTCGTCCCCGGTGCGCATCGGCAACGGCGCCGCCGAACAGCTCCAGCTCGATGTGTGGGGGGAGGTGCTCGACTGCCTGGCGTTGACGCGGAACTCACTGCTGAAGCACTCGGATGAGGCCTGGGACGTCCAGGTGGCACTGATGGAGCATCTGGAGACCATCTGGGACCAGCCTGACAACGGGCTCTGGGAAATGCGCGGACCCCGCCGCCACTTCACCCACTCCAAGGTGATGGCCTGGGTTGCAGCGGACCGCATGGTGAAGGGTGTCCGCGAATCGGGACTGCCCGGGCCGGCGGAGCGCTGGGAGAAGCTGCGGGACACCATCCACCGCGACGTGATGGCCAACGGCTTCGACCCCCGCCGCAACACGTTCGTCCAGTCCTACGGCCGGCCGGAGCTCGACGCCAGCCTGCTCCTGATACCCCGGGTGGGGTTCCTGCCGGCTGATGATCCCCGCGTCATCGGAACCATTGAAGCCATCCAGCGGGAGCTGACCGAGGACGGGTTTGTGCTCCGTTACCGCCCCGACGTAAGCGACGACGGCCTGCCTGGTGATGAGGGCGTCTTCCTGGCCTGTTCGTTCTGGCTGGTGGAGGCGCTGCTGGGTGCGGGCCGCCGCGAGGAATCGAGGGAACTCTTTGAACGCCTCCTTGAGCTGCGCAACGACGTGGGACTGCTGAGTGAGGAATGGGGCGTACGGGCAGGCCGGCAGCTGGGCAATACACCCCAGGCCTTCAGCCATTTCGCGCTTGTGACTAGCGCTTTGGAGCTGCATCAGGATACGGTTCGGCGAAGTGACACCCCCATTCCGCCGGAGACGGCGGAAGCGCGCTGAGGCGGCGCGTATAAGGGTGCGACTTCTCCTTCGCAGAATAGATAAGTATACTTACTAACACCTCATGGAGTGCTCCCAGTAAGCACGGTGCGGTGACTGACGGAGGAGTGATTGCAAATGGCCGGGTATTTTGAGCTCGTGGATGCGCCTGACGGCGGCTACCGGATCAGGATGATGGACGGAGCGGGGAATCTTATGGCCATCTCGGTGACCTTTCCCACGAAAAGGGCAGCTGTAGCCGGAGTGGCAATGGCACGGGAAATCGCCGGGACGGGCCTCATCAGGGACAAGAGCCACGATGGCGCAGGCACGGTGATCCGGGAGCGCGTACGTCCGGTGAATACGGCCAAGGAGGAGGCTGCCCTGGCCAGGAAAACTCCAGGGGCCAAACGGGCAGCGGTCAGCTGATGGCCCTGCAGGCTGCTGGGTCCCCTGACGGCGGGCGCCGGCAGGGGATCCTTTTTGATGTTGACGGCACCTTGATCGATTCGTCATACATCCACACCATCTCCTGGTGGGGCGCCTTCCGCCAGCAGGGGTACGACATCCCGATGGCATCCATCCACCACTTCGTGGGCATGGGCGGTGACCGCCTGGTGGACAGCCTCCTGCCGGCAAGCCGGGACCGTTCCCTTGATCCTGACATCATGGCCAGCCATGGGGCCCTTTACGCCTCGCACTGGCCGGCGCTGCGAACCTTCGACGGCGCGAAAGACCTGCTCGCCCAGTGCCACGCGGCGGGTCTCGCCGTTGCCCTTGCCTCCTCCGCGCGCAAGCAGGATCTGCAGGTCATGAAGGCCACCCTGGACGCCGACGCCTTCATTGATGCCGCTACCAGCGCCAATGACGCCAAGGACAGTAAGCCTGCTCCGGACATCCTCGTGGCGGCGCTGGAGGCCATCGGCGTGGAAGCGGCGGACGCCGTTTTTGTGGGGGATGCGGTGTGGGACATGAAGGCCGCTGCGGCGCTGGGTATTCCTGCGATTGCCGTTACCTGCGGTGGCGTCAACGCCGGTGAACTCCGTGATGCGGGCGCGGTGGAGGTCTACGAGGGTCCGCGCGACCTGCTCGAGAACCTCACATCAAGCGCCATCGGCCGGTTGCTTTCGCTCGCGCCTAACTCCTGACCCCGAATCCGACGACCGGCTTCTGACGCCGGTGCGCACCCGCTGCCGCGCCATCCGTCGTCGGACTTTTCGCCGTCGGTGCTACAGGACCTGGCCGCCGGCAACCGAGTCCTCGTCACCCTGATTGGCCGGCTTGGCCCAGGAGACAGCCACCCGCACCGAGCCGTCGTCGCTCCGGTCAATGTCAGTGGCCACATCCGATGCGCTGGCCCCCATCTCCATGATCCGCTCGCGGTAGGTAGCCACGAGCTGCTCCAGGCTCTCTTCCGTCCATTCTCCGGGCCGCATGCGGGTGGAGATTTCAACCGGTTCGGGCTGGTAGAGCGACATAACGTTCCTCTTTCATATCTGCGGGTGTGGCTCTTCCTACGCTAGGAGCACGAAGTCAGAACAACAAGGATTTTAGTCAGGTTGCTTACTTTTTCCCCCGCGAGCCGATAGCGTCGAAGGATGGGCGCGAGGCCCCGCTGCAGCGAAAAACTTCCGGGAAAGGTGAATTGTGAAAGCACTGACATGGCAAGGAAAACGCTCGGTAAGTGTGGAAGAGGTCCCCGATCCCGTCATCCAGGAGCCCACGGACGCGATTGTCCGGATCACCTCCACGGCGATCTGCGGATCGGACCTGCACCTGTACGAAGTGTTGGGGCCGTACATGCACAAGGGCGACGTGATCGGCCACGAACCGATGGGCATCGTGGAGGAGGTGGGAAGCGCAGTCACCAACCTCCGCAAGGGCGACCGGGTGGTGGTCCCGTTCAACATCGCCTGCGGCCGCTGCTACATGTGCGCGCAGGGCCTGCAGTCCCAGTGCGAGACAACCCAGGTCAAGGACAAGGGCTCCGGTGCTGCCCTCTTTGGCTATTCCGAGCTGTACGGTTCCGTTCCGGGCGGGCAGGCCGAATACCTGCGGGTCCCCCACGCCGACTACGGCCCGGTGAAGGTGGGAACCGAGCTACCGGACGAGCGTTACCTCTTCCTTTCGGACATCCTTCCTACGGCCTGGCAGGCCGTGGAGTACGCCGACACCCCGGCCGGCGGCACGCTGGCCGTCTTCGGGCTGGGGCCGGTGGGGCAGTTCTCGGGCCGCATCGGCGTGCAGCGCGGGCTGCGGGTGATCGGCGTGGACCCTGTGCCGGAGCGGCGCGAGATGGCGGCGCGGCACGGAATCGAAACGCTCGATTACAGCAAGGACGTGGCGGACCAGCTGCGGGAAATGACGGCCGGAAGGGGCCCGGACGCGGTGGTGGACGCCGTCGGCATGGAAGCGCACGGGTCCCCGGTTGCCGGCTTCGCCCACCAGGCACTGGGCCTCCTGCCCGACAAGCTGGCGCAGAAGGCGATGGAGACGGCCGGCGTGGACCGGCTGGCAGCGCTGCACACATCCATCAACGCCGTCCGGCGCGGCGGGACCGTGTCCCTGAGCGGGGTCTACGGCGGCCAGGCCAGCCCAATGCCCCTGCTGACAATGTTCGACAAGCAGATCCAGGTGCGGATGGGGCAGTGCAACGTCCGGCGGTGGACCGACGACCTGCTTCCTTTGGTGGAGGACGACGCCGATCCGCTGGGTGTGATGGATCTGGTCACCCACCGTTCGGGGCTTGAAGGAGCGCCGGCGCTGTACGAAAAGTTCCAGAAAAAGGAAGACGGCTGCATCAAGGTGGTCCTGAACCCCTGAACCCCTGAAGCGCGAAGTGTCGTGGTGACGCTCCACCACGGCACTTCGCGCTTCCCCATGGGGCGGGTTATTAGGTGAGGCGGACCTGCCGGTTCATGTCCTTGTAGAGCAGGTAGCGGAATTCGCCCGGGCCGCCCGCGTAGCAGGCCTGCGGGCAGAAGGCGCGCAGCCACATGAAGTCGCCGGCCTCAACCTCAACCCAGTCGTTGTTCAGCAGGTACATGGCCTTGCCCTCCAGGACGTACAGGCCGTGCTCCATGACGTGGGTTTCGGGGAACGGGATGACGCCGCCGGGCTGGAACGTCACGATGTTCACCTGCATGTCGTGGGCAAGATCGTTGGAGTCCGTGAAGCGGGTGGTCTTCCAGGCGCCGTTGGTGTCCGGCATCGCCGTCGGCTCCACGTCCTTTTCGTTGGTGACGAAGGACTTGGCTTCGTACCCCTCGAGGCGTTCGTAGGCCTTGCGAATCCAGTGGAAGGACACGACGTCATCGGAGACATTCTCCAGGCCCCACTCCGAACCGGCAGCCAGGTAGGCGTAGCCGCCTTCCTCCAGCTGGTGCAGTTCACCGTCCAGGGTCAGGTTGACCCTGCCGCGGGTCACGAAAACGACGCCTTCGACTCCGGCCTCGAATTCGGCCTTGGGAGCACCGCCGCCCGGGCCGATCTCCACGATCAGCTGCGAGAACGTGGTGGCGAAGCCCGAAATGGGGCGGGCGATGATCCAGGAGCGGGTGTTCGAAAAGCCCGGAAGGTTGGACGTGACGATGTCGGTCATGACGCCTTTGGGGATCACCGTGTACGCCTCGGTGACGATGGCCCGCTCCGTGGTCAGGTGCGTCTGCGGCGGCAGTCCGCCGGTGGGGGAGTAGTACTTGCCCATGAAAGGGTTCCTTACCTAGGAGTTGGAAGTGGTGGCGAGCCTGGGGTGGGCCAGCGCAGTGAGTTGGGGGATGCCGACGCCGGCGAGCGCCTGCACTTCATCCGCACCGACGGCGCCGCACTGGACGCCGCGCAGCACGAACGCGGCCAGCGCACGGGCCGTGGCAGGCTCGTCCATCACGCCGCCTTCAGTCTGCTCCACGTAGTTCCGCAGGCGGGCTGCGGCCGCGGGAAGGCCTTGCCGGTAAAAGGCGTAGGTGGCGGCAAACCTGCTGGGCAGCTGGGCCGGGTGCAGGTCCCAGCCCTGGTAGTAGCCGCGTTCCAGCGACCGCCGGACCAGCCGGCCGTGCAGCTGCCAGGCGTTTTCGACGTTGTCGCCCACCGGAATGGTGTTGGTGGACCCGTCCGAAAGCCGGATGCCCGTGCCGGCAACTGCCAGCTGCATGACCTCTTTGGCGAAGTCCGCCACCGGGTGCTCCATGGACTGGTACTCCGCGGAAATCTGCAGCGACGCCGAGTAGTCGTAGGTGCCGTAGTGCAGGCCGCTGATCCGGCCCGGGACGGCGTGCGGCAGCTGCGCCACGGGGGAGGTGCCCTCCGGTCCGAGGATCAGCTGCGGTGTTTCCACCTGGACTTCGAACCGCAGCCGTCCGGCGGGCAGCCCGTGGATATCCTCCAGCCGGGACACGGCGTAGTCCATGGCCTGGACCTGCGCCACGGTGGTGACTTTGGGCAGGGTCAGGACCAGCCCGTCCGGCAGTTCTCCGGCGGTAGCCAGGCCGGAGACGAACAGGTCCAGGGTGCGCAGTCCGCGGGCCCGGGTGGGGGCCTCGAAGCATTTGAAGCGGATGCCGATGAAGGGCGGCGCAGAGCCGGCCGCGACGCTGGCGGCCACCGCGGAGGCCGCGGCAACGGCGGCCGCGTCCTCGGCGTCGTCGCCCCTGTCCCCGAAGCCGTCCTCGAAGTCGAGGCGCAGGTCCTCAATGGGCTCACTCGCCAGCTTGGCTTGAACCCGTGGGGCAACAGCTTCCGCGAGGGCGGCGTCTTGGCCCAGCAGCGTGCCGAGCTTCACCAGGCCGCCGTGCGCTTCAGCAGTATTCAGCGCCTCGGCGCCCCACTCAGCAGCGATCGACGCCGTAAAACGGTCCGCGGGCACGTACACGGTATGGACGGGCTGGCGTGTGCCGTCGTCGCCCGGGTAGTTCCGCTCCAGCAGCCGGTCCGTCGAAGTCAGTTGCCCGTCGATGTGTGCCAGGTCACCCGCCGACAGCGAGGTCCGGGGTGTTGCCGCCATGCCTCAGCCCACCAGTTCGTAGGCCGGGGTGGTGAGAAAATCGGTGTAGTCGTCCGAAAGGCAGATATCCCCGATCAGCCCGCTGGCCGGCTGGTAGTAGCGGCGGAACGCTTCGTCGCCCACCTCGGTGCGGAGCCGTTCCGTCTCCTCGCCCAGGATCCGCTCCACGAGCTCCTTGGTCACGGTGTTGCCGGTATCAGCCAGGACGGACTTGTTGCGGATCTGCTGCCACACCTGCGAGCGGGAGATTTCCGCCGTGGCCGCATCCTCCATCAGGTTGTGGATGGCGACGGCACCGTTCCCGGACAACCACACGGCGGTGTATGCGACGGCCACGTAGAGGTTCAGCCGGAGGCCCGACTCGGTGACCTGGCCGTCGGCGGAGGCCACGTCCAGCAGCTGCTCCGCCGTAACGGAAACCTCGGGGCGCTGCTTGTCCAGCTGGTTCGGTTTGTCGCCGAGGACGGCGTCGAAGACTTCCCGGCAGGTGGGAACCAGGTCCGGGTGCGCAACCCAGGAGCCGTCAAAGCCGTCGTTCGCCTCGCGGGTCTTGTCCGCGCGGACCTTGGCGAAGGCCGCCTCGGTAACCTCCGGGTGGCGGCGGTTGGGGATGACGGCCGCCATGCCGCCCATCGCGAAGGCGCCGCGCTTGTGGCAGGTCTTCACGAGCAGTTCGGTGTAGGCGCGCATGAACGGGGCGGTCATGGCAACCGAAGCGCGGTCCGGCAGTACAAACTCCTCGCCGGCGTCGCGGAAGTACTTGATGATGCTGAACAGGTAATCCCAGCGGCCGGCGTTCAGCCCGGAGGCGTGGTCGCGCAGTTCGTACAGGATCTCATCCATCTCAAATGCGGCCGGGATGGTTTCGATCAGCACGGTGGCGCGGATGGTGCCCTGGTTAAGCCCCAGGTAGTCCTGCGCGAAGACAAAGACATCGTTCCACAGCCTGGCCTCGAGATGGCTCTCCATCTTGGGCAGGTAGTAGTACGGTCCCTGTCCGTTGAGGACCAGCTGCTTGGCCACGTGGAAGAAGTGCAGGCCGAAGTCCACCAGCGCGCCGACGGCGGGTTCGCCGTTGATGAGCAGGTGCTTTTCCGGCATGTGCCAGCCGCGGGGCCGGGCCACCACGACGGCGAGCGGCGCGTCGGTGCGGAGCCTGTACTCCTTGCCCTCGGCCGACGTGTGGCTGAGGGTGCCCTGGGCGGCGTCGCGGAGGTTCAGGATGGCGTCGATGACGTTGGCCCAGGTGGGTGTGCTGGCATCTTCAAGGTCCGCGAGCCACACCTTGGCGCCGGAGTTCAAGGCGTTGATGGCCATCTTTGCCGGCGAGGCGGGCCCGGTCATCTCAACCCGGCGGTCCTGCAGCGCCGCGGGCGCGGGCGCAACCTTCCAGTCGCCGTCGCGCACGTCCTGGGTTTCCGGCAGGAAGTCCAGCTTGCCGGTCTCGGCTACGCGCTGCCGCTTGACGCCGCGGGCTGCCAGGAGTTCGTTGCGGGTGCCGGCAAAACGGGTGTGCAGCTCCTCCAGGAATGCCAGCGCCTTGGGGGTGAGGATCTCCTCCGCGCGCTCGATGGGCCGGGGGTCTGTGACAGTGATGGCCATTTCTGGTCCTTTCCTTGTACTGAAGTCAGGCAGTGAATCAGGCGCTGGCCAGGGCGGCTTCGAGGTCCTTGGCTGCAGCAGCCGCTGATGCCGCGTTGGCGGCGTGGGCGGCGGCAGCAACGGCTGAGGCAACATCGGCGGCGACATGGGGATCGAAGACGCTGGGGATAATGTAGCTGGCATTGAGCTCGTCGTCAGCTACCCGGTTGGCAATCGCCTCCGCGGCGGCCACCAGCATCTCCGGAGTGATGTCCGATGCGCCGGCGTCGAGCAGGCCCCGGAAGAAGCCGGGGAAGGCAAGCACGTTGTTGATCTGGTTGGGGAAGTCGCTCCGGCCGGTGGCCACCACTGCGGCGTGCCGGGAAGCGATCACGGGATCGATCTCCGGCGTGGGGTTGGCCATGGCGAACACGATGGCGTTCTCTGCCATGGCGGCAACCTGCTCTTCGCCGATCACGTGCGGGGCGCTGACGCCGATGAAGATGTCCGCACCCACGAGGGCCTCGTGCAGGGTGCCGGCGAAGCCTTCTTCGTTGGTGTTCGCGGCAATCCAGCTGCGGTGTTCGTCGTTGTACTTCTCGCCGGAGTGGATGGCGCCGGAGCGGCCGGCGGCGATGATGTGCCGCGCGCCCTGGGCCTTCAGGAGCTGGATGATGGCCGAGCCCGCGGCCCCGACTCCGGAAACCACAATCCGAACCTCATCGAGCTTCTTGCCAACAACCCGGAGCGCGTTGACCAGGGCGGCGAGCGTGACGATGGCGGTGCCGTGCTGGTCGTCATGGAAGACCGGGATGTCCAGTTCCTCGCGGAGCCGGTTTTCGATCTCGAAGCAGCGCGGGGCTGCAATGTCTTCCAAGTTGATGCCGCCATACACGGGAGCCATGGCCTTGGCAATCATGATGATCTCTTCGGTGTCCTGGGTGTCGAGGCAGACGGGCCAGGCGTCCACGTTGGCGAACTGCTTGAACAGTGCGGCTTTGCCTTCCATCACGGGCAGGGCGGCGGCCGGGCCGATGTTGCCCAGGCCCAGGACGGCGGATCCGTCGGTGAGGACGGCGATGGTGTTCCGCTTCACGGTCAGGTTGCGGGCCGCTGCGGGGTCCTCGGCGATGGCAAGGCAAACGCGTGCGACGCCGGGAGTGTAGGCGCGGGAGAGGTCGTCGCGGTTGCGCAGGGCTACCTTGGGGACGACTTCGAGCTTGCCGCCCAGATGCATCAGGAAGGTGCGGTCCGAGACGTGCTGGACAGTCACGCCGTCGAGCGCGTTGAGGGCGTCTTTGACCCTGCCGGCGTGCTCGTCATCGGTGGTGTTGCAGGTGACATCGACAACCAGGGTCTCGTGGTGGGACTCGCTGACGTCCAGGGCGGTGATGGCTGCGCCCGCGGCGCCGACGGCCGCGGCGAGCTCGCTGGTGGCGCTGAAGCTTGACGGTGCTTCCACGCGCAGGGTGATCGAATTTCCGGGGCTGGGGTTCGCCATTGAATGTCCTCCTGTTAGGCCCGGGACGGGCTTCTGCTCGAATCCGAATGTTTTCGTATTATGGATATTATTATCTACTTTGTGGAATTACAACCCCGTCTTGCCGTTCATCGCGTCTACCGGGCCCGTGCTGTATCTTGAGAGCATTAGGGCAATTCTTTTCACGATGCGGATAAGACTTGTCGGAATCCGAGTCCACAGGAGACTGGTACATGGCTGAGAAAGCCGCAGGTGGCGTCCAATCCGTTGAGCGCGTCTTCGAACTGCTGGAACTGATCACTGACGCCGGCGGCGATGTCACCCTCAGCGAGTTGTCCTCGTCCACGGACCTACCGCTGCCCACAATCCACCGCCTGCTGCGCACCCTGGTGTCGCTGGGCTACATCCGCCAGCTGCCCAACCGGCGCTACGCCCTGGGTCCGCGGCTCATCCGCCTGGGCGAAGGAGCCAACAAACAGCTTGGTGCGGTAGCCCGCCCACAGCTGAAAACGCTGGTGGACCGGCTGGGGGAGACCTCCAACATGGCCGTGCTCGACTCGGACATGGTGATTTACGTGGCGCAGGTGCCCTCGCTGCACTCGATGCGCATGTTCACGGAGGTGGGCCGGCGTGCCCATACCCACGCCACCGGCGTCGGCAAAGCCATCCTGGCGCAGCTGGACGACGACACCGTCCGCGGCATCGTCACCCGCGCCGGGATGCCCACCCCAACGGCGAAGAGCCTCGGCGACGTTGATGACCTCCTGGCCGACCTGAAGCTCATCCGGGAACGGGGCTACTCCATTGACGAGGAGGAGCAGGAACTGGGCGTCCGTTGCTTCGCCATGGCCGTGCCCAACGCTCCCACCCCCACCGCAATTTCCGTTTCGGGTCCGGTGTCCCGGGTGGACGAGCACTTCGCCGACAAGGCCGTACCGGTCCTCCGCGAAGCTGCCGAGGCCATCTCCCTGGAACTCAACCGCAACTGATCCAAACCCTGGAGTTTTGTCCAGATATGCAGGCTTTTAGGCACTTCAAACCTGCATCCGGACAAAAACTCCTAGGATGACGCCGACGGCGGCCTGCTTCTTCCGGAAGCGGGCCGCCGTCGGCGTTCCATGGTGTTAGTGCTCTGACGCCTTTTCGGACGACTGGACGGGGACTTCCTTGCCGTCGCAGTCGATGAGCTTGCCGCCTTCGAAGCGGTCGCCGTCGGCAAGGCATTTCAGGTCCTCTTCCCGGACCACGCGTTCGGTGCCGGCAACAAACACCGACTGGTTCTCCGAGTTGCCCGCCTTGAGGTGGTTGAACAGCAGGTTCAGCAGGATCGCCATTACGGCAGCCGAGCTGATGCCGGAGTGGAAGATGGTGCCGAACCAGGACGGGAACTGGTCGTAGAAGCTCGGAGCGGCGATGGGGATCATGCCGAATCCGATGGACGCCGCCACGATGATCAGGTTCATGTTGTTCTTGTACTCGACCTTGGAGAGGGTGCGGATGCCGCTCGCAGCCACCGTTCCAAAGAGCACGACGCCGGCGCCGCCCAGCACGGGGGTGGGCACCGCTGCGACCACCCGGCCCAGGACGGGCAGCAGGCCGAGGATCACCAGGATCAGGCCGCCGGCGCTGACCACGAAGCGGCTCTTGACGCCGGTGATGGCCACCAAACCAACGTTCTGGGCAAAAGCGCTCTGGGTGAAGGAGTTGAACAGCGGGGAGATGGCGCTGGAGAGCATGTCCGCACGCAGGCCGTCGCCGATCCGCTTGGAGTCCACCTTGGTGCCCACGATCTCGCCCACCGCGATGATGTCCGCCGAGGTTTCGGTCAAGGTCACCAGGATGACGATGAGCATGGAGATGATGGCGGCGATCTCGAACACAGGCGGACCGAAGGCGAACGGGGTGGGGAAGGCGACGATCTCGCCCTGGCCCACCTTGGAGAAGTCCGCCATACCGAAGGCGAAGGCGATCGCGGTGCCCAGGACCATCGCAAGCAGGATGGACAGCCGGGAGATCGCGGCGCTGCCCACCTTGCTCAGGAGCAGGACGATGGCCATGGTGGCTGCCGCGAGGCCGATGTTGGCCATGCTGCCGTAGTTCTCGGCAGTCCGGTTGCCGCCCATGGCCCAGTTGGCCGCCACGGGCATCAGGGTAAGTCCAATGGTGGTGATGACCGTTCCGGTGACCACGGGCGGGAAGAACCGGATGATCTTGGAGAAGAGGGGAGTGATCAGCAAGCCGATCAGCGACGCCGCGATGACGGACCCGAAGACAGCCTGGATTCCGCCTCCGCCATGGACGATGGCAACCATGGTTGAAACACCCGCGAACGAGACGCCCTGGACCAGTGGCAGCTGCGAGCCGAAGAACCGGACGCCGATGGTCTGCAGGATGGTGGCCAGGCCGCCCACGAAGAGGCAGGCGGCAATCAGCAGGCCGATGTCCTGCGAGGACATTCCGGCGGCGGCGCCGATGATCAGGGGCGGGGCAATGATGCCGCCATACATCGTGAGGACGTGCTGGAAGCCGTAGGCAAAAGTGCTTGCGATGGGAAGCCGCTGGTCCTCCGGACGGGCCGGCTGCTTGCTTTTACCGGCGGCCGCAGCGGCCAGTTTCTTTCTGGTGTTCATGGCAGACTTTCTTGGTTCATGGCAGACGACATTGTCTGGCTAACGGGGTCTGGCTAACGGGTGTTGCGGAAAGACGTGGATGAAAGCCCGGAGTTTTTGTCCACGTATGCGGACTTGAAGTGCGCTGAGGTCGTCGTATCTGGACAAAAACTCCGGGCCTGGAGTTGTGGGTGGTGCGGTTTAGCAGAAGCCGGCGATGCCGGACCAGGCGATGCCCGCCGGCGTGGCGTCGTCGCGCTGGACGGTGGCCTCGATCAGGCCGTAGGGGCGGTCGGCGGCGTAGAAGACCTCGTTGGGGTTGTCGAGGCCGAAGGGTGAGAGGTCCACGAGGAAGTGGTGCTTGTTGGGCATGGAGAACTTGATCTCGTCGATCTCGCTATGGGCTTCCAGTACCTTGGTGCCCATGTCGAACAGGGTTTGCTGCAGGGCGTGGGAGTACTTCTCGGTGAAGCCTTCAAGCAAAAGACCCTTGACGTCCTCGTAGCTCTTGTTGAAGTCCAGGGCGCTGAAGTCGGTTCCGGTCTTGAAGCGCCAGCGCGCGGAGACGTCGGTGGCCAGGATGCGATCCGTGGTCTCCTGAAGGGTGGTGTACCTGTCCTTCGGGTAGCCCACGAAGCCTGACTGGGTGGACTTCAGGACGGTCAGGTCCTTCAGTCCGGAGATGAGGTGGGTAGTGGCGCCGTCGCGGACCAGTACCGCGGTACGCACTTCCTGGCCGTTGCGCACGAAGGAGTGGTCATGCTCCGTACCGTGGGCCTGGATCCGGTCCCAGCTGTAGGACTCGGCTTCCCAGCGGCCGCCGGTCACCCATTCAAAGCTGGAAGTGAAGTGCTCAGCCAGCCGCAGCAGGAATGCCTCCGGGGAGCCGACGCCGTCACGGGCGAAGGCATAAATGGTGTTTTTCTGGGTGTCGGTGGCTACCACGTGGGCGTTGTCGCCTTCGAGGTGCGCGGCCGCAAAATCCCCCCGCAGCTGCGAGGTGACGTTGAGGTCTTCGATTTCGTGGCGGTCGCTGTCGCGGGTGATCTTGACGACCCGGACCTCGGCCTTTCCGTACTGGTTTTCGCCGAGGATGATCTTGCTGCTCATGGTCTGTTCCCAACTTCCGGTTAGGTGGAACCTAGGTTCCATCACTGAAATTTAGCGCGCGTTTCAAGCGCGTTTCCGGTGGAGCCGACCCAACAAAAAAGAGCCGGCATCCATTGATGCCAGCTCATTACGACCCTGCCTGCTGCTCCCAGGTTACGTGACATACACCACGAATTGAAACCAGCGTAGCTCAGCAAACCGGTGGTGTACATCACAAACCGAAAATTCAATTTGTGACCGGGGAGGGCGGGAACCGTTGACGAAGCAGCGGGAGGCCGCCTAAGCTATTCCACATAGCAAAAGTTATTTTCCATTTTGCGGAAGTACTTAAACCCCTCGGAGGAGGATCAGATGTACCAGCAGGACACGACGCCGGTTGCACCGGCACAAACGGCGGCACCCTCAGTCCAGGAGTTCTACCTCCCCCTTGGCGGCGGAACCGATCCGGACTTCTACTTGCCGGCCGACCGGGACCATGTCCCCGGGCGCTTTTCGCGCTGGGTCCACGCGCTGCCGGGCTTCGGTAAGCGCCCCTAGCGAAGCCGGCTGCAGCAAGCGCACTGGCATAAAGCACCAGGCCTGGCGGTACAGCTTCCGGTACCGCCAGGCCTTTGCGCGTCTTGGGACTCTTTCCCGCCTAGCCGTTCACCAGCCGCCGCGCGGCCGCGGAGTGCTCGGCGATGAGCCCGGCAACATCCAGACCGGGGATCTGCCCGTCCACCACGCGCCACTGCCCGCCCACCATCACCCGGTCGGCGCGGTCGGCAGCACACAGCAGCAGCGCGGCGACAGGGTCATGGCTGCCCGAAAAGCGCAGGTCGTCCAACCGGAACAGCGCCAGGTCTGCCTGCATCCCCGGAGCAAGCTGGCCCAGCCCCGGACGCCCAAGAACGGCCGCCGAGCCCCGCGTGGTCCAGCCGAGCGCCCTTTCCACAGGGACGTCTGCCCCGTAGCGCAGCCTTTGGAGGTACAACGCCTGCCGCGCTTCCAGGATCATGTTCGAGGCATCGTTCGACGCCGAGCCGTCCACTCCCAGCCCCACCGGCACCCCGGCGTCCTCCAGTTCCAGGACGCGTGCGGTCCCTGACGCGAGACGCATGTTTGAGGTGGGGCAATGCGCGACGGCGGTGCCCGCGGCTCCCAGCCTGGCAATTTCCGCGTCGCTGAAATGGATGCCGTGGCCCAGCCACGTGCGCTCCGTCAGCCAGCCCACGCTGTCCAGGTAGTCAACGGTCCGCAGCCCAAACATCTCCCGGCAGAAGTCCTCCTCGTCCAGGGTCTCGGCCAAGTGGGTGTGCAGCCGCACGTCCAGCCGCTCGGCGAGCGCGGCGCTTTCGGCCATGATGTCCTTGGTCACCGAGAAGGGCGAGCACGGCGCAAGGGCAATCTGGATGACAGCGTCCTCACCGCGCTCGTGGTACCTGGCCACCAGGCGTTCGCTGTCGGCCAGCACCACCTCCGGTGCCTGGACGGTGGATTGGGGCGGCAGGCCGCCGTCGTCCGTTCCGAGCGTCATTGATCCGCGCGTCAGGGTGGCCCGCATTCCCAGACGGCGCACCGCTTCAACCTGGATGTCGATGGCGTGCTCCAGCCCGCCCGGGAAGAGGTAGTGGTGATCGGCTGCCGTGGTGCAGCCCGAGAGCAGGAGTTCGGCGAGTGCCACGGTGGTGGCGAGCTCAAGGTCCCGGGGCGTGAGCCGGGCCCAGACCGGATACAGGTTCTGCAGCCAGGGGAACAACGGGGCGTTCGCCACCGGACCCCAGGCGCGGGTGAGGGTCTGGTAGAAGTGGTGATGTGTGTTGATCAGGCCCGGCAGCAGCACGTGGCTTCCGGCGTCGAAGAGCTCCGTGCATGGTTCCGCCGGACGCTGCCCCGTAGCGAGTACTTCCACGATGGTTCCGCCACTGACCACCACTCCGCCCGAGGCGTCCAGGTGGTTTGCGGTGAAGGCGGCCTGCGGATTCCGGATCCAGAGGCGGGATGCGGCGGCAGGAGCGGGAGGAGGGGTCATGGAGTGTCCTTGTCTGAGCGCAGGTGCGGTATTTCCAGCTCAGTGAGGCCCTGTCTGCTGATCCAGGTGCCGGCGGCTGCGGGCAGCGGCGGTGCCATCAGAGTAGGGAACAAGCCTGACCTGCGTCAACGTCCCCGCAATGTGACCGGCCGCGGCCAGTCCAGTGAAGAACACGTAACCTGGATTTCACATTGCGGAATAAAGTTTTCAGAAAACTATGGCGCGGGCCACAATCCGGTGCTAATCTCGATTTTGCCAAAGGCGGGCACCCGGACTTCGGGAAGCTATCTACCAGGCGCAACTTAACCTTCACAGCACATGCTGAAGCCTGGTAACCGTCGCACCTGGTTCTACTGGTCCTGCAAGCGGCAACAGGCTTCCCGGCAATAAGGAAGTCGCATCATGAGTACCACCGTCACGGCCGAGGAATTTTTGGCCAGATCCATCCGGCTGGCAACGGCCAACGTCCTGAACAGCGGCGGCCCCTTCGGCGCCATGATCGTCACCGCGGACGGCAAAACGTTCGACGGCGTCAACCGCGTCACTGCGGACAACGATCCCACGGCCCACGCCGAAGTCACTGCAATCCGCACCGCCTGCCGCGAACTCGGCACCTTCGACCTCAGCGGCGCCGTCCTCTACACCAGCTGCGAGCCATGCCCCATGTGCCTGGCTTCCGCACTCTGGGCCCGCGTCGAGCGGGTGGTCTTCGCTGCGGACCGGCACGACGCCGCCTCCGTCGGCTTCGATGACGCCGTCTTCTACGAATACTTCGACAACCAGGACAGGGATTCCCTGATGCCGGTATCCAAGCTGGAGCTGGGCGATCCCCAGGCCCCGGCCCCGCTGGAGCCGTTCAACACCTGGAACACGCTTGAATCCAGGATCGACTACTAGGCCCGGCGGCTCACCATGACCATCCTGGATTCCTCCCACGAGGAGCATTCGGCTCCAACCCCCCGCACCCCCCAGCCGGCATCAGGCACCCCCAGGCCGCCGGCGTCGAACGCCATCCTTGACCGGTTCTTCCACATCACCCAGCGCGGTTCCACGCTGGCCCGTGAATTCCGCGGCGGCCTGGTCACCTTCTTCACCATGGCGTACATCGTTATCCTCAACCCCCTGATCCTGGGCGGTTTCAGCGCAGGCAACGCCCCCACCGATGTCGCCGGGGGCTGGCTCTCCGCCGCACAGGTGGGAGCAGTCACCGGACTCACCGCCGGCGTCATGACCATCCTCTTCGGCCTCGTCGCCAACCTGCCGTTCGGCCTCGCAGCCGGGCTGGGCATCAACTCCTTCCTGGCCGTCTCGGTCATCCAGGAAGTCACCTGGGCCGAAGCCATGGGCCTGGTGGTGATCAACGGCATCCTGATCGTGCTGTTCGGCATCACCGGAGCCCGGACCGCCATCTTCCGGGCCGTCCCCAAGGAGCTGAAGGCCGCCATCACGGTGGGCATCGGCCTGTTCATTGCCTTCATCGGTTTTGTGGATTCCGGCTTCGTCAAGGCCACTGCGGGCGGACCGCCCGTCCAGCTGGGCAACGGCGGCTCCATCACCTCCGTCCCCACACTTGTGTTCATCGTCGGACTCCTGGCCATGGGCATCCTCGTGGCGCGCAAGGTCCAGGGCGGACTGCTGATCGGCATCGTGGCCACCACCTTCCTGGCCGCCGTCGTCGAAGCAGTGATGAAAATCGGCCCGGCCAGCGAAACCAACCCCGGCGGCTGGCACTTGAACACCCCCGTACTGTCCGGCCAACTGGTGTCCGCCCCGGACCTGGGCCTGGTGGGGCAGTTCGACCTGTTCGGCGCCTTCAGCCGGATCGGCGGACTGGCTGCGACCATGCTGGTGTTCACCCTCGTGTTCACCAACTTCTTCGATGCCATGGGCACCATGACCGGCCTGGCCAAAAGCGCCGGGGTGGCCCACAAGGACGGCACCTTCCCCCGGCTGAAGTCGGCCTTCATTGTCGAAGGCATCGGCGCCGTCGCCGGCGGAGCAACCTCGGGGTCTTCCAACACCGTCTACATCGACTCCGCGGCCGGCATCGGCGAAGGTGCCCGTACAGGCCTGGCGTCCGTGGTGACCGGTGTGCTGTTCCTGGGTTCGATGTTCCTCACGCCGCTCACCAGCGTGGTGCCGCTTGAGGTGGCAGCCGCTGCCCTGGTGGTGGTGGGCGCGATGATGATGGCGCAGATCCGCGAGATCAAGTTCAGCAAGTTCTCCGTGGCGCTGCCCGCGTTCCTGACCATCGTGACCATGCCGCTGAGCTACTCCATCGCCAACGGCATCGGCGTGGGCTTCATCAGCTGGGCCATCATCGGCGCGGCTTCCGGGAAAGCGAAGAAGATCCATCCCCTGATGTGGGTGGTCAGTGCCGGGTTCCTGGTGTACTTCGCCCGCGGGCCCATCAACCTGCTGCTGGGCGCCTGACCGCAGTTTTATCCGCACCTGCTCCGCTTTTGGGCATCCGCACCTGTGACCCTGGGTGCGGATGCCCGAAACGGCAGCAATATCCCGTGAAGCCGGACCAATGCTTGGTCCGGCTGGCATTAGGAACGACAATATGGACACCACCGCAACGTGGAAAAAGGAGCGCCGCCATGCTTGACTTGATTCCTTCACTTCACGGCTGGGCCCCGGCCATCATCGGACAGCGGTTCGCGGTGGCCACCATCGTGCGGGCCAGCGGCTCCGTTCCCCGGCCCGTCGGCAGCTCCATGCTGGTGTCCGACGCCGGCGCCGTCCTGGGCAGCCTCTCCGGCGGCTGCGTCGAGGGGGCAGTCGTGGCGGCGGCCCTGGAATCAATGGACGACGGCGCCACCCGGCTCGAGACTTTCGGCTACAGCGCCGCCGATGCCTTCGCCGTCGGGCTCACCTGCGGGGGAGAACTGGACGTGCACATCGAACCGGCAAACGGGAACCCCGGCGGTCGGCTGGCGGAGGCATTGCTGCAGCTGGCGGCTTTTGGACCGGGGGAACCGGTGGCGCTGGTCCGGAGGTTGGACGCCGGCGGCGGCGCCGTCGTTCTTTCCCAACCGGCCGCTGCAGATGTGTCCCGCCATCCGGAGCTGCGCGCGCTGCTGGACCTTTCGGGAGACCCCGGGGCCGGCCGTGCCCGCAGCCTGCAGCTCGATTCCTTCCTGCGCAGCGGCACCACCGGTGTGCTGCAACTGGCCGGGCCGGGCCTGTGCACCGGCGCAGCCACCCTGCTGGTCGAGTCCCGGCTTGCACCGCCGCGCATGCTGGTGTTCGGAGCCAACGACTTCAGTGCCGCGCTGCTGCCCGCCGCCAAACCGCTCGGCTACCACGTCACCCTGGTGGATGCCCGGCCGGCCTTTGCCTCCCAATCGCGGTTCCAGGCAGCGGACGAGGTAGTCACCGCCTGGCCCCACCATTACCTCGCAGCAGAAGCTGCGGCAGGACGGGTCGACGCCCGGACGGTAATCTGCGTTCTCACCCACGACCCCAAGTTCGACGTGCCCCTGCTGGAGACCGCGCTCGCCCGGGACGTCGCCTTCATCGGCGCCCTCGGTTCCCGGCGCAGCCACGTCCAACGCGTAAGCGCCCTGCTGGACACCGGCGTCCGCCCCGAACGGATCGCCCAGCTCCACTCACCGCTCGGCCTGGATCTCGGCGCCGTCACACCGGCCGAAGTGGCGGTTTCCGTCCTGGCCGAGGTCATCGCCGCCCGGCATCCGGCAGCTTCCCATCAGCCGTTGCGGGAAACTTCCGGCCCCATCCACCAGGAGCGCGCCGGGAAGCCCGCGCCCACCCACTCGTTGCAGCAGGAGATCGCATGGACATGAACACCATCGAGGCGGTGGTCCCCACCACCGACCCCTCGGAATGGCGCGACGGCGACGCCTGGCTGGCCGGAGGCACAGTCCTCTTCTCCTACGGCAGCTTCGCGTTCGGCGCCCAGCCGTTGAGGCGGCTCCTGGACCTCGGCAACGCCGGCTGGACTCCCGTCACCGTCAGCGATGACGGGATAGAGCTCGCCGCCACCTGTACTGTCGCGGATCTCTACAGCCTTCCCGGCTCTGCTGCAGCAGCAGGCCGAAGCTGGCCGGCCCTGGACCTGGTCCGGCCGTGCTGCGACTCCTTTGTTGCCTCCTACAAGGTGTGGAACATGTCCACCGTGGGCGGCAACCTGTGCACCTCGCTGCCCGCAGGCCCCGTCATTTCGCTGTGCGCCGGGCTGGACGGCAGCGCCACCATCCTCAGCCCCGGCGGCAGCAGCCGCAGCGTCCCGGTGACGGAATTCGTCACAGGTGACGCAGAGAACTGCCTGGCACCGGGCGAGCTGCTGCGCAGCGTCCACCTCCCGGCGTCGGCCCTTGCGTCCCGGGTGGCGTTCCGCCGCCTGTCGCTGAGCAACCTCGGCAGGTCCGGGGTGCTGTTGATTGGAAGCCTCGACGGCGGAACCCGGCTGGTGCTCACCATCACCGCCGCCACCAAACGGCCCGTGCAGCTGCGCTTCGACGGGCTTCCCGACGCCGACGTGCTGGCCGCCGCGATTTCCGCAGCGATTCCCGACGACCTTTACCACGACGACATCCACGGCCTGCCGGTCTGGCGCCGGGACATGACATACCGCATGGCCGAGGAAATCCGCGCCGAACTCGCTGCCCCGGAAGGGGCGCCCGGCCTCCGGGTTTCCGGCGACTTCTGGCCGCCGAAAGACGGACTTTACGCACAGCAGGAAGGGGCCTGAGCATGGCCATCGAGATCAACGGAGCCGCGGCGGACGCGTCACCCCGCCCCGGGCAGTGCCTGCGCACCTTCCTGCGGGAGCAGGGCAGCCTGGGCGTCAAGAAGGGTTGCGACGGCGGCGACTGCGGTGCCTGCACGGTGCATGTGGACGGCACTCCCGTGCACAGCTGCATTTACCCTGCCGTCCGCGCCGAGGGACACGCGGTGACAACCATCGAAGGACTGGCTTCAACTGCCGGCGCCGGAGCGGACCTGCACCCCGTGCAGCAGCAGTTCATGGAGCGGCAGGGCTTCCAGTGCGGGTTCTGCACGGCGGGCATGGTGATGACGGCGGCGACCTTCGACGACGAACAGAAGGAAAACCTGCCCCGCAACCTCAAAGGCAACCTCTGCCGCTGCACCGGATACCGTGCCATCTCCGACGCCGTCTGCGGGCACGCAGGGCACCCCGACCCGAAGGGACAGGGGTCCGGGATCGCCGGGAAAGGCCAGCCGGATCCCGAACCGGGGCAGCTGGGCGACGACGTCCCGGCACCCGCCAGCCGGGCAGTGGTCACCGGCGCCGCCCGCTACACCTTGGACGTCCCGGCAGACCAGCTGCAAGGCCTGCTTCACCTCAAGCTCCTGCGCTCGCCGCATGCCCATGCGCGCGTGCTGTCCATCAACACCGATGCTGCACTTAAGGTCCCCGGCGTGGTGGCCGTCTTGACCCACCGGGACGCCCCGGAACAGTTGTTCTCCACCGCGCAGCATGAACTCTTTACGGATGATCCAGATGACACCCGCGTGCTGGATGACGTGGTGAGGTTCCGGGGCCAGCGGGTTGCCGCGGTGGTGGCTGAAACGGTGGCTGGCGCAGAAGCCGGGGTGCGGGCACTTGAGGTGGAGTACGAGGAACTGCCCGCCGTCTTCTCGCCGCAGGAAGCGCTGTTGCCCGGAGCGCCGCTGGTGCACGGCGACAAGGACGGGACGGCGTCGCGGATCTCCCGGCCGGACCGGAACGTGGTGGCCGAACTCCATTCGGAGCTCGGAAGCGTGGCCGAAGGCTTTGCGGCAGCGGACTTTATCCACGAGCAGACCTACCGTACCCAGCGCGTCCAGCACGTTGCCCTGGAAACGCACGCAGCCATCGCAGCCGTTGACGAAGAGGGGCGCCTGCAGGTCCGCACATCCAGCCAGGTTCCCTTCCTGGTCCGCCGCACGCTGTGCCGGGTTTTCGGGCTCCCGGAGGAGCAGGTCCACGTAGTGGCCGGCCGCGTCGGCGGCGGCTTTGGCGGCAAGCAGGAAGTACTCACCGAGGACATCGTGGTGCTCGCGGCCCTGAAACTGGGCCGGCCTGTCCAGCTCGAATTGACCAGGACGGAACAGTTCACCGCCACCACCACCCGGCATCCGTTCACCATCAACCTCAAGGCCGGCGCCAGCGTCAACGGAAAACTCACCGCCCTGGAACTCGATGTGCTGACCAACACCGGCGCCTACGGCAACCACGGCCCCGGCGTGATGTTCCACGGCTGCGGCGAATCCTTGAGCGTCTACAACTGTGACAACAAAAAAGTGGACGCCCACGCGATGTACACCAACACGGTGCCGGCCGGGGCGTTCCGCGGCTACGGCCTCAGCCAGATGATCTTTGCGATCGAGTCCGCCATGGACGAGCTTGCCGCCGGCATCGGTATGGACCCGTTCGAGTTCCGCCGCCGGAATATGGTGCGCGAGGGCGACCGGATGCTGTCCACCCAGCCGGAACCCGAGGAGGACGTCCACTACGGCAGCTACGGGCTGGATCAGTGCCTGAGCCTGGTCCGCGATGCACTGGCCCGCGGCAGAGAACGGTACCGGGCCGCCGGGCTGGACGAACTCGGCCCCGACTGGCTCACCGGGGAGGGAACCGCCCTCTCCATGATCGACACCGTGCCGCCCCGCGGACACTTTGCCCACTCCCGCCTCCGGCTCCTGCCCGACGGGACGTACCAGGCCGACGTCGGTACTGCCGAGTTCGGCAACGGCACCACCACCGTCCACTCCCAACTGGCCGCCACGGCGCTGTCAACGAACGCCACGCGGGTTGTGCTCCGGCAGTCCGATACCGACCTGATCGAACACGATACCGGTGCCTTCGGTTCCGCGGGCACCGTGGTGGCGGGCAAGGCGACCCTCGCCGCAGCCGAGGAACTGGCAGTCCGCATCCGCGCCTTTGCGGCAGGCATCCACCAGACCCAGGCCTCAGCCTGCGTCCTGGACGGCGACACTGTAGTCATCGACGGAACTCCCGTGGCACTGACGGAACTGGCGCAGGCGGCTGCGGATGCCGGCGTCGAACTTGCAGCGGAAGGACGCTGGGGCGGGACGCCGAGGTCCGTGGCGTTCAACGTGCACGGCTTCCGCGTGGCGGTAAACCGGGGCACCGGCGAGCTGAAGATCCTGCAGAGCGTGCAGGCCGCGGACGCCGGTGTGGTGGTGAATCCGCGCCAGTGCCGCGGCCAGATCGAAGGCGGAATAGCCCAGGCCATCGGCGCTGCGCTGTATGAGGAGGTGGTAATTGACGACGCCGGCCGGGTCACCACCGACATCCTGCGGCAGTACCACATCCCTACTTTCGCGGACGTGCCCCGCAGCGAGGTGTACTTCGCGGACACCAACGACAAGATGGGGCCGCTAGGCGCGAAGTCCATGAGCGAAAGCCCCTTCAACCCCGTGGCCCCAGCCTTGGCGAATGCAATCAGGAACGCCACCGGTGTGCGCTTCGCCCAGCTGCCCATCGCGCGGGACAAGATCTACCTGGGACTCAAGGAGGCGGGGCTGGTGCCGAACCTGGAGCATCTCCTGTCCTAGGACGACGCGGGGTCACATAATGCCCCATTAGGCGCGCTCAGCAGGCCTAAAGTAACCCCGCGTTGCATCGTTGCATATAGTCATGGGATGGAACATCGGATTTTAGGCAAGACCGGACGGAACGTGTCCATCGTTGGGCTGGGCACCTGGCAGCTCGGCGCGGACTGGGGCAACGTTGACCCGGCACAGGCGCAGGCCATCCTGGCAGCGTCCGTGGAGGCGGGCGTGAACTTCTTCGACACCGCGGACGTATACGGCGACGGCAAGAGCGAGCAGGCCATCGGGAAGTTCCTCGCGGACAACCCCGGCCTGGAGATCACGGTGGCCACCAAGATGGGCCGCCGCGTGGACCAGCAGCCGGAGAACTACACCCTGGCCAACTTCCGCCAGTGGGTGGACCGCTCCCGGAAGAACCTGGGCACAGACTCCCTGGACCTGGTCCAGCTGCACTGCCCGCCCACTCCGGTGTACAGCAACGCAGAGGTCTATGACGCCCTGGACACCCTGGTGTCAGAGGGTGCCATCCGCAACTACGGCGTTAGTGTCGAACGCACCGACGAGGCGCTGGAAGCGATCAGCCGCCCGGGCACCGCTTCTGTTCAGATCATCCTCAACGCCTTCCGCCTCAAGCCACTGGACGAGGTCCTTCCCGCGGCAAAGGCAGCAAATGTGGGGATCATCGCCCGCGTGCCTCTCGCCTCGGGGCTGCTCTCCGGCAAGTACTCCAAGGAAACCACGTTCGCCGAGAACGACCACCGGAACTACAACCGCAACGGCGACTCTTTCGACGTCGGCGAAACGTTCTCGGGCGTGGACTATGACCTGGGGCTGAAGGCCGTCAAGGAGTTCGAACAGCTGGTCCCGGCCGGCGCCAGCACGGCTCAGGCCGCGATCGCCTGGATTGCGGCGCAGGACGGCGTCACCAGCGTGATCCCCGGCGCACGCAACGTGGAGCAGGCCACGGCGAATGCCGCCGCGGCAGGTCTCGCGGTTGATGAAGACTTCGACGCCGGCGTCCGCTGGATCTACGACCACTACTTCCGCGAAGCCATCCACCCGCGCTGGTAAGGCGCAGGCCAGGTTCGCCGCCACACGTGACAGGCAGGTGAATGACAGCTTCTTCCGTTGGCACCTTCGTGGAGCGGCTATCCGCCGTGCCTTCTGGTCCGGGCCTTAACAACTTCCTCGATCACAGCGAACCGGCCAATGCGCAGCGCCGGAGCAACCTGGAGCTCTACCTGCAGGAAATGCTGGACCGCGCGCCCAAAGTGCTGCTGTTGGGCGAGGCCCCGGGCTTCCGTGGCATGAGGATCACCGGGGTTCCCTTCACCAACCGCACCATGTTCCAGGGCCCGGCCAACAGTTTTGGGCTGTTCGGTCCGGGAAAGGGTTACGTGTTGCCTCCCGATGCGGCGGGAGTGGCAGCTGAGCCCACCGCCACCGTGATGTGGGAGGTCCTGGCGGAACTGGATTTCCTTCCCCTGCTGTGGAGCGCATGCCCCTGGCACACCCATGTGCCCGGGAAGCCGCAGTCCAACCGCACGCCGAGGACAACTGAAGCCCGGCTTGGAACTGAGTTCCGGCAGACGCTGGTGGAGCTCTTCGGCATCGAAACCGTAGTGGCCGTGGGCAACGTGGCCCATCGCAGCCTGCTTGCCACCGGCATGGACATGCCGAAAGTCCGGCATCCGTCGCATGGCGGGAGGTCCGGCTTCAAGAAGGGACTGGAGGAGTTACTGGCCCTCGACCACGGCGGCTACGAATTCTAGAATTGCTGTGCTGGGACTTTGGCGCCGGGTAAACCCCTGGCCGGGGGCGGCGTCCCCGCGGTCCGTCCCTGTTCGAGCGGATCCGCGGCGGGTGCCATGCAGTCCAGGACACGTTTTTTCCCCGCATTCATCACGGCAACCGCGCTGGTTCTCGCCGCGGTGCTGCCCGCGTGCACGGGTCCCGGTCCGTCGCCGTCATCTACTGCGCCGGCGGCCACTGAACCCCTTGACGTCGCCATGCGGTCCGTCCTCGACCAGGGCGCCACTGCTGTCATTGCGCAAGTCCGGTGGCCTGGCGGGGAATGGTCAAAGGCCTATGGCGTCCGTGATTTGGAGTCCAAACACCCCGCACAACCAGGGGACAGGGTGTCCATAGCCAGCGTCACCAAAACAATGACCGCGGTGTCGGTCATGAAACTCGTGGAGGATGGCCTGATCGGGCTTGATGACCCTGTCAACGGCATACTGGAAAGCTTCACCACAGTGCTGAAGCCCCCGGGTCCCATCACGGTTCGTCAGCTCCTTGGTCACACGTCCGGGATGCCCCCATACCAGGAGGCAATTTTCAGGACCGTCGACGATATCCTTCCCGCGGCGGAACAGAAGCTGAGCCTGCAGCGGGGCCTTGAACTCACCGGCACGCTGCCGTGGGAGTACGTTGGGAATTTCCGTTATTCAGACTCAAACTACCTGGCTGTTGGCCAGCTTCTGGAGAAGCTGCGAGGCAAGCCTTATGGTGAGGTGCTCCGCGACGACCTCATCAAACCGCTTGGATTGACCCACACCACTGTCGACGATCCGCTCAATGGGGCTCCCGACATGATCCAGGGCTACATCACGATCAGGGGTCAGCGTGTGGGCGGCGGACCGACTCCGGACCAGCTCGGTTCGCCGGCCCATGGCGTGGTGTCCACGATGCCGGATGTAAATAACTTCCTTGCAGCACTTTTCCGGGGCCAGTTGGTGTCGCACAGTTCGCTGGAGGAGATGAAGAAGACCAGCCGTGTGCCCTCCATTGGGTTAGGCCTATGGAAGTGGCCGCAGGACTGCACCGGGGCTCACAGGTACGGCGGCAGGGGCGGGTACTTGAACTACCGCACCATTGCAACGAGTAGCGCTGACGGCCGGTATCAGGCAACAATTACCATGATGCCCGCGCCCCTGCCATCACCCCTGGAGGACCCAGAGGCTGACAACAAGCGCGACAGATGGAGCGACCAACTGGAATCGGCCCTGCTGGAGACCCTAAACCGGCTCTGCCAATAGACCACCACGTACTAGGCGGTCTCCCAGCCGAGAAGCCGCAACTGGTCCGATGTGTCGATGTCCTCGCCGGTGGACAGGTCACTGCAGTCCACCTCGTCCACCAGTTCCGGATGCGCCCGCAGGAAGCCCCGTGCCCCGGCGTCGCCCGCCACAGTTTCTGCCACAGCCCGGCGAAGGCCGGCGTCGATGACCAGCGGATGACCCCGGCGTAACCTGCGGGGCCCGGCAGTGGCTGCCTCGCCGTCGTCGTAGGCGGCCGCTGTGATCCGGCCTGGACGGTGGGCGGCCAGCAGCCGCGCTACCGTCCGCGGCGTCAGGCCTGGCTGGTCCACCAGGGCAACCATCAGATGGTCGCCCGGGTCCGCGCTGGCGTTCCCCAGCAACAACGAACTGCCCATGCCGGAATGCCATTCGTGGTTCACCTCGGTCCGGTAGCGGTCCAGCCCGGCGATGGCTGCGACGTCCGGAGCCCCGGCCCCAAGCACCACCACAACCTCACGGCAGCCGCCGTCGAGCAGCGCGCCGGCGACGGATTCCACGAGGGGCCTGCCCCGGTAGGGGAGCAGGGCCTTTGGACCGAGCCCCAAGCGGGTACCGGCTCCGGCGGCGAGGACAACCCCTGTCGTCCTGATCTGATGCGCGCTACCCATAGCCTCACCCTAAGTGAGTTTTTGTCCAGATATGCAGGGCTCCCGGCTTGGGAAGTCCGCATATCTGGACAAAAACTTGGGGTTGCGTCCCTTAGGCGTCGCCGCCGGCCCCGCCGGTGGTTCCGGCGTTGACGTCCAGGAGCTTGTAGCGGTCCATGGCGTACGACGGCGTGCCCTCCTCAACGTCACCCCTCGCCGCGAGCATCTGCAGTGCCTTTACGACGATGGAGTGGGTGTCGTTCTTGAAGAAGCGGCGGGCTGCGGCGCGGGTGTCGGAGAAGCCGAAGCCGTCGGCGCCGAGGGTGGCGAATTCGTGCGGGAGGAACTGGCGGATCTGGTCCGGGACTGCCTTCATATAGTCCGAGACCGCCACCACCGGGCCCTGCGCATCTGCCAACTGGCGGGCCACAAACGGGACCCGCGCGGATTCGCCGGGGTTCAGGAAGGCTTCCTCTTCGGCGGCGAGGCCGTCGCGGCGCAGTTCGTTCCAGGACGTGACGGACCAGACGTCGGCGGAGACGCCCCAGTCCTCAGCGAGGATCCGCTGGGCCTCAAGTGCCCACGGGACCGATACGCCGGAGGCCAGGATTTGTGCCTTGGGTCCTTCAGTGGCCGACGGCGAGACCCGGTAAATGCCCTTCAACACACCCTCCACATCGAGGTTCTCCGGCTCGCTTGGCTGGGTGATGGGCTCGTTGTACACGGTGAGGTAGTACATGAGGTTCCGGTCTGTTTTGTCTCCTTCGGAGTGCTCCCCGTACATGCGCTCGAGGCCGTCGCGGATGATGTGGCCCATTTCGTAGCCGTAGGCGGGGTCGTAGGTGACCACTGCGGGGTTGGTGGAGGCGAGCAGGGGGGAGTGGC
>NZ_JBNHFS010000003.1:0-624855 GCF_059090465.1 Arthrobacter sp. MDT2-3 | reverse complement strand
GAACCGCCGTACTCCGCAAGCTGATCCCCACTGGCTTCCATAGGACAACTCTGCCAAAGACCACTGACAAAAGTGCCAGCCAAAGACGCTATGTGGAAAACCTACAGTAAGGCCGCGTTGGTGGTCAGCGCGACGGGGCTTCCGCGGAATCCGAGGTGCGCTTCTCCTTCTGCCACGGCCACCGGCCCGTAATTTCCAGCTCCAACGAAAAGCTAAGGAAGGTCCGGATCAGCACAATGATGGACAGAACCCCGACGCTTTCGAACGTCGGAGTGACAGCCACGGTGCGAATGATGTCGGCGGCGACCAGGAGTTCGAGGCCCAGCAGGATGGACCTGCCCAGCAGCTGCCGGTAGAGACGGTAAACGCTGAGGTTTTCAGCCCCCGCAGGCAGGTTACGCGGCTGGTGCCCACGGAGTGCCAGAGGAATGGAAACCAGGGCACCGATGACCATAACAGCCACCCCGGCAAAGTCGACGAACTCTCCGACCGTCTCAATGATGTGTCGAAAATCCACGGTTCCCTTGCCTCACTTGCGTCTCAAAGTTGCTGCCGTCCAGGGGACAGCCTAGCGCTGGCAGGCCGGGGGAAGGTCTTTGAGCTATGGGTGCCGGACCCCGTTGCCGGCGAGAATGTCCCGATAGCCCTCGCGGAACGACGGAAAGACGAACTCGAAACCAGTGCTGTGGAGGAGAGCGTTGCTGCAGCGCTTGTTGCCCCCGCGCGCCGGGCCTGCATCCCCAACGGGAGGCTCAACCAAACCCATCTCCGCGGCAAGAAAGCGGAGCACGGCGCCGAGGTCGGCGGGATCGTCGTCCACCCCGATGTAAACAGGCGCCGGCGCTGAAGGCAGAGTGGCCAGATGGACGATGGCAGCAGCAGCGTCGTCGCGATGGATGCGGTTGGTGTAGCGGACGTCTTCCGGGATGATGGCTGAACCACTGCGTACCTGGTCGATCAACCGCGTCCTGCCGGGGCCATAGATGCCACCCAGGCGGAGTGCGACCGCCTCGGTTGCTGTCCCAGTAAACCTGGCATGGAGGAGTTCCTCGGCCTCCAGAAGAACCCGCCCTGAGAAGCTGCCGGGAACCGCCGTCGTGCGCTCATCAACCCAGCCGCCGCTGGCGTCGCCATAAACAGCGGTGGAAGAGACGAAGAGCACCCGCTCCGGCGTCACGCCGTCGCGCTCCAATGCGTCAAGGACATTGGCGACGCCCTGCACGTACGCAGACCGGTAGGCCTCCTCCGTTGGTGAGTCTGCAGCTACGGCTATCACGACGGCGGTGGTGTCGGGCGGGACCGGCGGCAGGTCGGCTGCGCTCAGGTCAGCCGCCACACCTTCGATCGCGGCTGGCAGCTTCTGGGGCGAGCGGCGCCAGCCAACCACGCGGTGGCCTTGGGCAGCGAAACGTAGTCCGGCTTCGGTTCCGAGATCGCCACAGCCGGCAAGGAGGATTGTCATGCTTTACGGTGCCTCCACCGGGAAGAACACGCGCGGGTCCTGCAGGAGTGCAGGGTAGGCAAAGGCGGACCGGTCGATGATCTCCGTGACAGTGAAGTTCCGACCGAACCTGCCGTCGTCGAGCTTGATGGGCCGGCCCACCACCTGTCCCACGGCAAACTTGGCACCGTGTTCGAAGGGGACAGCAACGGGCGTCTTCCCGGGCAGCGTGGAGAAGGCCTCCTCCTGCGCCAGGCGCTTGCGGGTGGGTTTCTTCACCAGTTGCTTCGGCGGGGCCTTCCGGGGCTGCTTCGAGGGGCGCCGGGATCCGTCCTCGATGTACACCGGGGTGTAATCGTCGTCGGAATCAGCAGCCACGGCAGCGGTGAACCCATGCACGGGCGGCAGGGCCACAGTGTTCAACGTTTGGGGATCGACGTCGGCATGCGGCGAACGGAGGATCCAGAGAATGTCACCTTCGGGTTCATGCGGCAGGAACTCATGCTTGGGTTCAGGCCAGAGGTAATCCATGTCCGGTACCGCATCAGTAAAGATGGAGCTGTAGAACTTGGGTTCCTTGCGCACCAGCTTGGAGCGGTGGCTGAGGTGGAAATCCGGATCTCCAAGCCACGGCGGCATAGGAATCTTCGAGGCGTAGTCCGGGTGGGCGGCCTGCGGGGCGAACTCGGTAATGTTTTCGCGGGTCTTGTCGGGGTGCCCGCGCTTGGTCCACTCGTCCACCATCGCCAGCCCGTACATGGTCAGTGCGGGCACGTAACCCATCCACATCCGGATCGCCGGGTGGGTCTGCCAGCCGTATCCGGGAATCACCAGGGACCGGAGCGTCTGCAGCGCCTCGACGCGCTGCTTGCCGAGCCGGGCAGTGTCCAAGGCGGCGGCGCTCTGCCGGAAATCGGGGTACGGGAGGAAAGTTTGCATCCCTTCAGTCTGACGGCAGCGGGCGGATGTGCCAATTGCAGTGCCCGGCGCCACAGACGGGGCACTGAAATGTTCACATAGTGGACCTATGCATACACCGGATGGACGGAACCACTAAGATCACCGCAACCACCCCAGCGTTTTGGAAGCCTTCTCATGACATCTTCAGTTGAAAAAACCACCGGAACCACCCACTCCTTCGTGCCCCGCTACGGGCAGATGCTGAGTCCGGAACTCAAGGGCATCCTGGTCCTTGATGAATTTACCCTTGACCCTGAGGCAGCGCGCAAGGAGCAGCACGGCTTCCGCGCCGGCATGGCTGCCGTCGCCACCACCATGCGCCGCATCGCAGCTGCGCGCGTCGTTATCGCGATCGTGGCTATCGCCAACCTGCCGCTCTTCCTGCTCTCCAGCGGATGGTGGATTTATGCCGTCTCGCTCACCCTCGTCGTCGGCGTTCACGCCGCGGTTACTTGGCTGAACCGCCACGAGCCCCGTCTCAAGCAGCAGTCGGCGCTGGAGCTGCACCTGCACCGCGAACGCAGCGCAAACTACCGCAAGGTCCGCGACGCCGTGAAGTACATGATCGACACCCCCAGCCGCATGAACGAGCACCTCTACCTGGAGCTCCTGGCCGCCAAGCGCGTCGCCCTCAACCTGGCCCACGGGACCGTTGCCCTCCTGGACACCTCCGACGAATCTGCCTGGAAGGTCCGGATCGTCCGCGAACTGCCCGTGGCCAGCTAAGTCCTGCGTCTGCACCACATAAAAAAGTACGACGCCGGCCCGCCCCTTTTGGGGGCGTGCCGGCGTCGTTTTTTGGTCAACGGAATTTGTCTATCGCCGACCGATGAGGGAGCCCTGTGCGGGACCCGGGCACTAACGTGCCGTCGCTTACGCGGGAAGCTGGATGACCTGTCCCTCGAAGACGAGGTTCGGGTCAGAAATGGTATCCAGGTTCGCGTCGGCAAGGTGCTGCCAGCCGCCCTGGATGCCCAGCTTCTGGGCCACGATGCTCAGGGTATCGCCGGCCTGCAGCGTGTAGGTCTCGCCGCTCAGGGCCACCGACGTGACGTGCCTGGCCACAGGCGCCTGGACGGCAGGCGCCGAGACAACGGGCGCGGCCTGAACGGGCGCCACCTGGACAGGTGCCGCTTGGACCGGGGCGCTCTGGACGGGAACGCTCTGCGGTGCGACGCCGGTGGCACCTCCGCTCAGGCCGAGCTGCGCAGCGCAGGACGGCCAGGCGCCCCAACCCTGCGACGCCTGGACCTGCTCGGCTACGGCAATCTGCTGCTCACGGCTGGCATTGGCGGCTGAACCTGTGCCGCCGTAAGCAGCCCAGGTGCTGGGGCTGAACTGCAGGCCGCCGCTGTAGCCGTTGCCCGTGTTGATGGCCCAGTTGCCGCCGCTCTCACACTGGGCGAGGGCATCCCAGGTGGACGTGCTGGTGGCGGCGTTGGCCCCGGTGGCGGAAAGGGCGATGCCTGCAGCCGAAATGGCGGCCACGGTGGCTCCGCGGCGCGCGGCAGTACGGAAAGGGGTGTTTTTCATGATGGTGATGCTCCTGAAGGCCACCTGCGCTGGTTCCGTCCCCGGAGATCATCGCGCCACTGCCCACCCCTGACAAATAGAGGTCAAGTTCGGTGGCTGCCAGCTGGGCAGTTCTGGTGGAGGCAGCACCGGGCATTCATGCGCCCACGTTCGCGGGCTTGCACTTCACGCTAGGACATCAACCGGCCGTTATCAAATCGAGATTTTTCTGGGCGTTGGCTGGTGCTTCCCTGAACGAGGGCGGCGGCCAGATACGGGGCAGTGCGGCTTTCCTGGGACTGCGCGACGACGGCGGGTGTCCCCATTGCCATAACTTGCCCGCCTTTGTCCCCGCCTGACGGTCCCAGATCGATTACCCAGTCCGCACCGGCCACCACAGCCATCTCATGCTCAACAACCACCACGGAGTTTCCGGCGTCCACCAGTCCGTGGAGCTGCGCCATCAGCAATTCCACGTCGGCGGGGTGCAGGCCGGTGGTGGGCTCATCCAGCAGGTACAGGGTGTGGCCCCGCTGCGCCCGCTGAAGCTCACTGGCCAGTTTGATGCGCTGCGCCTCTCCACCGGACAGTTCCGTGGCCGGCTGCCCGAGCCGAAGATAGCCGAGCCCGACGTCCTGCAGGCTCTTCAGGCTCCGGGCGGCCGCAGGGACGTGGACCAGGAACTCCGCGGCGAGGTCCACGGTCATGGCCAGCACGTCCGCCACGGTCTTGCCGCGGTACTCCACCTCGAGCGTTTCGGGGTTGTAGCGGGATCCGGCGCATTCCGGGCAAGGTCCGTAGCTGCCGGGCAGGAAGAGCAGTTCCACTGCCACAAAGCCCTCGCCCTGGCAGGTCTCACAGCGCCCGCCGGCCACGTTGAACGAAAACCTGCCCGCACCGAAGCCGCGGAGCTTGGCTTGTTCGGTGGCAGCAAATTCCTTGCGGACAGCGTCGAAAAGTCCCGTGTAGGTAGCCAGGTTGGAGCGCGGCGTCCGCCCGATGGGTTTCTGGTCCACGGTCACCAGGCGGTCGATGTGGTCGACTCCCGTGGCGTCTCCCAGGGCAAGGGGCTCCGGGGACTCCTCAGTCTCAGCAGGCGATCTCAGTCCGGAGCCGACAACCTCGCCAAGCACCCGGCTGACAAGGGTGGACTTTCCCGAGCCCGAAACGCCGGTCACGGCAGTAAGGACGCCAAGGGGAAAACGGGCATTCAGTCCGCGCAGGTTGTGCCGGCTGACGTCCGTCAACTCCAGCCATCCCGCAGGCTCCCTTGTCTTCTCCTTACGCGCAACCCCGGGCACTTGTGGCATGGCGTCGCCAAAAAGGAACGGCCTGGTGACGGAGGCCTCGATGCCGGCCAGCCCGTCCACTGGCCCGCTGTAGAGCACCTCACCGCCGCCTTCGCCCGCCCGCGGGCCCACGTCCACCAGCCAATCGGCCCTGCGGACCACGTCCATGTTGTGCTCCACCACGAACACCGAGTTGCCCGATGCCTTCAGTTGTTCCAGGACGTCCAGGAGGGGTTC
Source organism: Arthrobacter sp. MDT2-3 (assembly GCF_059090465.1). NCBI lineage: Bacteria > Bacillati > Actinomycetota > Actinomycetes > Micrococcales > Micrococcaceae > Arthrobacter > Arthrobacter sp. MDT2-3. Next base: position 619,416 of record NZ_JBNHFS010000003.1, on the reverse strand, counting down.
TGCGTCGGCCGGATGGAGTCCGGCTGACGGTTCGTCCAGCACGTAGATCACGCCGAAGAGGCCGGAGCGCAGCTGGGTGGCGATGCGCAGCCGCTGCATCTCGCCCGGCGACAGGGTGGGCGTAGCCCGGCCCAGGGCGAGGTAGCCCAGCCCGAGGTCCAGCAGGACGGTGATGCGGTGGAGCAGGTCCCTGGTGATCGCTACCGCAACCTCGTTCGACTCGCCGGAAACCTGCGTGCGTGAGGCCGTGCCGGCGTCGGCCAACTCCGACGTGGGCCGGACGATCTCCGCGAGGTCCGCCATGGGGAGGCGGTTGAGTTCCGCGATTGTCCTGCCGGCAAACGTCACCGCCAAGGCCTCCGGTGTCAGCCCCGTCCCGGAACAGAGCGGGCACGGCCCTGACTCCATAAACGCCAGCACCCGCTCGCGCATGGCGGCGCTCTGCGAATCGGCCAGCGTATGGAGCACATAGCTCCTGGCACTCCAGAAGCGCCCCTTGTACGGTTTGGCCACGCGGTCACGCTGGGGAGTCACCTCCACCACGGGCTGTTCCTCGGTGAAGAGGATCCAGTCGCGGTGTTTCTTCGGCAGTTTGCGCCACGGGATGTCGACGTCGTAACCCAGGTGTACAAGGATGTCCCGCAGGTTCTTTCCCTGCCACGCGCCGGGCCAGGCAGCGATGGCGCCATCACGGATGCTCAATGACGGGTCCGGGACCAGCGAGGATTCAGTGACGGTGTGGGCTATGCCCAGGCCGTGGCATTCCCGGCACGCCCCGGCGGCTGTATTGGGAGAGAAAGCGTCCGAGTCCAGCTGTGCGCTGCCGGCCGGGTAGGTGCCCGCGCGGGAAAAGAGCATGCGCAGGGAGTTGGAGAGCGTGGTGACAGTACCCACCGTGGACCGGCTGCTGGGTGCGCCGCGGCGCTGTTGAAGCGCGACGGCGGGCGGCAGGCCGCTGATCAGCTCCACTTTGGGATTGTGCCCCTGCTGGATGAGGCGGCGGGCGTACGGGGCTACAGATTCGAAGTAGCGGCGCTGGGCCTCCGCGTAGATCGTACCGAAGGCAAGTGATGACTTCCCGGAGCCGGAAACCCCGGTGAACGCCACGATTGCATCGCGCGGAACATCAACGTCCACGTTGCGGAGATTGTTCTCGCGGGCTCCGCGCACCCGGACAAAACCATCGGTTGCGTGGGTGGGAGGTGAATACTGCAGGTCATCAGCGTGCTTAGTGTTCTGCATTGGTTCGACTCTAGTGGCGAATCCGGCGGCGGGCATTATCCTGACCGGATGGATAACTTTGCGGCCGGTGCTGCCGCGCTTGAAACCGAACCTGATGCAGTTGAGCTCGAGGTCCCTGGCAGGCTCCTGCCGGTGGCGGAACTGCACCTCCACATTGAGGGGACACTCCAGCCGGAGTTGATCTTTGCGCTCGCGGAGCGGAATGGCATCGTGTTGCCGTACAGCGGCCTGGACGAACTTCGCGAAAAGTACGAGTTCACGGACCTGCAGTCCTTCCTTGACCTGTACTACGCCAACATGGCGGTACTGCAGACGGAGGAAGATTTCGCGGACATGACCTACGCCTACCTTGAGCGTGCCGCCGCTGCCGGCGTGCGGCATGCCGAAATAATGATGGACCCCCAGGCCCACCTCTCCCGCGGTATCCCGTTGAAAACCTGCGTCAACGGCGTCGCATCGGTGCTGGCGACGTCCGAAGAGGACTTCGGAATCTCCACCCTGCTGATCGCCGCCTTCCTGCGGGACCTCCCCGAGGAGTCAGCGCTGGAAGTCCTGGGCGAACTGCTGGCAATGAACGCCCCCATTGCTGCGATCGGCCTGGACTCCGCGGAGGTGGGCAATCCGCCGTCGAAGTTTGAGCGGCTTTACGACAAGGCGCGCGAAGCGGGCCTGCGGCTGACCGCCCACGCTGGCGAGGAGGGACCGGCGTCGTACATTATTGAAGCCTTGGACATCCTCGGAGTGGAGCGGATTGACCACGGCATCCGCTGCATGGACGATCCGGACCTCGTGGAGCGCCTCGTTGACGCCCGGATCCCGCTGACCGTGTGCCCGCTCTCCAACGTGCGGCTGCGCGCCGTGGACACCCTTGCCGACCACCCGCTGCCCGCAATGCTCGCGGCGGGACTCAATGTTTCGGTCAACTCGGACGATCCCGCGTACTTCGGTGGCTACGTGGACGACAACTTCGCCCAGCTGGAAACGGTGTTCGAACTCTCTGATTTTGACAAGGCCCGGCTGGCCGCAAACTCCATCCATTCGTCCTTCGCTTCGGAGGAGCGGAAGGCGGAGCTGCTGGACGAATTGAACAGCGGCGAAGTAACCCACTGACGCCTGCTGTGTCTCACGCAACGTCCCCGCCCTGATACCGCTAAACTTGGTGCCGCAGGCGTATCCGGGAAGGTGCGGAGCGGCACCCATGCCAGCGCTACGGGGTTGTGCAGTTCAGCCCTTTACCCGATACTCCAGACTCACTTGGTGGAATGTCCGCTTCATAGTCGGTCACGACACGCAGAGTTAACCATTTCAAGTCGCGCGATTTAACGGGCAGTTGGCATGATGCCTAAGACCGATCGCTTTATAAAAGGGGAATCATGGCCAAGTCCACCGCAGAAAACACCTTCCTTCGACTCAAGACCGTGCTGGATGTCCTGACCGAAGGCGTGTGGTCCGGTGATGCACTGAACGCGGGCCAGGTCCTCGCTGAGGCTACCGCCCGGGTGCCGTTCAACGACCATGAGCGCGAACTGCTCAGCGGCGGCATTCCCCGCGGCCACAAGACGCTGACTTCAGCCACCGCGAAGCTGGTCAAGGCCGGCTGGCTGGTCAAGGGCCGCTCCGGCTGGACCATCACCGAAGACGGCATGCGCGCCACGGTGGCGTTCTCGGATCCGGTGTCCTTCGCCTCCGCGCTCGACGCCGGCACCCCCGTTCCTGCCGAAACCCCGGTTCCCACGGCTCCCGCAGGTTTCGTGCGCCCGACCTTCGCCACCGCCGAAACCGTGGCGCCGGTGGAGACCGCCGCCACGACGGAGCCCAAGAAGCCCGCGAAGAAGACTCCTGCCAAGAAGGCCGCTGCGGCCGTGGGCAAGGCAGCGAAGGTGCTCGAAGACGCCGTCGAGCCCGTTGTGAAGGCTGTGCGCAAGGGCAAGGCTCCGGCCAAGACCACTGAGGAGGCAGCAGCACCTGCTGCTGTTGGTTCCTTCGAGGACCCGGATGTCGAGACGCACCCGCAGCCCGAAGCGGTGGCCGTCGCCGGCGATTTCAACACCATCCTTGGCGCACCCGAGAACTGGGCTCCGCAGTACGACGAAGCGCAGATGGAGTTCGACTTCCTGGACCAGCTCTGGAAGAAGAGCGCTGAACTGCCGGCCGGCAACTACACCTTCAAGATCGCCCTGAACCGGTCCTGGGATGAGAATTACGGCGCTTTCGGCACGTTCGACGGTCCCAACCACGAACTGCACCACGACGGCGGCACGGTGACCATCCGTTACAACCACCGCACCCGCGACATCACCATCAACTAAGCGCCCAAAGCCCGCCCAACTGGGTCGCACTTAACGCCGTGAAAACCCGTTTTCGGAGCGTTAACTGCGACCTGGTTGGGACGGCGGCCGCCGAGCAGTGGTTGGTTAGCAGAGGGGAGCCCCGATGACTGACAGGCAATCTTCGTCGTCCGATGCGTCCGATCCGTCGGATGCCTCGGAGGCCGTGCGGCTGACTGCCCGCGTTTTCGGCGTCGTCCAGGGGGTTGGCTTCCGCTTCTGGACCATGGGCAAGGCGGAGGAGCTTGGCCTCACCGGTGAGGTGAAGAACCTCGACGACGGTTCGGTCGCCCTGGTGGCCGAGGGGCCCCAATGGAAAATCCACGAGCTCCGCGCGTGGCTGAACTCCGATGCCACGCCCGGCCGGGTTGAGCGCGTGGAGGACTCGCTGTCACCCGCTGAAGGCAGCTTCCGCAGTTTCCGGGCCCGCTGAGCGGCAAACGTGTAGGCCTGCCACTCCCTCGCGGGATTGCCTTTCCCTGTTGCCTCACTCCCGCGGGCTGAGGCCGATGAAGGCACCGAGCTCCTCCAAGGCGGCGGGCCGGTGCGGCATGTAGCTGGTCAGTTCGGGGGAGCGGATGATGACCGCCCGCCACTGCCCGCGCGATACCGCAACGTTGATCCGGTTTCTGTTCAGCAGGAACTCCGCCCCGCGGGGTGCCTCGCTGACGGCCGAACACGCCATCGAAACCAGCACCACCGGTGCCTCCTGGCCCTGGAACTTGTCTACTGTTCCGACCCGAACGCCGGTCAGGCCTTCCTCTTCGAGGGATTTCCGGATCAGGTGGACCTGCGCGTTGTACGCGGCCACCACCAAGAGGTCTTCCTGTCCAAGGGGACGTGACTCTGCATCCGTGCCGGGAGTCCACTTCAGCCCAAGATGCCGCCGCGCCTGGCGCACAACCTCGGCGGCTTCCTCCTTCGACGCGGTGGTGTTGCCAGTGTGGTTGACGAAGGCAGTTTCAACCCCTGCAGGCAATCCCTCAAGCTGGCGTTGGGAAGCCGCAGGGGCGGACTGGAGTTTCCCGTCGTAGCTCAGTTGGGAGACTGCACGGCACAAATCCGGGTGCATCCGCCAGCTGTCGGCCAGGAAATAGCCAAGGTTGGCAGGCAGGGTGGCGTGCCTTGCGGCGAGCCAGCCCAACGCGGATTCGTCCACCGGCTCCGGGTGCGCGCCCTGCGAGACCTGCGGCAGCTGCTGCGGATCACCGAGCAGGAGAAGCCGTTTGGCCGCGCGGGAGACAGCCAGGGTGTTGGCGAGCGAGAACTGCCCCGCCTCGTCAATGACCAGTAGATCCAGGGAACCGGCCGGAACTTCCTTGCCCGTCATGGTCCATGCGGTGCCGCCTACGAGGCAGCCGCCGGGAGAAGCCAACAGCCTGGCGACATCACCGTCGGCGGAGGACTTCCATGGAACGTCGTGCGGCGACGAAAGCTTCTTGGCCACCACAGCCGGATCGACGCCGCCGGTTTTGATGGCGCAGCAGAGCAGGTTTTCGACCACGTTATGCGACTGGCCTACAACCCCGATCTTCCAGCCTTCACTAATCAGCCGGCCGATGACGTGGGCGCCGACGTACGTCTTTCCCGTCCCCGGCGGCCCCTGGACGGCGAGGTAGGAACGGTCGAGGTCGCGGACGGAATCGGTGATTGCGGCGGCGTAGTCCGCGGAACCGTCCGGCCGGTGCGGGACGTCCACGGGCTGCTGGAGGGCGCGGAAACGCGGGGGCTGTTTACGCAGGATGTCCAGTCCCGGGTGGGCAGGCAGGTGCGGCACGGAAGAGCCGACGCTGCCGGCGATTTCCGCGATGGCAGCTTCGATGCTGGCGGTGGCCAGGGGCTGGTCCTCCGTGAGGGCAACGGGAAGGTGCGGGTAGGCGGCAACCTTTCCGGACTCACGCTCGGCGATGGTGATGAGTGTGTGCTCCGGGTTGTCCGGCGCCGGCTCAACCTCGCTGATCCTGGTCCCGAACGTGAACGCCCGGGTGCCGGGAGCGGCGTCGGGATCGGCCATGCCGTCCGGCGGCGGTGCATCGTAGAGCCGGCACCAGCTGGAGTCCGCTCGAAAGTCCGATCCCTCCGTCATGGTGCCGTGGAGCCGCAGTATCCGGGTACGCATCCGTTCCCGGGGCTTGGCGAGGGCCCAGTCGGACGTCACTTCCGCCGAAGACACCACAAACACGTTCCGCTGGTCGGACCAGTTCTCGATGGGCGCTTCCACCCTGTCGAAGTGCTGCCACCAGAACTGCTTGCGTTCGCGGCGGTGATAGCCAGTAGCGGCAGCCACCATGGCGATGGCACGTTCGTCGTCCGTCCAGGGGCGGTTGTCCGGCAGCCCGGCGAGATATTCGCGCAGCCTGGACTCCTCGGCAGTTTCTTCCGGGGCCGCCGGGCGTTCCGCCGGTGCGGACCCGGTGCGTTGTCCCGCTTCTGCCTCCGGGGCGGCCCCCGCAGCCGGCTTCCCGGCAATCTCCAGGAGCCAGTCCCGCAGCCGGAGGGTGGAAAGGCAGTCGTACTGGTTGTAGTCGGAAATCGACGTGAGGACCTTCTCGGCCTCTGCGGCGTTCCCCGCATCCCGGGCTGCACAGTAGGCCGCGTAGGCGACTACTGATGCGCCGGCATCCTTGACGTCCCCGGAGCGCAAATTGCTGCCCATGTACAGTGGTTCGAGCCTTTTGATGGAGTACGACGCTTCGGAAATGCGCAAGGACTGCCGGACCGTGGCGTAAAGGTCGACTAGCAGGCCCTCCCGGAGCCAGGCGTCCACAGTGTCCTCGCCGGCCTGGTGGGCAAGGGAGAGGTTTCGCAGCGCTGTCTTTTCGTAGGCGGCGTAGTGGTAGACGTGCATGTCCGGGTAGCGTGCCCGCCGCTCCTCCACGTATTCCAGGAAGTCCAGGAAAGCGCGCCGCTCCTCGGAGCGGGAGTGGGCCCAGAACGGGCGGAAAACAGGATTGCCGGGACTGCCCGGAACCGGAGCCTCAATCACGCCGAACAGGTACTCAATGCCCCAGGCTCCGGTGGCAGGGTCCTGCCAGAGCGGGTCACCCTCGAAGTCAAAAAAGATATCGCCAGGGCTGGGAGCCGGAAGGGAACCGATGGTGTTCTCCGGCAGCACCGTGAACGAGACCGTATGCGGCTGGCCGTCCTTCATGAAGGTCCGCGATCCGGCCGGAGCATCCAGGCCCAGCTGCATCCGGGCCTGGGCCCGCAGCCGGACCACAGAATTTTTGGCTTCCTCGACGGGCAGTGCCGCCAACTGGTCGATGGTGCGGATGCCTACAGCATTCAGCTTCCTGCGCTGCACCACGGACATGCCGGCCACCATCAACAGGTCCCGGTGTACCTGCACCTGCTCCGCGCAGTAGTCACACCTGCCGCAGTGGACGAGCCCGGGCTGCTGCCACTGCACGGCGGTACTGGCCGACCGGTGCTGGCCTGTCAACTCGCGGAACCGGCGGCGCCGCTCCCGGAAAACAGGCAGCAAATCCGAAAGCGGGTGGCTGCTGCGGAGCCAGTCGTCACCCACGCGGGTGCCGAGCACCAGGGTAACTGTCGGGGAGGGCTCGAGTCCCATCCCAAGAAGCTGGTCCCCGTACGCAGCCAGCTGCAGCAGTGCGCCCACTTTCGCGTGCCGGGCCAGCTTCGTGTCCCAGACTTCGTAGCGCCCCGGGCTGCCGGTGCCGGCGGCTTCGTTGACGAGGAAGTCCGCGTACCCGAGGAATTCGCCGTCGAAGAAGGTGGCCTGGAAAACGACGTCGGCCCCGGAACGAAGGGCGAGCTCAGTTTCGGCGTGCTTTGCCTGCAGGTCCCCGCGCAGGTTCTGCCCTCGCTCCAGGGAGTAAACACCCGCAGCCCGGCTGGCATCCCATTGTCCGTACTTGGCGATCAGGCTGGCCAGGACGGTTTGCTCATGCTTGTCACCAAGCTCACCGGCACGGACCTGCATCTCGTCAGCCTGAAAGTCGGCTTTAGGCGCGCGGCCCAGCTTTTCGTCCAGGATCCGGAGCGTGCGGTACTCACATTCGCTGGCCGCCACCAGGTCGCTGGCGGAGAACACCAGGTCCGGCGGCGCGCCGGCCTTTGCAGCTTCGAGCAAAAACACGGGGCCTCCCCATCGACAGCCGGGCTGTGATCATCAGCCTAAGGAAGGTTCCCCGGGCTATGACTCCAACCTAGCAAGAGGCCCTGACAATACGGCCGGGTCAGCCCTTCGCGTCCGCGCGCACCTGGGCTTTGTCGTGCTCGATGTGAGCCTTCCGCAGCAGGTCCATGAACTCGGTCTCGTTGCGGATGAGCTTCTTGTACTTCTCGGGCAGCTTGCGGATCTGGTCCTCCTCGCGGCACATCTTTGCGAAGATCTTGTCCCGCTCCACCATGTCCGTCTCGTAGTTGAGGTCCAGGTACTCGTTGGCGTGGCGCTTGGCGCCGGACACAGCGTTCTTGGCCTTGCCCTTGGGGCTGAAGATGGATGCCAGGACGGTGACCAGCAGGACGCCGAGGATCACGCTCAGGGAGACCTGGGTGCTGACTTCCACCACGTTGACGTGTTGGCCGTCGTTGATGAACGGAAGCGTGTTCTCGTGGAGGGCGTGCAGGATGAGCTTTACGCCGATGAAGCCAAGGATTGCTGCAAGGCCGTAGGAGAGGAAGATCAGACGGTCCAGCAGGCCGTCGATCAGGAAGAACAGCTGCCGCAGGCCCATCAGGGAGAAAGCGGTGGCCGTGAAGACGATGAACACGTTCTGGGTCAGGCCGAAGATCGCCGGAATGGAATCAAGGGCAAAAAGAATGTCCGTGCCACCGATGGCCACCATTACCAGCAGCATTGGCGTGAGGACGCGCTTGCCGTTCTCCATGGTGAACAGTTTGTCGCCGTCGTAGTGTTCCGACGCCGGAAGGAACTTCTTGGCGAGCCGGACCACCAGGCCTTCGGACTCGTCGTCGTGGGCGTTAGGACGGAGCAGGTTGCCGGCGGTGACGAGCAGGATGAGCCCGAAGATGTAGAACACCCATGCGAAGCTGTTGATCAGCGCGGCACCCAAAAAGATGAACGCGGTGCGGGCGATCAGCGAGAAGACGATGCCGAACAGCAGTACCTTCTGCTGGTCCGCACGCGGCACCTTGAAGCTGGCCATGATGATGAGGAACACAAACAGGTTGTCAATGGACAGTGCCTTCTCCGTCACGTATCCGGCGAAGTACTCCGTGCCCATGGTGGGCCCGCCGAAAACCAGCACTCCCAGTCCGAACAGCAGCGCGATACCCACATAGATGGCGGACCAGGTGGCGGATTCCTTGAGCGACGGCGTGTGGGCCTTCCGCACGTGGAAAAAGAAGTCGAAGGCCAGCAGGCCAACAATTCCTGTAATTGTCAGGGTCCAGACATAAGAAGGTACTTCCACGCGGCGGGCCTTTCGTCGGGGTGTCCTTCCAGCGTACCTAAGCCGGCAGCACCTAAGCAGGCTTCAGGAGTTCGTGCTCCACGACGGCGGTACGGGACAGGGTCTTGTATCCCTCCTGCTCGAACAGGACGGTGATGACGTCGTCCTCGTGCCGCATCACCAGCCCCGGACCCCACTCCTTGTGGACCACCGACGATTGGAGCGGGAACGGGTCCCCGGCACTTGAGGCCGCCTGTTCCGGGGACCCCGGGCCGCCGTCGTCGTGCCTCCCTGTTCCCCAGGCAGGAGCATCACCGGGAGCACCCGCGCGGCTGGCAGCATCCGCGCAGGCGTCGCAGTTGCCGCACGGTTCCGGCAGGTCCTCGCCGAAGTAGCCCAGCAGGAACTGCCGCCGGCAGCTGTCCGTCTCCGCGTAAGCGCGCATCATGGTGAGCCGCGACTGGTCCACGCGCTGCCGGGCCTCGGCAAGCTCGACGGCGCGGTCCACCAGGGCGGGCAGTTTGGCTTTGGAGGTGAGGCGGATGCCGCGCTTGCCAGTGGTGACCGCGCCAGTCTCCTCCAGCTGGTTGACCAGCCCGGTGATGCGCCGTGCGGGGAAGCCGGTGAGCTCCGCCAGGGAGGCTTTCGGCGCGGGTCCGCCCGCGGCCTTGAGGACCTGCAACACCGCCAGCAGCGAGTCCGGATCAGGGGAGTGGGTGCCGAAGAACTTCCGCAGGCCAAGGTCCTCGGCACGGTAGTGCAGCACTGCGGAAGCGGGGTCGCCGTCACGGCCCGCCCTGCCGATCTCCTGGTAGTACGCGTCCAGAGCCTCCGGGATGTCCGCGTGGACCACGAACCGGACGTTGGGCTTATCGATTCCCATGCCGAAGGCGGTGGTCGCCACCACAACGTCCAGCTGGTCGTCCAGGAACTGCTCATGGATGCGCTCGCGGTCTCCTGCGGACCGGCCGGCGTGGTACGCCTCCGCACGCAGCCCTTCCTTGTCGAGCTTCGCGGCATACTTTTCCGTATCCTTGCGGGTGGCGGCGTACAGCAGCCCCTGCCCGTCATCCCGGGCCAGCGCCGCAACCTGCTCCAGCACCGCCTTGCGCTTGCTCCTGTCCTCCTGGTGGCGGACCACATCGAGGGAGATATTTGGCCGGTCGAAGCCGTGGACCAGGACCAGCGGGTCCGTCATACCCAGCCGCTCCGCGATCTCGTCCCGCACAGGCGGCGAGGCAGTGGCGGTCAGGGCAGCCACGGGCGGGTTGCCCAGCCGTTCACGGACGTTGCCGAGGTTGAGGTAGTCCGGCCGGAAGTCGTGGCCCCAGGAGGAGACGCAGTGTGCTTCGTCCACCACGAACACGGAGATGTCCAGTTTGGCGATGCGGTCCACCGTTTCCTGCTTGGCCAGCTGCTCGGGCGCGAGGAACAGGAAAGTAGCCTCGCCCGCCTCAGCCGCCTGCCAGGCGGCCTCCACCTCGCCGTCGCTGCGGGCGGAATTGACGGCGACGGCCGCCCCTTCGCCCAGCTCGTCGGCCAGCCCGTCCAGCTGGTCCTCCTGCAGGGCGATGAGCGGGGAAACCACGACGGCGGGTCGCCCCGTTGCGTTGTGAAGGTGCCGGGCGGCCACTTGGTAGATTGCGGATTTGCCGTAGCCGGTGGGCATCACGGCGAGGACATCGCGGCCTTCAACGAGGGCGCGGATTCCGTCCAGCTGGCCATCGCGCAGGTGGGGCAGGGAAAAGGAGGACGCCGCAAGGGCGCTGAGGGCAAGATCGTCGGACATTTGGGAGCGGCTCCGCACAGTGGGTCCTGCGGCCGCTTGCTTCAGCCGAGACATCAAGCCTAGCGCGGGCCGGGACCGGCGTCGTCCTGGACCAACTGCCATGTGGACAACGGGCACTCCGGTTCTTTCCCATTGTCCACATACGGGGTGCCCCATCCTTGACTTCCCAGCCACCCTGAACAACTGTGGAAGGAACTGGTCCGCCGGCGTGTGCCCTGGCTTGTGGGGACCAGGAACAGCCGAGGAGTGTGCAGCGTGACGCGGAAGAACCCGAAGGTCGAAGAGGCGGACGAGTCCGAACTGGAGGTGACCGGCCACCCCAAAACCTGGGCCGCCGGTGTGCCAGGGGTCTATCACTCGATGCAGCCGGCGCTCAAGCACATGGGAGTGGAGCGCTCGCGGAAGACCCTGCTGGCGCTGAACCAGAAGGACGGGTTCGACTGCATGAGCTGCGCGTGGCCGGATCCGGGCCACCGCAAGACGTTTGAATTCTGCGAGAACGGGGCCAAAGCGGTGACCTGGGAGGCCACCCCCGTGGTCATCGGCCGGGAATTCTGGGACGAGCACCCCGTCAGCGAGCTGCGGCACAGGTCCGAGTACTGGCTGGGCATGCAGGGCCGCCTGACCGAACCCGTGTACAAGAAGGCGGGCGAGGACCATTACAAGCCCGTCAGCTGGGATGAGGCATTCAGCATCATCGCCGACAAGCTGAAGTCCCTCCCGGACCCCAACCAGGCCGCGTTCTACACCAGCGGCAGGACGTCCAACGAGGCTGCCTTCCTCTACCAGCTGTTCATCCGCGCCTACGGCACCAACAACCTGCCGGACTGCTCCAACATGTGCCATGAGTCCTCCGGGTGGGGCATGGGGCAGACCATCGGCGTGGGCAAGGCCACGGTCTCCTATGACGACTTCGCCAAGGCGGACCTGATCATCATCATGGGCCAGAACCCGGGCACCAACCATCCGCGGATGCTCACCGCCCTGGAGGAAGCCAAGGAGGCCGGAGCCCGCATTGTCGCCGTGAATCCGCTGCCGGAGGCCGGCCTAATGCGGTACAAGAACCCGCAGAAGGTGAAGGGCATCATCGGGCACGGCACGGACCTGGCGGACCAGTTCCTGCAGGTGCGGATTGGCGGCGATATGGCGCTGCTGCAGGCCGTCTCGAAGCGTGTCCTTGAGGCCGAGGCCTCGAACCCCGGCACCGTGCTGGACCATGAGTTCCTGGCGGAGCACTGCGACGGGCTGGAGGAACTCAAGGCCCACCTCTCCCGGCTGGACGAGTCCGCCGTCCTGGAGGCTACCGGGCTGCGCATCGAGGAGATCGACGAGCTTGCGGCCCGCTACCTCGCCGCGGACAAGGTGATCATCACCTGGGCCATGGGCATCACGCAGCAGAAGAAGGGCGTAGCCACCATCAAGGAGATGATCAACCTCCTGCTGCTCCGGGGCAACATCGGCAAGCCAGGTGCCGGCGCCTCGCCCATCCGCGGGCACAGCAACGTCCAGGGCGACAGGACCATGGGCATTTGGGAACAGATGCCGCCGGCCTTCCTGGACGCGCTGGGGCGGGAGTTCGATTTTGAACCGCCGCGTGACCACGGGCTGGACGCCGTCCAGACGGTCCGGGCAATGCGCGACGGCGGCATCAAGGCTTTTATCGCCCTCGGCGGCAATTTCGTGGGAGCAATTTCGGACACGCATGCAGCTGAAGCAGCGATGGAGAAAACGGAGCTTTCGGTCCAGATCTCCACCAAGCTCAACCACTCACATGGCGTGACTGGGGCCGAGGCGCTGATACTGCCCACCCTGGGCCGGACCGAGATCGACAGGCAGGAATCCGGACCGCAGTTCGTTTCGGTGGAGGACACCGTCTGTGCGGTGCACGCCTCACATGGCACCGTTGAGCCGGTGGCGCCGGGGTTGCTGTCCGAGATAGCCATCGTCTGCCGGCTTGCCGCGGCCACGCTGGGGGACCGGACGTCGGCCGACTGGGCAGGATTCGAAAAGGACTACGACCTGATCCGGGATCACATCTCCCACGTGGTGAACGGGTGCGAGGACTACAACCGTAAGATCCGGCAGGATGGTGGGTTCGTCCTGCCCAACGGCCCCCGCGACTCCCGCACGTTCAACACACCAACTGGAAAGGCCATCCTCACTGTCAACGAACTGGAGCATGTGGAACGCCCCGCGGGGACCCTCATCCTGCAGACCATGCGCTCGCACGACCAGTTCAACACCACCATTTACGGGCACAACGACAGGTACCGCGGCATCAAGAAGGGCCGCGAAGTGGTGTTCGTGAACCCCGCGGACCTCACCGAGCTGGGCCTTGAGGACGGGCAGCACGTGGACATCCACGGCGTGTATTCGGACGGTGTGGACCGGGTGCTGCGGAATTACCGGGTGGTGTCCTACCCGTCGGCGCGCGGCTGCGCGGCCGCCTACTACCCGGAGGCGAATGTTCTGGTCCCGCTGGAGAGCGTGGCCGAGGGCAGCCAGACGCCGGCCTCCAAGGCCGTAATCGTCCGGCTGGAACCCGTTCCGGTACTTGAAGAGGAGCCGACGGCGGCGGGATAACTACTGCGCTGTTTCAAGCTACTGCGCGGTGTCGGCCCAGCCCTTGCTGGCGGGGCCGCCCTCGTGCCCGTCGTCGCAGAGCCTGAAAGCAACACTGGCAGCCCTAACCACCGCCGCGCTGGAGGCCTCCCTTGTCCCCGCGCTGCCGGTACCGGCCTCCAGCCCGGCCGCATAGCCCACCAGGAAGGTGGTGACCGGGGCGGCTGGGTGGATTATCGAGTCCGCTGACCTGCGGGCCAGGTCAAGGAGTAACTCGTTGTCCACGTCCAAATCCAGAATCTGCAACGCCTGGGCAAGCCGGTTGCTCCACTGGTCGAGCACCCGTGCTTCTTCTTCACTGACTGCCATGGTTCGCTCCTGTCGTGAGTATCGGGCCAACTGCTGGGTGGCTGCTTTCCGGTGCCGACACTACAAGGCTTCGCAACGGAAGTCATGGGGTCCCTAAAACCCCCTATCCCAAACAGGGTAGATCTCCCTCCCCGCTGGCTCTGGAACTGCCATCCTGCCCCGCCTAGACTGGCCGAACCTCAGGCCAGGGGCGTCAGCACCGATCACTTGGCTCCACAGAAGGCGCCACATTGATCAGGCCGGGCCCTGCCTGCAGGGGTACTACACCTACCCAAAACTACGGCTGCCCCACCGGGCCGGCCTGACTTCAGGAGAAACAGATGACAGGGAACAGAGCCGTTGCCTACAAAGCGCCAGGCAAGGTTGAACTTATCGACATCGACTATCCCAGCTTTGAACTGAAAGACGGTCCGGGCGTGAATCCGGCGAACGTGGGGCGGGCCGTCAACCATGGCGTGATCCTCAAGACCGTGGCCACAAACATCTGCGGCTCCGACCAGCACATGGTGCGCGGACGCACCACCGCACCGCCCAATCTGGTGCTGGGCCACGAGATCACCGGCGAGGTGGTGGAAGTGGGCCGCGACGTCGAATTCATAAAAGTCGGAGACCTCTGTTCGGTGCCGTTCAATATTGCCTGCGGCCGCTGCCGGAACTGCAAGGAACGCAAGACCGGCATCTGCCTGAACGTGAACCCTGACCGCCCGGGCAGCGCCTACGGATACGTGGACATGGGCGGCTGGGTGGGCGGCCAGGCCAACTAGGTGTTGGTGCCGTACGCCGACTGGAACCTGCTGAAGTTCCCGGACAAGGACCGGGCGATGGAGAAAATCCTGGACCTCGCCATGCTTTCGGATATTTTCCCCACCGGGTATCACGGCGCGGTCAGCGCCGGGGTGGGTGTTGGTTCCACCGTCTACGTGGCAGGAGCGGGCCCGGTTGGCCTCGCAGCGGCGACCAGCGCGCAGTTGCTGGGCGCCGCCGTCGTCATTGTTGGTGACCTCAACGAGGACCGGCTGGCACAGGCCCGAAGCTTCGGTTGCGAAACGGCGGACCTCACCAAGGGTGGCCCGGCGGAGCAGATCGAACAGATCCTTGGCGTACCGGAAGTGGACTGCGGCGTGGACGCCGTCGGCTTCGAGGCCAGGGGACACGGCCATGGAAAAGACGCAGAGGAGGCGCCGGCCACGGTGCTGAACTCGCTGATGGACATCACCGCGGCGGGCGGCGCTTTGGGCATCCCAGGCCTCTACGTCACCGGTGACCCGGGCGGGATTGACGAGGCCGCCAAGAAGGGCGCGCTGAGCCTCAGCCTGGGCACCGGCTGGGCCAAGTCGTTGAGCTTCACCACGGGCCAATGCCCGGTGATGAAGTACAACCGGCAACTGATGATGGCCATCCTGCACGACAGGGTGAGCATCGCCAAAAACGTCAACGCCAAGCCCATCACCCTGGAAGAGGCACCCAAGGGCTACGCGGAATTCGACGCCGGCGCAGCCACGAAGTATGTCCTCAACCCGAACGGATACCTGAGCTAAGGCGTGACGGCGGGCGGTGGTCCAGCCGGGAAAATCGATGCGGAAATAAGGGCTGCCCGGCCCGGGTTAGGCTTTGCAGGGGCAGCAACGTAACCGCATTGAAGGAGTTCCCTTGAGCCAGATCACCGTCCGCCACAACCCCGACCGCCAGCGTTTCGAAATCCTCGACGCCGGCAACGTGATCGGCAAGGCAGCCTACAAGGATTACGACGGCGGTGCCTCACCCCAGCGGATTTTCTACCACACCGTGATCAACGAGGAATACGGCGGCCAGGGCCTCGCAGGCCAGCTCGCCACCGCGGCCCTGGACGAAACGGTGAGCGCCGGGCGGGGCATCGTTCCCGTGTGCCCGTACATCAAGAAGTTCCTGACAAAGCACCCGGAGTACGACGGCAATACGGTCCGCACCGCTCCAGCCCACCTCGAGTTCCTGGACACAGCGCTCTCGGCACGCACCCGCTGACGGACACGGACACTCAGGCAGCTCCCATACTCGTGTGATTTAATCAGCAGCCTTAGCATTGGTGTGCGCTGGGCGCCCGATGTGATTTTTTGATCATCCGAGTTGCAGGAGTTCTATGTCGGCGGACCCAGCGCTGCGCCCGGCGGGGCGTCACTTCAGCGCGTCCCGGAAAGGGCAAAGAGTTCTGCTGCTGGCGCTGCTGTTCTCTGCCGTTGCGTTGGTCATTGGGGCCAGCCTTGTTTTCGCAGCCGTCCGGTCCGGGCCGTTGGCGGGCGCAGCCGGTCCAGTCCCCGCCGCTGTCCCGGAAGCCCCCGTGGCTGTCGCGCCGGATTCCCTCGAGGACCGCATCAATTCCGTCCTGAAGGAGAACGACGAATACAGGATCGGGCTGGCTTTGGCGGACGTGTCCGGCGATGCGGCGCTGACTTTCGGGGACCAGGAAGCCTTTACGGCCGCCAGCACCGCGAAGATCATCACGGCGGCGGCGTACTACCACCTGGTTGAAAACGGCGAGGCCGCGTTGGATGAGCCTTTAGGGGACTACGACGCGGCGTTCCAACTCGAAGCCATGGTGAACGAAAGCAACAACGATTCGTGGCTGCTGCTGATGGACGCGGTGGGCTACCCTCAGCTGACTGAATATGCCGCCTCCATCGGCGTCGCCTACGATCCGGAGGAGAATCTGCTGACTCCTGCGGAAATGGCCCTGGTCCTCAAGCGGCTCTACGCCGGGGACCTGCTGAACGCGGAGAACACCGCCCAGTTGCTCGGTTACATGCAGGACACCAATAACGAGGAACTGATTCCAGCCGGGTCCCAGGCCGGCGTCGAGGTCTTTCATAAGTACGGGGAATTTGGCGGCGAACTTCACGACGCGGCAGTCCTAACGTACCGCGGCTCGTCGTTTGTGCTGGTGGTCTATACCGAGAATCCCGCGGGCAGTAAAGAGCCGGGGCAGGCTGACGTCATCCGCGAGCTCACCGGCCTCGTTGAAGAATCGTTGTTCCCACCCGTGCAGGCCGGCGGCCAGGCACGCTAGTTCATCAAAGTCGCACATGCCGGTTCGGGTGCACCAGACTGTTTCCGTGAGCAACAAACCCCGGACTGCCCTGGCCGTCGCCGGCCTCAGCCTGGGCACGGCACTGAACCCCCTCAACTCCTCGATGATCGCCGTTGCCCTGGTGGTGCTCCGCGCAGACTTCGGGCTCGACGTCGCCGCCGTCACCTGGGTGGTCACCTCGTTCTACCTCGCCTCGGCGGCCGGGCAGCCGGTAATGGGCAGGCTGGCCGACAGGTTCGGACCGCGCCGGATGTTTATGCTGGGCATGGCACTGGTTGCCGTCACCTGCGCGCTGGCTCCGCTCGCACCGAACTTCGCCCTGCTCTGCGTGGCGCGGGCCGTGATGGCGCTGGGCACGGCCACCGCTTATCCCAGCGCGGTGGTGATGGTGGGAGCCGTCGCGCACCGGGCCAAGGTGGATTCCGCGCGCCCGCTGGGCCGGCTCCAGATGGCCAACACTTCGGCGGCGGCAGTGGGCCCGGTAGTGGGCGGCCTCCTGGTCAGTTTCGTGGGTTGGGAAGCGCTGTTCCTGATCAACGTGCCGCTGGCGCTGGCCGCGTTGCTGATCGTCAGGCAGGCGGCGCCGCACGATGAGACGCGGGAACGTGGCAGCATCGCCGAGCTTGTCAGGGACTCGGACATCCCGGGAATCCTGGGTTTCGTGTCCGCCCTGCTCCTGGTGATGATGGCTGCGTTGAACGTGGCGCCCGGCTACCGCTGGTGGATGCTGGCCGCCGGAACTGCGATCGGTGTGTTGTTCGCCTGGCGCGAGCTGCGGTTCAACCGTCCCTTCCTGGACCTGCGGCTGCTGGGGCGCAACCGGCCGCTGATGCTGATCTACCTGGGCTTCGCAGTGTTCAGCAGCGTCTACTACTTTGCGTTCTTCGGCCTGCCCCAGCTGCTGCAGGAAGCGGGCGGCTACGATCCCGGCGTCGTTGGCCTGCTGATGCTGCCGCTGGCCACGATGTCGGTGGTCGCCACCCCGTGGGCAGTCAGGGCGATGGGCAGGTTCGGCGTGCGGCGGGTGCTGATTGCCGGCGTCGTGCTCCTGACTGCGGCGGCCGCGCTTATGTGGCTGCTGACCGGAACGCTCGTGATCCCGCTGGTGGTGGTGCTGACTGCCCTGATGGGCGTCCCCTACGGAACGGTGAGTATTGCCACGAACCAAGGCATGTTTGTCTCCACCCGGCCGCAGGAACGTGGCGTCGCGGCAGGGATCTACCAAACCTGCCGGTACGTCGGTGCCATCACCGCCACTGTGATGATCGGCGTTTTCGCGGCCGGCGGCGTGGACCAGGGAAGCTGGGCACGCATGGTGCTCGCCATGCTGGTCCTGTGCCTGGTGACGTTCGCGGTGTTCCTGCTGTGGCGGCAGCGCACGGAGTAGGGCCGGGGCGTCGAGGGCCCGGGACGGGCTGCCGGCGTGGGGTCTATCGTGGAGTTATGGACAATCCAAAGGTGCAGCTGTACCTGGATATCACGGCGAAAGGCCTGTGCATCCTCGGCGCCGCGCTGATGATCTTCGGCCGGGGCGGATGGTTCTACGTGGGTGTTGCCACCGTGGTCCTGGGTGTGCTGTTCATCGGGGGTTCGCTGGTGGCCACACGCAACCTGCGGCGCAGGGGATGGGACGGCACCAACCGGCCGCCGGCCGGATAGCGCGCCCAACCCCCCCCGATCGCGCGCCCCCGGCTGATGGGCTGCGCCCGCAGAGCAGCAGTTTCCATTCCTCCTCGGCGCCTCCCGCCGGCGTCGGTTCCTCAGCTGTGCAGCACCGGTTCAGGTGTACATCAGCGAGCCGGGCGTGGTGAGTTTCTCGCCGGTTTCCAGCCAGGTCTTCAGGCCGGACAGAATCATTGGCCAGCCGCCGTAGAGCTGTTCGTTGGCGCCCTCGCGGAGGTCGCTGTGGGTTACGGTGAGGCGGCAGGAATCGCCCACCGGCTCGATGTCCCAGGTGACCTTCGAGGTCCCCTCGGCCTTGACGTCCTCGCCCCAGAGGGCGCGCATGGTCTGCACGAGCCGGCGCGGCGGGTCCACCTCAAGGTTTTCGCCTTCACCCAAGGGTGCGCCTGCTTTGACGTTGTTCATGGTGAAGCTGCTGCCTGGGGTCCAGTCCGTTTCGATGGTGTTCCCGAACTGGTACTTGCTGCGGATTTCGCTGTCCGTGATGGCTTCCCAGAGCCGCTCCGGCGTGGTCTTGATGTAGATTTCGAAGATTTTTTCCATGGGACTTTCCAATCTGGATTTGAGGTCGCTGAGGCCAGCGGCCCATGGTTCTGCATATTTGCTCACCCAGCGGTCGTGGACGAGCCGGATCGGGACCGGGTTCAGGAAGTGCAGCTTTTCTCGCCCCCGGCGCCGGGTCACCACCAGCCCGGCTTCCTCCAGGATCTTGAGGTGCTTGGCGATCCCGAACCGGGTCATGTCGAAGCGTCCTTCGAGAGCGCCCAGGGTCTGGCCGTCCTCGCGGAAGAGCTCGTCGAGCAGCTCCCGCCGGGTGGGGTCGGAGAGTGCCTTGAACACGTCGTCCATAGGAATTATGATATGTGACCATATGGTCACCTATCAAGCCTTTTTCAGTTTCTGGACGCCACCGTCTGGTCCCGGTCCTGGAAGACATCCTCGCCGGGACCGGTGAAGGCCCGTGAGCGCTGGACTGCTTCGATTGAACCGGTAAAAGCTGCAACACCTGCGGCTCAGCCTGAGGCCGCGAGCCGTGGCGGGCGGAGGTTCCCAGTCCGCGCAGTGGCTGCGGACGGTGGGAGGAGGCACCGCCGTCGGACGCTGCACACTGCCACCGCAACGGCTGCCGCGCCGCCGCGAGGTGGCCTGGAGCTCCGGACGCTTGCGGTTGAGGCGCAGGACGAGCTTGCGCAGCAGCAAGGACAGGACCAGGCCTGCGGCCACTGCCAGCGTGACGGCAATGAGGAGCATGGCGGGATTCAGTAGGTCTCGCATTTATTAACCTGTATCAAGTTCAGGGGGAGGGGTCGAAAGTCACTCGGTCCTGGGCGTGGTGCGTGTCAGGATGGTTCTCATGCTGCCGTTGAGTCAGATCGCCGCGTTGCGAACCACCGTTGACGACGAGTGGCGGTCGCCGGCGGCAGACGCGGTTGGCCGGCCTTGGGGGATTCCCGCCGGTGGCCTGCGGTACTGGCGTTCCTCGGCGGCGCACGTGTTCGTTGTTCCGCCTGGCGGGGACGCCCGTGGAGTGCTCTACGCGCGCTTCGCCCCGACCGGGTCCGCGGCGGGAGCGCGCCTGCAGCGCGGAGCGCAGCTGCATGCCCGGCTCAACCACGCCGGGGCACCCGTGGCGGAACTGGCAAGGTCACGCGGGGGCCGGGCGGTGGAGCTTGTCCAGACGCCTCTCGGTGAGATGGCAGCCTGCGTGGTGCGAAGGGTGGACGGCGAAGAGCTGGACGTGGATGAGCTCGACGCCGGCGCTGCCGCCGCCTGGGGTGCAGCGCTTGCGGAGTTCCACCAGGCCGCTGGGCGGGTGGAGCCCGTGGGCCGCCAAGAGCAAGCGAACGTGTTTGACCGCCTGGTTTCACATTCTGACCAGGACCTCGCCGACGCTGCCCACGCCCTGAACAGGCTGCATGAAAGCCTGGAGCCGGGGCCGCTCGTCATGGGGCATGGGGACTTTGAGCTCGACAACCTGAGATGGTCGGAAGGTAAAGCAACCTGCTTCGACCTCGACGAATCCGGGTTTACGGCCGCCGCCGCCGATGTCGCCTCCGCGATTCGGGACCTGATCGGCAAAGTTCCGGGCAGTCCGGAGCACCCTGAACTCCTCGAAGCGTTCCTGACGGGCTACGGGCAAAAATCCGGCCTGGCGGTGGGTATGGGGGACCTACTGCTTCACCGCGCAGCCCTTGCAGCACAGCACATCCTCGAGGCGCCCGCAGTCCTGGACCTGGACGCCACTGTCCTCGACTCCGCCGGCAACGGCTGGCTCAAGGAGCTGAACGGCTCCCTGACCGGCTACTACGGTGATCAGCGGGACATCGTCCTGGCAACAGCGCGGGTGCTGGCCTAAAGCGGATTGGCGGGAGGAGTCATCTAACTGCTCTTCCGCCGGACAGCCCACTAGGATCACCTTATGAATTCCTCACACAAGCTCGTGGCGGCGGCATGAGCCGGCGGCTGCGGGTGTGCCTGCCCGACCAAAAGCTGCTGGATGCGCTGGAGCCGATCGACGGCGTCGACTTCGTTCTCTGGGATCTGACTGGCCCTGCTCCGGAAGGCCGCTTGGACCTGTTGGTACCGGCCTATATGGGCAAGCCGGCGGCGCTGGCGGCCCTGGAGGGCGTGGACGTTGGGCTGGTGCAGAGCCAGTCGATCGGGTACGACGGCGTCGCGGACGTGCTGCCCAACGGTTGCGTTTTCGCTAACGCGGCCGGGGTCCACGAGACTTCGACGGCCGAACTGGCGCTGGGAATGATGATCGCCAGCCAGCGCGGCATGGACGACTTCGTGCGGAACCAGGCCAGCGGGACATGGGACAACAGCCAGCGGCCCAGCCTCGCGGACCGGCGCGTGCTACTGGTGGGCTACGGGGGAGTGGGCAAGGCCATTGAGGCGCGGCTCCTGCCGTTCGAAACGCACGTGACCCGGATGGCCAGCCGCGAACGCGAGGACCCTGCCGGGAAGATTTTCGGGATCGACGCGCTGTATGAACAGCTGCCGCTGCACGAGATTGTGGTGGTGAGCGTCCCCCTGAGCGAGCAGACGCAGCAGCTGGTGGACGCGAGATTCCTGGCTGCGATGCCCGATGGGGCCCTGCTGGTAAACGTGGCCCGCGGCCCGGTGGCGGACACCGACGCCTTGCTGGCGGAGACGTCATCCGGCCGTTTGCGCGCCGCTTTGGACGTCACGGATCCCGAGCCGCTGCCGGCCGGCCATCCGCTGTGGACTACCCCCGGCGTGCTGATTACCCCGCACGTTGGCGGGGCCAGCTCGGCGATGTTTCCGCGGATGGTCCGGCTGGTCAGGCAGCAGATCGGGCTGCTGCTCGATGGCGAGGAGCCGGTGAACGTGGTGCTGGGCGGTTCGTCCCGAAGCTAGTTATGGCGGATAGCCGCATCGAATGGTGCGGCGGCCTGTGCGGGCACGGCGCCGGCTCCTAAGCTGCTGGGCCTATGTCCACTTTTGAGGTCCGCCGCAGCGTGGTCATTCCTGCCCCCGCCAAGGTGTTCGCCCTCTGAATGAACATGGACAAGCTGGTGGGATCGGACTTCGGACGCGGGCTGAAATCGCTCACGGAGGCTGTGGCCGCAAGAAAGAGCTGACGACGGCGCTGCCCCTTGTGCGTGGGTGCCACCGTGAACGCCTCACAATGGTTCGTGCTTACACCGCGGGCTCGCGCCGCCTGCGGAAAACGGTCCGTAGGTTGTCGCGGAACGTTAGCTGATTCCGCCTGCTGACCACGATCACGGCAACCAGGGCGGTCACTAAAACGACCGCACCCCCGGCAGCTACGGACCAGCGCGCGCCGAACTCAGAGCCGATCCAGCCCATCAGCGGCGCCCCCACTGCGGTTCCGCCCTGCAGGACCGCCAGGTAGAGGGCCAGCACTCGCCCTCGGAACTGTGGCTCCACGGAGAGCTGGATGCTGGTGTTGCAGCTGTTCAGGAAGGTGATGGACGCCAGGCCGACGGGTATCAGCACCGCGGCGTACAGCCAGAACGACGGCGACACGCTGCCAAGGAGCGTGAAGAACCCGAGCCCGAGCGCACCGCCCAGCAGGTACCGCAGCCGCGGCCCGGCCCGCCGTGCCGCGAGCAGCGCGCCGGCCAGTGTTCCCACCGCCATGATGGAACCGAGGAGCCCGAATTCGCTGGGGCCCACACCGAACTCGGTGGTGGTCATCAGCGCGTTGATGATGGGAAAGTTCATGCCAAAGGCGCCGAGGATGCCCACCAGGACCATAATCAGCACGAGGTCCGGCCTCTGGCGGACATAGCGGACGCCTTCGGCCACCTGGTGCTTCCCGCGGCCTGCCTGGGCGGCCGGGGCCAGCTCCGAGGCGCGGATCAGGAACAGCGAGATGATGACGGCGGCGTAGCTGGCAGCGTTGAGCAGGAAGACGGGCCCGGTGCCTACCCAGGCGATGAGCACGCCGGCGACGGCGGGGCCGGTGAGCCGGGCGGTGTTGAAGGACGCGGAGTTCAGCGCCACCGCGTTGGAGATGTTGTCCTGCCCCACGAGCTCCGAGACGAAGGACTGGCGGGCGGGGGCGTCGATGGCGCTGGCGATGCCCAGGCAAAGGGCGGCCAGGTAGGCGTGCCACAGTTGGGCGGTGCCGGTCACCACCAGCAGTCCAAGCGCCAGTCCGGTGAGGCCCATGGCCACCTGCGTCCACAGCAGGATCACCCGCTTGCGGTAGCGGTCCGCCAGCACCCCGCCGTACGGGCCAAGCAGCAGCATGGGAAGGAACTGCAGGGCGGTCGTAATGCCGACGGCGGCGCCTGAGTGGTTAGTGAGGACGGTCAGGACCAGCCAGTCCTGGGCCACCCGCTGCATCCAGGTGCCGACGTTGGACACCAGCGCACCGCCAGCCCAGATCCGGTAGTTGCGGTTTTCCAAAGCCCGGAACATCGCACTCATTTGCCGCTCATCTCCTGCATGATGTGCGCGGCGCGGCTCAGCACCAGCCGGTCCTCTTCGCTCAACCCCGCCACCCGCCGGGCCAACCAGGCCGTCCGCTGGTTCCTGGCCTCTGCCAAAACGGCCCGGCCCGCGTCGGTGATGTCCACGTGGACCTGCCGCCCGTCGTCGGGATTGGCGGCCCTGGAAACAAAACCCTGGCCTGCCAGGGCATTGACGATCCGGGTCATGGACGGAGCCTGCACATGCTCCCGCTCGGCGAGGGCGCGGAGGGTCTGCGCCCCGTTGCCGTTGAGCTGGGCCAGGACGGTGTACTGGCCCGGGGTGATGACATCACCGGTTGCCTCGACGCGGAGCCGGCGGGATGTGCGCATCACGGCCGTGCGGAGGTCTATGGCCAGGCTGTCGGGGCTGACCGACTCTGGCGTTTCAGTGTTCACGGTTTTGGTGGTGGTCACGCTTGCGTTGCGCCTCCTGAAGATGCTTAGCAATGCTAATTAGTCCTGCTAATAAGTATGCTGCGGTCCCCACAGAAGGGCAAGGCTTAGGAGGTTGATATGTATCACCCGGGCGGCACGAACGGCGCTTTCCCTCCGGGACGGTTAGGTTGCCTGCCGCTTGGTTAGGCTGAAGCATGGACTATCAGCTGCGCCAGGCCACCCCGGAAGATGCCGAGGCGGTGGTGCTGATGCACACGCTGTCCCATGAGGAGTGCTACCCCACCTGCTGTCCCCGCAGTTTTTCGCCGCCCGCCGCGATGCGATTCCGGAACGGGTGGAACGCCGCCGGAAGCACCTGGACGGCCCTGACCCGCGGATCATCGCCGTGGATTCCAACAATGAAGTGGTGGGATTTGCCGACGCCGGTCCAGGCCGCGACGAGGATGGTCCCGTTCCGCTGGAGCTGTACTCGATCTACATCCTCGGCCGTGCCCAGGGCGTGGGGTTGGGAGCAGCGTTGCTGAGTGCCGCGATCGGGGAGTCTCCCGCGTACCTTTGGGTGCTGGAAGCCACCCCTAGGGCTCAGGCTTTCTACCGCCGGCACGGCTTCCGGCCTGACGGCAAGCGGGGCCTGCTGCCGCCCGAGTGGGAAAGCGTGCCCGAGCTGCGGATGGTCCGGCCTGCACTGCAAACGGAGCAGCCGTCCGGCAATTAGCGGGAAGCAGCCGGGTCCGTCACCAACAGGTCTCCCACGTCGCATTCCAACTCCCGGCAGACGGCTGCAAGTGTGGAGAACCTGATGGCTTTGGCCCTGTCATTCTTCAAGACCGACAGATTAACAAGGCTCACGCCAACGCGTCTGCTTAGTTCGGTCAGGGTGATGCCGCGCTGTTCCAGCAGTTCGTCGAGGCGGCAATGGATGCCTGTTGTGTCCTCGGCCGGCATCAGACCAAGCCCTCGGTGTCCTTCTGCAGGCGACCGCCGAACTGGAAGACTCCGGCCACCAGGATGAGCACAAAACCAGCCACTGCCGGTGCAATGTTGAAGTGGCCCACGAAGCTGATGCCCGCTTCCGCGGTCCGTGCATTTACCCCAATAGCTTCCGCAAGGCGATTGCGGGGGACTTGGTCGAGAACCTGCCCAACGCTGCCGGCCACGGCCACGACTGCACCACAGGTTCCAATGATCCATACCCAGCCCGCGGTGAACAGGTTTTCGCCCTTGAATCGGAAGGCGAGCAGGAACAGGAGTAACAGCACGGCCAGTATGCCGGTGTGATTGAGAGCTCCGGCCCATGCCAGCAGGACAGCCTCGCCTGCGGGGAGTGCGGGGATGGCGGCCTCGACGGCCGTGAAGTGCGCTTCCGCTCCAAGGCGCAGGCCCTCAGGGGCCGTTTGTGTGGTGGACAGCGGCAGGGTCAGCGTCACGGGACGGGTAAAGAAGCCAATGACGCCGTCAATAGTTAGAGCGGTCGTCGCAACAGCCGCTGCGGAAGAGGCAATCATCAGCGCCACCGCATCCGTCCTGGATACGACCCTTCGACTATCCCGTGCCCGGCGCGCGGCGCCCTTATACAGCTTCATGCTTCCCCCAACTAGTTATCGATTACCAATAATAACGACAGCCGATAACCTACTGGTCAGCCAGGGGACGTCAGGAACACGGACTACAGATCGATGCGACCCACCGCCCCCTGCGGGACGGCTTGCCGGTGGCCTGCGGCGGGAACCGAGGAGGCTACTTGCCTACCTGCGGGAACCGAATGGGCGGTCTGGGATTCCAGCCAAAGGAAAATCCGGGACGCAGCCCGGTTGCCGGTGCCATCCTGAAGCTGTTGCAACATTCCACTGAAGGGGCCGGGTATGGCTGCTACCGCTGAGGCTGTTCTCCATGACGGCACCGTCATTCCTGTTTCCGTTCACGGCGCGGGTCCTGCGCTGCTGCTGCCGGTCCGGCTCGCGCCGCATCCGCCGGCCGAGGCCGAGACCATCCGTAAGTGGGGCGGCGATCCTGAACTGGGCCCGGCTTTGATGCAAGGACTGTCCCGATCGAATCGGCTCATCGTGGCGGACTATGAGGGCCACCGGTTGGCCCAGCCCGCGGCGGAGACCCTTACTCCTGAGAACCTCGCCGCCGACTTTTTGGCCATTGCCGATGCGGGCGGCGCCGGCGCCTTTGGCTACTACGGCTACTCCTGGCTGGCCCTTGCCGGCCTCCAGCTGGCCCTGCGCACTGACCGCCTCCGGGCGCTCGCGATGGGTGGCTTTCCGCCCCGGGACGGGCCATACCGGAGCATGCTGGCGGTCACCCGCGCGGCCCACGCCGCGTCCACGCAGCCACCTGACCCCTCCGCCGTCGCGGTCGACGACGCCGAGCCGGGGGACTGGGACTCGGTGTCCGTGCAGACCACCGAGGCGCAGAGACAACAGTTCGTCACCCTGTACGAGGCGCTTCAGGATTTCGACGACGGCGCCGCCGCAGTGCCGCCTGGCCTGTTCCGGCTTGCCTTTGCCGGGTCCGAGGACCAGATCGACTACAGCCCGCAGTGGGGTGGTGTCCGGGTGAGCATCGGGGAGCCGCTGGCCAGGCACCGCGACGCGCTCACCGCCGCTGGCTGGGACGTGCAGGTCCTTCCCGGGCTGGACCACCTTGGCGCCATGCACAGTTCAGTGTTGCTCCCCATCCTGACCGGTTGGCTCAGGAAAATCGGCTGGACCCGGGACTAGGATCAGGTGATATCGGCTCTGGACGGCCTTGATGACATTCTTTCCCGCCTCGCCGCCCACGGCGTTGAGCACGAGCCGGTGGAAACCTACGGCAACGGGGTGCGCCACGTCGTCGTCCTTGATCCGGACGGCAACAGCCTCTCCTTGGCCGAGGCGCCGTCGGACTAGCCTTCCGCCTCTGCGAATCCGGACGGGAGCCCTCTCCGGCAATTGTCAGACCCCGTTGTCATGATTGGTTTATGGGGAAAGCGGCGGTGGTGAAGGCGTTCGAGGACATCAATGCCGCTCTTGCTGTGCTCACTGCTGAGGCGGATGGGTTGGGTTCCGAGCCGTTCTCGGAGGCTGATCCGTTAGCCGGCCTTGCCGATGGTTGCCTGGACATCCTTGCCGGCGGCGCCGGGGTCCAGGCCCGGGTGTCGGGATTATTGGCCAAGGCCACCGGGACATACGCCGACGCTGCGCGGGCCGCCGTGGCGCCGGACGCGCCCGTTCAGGGACAGGAAATGGCGAACGCGGCGGAAATCGGCAGTGTCCTGGCCCTCAGTGACCGGGCCGCCGGCGCGCTGCTGGCCGCATCCTACGCCCTGACCACTTCCTTGCCCAGGACGCTGGCGGCCCTGCAACGCGGAACGATCTCCTGGCAGCACGCCAGGGTGATGGTCGATGAGACCGCAACTTTGGATCCGGCCGGGGCCGGGGCCTTGGAGGACCACTTCCTGGACCCGGACACACCGAGACCGGCCGCCGCGGCAACGATCGGGCAGATGCCGGCGTACCGGTTCAAAGCCAAAGCCCGGACCTGGCGGGAACGCCACCACGCCGAGTCCATCGAAGTCCACCACGCCAAGGGCGTGGCGGACCGGCGGGTGGAGTACCGGCCGGATCAGGACGGAATGGCCTGGCTCTCCGCCTACTTGCCCGCCGACCAGGCGTTGGCGGGCTGGAACCGGCTTACGGCCATCTCCCGGGGCATGCAGGGACCGTACGAAACCCGCACCCTCACCCAGCTCCGGGCGGACACGTATTCTTCCGCTCTCCTCAGCAGCGGAAACAGCAGCAACCGCGGCCCCGGCAGCACCGGCGACGCCGGCGGGGTGGGAACCGGTCCCGGGCAGGGATCATTTATTCGGGCACAAGTCCTGGTCACCGTGCCTGTGTTCTCCCTGCTGGGCTTCACTGACGAGCCGGCGATGCTGGACGGGCACGGCCCGATCCCGGCGTCGATGGCACGGACCCTGGTCGCTAACGGGGCCGGCTCGTTCTACCGGGTGTTGGTGGATCCGCGGGACGGGGCTCCGTTGGAGATCGGCCGGACCAGCTACCGGCTGACCATGGCCATGCGGAACTGGCTGCGGTTGCGGGACGGCAAATGCCCGTTCCCGGGCTGCAGCAACAACTCCCTGGACAACGAAGCAGACCACCTCCTCGCCTGGCACCAAGGCGGCACCACCGGCATATCGAACCTGGGCCAGCCCTGCCCCAGACACCACAAACTCCGACACACCGGCGGCTGGAAACCAACACCAGCCACCACAACCGAACCACCCGGCTGGACCTCACCCACCGGCAGGCACTACAACAGCGAACACCAGGAGTGGGAACCACCCCACTGGCCGGGCGAACTGAATATCCGGCCGACCCGGAACTGAGACGGGAAGGTGACCTGACCTTGACAACACGCGGGCATCTCCGTGGTTGTTACTGTCCCGCCTTGATTTTCCGCCAGCCGCCGGCGCGGTTGTTGGTGATAATCGCGCGGAACATCTCCACCAGGGCTTCCTCGTTGACCGGCTCACCCTCGTAGCACGAAATCATCCTGCCGGTCTTGTTGCCGTGGCCCCCGGTGATGATGTTGTGCGGGTCCGGGGTGATGCCGCCGTCGTACAGGAACACGTTGACGTGGTCCTTCGCCGCGAGCAGCGCACAGATGTTGCCCTGCAGGACAAAGTACGGCTGGACGGTGCGTTTGATGGTCTCCTCGACCGCGGGATCGGCGGCGTGGACCAGGTCCCGCACCTGCCGGCAGATGTCCTGCTGCCAGGGCGGAAGCACGTCGATGTACTGGTCAACGCGGGGGTCCTTTACATAACTCACCGGTGAACTCCTTCTCCCAAAACCTATGGTTCCCCGATCCGGCTGGGAGCGGAAGGGGTGATCCCGGCGGGCAAGGCGTCACGCCCAAGGGGTGGCCTGCGATGGAAGCCTGCGCCGTCGTACTTTCTGAAAACGTAAGGAAGCAGCCGCTAGAGCTGTGCCGGTCCCAGGGGCAGGGGAGAGATCGGCTGGTCATTCGCCGTCAGGTCAATGCCCAGGTCCTTGGCGAAAACGAGCCGTGTCTCCTTGTATATTCCCGCGTGGTTCTCGTCCAGTTCGAAGACGCGCGCGCCGCGGAGCCTGTTGCGGTCGGCGCCCGGCAGCCCGTAGGCGCCGAAACCTGTCCCAGGACCGTAGCCAAGTTCCACGCCATAGTAGTTGCCCACGTAGGTGTTGACGTGGTCGTGGCCCACGAAGTAGCCGCGCACATCCCCGCGCTCGAGGAAAGCGTTGAACAGGCCGGAGTTGAAGGGGCCGGGGCACTCGTCCTCGTTCCGCTCGCCCGTGATGTGGTGCTTCTTCACGGCGCGCTGGTGGTCCGCGTCCGTCCGCGAATCGATGCTGGCGAACCACATGTTGCGGTGCTCGTGAAGGGCGATGTGCCCCCACATGAGGGACGGGATCTTCCTCCCGTATTTCTGCTCGGTGGCGATCGAGAGGTTGCGGTACCAGGTGACCTGGTCCATCCGTACCCAGTCCCAGTCCGGGTAGCCTTCGAAGTCCTGGCCGTTGATGCTGTCCGGTGCGTAGCGGCCGGTGTCGATGAGCCACAGGCCGAAGGCAGGATCCTTGGATTTGGAGGACTGGACCAGCAGCAGCGAGTTGGACGTTCCGGTGACGCCGTCGGTGGTGTCGCCATTGACGTTGTATTCGTAGGTTTGCAGGAACTGGAGCATCCTGGCTTCGGTCATCCCGGTCCTGGCCACGGAGTCCTCATCGTGGTTGCCGAACGTGATGGCCCAGGGGATCTTCCGGCTTTCCATCGGCTGGACCACGTGGTTCAGTGCCTGCTTGACCTCCAGTTCCGTATCGCAGCCGCCGTTGATGACATCGCCGTTGATCACCACGAAGTCCGGCTTCTCGGCGTCCAGGGTGCGGTCCATCAGCTCGATGGTCCGGCGGTCCGTTTGCTCGTCGTCCTGGGTGTCGTTGAACTGGACTACCCTGAAGCGGCCGTCCGGGCGGAACGCGAGGGTTGGCTTCGGCGCCTTCGCGCCCGGTGCTGCCGTAGCCCCGGTTCCCGCGGCCGCTATGGCTCCCAGCGCGCCCAGAGTTCCGGCGGCTGCCAAAGCGGCCCGCCGGCTGAAGCTGGGCTGGTGGATTTTGGTGGTCATGGTTGCCTTCCTGCCTGTTGCGCGGCCACGCTTCCGGCCGCCGTCCCTGCGACAGTAGGAAGCCCCGGCGTCCGGGTTCCAAACGCGCGGTGAACAACAGATGGGGAGAGGGGGTGACGGATTCGCAAGGGCCGTCCTGACCGCCAATACGTGTCCCGCAGGAGGGTCCGGGCCTGTTGCCCCACCCCCGGGTGTGAGACCATCCGGTATGAGTGAAAA
Organism: Arthrobacter sp. MDT2-3; assembly: GCF_059090465.1. Lineage (NCBI taxonomy): Bacteria > Bacillati > Actinomycetota > Actinomycetes > Micrococcales > Micrococcaceae > Arthrobacter > Arthrobacter sp. MDT2-3. Next base: position 589,263 of record NZ_JBNHFS010000003.1, on the reverse strand, counting down.
CAACAAACCGGACGCGGCCGCTGTGCCGGTAACCGGGGTAAACGACCATGCGTGGGAGCGGGAACACCGTTATCCCACGTCTGAGCAGGCCCGCTCCATCGGCTACCGCAGAAGGGACGCAGAGGCCAAGTTGGAGCAGCGTCTGCGGGAGGCCCGCGACAAGTCTGACGAGGAAACCGGCGGCCAGGAGAACTAGTCAGAGGGTCTTCGGCAGGTCCGAAGCGATGAGGGGCACCAATGAAGTCCAATGAACTGCTGCTGGACTCCTTCAGCAGAATCAGGGAAACAGTGGAAGCCACACTCAAAGGGCTCGACGACGGGGCCCTGGCCCGGCGGCCCGGTGGCACCGGGAACTCAATCGCGTGGCTGATTTGGCACCTTGCCCGGGTGGAAGATGTGCAGGTGGCCGACGCCGCGGGACTGCAACAAGTGTGGACGGCGCAGGACTTCGTAGGCCGCTTCGGCCTGCCCCTGTCCCGGAACGACACCGGCTACGGACATTCAAGCGACCAGGTGGACGCGGTACAGGCGCCGCCGGAACTGCTGCTCGGTTACTACGACGCTGTCCACCGGCAAACGGTGGAGTTTGTGCAGACGCTCGGCGATGAGGATCTGGACCGCATAGTAGACACCCGTTGGCACCCGCCGGTCACCCTCGGGGTCCGGCTGGTGAGCACCATCGCGGACTGCCTGCAGCACGTGGGGCAGGCCGCCTACGCCAAGGGCTTAAGGCAGGCATAGTGAGAATGAATTACCTATTTCCGTCCAGGGAATTCGGTTCCATAATGGCCACGTAGGCGTCGGGGACCCCTGCGGCGATTCTTGCTGGGGGGCGCAGCAGGGTCCCAGGTGGCTGGCCCGGTCATGGCGGAACGGGCGGCCACGCGGCCTCGGATTAGGGGTATTCCGGGTACGTAAAAGGGGGAGAGCATCCCCGCCAACGCGAACAATGCACAAAGGAATCGATCATGCTCAAGGACTCAGCAATTATGGCTGTCCTGCCCGCGAAGGACATCAACCGGGCCAAGGAGTTTTATCGGGACAAGCTGGGTTTGGAAAGTTCCGAGTCCATGGAGGAGTACAGCCTGCTGTACCGCTGCGGCAATGGAACGAGCTTCCTCATCTATCAGACGGACAACGCAGGGACGGCGAAACACACCCAGATGGGCTGGGAATCGGACAACATCGAACGCGACATGGAGGAACTGCGGAGCCGCGGCGTCGTATTTGAGGATTACGACCAGCCCGGTTTGAAGACGGAGAACGGCCTTGCCACGACCGACTGGGGAAAGGCCGCCTGGTTCCTGGACAGCGAGGGGAACATCCTCAACGTCGCCCAGCGCACCTAGCGCCGGAGGGGACGCGTCAGGGCGCCTGACTGAAGGAACGTACGACGCCGGCGCAGGCGGGCGGCTCCGCCAGGTGAACCGCGTTTGGACCGGACGGTCTGGCCTGCCGTTAAGAGGCAACGGCAGGCCGGGCGTCCGTCAGTGCGAAGACAACTCGCGCATCAGTCCGAGCTGTGCCAGGAACTCCACTTGATCGAAGTAGAAGTGGTGGGAGGCGATCTCCCCGCCCTCGACCCTGGCGATGTCACAGCTCCGGATCCTGATCTGCTTGCCGGTGGGCTGATGGGCTTCGCCGGAGGGCATGCGCAGTGGTCCGGTGTTCGTACCGACCACGTACCCCTCGTCAATGGCCACGTTGCCGGCTTCGTGCCTCTCCGCGTACTCGTAGTGCACGTCGGGCAGGGCTTCCCAGAAGTGGAAGAGATAGCTGGTGATGGCGTCCCGCCCGTTCAGTTGCCCTTCGTCGGGGGTGTAGGCAACGGCGTCTGCTGCGTAGCAAGCTGCCAGCACGTCTTTGTCTTTGTCATTCATGGCGGTGGTGAGGCGATCCATGACTTCGCGTGCCTGTCCCATTGTGGACCTCCAATTTTTGGGCGGCCTCACGGAAGCGGAGGCCGCTTCGTAGATTGGCTCCGGCTGACTGCTGGAGCCAATCTAATTGCACATCTGCGCGGATTTACCTGTCAATCACCTGAGCATCGGAGGTCGCTCTTCGAGAAGGGGGGCGTGGGCAACCGCGATGAACTCGTGGCCAAGCTCCTGGTGTGAGACAGCAGTACCGATGAACACCACTGTGTGAGACGCCCAGAGAGCGTAAAATGGAGTCGGCTCCGGTGGTTCCGATCCACTTCCGAACCCGAGCTTTTCGAGATGGATTTCATCATGCTCAAGTCACTGTTTTGCAAGCTGAATCTCGGACATCATTGGCTACTCGAAGAGGATCCGAAAGGGACCTTCCGCCGGCGCTGCACGCGGTGCGGAAAATACGACAAGGGTACCCAAACGTGGTCGGGGCACTTGCCTTCCGCGGACCGTCCACCTCAGCACGACAGCAGGAAATACTACTGACGACGCATGAAGCGCTCCATAGCTTTCTGCGCCGCGGGCTTCCGGTCTGATTCCCGGTCTACTTCCCGGTCGACGGCGGTTCCTGCCCGTCCGTCGGCGTCACCCGGATCCGCGTGACGCGTAGCCGGTCCATCGCCGTTACGGTCAGCACATGGCCGTCCGCTTCCACGCCGTCTCCCGTCCGCGGCAGCCGCCCCAGCCGGTCAATGACGAACCCCGCGACTGTCTCGTAATGCCCCTCCGGCAGTTCGATGCCGGATGCCGAAGCGAACTCCTGAAGGATGAGCCCGCCGTCCACGTCAAGGGATCCGTTGGCCCTGGTAACACGGTCCTCGGCGTCCGCGCCGGCGTCGTACTCGTCGTAGATTTCGCCCACTAGCTCCTCGACCAGGTCCTCAAGAGTGACAATGCCGTCCGTGCCGCCGTATTCGTCCACCACCAGCGCGATGTGCTGGCCCAGCCTCCGCATCCGCTGCAGGGAGGGCAGCACTTTGTTGGTCCCCGGCAGCGGAAGGATCTCCCGCGCGATGTCCCGCACGTGCCCGTCGTCGTGCTTCCCGTCCCGGGGCACGAGGTCACGGACGTGGATGAAGCCAAGGACGTCGTCGGGCGTTTTGTCCATCACGGGATAGCGCGAATAGGGGGCGTCCCTGACCATGCTGAACGCCTCGGCGATGCTGAGGTTGCCATTGATGAAGGTCACCTCGGTGCGGGGGCGCATGACCTCCTGCAGTGAGCGGTTTCCGGCGGCGAAGACGTCCGAGAGGATGCTGCGGCTGTGCTCTTCCAGCACCTCGCTCTCAGCCACCATGTCCCACAGCTCCTCGGAGCTGACGCTCTCCTGCTTGGCATTCGGGTCACCTCCGAACAGCCTCACGACGGCGTCCGTGGACACGGACAGCAGCCAGACGGCGGGCCGCATGATTTCGGAGAGGACGCCCAGGGGCGGGGCCAGGACTTTCGTGAAGCCGACGGCACTCTGCATGGCCAGTCTCTTGGGCACCAGTTCGCCGAGGACCAGGGAGAGGTAGGCGACCAGCAGCGTCATGCCGATGAAGGCGATCGGTTCCGCGGAGGCGCCGAAACCGATGCCTTCCAGAAGGGGTTCGACGTCGGGCGCGATGGTGGAGGCGCCGTAGGCAGCAGAGAAGAAGCCGGACAGCGTCACGCCGATCTGGACCGTTGAGAGGAACCGGTTGGGGTTCCCGGCCAGCGCTGCGATTCGGGCGCCGCGCTTTCCAGACTTCTCCATCCGGCGTACCTGGCTCTCGCGGAGGGAAACCAGCGCCATCTCCGTGCCGGCGAACACCCCGCCCAGCAGCACGAAAAAGAGGACCAACAGGAAATTGAGCAGGGTGTCGCTGTCCATGAACAGAGATTACCTAATGGAAAAGCCCGGCAGCAGCAGTGCGGAAGCTGCCGCCGGGCCGGACACGCAGGGGGAGTTAGCCCTTGACTTCGTATGCCTTCGGCAGCTTCAGGCCCCGCTCCTCCATGAGGGTGCGCAGGCGGGTGGGGTAGTCGGTGATGATGCCGTCCACGCCCAGGTCCATCAGGTGGACCATGTCAGCGGTGGTGTTCACCGTCCACGGGATGACGGGCAGGCCCAGGTCATGGGCTTCGGTGATCATCTCCGGGGTGACGGAGCGGAACGTGGGGGAGACGGCGTCGTACCCCTGGGCAGCCGCCGCCGCGGAAAGGGAACCGTCGTAGTCGTCGATGTCGATGCCGCCCAGGTTGCGGCTGGCACCGGGCTGGCCCACGCCCATCCAGGCGTCGCCGCTGGAGAGCGCCACCAGCGGCAGCTCGGGCACGATCTCCTTGGTGAGGTTCAGCGAGGACCAGTCGAAGGACTGCAGGGTGGTCCGGTCCGCCATGCCCGAGGCCTGGATCTCGGCCACCACGGCGCGGGTGAGGGATTCCATGCCGGCGCCGCCAACCTCGCTGCTCTCCACCTTCGTCTCCACGTTGAAGCGGACCTTGCCGGCGTTGGCGTCGCGGACCAGCTGGTAGACGTCCTTGAGCTCGGCGATCCGGTTGCCTTCGATGACGTCCTGCTCAGGGTAGCCGGACAGCTGCACGAAGCCGCAGTTGAGCGTCCTGACCTGCGCCAAGGAGAGCTCGGCCACGCGGTCGCCGACGTACGGGAACTCGGGGTCGCCGGCGGTGGCGGCTGCGGTGTCGATGCACTTGGCGGCCTGGATGGTGTCGTCGTGCCAGACGATCACCTTGCCGTCCTCGGTCAGGTGGGTGTCCAGTTCGAGGGTGGTGACGCCCAGCGCCAGGGAGTTCGCGAATGCGGCCAGGGACTCCTCGGTCCATTCGCCGCGGCCGCCGCGGTGGCTCTGCAGGTCGAAGGAGCCGTTGCGCTCGTTTACCTTCAGGGCGGAGGTGGCGGCTCCGGCAGCGTTCGACGACGGCGTGCCGGCTTCGTTCTCCGGGGCGGCGACGGCGGGGCTCGCCATGGCGGCGAGCAGGGCGGCGGCTGCCGCGGCAGTCAGGACTTGGCGCATGGGTGGTTCCTCCTGGGATGACGGGGACCGGCTGTCCGCCGGTGACCCGCCCACGCTAGGGAGGGCAGGTTGCGTCTTTGATGCGGGGAGTTGGAGGGTGGGTTAACGGGGGTGGTCGGGGCGTTCACCTTGGGGCTTACCGCCGGTCTTGACACCCTTTCCCGCGCTGAGGAACATCGGAAGTGTCGGTGCAACTGGCGGTCTCCCAGGGGTCCAGCTGTGGTACGGCGTCTCGAAGGGATTTGAGATGCAGGCAGGACGTTTCGCGCTGTTCCGCGGTGCGGCCGCAGCCGCCGCAGCCCTCGTATTGTTCGGGGTTGGAGGCTGCACTACCGCGCCCGCCCCGCGGGACCAACAAACTGCGCCGGGCACACCGGCGTCTGCCAGTGCCACTGCCTCTGCCACGGCAACTGCGCCTGCGTTCGCAGCCGTGCTCAAGAAGTACAGCGAGGACATCCGCGCCGGGGGAGCTACCGCCGTCGTCATTCAGATGAAGTCCCGGCTGGGTGAGTGGTCCTCGGCGGAGGGAGTCCGGAACCTGGAAACCAATGAGCCCGTCCAGCTGACCGATCAAACGCACGTAGGCAGCATCACCATGACCATGGTGGCGGTGTCCGTGATGAAGCTGGTGGAGGAAGGGAAAATCCAGCTGCATGATCCTATCCAGAAGCACGTTCCGGACTTCGAGAGGATCATCAAGCCGCCGGGACCCATCACCATCCGCAGCCTGCTCAGCCACCGGTCCGGCATTCCGCGCTACTGGGAAAGCCTCCTCAGGGCGGGCGATCCGGGGGATGGCAAGCGGAGCCACGAGGAACGCTTGTCCGCCGCCGCTGACCCTTGGACGGGAGGATCGGGCAGCCTCTTCAGCTACTCAGGCACCAACTACTCCGCCTTGGCCCTGCTCGTCGAGAAGCTGCGCGGCCAAGAGATCGGTGCGGTCATACGCGCGGACACCATCGAGCCGTTGCGGCTTCAGGACACCGCTATGACGGGCGACGAGCCCGGTCCGCAGAAGCTGGTCCACGGGTACTCGAAGGCGGACAGCGGTGAGCTGGTGGACAACGCCCTGGCTCCATTCCACGCCGGTTCCCCGGACACCGGAATGATCTCAACTGTCCCCGAGCTCAACACGTTTTTCGCCGCGCTTCAGAAGGGGACACTGCTGACTCCTCAAAGCGTGGCGGAAATGCATCATCCGAAGTACGAGCAGTACGGGCTCGGTGTTGTCCGCCGCTATGACTCCTGCTCCAACAACGCCTACTTCGGACATGTCGGTGTGGTGCGGGGATACGCTGCGCTTGCGCTGATCAGCGCCGACGGATCGCGGCAGATTGCCATGGCTGTGGCGCGGGCACCGAAGCCGTACGTGATTGGTTTTGATGATCCTCAGTCGCTCGAGATGTCAGAAGTGGCGGTGGACGCGCTGAATCAGGCGTGCTGAAAGCGGCTGCCTGAAAAGGAAGCGGATCGCCGATTAGTGGCTGCTCTCGCGCTCGCCGACCGGCCTGGGCCGCTTCCAGGTGGACTCGCGCGCACCGGGCGGGTAGGCCGCCTTCCGGCCGGCGTACGTGATGACGAGTGCCGCGATCACGGGCAGGGCAGCGGCGGCCGGGACCAGTAGCGGGCCGGCCACTACCAGCGCAGCGGAGCCGTAGAGGGCGCCAATGGTGATACCCAGCTGAATAGTCAGGACCGTGAGCCCGTTCGCAGCATCCTTGTTCTCCCGGCCGGCCCGGAGGATGGCCGACTGGTTGTAGATGCCGATGGCTCCCAGCCCCGCGCCCCACACGGTCATCAAAGCCAGGGCGATGGGCAGGCTCCCACCCACGAACGGCAACGCGAGCATCGAAACGGCGATTGCCGCCGTCGTAATCAGCAGCGAACGGCGGGGGTGCGAATCCACGGTGAGCCCCGCGATCCAGATGCCAAGCAGGCCGGAGACGCCAAGGACCGTGAGGGAGAGGCTGATGGCGTAGTCGGGCAGGCCGGCCTCGCGAATATACGGGGCGATGTAGGTGAAGAGCGCGAAATGGGCCAGGACCAGCAGCGGCCAGGCGATGGCCACGGGCTTCACGCCAGGCTGGGCGATGGCTGCGCGCATCGACGGGCGGACCTCGCCGGCGCTGCGCCGCATGGACGGGAGGAACAAAAAGCCCAGAACCGCGAGGAGCACGCCGAATCCGGCGAGGGCAAGGAAAGCCGCACGCCAGCCGAGGACCGTGCCCAAGGCCGTCCCGATCGGGGCGCCAATGGCCAGGCCCAGGCTGTTGCCGCTGAAGACGATGGCCAGGGCCTTGCCCACCTTGTCGGCCGGGACCACGCGGGCCACATAGGGAGCCATCGTGGTCCAGAGCAGTCCGTGCGCCAGGCCGCCCACCAGCCGTGCCACCATCGCGAACGTGAAATCGGGCGCGAGGCCTACCAAGGCGTTGCTGAGCGCGAAGGTGAGGACAAGGGCCACCAGCAAAGGCCGCTTCGGTACATTGGCCAGCAGCCGGGCCGCGGGCACCACGGTGACCACAATGACGGCGGCATAAGCGGCGGCAAGGTAGCCCGCCACCGGCTCGGACACGTTCAAGCCAGTGCTGATCTGCGGGAGCAGGCCGGACGGCAGCAGTTCGGTGGTAATGGCGGTGAAGGCGATGGTGGCCAGGACCATCATGGCGGCCAGCGGGAAACGCTGGGGCGCCGGCGCGGAAGTCGCGGAGGACATGAGGGATGTTCCATTCAAGGGGGAGGGGAGCGGAACCTGGCGCTGCTGGCCCAACAATTCCTCCAACAAGTTTACCCGGTGAACTAAGTGCTTCCGTGCAGGGCGGCGTGTTTCGAAGCGGCGGAGCTGGTATCTGTGCCTCGCAATCTGCGCCACACTTGGAGTTTGGCCCCTAACGAAAGCAGATCTCCTTGATTACCCTCCAGCAGGACGCAGAAGGCTATATCCGGATGAACCGGCACTACCCGGCCAGCGTCCGCATTAAGATCACTTTCACCGACGGCAGCACCGGTGAGTTCTCAGGGCAAACCCTCAACGACGCCTACGATGCAGCACTCGCGGAATTCCGTGCGAAGAACGGCCTCGATGCGCGGGGCTACTCCAGGACTCCGGCGGGCCGAACGAATTCCGGCAACACGATTGATTTCGTTCCGGTGCATCCCGGCATGGGGGAGTAGGCCGCGCGCTCGCTGACGGGTGGTCACGGCGTTGACCGCATGGTGACGAGCAGCCATACCGTCCGCGGGATGGACCACACAACAGCCAGCCCAAGCACGGGCACCAGCGAGACGCCGACGTCGGGAAACTGGCGGATGATCACCAGCAAATCGGTGTCGAACCGGGCGGGTGCATAGATGAGGCACAGCCACAGGGCAAACGCATCAAGCGCCAAGGTGCCGCCGGCCCACACCAGGTGCGGCCAGCGTTTGCCGGCCCCGAACCGGCCGTGGAGCAGGACTAAGAGCGCCAGCCACAGGCTCAGCAGTTCCGTCAGCAGCAAAGCCAGGGAGACGGCCCAGCTGAATTGTTGCAGCCAGTCCTCATACACGACGGCGGGCGCCGGGGACTGTCCGTGGAGAATCCGCAGGATGTTCATGTCGATGGCCTTGAGCCGGGAGGGGGCGGCGGTGTCGTTGCCGTTGATGACCAGGGCGACGCCCAGGCCGGAGCCCGGAACCAGGGCCAGGTAAGTGTGGCTGTTGCCCCATTCCCCCTGGTGCTCCAGCAGCAGCGGCAAGTCCTCCGGAGCGGGGGCTGCGGGATCGACTGACTCCACGAGCGGCCGGGTGTACCAGCCCATGGCGTAGCCCTTCGCCTCGTCCACCCGGGTCCGGGGCTCGAACATTGCCGCTACACTCTCAGGCTCAAGGATCCGGGCATCCCCGTAACGCCCGCCGTTGAGCAGGGCAATCAGCTCGTGGCCCAGGTCCTCGGCCGAGGAGTACAGGGTGCTGGAGGGCATTCCGGCGGTGGGTGCCGGGACGTCGGTCTGAAGCCAGAACGAGCTGAACCAGCGGGAATGCCCCGCGGCCCCGTTATCCGCCCGGGCAGCGGCGCGGGTGGGATGGCTGTGGACCATGTCCAGGGGCCCGAAGACGTGCTGCTTCAGATAGTCCCCGAAGGGCTGGTTGGCGACGGTCTGCACCAGGAGGCCAAGGATGTTGTAGTTGGCGCTGGCATAGTGGAAACGCTGCCCCGGTTCGACCGCCAGTGAGGAGCCGGCCAGCGCGCGGACTGCTTCTTCGAGGGCTCCCTGGTCTTGAGCCAGGGACGCTTCGAAGGCGGTGTCCCTGGCCGACATGCCGCTGGTCTGGTGGAGCAGCTGCCGGACGGTGATCGCCGGCGAACGGGGGTCGTTCAGGGTGAACCAGGGCAGGTAGGTCTGCACCGGTTCATCCAGCCGCAGTCGCCTGGCCTCCACTTGCTGCATCACGGCGATGGCTGTCAGTGACTTGCTGGTGGAGGCGAGCAGTACCGGTGTTTGGGCTGTCATCGGCCGCCCGGAGGGGTCCGCGCGGCCGAAGGCGGCGGAGTGCACCTGGGTGCCGTCCCGGACGACGGCGACCGCGGCACCGGGAATCCCCAGGACTTCGATCTGCTCCCGCAGGAAGGTGTCCACAGCTTCGTAGGTTTGCTCCGGAGTGCTGGGCTGGGTGGGCATGAGGCCAAGGTGGACAGCTCGGGAAGAAGTGGCGCCGCCGAGGGTTCCGGCCAGGAGGAAGCACACCAGCAGGCAGCGCGTTGACCACGAGTTAGTCCGCATGGCTGCACCTGCTTCGGCTGAGCGTCCCTTTACGGTATGGCCTGGCCCAACGGAAAACAAACACTTCTGACGGTCACAGGAAGGACGGACGAAGTCCCCGTGAGATCGCCCACCTTATTCTGAATTACTCACATTAACTCCGTAGACTGGTTACCAGGCCGCCGAAGCCCTTCAGTGCTGCCGCAGGGATAACATCCCCGCATGCCGGCAGTCGGCCGCCGCGTCGAACTGCCCATGCTTGCGCCCCCTTTCTGAATGGCGTGCAGGCGGTACAGCACCAGCATCGGTGACGCCGGCAAGCCCCCACAACCACAGGAGATCACATGACTCTGCAGTCCGGACTGGCCGTAACCCAGGAAACCCAAACGACCGTCACGAACAGCACCCCGCGTGGCGGCAGCTACGTCAGCCTCCCGGCTGACCGGGAAGTTCCGCTCCGCCGCGTCGAGGGAAACTACGTTTCGCTGCCCGGCGTCCTTCCCGGCAATGCGAACAAAGCCCAGGGCACGTACGTGACCCTTCACTCGGTTCCTGCCGGAAAGACGGAAATCAGCTACACCCGCGTCGGCTAACCCGCGAAACGCACCAAAAGCGCCTGCTGCCCTTCCGGAAGGAAACGGCGGCAGGCGCTTTCTTGTGTGTGGGGGGCCTTCAGCCGAACCGCCTGGCTTCAGAGCGGGAGGCTCGCCCTGATCTGGATGAGGGTGAGGTCCAACAGGGGCGTTGGGACGTCCAGGCTACGGGCCCTGCGGGCGAGGTCACCGAGGATGTGCTCGGCTTCCGACGGGAGCCCGGCGCTGAGGTCCCGGTACAGGGAGGACGTGAAGGCCGATCCCGGCTCAGTGAGGATTCCGACCGCTTGTGCATGAGCGGCGTCGGAAACGGGATGTCCTGCTGCCGCCGCCACCGCTTCGGTTTCACTGATGGCCTCCATGATCTTTGACTGCCCGCCGGCACTGATGATCCGGCCAACCGGCGCGCGGAACAGGCAATTGATGATCCCTGCGGAAGCGATGAACGCCCATTTCTCCCATAGTGCGCCCGTCACGTCGTCTACTACGGAAAAGTCGACGCCGGGCACGTCAAGAGCCTTGGAAACATCCGCGGGAACGGCGTTTCCGTTCAGCCCGCCCACCGTGAGGGAGGTGAGGGGCACCTGCTGGCGGACCACGTCACCGTCAAGGGTGGCGACGATCCGGGCCAGCCCGCCGAGCACCTGCCCCGGGTACAGCTGCTCAAGGCGGTCCACATGGGCCATGCCGTTGAGGATGGGAATGATCGCGGTGCCAGGCCCGACGAAGGCGTCCAGCTCAGCGAGTACGCCATCGATTGCGGTGGCTTTGACCGTGACGAGGATCAGATCGAACGTCCCTGACCCGTCCGGGGCGGTGATGGTCTTCACCGCGTGCGTCCGGTCAGCGGTGGGGGAGACGAAGCGCAACCCGTCGCGGCGAAGCACCTCCTGCTTGCGCGGCCGCACCAGATAGGTGACATCCCGGCCCGCTTCCTGCAGGAGCGTACCGAAGGCCCCGCCTGTGGCTCCGGCTCCGACGACGAGTATCCGCATGGGTGCGTACCTTTCCGGGGTGGTTTGTTTGCAACCGATGTTCCAAGGCTAGGGGCTTTCACTGGGACCTCCCACCGGCGGCACGTGAACGTCCAGCTGAGAAGAGGGCAGAGGCCCTAGACTCGGAGCCATGTCAGCTCTTGGGGGGAAGCCGGCGCGGCGCGGAGTAGTCCTTTTCGCTGCGGCCGCCATGGTTATGTCAGTTGCGGGGTGCGAGTACAGCGGCCCGTCGGAACCACCGGCTCAAACATCCCCGCCGGCAGCAACACCGCAGCCCCGGTCCTTCGAGGAAAACGCCGATGAAGTGGCCCGTTTGCTGGAGGCTTCCCCCGCTGACCCCGGCCTGCCGTCAGAGGCGGAGCCCGCAGGGAAGCTCTCCCTGGATTTGGCGCCCGGAGACTACGTGGTCACAGGCGCCTGTGCCGGGGTTTACGGTGCCAAGCTCACCATTGTGAAGGCGGACGGCGTTCCGGAGGCGGCGAGCTTTGAGTGCACCTCCACGCTGGACCGCTTTGTCAGGCACGACGGCGGGCCCATCACCATCAGCGCGGTTCCGCCAACGGGCAAACCGTCCGCCACGGGGGTCAAAGTGCAGACCAACCCGGACCGCAGGGCCTCAGAGCTGGAAGACTTGTCAGAGTGGTCGGCGCAGCAGCTGCAGCCGCACCTGCCGGGTGAACTGCGTGGCACCATCAGCGCGGAAACCACCGCCACCGGAACCCTGGCTGCCGAACCGGGCCAGTACGAACTGCACTTCGTCTGCTCGGGACTTCCGGTGGCTGAGCTCTCCGTTTCCACATGGGGAGGAGTTGAGGTTCTCGCCCCCGTGCAGGTCCCTTGCGGCGGGAACGTGTTCAAGGCGCCCGTGCTGCTGCCCACCGAAGGGGTAGACCTCACCATGAGCCCCGGCGGCCTGGACAGCCGCTTCGCCTACCGGCTCGTTCCAAGCGATCAACCTACGCAGGCTGGATAGCGGCGCGCGGCCGCCTGCCCCGCTGAACTCTCTTAGGCGCCGAGGACGTCCCCTCCTGGCGTGGCATCCGCGCCGGCCTGCCGCTCAATGGTGACCGTGCCGGCGTCGCCATCCACGAGGATCTGCTGGCCGGTGGCAAGCCGCTGCGTGGCCACCCCGGTGCCGAGGACGGCGGGGATGCCGTACTCGCGGGCCACGATGGAGCTGTGGCTGAGCGGGCCGCCAACGTCAGTCACCACGGCCGAGGCCATCGCGAACAGCGAGGTCCAGGCAGGCGTGGTGATGCGGGCCACGAGGACGTCTCCGGGCTTCATCTGGCCGAAGTCCTGCGGCCCGGCGAGGACGCGGGCGGGAGCGCTGACCCGGCCCGAACTGGCCCCCACGCCTTTGATGACGTCACCGCGCTGGCGCTGCGAGCCGGCCGGCATCATCGACCCAAAGGCCCGTTCCATCCACCGGCGCTCGGGAAGCATTTGCGGGGCCGCGGCCTTCACCTGGCCCCGCCACAGCATCCTGCGCTCCTCGACGGCGGCCGCGCGGACAGGCCGGGCAGCACCGGAAATAACGACGGCGGCCCGCACCCCCGGCGCGGCGAGGCCAAAGTCGACCGCGCTCCGCAGCTCCTGGTAGCGCAGCCAGAACACGTCATCCGGCGAAGCGATGACACCGGAATCCACCACCCGCTGTCCGAGTTCGAGCAGCATCCGCCGCAGCAACGGCCAGGCAAGTCCGACGTCGGCCAGCGCGTCCTCGCGGATCGGCGCCATCTCCTGGGCCCACCCGAGCAGACGGAGGAAGGCTGCCCGCCGGCGCGGCCCGAGCCGGCCGGCCATCTGTTCAGTGAGCGACTCCCGGCGTTCGGTCAGCAGCCGCTGCCGCTCATGCGGGTCGGTACCCTTCCCACGCAGGTAGAACTTCACCGTCTCCAAAAGGGCGGACGGGTCGTCGGCTGCTACGGGGCTGGCGAAATCAAGGTTGTAGACCGCGTGGCCGTAGAGGTCCAGATGCTCCTGGAAGGCGAACCGCCATTCCTGCCACAGCACATTGTCCACACCGGCGGGCGGGGAACCGGTGCGCTGGGACTCGGCGAGCACCGCCGTCGGCCGTTCCAGCAAAGCCGACGTCAGCCCGGGGTCGCTGCGGGCCCACACGGCCAGGTCATGCAGTGACTTCTCCGCCCGGATCGGTTCGCTGTCGTACCCGAGGAGGAACGTCTGGGCCGGGGGATCGCCGTCTCGCCGGACCAGCTTGTCATAGAACGCCCGGAAGGAGAGCTCGCTGGTGGCGGCGAGCGGAATGATGGACTGCACGGCGGTGTAATACACGGTCCCGGCGTCAAGCAATGCCTGCGCCCCCTCCAGGAGTTCCTCGCCGGTGAGCTCCGCCGGGGGCTTCGCCTGCCAGTCCTTGACGACCCGTTCGTACCGTGGATGCGAAAACTCGCGCCAGCCGGCCACCCCCATGTGCGCCTTGCCGCGGGCCAGCGCGCCCACTGCGGCCGGGGCCTTGCCCATCATCCGCCACATGCCGGCGGTGCGGTAATAGTAGTAGGCGTAGCCGTTGATGGTGGGCATTCTGACGTCGCCGTCGCGGATGACGTTCTTGCCCAGGGCCTCGGCCAGCAAGGCTGTCAGCGACCTCGCCACGGAGCCGTCAACCATGTCGGCGAACAGTGGTGACAGCGGGTCGGGGAGCTGTTCCACGATGCTCGCCCGGAAGTAGAGCCCCTTCGGATAGGGCAGGGGCCAGGTGTCCGGGATGTCAGCCGCCGGTTCGGGCAGAGCCGTGATGGGGCGGGACTGCAGGATAAAAAACTTGCCGGCAGCCCGTGCCCACTCGATGTCCTGCGGTGCGCCAAAATGATCCGTTGCCCGCCGTCCATGACGGGCCAGTTCCGCCGCAGACCGGTCATCGAGCACGGGTTCACGACGGCGGGCTGCCGCCACCGGCTGCTCCCTGGTGCCCTTCTCCGCGTAGGCCGTCATCACTTCCTTGTCGGCTGTCCGCCGCGACACCACGGTGCCCGTCCCGGCGTCGACCACCACGTCATCGGTGGTAACGGTACCGCTGACTACCGACTCGCCCAGGCCCCACGCCGCACTGATCACCGTCTGGTCGCGCCGGCCGTTGGAGGGGTTGGCGGTGAACATCACCCCGGCTGCCTCGGCCTCCACCATCTGCTGGATGACGACGGCGAGGCGCACCTCCTGCGGTCCCACACCTTCCCGGGCACGGTAGGCCATGGCCCGCGCCGTCCACAGGGAAGCCCAACAATTGATCACCGCCGTGGACAGCTCCACCAGGCCGCGGACGTTCAGGTAGGTTTCCTGCTGGCCGGCGAAGCTGGCGGAGGCAAGGTCCTCGGCGGTGGCGGAGGAGCGCACGGCCACGGCCGTCTCCCTGCTGCCGAGATGCCCGTAGGCGGCGCCGAGTTCGGCCGCGATTTCGGCGGGCATAGTGCCGGTCCTGAACAGTGCGGTGATCCGCTGGGAGGCATCCTCGTAAGCCTGCGGCTCCGCCTGCGGCTCCGCCTGCGGCTCCGCCTGGGGTGGCAGTGTGGCGATGTCCTGGATGTCCGCTGCGAGGTGGTTGGCATCGATAAAGCGCGAATAAGCATCGGTGGTGAGGACAAACCCCGGCGGGACCGGCAGCCCGGCGTGGATCAGGCCACCGAGACCCACGGCCTTGCCGCCAGCGACGGCGACGTCATCTGGCCCCACATCGCTTAAATCGTTGATATAGGTCATGACCGCGTCCTTGCTGCCCGGGAGGGGCGCCGGGGTGAACTTGGTTCTCCACATACTGGCACTGCCGCGGGCAGGAGGCCACAGCTTTTTGCGTCCTCCACCGGAACCAGTTCCGCTGTGTTGCCCTTAGCGGAAGTTGGGCGATCTACTCCGTTATTGCTCCGCAGGGCTTAGCCGCGATGTCGGGTCGAAATCGCCGAATGAGGGACGCCGGCCCGACCGGTAAGCGGAGTCGATGATGGGTTCGAGTTCGTCCAGTACCGTGCGGTTCCCAGGAAGTACAACATGGGCCAGGAATTCGGATTCAAGGGTGGCAATGCCTGCCGCGGCCGCCCGGAGTTTGGCGTCTATCGACTGCGACAGGGCGTGCCAAAACCTGCGGTTGGCGCGTTCAAGCTCTTTTGACTTCGCTTCGCGGATGGGGCCCTCCGCTGTGTCCCCGGAACCTGGCAAGGCACCATCAGGCTGCGGCAAGGAAACGACAATGCGGAATTGCCTTCCGCCGGCCCTGAAGGCGATGGCGCTCCGGTTCCCGCGCTGGCTGAAAAGAACGTCCGTCGCCCCGTGGTCCACGAGAGCTTGTCTGATGTGTTCCCGGGAAGCCCCGCAACTGAAGGAGTCGCCCCGGGTGTAAGGACCTGTCATCGTCCAACTATGCGCCTTCGAACCACTCCTTCATATGCATTCCCGTCGCGGCGCGCTCCGCGGGCATCATGAAAAACCATGCGCAGGCGTGCCGCCCCCAGCCCGTTTTGCTCCCTCTTCCGGTTGGCGGGCCGTGGTTGCACCTGTAACATATCCTAAGCATGCTTACCATCGCGTCTCGGGTCAGTCGGCTAACGTACTGTCAGCGCATGGCTGCAGGACGGACAGGAACAGGGGCTCGAATTGGCAGGAAATGCAACCTTCCGGCATAGCAACACCGCGCTGCTTTCGGTGAGCAGTGTGGAGGCTCCGAGGATCGTGAGCTCCACGGATTTTGACCGCAGGCTGGCGTCCACCCTGCAGCGGCTGAAGTTCCCGCCCCGGTTGCTCGAGCGCGTTGCCGGCGTCACGCACCGCCGCTGGTGGGCGGCCGGGACGTCCTTTGATGATGCTGCCGCCGAAGCGGGCGCGAAGGCCCTGGCCGAGGCCGGCGTTGAAGCGTCCGATGTCGGACTGCTGATCAACACGTCGGTCACGCGCCGGAACCTGGAACCGTCCGTCGCGGTGAAGATCCACCACGGACTCGGCCTGCCGTCGTCGGCCATGAACTTCGATCTTGCCAACGCCTGCCTGGGATTCGTGAACGGCCTGACCCTGGCGGCCAACATGATCGACTCCGGCCAGATCAAGTACGCAATGATCGTCAACGCCGAGGATGCCGAGGCCACGCAGGAGGCCACGCTGGCCCGCCTCCAGCGGCCCGAGACCACGCGCGAGGACTTCAACCGGGAGTTCGCCACCCTCACCCTGGGCTCCGGAGCCGCCGCCGCCGTCCTGGGCCCGGCAGACCAGCACCCGGGTGCGCACCGGATCGTTGGCGGTGTGATGCGCGCCGGCACCGAACACCACGAGCTGTGCGTGGGCGGCATTGACGGCATGGCCACCGACACAAAAGGCCTGCTCGACGGCGGCCTCCAGCTCGTCGTCGACGCCTGGCACGAAGCCCGGCCGGAGTGGGACTGGGCAGACATGGACCGGTACGTGACGCACCAGGTGAGCAATGCCTACACGCAGGCCATCATCGACGCCATCGACCTGGACCCTGCCAAGGTGCCCATCACCTTCCCGCACTGGGGCAACGTGGGCCCGGCCTCCTTGCCCATGACCCTCGCGGCTGAAGCGCAATCCCTTGAAACGGGGGACCGGGTCCTCTGCATGGGCGTCGGATCGGGGCTGAACACCGCCATGATGGAAATCGTTTGGTAGGCGCAGACTGGCCTGGCGTGGACCCGGAATGGTCCCGCGAAGTCGAGGTTAAGTCCACGTCGGACGCCGATGCGCCCGGCACAGTGCGCCGCTGGCACCTGCTGGACAACGGCGCCCAGCTCTCCCGCCTCGGCCTGTCGCCGCGGGGTACCCTGCTGTGCGTACACGGCAACCCCACCTGGTCTTATCTGTGGCGGACGCTGGTGGCTGCCGGATCGGATCCGGACCATCCGTGGCGCGTTGTGGCGGTGGACCAGCTGGACATGGGCTTTTCGGAGCGCACCGGCACCTTCCGGCGGCTGGCTGACCGGATCAACGACCTCGGTGACCTGACGGACGCACTTGGCCTCGACGGGAACGTGGTGACGGTGGGCCACGACTGGGGCGGTGTGATCAGCCTGGGCTGGGCCTTGGCGCACCCGCAGCAGCTCACCGGAGTGTTGCTGACCAACACCGCCGTCCACCAGCCCGCCGGTTCGGCCATCCCGCCCGCCCTGCGGCTTGCCCTGCACCCCGCCGTGCACACGTGGGGAACAACGACGTCGGACGCGTTCCTGCGGGTGACGCACTCCTTGGCCCACCCGCCGCTGCCCGCCGATATCCGGAACGCTTATATGGCTCCCTACCGCGGAGCCGACCGCCGAATCGGGGTGGGGAACTTTGTGGCGGACATTCCGGTGGACGAGTCCCACCCCAGCTTCCCAGCGCTCAACTCCGTGGCGGAAGGGCTGCGCGGGCTGAAGGTCCCGGCGCTGATGCTCTGGGGCCCGCGGGATCCCATCTTTTCCGACCGGTACCTCAAGGACCTCATCAACCGGCTACCGCACGCCGACGTGCACCGCTTTGAAGGCGCCGGCCACCTCGTGGCGGAAGACCGGAACATTGCCGCACCGGTCTTTCAGTGGCTCGCCGCAAACGTCGGTGTCAGCGGAAGCGCATCCCCGGCAGCAGAGAACCTAACGCCCGGCAGCCAGGGGCTCGACGAGGCGGCCGAGCCGGAGCCGCCAGCCTTCCGGCCCCTGTGGGACCTGCTCGGCGAGCAGGCGGCAGGGCCGGCCGGAGGAGATACCGCCGTCGCGGAAATGGCGCCGGACGGTACTGTGGCCCGCTCGCTCAGCTGGCAGCAGCTGGACCGGAACAATTTGGACCTCGCCGCGGGGCTGCGGGAAGCCGGAGTGCGAAGCGGCAGCCGGGTGAGCCTGATGGTTCCGCCCGGGGTGGACCTGACCGTCGCCCTCTACGCCTGCCTGCGGCTGGGCGCCGTGGTGGTCGTTGCCGACGCCGGACTGGGAACCAGGGGCTTCAGCCGTGCCGTGAAAGGCGCCACCCCCGATTTCCTCATCGGCATCGACAAGGCGCTCGCGGCTGCCTCGGTGCTGGGCTGGCCGGGGCGGCGGATCAGTGTGCGGGAGCTCCCGGCTGCCCGCCGTCGGATGATGGGCGTCGAGGCTTCCCTCGAAGCCCTGGCCCGGTCCGGCACTGGGCGCGGTTCGGGGCCGGTGGTGGACATGGTGGAACCGGATGCATCTGCCGCCGTCCTCTTCACGTCCGGTTCCACCGGCCCCGCCAAAGGGGTCCTCTATACGCACCGGCAGCTTGCCGCGATGCGGGACACGGTGGCCGCAACCTTCGGGATCCGTCCTGGTGCCCGGCTCGTGGCAGGTTTCGCACCGTTTGCGCTGCTGGGACCGGCGCTCGGAGCGGTGTCGGTGACGCCAGCCATGGACGTCACTGCGCCCCGCACCTTGACGGCGACCGCGCTCGCCGATGCCGCCGCGGCGATAGACGCTACGGTGGTCTTCGCCTCGCCGGCCGCGTTGCGCAATGTCCTCGCCACCCGGGAGGCCTTGACTGCTGCCGGGCATCAGGCGTTGGAAGGTGTCGAGCTGCTGCTGTCTGCCGGCGCGCCTGTCCCGGAGCCGCTGCTGGCCGAGGTGCAGCGGCTGCTGCCTCGGGCCTCGCTGCACACCCCGTACGGGATGACGGAGGCGCTGCCGGTTACCGACATCGGCCTCGAACAAATCCAGGCCGCCGACGCCGACGCTGCCGCCGGCGCTGAGAATCCCACCGGTGCTGTTGAGGGAGCCGGGAACGGGGTGTGCGTGGGCTGGCCGGTTCACGGCGCCCGGGTAGCCGTCGTCCCACTGGCCGCGGACGGAACGGCGCCCGGGTCTCTTCCGGTGACCGAGGCAGGCGTCACCGGCGAAATACTGGTCAGCGCCCCGCACGTGAAGGAAGCCTACGACAGGCTGTGGCTGACCCAGCAGGAGAGTGCCAGCCTGCCCGGATGGCACCACACCGGCGATGTGGGGCACTTCGACGCCGCCGGGCGGCTGTGGGTGGAGGGCCGCCTCGCCCATGTTGTGACGGCGCCCGGTGTCGTTGTGACGCCGGTGGGCGCGGAACAGGCGATCGAACGGCTGGACTCTGTCCGGCTGGCGGCGATCACCGGCGTCGGACCGGCGGGCACCCAGGCCGTGGTCGCCGTCGTCGAGACCGTCCCTCCTGCCCGGAAAGCCGGCCCTGCTGCGCCGCAGCTTGCGGGGGATGTCCGTGAGGCGGCCCGGGAGGCTGGCGTGCAGGTCTCCGCCGTGCTCGAAGTCCCAGCCCAGCCCACCGACATCCGGCACAATGCCAAGATCGACAGGACCCGCCTGTCCCGCTGGGCGTCACGGGTGCTGGCCGGCGGCCGGCCGGGAAAACCATGAGGGTCCTCGTCACTGGGGCCAGCGGGCTGCTCGGGGGAGAAGTGGCCCGGCTGCTGGTGAGCCAGGGCCATGACGTGGCCACCTTCCAGCGCCGTCCGTCAGGAGTCGACGGCGCCACGGACTTCTGCGGGTCCGTCACGGACGGTGAAGCGCTCCGGGGAGCAGTGGAAGGCGCAGAAGGAGTCATCCACCTGGCCGCGAAGGTTTCCTTTACAGGCCGGGCCGAGGAGTTCGATGAGGTGAACGTCGAAGGGACCCGCCGCCTGCTCCATTGCGCCCGGGCTGCGGGGGTGCGGGACGTGGTGTTGGTTTCCTCCCCGTCCGTGGCGAACTCCGGCGCGGCCATCGCCGGGCTGGGCGCGGAGCCAGCGGACCCTCAGCACGCGCACGGGAACTATTCCCGCACCAAGGCCGAGGCGGAACTCCTGGCGCTGGCGGCGGACGCTCCGGATTGCCGGGTCGGGGCAGTGCGCCCGCATATCGTCTGGGGTCCGGGGGACACCCAGCTGGTGGAACGGGTCCTGGCACGCGCCAGCCAGGGACGCCTGCCGCTGCTCGACGCCGGCGCGGCCCTGATCGACACCACCTACGTGTACAACGCCGCCGCGGCCATCGTCGCAGCGCTGCACCGCATGGAATACGTTCACGGCAGAGCACTGGTGGTGAGCAACGGCGAGCCGCGGCCGGTGGGTGAGTTGCTGGCGGGCATCTGTGCTGCGGGAGGCGTCCCGGCGCCGTCGTGGTCTGTGCCGGGCGGTGTGGCGCGGGCGGCAGGAGCGGTGGTGGAAAAGCTTTGGACCCGGGCAGGGCGGCAAGAGGAGCCGCCCATGACCAGATTCCTCGCCGAGCAGCTCTCCACCGCCCACTGGTTCGACCAGCGCGAAACCCGGGAACTGCTCAACTGGATGCCCGCCGTCTCGATTGATGAGGGGCTGGCAAGGCTGGCCGAGCACTATCGGTCCCATCCAAAAGCAGGAGTGAGGGTTTACAATCGTTTACCGATGTCGTCCAATGGGGCGAGCAATATCTGAATATTTTCCATCGGGGAGCGATGACTGGGACATCAGCGGTAAATCCGAAGGCAGCCGGAAAAGCCGGGCCTATGGACTTGGGTCGCGGCCCTGTTCCGGGAGCTACGTACAATCTCATTGAGCAACCAGGGAAACTGGATCACCTGGTGTGTTGCCGGGACCCGGAGTGGCGCCGGGCCCTTTGCGGCCACATTGAGAACGAGCCGGCACTGCTGCATGACTCGGATATCGTGTGCACGGGGTGCATCGAGGCTGCTGAAGGCATGGGTGTGCTTTCCGGGAACCGTCAGTGCCCCATCGACAACCTTCCGTGTCCGGATGAGGCGGAATTGCAGCGCATGATTGATGAGCGCATCTCCGACACCTGAGCGGTGGTCGAGTCATGCAGGCGTGCGGGCGCAGTGATTCCGTAACTTAAGGGCGCCGTGGTGTTCGACCCGGAATTTTTCCCTCCTAGTCCCAAAAATGAGCGCCAACGGCTGGCTGCCCGTCAGGAGGAGCCTCCGTGGCACTACCTAGGGTTTTTCCAACCTTCGGCATGGATCATGATCCAGGATCTCACCAGCGCAAACGGCTTCCGGGCAGCTCACTTTCCCCGATTCCTTGCTGAGTGTCCGCTCAACAATTTCTGCGTAGCTGCGCCCTGAACCAAGTACTCGACGGAATGCAGGCACAAATAAGCGAGTACTGAGCACTGTGGTTTGTGTATTTACCCGCCACTTCAATGGGAACCACGCAGCACAGGACTACTTGGGGGATACCACCGTGATTACCTTGGAACTGCCAAACAACACCGGCCAGGCGAGCCTCGTTCCCGAAATGCCGCCAACGACGCCGGCGCTTTCGATTTCGGTTTTCGGCCCGTTGACGATCCGCCGGGGCGACATCGAGCTGAGCGCCAATGACCTTGGCGGGCCCAAGCCCCGCCAGGTACTCGAAATTCTCCTGATGAATTTTGGCACGGCAGTGTCCAAGTCCCGGCTGATGGATTTGCTGTGGGGCGGCCACCACCCGGCCGCTGCGCTGGCCACCCTTGAAAGCTATGTCAGCGTCCTCCGGCGCAACCTGCAGCCCGGCACCGGGCGAACCGGACCCCTGCGGACGGTCACCGGCGGCTATGCCATCGACCGGTCACTGGTGGAACTGGACCTGGACCGCTTCGAAACACTGACCAAAACGGCGTCCAAGGCAGAGCCCCGCGTTGCGCTTGCACTGCTGACAGAAGCACTTGACCTCGCTTCCGCTCCACTGCTTGGGGACGAGCTGCTGCCGGCGTGGGCAGAGGAGGAGCGTGCCGCGCACGCAGCGCGCGTCGGCCTGGCACGCGTTGCGGCTGCGGAAATCGCGCTCTCCGTGGGAGAAACAGGCAAGGCCATTGCTTGGGGTGGCGCGGCGGCCAAGGAGGATCCCCTCAACGAGCGGGCATGGACGGCGTTGATTCTTGGGCTTGAGCAGAACGGCGAGAGTACGGAAGCCTTGCGCGCTTACGACCGCTGCCGCAGGGTCATGGATGAGGAACTGGGCTGCGCCCCCGCTCCCACGCTAAGGGAGGCACAGGCAAGACTCCTGAGGAGCACCGCATCGTCGGGTCCTGCATCGTTCGGCGGCCCTCGTCCCGCGGTGACCGTAAGCCGTCCCGTTGCCGCGGTGGCCACAGAGCCAACGGACCGCCTGCGAATCCTGATTGTTGATGACCACACCACGTTTTCCGACCTGTTGGCCGGGGCGCTGGACCGTGAGCCGGACCTGCAAAGCGTAGGAGCGGCGAAGTCCGTTGCATCTTCGGTGACGATGTTCCGGGACCTTGCGCCCGACGTCGTGATTATGGATCTGCACCTCCCCGACGGATCCGGACTCGAAGCTGCCGGGCGCATCCTCTCGGAGGCGCCGGAAACCAGGATCATCATGCTGACGGGAAACCCGTCCCAGGAAGCTCTATGTGAAGCCGCCCGCACGGGCATCTGCGGATTCCTTCCGAAAGACGGCGCACTGGGAGCCATGCTGGACACGTTGCGGCACGCCCACACCGGCAGCATGATTGTGCCTCCGGCGCTGCTGGCCGGATGGGGCAGCGCCGCAGATTCCGTGCCGATAGCTTCAGCGGCGTGACCGGACAGCTCACCGTCCGGAATGCGGAGGGCCCGAGTTAGGCTGCGCGTAGGGTGGGAGGTGGACGAAAGGAGCACTTCATGAAGAAAATCCTCATGGTACTGACCAGCGTTTCCGAGATCGGCGATACGGGAGAGAAGACCGGCTACAACGTGGCCGAGGCTGCGCATCCGTGGAAGGTGTTTAAGGATTCCGGGCATTTCGTCGACTTTGCGTCCATCCAGGGCGGCCAGCCGCCGCGCGACGAGGTGGACTCGAAAGATCCCATCCAAGTCGCGTTCACCGAGGATGAGACCACGCGTGCCGGCCTGTACAACACTGCCCGGGTGGACGTGGTGGATCCGGACCAGTACGACGGCGTCTACCTCGTGGGCGGCCACGGCACCATGTGGGACTTCCCGGACAGCGAAGGCCTGCAGAATCTGGTGGCAAGCGTCTACAACGCCGGGGGACTGGTGGGCGCGGTCTGCCATGGACCGGCCGGACTGCTGAACGTGGAACTGGAGAACGGGCTACGCCTCGTCGAGGGCCGGCGGGTGGCCGCCTTCACCAACGACGAGGAAGTTGCCGCAGGGAAGGACAAGGTCATCCCGTTCTTCCTGGCAGACCGGCTCGAGGAACAGGGCGCCACCCACGTCTCCGCCGGTGTCTTTGAGGAGAAGGTGGTGGTTGACGACCGGCTGGTGACCGGGCAGAACCCGGCGTCTGCTGCCGGCGTGGCCAAGGAGATGGAGAAGCTCTTCGCAGAGGTCATCCACCAGGAAAAGGCCGAGGAACAGCACGACGCCGAGGCCCTGCGCGCCGAGAAGGACGCTGTGAAGGCCGCTGCCGCGGAAGAAGAGCGGTAAACCGAAAGTACGTAAAACTGACGGCCACCCGGAAGATTGGGGTGGCCGTCAGTTTGCGTACGGGGCGGTGACAAGCGGGCGCGGCTTAGGCTTGGCCTATGTCTACTGATGATGAGAAGGACCCTCCCGTGCCCGCTGACGTTGAGGGAAAGATCCCGAAAAAGGTTCACGACAAGCCAGGTACAGACGATGGAGAGGCACAGGCCGATGAACCTGCTGACTGACTAGCCTGGCCGCCTGATCCTAGCCGCGGCCAGCACCGTTTCCGGTGTCCTCCCAGATCACATCCAGGTTGCGGAAGGTGACAGGTCCGTCGCACAGTGCCGCCATTTTTGCGGCGAACTCGGACGTCTCCGGCCGGCCCGAATTCTCCATTGCCGAGTCATAGGATTCGAACTCGGCGATGGTGACGTAGGTCCCGGGGTGGTCCCTGTCCGCCGTGGCCACAATGCGGCGGAAAGTGGGCTGATTGCTTCCCTCGGTTTGTGAGGGACGGCCCAGCTCTTCGATCTCCTTGATTCGGGAGGTCCTGAATTCGATGATCTGAAAAAACCCAGCCATGACGGCTCCTCGACGGCGGTGGACAGTGGTGCGGATCAGGCTACTCCCCGCGCGCGGCGGTGCACAGGGGATAAGCGCCCCACTTGTCCAGCGCGGGAGGGTTTCCCCGGCCTATTGACTGCCTGTAGCCGGAGGAATAGTTTCTGCGGTAGCGGGGTGAAATACCCGCTTCCACGGAATGAGGGGCCGGATCTGGGCCGCTCCTGCACGGCGATGGAGCCAGGTGAGGAGGATTCTGTGTGGGCCCCATTCAGCACCGTGTGTCCGGGTTGCGCGGGTGCACTCGGGACAGCCTGATGAGCGCCTGATGGAATGGAAATTTAGGGAAAGGAAAGGCCATGCCGAAGTATCTGTTTGAAGCGACTTACGTGGGCAAAGGAATCCAGGGGCTCATGCAGGAGGGCGGCACCAAGCGCCGTGACGCCCTGACCGAGGCGTTGAAATCCGTCGGAGGAACGCTGGAGAGTTTCTACTACGCTTTTGGCTACTACGACGTCCTCGGCGTTTTTGAGGTGCCAGACGATGCAAGTGCGGCAGCACTGTCGCTGCTCATCAATTCGACGGGCAGCGTCAACGTCCGCCTGAAGCCGCTCCTGACCGTCGAAGACCTCGACGAAGCTGCCAAGAAGACGCCGTCCTACCGGGCTCCGGGACAGTAAAGTCCCGGGACAGTAGGGGAGTTCGGCACCTGGTGAGCGGCCGCCGTCGTAAATTTACGACGGCGGCCCGCCGGCTGCCCCGCGTGCCTTTCCAACCGGTTCTTGACCTTGAAAACGGGCAGGCGTACCTTACGGTTAGTCGGTTGGCCCAAGGGTGTCCAAAGCTTCGCCCGGCAGCGTCGCCGGCAGGTGCATACTCGAGAATCACGCCGGTGCTACATGCCACACATGCAGAACCGGCGCATCCGGTCTCCGCCGCTGGAACAGGCCGTCCGGCCAGTTCCCGGGTTCTCCCCGGGCCCGCAGCGGCTGCATCATGAAGGTCCCCGCACGGCCGGGGGGAAGGCTGCGCGTAGTCCCCGATCGGCCATGCTCGGGGCGAATGGAAGTCACCATGGATAACAATGGATTTCAGGCCCTGCAGGAGAATGTCCGGGGCCACGTCATTACCCCCGAACACCCCAGCTACGACGCGTCGCGGTCCGTCTATAACGGCATGATCGACAAACGTCCCGCCGCCGTACTGCGGGTTTCGCAGGTCGCGGACGTCATCGCCGGAGTAAATTTCGCTCGCGACAACGGTATGGACCTCGCGCTTCGGGGTGGGGGTCACAGTGCCCCGGGGTTTGGGACCTGCGACGGTGGGCTCGTGCTGGACTTCGCCGACCGCACGGGCGTCCGGGTGGATCCTGCTGCCCAGACCGCCCGGGCTGAGGCAGGCACCACCTGGGCCGACTTCAACCACGCAACAAACGCGTTCGGGCTGGCAACAACCGGCGGCATTATCGGATCCACGGGTGTGGCCGGACTGACGCTCGGCGGCGGCATAGGATACCTCGCGCGTAAGCACGGCCTGTCCTGCGACAACCTCATCTCCGCGGATGTGGTGACCGCGGACGGGAAGTTCCTCACGGCCAGCGCCACCGAGAATGACGATCTTTTTTGGGCGTTACGCGGCGGCACAGGAAACTTCGGCGCGGTAACTTCCCTGGAATTCACCCTGCATCCCGTCGAGGTGGTCTACGGCGGTGTGGTGATCTACCTGCTCGAGCAGGTTGAGGCTGTTGGGCAGCTGTACCGGGACTATATCGCCACAGCTCCCGAAGACATGGGAATCTTCCTCGGATTCCACCAGGGCCCACCGGTTCCCTTCCTGCCGGAGGAGCACCACGGAAAACCCGTGGTGGTTGTGGTGGGCTGCTGGACCGGTCCCCACGATGAAGGCGAGCGGCAATGGCAGCAGTTCCTGGATGTCGCTCCAGTCGCCGGGCAGTTTGTCGGCCCGATCCCGTACCCGATGCTCAATACCTTGTTCGACCCGATGCTCCCGAAGGGCCTTCAAGCATATTGGAAGGCGGAGTTCCTGCCGGAGCTGAGCGACGACGTGATCGGCGTTGCCCGGAAATTCGGAGCCGGGGTGCCCAGTCCCCAAACCGCCAATCATTACTACCCCATCAATGGTGCAGCCCAACGCGTGGGACAGGAGGAGACTGCCTTTCCTTACCGGGATGCCAACTTCTCCGTAGCCATCGCCGGAATGTGGGAGTCCCCGGCGGACAATGCGGCCAACACGAGGTGGGTCAGGGACTACCACCAGGCCCTGCATCCCTATGGAGCCGGCGGGGGCTACGTTAACTTCCTTGACGCCGACGACCAGTCCAGCATCCAGGACAACTACGGCGGCAACTACGCCAGGTTGGCCAGGATCAAGGCGAAGTACGATCCGGGCAACCTGTTCCATGTCAACCAGAACATCAAACCTGCGGCCTGAGGCACGGGCCGAGGAATCCAACGACTAAACCGCAACCGTTGTTGCCTTGGTCCGGCAGTGGGAAGATGAACGGAAATGCTGGGCTGCTGCCGGTCAAGGGGTAAGAAGAACGACGACGAGTGCCCGGCTTGGTAAGCGAGGCGCGGTGAGCGGGCCATGACACAACACAGCGGGCAGCAGCGGCGGCTGAAGGTATCCGACGTCAACGTCGTCAACCGCCGCACGCTGCGCAAGGCACTCGGCGGGACCATCGTGGGTAACACGATGGAGTGGTACGACGTCGGGGTATTCGGCTACCTCATCACCACCATGGGGCCGGTGTTCCTGCCCGAGGCGGACAGGGCGGTGCAGAACCTGTTCCTGCTGGGGACCTTCGGCGCCACGTTCATCGCCCGGCCGCTGGGCGGGATCTTCTTCGGCTGGCTGGGCGACAAGATCGGCCGCCAGAAGGTGCTGGCCATGACGCTGATGCTCATGGCCGTGGCGACGTTCGCCGTCGGCCTGCTTCCCGGGTACGCGGTGCTGGGCATCTGGGCGGCGGTGCTGCTGGTGGTCCTCAAGCTGGTGCAGGGCTTTTCCACCGGCGGCGAATACTCGGGAGCCACCACATTCGTGTGCGAGCATTCACCGGACCGCCGGCGTGGCTTCTACGTCAGTTTCCTGGACATGGGCAGCTACCTCGGGTTCGCAGCGGGCGGGCTGGTGGTGTCCGTCCTGCAGCTGACGCTGGGGCAGGAGCAGATGGAGGCGTGGGGCTGGCGGATCCCGTTCCTGGTGGCTGGTCCACTGGGCATCGTGGCCGTCTACTTCCGGATGAAGATCGAGGAGTCGGCCGCCTTCAAGGCCACGATGGAAGCCGAAGCCGTGGCGGCCCAGCATCCCGAGACCGGGGAGGAGCTCCGCCCCGTGGGCCCGATTGGGATCCTGAAGGCACACTGGCGGCCCATCGTCCTGGCCATGATCCTGGCGGCGGCCGCCAACACCGTGGCCTACGCCCTCACGTCCTACATGCCAACCTACCTGACCAGCACCATGGGCTACAGCGAGGTGGAGGGGACGCTGCTGACTATCCCGGTGCTGGTGGCCATGGCGCTGTGCATCCCGTTTACCGGGCTGCTTTCGGACCGGATCGGCCGCCGCCGCGTGCTGTGGATCGGGGCCTTGAGTACCGTGGTGTTCGCGGTTCCGGCGTTCCTGGCCATAGCGGTGGGCAGCGTCCCCATGACCTTGCTGGGCCTGGCCCTGATCGCCTTCCCGGTGGCGTTTTCGGTGCCGAACCTGGCGTCGGCGCTGCCGGCGCTGTTTCCCACCGAGCACCGCTACTCCGCCATGGGCATCGCATACAACCTGGCGGTGGCCATCTTCGGCGGGACGGCACCGTTTATCATCGCGGCCCTGATCGGGTTCACCGGCGACGACATGGCGATTGCGTACTACCTCATTACTGTGGCCGCCATTGCCGCCGTGGCCATCCGGTTCCTGCCCGAATCGGCCGGACGGCACCTGCCCGGTTCGATGCCCAGCGTGGAGTCAGAGGACGCCGCCCGGAAGCTGGTGGCGGCGCAGGACAACAACCCGCTGCTGGACCTGGACTCGCTGCCGTTTGAGAGCAGCTTCGAGATCGCGCGGGCGGAGCACAAGGGGCGGCCCGGGAACCCGACGGTGATGTAGGGCAGGACGTACGACGGCGGCACTTGCGCCCCAGCCAGAACCCCTACACGCGGGGGAGCCCCAGATAGCGTGGAAGCTTTTCCGCATAGTCCGGGTAGGACTGCGGAAACAGTTCGGCGAGGGCGGCCTCTTCGCCGAGGACCGACCGGTGCTCCACCAGCAGCTCGGCCGGCAGCAGCATGAAGACCCAGCCCGAACCGGTAAGGATTGCCGCACCGAGTTGGATCAGCCACCAGCCCACGCACATCGGGTGACGGGTGATGGCGTAGGTGCCGGTAGCCACCAGCTCCTCAGCCCGCTCCAACGAGAAGGGGCCCGCGGAGCGCCGCCGACGTTCCGCCAGGGCCCAGACATTGAGTCCGACGCCACCGACCACCAATCCGGCACCAACCACCTTGTGCACGGAACGGGATCCGGGAAACGGAATGGGGCGGAGCCTGGCGAGGAGGAGACCGAGGGCCATTCCAGCCACGACGGGTGCCGGCAGCGGAAGATTTTCGTAGGTCGCTCTCACGCGTCCCGGCAGGGTGCGCACAAACCGCCGTTGGCTGCCATGGCCAAAGGCTACGCGCCATCTCCGACGCCGGGGTGGTTGCCCCGGAGCCTGCGATCGAATGGGTTCGGCCGGTTGACTTGCAACACCTCGATACCGCCCTCGCGGCGACATGGGTCACCGCGGCCCCATAGGAACCGGTGCATTCGATGCCCACGCTCACCAATGCCGGCCACGTACCCAGGAACCGTAACGCCGCTTGGTAATTCGCAGCGGTAGCGGCACCTGTACATCGGCCATCCGTTGTCCTGTTGCGTCGATGACCGCGACGTGATGCGTATCGGCATGCGTGTCGATCCCGCCATAGACCTTCATCTGTTCTCGCTCATTATGGAAACTGCGCCCTTCCTCGTTGTGGGGTGCGCAGACGGTGGGCGTAAGTCAGTTCACTATCGGGGACTCGCCAGACTCCTATCAGGACATGACGGCCCTGCCGGGCTGCACTTCGAAAATGAGCCAGGTCGGCCGACACGCCGTGGTCAGGACAATCACCACGGGGTGATGTCAGAAGAGTCGAGAGCCAGACCCACCTCACCAGACCATCCTGCGTCCAGCAAGCCGAGGCCGGAAAGCCCATCAAGAAGCCAGACCAACCGGTCCACGACTCAATAGTGAAGAGCCGATAAAGCCGTCGACAGTTGCGGATACAAGAATCCATGAGGCCGCCGCGCTGCGTCCGTCCAGAGGGGAGGTTCTGGACGATACGCTTTGTACAAACGACAAGTTCTAGCCAACAGAGGTATTTGCAAGTGACGGCCCGAAGGAGCACAGCTTCGGGATCGTTGGACAGGAGGCGGGATGCCAGCGACACTAAAGGAAGTACTTGTTAAAAAAGGAACCCATCAGCAGAACGCAGACGTAGAATGGCTGACCAACTACGCTGGTGATTTGTTAGACATGGTTCGTGACACATTTCCGACTTACACCCTCCATAACCGCGTGCACGCCAAGAACGTTATAGCGAACATGGAGAGCTTACTTGGGCACCGCACAGAAGATCTCACTGCTTTAGAAGCAGCGATGCTTATCCTTGCCGCATATTTCCACGACGCAGGGATGGCTTTCACCGAAGAAGAGCGAAACAACATAACTAATTCGGTGGAGTTTCAAACGTATTTGCGCACGCACCCATCGGAGTATCTTCGATACAAACGCAACGACGAAACCACCAACAGTGAACTCATAGAAGGCTATTGCCGTTGGGTGCACGCAGACCGTGTCAAAACAATCTTAGCTAGCCTTCCTGCAGAGAAGCTTCGGTGGGGAAGCGTACCCATAGCACACCACTTAGGTGAACTATGCAGGAGCCATAACTTACCCACGACCAGCCTGAAAACCGATATTTTTGACGTCCCCTTCATCAAGCAGTGCGATCTTCGTCTCTGTGCAATCATTTTACGCCTCGCCGACATACTTGACTTTGATAATTCTCGATCTCCAGAAGCGGTATACCGCTATATGGGTATAAGGCGAGCACATACTGAACGCCTTCGGCGGAGCGAAGTTGAATGGCGAAAACACTTGAAAAGTGATGGCTTTGTTTTTCCCACTAACATGGCCGCTGACTACGAGCTTGGATTCATCGCCGCCCCCGACCACCCTGTTGTTCAGCACGATGTGCTCGAATTTTTAGAAGTTATCGAAACGGAGCTTGCCGGATGCAAGCGTCTCATCAATTACTGCACCGATCGGTGGCGGAATTTACCGCTGCCTAATTCTATAGATCGTTCAGATATAATCAGTGACGGCTTTACTTACGGCGATTTTCGGTTCAAGCTTGACAAGGACGCTATCCTTGACCTCTTTATGGGTGAGAACCTTTATCCGAATTCGGACGTTTTCCTACGCGAGTTGTTGCAAAACTCAATTGACGCCGTGCGAGCTCGATGCCGCTTAGAAGGTGTGGAAGTAGCTTCCTCCGGATATGTCATCAACGTATCCGAATGGAAAGATGACGAGGGATATCAATGGATTCGTGTTGACGATGAAGGCTGCGGCATGAGTTTGGAGGTTATCGAAAACTTTTTGCTTAGAGTTGGAGCTTCGTATTATTCCACAGCTGGATTCAAGGCGTCTCTCATGCAAGCTACCACTGACACCTCCTCGCCAATGGTTTCTATAGGCAAATTTGGGGTGGGACTGCTTTCAGCTTTCCTAGTGGCAGACCGTATTGAACTCTCGACTCGTTCAGCAACTGGAGGCGGCGCGCGTGCCGAATCAATTCGCCTTTCATTTCCGCAGAAGACGGACTTTCTGGTGGTGCAGACCGAATCTAAACAGAGCACACCCAGCAGTATGCCGAGTCATTCACATTCTATAGAGCATGGGTACCGGCCCCCAGGCAGGCCTGGTACATCCATCGCCCTTCGAATTGACCAAAATAAAAAGACCGAACGCGTAGATGTCAAGCGTCTTTGTGATCATTTCCTCCTCAACAGCCCAGTCAAGGTTTTTCTTGACAACGAGCAAGTGTCGCTATTCGATCCAGACGGAGAAAATAGCACCAGCCATCAGCTCGATTGGGGCCCGAAGCTAAAACAGCTCGCTCCAGAGGTGGCAGGAGCACTAGAGCAGGTCACTCTTAACGTGCGCAAACTAAACCTATCTGCCGCTCGCGCTAGGAAGGAAATAGATGGAGCTGGTTACCTTGTTATGGTCGATGCGTCTGCACTGAAGTCGGTTATGTCTACGCTAGCGGTTGAAAAGCTTCCAGGTGTAGCCGGGATTAATTTTGATTATAAAAGCCCGTGGGATGATGAGGAGGATGAGGAACAACTGGATGTGAATGATCCT
Source organism: Arthrobacter sp. MDT2-3 (assembly GCF_059090465.1). Lineage (NCBI taxonomy): Bacteria > Bacillati > Actinomycetota > Actinomycetes > Micrococcales > Micrococcaceae > Arthrobacter > Arthrobacter sp. MDT2-3. Next base: position 557,671 of record NZ_JBNHFS010000003.1, on the reverse strand, counting down.
ACGTCACCGCTCCGAAATGGGCCTTTCGTCAAGCTCGCTTTTTACGGCAGCGACACCGCGCACATCAGTCTCAAGCTTTATGGTGACCAAGCTCATGAGTATGTGGAACAAATCGATCCTGACGCGCAGGATGCTCATGAAAGATTCGCCGCCATAGGGAAATACGATAGCGACGACGAGTTTGAATTCAAAGCAAGGGTTAGTTTTTCGGAAGTCGGGCTTCTATTGCCGTATACAGCATCAGATGACGATGACGATGACGATGACGATGACGATGACTACGACTACGATCACGGCCTGCATCCCGATGACATTTTCGGAGATCCGATGTATTGGGATAGGCGATGGCTCGCTAGCGGTGGAACCCACGTTAGTAGCTGGAGCCATAATGGAATTCGCCTACCAATCGACTTTCTGGACTCCGATGAGGAATGGCTAGCCGTATCGTGGAAAGACACGCATCACTACACAACCGGGAATGTGCTCGCGTCTATCTGGCTTTCAGATTCGCTTCGCCCGGACTTAAACGTCGCTCGCGATCATGTACGAGCACTCCCGTACACGGTAGTGTCTGCTCTCCAACTGACACTACGGCGCTCCCTATTGTCGGCTAGCGAGACTAGAATTGCCGACAGTATCCTTCGGAATACGTCCGTCCTGAACAACCTTAAGCGGCTAAGTGGGAAAGTTACCCTGGCCGAGATATATGATGATCCCTTGATAACTAGCGATTCGGGTTGGGTATCTGAAAAGTTGTTCGTCATGGAAGGGTGCGCACATCGCGTTTCCGTTAAGGATCTATCCCTCGCGCTGACAACGCAGCATCCGGTAGTTAGTATTCCGCGTACTGGGCATTTTAGTGATATTACAGCTTTGGCTTTGATACACTTGAATTTTCGTTTCTTGTCTCTCGGCTGGGGTCGTTACGAGATCCTCGAAGCGTCGGATGCTGATAACTCAGACGCCCGATTATTGCAATATCCGCCCGCGTCTTTTGCCGACTATAAAGAAGGTCCGGCACTGTTGAAGCGGGTTCGTTCGAGTTATCAGGAGACGTGGGATCTGCCAAATCTTGCACATCCCCTAGTCGACTGGTATTTATCGGTTTCTCCCAGTCTGAGAAGTCTCAATGTTTCTGTTGATCGTGATCTATCTAGTTTCCTCCTGGGGTACGGTCCTAAGCTTCGGCAGCAGTTTCCTGATTTTAGGAGTGCCGTTAGAAGGGCAAACAAGATGTTGGACGGTATCGGCCCGAAGTATTCTGGCAAGTTGAATAAAGATATGCTGGGTACTAAAGAATGATACTTCCAATTTCGGGCCACGCCCTGGGACCTCCAGGGTGGATGAGGCTTTCGCGGTTCTCGACAGACGAGGCTACTCGGAAGCTGAGGACCATAATCTACTAGCCGCTAAGGGAGAATACATGCGCCGCAGCCGTGTACCAAAGGATATTGCGCTGCCCTCGACTCTAACGGGTGCCATGACGGCAGCTGAAGCATATGAAGCGATGCAATCGTTTCTTGCTTCGGCAACATCTTGGTATTTGATGAAGAAAGCCTCCAAAAGAAGGCTGGCGCGATCCATCCGGTTCGTAAGCATTTTAACCGCTGTTCTGGGGGGCCTAATACCTGTTGGGGCAAGCTTGTGGCCCGACGTCCCCTCAGCTGCCGGCTATGTACTTTTCGGGGTGGCAGCAGGTCTACAGTTACTGGATAGGGGGTTCTCGTTGTCTTCTGGATGGTCAGCGCACCTTAGAACGGCTCTGAAGCTACAGGAGACTTCGAGTGAGCTTTCCATGGCATATTCCCAACTGAACAGTCTTGCCTTGCAAGATGAAGGGGCCCGTTGGGCTCTGCTGATGAAGGCTTCTGAAGCGGCTTGGGATGTCATAGGTTCAGAGACAGAGGCTTGGGCGAATGGACATTTATCCGTCGCTGAGGAGATATCAGTTCGAGCTGGGGCGGGCTCCGGCTCGATTGGCCTGCCTGAGAAGACCACGTAACACTAGCGTCATGGACAACTGTCCCGACAAGAGCGTAGGCATACACCCCGCGTCGGTAATACGTCCGCTCCACCTTGTCAGCTTTGGCCCCCCTGGAAACGTTGCAAAGATCTTGATGGGATTTTGTTTGGTTCGCCGCAACCGACCGAGGATGAGTTATCACGAACAAGAGACTCGTCACTGAATTGCGCTGAAGGGCAAGAGGCCGAACTGGATCAATTGGCATTCGGGGTCGCGATCCTGGCAGTGCGTTTGGGGAGCGCACCGGAAGCCTAGTCCAAAGAGGCAATCCCTAAGCTTTGAGGACAGGTCAATCTTTGTTATCCTGCCACCGCCGCCGTCGCAGCCTGCTTGGCGTTCATCCATTCACTCAACCACGGGGCCCGGACGCTTGAGGTGATCCGGCAGTCGGCCACGAAGGTTCCCTTGGCGCCGGCGTCGAGCCAGTCCTTGAGCGCCGAAAGGTCCGCAAGGGAACGGATAACAGCAGAATCAGCACCCAACGCCCGGGCGACCCCGCTGAAGTCAACCTCGGGGATCAGCATCGGCTTTTCGGTCAGGCCCTGCGAGCCGTACTGGTGGATTTCGGCCCCGTAGGCGGCGTCGTTGTAGATCACCACGACGGCGCTGCTTGCCATACCGATGAGCGATTCGAGGTCGGACAGGCCCATCAGGAAACCACCGTCGCCGGACGCCAGCACGAGGGTGCGGCCGTCCTCCACGGCACGGGCCGCCCCAACGGCGCTCGCGAGTCCCAGCCCGATGGACTGGAAGGCGGTCCCCACCATCACCAGGTCCTGCGGCCGCGGGATGTTCCAGTACATGGGTGCCCAGCCGATGAAGTGCCCACCGTCCTGGACCACCGTGCGGCGCTCGGGCAGCACGGCGTCCAGTGCCGTGGCAAGGGAGCGCGGGTCCAGTCGGCCGTCCGGGGTCTCGTCCGAGCCTGGGTGGTGGGCAGGTCCTTCGGCCAGGCGCTTGCGGGCTTCCGCCCGCCAACCTTCCGCCGCAGCCTCACCATCCAGCAGTGTTAGGAGGCGTCCCGTGGCGGTCTTCGCGTCGGCGCTGACGAACAGGTCCACCCGGGAGTTGGTCGGCTGCAGGGCGGTGTCGATCTGGATGACGGTGCTGTCCGGGCCGAGCAGGTGCCCGAAGCGCATGGTGAAGGGGCTCAGGCTCGCCCCGGCCACCAGGACCACGTCGGCCTCGCCCATGAGGCCCGCCGCGGTGTCGGTGCCGAAACCGCCGGCCACGCCCAGGTACCCCTCGCCATTGAGGAGATTGAGCGCCAGGGCGGTTCCGGCGGTCAGTGCGCCGAGCCGGTCGGCGAGTTTGCGGAGTTCCGGCCCGGCGCCGGCGAGGTGCGCACCCCGGCCGGCCAGGATCAGCGGCCGCTTGGCCCCGGCGAGCAGGCGGGCCACCTGTCCAAGGCCGCCGTCGACGTCGTCCGTCACCTTTGCTGCCTGCGGCTCGGGAAGTTCCTCGTCCGCAGCCTCCAGTGCCGCCAGGTCGTAGGGAATGGCAATAACGACGGCGGTGCGCTTGGTGAGTGCGTACTCCACCGCCTGCTGTGTGATGGAGCCGGCGGCGTCGCGGGTGACGGTGAAGGTTGCCGCGCCCAGGCCGGCGGCGATGACCGCCTGGTCCACGTCCTGCGGCCGGGCGCCACTGCTCGGGGCATCTCCGGTGACGAGCACAACGGGGATTTGCGCCTGAACCGCCTCGGCGAGGGCGGTGAGGGCGTTTGTGTAGCCGGGTCCGTAGGTGGTGGTGCCCGCCGCGAGCCGTCCCGAGGTCCGGTAGTAGGCGTCGGCGGCGGCGATGGCTGCGCCTTCGTGGCGGACGGGGGAGAAGCGGAGGCCCAGCTTTTCGGCGGCGTCCAGGAAGTAGACGTTTCCGTTGCCCATAACGCCGAAGATGTCGCTGAGGTAGCTGCTGAGAACCTGTGCCACGCGGCCGGAGACGGTAAGTGAAGTCATGGAGGAATCGTGTGGCCTGCGTCTCACGTTTGCAATAGCGCTCGATACTGCTGGGACTTTTGGCAGTAGAAGAAGCACCCAGTGACAATTTGCTCAAGTTGTGGCTGGCGTCACCCGTTTCTAGTCGGAGGGGCGGCCTTCCTGCTCGGACAGGCGGCTGATGAGCCCGTCGTACCGGGGCGGCATGAGTTCCATGACGGAGATGGCGGTGCTGGTCCGCTGGATCCCGTCGATTTCCAGGATCTGGTTGGTGATGCGGTAGAGGTCGCCGGTGCCCCGGGCTACCACCTTGGCCATGAGGTCCGCGTCGCCGGTGGTGGCGTGCACCTCGATGACTTCCGGGATCGCTGCGAGGCCGCTCTCCACGGAGCCGAACCGCGTCTGGCTGATTTCCAGGGAGAGGAAGGCCATGAGCTCGTAGCCGAGCGCTGCGGGGTCCAGCCGCCGGCTGAAGGAGCGGAGTGCGCCGCTGCGCTCCAGCCGTGCCAGCCGGGCATGGACGGTGTTGCGTGCGACGCCGAGCGTCCGGGAAAGTGCCAGGGCGCTGGCTTCGGGGTCCTTATCGAGGGCCAGGATGATCCGGCCGTCGAGCGAATCGAGGGTGCGAGCATTCGTGATGGTCATATTTTCACCAGAGCTACTAGAAGTTGAGCAGAAGTCCCAAGCACAAAAGCGTATCTTGCTATGTGGGCCGGGTCACAACCATGATCGGTGCCCATGACCCCTGAACAACTCCTGACAAGGCCGGACACAGCGCTGCCCACCCTTCGCGACGCGGTGACCGGCCTTCCCTCCTACGTCCCGGGCAGGCGCAGCGCCGGCACGGACATCGCAGCCCTCGCCAGCAACGAAAGCCATTACGAGCCGTTGCCCGCTGCCGCCGCTGCGGTGGCCGCAGCGGCAGGTACCATGAACCGCTACCCTGACTCCGCCGCCGTCGAACTCCGCGAACGGCTCGCTTGGCACCTGGGCGTCACGGCAGGGGAGGTGGCGGTGGGACCGGGCAGCGTGGGCGTCCTCCAGCAGATCATAACCGGCTTGTGCGACGCCGGGGATGAGGTGATCTTCGCGTGGCGCTCCTTCGAGGCCTACCCCATCCTGGTGGAGTTGGCAGGCGCCCGGCCGGTCCGCATCCCGCTGGACGATGCTGAGGGCCATGACCTCGATGCAATGGCCGCGGCCGTCACCGAGCGTACGAAGGTGATCCTGCTGTGCACCCCCAACAACCCCACCGGGGTGCCGATCAGCCACGAGCGCATCAACGTCTTCCTGCGCGCCGTCCGCTCGGACGTCCTCGTGGTGATCGACGAGGCCTACGTGGAATATGCCGAAGCGGGCAGCGGGCCCGATTCCTTGGAGCTCTACCGTGAGTACCCGAACGTCTGCATCCTGCGGACCTTCTCGAAGGCCTACGGGCTCGCCGGCCTGCGCGTGGGGTACGCCGTGGCGGCACCGGCCATTGCTGAGGGGCTGCGCCGGACCGCCCTGCCCTTCTCGGTGAGCGCGCTGGCCCAGAAGGCGGCCATCGCTTCCTTGGACGCGGGGGAGGAGATGGAAACGAGGGTCGCCGTCGTGAAGCAGGAGCGCGCACGGATGGCCGCGCAGCTGGCAGCCCAGGGCTGGAAGCTGCAGCCGAGCCAGGGCAATTTCCTGTGGATCCGTGCCGACGACGAGCTCCGGGCGAGGCTCGTCGAGGCGTTCGACGGCGCGGGCATTCTGGTGCGGGCGTACCAGGGCGACGGCGTGCGGATCACCGTTGCCGATGCCGCCTCCAACGACCGTGTGCTCCGGCTCCTTGAAGCCCACGCGGCCTGACCATTCTTTGATCCCTTATTACTCCGTTCCACCTACTAACTAGAGGAATCCCCATGGAACAACAGACAAAGACGTCTGCCCGCGCCCTCGGCGCGGCCCTCAAACCACGCCAGCTCACGATGATGGGCCTCGGAAGCGCCATCGGTGCTGGCCTGTTCATCGGCTCCGGCGCGGGCATCCAGGCGGCCGGCCCGGCCGTGCTGATTTCCTACCTCGTGGCCGGGACCCTCATCATCCTGGTGATGTGGGCCCTCGGTGAAATGGCCGCCGCCAACCCGGACAGCGGTGCTTTCTCCGTCTACACCGCCAAAGCCTACGGACCCGTGGCCGGCGCCACCGTGGGCTGGCTCTGGTGGATCCAGCTCGTGGTGGTCATCGCAGCGGAAGCACTCGGTGCGGCGGGCCTGCTGGCCACCATCTTCCCGGCGCTGCCCGTGTGGCTGATGGCCTTCGTATTCATCGTGGTGCTCACCGCCGTGAACCTGACCAGTGTGAAGAACTTCGGTGAGTTCGAGTTCTGGTTCGCCCTGCTGAAGGTGGCGGCAATCGTCGCGTTCCTGGCGGTGGGCGCTGCCCTTCTCTTCGGCTGGCTGCCGGGCGTCCAGTCACCGGGCCTGTCCAACTTCATGGGTGACGGATTCGCCCCGAGCGGTTTTGCCGGGATTGCCACGGCGCTGTTTGTGGTGGCGTTCGCGTTTGGCGGCACCGAGATTGTGTCCGTGGCGGCAGCCGAGACCGCCGAACCGGCCCGGTGCGTAAAGAAGGCAGTCCGCACGGTGCTGTGGCGCATCCTGGTGTTCTACATCGGCGCCATCTTCATCATTGCTGCCGTGGTTCCCGTCGGCTCGGCGGGGCTAAAGAGCCCGTTCGCCGCGGTCTTGGAGGCGGCCGGCATGCCCGGCGCAGCCACCGCCATCACACTGGTGGCCGTCGCAGCGCTGCTGTCCGCGCTCAACGCCAACCTCTACGGCGCCTCCCGGATGGCGTACTCCCTCGCCGAGCGGGGTGAAGCACCACGGGTGCTTGCCTCGGTGTCCAAGGCGCGGGTCCCGGTGGTCGCAGTCCTGGCCAGCGTCGCCTTCGGCGTTATCACGGTGGTGCTGGAGCTGGCGTTCCCCGAGATGGTCCTTGGGGTCCTGCTCAACATCGTGGGCTCCACCTGCCTGCTGGTATGGACGTCCGCGCTCCTGGCCCAGCTCGCGCTGCGCCTCCGCGCCGACCGGGAGGGAACGGAGCTTCCGCTGCGGATGCCCGGGTTCCCGTGGCTCACGTGCTTTGGGCTGCTCATCCTCGCGGCGATCTTCACGGTGGGCTTCATCGGTGAGGATTCCCGCCCCCAGCTCCTGAGCACCTTCGGGCTCGTGGTGCTGCTGGCGGTGGGGTGCTGGATGAACCACCGGAACTGGAAGGTTGCGCCTGTTGTTGAAGCTTCGGAGGACGCCAAGCAGCCGGTGCTTATCGACTAAATTATCCGCCTTGGCCCCGTTTGCGGGTTCAGAGCCCACGAAGGGCGCGTCCGGCTTTGGCCGGGCGCGCCCTTCTGTACCGATCGGAGATGTGGGGAATGCGTACGTGGCGGGGGTACCGTCGGCCTGGCCCCGGATGAGCGACGGCGCCACAGCACACCTGTATCCTGAGCATCTAGTTCAAGGGCCCCAGCGGCCATCGACCAAGCCCGGTGCGCAGCCGGATGAGGGGTCTGGAAGCTGGGCCGCAGCCTTGGACGTCGTCGAACCGCCGCCGCAATCGTCTCCCCGGGTGGCTCCCGAATTTCGGAATGGATCCTTCATCAGCATTGACCCGCCAGTACCCACGGTAATCCCGACGCCGGTCCGCAATCCCGTGCGCGCTGCTGCGGCGGATGAGCATGCCGTTGTGACCTGGGCTGAGGCCGGAACCAGCATGTCCCTGCGCTGGCGGTCGGCAAACGGCAGGCCGGCGCCGACGCGGGCCGATGTGGTGGACGATTCTCTTACGGCCGATGAGGCGTACCGGATGGCGTCACAGGGGATCGCGATGCTCTGGCGCGGTGACTTCCATAACGGGCGGCAGCTCCTCAACGCCCTGGACCGGCGGGTAGGCGGCGGGAAGAAGGGGACCACCGGAACCGGTGCCGAGAGGTTCTACCGGCATCGCCAGGCCGCCTCGCACCGTGCCCGCATTCTTGGTCTGCTGCTGATTCCCCTTGATCCGGGCCCGGTGGTGCCGCTGCGCCGCGCCCCGGACATTCGGGAAGCCGCCGCCGAGGCGTACGGTGACATCGGCGAACCGTCCGTGGTGTCCCTGCATGAGCTGGTCGGGGCCATTGGCGCCCACGAGTGGCGACGGAACGGCGTCTACGTCGAGGCCCTGCAGGGCCGCATCCACCCGCACTATGGCACGTTCTTCCCCACACGGAGCGAGTATGTGGATCTCGTGGCCACCGCCGCGCTGCCTTCTGAGACGCTGGCGTTCGACGTCGGAACCGGCACCGGCGTGCTCGCTGCCGTCCTTGCCCGCCGCGGCGTCCGTCGCGTGGTGGCGACGGACAATGAGCCGCGCGCCGTCGCCTCCGCCGCCGAGAACTTCCGGAACCTCGGTGTAGCGGACCGTGCCGAGGCGGTCCTGACCGACATGTTCCCGCCGGGCCGGGCGCCGCTGATCGTGTGCAACCCGCCGTGGATTCCCGCCACGCCGCATTCCAGCCTGGACAGCGCGGTCTACGACCCCGGGAGCAGGATGCTGCTCCGCTTCCTGAACGGACTGCCCGACCATCTGGAGCCGGGCGGCGAGGGCTGGCTGGTCCTCTCCGACCTGGCCGAGCACCTTGGCCTGCGCTCGCGTGAGGATCTGCTGGCCGCCATCGGTGCTGCAGGGCTGAAAGTGGTGGAGCGGCTCGACACGAAGCCAACGCACCCGAAGGCATCGGACCGCGACGATCCCCTGTTCGAGGCGCGCGCGGCCGAGGTCACGTCCCTGTGGCGGCTGGTGCGCCGCTAGGCTCGCAGATACGCGGACCTGGCCGGTGGCCGCCGTCGGGCGTTACGACGGCGGCGGGGACCAAGAGTTGGTGGTGAAGCCGCACCATGTATCTAGTCCGCTACCGTCGCCTTCGCCGCCCGCATGGCATCCTCGCGGCGATCTTCACGGTGGGCTTCATCGGCGAGGATTCCCCAGCTCCTGAGCTCCTCCGCGCATGTGGCGCTCCTGGCGCTGGCGAATTGGCTGTACCACCGTTCGGGCAAAGGTTCCGGCCGCTGTTGAATGGCCGGACGACGCCAAGCAGCCGGTGCTTATCGACTGAAGAGTCCGCTTGTGCCCGGGTTTGCGGGTTCAGAGCCCACGAGGGGCGCGTCCGGCTTGGCCGGGCGCGCCCCTCGTGAGACCGAATCTATTTGGTTACGTGCACTACTACCGCCTTCTCGACGGCTTGTTCCGCTCCTGCGTTGTCGATTCCAGTAACTGTCCAGTTGCTGAGCAACAGCACGGTCTTTCCGGTGTCAGAGTTATAGACGATCTTTTTGAAGCCAAGCGCGGTCAATTCATCGTCGAGTGCTTCCGCATTCATTCCAGCGGCGTTGGCCGGGATCACGGCGGTCGCTGGTGCAGCAGGAGCCGGTGCCGGGGCTGCCACAACGGCAGGAGCAACAGGGTCGGCTGTGACCGTGGCGGTCGCCGTCACTGTTGCCGTTGCAGTAACGGTTGCCGTGGCCGTTTGGGTAACGGTATGCGTGACGGTTGGAGCTGCTTGCGGGGATCCCGCGCAGCTTGAAAGGGCCAAGCACAGGAGCGCGCCGCTGGCCAGTGTTGTCGTGAGTTTCAAACCTAATTTCCCCTCGAAATGTATTGGCAAATCTGGATGCCCCGTTGCGGCTCGCTGTCCAGTTCGGCACCGAAGCCTCTTCGCGACGCCGCGATGGGACGGATTGTCTTTGGACCAGCTAGAGTCCGGTGGTGCTCACTCCATATTCGGCCTGCTCAGGGGTGAAACCCTCGTAAAGCAGTTGTTCGACCAAGCCGCTGCGAGAGAATGAGGTGTAGTCGAGGTAGTCTTTGGCTTTCTTGGCCGCCTGCCCGTTCCAGTCAACCGTTACGCGGTCCACTGCCCAGGTAGAGTCCTCGGCCGAATACTTTTCGTACACCAGCTGCTCAATTAAGCCCGTGCGCGAGAAAGCGGTGTAGTCGAGATAATCAGCAGCTTTACGCAGAGCGTTCTGCTGACTGACCGTCCCCCTCTTGGCAGCGGCTTCAGCCTCAGCCTGGGCCTTGGCGGCAGCGTCGGCTTCGGCTTTTGCCTTGGCCGCTGCATCTGCCTCCGCTTTGGCGGCAGCGTCGGCTTCGGCTTTTGCCTTGGCCGCTGCATCAGCCTCAGCCTTCGCTTTCGTAGCGGCCTCAGCTTCGGCCGCTGCAACAGCGGGGTCCTTTGTGGGAGCTGGAGTGGCAGACGCGGTCTGAGCTGCAGTGGCGACCTTGGGAGTGGAGGCGACGGGCGCTGACGAGGGTGCAGAGCCCGCGCGGGCCGAGTTGACGACGATGCTGAGGAGAATGACAACGCCGGTGACGATCAGGGCCACTTTCTTGTGCCTGTCATAACCTTCCAGCGGAAGCCCCCGCTTGTCGCGTGTCTTGTTAGCCAGCACCAAGATGAGGTCAATCAATGCCCAGATGCCGAGCCCACCAAAAGTGACGAGCTTCAGGATGCCGGTTCCCACCTTGCCGAGGTAGAAGCGGTCAACGCCGAAGACGCCAAGGAGCAGCGAGAGCAGCCAGGTCGCCAGGAACGACTTGTTGCTTACCGGCGGTTGACCATAGCCGTAGTTCGGAGGATAGGGGGCGGTGTAGGGTTGCTGGCTCATGAGAGTCCTTCCATAGGACACCTGACCGACGTGCAGTAAAAAGCGTGCGGGGTTGGGTGCGGTGATGGACACACATGGAGGAAATCCAGCGTGGAGCGTGGACCGCAGAAGCGGTACACCGAGCCAGCCGACAGAAACAACATTTTCGCTTCCCCCAATAGCGTCAAAGTCATTTCATTAGATCTGAGAAAATGCCGCCTTTTTTGGTTTCTGGGAGAAAACTGCGCGAATCCTGATTGTTAGTCGCGAATCTTGACGATTTATTGATGCTTTTTTGGGCCCTCATTCCAAGCCTTGGTTGGAAATTCGTACGTCGATAGCCGACTGATAGTGGCCATCGCAGCCACTATCAGTCCGAGATCGTGGCTGAGGGTTCGCCCTGAGCTAGTCCCATAAACATCGTCCGGTGCAGGATGTCCACGTGCTTCCTGGCAACTTCCACGGCGTCCTGGACATCTCCGGCGCGGAGGGCTGCCACCAGGGCGATGTGGTCCTGGTTGGATTTGTGCAGCTTCTCGATGGGGTAGGGGATGAAGTAGTCGTAGAGCTCCGCTAGCGTCTCGTGATAGACCTCGACGGCGGAGTCCAGGCATGATGCAGTACCCACCAATTGATGAAACTGCTCGTCCATCCGGTGGTAGTAGGACCAGTCAGTCGACTCCGCCATTTCCCGGGTCAGCCGTTCCAACTCGTCTAGCTGCTCGGCTGTGGCATTGACCGCCGCATAGTGGGTGACCGCGCACTCAAACAAAAGCCTCCGGTCCACCAGCCGGTTCACCGCCTGGGACTCGGCCGGCGACGCCGACAGGGAAGCCAAAACATCCGTAGGCGGCGCCTCCGCCACAAACGTTCCCCCGGCCCGGCCGCGCCGGCGCACCACCACGCCCTGCTCCGCCAGGCTCGCCAGCGCACGGCGGGCAGTAATCGGGCTGACCGATAGACCCAGGGCCACGTCCTCCTGGTCCGGCAGCCGCTCGCCCGGTTTCAAGAGCCCAAGTGAAATCGCCATTCCGATCCGCATTCGCACCGCGTCCATCGCGCTGCGGCGCTCCATCCCGGGCATCCTGCCGGCGCCGAGGCGGGCGGGCTCAGCGGTGTCCTCAAGCTGACGGGTCATATCCGCTACTTTACGGCCCACGCATGCCCCCTTCCATTTATTGGTTCATTCTGATCTAATATAACCCGGATCACACCTCAACGCGGAGACAAACCCATGCAACGCATCCTTCCCCTCATCGCTGCCCAGGCCCAGCCGCGGCTCATCGGCGAATCTGTCTCGGCCTTCGCGGAAGAGGTCAAAGAAGCCCTCCAAGCCCAGCCGCACAGCAAACTGGTCGTCTTCCCCGAACTGCACCTGTTCGGCGATGAAAACCCGGACCTCCAAAGAACCGAAATGCTCCAGGCAAGTGCCGAGCCCCTGGACGGGCCACGAGTCAAAGAGCTCAAACAGCTGGCCAAAGACCTCAACATCTGGCTGGTTCCCGGCAGCGTCTGCGAGCGCGGCCGGGAAGGTCAGCTCTTCAACACCCAGCTGGTCCTCTCCCCGGAAGGTGAGCTCGCCGGCTACTACCGCAAGATCTTCCCCTGGCGCCCGTTCGAGCCGTACGATCCTGGCGACAAGTTCACCACCGTGGACCTGCCCGGCATCGGCAGGGTGGGCCTGAACATCTGCTACGACGCCTGGTACCCGGAGGTGTCCCGCCAGCTCGCCTGGATGGGGGCCGACGTGATCCTCAACGTCGTCAAAACCACCACCCCGGACCGCAAACAGGAACTGATCCTGGCCAAGGCCAACGCGATCGTCAACCAGGTCTTTATGGTCAGCGTCAACTGCGCCGGCCCCACCGGCCAGGGTAAGAGCATCATCGTGGACCCGGAGGGCAACACCCTCACCGAAGCCCCCGACGACGCCCCACAGCTGCTCGCTGCGGAACTGAACCTTGCCGCCGTCGACCGCGTCCGCACGCACGGCACGGAGAACCTCAACCGCCCCTGGTCGCAGTTCCGCGAGGGGGAGCCCGCCGTCGAACTTTCCGTCTACCAAGGCCGCATCAACCCGGCCACCTGGACACCGCCGTCCTACAAGCCGTAAGGAAATACCGTGACAACAACCCTCACCCGCACGCTGAAGCTGCCCTCGCTGGTCCTGTTCGGGCTGGCGTACCTGACCCCGATCATCGTCCTGGGGATCTTCGGCATCATCGCCGAAACCACCGGCGGCGCCGCGCCCGCCGCGTACCTCGTGGCGCTCGTGGCCATGCTGTTCACCGCCCACAGCTACGGCCGGATGGCCATCGCCTACCCCGTGGCCGGCTCCGCCTACACCTACGTCCGCCGCTCCATCGATTCCCGGGTGGGGTTCTTGGTGGGCTGGGCCGTGCTGCTCGACTACCTCTTCCTGCCCATGGTGATCTGGCTCATCGGCGGCTCCTACCTGAGCGCCCAGTTCCCCGGCATCCCCATCGGCGTCTGGATCGTGGGCTTCATCCTCATCACCACGCTGCTGAACATCCTGGGCATCAAGGTGGCGGACAAGGCCAACTACGTGCTGATGGCGTTCCAGCTGCTGGTCCTGGTGTTCTTCGTGGCGCTGGCCATCGGCAGCGTGGTCTCCGCCAACGGTGCCGGGGGACTGACCAGCGGGCAGCCGTTCTTCAACGACACTGCCAGCTTCGCCACCATCTCCGCCGGCGCCGCCATCGCCGCATACTCGTTCCTGGGGTTCGACGCCGTCACCACCCTCACCGAGGAAACCATCAACCCGCGCCGGACCGCGCCGCGCGCCATCATGCTCGTGGCCCTGATCGGCGGCGGCATCTTCGTGGCCGTGTCCTACGTGACCCAGCTGGTCCACCCCGGCGGCGTGTTCGAGGACTCGGCGTCCGCGGCCAGCTCCATCGCCCTGCAGATCGGCGGGCAGCTGTTCGGCGCCGTGTTCCTGGCGGGCCTGGTGGTGGCGCAGTTCGCCTCCGGCCTCGCCGCGCAGGCCAGCGCTTCCCGCCTGCTGTACGCGATGGGCCGCGACTCCGTCCTGCCCAAGGCGGTCTTCGGCCGGCTCAGCGAGAAGTTCCACACCCCGGTGGCGAACCTGGTGATCACCGGCATCGTGGGCCTGATCGCGATCTTCCTGGACGTGGCCACGTCGACGTCGTTCATCAACTTTGGCGCCTTCACCGCCTTCACACTGGTGAACGCCTCGGTGGTGTTCCACTATGTGCGCCAGCGCCGGGCCGGGCAGCAGCTGAACCCGGTGTCCTACGTGGTAATCCCGATGATCGGCGCCATCATCTGCGCCTACCTGCTCTCCCGGCTGGACGGCAACGCCATTACGCTGGGGGTGTCCTGGCTGGTGCTGGGCATGGTGGTCCTGGCCCTGATCACCCGCGGGTTCAAGGCCGCGCCGCCCGAGATGACGGCCACGGAGAAGGCGACAGTCGAGGCCGCCGCCTGACACGTGTCAGTTAGTAGTGTGGCCCCATGGCCGAGGGAAGGAACTCTTGTGAGGATTGCGCTGGGGCAGCTGGCGTCGGGCGCCGACATCCGGGCCAACCTTGCCGCGATTGACCGGTTCGCCGCGCAGGCAGCGCGCGACGGCGCCGGATTGGTCGCCTTCCCGGAGTACGCCACCTACGAGAAGAAGAAGGTGGACGCGACGTTTCCCGAGGTGGCCGAGCCGCTGGACGGGCCGGTCTGCCGGGAGCTGGCCGCCATCGCCCTCCGCCACCGCATCGCGCTGGTGGCCGGCGTCGTGGAAATGTCAGAGGAGCCGGGCAGGGCGTACAACACGTTGATGGCTTTCGGGCCCGACGGCGGCCGGCTGGCTTTCTACCGGAAGATCCACCTTTTCGACGCGCAGGGCTTCGGGGAGTCCACGTTCATCAAGCCCGGGCCCGTCCACGGCCCCGTGGTGTTCGAGCACGGGGGAGTGCGGTTCGGGCTGATGACCTGTTACGACCTGCGGTTCCCGGAGCTGGCAAGGTCGCTGGCCGACGCCGGGGCGCAGGTTCTGCTGGTCTGCTCGTCCTGGGTGCCGGGCGAGCACAAGACGGAGCAGTGGCTCGCTTTGAACGCGGCGCGGGCGATCGAGAACAGCGTGTACGTGGCCGGGGTGTGCCAGGCACCGCCGGTGTCCGTGGGACGGAGCGTGCTGGTGGATCCGATGGGGGTTGTTGAAGCGGACCTTGGGCTGGAGGCAGGGGTGCGGGTGGTGGAGGTGTCGCTGGAGACGGTGCACCGGGTGCGGGAGTCCTTCCCGATGTTCCGGCACAGAAGGTTGTAGCTGAGTCTTCAGTCGGCTGGTCAGTGGAGCGGGGAGGAAAACATCGCTTAAGGTAATCAAGGTCAGATTGTGAACTGCTACCAAGGGGCAACTGTCGTGTAGCGACCGTTGATAGCCCTAGAAAGCAAGAAACTGACCTGAGAGCGTCAAGGCTGGGGAGCGGCTGCGAGGGCCTATCGGAGGCGTCGACCGGGGAGAGCTGCCGACCGGGCCCTTAACCCCTAAGGAGCTGCGTGAGGTGACGGCGGATGAGCCTTTGGTGCACGCTTCGCGCCGACGCAGGAAGCACCGCCTGGATATACGGCACGGCTGGGGCCTTATTCATGGGATCACTAGGAAGTGCTGATTTGAAAAGGCCTGAGGTTGCCGGACGACACTGAGTCAGTTGCATAATGCCCGTTGGCTCTCCGAGATACTCCAACACACACTTAGTATCCGGAGCAATATATCGCGATGCCCTAGTATCGCTGGCATGACAGAAAACATTAGTGTAGGTGGCGCGTCGGCTGCATTCGACGACGCATTTGAATGGGCTAGTCGCTACATCGCAAATAAAGATAAGACGTATTCTTATCCGGCGTACGACGCTTACCCTGGCTCGTGCACAGATGCCGTCGGGGCGCAGGACTTATTAGCGCCGGCATTGCTGAATGCGGGTCATAACCCGGTTCGGTCGTATTACACGCTGGAAGGTCTCCTGGATGAGATTAACGACAAGGTTACTCATCCGACGATGACCGGCACATTGACGGAAGCGAGTGACGAAACGCTCGCCGCTATTGCCGATTTGTTCGGAGTATTGGATAGATCTAATACACCGGGCGTGAAATTGACCAAGTTATCGAAGGTTTTGCATCGTAAGCGTCCCGATCTTATTCCGCTATACGACCCGAACATCTGGCGTTGCTACGTCGGCTCCGGCCAGGAGTCGCCTGTGCCCCGTGATGATGCTCGGACCTGGGAACAGTTCTCGCTCCTTTGGCTACCCGCGGTGCAAAAAGACTTGCGAGACCAAGCGGACACGTGGGAACGGATTGCCGGTCTTGCTACCAAGCCACCGATCACTTCACTGCGTGCTTTGGACATTGTTGGCTGGTGGCTGGGTCAACCCAAAAACAATAGAGCTGACGGCCGGAGTGGGCCTCTCCAACTGCGGTGTCATCCGGCTGGGCCCATCTGAGAGACACGCGAAGGTTGTCCGGTCTGGGTTTGAACCGCGAGCCATTACCGGTCCTGCCATGGAATTTGGACCGCTGGAAGCCCGCATTCGAACAACTTGGCGGCTACTTCGAGCTGGTCTCGTCCGAGTCGGCGCGCCACCGTTGGTAGCCAGACCCCGTCATAATATGCGGACGCCAGGTGCCGAACGTCGTCCTCGGACCAAGGATCGCCCGATTTTCCCACTCTCGAATCTTTGAGTGGTCCTTCCGTGTTGAGCATCAGGCGTGCCAGCTCGAAAACCACGGCCAGGGATGTGGCACTGCAGATTTGGGACAAGTCATCCAATGTGGCGCCTTCGTCGTAGTGGACGAGGAGCCGTGAAGTCTCGTTGGCGGTCCACAGGCGATCCTCGTCCTCATCACGGATCATTCCAGGGTCAAGTGATGCCGCCAGCGGCTGGCCGGCCCCTGCAACGACGGGAGGGTGGTGAGGCTCAACGGTGCTAGTCGGAAACTCCTGTGCGATCTCGCTGGGCATGTCGAGCCAAGCGAGATCTTCGGTGAAGTGGATAACGGACGGAAGCCTGCACTCGAACAATCTAAAGGCGACGCCGAGCTGATCCCTGCCAAGTTTGAGGGCGACGGATGGTAGCCAGACGCCGTCATAGTAGGCGTCCTCTAGATTAGAGATGTCATCCGACGACCACAGACGGCCGAACTGTTCCGCGGACGGGTCTACGAGAGGCCGCTCTGAATTTAGTAATTGGCGGGTTAGTTCGAAGACAACGGCCCGGTCCGTGGCGCCAATGACGATTCCTAATTCATACAGTGGGACGCCTTCGCCGTAGAGAAAGAGGAGCCGTGAGGTTTCGCTGGTTGTCCAACGGCGGTGCTCGTCCTCGTCTCGGACATCCTGTGGGGTCCCGGAATCAACAGCCTCCAACATTACGGACGTCGCTGGCAGCGCCAGGTGCTCCTCTACCTGCAAAGTCCCGACAGTGGACGCGGGTGAATCCGCCAGGTCACACTCAAGAAAGGCTGGGGTGTTGGCCGATACCTCCGTTCCCCGGAAAGAATCCCTGAGGCGATCGAGCTCCTCGATGAAACGGTCGGCGTGATTCCGAAGAACGCCAATGCGGGCCTCGTCCCGATATATCCAGCGGTGTTCGCGCTCGAAGGAGTACCGATTTTCCACAACGAAGAGCACGCGCTCAGATCTGGTTACGTGTAGCTGCCACTGAAGCTGATCTCGGTACATGCTCAGCGCGGCTCCTAACGGTTTCACAGATGTCTTGATTTCGGCCACAACATCCGAACCAATGCCGTCAGGGGTTGCGAGGTGACGCGGATTCAAGCCCACACAAATGAAAGAGTTGGGAAAAATGCCAAACTCCTCGGCTATCCACGCGGCGATGACGGGCTCGCGTTCGATACCGTGCTGGAACGCTGCAAAGCGCGGCCCCTCTTCGCCGGTCAGCTTCTGCTGCAAAAGTGCAGGCCGTTGCTTGCTCGGATCGCCGTTTAGTTTGACGATCTTCTTCAGGTCAGTGGCGGTCACCCCGTGACGACGTGCATGAAGCCAGGCGTCCCTATCTTTGGATCCAACGGGCATACCCGTCTCATTGGTCAGATAGGTCACGTGGAAGACACCCAGTTCTGCGGGAGCCGGGGATGTAAACAAAGGTGGCTGAACCAGCGAGAGCCGAGGCCTCTCCTGTTCCTGGCCGACGACGGATGTCGGGGCCGAAGCGAGCGAACCAGTTTGGCCCGAGGTGATCCAGCTGGCCCCGGAGCGCCTCATGTCCGCCAGCTGCTCGGGAGGTCGCGCCTCTTCTTCATGACGTCTGCGAGTCGGATTCCGAAGTAGGAAGTAGACGAAGAGGCCGACTAACAGCCAAACCAGTACATCCACTCAGGTTTCTCCTCCACCATGCCCAAAGTTCTCGCGATGAGATATGTGACAAATGCTAGATGAGACCCAGGACAGATTGGTCCAGGAAGATTCGGCATCCGCCCAGCCATCATGCGCTGCTACTCATCACCCTTGCCGACACCGGATCGCCCACGCTTTCAGTGACGTTGCATTGGGAAAATCGACTCTAGACTCGACTTCGAACAGCGCAACGACGACTCAAAGTCTCTGAAAGGCCTCGGCGTGATCACCCAAGTAAAGACACCTCGTGACGTTTTCTACCAGCCACAGCGGCTGATGGTCCCGTTATTCCAGCGCCCTTACGTCTGGAGCAAGGAAGGGCAGTGGGCTCCATTATGGGACGATGTTCAAAGGCTCGCTGAGCGGCGGTGCAACTTTGAGCCGCAAGGGCCGCACTTTTTAGGGGCAGTTGTGATGCAGCAGCAGATGGGTTCGATTGGCTCGCTCCCCATTCGTACGGTCATTGACGGGCAGCAGCGACTAACGACAATGCAGCTCATGCTGAGCGCCGTATATGAACAAGTTCGCCTTGTGGGTTTTGAAAGTATCGCTCGGCAAGTTCAGGACCTGGTCGAGAACCCCGAGCACTTCACCAGTCACCCAGAGGACCGGTTCAAGGTCTGGCCAACCAACCGTGACCGTCCTGCCTTTAACGAGGTAATGTCGGCGGTTGCACCTTTTGAACACGGAAAATTGGCCAACGCTGGCAGCCGAATGGTCGCCGCCCACCAATTTTTCTCTAAGTCCGCCGAAGAATGGCTGGCGGGTCCTGACAAAGAGAAGCGCGCACATGCGCTCGTTGAAACAATCAGCAATCAGCTCCAAATTGTGGTCATCGAGCTTCAAGCGGACGAGGATGCGCAGGAGATATTTGAGACTCTGAACGCTCGTGGTACACCCCTCACCGCGGCAGACCTAATTAAGAACTTCGTCTTTCAGCGACTCGATGTGGCGCCGTCCCAATCAGAAAAGGCTTATCACGACTATTGGGAGGCATTTGAAACTCCGTTCTGGGAAACGGAGATTGCATCTGGGCGAGTCACATACAGTCGGAGTTCGCTTTTTCTGAACCAATGGCTGATCGCACAGTCCTTGAAGGATGTGACGGCGAAGGAGGTATTTGGGCAATTCAAACGCCACGTTGCGGACAGCAACGAACCGATTGATGCGCTGTTGCCAAAAATTAGGAGGAACGCAGAAATCTATCGCTCGTTCACCGAAAGGGCATGGAGTTCCACCAACATCCTAAGCAGGCTCGAGCTCTTTATTTACCGCACCTCAACACTCGAATCCGAGGTGGTAAAGCCTCTAGTCCTCTGGCTTGAGGATCCGGATCGGGCGACTGTTCCGTCCGAACAGCGCGAGAAGTGCTTGGCGACGGTTGAGAGTTGGCTCATCCGGAGGACTTGTGTTCGCGCCAGCACGAAGGCATACAACCGGATCTTCGTTGACTTGCTCAATTATCTAAACGAGAAGTCACGAGAAACTGTCGGTGACTTTACTGAGAAATACTTTCTGCAGCAGGATGGGCCCAACGATTATTGGCCCGGAGATGCTGAAGTTCGCCGTGAACTTACAGACATGCCTATCTACAAGCGCTTTCGGCGCGGACGTTTGCGGATGCTCCTTGAAGCAATCGAAGACCATCGGCGCGGTTGGACTACGCAGCGGCCGATGCACGAACAGCCCGTCATCCGAGGCACAACGACCATAGAACACATCATGCCTCAAGAATGGTCACTCAACTGGCCAGGGGCCGATGGGGAAGACCGCTCCAGGCAGCGCGACGCGTTGGTTCAGACGCTCGGCAACCTAACGCTCCTGACCCAGTCCCTCAACAGCAGGGTCTCCAATGGGCCATGGCAGGGAGCCAAAGGTAAGCACGCAGAGCTACGTAAGAACACCTCTCTTCTTTTGACCCGGGAAGTTGTAGAGCTCGGTGTGCACGGCTGGACTGAAGACTTCATCAAGGAGCGAACAGAGAGGATGATCGACGACATTCTGGAGATTTGGCCCGTCCCGGCAGGACACAGCGGCAGGACGGCAGCCTCCATCGAACGCGCCACCCCTCGCGTGGAAGTCGCGGACTTGGTCAGCGCGGGCCTAGTACATCCAGGTCAATCGCTTTTTGCGCGAGTTCAGGCCCACAGAGGGAAGCCCTGCCAGGTCAGCGAAGATGGATCACTGTACGTGGGCGACCGCCGTTACGACACTTTAAGCGCGGCCGCGAGGGCCATTACGGGAGCCCAGTCAGAGGCTGGTTGGTGGTTCTGGCTCGTCGATGTTGAAGGCGACCGATCCATGAGTGATGTACGGCAGGAGTTTGTTGAGTCATTGGCTATCGGAGGCGAGCTCGTGGATGCTCCATAGCTGCTCCTCTCGGCGGGCAGCTGTTCGGCGCCGTGTGGAAGCAACTGGCAATTCTGACAACCGAGCTGTCCTAGTTGTGGTGCCCAATGGGATACGAGACCCGTCATAGGTGATACGGGGTCGGTCGGTTGAGACCTGCGGAAGTGTTCGTTGGCCGGGGCTAGTTGTAGTGCTCAAGGAGGTGGGTTGGGTGAATGTGATGACTCGCTGGAGTCGTGAATCACCGGGACCACTACGTAGGACACCGGGTTCAGCTGCTGCCCGGCCCGGCGCTGGCGCACATAGTGGAACACCACCGAGGCGTTCACCAGCGTGAAGGCGGTGAAGGCACCAAAGTTGATGAACGACGTCGAGGTGGCCACGTCCAGGAAGATCGCGATCAGGCCCACAATGCCGGTGACCACCAGGTTCGCCACCGGAGTGTGGAACCTCTCGCTGAGCCGGCCGAAGACCGCCTTGGGCAGGACGGAGTCGCGACCCATCGCATAGAGCAGGCGGGAGGCGCTGGCCTGTGCGGCGAGCCCGGAGGCGAACTGCGCCACCACCAGGCCAGCCAGGAACACCGCGCCGAACAGCTGCCCGCCGATCTGCAGGGCGATGGAACTCGCTGCGGACGCCAAGTCCTCGAACACCCCGCCGGGGTGGACCAGCTGGGTCACGTAGGACACCGCCACGAAGATGCCGCCGCCGATCAGGGCCACCAGCATGATGGCGCGCGGCACCGTCCGGCGAGGGTTGACGGTTTCCTCGGTGAGGGTGGTGACGGCGTCGAACCCCAGGAACGAGTACGCGGCGATGGCCGCCCCGGCAGAGATGGTGGCGAAACTGGCGGTGTCGTTGAAGAACGGCTGCGCGCTGGCCAGTCCCCCGGCCCCGTTGGCGGAGACCACGCTGCCGATGGCCAGCGCCACGAAGAACACGAGGACCAGCAGCTGGAACGCCATCAGCACGTAGTTTGCCTTGTCCGCCACCTTGATGCCCAGGATGTTCAGCAGCGTGGTGATGACGATGAAGCCCACGATCCAGACGCTGATGGGGATGCCGGGGAACATACCCTCGTGTCCAGTGAAGGAGGAAAGAGCGAGTGCCGCAAACTGGAGTCATGTGGGATACGTTTATGCCAGACTTGGTGGTTGCACTTATAGGCGCCCTAGTAGGCGCTTTGCTAACTGTAGCGATCGCCTATGGCACATTTCTGATGCAACAGGCGCGGCAGGAAAAGCATGTCGTGAGGGGACTCATCAATGACCTTTACCACCGTCGAGCCTTGGCAGTAACAAGACCTCAGGAAATTCCGGACGCCGGAGAAGGAAAAGACTTTGAACGCGCGGGCCTTAGCGTCATCGACATCCGGGATCATATTCGCCGTGTACGCGACCAAGTTCGTCAGGACACCGAAACCGTAGACGCTCTGTCAAATATGATCCGCGCCTGCAACAGATACTTAGAAGTGAGCGAAGGAGAGCCAAACTTCTACGCCTTCCTCCTAAAAAAGCTTCAAAAAGACCTTGAAGAAGGGGTCACGCAAATTGCGGAGAGAGTTCGTGGCGTAGATGCTCTGCCGCCTGGCCGTGGTGCTATTTAGCAGCCACAGGTGACTATCTACCTGACACGTTTGCGATTCTGCTTGCCCCGCTGCCGGCCAACGTAGCGCCAGCCACCACCGTCCGGAATGTTGCCGAGCTTCTTAACATCCACATGGATCATCGCCCCCCGGTTTGTCGTGCTCGTAGCGGCGGATGACCTCTCGGGTGCGCTTATCCGCGTGATGCAACCGGTTCAGCCGGCAACGGACCAAGACCGACCGCGTGGACCGTGGGGGCAGGCATAGCCAGCTTCGCTCCAATCGCAATGGGCCCCAGCCGTTGCTTCCAACGCAGGTGCACGACCTTGCGAACCAGATGCTGCGGGGTCCGGTTCGCCACCCGGTGCGGGCTCGAGGACGGGTCAATCATGCCCGCCTCGCCCACCGGGCGTACCGCTCAGCCGGCCCAGCGCTTGGCCGTGGGCCGTGGGACATGAGGACCTCCTGGTCGCCTCAGCAGTGTTCTAAGCAATCCACTGTGCAACCGGAGGTCCTTCAGTGCTGTCATCTGCGCGTACCTGCTCTCCCGGCTGGCCTTTTACCGGAAGATCCACCTGTTCGACGCGCAGGGCTTTGGGGAGTCGGCGTTCATCAAGCCGGGCCGTCCACCGATCCTGTGGTGTTCGTGCACGGGGGAGTACGGTTCGGGTTGATGAAACGCCCCTTGGCTGGAATACGCTCCAGCCAAGGGGCACCTCTCCTAGTCCAAAAGCCCGATGGCCTCCCCAAGATTGGTGTGCAGGTACTTGAGGTCTTCAACAGAGACTTGCAACTGGGCCGAGTCCTCGTCCTTCGTTGACTTCCAGAACCTAAGAAGCAGCTCCGGTTGCTCCATTTCGGCTTCCTGCATGATGTCCAGGAATACTGTGTCGATCTGGTCTGGGATCATAGGGTTCTCTGCGAACGTTGCCCGCAGCGCGGCAAGCTCGGGATTCTGCTCTTCCGAATCGGAATCAGGCTCATCGGCGGTGAAGAGCGGAATAAGTGCCGTGCATAAGTCCTCATCAACCTCATGCTTCTCGCACCACGGCTTGCATTGGTCGGTTTCGGTCATTTTGCCCCCTTGATCCTAAATGGTTCTCCCAATCTGATCACTAAGCTGACGCACTGACAACCCCATACAGCACCACCAATTGCAGCCAGCTGGCGGTTTTTTTCGTACACAAAACCGGCCAGGGAATTACATGTCCGAAGGAACGCTAGACCCCGTACCCGCGGAGCTTTATATAGTTGGAAACCCCGCCCACAGTTCTACCTCATGGCAGAAACCACAGAACTAACCGAAGAACATATCTCCGTTGACGAGCGTTTAACATCCCCGACGGCGTAAACGTCCGGGAAGTAAACCATCCCGAGCACTTTGCAGAAACGGCACTAAATGCCGCGTTTGCCCGCCGCCGGTTTCTTACCTCTATCGCCCCCTTGGCGAAGACGACGCGGACGCTGAACGGCTACCAGGCCAAGGGCTATCATCCTGTCGATGATCTAATGTGGTAAGCGAACAGTACCGAACTGGTGACGTCGGCTGACCGCGGCGTTACTCTCAGCACAGCAAAGACCCTTCCAACGGGTGTCGTGGCAAACACCACCAAGAAAGTCCTACGGTCCGGCGGTTACGTAGGGCTGCGAGCGGTGGAATTCGCTGATGGGCCCACGAAGGTTTGGCGTACCCCTGTCGGATCCTACACATGGTCCGCCCCGCTGGACAGCATGACCTACCTCGGTGGGCTCCTGGGGCCGGGCATGAAAGCTGGAGGAAGACAGCTTTCGTGGGAGATGACGGCGGGATTTGGATGACGATGGCGCCAAGAAAGTATGTTCTGGGATCATGTCGGCCACTTTCGTCTAAGACTTCGGCCTCAACTTCTTCAGCAGCAGTGCGGACGTCAGTCCACAAAGGTTCCCAGTTTGCGTCTGGGACCACACATAAGGGCGCTGAAACAGTGGCACGACCAAGCTGCGAAGACATGTCCCAGAGCTACGTCGCCGGCTTTCATCATTCCCCCAATTAAGTTCGGACCAATAGCTCGTTAGGCTAACTCCACCATAGCTGCGCCGAAGCCTAGCAACGCCGCAGCCCGCCGTCAGATTCTGAGACTCTCGATACTTTCCTCAATAAGACCGAACTCGTTGGACTCCGCGTAGTCAAAAAAGTCCACTATCTGCTTGGAAACGGGTATTAGCGATCCCTCGTCAAAGCCCGGAACGTTGTCTCCGGGACCTACATACACCCACTTGGCATTATTTCTGTAGTGAAATTTTTCGTCATTCACGAGCACTAGTATGAGGAGTACCGTACCGCCGGTGCTCATCGTCACGAAGTATTCTTCATGGTCTTCAGGTTGTGGAGAACGGGGCCACCGTTCAAGTCGTGCTTCGACTATCGAGTCCGGGTCCAGGTCGTAGTAGAACTCGTCATCATGCTTGAAGTAGCCAGACCTCAGAATGTTCCGATCAACTAAATGATCTATGGACAATATAGAACCTGAACCGAAAGAATCGCGGTGTATCGACTTCATATCTCCCCAAGTAACGAACATTGATAACACGATTTTCCCTTTCTTCTTGCCTTGACGCACGGATCTGCCTGCCGGGTCCAGTACGACTATGTCTTAGTTGCTATCCATGTGGTGAAATCCGATAAAGACACTTCCTCACCTACTTCCAAACCGGAGTCGCCGTTCGAGTCCCAGAACTCGATGGCGAAAGGTTCCAAGTACTTATCGACTTGGCACAGATACCGCCCTCCCCAAGGGCGCATATCGCCATCGTCTGTAGGCATATGATTTTCACAGTCGAGAACCGGCCAGTATCCGCGCTCCCAAATCCCCGCACGTCGGGATTCCCCGTACCCTGTGTCCATTGAGCCACGAACTAGGCCTTGTATGGCGAAGTCATTTACGTCTCCGGGATCATCCTGCGTGACAAAATGAATCGATTTGCCGGGAAAATCTTGTTGTTTGGGCCGCGGAGACTTGGCTTTCTCGTTCACGTCCCAAGTGAGTACCGCTTCCCTTAGGTCTTCGATGGCAATCGGAAGCATAGTTCCTTCATGATCGGGCCTCCTTTCGACTGGCAGCCAAGAACCTCTGTAACGGAGCCAGGTATGTGGGCCCGACTGGACTGAAACCCCCGTGATTTCATCACTGCCTACGCTATTCAGCAGCACAGCTTCTGCCGAACAGGTCAGTAGATGTCGCACGGATTCCCAGCACAATAGGTTATTGTCGACCAATTCAAACAGCATTGAATCAAACGTTGGGATCACCTGAAATGGTGAACCTAGGGCGATAGCGGCTGTAACTGTGAGGTCACAGGTATCTCCCTGCGCGGAGCGCGAAAAGCGGACGGCGTTGGATTCTCGGATCAACTTTTCGGCATGATCAATTAGGACAGCACGCTGAACACGCTCACGCAACGTGAGGTTACTCAGCAGTTTCCATTGGTGATCTGAACTGCGGCTCCACAAGAGGCCTTTAGTAGCGAGTTCCATTTTAAGGTCAGCTTGTCCCGGCGGGCGGCGGACAAAAAGCTGTTGTTCTCCAAGGCCGAACACCTCATAGGCAACATCGGATCTCTTGCCCGGATGGTCGTACCATTCGACGGCTTGATCTACCAGATAACCAACTTCTACACCTATGCTCCGCTCGTCCATTTGAGAATAATCGAAGAGGGAATACTCCTCATCGGGAGGCGCTGAGAAAAACCAGGCATCCTCATCTTTACATTGAGAAGTGTTCAGCCATTCGCCGTCCGTCCGGTACTGACACTCATCGGAATTCCCAACAACGTACCGGACCAGAAAGAGCTCCAGACCTTCCTCAGGGCGCGGACCGTTGATGAACTGTAGTTGCCATTTTTGATCCTCCACTGGAACTGAGTGTGTTCCGGGTACAAGATCGTGATCGTCCTGAGGCACCCCAACCTGCTTTCGTTGAACAACTTCAGGAAAGTGTCCCATCGAGTTACGACATCGCGCTAACGGTCAGGATATTCCTCGCAAAAGCCCAGCCAGGGCCGCGATCCTAGTATGTTTAGGGGACCACCAGCTAGTCATAGGCTCCCCTTGAGTGCTGGTGCATGGGGAAGCAGCAAACACAGGAGCAGGTCTTGACAGTTACAGCCGAAAACCGGGAACTCAACGTCGCACCCGGTTCGGTGGTCCACGTCCGTGATGAGGAGTGGTTGGTCACCAGCCTCGAGAAGTCCGTGGACGGAACACTCATAAGGGTCCAAGGCCTCAGCGAGCTAGTAAGGGACACCACCGCGGCCTTCTACTCCGCCCTTGACGACATCGAGGTCGTGGACCCCGCCAAGTCCAAGGTCGTCGCGGACGATACTCCGAACTACCGCAAGGCGCGCCTCTTCCTGGAGACCACGCTGCGCAAGACGCCCACCCCGCAGTCCGCGGAACACCTCACGATCTCTACGCGCATGCTCTCGAGAAACCTGAAGTATCAGCAGATTGCCGTCGCGAAAGCCCTAGACACGAAGAACATTAGGCCACGAATCCTCATCGCCGACGCCGTCGGCCTCGGCAAGACGCTCGAGATCGGCATGATCCTCAGCGAGCTGGTCAAGCGCGGCCGTGGTGAGCGCATTCTCGTAGTCACGCCCAGACACGTGCTTGAGCAGATGCAGCACGAACTCTGGTGCCGCTTCGCCCTGCCGTTTGTTCGCCTCGACTCCGCCGGCATTCAGAAGGTTCGCCAAAAGCTTCCGGCCACGCGCAACCCCTTCACCTATTACAAGCGCGCCATCATTTCCATAGACACCCTAAAGAGCGCCCGTTACCGCGCGCACCTGGGCAAGCTGAACTGGGACGCCGTCGTCATTGACGAGTCCCACAACCTCACCAACACCGGCACCCTCAACAATGAGCTCGCCCGCATCCTCGCTCCCAACACGGAAGCCTTGCTCCTCGCCTCGGCCACTCCGCACAACGGCCGCAACGAGTCCTTTGCCGAGCTCCTCCGTCTCCTTGACCCCACGGTCGTCCGCCCTGACGGGACCTTTGATCCCAAGCAGGTGGAGAACCTCATCATCCGCCGGCACAGGCACAGTCCCGAGGTTGCCCAGGAAGTAGGTGCGGACTGGGCCGAGCGGGAGGAACCGGACAACCGGCTCGTTGCCGCCTCAGCCGCCGAGAATGCCATCGCGGAGGAGCTCTCGGATACCTGGCTTTATCCCGAGGGCCGGCCGTCCCCGTATTCGGGTCAGAACGGCTCCTTGTTTTCCTGGACGCTCGCGAAGGCCTTTCTCTCCAGCCCTGCCGCGCTGCTTGAAACTGTAACGGAGCGTCTGAAAAAGCTCGACGCCGATGCCCCCACCGAGGCCAAAGAGGTCGAGGCGCTGGGTCGCCTAAAACAGCTCGCGCAGCAAGCCAACACCGGCGAATCCGGAAAGTACAACGAACTCGTCAGCTACCTTAAGAAGATCGGGGTCGGCAAGGGATCGTCAACAAGGGCAGTAGTCTTCGCCGAGCGCGTCGCCACGCTGAAGTGGCTGCAGGAGACCCTGCCCAAGGCCCTCGGCCTCAAGCCCGAAAATGTAGGTCTCCTGCACGGCGGTCTCAGCGACGTCGAACAGCAGAGCATCGTGGACCAATTTAAACGCGGCAACAGTCCGCTCCGGGTCCTGGTCACGGGCGACGTGGCCTCCGAAGGTGTCAACCTGCATGCCGAATGCCACCACCTTATCCATTTCGATATTCCGTGGAGCCTTATCCGGATCGAGCAGCGCAACGGCCGTATCGATCGCTTCGGCCAGCGCCACAAGCCGCAGATCACCACTCTTCTGCTGAACCCGAACAACACCCGCTTCTCCGGCGACATCAAGGTTCTGACGCGCCTAATCGAGCGCGAGCACGAGGCGCACGCTGTGCTGAATGACGTCGCCTCCCTCATGGGGAAGTACAGCGTCAAGCAGGAGGAAGACGCCATTCTGGATGTCCTCCTTGGCAAGAAGGAGTTCGAAGAAACAGTTGGCGAACCAGACCCAGACCCCGAGTCAGGCGACGTCTGGGACTTCCTCGACTTCGAAGCCCTCAACCAGGACGGACCGAGCGAGGACGTACCAGTCGAAAAGCCGTCCGGCCTCTACGCCACGGACTTGGACTTCCTCGACGAGGCGCTGAACGAGGCCTTTGGCGAACCCCAGAAGAAACTCGGCTGGACTATTCACCCAGGCCATGGCCTCGCAGAGCTGAACCCGCCGGTGGACCTCCAGCATCGCCTGGGCTACCTTCCACAGGACTACCTTTCCGAGCGCAGAGTCACGGAGCGACTCAAGCTGGCCACCACAGTAGAAGCTGGCACCCGAGAGCTCGACCGTGCCCGCGAGTCTGATGACATGAGCTGGCCCGAAGCCCACTACCTTGGCCCGCTCCACCCCGTCCTAGACTGGGCCAGCGACCGGGCACTAGGGTCGATGTCCCGCAGCGAAGTGCTCGCCGTCCGCGGTGACGTCGACGCCCCGCAGGTTCTCCTCATGGGCACCCTTATGAACCGCCGTGGGCAGGTCGTGTCCAAGGCCTTCATCGCCGTCGAATTCCCCGACCCCAACAAACCCAACTTCTGCATGGACCAGCCCTTGGAGGACCTGGGGGACCACCTAGCAGCCATCGGCGTCCACAATAAGGCAACAAACCCTGGGCCCGTCAGTCTGGACGGTCTGCAGGCCCTCCTCCCACGCGCAGTGGAGAACGCCAGGCAGACAATGCAGATGACGTTCGAGTCCGCGGCCAAGGTAGCCGAGCAGCGGCTGCAGTCATGGACGGACCGCGCCACGGGCTGGACCCAGCTGTCCTTCGAGCTCACGCAGCGGGCCGAGGTCAAGAAGCAGCGGGAGCGCGTCACTGAGGAACAGCTCATCGCCGAGTCGCTCGCGCCCGCCCAGCGCCTGGTCCGCCCGCTTCTGATCGTTGTTCCCCGCCATACTCCTACCGCCGTACCGGAAGGTGCTGACCAGTAATGCCGTCCTTTGATTCGATCGTTGTCGGTGAAGACTGGATCAGCGAACACTTCTTCACCACGGATTCCACCAAAGAGTCCTTCCAAGCGGAAGTCATCAAACTCCGGAAGTCCTGGGATGAGCAAGCCAAGGAAGGCCACCCCACCACGCTCTCTCGTTTCTCCGAAGCCCGTGGCGGGCTGCAGATCCTCCTCGCCGGACTGGCCGAGGACCCTGCGGGCGCTCGCGAGGCGTACGCCCTCCTGCGCACCGCGCTCGGGTTCAAAGGTACGACGGCGGCAGTCACTTTTGAGCGCAGCGGCACCGAGACATTGGTTCCTGGCGTGTGGAAGACAGACAACGCCGACGTCGTGTTTCTTGAGGCCGGTGCAGCCGACGCTGCTGAAGATGTTCTGTCATCGGTAAAGCCGCTCGGACGCGTGCTCGTCGACGGCAAGGAGATGCCGTCCCTGACGCTGGCCAAGGTCGTGTCCGAAATTTACCTTGCGGAACGCTCGCCCAAGTACGTCGTCGTAATGGCGGGGCGCTGGCTGGTGGTGACGGAGCAGGAGCGCTGGGCCGAGGGCCGCTATCTCGCCGCCGACGCCCTGCTGGTTGCCGACCGGAACGACACCAGAAAGCATTCGGAAACCGATCGGTTCCTTGCCATCTTCGGCCGCGACTCACTGATGCCAACTCCCGACGGGTCCATCTGGTGGGATGACATCCTGGCAGCTTCCATAAAACACACGGTGGGTGTCTCCCAGGACCTGCGGGAGGGCATCCGCCGCTCCATCGAAATTATCGCCAATGACGTGCTCAAGAGGCGAGCCGCACGCGGGCTCCCCTTGGACGACGTCGACGGTCAGGACCTGGCCCGCCAATCCCTGCGGTTCCTTTACCGCATACTGTTCCTGCTGTACGCGGAGGCCTCACCCGAGATGGGTGTGTTGCCCATTGGTGCGGGTGAATACAACGAAGGCTACGGCCTGGATCGGCTCCGGGAACTGACACTCGTTAACATCCAGTCGCAGGAATCGCAGTGCGGCACCCACATCTACGAATCTCTGGAGCGGCTGTTCCGGCTTGTCGACGGCGGACACAAGCCTTGGCGTGAATCATCGTCCGCTGACGAACCTTCCGGAGACAACGAAGGACTCGCCTTCCAGCCTCTGAAGGCGGACCTTTTTCAGGAGCAGGCCACATCTCTTATTAACGACGCCAAGCTGAGCAACTCGGAGCTTCAGCGCGTTCTGAAGCACCTGCTGCTGAGCAAGGAAGCCCGAGGGAAAGACCGCGGCTTTATCTCTTACGCCGAGCTGGGCATCAACCAGCTTGGTGCCGTCTATGAAGGCCTGATGTCCTACACCGGCTTCATCGCTTCCGAACCCCTTTACGAAGTAGCGAAGGACGGCAACCCCGAGAAGGGTTCCTGGGTGGTCCCGGTTGATCGCTCCGAGTCCATCGATGCCAAACACTTCGTCCGCTATGAGGACGAGCTGACGGGCGAGAAAAAACTTGTTCTTCACGAAACCGGATCTTTCGTGTTCCGACTTGCTGGCCGCGAACGTCAACAGTCTGCCTCCTACTACACCCCGGAGGTACTCACGAAGTTCGTCGTGTCACAGGCTCTCGAGGAGCTGCTGGACCAAGACGGCGGAATCACTCCGGCCGACGATATTCTCAAGCTTACGGTGTGTGAGCCGGCTCTGGGCTCCGGCGCGTTCGCCATTGAAGCGGTCCGTCAGCTCGCGGATGAGTATCTAAAGCGCAAGCAAAAGGAACTCGACGTCCAGATCCCAGCTGATGAATACTCGCAGGAACTGCAGAAAGTGAAAGCGCAGATCTCCCTGCATCAGGTCCACGGTGTTGACCTGAATTCTACAGCGGTGGAGCTTGCCGAAGTTTCGCTGTGGCTGGACACGATGGTCAAGGACCTTCAGGCTCCGTGGTTCGGGCTACGGTTACGCCGGGGAAACTCGCTCATCGGTTCGCGAAGAGCCACATATTCACGTCAGTCAGTCAACGACAAGACATGGCTGAAGTCTGAGCCAGCCGAGGCACCGCTCACCGGTCTTGTTGGGGCTATGGCGGACGACACGGATGATCCGAATGTTGCTAGTCGTATCCACCACTTCTTGTTGCCAGCCGAAGGCTGGGGTGCGGCCGCCGAGGCCAAAGAAGTCAAAGATCTGGCGGGTGAAGCGCAGAAGGAGTTGAAGGCCTGGCGAACCAGAGTCAAGGCAAAGCCGAGCAAGACCCAGCTCGATCGCCTGGTGGCCTTGGGCAGCCGAGTGGAATCGATGTGGAAGTTGACACTGCGTCGCCTGCAGGTCGCTGAGGCCGAGGCGCGCCGGGAGATCGACTACTTCGGCAATCGGCCCGCGGTGGTTGAGCCAGTCGAAACCAAGGACTCGGTGGTTGAGCCTGTCAAAACCTCAGCGGTCACCCGGGAGCAGATCGAGCAGTCGCTCAACGATCGAAACGGATCATACCAGCGGCTGCGCAGGGTCATGGATGCGTGGAACGCACTGTGGTTCTGGCCATTGACGGAACGCGCGACAGGCGGAGCTCGCCCTCCCTCGCTCGAGGAGTGGATCTCCGCCCTCGAGGGTATCCTCGGGATCGAAGCTTCCGCAGGAAAGACTTCACGGAAATATGGCCTAATCGAAGGCCAGACGTCGGTGCTCTCAATGGCGTCGTGGGGCGAGCTAGAAGCCATTGAGTCCTTCGATGTCAGCACCTCGCTGGTTAAGCCGATTAGCATTGTCAAGTTGGAACATCCTTGGCTCGACGTATGTGAGCAAGTCGCGAGGGACCAAGGTTTCTTCCATTGGGAGCTCGACTTCGCTTCCGTCTTCGGTCGCGGTGGCTTTGATCTTCAATTGGGTAACCCGCCATGGGTTCGTCCACGCTCTGACGAGGCGGCGCTCCTAGCCGAAGGCGATCCCTGGTGGCAGCTAAACGAGAAGCCTACCCAGACCGTCCTAAAAGAGAAGCGCCAGGCCACGCTTGCTCACGACGGTATGCATCAATTTTTCATCGAAAATTCCACTCCAACGCCGGTCACGGCGGCATTCTTGGGATCGGAAACGGAGTACGCTCTTCTCTCCGGGCTTCAGCCCGACTCCTATCGCGCGTTCATGGTCCGGTCTTGGAGGTCGACTAACAGTAGCGGTGCGGTTGGCTTCCTTCACCCGGAATCACATTTCACTGAAAAAAAGGCTGCATTTCTTCGCTCTGAATCGTACCTCCGGTTGCGCAGGCATTGGCACTTTGTCAACGAACTGAAGCTATTCGACATCGCTCATACATTTTCCTTCGGTGTCCATGTCTACGGAAGTCGTCTCTCAGGCCCGGACTTCATAATGGCAGCTTCTGCGTATCACCCTGAAACAGTCGAGCGATCGCTCCGGCACGACGGTATGGGGCAGGTTCCGGGTCTTAAGGATGACGAAGGAAATTGGGATACACGACCCCACGCGGATCGTATTATTCGGGTTACGGAACCGGTCTTGAGCGTCTGGGCTGAAATTCTTGACGAACCTGGTACCCCTGCTACGCAGGCGAGGATGGCCTATCCGGTTAACAGAGCGAGTTCTCATGTGCTAAGCAAGTTGAGTCGAGCTCGTAGGCTTCGTGACCTGCCACTGCAATACTCGCGAGGTTGGGACGAATCGATTGATCGTAAGAAGGGCTACTTCGACGTAGGATCGGCCACTCCAACCTCGCTCAAAAATGCAATTATCCAAGGCCCACACTTTATCGAGCTGTTGCCGTACGCAAAGCAGCCTAATCCCACCATGAAAAGTCACGGCGACTGGACTGAGATTGACTTGGAAGCATTATCCGAGAACTTCATTGCCCGCACTAGCTATCAGCCGATTCGCAGCGCTGGTTCAAGTGTCAGTCGATTTGATGCAGATTATGGGCAGTGGCTCACTCCTAACGGAACTTCGGTTCC
Source organism: Arthrobacter sp. MDT2-3 (assembly GCF_059090465.1). Taxonomy (NCBI): domain Bacteria; kingdom Bacillati; phylum Actinomycetota; class Actinomycetes; order Micrococcales; family Micrococcaceae; genus Arthrobacter; species Arthrobacter sp. MDT2-3. The sequence goes on along the minus strand of NZ_JBNHFS010000003.1, from coordinate 524,798 downwards.
TGTGCAAAATGAGTTTAGAATTGTTTGGCGACGCATGGCTGCGCTTTCAAACAAGCGGACATTGCGTTCCTCGGTATTACCACCCGGTCCGATGCATATCAACACAGTTTGTTCGGCAGGAATGTTTAGCAGTCCCAAGGAACTCCTGTGCATTCTTGCTGGGATGAGTAGTATTGTCGTCGATTTCATGGTCAAGGTCTCAGGTGTTACGGACCTTTGGCCTAGCGCGGTTGCCGCTCTGCCCATGATCGACACGAAAGACAGCGTTGCCGAGGAAATATCGCTCCGGACGGCCAGGCTCGTATGCTTGACGAGGCCCCTTGCGGAGCTGTGGAATGCGGTTAATGAGGAGACCTGGAATCCGGAGACGCCAGCGCGAATCTCAGCTGTACGACGTCAGTTGGAGATTGAAATCGATGTCTTGGCCGCTATCAGCCTGAGCATTACAATAGACGAATTGTGCACGATCTACCGCACTCAATTCCCAGTACTTGTGGCCTATGAAAAGAACGATCTTTATGACGTCGCCGGCCGGAAGGTGCCTGTTGAACTAAATAAGCTCTACCATAAGCGGGGTGATGATTTGACCCTTGCGGAGCGCACCTGGAAGCACCCGCAGAGCGGAGTCGAGTACATCTTCGAGTTCCCCTTCCAGAGTTTCGATCGGGAGGAGGACATGCGCAAGGCATACGCGCACTTCTCGAGCATGCTGGGGGAAAACTCCTGATGTCGGAACTGCTGCCCACCAGCCAAGCGGGTGACCTCCGTCGTGGTCTCTCGGATTACCTGGCCACAACCTTCGCACTCACTGATGGCAACGCCCAGTCTGCTATTAAGGACTTCCTCGCTGATCCGGACAACGGCTTGTTTAGAGGCTCTTACGTTCGGGTGCGCTTGCCTTTCGAAGCGGCCGAACCCGGCTGGCGGGACTGCCTCGATTGGTACGAGGGGTTCGAGCCCTACGGGCACCAGGCCCGAGCATTCCATAGACTGAGTAGTAAGGCCACCGAAAGCAGCGGTGCTGCAGCAAGCCGCCGCCCGGAGCCGACACTCGTCACGACGGGCACTGGCTCGGGCAAAACCGAGGCGTTTCTGTATCCCATCCTGGATCACGTCCTGCGGGCCAAACGTGACGGCGTCACGGGCATGAAGGCGCTCATTCTCTACCCGATGAACGCCCTAGCCAATGACCAGGCCAAGCGCTTGGCCGAAATGCTGACCACTTACTCCGAGCTCTCCGGGATCAGCGCCGGCATCTACACCGGACAGCGGGACACTAGCCGCACCAAAGTCTCCAGGGACGGTCTCATCAATGACCGGCAGGTCTTCCGCGAAGACCCGCCGGACATCCTGCTGACTAACTACAAGATGCTGGACATGCTCCTGCTCCGCCAGGAGGACGCGCCTCTCTGGCAAAAATCGGCGACAAGTCTGCAGTACGCGGTCCTGGATGAGTTCCATACCTACGACGGTGCTCAAGGCACCGACGTGGCTATGCTGCTGCGCCGGCTCGGGTTGTCGCTCAAGAGCTACTGGCCTGAAGACCTCACCGACCACCCGCAGGGTCTGACAGAGGAGGACCGAACCCGCCCACTTGGCCGCGTCACTCCCGTCGCCACTTCCGCCACCCTCGGCAGCAAGGGTGACCCCGAAACAATGCTGCGGTTCGCCGAGACTGTCTTCGGCGAAGTTTTCCCTCATGAGGCCGTTGTCACCGAGTCCAGGCTGAGCTCTGAAGACTGGTCAGCACTCGGCTCCGGCACAGCCCGGGCGAAGGATCTGCACGCCGTTGCATTAAATATCTCCGAAACGAACGCGGCCGTAGCGGCACTGCGGGAAGCGGGCGGCGCTCCGGAAACCGTGGTTGAACCCATTCTCCAAGCACTCTTCGAGCACCGGCCTATGGACCTGCTGGATGCGATGCGTACGCATCCGCTCACCACAGCCTTGCTGGCCCACACAACCGTCGCCGTCGACCTCGCCAAACTGACTCAGGCAATCTTCCCGGCGCATGCTCTGCCTGAAGGCGTGAACGCCGCGGGGGCCGAAGAGTTTCTATCCCACGTCATCGCGCTGCTCAGCCACATCCGCGCGCGCCATGGTCGCGAAGCTCTGACCGTCGAAACCCACCTCTGGATCCGCGAGATGTCCAGGGTGGATGCCGCCGTGGACACGGTACCGCGATTTCGCTGGTCGGACGACGGTATTGATCAGTCGAATGACATGTTCCTCCCTGCCGTCTACTGCAGGCACTGTGGACGGTCCGGCTGGGGCGCCGTCCTGGCACCGACCGGCATGGACCTGGAGCTGGACGACTCCAAGATCCGCGAGGCGCGCCTGGCGAACAACCCAAGGTTCAGAACTCTCATTTCCGCCGCAGCGGAGGCCGACATTATCGAATTCCGTCAGGACGGTGCGGAGCAGGTCCAGGGACTGCACTGGCTGCATACAGTCAACCGGGGACTTTCTAAAACTCCTCCCGCGGCTGACAGCGCAGATCTGGCCGAAGGCCGCGTCATCCCGGTGCTGATGCTGACCGGACAGGACGCCGACGACCAGTCCAAGCGGGACGTCTGCCCGTCCTGCCTGGCCAAGGAAGGCATCGCCTTCATGGGCAGCGCCATCGCCACGATGCTCTCCGTAAGCATCTCTAACCTCTTCGGCGCCGAAGGCCTGGACGAGGGAGAGAAGAAGGCACTGGTCTTCACCGACAGCGTGCAGGACGCCGCCCACCGAGCCGGGTATGTCCAGTCCCGTTCCCACACCATGACGCTTCGTACCGCGCTGCGCCGTGCCCTGGGCGAGGACACAGCGACACTCTCAGAGGTTGTCGACGCTGCCATCGCCAATGCGAAATCGCCCACGGAGCGCTATCAGCTGGTCGCCCCCGAATACGTGGACCGCCAAAGTTTCCGGCAGTTCTGGAACCCGAAAGCTACTCCGGCCGAACAGGCGCGAGGACGCCGGTTCGCAAGGCGACGCCTGCAGTTCGACGCCCTCCTGGAGCTCGGCCTGCAATCCCGCACCGGCCGGACGCTGGAGCTCACCGGTTCTCTCGCCGTCGAGACGGATGCGGGCAGTGCCACGCGCATGCTCGCCGTCGCCCGCCGGGCGTACGATTCGGCGCAGCACCAGACGATGGTGGGAGACACTCCGCCTACAGACCAGCAGTTGTTGCAGTGGATCCGCGGCACCGTGGAGCGCGTCCGCCTTCAGGGCGGCATCCATCACGAGTGGCTCAAAGGGTACATCGCCACGGACGGCAAGCGGTGGCAGATCTGGGGAGGCCGGCCCAAAGGCGAAGGCATGCCTGCTTTCCCCTCTGGACGTCCCGCGCCGGCATTCCCGCGGATCGGCCGCGCGGACGCCGCGACGGACAACCTGGATACCGTCACGCCATCGACCTCGTGGTACTCCCGGTGGACGGCGCGCTGCCTCGGCATTGCGCCGTCGGACAGCGGCTACCTTTCCAAGGCGCTGATCACCGCGCTGGAAGAAGACGGCGTGCTGGGCAAGACGAGCACCAACTCCGGAGCCGACGTTTACTGGCTGGATCCGGCAAAGATCGTGCTCTCCGTTCCCGCCGTTGACGACCTCGAGTCCGGCCGCCATGTCCTTGCGTGCAAGGTCTGCAAGGCCGTGACTCCGGGGAGCCTGACTGTTATCGAACAGCTCGACGGCGCCCCGTGCACTCTGGTCCGGTGCAGCGGAAGGCTGGAACGCCAGGCTGGCGACTCCCGGAACTTCTACCGGGACCTTTACTCCTCCCGGGAAAGCAAACGTGTGGTCGCACGGGAGCACACCTCCCTCCTGGACGACAAGACCCGTATCACCTACGAGACCCAGTTCAAGTCGGGATCCGACAATCCACAGGCTCCCAACGTCCTGGTGGCCACGCCCACTCTGGAGATGGGCATTGACATCGGCGACCTCTCCTGCGTCATGCTTGCCTCGCTGCCCACTTCAGTCGCGTCCTACCTGCAGCGCGTCGGCCGTGCAGGCCGCCTCACCGGCAACTCGCTGGTCCTCGCGTTCGTTCGGGGCCGGGGCGAGCATCTGCCCAAGCTGCATGACCCGCTGTCTGTCATCAACGGTGAGGTCCGACCGCCTGCAACCTATCTGGACGCAGAAGAGATTCTGGGGCGCCAGTATGTCGCCCACGTGGCAGACCTGTTCGCCCGGACCCCCGGCCGCCCGCACCCCCGCGACGCGGTCCAGGCTCTCGGAAGCGTTGCAACGGGCTCGTTCATCGGGGAGCTGATCCAGGACGCGACGGCCAATGCAAAGACGTACCTGGCTGAGTTTCTTGGCCAATTCGGCGAAAAGGTCTCCGAGGGAAGCCGCCAACGGCTGATTGCCTGGGCATCCGAGCACGACGACGGCGAGCCCAGCGGTCTCGCCCGGCACCTCATCCGGGCGGCAGGGGAGTGGAAAGCCGATGTCGACGAGCTCGAGGGCCGCCGCAAGGAAATCGACAAGGCCCTCCCGGAGCTGGAAGCCGCGGCCAAAGAAGCAGAGCGGTTGGACGACAAATCCTCTTACGCAGTTCAGGCCCTCCGCACGGCCAAAGCGACTCTCCGCATGATCGGCGACCAGCTCAAGCAGCTCCGCGGCGACTACTGGATCTCGGTATTGGAAGCGTACGGAGTCCTGCCCAACTACACCCTGCTGGACGATTCCGTCAGCCTCGACGTGGGGCTGTCATGGAAGGACGCCGACACACAGGAGTTCGTCACGGACACCCTGACGTACAACCGCGGCGCCTCCATAGCGCTCAGCGAGTTCGCCCCCGGCGCCACGTTTTACGCCCAGGGCATGGAGATCCTGATCGATGCCGTGGATCTCGGGCCGCAGCAGAGCCACGTTCAGAAATGGCAGGTGTGCCCGCAGTGTGGCTGGATCAAGACAGACGTGGGCACCAGCGCACCGGTCACTAACTGCGTCAGGTGTACGACGGCGGCAATCGCCGACATGGGCCAGATCTTTGACGTCGTGGTCATGAAAAAAGTCTCCGCCGAAGTACGACGCGACGAGGCCGCCATCAACGACCGCCGCGATAACCGTGTCCGTGAACGATTTACGATCGCTGCCGCGGCTGACATCGACCAGCAGCACCTGCAAAAGCGCTGGTTCGTGGAAGGGTATGAGTTCGGCGCGGAGTACTTCAACCGGGTAGACATCCGGTGGATCAACACCGGGCGGACCGCGTCGAATGGCGGGGTCCGGACGATTGCCGGTGACGACGTGCGTACACCGATGTTCCGGCTGTGTTCCTACTGTGGCCAGCTGGACCAGTCGGCTAAGGAGAACCGGCCGAACGAGCACCGGTTCTGGTGCAAGTTCCGGAAGGAAACCCAGGAGAGCATCAAGGAAGTGGTTCTGGCCCGCGAGCTCAATACCCAGGGCGTGGTGTTGCACCTTCCGCTGGACGTCACCTACGGCGACGATTTCTCGGTGCCGAGTCTTCAGGCCGCGCTGCTCATGGGTCTCCAGAAAGTCCTGGGCGGCGCACCTGACCACCTCGGTGTGCTGAAGATCAATGATCCCGCACATGGCGGTGGCCGGATCGCACTCATGCTCCACGACAAGGTCCCCGGAGGCACGGGGTACCTGGCAGAGTTTGCCAATGCGAAACGCGTATGGGAGCTGCTGTACGCAGCGTGGCAAATAGTGCGTGACTGCAGCTGCCGTTTCGAGGAGCGGCTCGCCTGCCACCACTGCCTCCTGCCACACGCCGAGCCATGGCAGGTCGATAAGGTAGCGCGAGCAAGTGCCGAGCGGCTGCTTGGTCTCCTGCTGCGCTCCGGGCAGAAGGCCGCCGATGGTGAGGCCCCGCCGTCGTACACGGACTGGACCGTGACAGAAGAAGCGCCGAGCGCCGGAACGTCCATCGAATCATTGCTGGAAAAGCGGTTCCGAAAGGCCTGGATGGACCGCCTCAAAGCAGTGGGCGCGCACACCAAGATCACACCAGATGCGCTCGCGGACACTATTACCTTCCGCATCCCCGGGCAGAACTTCCAATGGCAGCTTCTCCCGCAGGTGGATGTTGCGGGCACACGGCCGGACTTCCTGCTGAAAGGACCGCCGGACCCGAACTTTCCGGTGCTGGCGATTTACACCGACGGTTTCGCATTCCACGCATCTCCAGAGCACAACCGGATTGCGGACGACGCCGAGAAGCGCGACAAGCTTCGGCACACCTCGGAGCTGTCTTCGGCCGTGGTTCCTTGGGCTGTCACATGGGAGGACGTGAACGCGTTTGAGGCGGGTCCGACGGCGCCTATTGCGCTGCCGTCCTGGGCAAACGCCAAGCTGAACGCACAGCTGATGGCCAAGTTCCCTGTGGACGCGTCCATCATGGGTGTGCTCGGACGGGATGCCATGAGCATGCTTTGGCAGTGGGTCAACAAGCCGGACGCTGAAGCCTGGGCTAAGTTTTCTGAGCTGGTGCCTCTGATGCTCATGCAGCAGAAACCGCAGCCTTCGGACGCAGACGCCGTTTACGGGCATGCTGTGGCCTTGTCCCGGGGAGAGCAGCCCGCGATGCCCACCGGCAGCGTGACCGCCTGGACGTACAGATCCGGGAGCGTCGGCTTTGCTGCCGCGGGCTCGCCCAACAGCCTGTCCACAATCGCCGTCGGCCTTTGCCTCGATGATCGACAGGATTCACTCGCTTCTTCGTCGCACGAAGCCTCTTGGCGCCTTTGGCTGCAGCTCTCGAACCTCCTGGCATTCAAACCCATAGGTTTGACCGTCGGATCCGTGGCTTCCGACGTGAGCACCGGTGGTTCCGTTACTGCAGAAGTCGCTCGACAGCAGATGGCGGACGAGGTCGGACCTGCGTGGAGGCCACTTCTGGATCAGGCAACTGAATTCGAAAAAACACTGCTGTTGCAGCTTGCCACTGCTGGTTTGGATATTCTGCCAGAGCTCGGATATGAGGTGGACGGCGTGCCAGTTTCAATCGCCTGGCCGGACCATCACCTTGCTGTCGTGTTCGACGGTGACGAACGTGAAGGGCTGGAAGCCTCGGGATGGACCACCGTGGGAATTGACGTTGATGAAATACGTGAACTGCTGAAGGCAAAGGGGGCTTGACGTGGCACTGGTGACATGGATCAAGCAGAAGGACAAGATCGACGGCGCAATGAAGGCCAAGGTCTACTCCTTCTTTGAAAAGTTGCAGAGAGATGACACTGCACCGGGCCTCCACATCGAACCGATGCATACGCCTGCCGACCCTCGCGTCCGCACGGGCCGTATCGATTTGAACTACCGCGCCGTGCTGTTCAAAGTTGCTTTCGAGAACATCCCGCATTACTTCTACTACGGTGCATGGCCCCACGACCAGGCAATCGACATCGCCCGGTCTAGCGTGCTGCAGGTGAACTCTGTCAACGGTGTCCTCGAAGTGGTGCGGTCATCAACTCCGGCTGCCGGTGGGCCGCCGCCCGAGGCCGTCGTCGATGAGCCAGTCGAGGTGGTTGAGCCGGAGGCTCCCGAGGAGGAGGTAGAGCCCGAATTACCACAGCTCTGGACGAACCCGCTCGCAGCGTGCGGAATGGATCAGGGCGAGTTGGTGGCAAACCTTGGTCTCGCTGCCGATCTCGTGAGCAGAGCCTTCGCTGCTTCATCTGATGAGGAGCTTCTGGATGTACTGGGTGATGCCCCGGAGTGGCAGGCCACAGCGTTGCTGGAGCTTGCCGCGGGTACGTCTGTCTCGGATGTTCAAGACAAGCTAGCCCTTAGCCGCTACGTCGACAACCCAGAAGAGTCTGAAGAGGACAAGATCAAGCGGGCGCTGGAGCATCCGGCAACAAAGATGCAGTTCACCTTTGTGGGGGACAACTCCGAAGAATTGAAGAAGGTCATCGAAGGCGGCGACTTCGACTCCTGGCGTACCTTCCTTCACCCTGAACAGCGTATCTACGCTGAACGGCGCTACAGCGGATCCTTCAGGCTCTCGGGCGGCGCCGGCACAGGCAAAACTGTTGTGCTGCTGCACCGGGCACGGGCGCTTGCTCTCGCCGAGCCTTCTTCTCGCATAGTGCTGACAACGTATACCACCACCCTTGCTGAGTCGCTTGAGACCGGACTAGCCAAACTCGACGCCGACCTCCCTCGTGCATCCAAACCTGGTGAGTCGGGTATCCACGTCGCTGGCGTGGATTCGCTTGTCAACAAGGTCTTTCGCGCCGCCACTGAGGCAGAGCAGCGGCAGTCGATGAAGGATCTTTTTGGCCTTGAGGCTTCAGCTCCCGGAAAGATGTTGGATGCCGATCGAGCCCGCCAACAATGGGAATCCGCGCTAGGTGATGTGGAACATGAACTGGAGCCCGAGCTCGCCAATCCCACGTTCCTCCAGCAGGAGTACGAGACCGTTGTGCTGCCGAACTTCATCACGGGCAAGGACGAGTATCTTAAGGTTCCCCGTGCAGGTCGCGGTACCGCGCTGAACCGAGCCAAAAGGCTGGCCGTATGGAAGATCATCGAGGGCTACAGGTACTACAACCGGATCGACATGCATGCCTCCTTTGTCGAGATGGCACACCTCGCAGCGTTGGTGCTCCGGCAACGTAGTAAGAATGGCATGACGCGGATGGTGGACCACGTTCTTATCGACGAGGCCCAGGACCTGCATGCAGGCCACTGGCTCTTCCTTCGGGAACTGGTTCAGCAGGGTCCTGACGACCTGTTCATTGCCGAGGACTCGCACCAACGCATCTACGGACAGAAGGTGCCGCTGTCCCGTTTTGGCATCGGAATCGTCGGCAGGTCTCGGCGGCTGACCCTAAACTACCGCACCACACAGCAGAACCTGGCGTACGCCGTCGGACTGCTGATGGGTGTTCCGGTCACGGACATCGAGGGCACCGATGAATCCGTCCACGGATATACCTCTTCCCGTGTGGGACCGAAGCCGCAGGAGCACGCGGCAACGTCCTATGTGGAGGAGCTGGACAACCTCGCCCAGACGCTGCGGGCATGGCAGGAGGAAGGCGTGCCGCTCGAAACTGTTGGCATCCTGGTTCGCGCGAACTTCCAGATCGGCAAGGTAATCAACGGACTTAACGAACGGGGACTAGAGGCGCGTATTGCCGGATCTGCTTCTGTCTCAGACGTCCCGTCTGTAATGACGATGCACCGCTCAAAGGGCATGGAGTTCACCCGGGTTGTTCTGTTCGGTATGTCGGATCAGTCGATGCCGGCCGCGTACCAGCTGCAGAATCTCGCTCCAGCCGAACAAGCGGATGCACTTCTGCGCGAGCGTTCGCTCCTTTACGTGGCTGCTACCAGGGCGCGGGACGGGCTTGTTGTGTCGTGGAGCGGCAAACCGTCAGAGCTGCTTGGTACAAAGTAGTTTCAATACATCAACGGTGATTGGGGGAGAAATGGCGACAGGAGCGACAGCGACGAAGTCCCGATGGTGGGACGGAGACGCTAAACAGCGGTACTGGATGGAACTGGTCAATGTGGACACATGGGGGAGCGAGCTCATTGCACCCGATACACCGCGTTATGACTTGATGCGGGATGTTCGCGTTGGAGATGTTGTTCTCCATTGGGTGGGCAAGAACAACCCGATGCGCTTCAAATCCGGTATGTACGGCGCGTCGATCGTAGCGGGGGAGCTTCAGCCCCGCGCGGGCGATTGGTATGGAAAACCTGCAAACACGATTCCCCTGACGGATTACACGCCCCTGCCTCGCCCATATCTCCTGACTGATCTCCGTGCAGATCATCAGTCCGACATTCTTGGCATCAAAAGCGAACTTGAACGTGATTACTCCGGGCGCGGCAAATTCACCATCTATTTCCCGTTTCAGGAGCACCCGACAAGCGGGCTGAAGCCCAACCAGGGGTATCTGTTCAAGCTTCCGGCGGAGGTCATCCACGCCGCGCCGGACCTACTGCCGGACAGCGATTGGGGTGGCTTTGACCGGCCTCTCGTTGCACCTCCTGTGAGTGGGCAAAACGGTGTGCGCCAGCGGTACGCTGGCTTCTGCGCGGATCCGGTCCTTAAGAAAGCCATCGAGGTGCAGGCCGTGCGGCAGGCGATCATTCATTACGAAGCTGCGGGTTACGCCGTCGAGGATGTCGGAGCCTTTCGGTCCTATGACCTCGAAGCAGTGCGCGGGGACGAAGTTCGTCGCGTCGAAGTGAAGGGCTCTCAAGGTCACGTTGAGAAGGTCATCCTCACCCGCAATGAGGTGACAAATGCCAACGAGTTCGCCCAAACAGACTTAGTTGTGGTTGCGGAGATTCAATGGGAGCGCCATCTGGATGGCAAGATCACTACCGCGGACGGGCTGATGAGTGTTTATCCCGACTGGACGCCGTCGCCCGAAAACCTCGTGCCCTTGAGCTATGAGTACTTCCTGGATTAGAACTACTGCGAGATGGGTGGGGGGTCGGACCCCCGACCCCCACCCATCAGGCCCTAATAGACCTTGTCCGCCAGCTTGTCCGCGAGATCAGAAGGCGCGAAGTCCTTCGTGTGATAAGTGGTCCACCCCTGCTCCGCGAGCCAGTCGTCCCGTTCGTCGTCGCGGTCCACGAGTACTGCCACTCGGGAGGAAGGCCACAACAGATCTACCTGCCACTGATTGTCTGGGCCGATGTCTGCCCCCCAGTCTCCGAGCTCTACCTCGACTTCTACAAGTTCGGGGATCAGTTCCTTCAAATCGTGACCGGATTCGGCAAAGACGGTCAGCCAGGCGCTCTGCCGGATGCTTTCCGGAATGCCCAAGTCTTCGGCAACGGAGGATTTCCCTGAAGCCTCGACGCCAAGCGTCCCTAGAGGATTCAACTGTGCCCATTCAAGAAAACCGAGCCCAATCTGCCCGTGCACGCCGAATAGTGTGCCCCGGTCCAAATTGGAATTGAACAGCTCGCAGCTAGTTTCCGGGACGAGGACGCAGCAATGGCAGGCTGCAAGGTTTCGCGCGTCAGTTCCTGATCCTCGCGACTCGATGCAGACAGGGTCGGCCGAGCACCACGATGTACGGAACAAGCCTTCATCCAGTGCAGGACCAAGCCGCTTCGGGCTCGCCTGCGCTGCGATACCACCCAGGCTGCCGGCCGAGTCCGATGAGGCCGTGTAAAGAAGCACTCCGACCTGATCCTGACCCACATAGAGACGTTCCCGGATTGAAGATGCCGGGTAGCCTGCGTCGAGAGAAAGCTGGTCGATGATGATGTGGGACAGCGTGTGGACCAGGGTCTCCACGATGCTCACAGGGGCGGGTTCCAATCCCCGCTGCTTCGCTGCACGCTTGGCGTTGATCCACAAAGTATTTTCCCGGCTTGCGGCGAAGTCAGTTTTTGCCCACGCTTCAACCTGTGACCTGTCCAGGGCTACGAAGAGTCCCTCGCCGAGCGTCTCGATTGCTGGCAGCCAGTTCTGCCGGTTGTCGTCAGGGGAGAGCGGTGACAGCTTTGCGTCGGGCTTGTCCTCGCCTCGCGGTTGGAGGCGGCTGAACCCGTAGAGTGCCCGTACCTCCCTTAGCCTGGTGATTTTTCGTGTGGCCTTGATCCAGTGCTGGTGGGCGGTCGGTACGGCTACTTTCTCAGCGACAAAGTCCGTGTCCGGGCTGTCCTTCCGGCCGTTCATCAGCGCAAGGAACTCTTGCTCACGAAGTTGGTCTTCGGAGAGCTCTGTCTCTTCACTGCCGTGGAACTGGCGTCTGATTTCCGCCCGCAGCTCGTCAATAGAGAACCGCCCATCAAACTCCTGAACAACGCCCTCCAAAACCCACGCGGACGCCGGTTCAAGAGCCTGTGGTTGGCTGAGCTGTGAAGCCTTCGACGTCACGACCTTCGCCAGAAACTCCGAATACGGCGGAATCGAAATTGCAGATCTGACTACTGGAAACCAGACGTTAGAAGCACCACGCTGCACCGTCTTTGGAGGTTTACCGCATTCACGCTCCCGGTATCCCCAGCCGAGCCACGGCCGGTTCCCCTGGCATTTCATCTCCTTCAAGGCGATGGAGTTGAAGGCGTCGGCCATTGTCCGGGATTTTCCGCATGAACACCGGACCACCATGTCGGCCAGGGATGATGTCCGGCCTTCCGAGGCAAGCGAGAGCAAGTGGTTGGCATCCTCTGTCGGAGTGAAGCCGTGAACCCAATAAGAATAGGGAAAGTCGTCGATGTGTCCGTCCTCGCATGCGACGACGAATCGCGATGGAGTTAGTGGTGCCAGCGACTTACATAGGCCACACTTGGGATCCTCGTAGGACGCCTGCAACTGCTGGACCCTCCCGAGGCGGTTGCAGTTCGGACAAACAAGCATCTGCGGGAAACGAACTACCGGGATCTTCCCGCGGGCTCCTGCCGGTGGAAGCAGAAGCTCAGACACCCTCAAGCTTCTGGCCAGACGTGGCTCACTGACTGGCTTCAAATGCTTCCGGTCCCACTGATCAATGCTGGTGATCATGAAGCTGTTGTTTTCGGCAGGGAACAGGCTGCCGACTCCGAACGTGGAGATCAACTGACTGCGCCGAGCGGCATAGGTCTTCTTAGCCAAGGGTGGCATCCTTCCTCATTGGGGCCGGCCGGAGAGCGGTTTCTGCGTCAACATCGCGCATGCTGCGGGGCGTTGGCCACGGAATGGTGCTTGTGCTGTAGACGAAATCGGGATCTTCAAGGGCTTTGCTGGAATCGATGAGCAGCGAACGCGGCGAATTCCGCTTGCCCTCGTAAGGCAGATCAGCATCAGCAAGGGCCGCTTTCCGCCATATGTTGAGAAGCCGCTCCAGCTCGTCGCGCGTGGCTGGTGCCTCATCCTGGTCCAAACACTTGTCGATTTCTGCGACTCGGTTCCCAACGAGGGACAGGATTTGGTCAACTGTCTGTGATTCGTTCCGTACATCCCCAGCACTAGTCCGGAGGTCGGGCACAAGCATCCTCAAGGCGGATACTAGGACTGCGTGGAGACCGCGATCCCTCGATCTCGCTGCAAACGGCGTCGCGCTGGTCGCTTCAACGGCTCGATAAAGGGCTCCATGAAAGTCGTTGAAGGATTCGTAGTGTGAGCGGTCCCGTGTGCGCGCTGCGTTGAATATGGTTACCACCAAGCCCGGGTGCTGTCGCCCGACGCGGCTCGTGGCCTGAATGTACTCAGCGCTTGACTGAGGCTGTCCCATGACTGCCATAAGACCCAGGCGGTCGACGTCCAGGCCAACTGAGATCATGTTCGTGGCTAATACGACGTCTTCAGGTACCTGGCTACTCATCAAGCTCTTCTCCAATGACTTGAGCGCCTCTGGAATTTTGTGGTTCTCCACGCGGCTTGTCAGCTCACTCAATTGAACTCCACGCCCCTCCAGCCTGCCGTCGCGTTTCGCCAACAGATTGAGGCGGGCCCGGACGTCGTCGTATACCTGAAGGTAAGCGGAGCCAAGGACACGGAGACTATTGAAGTACCCCATGAGCGTCCAGTAAGGGTCGCGGTCTTCCGCTGTTACCGCCTCGATAAGGTTGGCCGAGTGCAACAACGAGGCGTAGGTGCGGACCATGAGCGTCGCATGACTGGTGCCGGACGCGAGCACTCCAACGTATTGGCGTGTCCCGAATTGGTCAGAGGGGGCCTTCTGGGCAAAGAAGGAGTCGTCAGGATCGAGTCCGGGGGGCGGGAACAGGCTGGATTGACGGTTGAAGACGGACCGAATCTGGTCCTGAGCCCTTCGAATCGTAGCCGTGGAGGCAACGATCTTTGGCTTTCTGGCTTCTGAGCCCCCTTCACGCCCGACGCCACTGGCGGCCAAATCAACAGCAGTTTCAAATAAGCCCACCGTGGAACCCAGGGGTCCGGAAATAAGGTGCAGCTCATCCTGGATGATCAGGTCCGGGCCCAGATCAGTGGGGGAGAGGCGCCCAAAAAGCGTTGCAATGTCGCCCCGCCAGGACATGCCGGCGAACTTGTCTACAGTGCCGATCACGAGCTCTGGGCGTTCCCTATAGACATCCGTGTCGACTATATGAACTGGAAGGCCGCCAGCGAAGTCGCATGAGCGATTGGAGCACGTCACAGTCATGCGATCTGTCGGTACTTTGGTGATCCGGTAGTCGTCGACTGTGAGGCGGGTGCCACACCAAGGGCATGCTTCTATCTGTTTGGGGTTGCCCTCGATGACTTCCTGATTGTTCCTGAGCTTTCCGAGGTTCGTCCTCGCAGTCGCAATGTCGTTCGGGGTGGCGCCTCCGCCGACCCAGAGGCCGATGCTGAATGGTGCGTCTCCAAGACGATTCTCGTTGCCCAGCCGCACGGATTCCAGGGAGCAGATGAGCATAGCGGCGCGCTCGAACTGTTGAATGGTCAGAAGTCGCAGCGTGTAGCGCATGATCACAGCAACGCCGCGAACGTTGTTGTCCCGAAGCCGTCGAAGAAGTAGGAGGTAGGCGATAAGCCCGAGATACGCTTCGGTTTTTCCACCACCGGTGGGAAACCAAAGGAGATCGGCTATGTCCCTTTCCTCGTGTTGGTCGTCCGTTAGCGACGGCAGATTGATGAGGATGAAAGCGATCTGGAACGGGCGCCAACCCTGCTCGCCAAGTCTGAAATCGCCCTTGGCTCCTTTTCGTACCCAGTCCTGCCGGGAACGCTGCATGTGCATCGCTTTGTTCGCCAGCTGAAACGCCTCGAAGGCTTTTGTATCCTCAGCGAGCAATCGGATACCAGCCTTGATGCGACTGTGGGCGATCCCCGCCTGCTTCATGTGTTCGTCCGCGACCCCGCGCAGGTGGGGTGGCACGTACGCCGGACCGTCCTGTGTTGCAGATGCAGTGGATGCCGCGATCCAGGACGAGTAGTCCTGTGCGAGGCGGTTGAGTTCGGCAACGACTTCGTCGCGAGATGCTGATGCCATGAATGGCAGCGACAGATTGGCGGCACTGCCTCCAGCCATGGATCTGTGGACGTCTTGCCGGGGGACAAATGTTGACGAGACTCGTTGACAAAGCCGCCCGTCGACGTCGGCCTCTTGTACTTCGATTGCGCACCCGTGGCCTGCCCCGAAGACCATGTGATTGCGGTAGAGAAGCTCCGAGGACGCCAAGTCGGGGTCGGACGGGACGTTAGTGCGGAGCTTGGAACGGTCTACCAACGCCGGGACTGGCGTGTGGACTGATACGCCGGCCTGGAACCAGCACGCCACATCCTTGTCGGAGGTCGGGTCCGGCTTGGGTTGCGTGTTTCGAAGAACAACGGTGACAGTAACAACAGCATCTTCCGGGGCACGCACCAAGGCATACAGCTCCAGGGCGCCGCCCTCAAGCAGGTGACGCTGAGGTCCAGGTGCAGCAAGATCTACCTCGATCTCGGGCAAATCAGCGGCAGTTCGCTGCCAATCATAAGTGTCACGCCGTTTGCTGCCACTCTCCCGGACAGTAGCTATTGGCGTATAGCGCGCAGCTGTTGGGGTGACAGTCAGGGACATGGAACGGTTTGTATCCACGGAGACAGTAAGGCCTACACTGCTGGGATACGTCAGGCGGGCGTTCGCGACGGAGCTGTCCACGGAAGCCTCGCCCGAAGCTGCAGCAACTGATTCCGGCTCATCGGGGGCTTCGACGTAGGTATCGTCAGCTGCCGGCCAAAGCACGCCGGTCACATAGCGCTCGAGCGGACGTTCGGTAATTAGCTCGTCCGGGGCCCCCGGTCCGAAAAGGTCGGTCTCGAGGCGGTCCACCATTTCACGACGGAAGGCGTATTTGGTATCCAATTTCGACACTTATTGCTCCTAGTTCTTTGTCCGCGTGATCAAACCGGTTAGCCGGGGGACCAACCACATGCCCGAGGAACCCAACCCCGTCAGCTTCGTCTCTTCCGGATGGCCGGTCGCGCATTCGATGGACGTGACGCGCGCGCCCGTGAACCCTGCGGGCCACTCGTCCCTGCGGTGAGTCTTGAATGCAAAGTTCTTTTTCAGCGCGTACGCGAAGGATGGGCTGGTTCGCCCGATAACCTTGCCTTCACTGGTCGTCAATACATAGCGGGGCACTTCGCCGGGCTCCGGCTCGGATTGCAGGGAGCCAGACACTACCTGGCCCAAGAGGTCCTCCAATACGAGGTTGTCCTGGATTGCCTGGGCATCGCCGTCTTCGGGGTAGTAAGGGGAGACATCATCGATGTCCGAGTTGAGAAACTCCATCCGGGCGTTGTACGCGCCGTACTTTCCGTAGGCCTTTTCCAACCAGCGTCCAGTTGATCCGTCGGCGCGCTGAAGCAGCTTCTTCGGCAACTTCGTGGAAATGATCTCTTCCCGAGCGCGGGTCAGCGCAACGTATTTTTGCTTGAGCGTTGCCTCGTTCTGCTCAGCGGCCGGCGATCCAAACTCGGGCTGCAGGTAGAGGACGTTGGTGAACTCAAGACCCTTGGCGCGGTGAACGGTGGAGACTATAAGGCTGGCAGTATCTGCCACTGTCAGAGTTAAGGGGATTGAACGGCTGCGGAGTCGCTGACTCAGCTGGGGAACGTTCAAGGAATTGTAAGCCGTGAAATTCCCTTCAGCTGACTTTAGCGCAAGCCATAGGTCAGCTGCTGAGTCGCCAAAGAGAGCGGTAAGGCGTGACTTGATGTCGTCCGCATCGTACGTTCGATCTTCGAGGTCTTTGAAGACCTGGTGCACCCAGGGCGCCACACTCATGTCCTGTGCTTTGCGGCGAACCAGATGCGCATAGCCGTTCTGCCACAGAAGTTCGCTCGCGATAAGCACCTCGTAGTTTGTCGAACAGAGGAGGGCAGTCGTCTCGCCGGCATTCGGGCTTAGCGCCCCGGACTCATTTAATACCGAGGTGCTGGACACTTGCCTTCGGAAGTCGTCAATAAGGCCGTGTGCTGTCTCTGAACCTGATTCATCGAGCTCACCGAGGCTCCGTATTTCGTCACCCACAGAAATGAGTTCCCGGGTACGGTCAGTGACCGCCCGATAATGTCTGGCCAGTTTCTGGTGTTCAGCACCAAAATCGTTTTTTAGCTTCTCGATAAGCTCTCCAGAGGTCAGCTGCGAGGCTGACTCTTCCAGCTGGAAATCGTATATACCTTGCAGCGGATCCCCGAGCACAGTGAAGCCTAGGTCCTCGCCTATAGCGGCGAACAAGGCCAAGACAAGTTCCGCCCGGTCTCCCACGAGGTCCTGGGCTTCATCAATCAGAATGTGCTTTAAGTGCAAGATGCGGTCGGGCGTCTCTTCGCTGGCAATGTAATGCGTCGCTTTCCTGATCCGCGCATCGAAGCTGTCACCGAGAGTATCTTCGTCCATGTCGATCAGTATTTGCGCGGCAAAGGAGTCGAACGTCCTGATCTGCAAGCCATCCAGGTCATGCACGCGAGCACGTTTCCGTACTGCTTCGACGGCGGCTCTTGAGAAACTCAGCACAAGAATCTCGTCGGCCGGATTCAGACCGTCTTCTACGAGTGTTTTCACTCGGGCCAGAAGCACCTCGGTCTTGCCTTGCCCCGCCGCGGCGGTGACAAACAGCCTGTCCTCGGGCTTCGCTTCTGCTACCGCCCGCTGACTCTCGTCGAGCTCAATTTCAGCGAGCACTTATTGCCTCGTTCCTCCACAAATAGTCGAACTGGGTGAACGCCAATTTGTGTCCATACTGGTCCAGATTGTCCTTGACGTTCACAATCAAGACTTCTTCGCTGCCGCCGTTACGCGGCCCGCGGAGACCGCGACCGATCATCTGGATGTATTTATTCGGTGAGAAGGTTGGGCGGCATACGTAAACGGCGTCGACCCTGGGCGCGTCAAATCCTTGGGTGAGCACGTCGAAGTTAGTGAGGACCCGGATTTTTTCATTCCGGAAGTCCTCGATAATTGAGCGTCTGTGTCCAAGGTCCGTCTTTCCTGATATAGCGGCCGCCGGAATGCCTTCCACCGACAGAACAGCCGCAAGTGCCTCCGCGTGCTCTACCGAGGCGGCAAAGACGAGCGTTGGTCCATTCGTCTTGGACGCCTTGATGTGATCCAAGATGGCTTCGTTACGCTGTGTGCTGTCCGCTACTTGCTGGAGGTCGATCCTTGCCTCAAGCATCGAACTTTGTGACTCTTGATCCGTAGCGGAAGGCATGTCCTTCAGCCTGAGTTCGATCCCCTTCAGTTCCTCGTGGTTGACTTTGGCCAGGACTTCGATTCCCTGCAGGTACTCATGTGCGTTTTCCGCACTGAACTCGTCTGGCTCAATGAGATTCCTGCCAAAACGTGCAACTAGCCGTTCTGTCTCTTTCTCGTTGGAACCCCGATACGGCGTGGCCGAGAGCCCAAGTAACGATCGCGACTTCTCTGTGTAGGAGCGGCCTAGCCAGGTGAGGACCTGCGTGTACTGAGTGGTCGTTGCTCCGTGGGCCTCATCAATGATGACGAGGTCCGGATCGGACATCCAGTCGTACATCTGGCGCCTGTTCTGGTAGATACTGAAAAGCGTCTGGATTGTCGCGACGACCAGGTGAAGTTTGGTCTCCTCACGGACGGCTTTATTTCCGCCCCATAGCCTGCTGACTGCCATTCGTTCGCCAGGAGAACCTGCAGCTTGCCAAACATATGTCCAGGTTTCAATCGCTTGCTCACAGAGCTCGTCAGACTGCGCAATCCACAAGACCAGACGACGCTGGTCCTTGGGAGTCGAGGCAATATCCCGGATCACTGATTCGACGGCGACGCGGGTCTTGCCGGCACCTGTCGGAAGCTGCACCAAGCCGCGCCGATGTGGAGTTCGCTTAGCCAGAAGATCGCAAATTTTCCGGCTAGTAGATTCTTGGTAGGCGTGTAGTGGCTTAAGACCCACGGGTCCGACAAATTCTTCGCGTTCCGGTTTCCTCTTGATGGATTCGCCGGCGAGCGCCGGGGAAAAGCCGAGTTCCTTTACAAACTCTCGAGCCGTTCGACCTCCACGGAATTGGTCAGGCGTTTCGATTCCAGCCTCTTCAAGCGCAGGTTTGAGAACCTTGAGCAAGCTGCTGCCATGGAGGTTACTGACAATATCGAACATGCGTTCATCGGTCAGTTCCAGGTCTCGTGCTTCAAGCATCTTCATGACAGCCTCGGGAATCAACTCACGGAGGGTTTCCCTACCCACGAGCTCCGCCACTTTGCCTGCATCGGTCTTTTGCTTGTTCACACGTCCAATTCGAGCTTGAGCCTCATCGTCCTTCTTCAGCTGCCGCATTGCCTGCATGACCTGCGCCGAGGACCGTTTGCTCCCAAATGCACCGAGAATGGTTGTGAGCAACGCTTGTTCGCCCTGTGGAGCTCGGTAGTAGAGAACCCCATCCTGAAGATAAGACGCCCTGGGCGTGGCCATCGACCTGGAGTCGTAGCTGTTCGTTTGAACTTCTTCCACCGAGACGCAGGGAACACACAAAGTCTGAACGGCAACTTCACCGGCCGCACGCTTGAGATATGGGAATCGCGATTTGATGCTTTTCGGCTCTTCTCCTTCAACTGGTATGGCTCGAGCCGAGGTGAAGAATTCAACTGTGACTGGTTCAACTCCCCAGTTCTCGGCCAGTGCCTCATCCAAATCGGGGTGACCTGTGTAAAGGACTGGGACATCGGCTGTTTCCACCAGGTAGTCCCGGGACGCAAGGTTGGCGGCCAGGAGTACATCCGATGCCAGATAGCGTGTGTTTCGACCTCCGCTAAGAGGGGTGAGTAGCTCCTTCGGTGGACGCACATCGAGGACAGCTAAAGCCCCATAGAGTTCGTGCAGCTGGAGCATCGGCAGACGCTGTTCGGCCAAAGAAATGACGAACCCCCACTGGATCTGGCCAGGATCACTAGGCAAACGTAAGGCGGCTGCTTCTTCTTCACTCGGAAAAGGCAGGTAGTCGGTGGGAATTCCATCAACTTTGCCGACACAATGCTTGGTGTCCACCAATCCGAGAGGGGTTTCAAAAGCCCCATGGTTCTTAACCCACCAAAGATCCGGCCCGTCGATCGTCTCGGGAGCCCGAAAACCGCTGCTGAATTCAACCTTGGTTGGGTACTGCGGACGGGCCAAAATGGTTCGGGTGACTTTCGCCCTGGTTGCGGCTGAGGCATCAACTAGGAGGTGAAGGCCATCCGTGGTCAGCGCCTGGTTGAAACGTATTCCGGCTTCTGAAAGCCGGCTAGGCCCATTCCGGGTTTCGTCGGACAAGCGGCTTGCCTCGCAGGTTTTCCATAAGTCGTAGCTGCCTCCGGCACGGACCATTCTGGCGTCCCCGAGAGACGTCCGGGCGCCTAAGTTTTTCAGCAGCGCGATGTCGTGCGCATGGTACTGATCATCTACCAGAAGATGCTCATCGCCGATGTTGGTCTGCGAGATCAGACTTCCCGCCAGCCATACGTTGGCTAGTTGACGCCATTTGTGGTCGCGGCAACGGACCAGGATTTGTGTGGCGTCCGTTCTCTGGTTGATGACATCGAGACTTTCTGGGACGGTAAGGGATCGAGTAAGTCTCCACAGAGACTGGGCCAGCTCTGGGTCCGTGTAGTTCTGAGCCACCTCGCTCGCGATGCGGCTAACGATGCCTCGGCCGTCTTGTGCCTGGAGATCAAGAGCGCGGAGATAAGCGTTCGCGTTGCCGTGATGCATCAAATCGTAGGACACCACGCTAGCCGACTCGTCGTCGGCGTTCATGGGAAGGAACACTCTTGACGTGATTGGCGGCTGGACGCTGCCATCCGACATCAGCACAATTCGACTGCGACGCATTGCCGGCTGATAGTCGCTGTAGGACTTGTCAATCAGTGCAGCCAGCTGAAGGGCGTTTTCGTAGTCCTGAAGCTCTCCGCCCGCAACAACTTCTTCCAACCACTCTTCAATGGAAGCTCGCTTGACGCTGGCTTCCCCCAAAATGCGCATAACCTGAGGCTCTCGGCCCAGGCCCTTCAACGCCGATGGGTGAATCCAAGGCCGGTCCGTGGCAACCCACGAATCCCAAAGTGCGGTTAATCGGGTGGCCTCTTCAAGAAGGGGCGGGACTTTGACTTCGCTGGGAGGCCTGAGCACACCTGTTCTGTCGGGCAGGCATGGAACGAATGGAAGAATAGCAAAGATGGGTTTGTTGATGGCAGCGTCCGCCCACGAATACGATTCCCTTGCACGCGACGGCAGAATGTCGAGAAACAGGGCTGGATCGGCTGGCGTACCGAGATCTTTCAGAGCACCCGCGACCATCCGGGGAAGAGTCCGAGTCAGGATCTCCCTGTTGTAAAGGGTCTCCAGTATGCTGTGGCGGTCTTCGTTCATTTTGAAAGCGGCGTTTACGATGCCACGAAGCGACGTCTCGTGCTGCGTCGGGAAGTAGTTCCAGAATCGCCCGAGCTTGGCGCGCTGATTGCCGGTCACAGGCACAGCCCAAGTCACATCGACTTGCTGCCGAGCAACTATGCTTCCGGCCTCTACCGCAGCCTGAGTACTGACTTCATGTTTTTGCCTGAAAATCAGCCACTCGCTGGTGGTTGCACCGTCTGTTAGGGTGACTCGGTTGCCCTCCCGAGCAGCGGTCCAGACAAGTGACGAATTCTGGGGGCGGTCCTCGAACTCCAGCGACCCGATCTTCTCGGAAAAAAGAAGGAATTCTCCCGGAAACGTTTTCATTTCTTCTGACAGCCAAGTGATGCTGCCCGTCAGAGGTAGTTTCACGACGGTAGAAGCCCATGGGAAAAGCTCGGCTAGAACACTGTCCTTCGCTGCCGCGATGTCCGGATCCACCGGCGTGGCTAGACGAAGTATGGGGTAAGTCTCCAGGCCCGGATACAAATCCCCGAGCAGGTCGCGGCTTTGCTCCTGGTCCCAGGACACTGAGCCGCTTCGACTGAAGATCTGCGGCTCGGTGGTCACCTGGATCACCGACTTGAACCCCAAACCGAAGCGACCGATCTCATCATCGCGTTTTTCTGATGAATGGGAAAGCATGAGAGTCCGGAAGCCAGCCTCAGTGAAAGGCTCGCCCTCGTTGGCGCAGTAAAGCGCGTCTCGGGTCAAGACGACCTTGATGCGGCCACCCGGTTCCTTGATCGCGTCGGCCGCATTCTGTATGAGCTCGTTCAGCTGTTTGCGACCATACCCCCCTTGCGAGATGGCAGCTTCAATGTTGCTGTGTTCACGGACAAGGTCGGGACGAGCCCTGTAAGCG
Organism: Arthrobacter sp. MDT2-3; assembly: GCF_059090465.1. Classification (NCBI taxonomy): domain Bacteria; kingdom Bacillati; phylum Actinomycetota; class Actinomycetes; order Micrococcales; family Micrococcaceae; genus Arthrobacter; species Arthrobacter sp. MDT2-3. The sequence goes on along the minus strand of NZ_JBNHFS010000003.1, from coordinate 502,663 downwards.
TTGAGTGCGCTCTGCGTTTCAACCGCGACGAACCTGCTTAGCGGCGAAGTCGTACCCGCCCATGAATCGCGAACCATCATCGGTTCCGTCCCCCACATCGAGATCAATGCTCTCGGCCTCCGCCGAAGTCTTTCACGCCATTATTTACCATCCAGATGCGACATTAATGCCGACCATGGCGTAGTAAGCCGGAAGTCCTAGAAGTTTTTCAACAACTGGGCCGCTATGGCCTGTCCGAGGGCCGTGGGAACAGCGTTGCCGATCTGCTTTGCAATCGCCGTTTTTGAGCCAACCCAGAGTCGATCATCCGGGAACCCCTGCAGCTTCGCAGCCTCGAGGTGTGTGATGGCCCGGTGCTCCGTGGGATGGAGATAGCGCCCTTTTTCTGGCTTGAAGAACTCTGTTCGGACAGTAACGGACGGCTTGTCCCAATGGAGTCGTCCCATCACGTCGCCGGACCCCGAGTTGTGATTCAACCAGCAAGGAGCTTTGAGTCTGTCGGGAAGATTGAACCGGTTTCCGCCCTCTGGGATCCATCCGAAACGTTCCAGGGATTCCGTGGCATAATCACGCCCTAGGTGCAGCTCAGAAGTGCGGAAAGCGCCGGCGAAGATGCGGCCTGCATACTCGGTTCTCCTGTGAGGCAACAGCGTTTCGCTCACACGAGTGTCGATTCCTTTGAGGGCGTGCCGCACGGTTCTATGCCGTCCAATGTGAGTCGGCAGTGGGAACCCCGGGAAGGGAAGGTCCCTGTGATGGCCAATTAGAATCGCTCTCTTGCGGGACTGGGGAGCTCCGTAGTCAGCTGAGTTCAAAACGTGCCACTGGAAGTCGTAGTCCTTAATGAGCCCTTCGGAAGCGGTGGCGTCCCGGAAGTCTTGAAGCTGCTGCGATTTGCCAAAAGCAGGTACATTTTCGACTATGAAGTATTTCGGCTTTGCGCGGGCCAGGGCTTCAGCGTAGGGCTGCCACAATGTGTTTCTGATGTCATCAGGATCCTGTTTGCCCAGTTGGGAAAATCCCTGGCAGGGCGGACCACCGATTACGACGTCCACTTCTGGGACCGTCTCCCTTTTAAGCCAATCCTGAATTGGCCCTGCATACACCTTGTCACCGAACGTCGCAGCAAACGAAGCTGCCGCAGCAGGTTCGAACTCGACTGCCCGCTCGGTTACGACGCGGGGAGAGGCTGCATAGAAGCCTTGAGTCAATCCACCTGCCCCAGCGAAGAGATCCAAAACTGTGATGGACTTGCGGGTCTTCTTGCGCTGGTAAGGAGCGGCTGGGGCGGCGATGACTGTGCTCATGGTGGACTAAGAATATCTGTCCGGCAGCATGCCCTCGTGCCTTCGCCTCGTGTCTTAGCCGCTCGGTCTGCAGAGCATCCGCTTTTTCTCGAGGAACGACGGTAGCGCGGCTGCTGGGGACGTTGCATGATGCTGCAAATTGCTCTGGCAGGCCCTCCACCCAAAGATGCTCGGATCGTTGGGTTACCCTTTTGAGACGCCAGCCAGGTTGTCGAAGGTTCGTAACCTGGTCGATGCGAAACCCGCCTGAGAGGACTTGCCATGCCTGAAGCTCCAACTGACGCTGTCGACGTGGAGGATGCTCTCGAAGTCGAGGAGGCCGACAGGAAGATTGTCGAGGATGAGCAGGCCAAGCTGCGAGACTTTGTCAAGAGCCTGAGCCCAGACGATATTAAGTCTGGTGGGTGGTTCACTAAACTCGTCGCCCAGGCCTTAAGTTCCTATACGAATAAGGTCAACTGGCAGTACTTTCAGGAAAAGTATGAGGGCGTTCCAGCGGACGCCGTCGTTGAGCAGCGCATCAAGATGGCCGCGCGATACGCCGCCCTCGAAGGCGGGCTCTCCGCCAGCGCCTACTCCGTAACAGTTCTCGCTACCCTGGGGACCCTCGGTGGTTCCTCCCCGGCGACTGTCCCAGCCGCCGTCGCAACCGTCATGGTTGATGTCGCCTTCCTTACCCAGCTTCAGCTCCGACTGGCGTACGATGTCGCAGTGCTATATCGGGTTCCTCTCGACCTATCCGACCCCGATGACATGTGGAAGCTTATCCGGGTGTCATTCACCATCAAGGGCGGCGAAGTTGTGCGCGGAAGCGTAGGCAGAGCTGTCCCCGCCTTCATGCGGCCATTGATCAGGCGCTTCTATTCTGGCGCAGTCCTGAATGCCGCCAGAGGCCTGCCCGTCGTTGGGAAGCACCTCTTGCAGCGCAATGTCATCAAGATTGGAATACCGCTCGTCGGCGTTCCGCTCGCGGTATTGCTGAACCGATACACGACTCTGGTCGCGGGCCAGCACGCTCGGGCCGTCTTCAGAAACGAGGCGCGGGTGCTCGAACTTGCCGAGGGGCTGAGCAAGCGTACCCACCACCCGCAGTTGATGCTGTGGGTCGCGTGGCTCGTCATTATGGCGGACAAAAAGATCGCAGACGACGAGACGCTTCTAATGCGGCACTTGGTAAGGATTGTCCGGGACCAGCATCAGGTTGTCGATGAACAGCTAGCCAACGTTGTCGATGTCGATCCCTCCGAGGTTTGGCAACGCCTAGACAACGAGTCAGGTGACCTGAGTGACATCCTTGACGTGGCCGATCGGGTGGCCGCTGTTGACGGTCCCGTCAACAAGCTTGAGAAAGCAACAATTGCCGAGCTTCATGGTCGCTGCAGCCGCGTTTGAAGCCGTCCTGGGCTGTGAGAAGCCCGAAATTAAATCTATTTGAGTAGTAAGCGTCGGAGTGCCCGAGGCGTTTTAGGGGAGAAGGAACTCATGCTCGGCAAGCTTTTGAAAGGCACGGCCCTGGTTGTGGTTGGTGCCCTCGTCGCGCTGACGCTGACCGGATTCGGTGTCATAAACATGTTCACCAGCTGGTTCCAAGGGAGCCAGGTCGACAGGAGCCAGCCCGTAATGCTGAAGTCCATACAGGACATCAAGCAATTCCACGCTGCGGTAGGGAACTTTGAGGTGTTGCTCGACATCGAAGACGAGGCGGGTTGGGTCCCGGGATTCATCGCTGGGCGCCGCACGCTGTTTGTCGGGGCCGGAACAGTCAATGCCTACGTTGATTTTTCGGGCTTTGCCGACGGGGACCTAAACCTGTCCCCGGACGGCAAATCCTTGACGATCCGGTTGCCTGAGGCAAAACTCGACAAGCCCAACCTCAACCACGACAGGTCCGGTATCTACGACCAGGACCGCGGCATCATCGAACGCATTGCCGATGCGATAGAGACTCCAAAGCAGAAGCAGTTCTTTGTGATGGCTGAAACGAAGATGGCGGCCGCAGCTCAAGAGTCGGAGCTTCTGAAACAGGCGACTGAGAATACGAAATCCATGCTGATCGGGACTTTCGGCTCCGTGGGGATTGAAGTCAAATTCATCTAGGATGCGTCGGGCAGTTTACTGCTTAACCTGCGCCGGAAGTACTCAATGCGGGAGATAATCTTGATGGTGTCCTTGTCGGTGGACGGATTTTCCGAGCGGCATGGTTGGGACACCAGCCGGCATCACGGCTGGCTGGAACACCACGGTTGTTCCCGGCGTCGTGCCTGAATAGATCGCGGAACTGAGGGCGTAGCCCAGGCGCAGTGCAAAAGGCGCGCGCACGTGGCGGAGCATTTTCTGCGCGTCGGCCGCCAGCACCAGAAAGGTCAGCGGCGGAAGTAACGTCGTACGTCATTCGCTTGCTCGCGGGTTAGGCACCAGCGTGACTCGCCTGCCGGCAAGGTGCCGTACTGGCTACGCAAATAGTCGCGAATCCGGATCTGGTCCACACCGAGCTCACGTGAGAGATCAGCAGGAGTGACTTGTCCCTCTGCACACATATTGCAAGGGTACCCAGCCGTCGGGCTCTTGGAACTCGGACCTGAGTCGTTGAGGCAAAGTAACCCCGATGAGATGGGGGTTGCACCACCTGCTGGCCCTGGCGCGGGCGCGAGAACAACACCGCCAACACGACCCGCGACGCTAAAGACTCCCGCTCACAGGACGGAGATTCATTTGAATACTGTCACCCAGCAGCTCAGCGAAGCGCATGCCCAGGAAAGCAAGAACTCCGAGTATTTGACAACAATGGATGGAACATTTCAGGAGTTCCGGCTGCACGGCAGCAGCAAAAAACTTCAACTGGACAAGCAGAATCGTCTCAGCCGCCGACGTTCGCCACCTCAACCCGCACCTCCCGCCTCCCGGATCCAGCGCGGTCACGGACAGCTTTTCGAACCCCTGCAGCTCGTGGGCCAGGGCACCTACGGTGAAGCCGGCGTCGAGGAGTATGTTCTTCCCGGTGTGGATCACGGACGCTGCCCAGCGGGCGATGGCGTGCTTTTGCTCGAATGCCTCGCCGGTGCGCTGCCGCCGGCAGCGATGCTTCCGGGTGGGTGCCGAGGGCCATGGCGCCGCCGTAGGTGCGGACCAGCCGGCCCTGCCCGTTCAGCAGCGCCAGGTCGCGGCGGCCCGTGGGGGGCGGGCACTACCGGAAGCCAGGTTTCAACAAGCTAGGTTTCGATAGGCTCAATCACCGTCTGCGTCGACAGGTTGTACATCTAGCTCGAGTGTGAACACCCACAGCAGCACGTCCTCGCCGGGCACGTACCAGTCCCGATCCGGCGCCCGCCGGAAGCCGAGCGACTTATACAAGCCGTGGGCGCGCTCCATGAATGTGGCGCTGGTGATGCTGATCGCCTCGACGCCCGGCAGATGCCGGGCGTGCTCCACGATCTTGCGGACAACGGCTCGGCCTACTCCGCCGCCCTGGCACGCCGGGTCCACCGCCAGCATCCGGAACTCCATCTCCCCATCCTGGGCGGTCTCGCTGTACGGCTGGCCGGCGAATGTTAGCGTCACCGCCGCCACCACCCGCCCGGCGGCCTCGGCCACCCACACCTGTGCATGCTCTGCCCGGTGCTCCACGTCCTCCAGCACGCTCATGTACGGGTGGTCGGCGGAGAAGTGACCCGCCCGCAGGTAAGCCTCGCGGGTGATCCGCCGGACCTCCGGAAAATCCGACGGCACCGCCTGCCTGAACGCAATACTCACCGCGCAACCCCGGACACGGCAGTGCGCTCAACGTAGAAACCCAGCTGTGCCAAATCCGGCTGCGAGGACGGATCACCCACGGCATCCGCACCCACCACGTTGGCCACAGCAAGCGCGCGTGCGTAGTCCAGCCCCTGCCGCAGCGCCAGGACCAGGGCCGCGCAGAAGGCATCGCCGGCGCCGATGGTGTTTGCCACCGTCACCGCGGCGGACGGCGCCTCGGCCACCTTCCGTCCGCGCTCGAACATCGCCGCGCCGTCCCCGCCGTACGTCACCGCCACCAGTTTGGCCGAGGCGAGGGCAGGAATCAGGCCGTACTCGCTCTCGTTCACGATCACCAGGTCGCAGCGCTCCAGCAGCTGCGCCGGGAGGTCCATGGCCGGCGCCGCGTTCAGCACGAAGTAGCCGGCATGACGTCGTGCGGCCTCCAGCACCACGGGCAGGCCAACCTCCAGCTGGCACAGCACCGTCTCCTCCGGACCGAACTCCACGCCGTCCAGGGACAGGTGCGAGTTGGCGCCCGGGCAAACAACGATCTGGTTCTCGCCGTCGCGGTCCACCACGATCAGCGCCGTCCCGGTTGGCTCCGGCAGGACGGCTACGTCCGCGGTGTCCACGCCGGCACCAGCCAAGGCAGAGAGCATCCGCTGCCCGTTCGCATCATTGCCCACGGCGCCGACCATCCGGGCACTGCCGCCCAGCCGCGCTGCTGCGGCGGCCTGGTTCGCACCCTTGCCTCCGGGCTGTTCGGACAGCGCCGCGCCGCCGATGGTTTCGCCGGCAGTGGGCAGCCGCTCGGCGGTGGCGATCAGGTCCAGGTTGATGCTGCCGACGACGGTGACGGCAGGAAGTCGAGTGCTCATGGGAAGTCCTAACGGGGGAGGGGCCGGAAGCGGCCGGATTGAGAAATAGTGTAGACCACGGTTGTACTTGTGCGTCATACATGGTTGTATAACAACTCACATCCCAAGCGCAGGACCAGCCTGCAGAACAAAGGAGTTTGATGTGAACACCCCAACCCCTGCGGCCGCCGCGCCTTCCGCGGAGGCCGCCTCCGCCGTCGTCCTTCCCGACGAAACAAAGTTCGCCGGCCGCCGCGCCGCCCTGCTGATCTCCACCCTGCTGCTCGGCGTGCTGTCCTTCCAGCTCAACGCCAGCATGGTCACCCCTGCACTGCCGCAGATCGCCGCAGAATTCGGCCAGGGCGCCGACAGCGCCGCCCCCGTCCAGTCCATGTTCTTCCTGTCCGGCGCCATCGCCGGGCCCGTGATCGGCCGGTGGAGCGACTTCATCGGCCGCCGCGCCGCGCTGCTCCTGGTCCTGGGGATCATGGGCGCCGGCACCGTCCTCTGCATCACCGCCCCCACCCTGGAACTGCTGGTCACCGGCCGGTTCCTGCAGGGCGTCTCCAGCGCCGTCTTCGCCCTCGCCTACATCGTGCTCAGCGAAAACCTGCACGCCAAAGTCTTCGGCACCTCCGTGGGCATCATCGCCGCCATCAACGGGGGAGTGGGCGGCGTGGACGGCTACGTGGGCGGACTCATGGCCGAGACCCTCGGCTTCCGGTCCATCTTCGTCGTGGTCCTGGTCCTCACCGCCATCGCCGCCGCCTGCATCATCAAAATCGTCCCGGCCGGACGGCCGCACGGCGTGCGCGGCGCCATGGACTGGTGGGGCGCCGGATCCCTCTCGCTGTTCCTGGTGTTCATCACGTACTTCGTCTCCGGCGGTTCGGCAGCAGGCTGGACCGCACCGAGCACGCTGGCGCTGCTGGCCGCCACCGTCGCGTCCTTCGCCGCCTTCTGGATCATCGAGAAACGCCGCAGCCACCCGCTGATCGCCGTCCACCACCTGCGCTCCCGCCAGGTGTGGCCGGTCATCGCCACCACCGTCCTCACCCTGGCCGGGATCTTCGCCATCATCAACTTCACCGTGGTGCTGCTTAGCCAGGATCCCGACGGCGGCTTCGGGCTTACCGCCTCCATCTCGGCGCTGCTGTTCCTCACCCCCGCCGCGCTGATCGGCGTGTTCGCCGCGCCGCTGGCCGGATGGCTGGCCGACCGCCGCGGCTGGATCAAAACCCTCCGGTTCGGCACGGGGCTCAGCCTCGTGTGCGCCATCGCCGCCGCCACGTTCTCGGACAACCAGGCGGCGGTGCTGATCGCCGTCGCGGCCCTCGGCATCTTCTACAACGGCTTCTTCCTCACCGCCATCAACGGGCTCTCGGTGCTCCTCTCACCCAAGGAAGCCCCGGCCGCCCTGCCCGGCATCAACGGTGCCTCCTTCGGCATCGGGGCGAGCCTCGGCGTCGTCCTCGTGGCGCCGTTCGCCGCCCAGGCCACCGCCGCCGGGTACGCCACCGCCCTCTGGATCTCGGTGGCCATCACCGCCGCCGCGTTCATCGTCAGCCTCTTCGTCGCCGCCCCGAAGGGCGAGACCGTCTAAACCCTTTTTACTGTAGGAGAACCACCATGACCACGCCCTCCCCGTTCTACCTGGACTGCGACACCGGCATCGACGACGCCCTCGCCCTGGCCTACCTGCTGGCCTCTCCTTTTGCTGATGTGGTCGGGATCGGGACCGTCAGCGGCAACGTCAGTGCCGCCGCCGGCGCCCGCAACACCCTGGACCTGCTGGCGCTTGCCGGCTCTACTGATGTGCCCGTGGCCCTTGGTGCACATGACCCCCTTGCCGGTTCCTTCGGCGGCGGGGCGCCGTGGGTGCACGGCGAGAACGGGATCGGCGGGGTAACGCTTCCGACGGCGGCTGCTCCCGTTGCGTCCGAGTCCGCGGCTGAGATGCTGGTCCGGTTGGCCCTTGCGTACCCGGGGACGTTGAAGGTGCTGGCGATCGGGCCGCTGACCAACATCGCCGAGGCGCTCCGGCTGGAGCCTGCCTTGCCGTCTTTGGTGGAGTCCGTCACGGTGATGGGCGGGGCTGCCCTTGCCCCCGGGAACATCACCCCGGTGGCCGAGGCCAACATCTTCAACGATCCCGAGGCCGCCGCCCTGGTGCTGGCCGCCGACTGGGACGTGACCCTGGTGCCGCTGGACGTGACCATGAACTCTGTCTTGGAGGAGACGCACCGGCAGCAGCTGCTTGCGTCCTCTTCGCCGGTGCCGCAGGTACTGGGGGAGATGCTGGGCTACTACTTCCGGTTCTACGAGGACATTTACGGCCGGCCCTGCTCCGCCATGCACGATCCGCTGGCGGCGGCGCTCGCGGTTGGTGCTGTTAAGGCTGCCGTTGCGCCCGTGGTGCGGGCCGCCGTCGACACCACTGACGGGCCGGGGCGCGGGCAGACCATCTGCGACCTCCGGGGGCTGTATTCGGGCTACCCTCCGGTGGCGGGCGCGCGGTGCAGGGTGGTGCTTTCGCTCGAGGAGGACTTCGTCCCGCACCTGGTGGAGACGCTGCTTGGCTTCGAGCAGCGTACGACGGCGGCGCTCGCCTCAGCAGGGTCGGCCGCCTAACGCCCGGCCCACCCACTAAGGAGTTTTTGTCCAGCTATGCAGGGTTCCGGAAGCTCGAAGTCGGCATAGCTGGACAAAAACTCCGGGGACGGTCTGTGGCCAGAAGGGGTACGAAAGGCCGTTGGGTGGCTGCTGGGGGAAGCATGGCTTCACGCCGGCGGGTCTTGTCCCACGAGGCCGTCTACCGACTCCCGGAGGAGGTCAGCATGGCCGTTGTGCCGTGCGTATTCCTCAATCATGTTGAGGAGGATGTAGCGCAGACTAGGAAGCTCGACGTCGGGGTTGGAAGCAACTGTGCCCTGGCGGCCCGGACCGCCGTCTGCAAGCGCCTCCGCGAATAAGGCACGGGAGCGGATCACTGCGTCGCGCCACCTTGCATAGAGCTCTTGGGGAGAATCCTCGCTGGCCGAGTTCCAGTCCCAGTCAGGATCGGCATCCCAGTCCACGGCGTTCCACGGCGGCAGTTGCCTCCGGCCATGCAACCATTCCGTGGACATGTCGTCCTCGAAACGGGCCAAGTGCTTAAGCAGGCCGCCCAAAGTCATCGACGAGGGGGCCAGGGTCGCCCGCAAGCCGACCTCGTCAAGCCCATCGGTTTTCCACGCAAAGGTGGACCTCTGTCGCTCCAGAAACCCCAGCAGCGTGGCAGTTTCGTCACCAGCCGCAGGCGGCTCAGGGTTGATCTGGTCGCTTTGGCCCGTTTCGTCGTTCAACGGTGCCTCCTCTGGATTTAGGAGTATTCACAAAGATGACAGTGCTGCCCGCAGCTGCCAGGAGCAGTCTTGCACGCTCGCCGAGGGCAGAGTCAATGCAGCCGCCGATCCAGCCTCTGCTCCATGCGGCGCAGTGCAGCTTCCGCAACAGCCGCTTCGCGGTGATGCGGAAATTGCTTGGCTAGCAGGGGGCCCGCCGAATCCGCCTCACAAATGTCGCCGATAGCCCGCAGCGCTGACAATCGCACGCGCTCGTTCTCATCTGTGGCCAGTTCGACCAGTGCGGCCGATCCCTGTGTCAGCTCCCGGTGGCGGCAGACTTTGGCGCACATCTCCCGGACTCGCCAGTGCTCATCACTGAGACCGCCAATGACAGATGGGGCTGCTGATTCGTTCCACACATAAAGGAAGGCTCTCGCACCCCACACCCTGCTCCAGTACGGCGCCCAACCCGTCGATCCGCCAAGCAGGCCGATATCAAGAAGCTCCTGAACGACCTGTCCGGAAAGCAGCGACGCCGCCCAGTCAACGACTTCGGCCTCCCCGTACTCTTGCACCGCGCGCTCAATCAATACCTGCGGATGAGGCCTCATTCCCTGATTATAGGAATGCCGCGGAGCTGACCTATACGGGCGCCACTGAGGTCAGCCGGAGAAACACCACAGCAGGGACCAAGCCGAACACGCCCTAAGACTGCAACGACTGCATCACGGAGAGGTGCCCGGCCCTGGCGGCGATCAGGCACTTGGCCAGGTAGAAGGGCTGGTTGCCGTATCGAACGTACTGGGTGAGGACCAGCACGGGATCGGACGGGCGCAGGTCCAGCAGCTTCGCACGGCTGGGCCCCACCTGGCTGAGGCTGATCTGGCACTCGCCGGGCCCGGGCAGCCGGCCCAGCTGGTTGTTGAGCGCGGCAAGCAAGGTGGCACCGCCGTCGTCCTTTATGTCAAGGGGCGCGGCGGCACTTTTGCCGAGGCTGACCGGCTGGGCGGAGATGTTTTCCTGCAGGTGGGCGATGGCTTCGCCGTCGCGGATCAGGACGGATTCCCAGAGCCAGCAGTCGGTGCCCGGCTCGACGCCGACGCCGGGGGCGGCGAACTCGGACGCGGGCTGGCGCACCACCTGGATGCGCTTGACCTCGAGCTGCTGCCCGGGGCTGCCGAGGACTTCCTCGAAGGGGCGGATGCGTTCGATGCCGATGCGGGGAAGTGTGTCCGAGACGAAGCGTCCGACGCCGCGCCTTGCCCTGATGAGCCCGTCCTCCTCGAGCAGCATGAGGGCTTCGCGGACCACCGTGCGGCTGACTTTCATGTCGGCGCCGAGTTCGGTTTCGGTGGGGAGCATGGAGCCGGGCGTGAGGAGGCCGTTGCGGATGGCTTCGGCGATCCGGGAGTACACCGCGACGCGGAGGGGTGAGCCGGGCTGGGCGGCCACCGGCTGGGACAGGAACCGGGCGGCGTCCTGGTGCACGTTATGCCTCGCTTTGTGGGTCTTGGGAGTTCCAGCCTACCGGTGTGACGGGTTTGTTGGACAAGCCGCCGTTTGCTGACCGTTCGGATTGCTGGCTGTTGGGGTAGGGCCTCCGTACACTGGGGTCCATGGTCTCCCGTATTAGCGAACTGGTCCTCAACTGCGCCGATCCGGAACTCCTGGCGGGGTTCTGGAGCGGGGTCCTCGGATATGTCGAGCTCGACAGGGAAGACGGGGCCATCGAGATCGGCCCGCCGGACGCGGGGTTCGGCGGTCTGCAGCCGACCATCATCCTGAGCCCGAGCAGCAACCCGCGGCCCGGGCGCCTTCCCCTGCACATCGACATCAACCCTGTGGACCGGGACCAGGACGCCGAGCTGGAACGGCTGCTTGGCCTTGGGGCACGGCCGGCCGACGTCGGGCAGACGGGTGACGAGCAGTGGCACGTCCTGGCCGACCCTGAGGGCAACGAATTCTGCCTCCTGCGCAGGCGGCTTGACCCCTGACCGGGCGCCGCCCACCGGACGCACTCCGCCAGGTTTCCCGAGCCAGACCGAAGTCAGGGGAGGGGCTGCCGTTCACCAACGCTGACGGAAGACTCCGGCGGTAGGTAGTCCCGCCGTCGTCGTTCCAGCCTCCCCTGCTGGCCCGGTGAGGGGATGCGGGCGCCCTTGGCGCGGTTGCACCTGGCGCAGGCGGCGACAAAGTTCTGCAGGCTGGTGGACCCGCCCTTTGACCAGGGATAGAAGTGGTCGCCGTGCTCAGCGGGCCGGGAACAACGCCCCCGGAAACCTGCCTCCATCTCGCATTGGCCGTCCGCGCGGGCCATGCCCTTCCGGCGCTGCTGGCTGCTGAAACGGCGCACCGGATCCCGGCGGCGGATGTCCCGGGCGTTCACGACGGCGGCGACGATGACAAGTGCGACGGCAAACAGGCCCGGTGGTATTACCGCGGCCAGGACGCCGTCGAACATGTCGCTGAACACCTCGCGGACCACACCTACACCTGAGCTGGAGGATTGGCGCGGCGCCGCACCGGGCTGCATGTTGGACGTGAGCGACACTAGTGCTGCAGACACCAGCCACAGCATGACGGCCAGGTATGCCAGCCGCAAACCTGTGCGGGTCCAATAGATGCGTCTCAATTCCGGCATTAAGACTTCCCCCATAATCCTTCAGCTCGTAAATCTGCCGCCCCTACTGGGCTAGCAAGATCGTACAGTCAGACGGGTGAATGATTTCGGGTGGACATCGTCCTGATACGTTCCGTTATGAAGACTGCACTCCGCGAAGCCACCGCGCTCGCCTCTGCCGTGCGCACCGGTGAAGCCTCCGCGGAGAGCGTTCTGGCGGAGTTGCGGTCCCGGCAGGCGGGTGGTCACGGCAAGGTGGTAGATCTCCTCGCGCCGTGCGCTTGCGCTCAGCATTCCAGGGCTCCTCTTCGTGCCGGTCGTAGCCATGCGGAATACTTGATCAATTCTTGAGCCAAACCTGAGCGTAACCTGGCCCCTTGCTGGGTGTTTGCTGAAACCCGAAATGTAAGGTTGACGAAGGCAAATCTAGGAAGCACATCTTCAAGTGCTTATGCCGCGTTCTTGTTGTATCGGGGGAAAATGAAGTCTAAATTCACTACTGTCGCACCAGTCATGCTGCTGAAGGCGCTCAACGGTTGCGGGTCCAACGCAAAACTTCTACGGGGGACCCGTTGACAGCACCCGAATCAGGAGGGCAACCGTACACGCCGGCCCCTCAAGATCAGCCCTATCCGAGCCTTCAGCAGGGACAGAACCAGCCACAGGCAGGTCGTCCCTACTCATTCCAACCGGACGCCGAGCAGGGCAACCACCCACACACGCTTAGTGCCGGTAAGCCTCCGCGCAATGTTCAAAGAAAGCCCACACCGGCGGGGCTCAAATTCGGTGTTGCTGGCCTTATTCTCGGGGTACTGATTGGCATCGCAGGAACATCTATTGCCACGGCTGCAGTAAACGACGCCCGTGTAAGAGCCGCCGCTGAAGCCGAAGCCCAGAAGCCTCGGCCACTGCCGGAAGCCGTTGAAAAGTGCAAACTAACGTCCGAGGGAACGTCGGCGAAGCTCGGCGACGATGGCCATAGCTTGTCCTTGGACAGCGAGGGTAAGGATGACTATTCGGGGCTTTCCATGACGCAGGTGGACTGCGTCTTGGAAGCACTCAACATGCCCGACTCCATCAACGACCAGATGGGCACCACGAGGGCGCTCGATGGCACGCAGAGGGACAGCTGGGATGATTTCAGCGTTTCGTGGAACTACCACCCGGATAGCGGTCTCCACGTCAATCTCAAGGAAACGACGAACTGACTTTACCGCTGGCCGTAAGCCGTACGCCGGCTACTGATGTGGTGAAAGAAATTGCACCTCCGGAAGCAGTAATCCGGGTGTCACTCAATGAATCAAAAAATTAGAGGGGAATGACATGACAGAAAATGCAACCGTCCAAGAGGCCAAAGGTGACGCCAAGGCACAAGCGGCAGCGGACAAGGCATACCGCAAGGCATCACGCCCTTGGTTCAAGAAGAAGCGCTTCATTCTCCCGCTGATCCTTGTCGCGTTAATGATCATTTCGTCCATGGCAAACGCGGGCAAAAAGGATTCTGAAGCTACTGTCGCTCCGGTCACGGAAGCACCGGCAGCGGCATCTGCTGCGGCTCCAGCACCGGCTGCTCCAGCAGCAGCGCCGGCGGCGCCTGAGCCGGCTGCGCCCCCTGCCCAGGCAGCGGCTCCGGAAGCTGTGGCGGTTGATGCCGCTACACTACTCGCAGACTTCAAGGGCAACGAGGCCGCTGCCGATGCGAAGTATAAGGGGAAAGTTCTGCAGGTCACCGGCAGCGTCGATAAGGTCGACACTGAATTCCTTGACAAGGATCAGTACATCGTGAGGCTCGACAACGGTGACCAGTACAGCTTTTTGACCGTCAACTGCAGTGATGTAACGGCGGCGAAGGCAGCCACTGTTGTGCCCGAAAGCACGATCACCGTCCGGGGCACGTTCCAGGATGGCGGGGACCTCGGCGTCGAGCTGAAAGCTTGCGAAGTTCTCTAATCGGATTCTCGGGGTCTCGGCGGTCCAAGTCCGTGTCTATGTAGGCAAGGACTTGGACCGTTCTGGTTGGGCCGAAATGTCCTGCCTCGCGCGGAGGATGCACTTCCCCGGCCTCTGAGTCATCTTTAGAGGAACGATGCGGTCCGGCGAGGGGTTCAATTCTGAACGGTTGCGGCGTCAGGACAAAAGATCAAGTGGCCGCATCACTGACGGACACTGCCGTTCCGGCCATTACCGTTATGCCATCACCACGTTCCGCCCTACCCAGGCGGGGCACCATCACCGCACCTCGAAACCGGAAATTGGGGGACATGAAGCTCTCTATCCCTGCCGTTTTGGCAGCCATCGCTATCTCGCTTACCGGCTGTGGGGGAGGGGAGAAGCAGACGTCCTCCGCTGCGGCGACCAAACCCGCATCCACGGTGCCTGCCAGGGCGAAGGTCCCTGATGTTGTAGGAAAGACCATCCTGGAAGCCAAATCGGAGTTGGGCAAGGTTAGCTACTACGCCAGCATCTACGGCCCGGACGGTTTGAAGTGGGCCAGTGAAACTGTTCCGGACGAAACAGTCCTGACGGTTTCAACAGCACCTGGGGCGGGCGGCGTCTCCGCGAACGCGACAGTTAACGTCAAGGTGAACGTAACCGAAAAGGACTTCCTGGCGGGGGCGAAGGCGAAGGACGAGGCAGTTGCTGTGGCAGAAGCTGAAGCCAGTATCACAACGCGCTACACGTATACATGCGGCAGCACCAAGCACAAATCCCTAAAGGAACTCTGGGCCAGCGGCGACTACACGCATGGGGGCACCTGCAGGGCCGATGGCAGTTACGACCTGCTCCCCAGCGAGCAGAAACTCGTCGATTTAGTAACGTCCAAAGGCGTGAAGGTCACGGACGCGAACCACACCATCGAGCGGATCATGGCCCTCTGCGCGAAGCTCGAACTCAACTACACCGACCTGCCCACGATTCCTGAACGTAAGGGCGAAGCTGAGGCGGCGCTGACAGTTTGCCCGGATGCCCCGCACGCGGCAGACCTCCATGGCGTCGTCACTCAAAGCAAGGTTGTCGATGGAAATATGACGGTCGGCACAACGATGGAGCCAGGAACCTGGAAAACCAAGCCCGGCGTGAAGGACTGCTACTGGTCCCGCAGCACCGGCGGCGGCGAAATCATCGACAACGACATCATAGATTTCGCTCCCGAGGGCGTAACTGTAACCGTTCATACGGGGGAAGGTTTCAAATCGTCCCGCTGTGGAACCTGGACCAAGATCGGGTAGTTCCGCCGCCCTGGGAACCTTCAACATCTAGGCCAGCACGACCTGGCCACAAACCCCTTCGCCGCCCACGCAGTCGAACAATCACCGCACTTGAACGAAAATTAGAGGACATGAAGCTTCGCATACTTGCCCTGTTGGCAGCTGTAACTATCACACTGACCGCTTGTGGGGGAGGGCAACAAGCCAGCGACTCCTCGCCCGCCTCAACTTCGGCAAGCGCCAAGCCGACCCCGGCTGCTCGGCCTGTCCCGGACGTCGTCGGCCAAACATACTTGGCCGCTCGATCCACATTGAACAAGAGCGACTACTACGCCCGCCTCGTTGGTAGCGACGGCAAGAAGTGGACCACCAACATCGTGCCCAACGAGTCCGTAATCGCCGTTTCCATGAACCCTGCAGCGGGCAAGGCATCCAAGGAGGACTACATCGACGTCACCGTTAACATGACGGAGCAGGAATTCCTCACAGCCGTCAAGGCTAAGGAAGAGGCGGCCAAGGTCGCGGCCGAGGAAGCGAAGATCGCCACTCGCTACACCTACACGTGCGGCACGTGGAGCAGCACCCAGCCCACCTACAAGTCCTACAAGGAAGTATGGGCAAGCTCTGACTACAGGTTCGGAAGCGAATGCTCCGTGAAGATCGGGGGCAAGTATCCGAGCGATAAGCCCACGCTGATTCCGAGCGAACAGAAGGTCGTGGACTTCGTTGCTGCCAAGGGCGTCGACGTAAGCGCTCCCGGCTACCTGGTCGGCAACATCATGAAGCTCTGCGCCAAGGTCACAAGCTCCTACGCTGACGAAGTGACGACGCCAGCACGCAAAGCAGAAGCTGAAGCCGCGCTGTGGGTCTGCCCTGACGCCCCGCACGCCGCCGTCCTGCAAGAAGCTGTCACTGCGATAAAGATGACGGACGGCAACAAAATCGTCGGTCAGACCATGGAGCCGGGCACCTGGAAAACCAAGCCTGCCATCAAGGACTGCTACTGGTCACGAAACACTGGCGGCGGAGACATCATCGCAAACGACTTCGTCGGGTTCGCGCCCGACGGGGTCACCGTAACGGTCTACGCGGGGGAAGGCTTCGAGTCATCTCGCTGCGGCACTTGGACCAAGATCGGCTAGGACCAATAGCAGGAAGGCGGGCGCGGGTCATCTCGCGTCCGCCTTCCTCATGCCGGGTCACTTTTACCACCTTTCACACCTCATCCAGATGATGGCGTAAAGAACCGCCACGGTGGTGGTGGCCAGTGCGATGGCACCGGGGTTTCTACCGGGCTTCCCGGCGATCGTTAGGATCCCCAGGAACGCCACGTAGAGGAACCAGGCGGTACAAACGCTTAGAAGCCAGCCAAGGCGCACCCCCGCAATGGCCCGACGAAGCTTTGGCTCACGCTGCGGAACCGGCCGCCCAGTCAGTTCACTCGATGCCTTTCGCGTCTGACAGTTTCTGCATGGTGTTGATGCCCGGCGTCACGGAGAGCTTCTGGAACCCGCACAGTTCGTGGGGCAGGGTGCCTACGGCGGAGCCGGCATGGAGCAGGATGGTTTCTCCGGGCCGGATCACAGATGGGGCCCACCTGGCGATGGCGTGTTTCTGCTCGGATGCCTCGCCGATGCCCTGCCGCAGCGACGCCTCCGGGTGCGACGCCCAGCGCCATGGCTGCGCCGTAGGTGCGGCTGGTCCGCCCTGCCCGTCAATGCGCCTGCAACGAGATATATCCAATTGAATGCAGTGACTCCATGTTCATCGGTGCGAAGAGGTGGCCGACACCTTTCCGGCCACCACCAGAATTCCGAGCTCAGGTGGATATGCGACGGGACAACTGGAGTACGTTATTTGTATCTCTAAGATGGGTGGTAAGGGGCAGATACCAGCCAAGCTTTCCAAACGGCATACCGCGGTAATCTGAATTCACCGTTTCAAGACAAGAGGCGCTGCTTCAGTCTGTTGAATTCCTCCTCGGTAAGCACGCCGCTTGCCCGCAAGGCTGACAGCTTGGCCAATTCATCTGCCAGTCCATGCATACTCGGCGCAGAATGATGAGACTCTTCTTCGCGTGAAGCCTCGGACGCTTGGAGACTGGGTCCAGCGTTACTCATCATCGCCTCGACCATAGACGCCCAACCTCTAGCTGCAGTGCTGAGTTTTGAGTGCAAAACAGAGCCCTTGAGCACAACGGCTTTGTTTAGTCGCAGGTCAAAGATCGGGAATTCTTCATCGTTTACAGTGAGCCTCAAAGTCAGATCATGAATCTCGTCACGGCTTCTTACTCTGGCCCCGAGGCCTCCGATTAAGGCGCCAGGTCCGCCCGCGATGATGTTTCCAACCAGCGCTCCGCCGACCTGTCGCCCACGACTCGCCTGGGAGATCGTACGACCATCTTCGTAGACTTCAACTGACATGACGTCCGCCGCTTGGAATATCCTTCCCGCCATGAGTTCCTTGTTGAGGATCCCTATCTTCTTCCTTGTGGTATCGAGGGCAATTGAATCATAGTCGTTATGCAATAGACGCGAAGCGGAAAATTCGGGAAACTTTGAAAAACCAATTTCAAATGGAAGTTCCGCTAGCCTGGCGGGGTCGCGGACGCCACGGCAAAGCCCGGCAATGGCAGCTTTGGGGCTTGTCACCGTTTCCACCGGCACCGATGGGGCTAACTCCTGCATAGCATGCCAGAACGTGGATTCTCTTCAGAATAGGCGGAAACAGCCCAGGGGTTTGCAGAAACATCTAGAACGATAATGCTGGAGTGCTTCGGAATAACCGCCACTGCTTCTTCCGCGCCATCGGACCGCAGGAACCTGTCTATATCCTGAATCAAATAGCGCTTTTCGCGCACCCAGCCCTGATCTGTTGCTTTCTGAATCACTATGGAATCAGGGTAAGCAATGAGGCTCTCCCGTGCACCAATGAAAGACGCCGAAGGCATAGCTGCGTAAGAGCCATCAGGTCGACGGAGGGCAGCTGCGAGTCGGGCTTCCCGCTGTGAGGCCAGCTTTTTGCTGCGTTTCTCCTCTGCACGTAACGCGCGCTGCTCCCGGCCGTCAAACATACTTGCCTGCCTTGCAAATTACTTCGTTGTTCACAGCTGCCCCCCCCCGAGACTACAGATGAAGGAATAGATTGCCGCGTGCCACCGCGCACGAGATGACTATAGCTACTTATGCGAGAACAGGCCTAGACCTGCATTACGCTGGTGGTGCCGAGGAGTCGGACCGGAGGCACATGTAAAACCGACAACAAGGCCATCACTGATGGGTGCCTTTACCGAAATCATCCCGCCGGCGCCAAAGCCGCAGAACTACCCCCCGACATCGTTTGGCCCCATTCCAGGTAATAAGCAGCCTTACGGACCGCCCAGCCTCATCTTCATCAGATTCCTCCTGCCTAAAGCCGGCAGCCCTGTCTCGAGGGCCGCTGCTGCCGTGATGGTGATGGACATAGTGATGCGACTGAGCCAGCGTTTCACTCAAATACACGGTTGTCGCTTCCGTAAAAGCCCCAGAAAAACGGGATAGGTCCCTGACTGCAGCAACTTTGAGTTGGGCAGTGACTGACAACGGCCGTCCTAGCAATTGCGACTCATTTTGAGATCCCCTTTACTGGCCTCTTGGTGGCCCTGCTCGCGGCTAGCTCCTTCGCCACGAAGGCGATTTATGGCACAACATTCGCCACCTCAACCTGGACCCCCGCGTCCCGGAACTTCTGCACCTGCTCCGGGTTCGCGCCGTCGTCCGTTACCAACGTCCAGGGCAGCGCCAGCCGTGCCCATGCGTGGAACGGCCGCTGGCCGAGCTTGGACGAGTCCGCGAGCACGTAAACTTCCTGGCCCCGCCGGGCCATGAGTTCTTTGAGGCGGGTCTGGGCGTGGTCGGCTTCGCAGATGCCGTCCTCGGCGGTGACGGCGTCGGCGCCGAGGAAGACCCGGTCGAAGCTCATCCGCTCCAGCGCGGCCTCGGCCAGCGGTCCCACAAAACTCTGCGAAAGGCTGCGCAGCCGGCCGCCCAGGCAGTCCACCTCGATGCCCTCGGACTCGGCCAGTTCCTGCATGGTGTTGATGCCCGGGGTGGTCACGGACAGCTTCTCGAAGCCGCGCAGTTCATGGGCCAGGGCACCCACGGTGGAGCCGGCGTCGAGCAGGATGTTCTCCCCGGGCCTGATCACGGCTGCAGCCCAGCGGGCGATCGCGTGTTTCTGCTCGAACGCCTCGCCCGTGCGCTGCCGCAACGACGCTTCCGGGTGCGCGCCCAGCGCCATGGCGCCGCCGTAGGTGCGGGCCAGCCGGCCCTGCCCGTTCAGCAGCGCCAGGTCGCGGCGGATGGTGGACGCGGTCACCTCGAACCGGGCGGAAAGCTCCTCCACGGAGGCCAGACCGGTGGTCACGGCAAGGTGGTAGATCTCCTCGCGCCGCGCGTTTGCGCTCAGCATTTCCGGTCTCCTTCCCGTGGCAGTGGCTGTGGCAGTGGTAACCATGCTAGTTCCGGCCCCCGGCAAGTACCGGCAGCAACGCCTACACGGCGATGGCAGGCCGGGTGGCCATCTCCGCCGCCTGGTGCAGCGCCTCCACCATGGAACGCGAATCAGCGATAGCCTTGCCGGCAATGTCGAAGGCGGTGCCGTGGTCCACGGACGTCCGGATCACCGGCAGGCCCACCGTGATGTTCACGCCGGCCTCGATGCCCAGCACCTTCACCGGCCCGTGCCCCTGGTCGTGGTACATGGCCACCACCAGGTCGTAATCGCCCCGGCCGGCCAGGAAGAACAGTGTGTCTGCCGGCAGCGGGCCCACCGCGTTGATGCCCGCAGCCTGCGCGGCCTTCACGCCCGGTTCGATCTTCTCCGCTTCCTCACCCTGCCCGAACAGGCCGTTCTCGCCGGCGTGCGGGTTGATGGCGCACACGCCGATCTTCGGATTCGGAATGCCCGCCCGGACCAGCGCTTCGTGGCCGCGGCGGATGGTGCGCTCCACCAGGTCCGGGTTGATCTTGCGGATCGCATCCATCAGCCCGATGTGCGTGGTCACGTGGATCACCCGGATCTTGGGGGTGGAGAGCATCATGGACACTTCCTCCGTGCCCGTCAGGTGCGCCAGCAGCTCGGTGTGTCCGGGGAAGATGTGCCCGGCCGAGTGCAGCGCCTCCTTGTTCAGCGGTGCGGTGCAGATGGCCTGCACCTTCCCGGCCATCGCCAACTCGCTGGCCACCCGGATGTATTCGTACGCGGCGTGCCCGGCCACGGGGGAGAGCTGGCCCCACGGCAGGTCCTCCGGCAGCAGCGCCAGGTCGATCACGTTCACCCGGCCCGGCGTGAACACCGCGTCCTCAACGTTTTCAATGCTCTGGATGTCCGCCTCGATCCCCAGGACGTCCGCGGCCTGGCGCAGGCGCAGCGCGTCGCCGATCACCACGGGCCTGCACTCGGCGTTGCTCTGGGGATCCAGCACGGCGGCCACCACCACCTCCGGCCCCACCCCGGCGCCGTCGCCCATGGTCACGGCCACGTAGGGGAGTTCGTTCTGCTCGGTCTTGCTCACTGCGGCGGTTGTCATTTCTGCTCCAGATCGTTCGGAAGTCTTGCTGGGAAGGGTGTTGGCGGGAGCCGGCGCGGACCGGCCGCGGCGCTCCCGGATTTCGTCGTAAAGCTGTAGGAGGGCGAGGTCATCACCGAAGCTGCCGGGCTTGGTGCCCACCAGCGTTCCGTCATCGGCACGGCTCAGCACCGCGCCGTGCTGCACCGCTGCGAGCGGCACCAGGCTTTGGTGGCCGACGGCGTCCAGGACTTCCCGGGCCGTCTCACCGCCGGTGAGGATCAGGTCTGCCTCCAGTCCAGCTGCTGCCTTGGCGGCGAAGGAGGAGAGGGCCTGCACGATGCTGGCGGCGCGTGCCGGGTCCACTTTTCCTGCCGCCAGGGTGACGGCCACGTCGGTGCCCGCGGCCAGAGCCACCCTTGCTTCCTGCAGCTGGGGTCCGTAGGCACCAGTGGCGCCGGCGTACTGCGGGTGAAGCCTGATGACTTCGAAGCCGCGGCCCTCCAGCCCGGCCAGCTGCGCCTGCGCAGTTTTGGACGCGGAGCCGACGACGGCGAGCACCGGCCTTGTGGTTTCTTGCGGTTTTGCGGTGCCTGCTTCAGCTTTATCCTCAATCTGCGCGTTTCGCGCAACTTGTGCAGCCCAGTGCTGCGCGAGGACGTCCGCTGTTCCCCCGGTACCCACGAGAGCGATGCGGCGGTTGCCGGCCGTAAAGTCGAGTTCCAGCAGGGCGTCCACCAGTGACTCCAGGTCCTCGGCTGTTTCACCGTCAGCCACTATCAAAGCGGGCTGCTCGGAGTCCAGTAGCGCTGACAGTGTGCCGGTCAGCGAGCCCGACCGGACCTGGGTCAGGTCAAGGGTATGGACCGAGGCCGGATCCTCCGGGCGGAGGAGGGACGGAATGTCCGCTGGCGGGGCCGAAAGCTCGGCCTGCCAAAGGTCCGTCTCCACCAGGGGAGTACCGGCAACAAGGGGACGGCCGTCAACTACGGACCGCTGCAGCTGGGGGAGGGCCCCCGCAACAACGGCATGGAAACCAAGTCCTGTCAGTGCGGAAACTTCCGCGCGCACATTGCCGCGCCACAAGGAGTCCATCTTCTTGAACAGCACCCGCGCACCGGCAGCGTCGGGGGCGGCAAACGTTTCCTTGACCAGAGCCTCGGCAGCAGATTCGGCAAGCCCACGGGAGTGCGTATCGGTGACCACAACGTCGGCGACAGGCTCCGGGAAGGAGGCGTCGCCGTCGTGCGTTCCCGGAACACTGTGGGTGCCCAGCAGGACCTGCGCACTCAGCCCGTGCTGGACAAAGCAGGAGCCAACCTCGGCGGCGCCGGAGAAATCGTCGGCCTGCACAAATACGGAAGCCACGTTGCTCCTCTCGTCGTCGGCTGGGGCCCGCGCTGTGGCGGGATGCATTCATCATGACATGGTTGCGCGAATCACGCTAGAGGGGTTGCGTAATCTGCGCAGGAGTGGCAAAGTGATGGACACAACATTCGGCGCAGCCATCCGGCCGGCAGCCGTCCCCGATCTACCGAGAGGTCAACGATGACCGTTCTTCCTCAAGGAAGTGAGATTTCCCGCCGCCGCCTGCTGCAGTTCGGCGCCGCGGCCGGTTTTCTGCTGGGCACCGGCGGCCTCGCCAGCTGCGCGGGCCCCACCGGCCTCCCGGGACCCAGCACCCTGACCCTGGCCCTCAACCGCTCCCTGGTCAGCCTGGACAACAAGCTCAACCAGTTCGACGCTGCCGTCACCGTCCAGCGCGCAGTCCGCCAGGGCCTCACCGCCATCGGCCCCGAAACCAAGCCCATCCTGGTCCTGGCCGAACGCTTCGAGATGACCGGGCCCACCGAATGGACCGTCACCCTCCGCGAAGGCATCCGCTACTCGGACAACAGCCCCGTGCAGGTGGAGGACGTTTCCACCGCCCTGAAGATGTACCAGCAGGTGCAGGGCTCCTTTGTGGCCGGCTTCTTCCCCGAATTCCCCGAAGTGGTGCCCGTGGATGACCGCACCTTCAAGATGGTCTCCAAGAAGCCCGTCCCCATCCTGGACTCGCTCATGAGCATGATCCTGATAACCCCGGCCGCGCAGAACAAGCCGGAGGAACTGCAGGAAGGCCTGGGCACCGGCCCGTACGTGGTCACCAAGTTCAACCGCGGTGCCGGCACCTACAGCCTGGAACGCAACAAGAACTACTGGGGCCCGGCGCCGCAGGTGGACAACGTGGAAGTCCGGTTCCTCCCCGAGGAATCCAGCCGCGTCATCGCCCTGCGCAGCGGCGAGGTGGATGTCATCGACTCCATCACGCCCGACTCCCGGGAACAGCTCGCCGGACTTCCCGGCGTCGAACTCCAGGAAGCGTCCAGCCTCCGCCTGAACCAGATCTTCTTCAACTTCCGCAAGCCCGCCGGTCATCCTCTGGCCGATCCCCGCGTCCGCCAGGCATTGAGCATGGCGATCGACGGCGAGGCGCTGGTGCGGGACGTGCTGGTGGACTCCGTCACCCAGGCCGAGGGCGTCACACCCTCCAGCCTGACCGGCTACTACAAGACCGGCGAGTACGTTTACGATCCCGAGAAGGCCAAGGCCACCCTCGCCGAGCTCGGCGTCAAGGACCTCACCCTGAAGATCATCTGGGAAACCGGCGAGTTCGCCTCCGACACCTCCGTGATGGAGGCCCTGGTGGAGATGTTCGGCAAGATCGGCGTCAAGGCCGAGCTGCAGCAGTTCGAACCCGGCGGCAACATCCTGGCCTGGCGCCAGGGCAAGCAGGGCGACTGGGACCTCCTGGGCAACGGCTACCCCAGCCCCACCGGCCTGGCCATCACCATGCTCCAGGGCATGTACTCCGGCACCCCGGAAAAGGAAGCCACCCGCGATACCTACCAGGGCTACGTGATCCCCGAGGTCACCGCCAAGATTCAGGCCGCCTCCGCCGAAGCGGACCCGGCCCGCAGGACAGAACTGCTGAACGACGCACAGCAGGCCGTGTGGGACACCTGGCCTTGCGCCTGGGCGTTCGTCCCCAAGTCCGTCCTCGCCCACCGGGAGCGGGTGTCCGGGATCAACCTGGCACCCACCAACTCCTATCCCCTCGTTGATGTCCGGCTGGAGGCCTAAGCCATGACGAACTACATCCTCAAGCGCCTGGGACAGGGCCTGCTGACCGTGTTCCTCACGGTGTCCACCGTGTTCATCCTCATCCGCATGGCCCCGGGCGATCCCGCCGTTTCCTACGCCGGCCCGCTGGCCAGCAATGAACAGCTCGCCGCGGTGCGGGAGCAGTTCGGCCTGGGCCGGCCGGTGCTGGAGCAGTACTGGATCTTCCTGCAGCAGCTGTTCACCGGCAACCTGGGCCAGTCCTACTCCTTCCAGGCACCGGCCATGCAGGTGGTGGCCGAGCGGATGCCCTACACGCTGACCCTCGCCACCGCCGCGATCCTGCTGACCGCCGTCGTCGCCATCCCGCTGGGTGTGTGGATGTCCCGCCGCCCGGACACCGGCAAGGAACTCGGCGTGAACGTGCTGACTATCGCCGGGCAGTCCATGCCCGACTTCTGGACCGGCATCATGCTCCTCACCGGCTTCGCCGTGCTGATCCCCATTTTCCCGGCCTCCGGCTTCGCCACCTGGGGCGGACTGGTCCTTCCCACCATCACCATCGCCATCCTGCAGATCGCCCTGATCTCCCGCATGGTCCGGCGGGAAATGACGGCCAACTTCGCCGCCCCGTTCCTCACGGTGGCACGCTCCCGCGGCGTCAAGAACTCCGTGCTCACCTGGCGCTACGCCATGGGCAACTCCGCCATCCCCGTGTTCACGGCCCTGGGCACCCGCTTCGCCGCGATGCTCAACGGCGTGGTGGTGGTGGAGGTGGTCTTCGCCTGGCCCGGCGTCGGTTCCCTGATTGTGCGGGCCCTCGAAACCCGCGACTACCCCCTCATCCAGGCCACGGTCCTCCTCACCGCGCTGCTCGCGGTGGGCGTCCAGCTGCTCATCGACCTCGCCTACCCGCTCCTTGATCCCCGCGTTCGTCTTGGAAAGGCGGCCACAGCATGAGCCTCGACACCGCAACCCCCGCAGCGGCCAGCCAGCCGGCCCGGCAGCCCAGCCCCAGCGCCGTCACCAAGGCGGATATCGCCAAGGCAGGTGCCACCCGCCGTCGTAATGCCGCCAAGTGGAAACTCATCGTGGGCACCATCTGCACCCTGCTGGTGATCATCCCCATCATCCTGGCCCAGGTGCTGCCCCTCCCGGACGCCAACTTCCAGGACCTCGGCGCCCGGCGCCTGCCGCCGCTCACCGACGGGCACCTGTTCGGCACCGACCAGCTGGGCCGCGACCTCCTGTCCCGGGTGCTGCACGGCGGCCAGGTCTCGCTGACCATCGGCCTGCTGGCCGTGCTGGTCTCCGGCGCCATCGGCATCATCCTGGGCGCGGCCGCCGGCTATTACGGCGGCTGGGTGGACACCATCGTCTCCCGCGTCCTCGAAGCGCAGATGTCCCTGCCGCTGCTGATGATGCTGCTGCTGGTGGTGGCCCTGTTCGGCCCCTCCATCCCCGTGATCACCTTCGTGATCGCCATCGCCCAATGGCCCGAAGTTGCCCGCCTCACCCGCTCCATGGTGCTGGTGGAACGCGAAAAGCCATACGTCTCCGCCGCCCGGATCCTGGGCCTGCACAAGATCCAGATCCTGATCCAGCACATCATCCCCAACGTGATCAAGCAGGCAACCCTGGTGGTCCTGCTGCTGCTGGCCCAGGCCGTGCTGCTCGAGTCCGCTTTGTCCTTTCTGGGTGCCGGCCCGCAGCGCCCCTTCGCCACCTGGGGCCGCATCATCTCAGACGGCCAGGACTACATCACCACCTCCTGGTGGATGGTCACCCTGCCCGGCCTGGTGATCGTGCTCATGGTGGTGGGCGTCAACCTGCTGGGCGACGGCCTCCGCGACCGTCCCCGCCGCAAGAAGAAGGGTGCCTGACATGACTATTGCTACCTCTTTCGAGGAGCAGCCGCTCCTCGAGGTCCGCGACTTCCAGGTGGAACTGATCACTGACGCCGGCATCATCCGCGCCGTGGATTCCGTCAGCTTCAGC
This sequence comes from Arthrobacter sp. MDT2-3, assembly GCF_059090465.1. Classification (NCBI taxonomy): domain Bacteria; kingdom Bacillati; phylum Actinomycetota; class Actinomycetes; order Micrococcales; family Micrococcaceae; genus Arthrobacter; species Arthrobacter sp. MDT2-3. The sequence goes on along the minus strand of NZ_JBNHFS010000003.1, from coordinate 476,961 downwards.
ATCCACCGGGGCGAGACGGTCACCATCATCGGTGAGTCCGGCTCCGGCAAGTCCACGACGGCGATGGGCATCCTCCGCCTGCTGCCCGAGGACCTGGCGGTACTGTCCGGCACCGTGAAGATTGACGGCGTCGACATCAGCGCTGATCCCAAGGCCATCAACAAGGTGCGCGGCAAGACCCTCGCCCTGATCCCGCAGGACCCCATGACGGCGCTGAGCCCGGTCCACTCGATCGGAAACCAGCTCTTCGAGGCCATCCGGATTGCCGGCGCCGCCTCCGCCAAGGACAAGGGCGCCCTGCAGGCCCGTGCCATCCGGCTCCTGGAGCAGGTGCACATCCCCACCCCGGAGAAGCAGCTGAAGAAGTACCCGCACCAGCTCTCCGGCGGCATGCTGCAGCGTGTGCTCATCGCCATCGCGCTGGCTTCCGAACCGCAGCTGCTGGTGGCGGATGAGCCGACGTCGGCCCTGGACGTCACCGTGCAGGGCGGCATCCTGGACCTGCTGCTGGAACTCCAGGAGCAGCGCGGCATCGGCATCCTGATGATCACGCACGATCTCGGTGTGGCCCGGCTGATCTCGGACCGCATCCACGTGATGAAGGACGGCTCGTTTGTGGAGTCCGGAGAGGTCCAGCAGATAGTGGACCACCCCGCCACCCAGTACACGCGGGACCTGCTGGCCGCGGTGCCGGTGCTGGGGCCGTGGGACGAGACGCCCGCCCCTGCTTCCGGCCGCCACGCTGCGCACGCCGCCGGATCCTCCGCCACGGGCGGCTCCTCCACCACCACTGACCCAGCCCTGACCCAGACCGGAGCAACCCATGAGTAAGCCGTTCCTCGCCGTCGAAAACCTGGTGGTGGACTACCACGTGCCGGGCGGAACCTTCAGGGCCGTTGACGACGTGTCCTTCTCCGTGGACAAAGGCAAGACGATCGCCGTCGTGGGTGAATCCGGCTGCGGCAAGTCCACCATCGCCAAGGCACTCATGCGGCTGGTGACCCCCACCAGCGGGCGGATCGACCTGGACGGCACGGACATCGCGTCCATGAGCGAGGCGAAGTTGCGGCCGATGCGCTCCAAGTTCCAGATGGTGTTCCAAGACCCGTACGGCTCGCTGGACCCGCACATGACCGCGCAGGAGATCGTGGCCGAGCCGCTGAAGCTGCAGGGCGTCCGGTCCAAGGCCGAACGCCACAAGGCCGCCGCCACGCTGATTGACCAGGTGGGCCTGCCCGTCCGGTCCCTGGAGAAGCACCCGGGGGAGTTCTCCGGCGGGCAGCGCCAGCGCATCGGGATCGCCCGGGCGCTCGCGTCCAAGCCCGAACTGCTGGTCTGCGACGAAGCCACCAGTGCCCTGGACGTCTCCGTGCAGGCACAGGTTCTGCGGCTGCTGAAGTCCATCCAGGACGAAACCGGCATCACCTACGTGTTTATCTCGCACAACCTCGGCGTGGTGCAGGAGATCAGCGATAGCGTCATGGTGATGCAGAAAGGCAAGCTGGTGGAACACGGCACCACCGCGTCCGTCCTGACCGCCCCCAAGGAGGACTACACCCGCAAACTCCGCCGCGCGGCGCTGGACCCCTCCACCATGACGGGCCTGAAGCCGCGCCACCTGGTCCGTTCCCTGGCACTGGCTAACCAGGCTTAGTCCCTATTGAATTACGCAACCACGAGGAATCAACGCATGAGCACGCAGCCCGAAGGCGCCCAGGTGGACGGCCTGAAACTTCCCATCTCCCGGCTGGTCCTGGGAACCATGACGTTCGGCGACACCGTCGACGAGGCCACCGCCGGCCGGATGCTGGAGGAAGCGCTCGACGCCGGCATCACCACCATCGACACCGCCAACGCCTACGTGGGAGGTGTGACCGAGGAGATGCTTGCGCGGCTTTTGAAGGGAAAGCGCGACGGCGTCATCCTGGCTTCCAAGGCGGGCATGCCGCACGCGGACCACGGCTCCAACACGCCGCTCTCGCCCTCCGGGCTGCGCGCCAGCGTGGAGGGGAGCCTGCGCCGTCTGGGAACGGACAGCATCGACTTGTTCTACCTGCACCAGCCGGACCGTTCCACGCCTCTCTCTGACACCCTGTCCACCGTTCGTGACCTGGTCGCGGAGGGGAAGATCGGCGCCCTGGGCGTCTCCAACTTCGCCGCCTGGCAGATCGCCGACGTCATCCACACGGCGCGCGAAGTGGGGGCGCCGCAGCCCGTCGTCGCACAGCAGCTGTACAACCTGGTGGCCCGCCGGCTGGAGGAGGAATACCTGGAGTTCGCTTCCACCCACAACGTGCACACCATGGTTTACAACCCGCTGGGCGGCGGGCTGCTCACCGGCAAACACAGCTTCGACGCCAAGCCCACCGAAGGCCGCTACGGCGACTCAAAGCTCGCCGCCATGTACACGCAGCGCTACTGGGACAAGCAGCTGTTCGACGCGATCGGCGAGCTGTCCCGCATCGCCGACGGCGCCGGGGTTTCCCTGGCCGAGCTGTCGCTGCGCTGGCTCGCCTACCGTCCCGGGGTTGGGTCGATGCTGCTGGGCGGGTCCAAGGTGGAGCAGCTCCGCGCCAACATCGCCGCCGTGGCCAACGGGCCGCTTCCGGCCGACGTCGTGGAAGCCTGCGACGCGGTGGGCACCTCACTGCGTGGGCCGATGCCCGCCTACAACCGCTGACTTTCTCCTTACCGACTGAACCGACTTCTTTTCTGACCGACACTGACTGAAGGACTCTGATGACCTCCGAACTGGCCCTCGAATTCGCCCGCAAGATCCGCGCCCGTGAGCAGGCGGTGGGCTACTGGGCGGTGCTGGACGCGCCCGTGGCCACTGAACGCATCGGCCGGGTCGGCTACGACTACGTGGCCCTTGACGCGCAGCACGGACTGCTTGGCTACTCGGGCGTGCTCAACGGGCTGATGGCCATCGACGCCGGGCACACCGCCGTCGGCGTGGTCCGGGTGGAGGCCAACGACTTCACCGCGATCGGCAAGGCACTCGACGCCGGCGCCGTGGGGGTCATCGTCCCGCTCATCAACAACGCCGCAGACGCCGCCGCTGCCGTGGCCGCAGCGAAGTACCCGCCGCTGGGCGGACGCTCCTACGGGCCGATGCGCTCGGCGCTGCGGATCGGGCCCAAGCCTGCGGACGCCAATGCCACCACGCTGGTGTTCGCCATGATCGAGACGCCGGAGGGGCTGGCCAACGTCAAGGAAATCTGCGCCACCCCGGGCCTGGACGGGATCTACGTTGGCCCGTCCGACCTCGCCATCGCTGTGGGCGGGGCCTTTCCCGGGGACCCCGCCGTCGACGCCGAATTCAACGCCGCGCTTGAGACCATCGCCGAGGCAGCCGCCTCCGCAGGCATCGCCGCCGGCATCCACACTCCCGCCGGCACTGTTGCAAACCAGCGCCTGAAGCAGGGCTACACCTTCACCACCATCGCCTCGGACCTGACGCACCTGGAACAGATCGCCAAGTCCCACCTCGACGCCGCTCGCTCAGCTGCCGGAACCAAGGAAGACCAGTAACCATGACGAACACCTCCACCGACGCCTACAGCACCATCACCCCGGACGGGCAGGTGAAGCGGGCCGACGGCGCCGACTTCGCATACCTGCCCGCACCCACTGTGCAGAGCCACGCCGCCAACCTGCTCACCCTGCCGGACGGCCGGCTGGGCTGCGTCTGGTTCGGCGGCACCCAGGAAGGCGTGCCGGACATCTCCATCTGGTTCTCCGCCCTGGAACCGGGCAGCAGCCAGTGGTCCGAACCGCAGCAGCTGTCTGACGACTCGACCCGCTCCGAGCAGAACCCCATCTTGTTCACCGCACCAGACCAGACGCTCTGGCTGCTGTACACGGCGCAGAAGGCGGGCAACCAGGACACCGCCGAGGTCCGCCGTCGTATATCCACGGACAGCGGCCGCACCTGGGGCGAGGTGGAAACGCTGTTCCCCGCCAACGAAACCGGCGGCGTGTTCGTCCGCCAGTTGCCGGTGGTGCTGCCGTCCGGCCGCCTGATCGTCCCGATCTTCCGCTGCATTACGGTCCCGGGGGAGAAGTGGGTGGGGAACAGCGACGACAGCGCCGTGATGATTTCCGACGACGCCGGCGCCACCTGGACCGAAACCGTCCTGCCGGGCAGCCTGGGCTGCGTCCACATGAACATCCAGCCCGTGGCGGACGGCTCGCTGCTGGCCCTGTTCCGCAGCCGCTGGGCGGACTCGATCTACGAATCCCGCTCCACCGACGACGGCTCCACCTGGAGCGAGCCGGTGCCCACCGAACTGCCCAACAACAACTCCTCCATCCAGTTCACCGCGCTCGCCGACGGCCGGCTGGCCCTGGTGTACAACCACAGCCGTGCGGAAGAGAACACCGAGCGCCGGCTGTCCCTCTACGACGAAATTGACGACGACGGCCTGGCCGAGGAGCAGGGGCAGCTCGCTGAGCCGGTGCCCGGTGCCGCTTCCTCAGACGGTGACGAGCGGCGCGCCTTCTGGGGGACGCCGCGCTCGCCGATGACCCTGGCGATCTCCGAGGACTCAGGCCGCACGTGGCCCATCCGGCGCAACCTGGATGTAGGGGACGGATACTGCCTGTCCAACAACTCCCGCGACGGACTTAACCGCGAGTACTCCTACCCGTCAATCCACCAGGGTCCGGACGGTGCGCTGAACATCGCGTACACCTACTTCCGGCAGGCCATCAAGTTCGTCCGGGTTGACCCGCAGTGGGCGTACGAGGGCACCGCTACTCCTGGTGGGGACGAATGACAGGCGCCAAGCACGCCGTTGTCACCGGCACGAGCTCGGGTATCGGCAAGGCGATCGCTGAACGGTTGCTCGCAGACGGGTGGCGGGTGACCGGCCTGAGCCGGACCGAGTCGTCGCTGGACGGAAAGTTCGAGTGGCTGCAGGCCGACCTCTCCGAGCCGGAATCGCTGGATAGTGTTGTTGAGGCCGTTGCGCCGGCCGACGCCCTGGTGCACGCCGCCGGGTTCCAGCGGACCGCGCCGCTGGGGGAGCTGGATCCCGCGGCGTTTGCGGGGATGTTCGCTGTGCACGTAGCGGCGGCTTCAGTGCTCGCCAATGCCTTGGTGCCATCCATGCCCGACGGCGGCCGGATCGTCCTGCTGGGCAGCCGCACCTCCACGGGGTCGCCGGGCAAGAGCCAGTATGCGGCGACCAAGGCTGCGCTGATGGGGCTGGGACGAACCTGGGCGCAGGAGCTGGCGCCGCGGGGGATCACGGTCAACGTGCTGTCCCCGGGTCCGACGGATACCCCGATGCTGAACGACCCCGGCCGGGCAGCAACCCCGGTGCGGATGCCGGCGTTGGGTGCCCTGGTGGACCCGGAGGATGTCGCCGCCCTGGCTGCGTTCCTCCTGGGCCCGCACGGCAAGTCGATCACGGGCCAGAACTACGTCATCTGCGGAGGCGCCTCCCTCTAGCCCCACGCCCCATCTGACGCTCTCTCACTTAATGCGTCATTTCCCGGGACGCCCCATCACCTGACGCGGCCTTTCGCGGAACGCCCCATCACCCAATGTTGATTCACCCGCCGTGCAACAGGCACGGTGATACCCGGCGCGAAGGCCGGGTATAAAGTTGTGCACGTTTGTGCAGGTGATCATGAATGGCCGTTCATGGTGCTTCAGCGCGCATCCGGCTACTCACCAGTAACAATGCGCGCGATCGCTATGAGTACCAGAGGGGGAGGCTCCCGCCCCGAGGACAAATTTCGCCGCACGTTCGTGCAGTCCACGTCCGCTGCGGAGGCGGCGCTGCCAGTATGGAAAACCCGGCCGGTGCTGCTACGGCGTTACAAGTCCACCAGCACCGGCCACCCCTGTTGGCACATAAACAAAGAGGTTTCCATGTCACTGCTTACCCGGGTCCTGTCCGCTGCCGCCGCCGCCGTCCTTGCCACGTCCGTGGTTGCGGCTCCCGCCCAGGCCATCGAGATTTCCCCGCCGGGAGCCAACGACTGGTCCTGCAAACCCAGCGCCGAGCATCCTCATCCGGTCATCCTTGTGCCGGGAACCTTCGAGAGTATGGAAAAGAACTGGTCAACTTTGTCTCCGTACCTCAAGAGCGCCGGTTACTGCGTTTTCGCCCTCAATTACGGTGAGACGAACGGTGTGTACGCCACCGCGCCAGTGGCAGAATCAGCCAAGGAGCTGGCCCCATTCGTGGATGCGGTCCGTACCGCGACCGGCGCCAAGAAGGTAAACCTGGTTGGCCACAGCCAAGGCGGCATGATGCCCCGCTACTACATGGGCTTCCTCGGCGGCGCGAAGTACGTCAATCAGCTCGTCGGCATCGCCCCTTCCAATCACGGTACGGAAGGCCTGATCGTCCCGCCCCCGAGTTTTGTCGAGGATCCCGATTTCACCGGACTGGGCTGTGCTGCCTGTGCCGACCAGCAGGCAGGTTCTGTTTTCATGCAGAAGCTCAACTCCATCGGCGACACAGTGAGGGGACCGTCCTACACGGTCATCTCCACGGTCTATGACGAAGTGGTCATTCCCTACAACAGCCAGTTCCTGGCAGGTCCGGCCCGGCAGGTCACCAACATCACCATCCAGGACAAGTGCCCGGCAGATGTCTTTGAACACGACCAGACGCCGAACGATCCCGTAGTGCACCAGATCGTAGCCCATGCCCTCGGCAATTCCTCCGGCCCGGCAGACCCCGCCTACCAGCCCGTCTGCCTCTAGCAGCGGGAAAGGCCCTGTCTTAAAGCCCGACGGCGGGCGGCGGGCACCAAAGCCGGGACGGTCGCGGCGATGGCCAGGGCGGCGACGGTTCCGGAGGCACTGAGGCTGCTGGTGGCAAGAAGGGGTCCGGCCAGCGGGATAGAAGCGATGAGCAGCGGAGCCCCGAGGGCGAGGGCCTTCTCGGCGAGCGTGTCGATGACGCCCACATGCTGGAGCAGCGATATGTAGGTGATCATGCCGGCTACCAGCAGGACGTTGACCAGGAGATGCCGCCAATAAAAGTCTGGTGCTCCTTGACTTTGATCAGCGCCAGCAGGAGCTGCTTGAGGTAGCGAAAGACAGTAGCGTCGACTTTCGATGACAGGCACCGGTGGGGCGGCGTGAAGCTGCCGCCCGCCGTCGGGCAGACAGGCAGGCGAGCTTCATCAGCAACCAGGGGCCCGGCGGCGGCTCAGTTCTAGTCCGCTTCCTCCAGGCCTGCCTCCTTGACGGCCGTTCCCCGTGCCGCCGCGAATCCCGGGGCGCTGGCCTCGATATCGAACTTCACTTCTTCGGGCGAAGTCCGGTAGATGCTGAACTTGTTTTCCGGGTAGTGGCCTTCTCCCGACTCGTTGTCGAAGTAGACCGTTGCTTCCTTGTTGGGTGCGATGGTCAGCCCATCAAGCTTCTGGTAGTAGGACTCGGTCTTTCCGCTCGGCGTCTCGGTCATCGTGTAGTAGACCTCCACCCCGGTGATCTCTTCGGCAGAGGAGTTCTTAAGGGTGAACTGCAGCCTGTCGCTGATCTCCTTGCCTGACGCCTTGTCCACGTTGTTCTCCACCATGGTCTCGCTGATGGCCAGGCCCGTTTTTGTGCCGGTATTGGTGATCGGGTTCTTCGTAACGGGCAGGACAGCCGGGCCGGATGCGGGACCGGAGGCGGCGGGAGATTCCGTGCGCGGCGCGCTGCCGGTGCCCTGCGACGCCTCGCAGGCTACGAGGCCGATGAGGGCCGCAGCAACGATGAATACCAGGGAAAGGAGCTTTTTCATATCAGGGGAGCTTTCTCAGTAGGGTCTCGCGGGTGGTGGAAAGGAAAGCTGCGGCCACTGTAAAGACGGAGGTGGCCAACAGCCAGAGGCTGTTGTGGGAGGTGGCGTCCCAGACGGCGCCGAGGGGCACCTGGTTGTACTGGGTTTTGACTCCCAGGTAGGCAAAGACAGCACGCTCGTACTGCTTGGTGGTGGACGTCTGCTCCACGAAATCGCGCCCGGTTTCATAGCTGGCGAAGTGTGTGAGGAGCGCCTTCTCGTTCGTCCTGTCGATTTGCAGGCTGGCGAAGAGGCCGCCGGGGATCTGGTTGTCCGGGTCCATGGTGTCTCCGATCTGCGGGATGACCAGGACGATAACGAGCCAGAGCACGAGGGCCAGGACCAGCCCGCTGGCTGGCTGCCGGGTGAGCGAGGCCAGAGTAAGGGCCAGGAGTGACCACATGATGAAGTAGACCCAGGTGTGCGCTGCGGCGATGGCCAGGCGGAGGAAGTCCTGGCCCCCCAGCTGTGCCCTGCCGGCCAGCAGGACGGCCAGGGCGATCACGGCAAACAATGCCACCACCACCACGAGCCAGACGACGACCGTTGCGAGGATTTTCCCACCCGCAAAGGCGTGCCTGCCAAGCGGCCGGGTAAAGAGGAGTTGGAGTGTGTTGCTGCCTTTCTCCTTAGCCACGAGCCCATAGCCGAGGATTACCGCGAAAAGGCTGCCAACAATTTCCAGGTATTCGATGCCTGCCCGAAGCATCTGCAGGGGGAAGAGGTTCGGCGGAGGGGTGGGAGAGCCACCTGCGGCCTTCAGGGCGTCAGCATAGGCGGTGTACTCCGCGAGTTTCACGCGGTAGTCCGCGGCCGCGACCAGCACGGAGAGGAGGATGACCGCGCTCAGGAAAACAAGGAGCATCGCAATTGCCCTGCTGCGGGAAAGGTCCTTCAGCTCCTTCCGGCACAGGACTCCGACCTCAGCCATGGAGTTCCCTCCTCATATGGCTCGGGCCCGCCACCAGCAGGGCAAGCCAAGCTGCGAAGAAGAAGCCGAGAAGCACCAGCAGGCCGCCATCCGCAGTGCCAGCTGACTGGGGATCTTCGAGGATCAGCGCCGTGGTGCTTTTGAACTGTTCGCCCAGGGACAACGGCCCCGTCAATGCGCTGGTTAGTTCGAAAAAACCTGACTCCGCGGGTGCAGCTTTGGAAACCGGGTTCAGCAGCGAGACGGGATGGGCCGCGGTGCCCAGCAGGGGCAGGATAAAGATGACGATGCTCCAGACCACGATCGGGACCAGGAGCCCGGAGGTTGCGGTGGCGCAGCGGATGCCGTTGAGCATTCCGAGGGTGATGAAGGGGATCAGGAACAGCCACGCGACCCCGAACAGGGCCAGGATGCGGGCGCCTTGGGCTGGTGTGGGAAAGGAGCCGGTGGCGACGGCAATGCAGGCAAGGTTCACAAGGGCGGCAACACCAAGGATGAACAGCAGCAGCAAGCCGGTCCCGGCCAGCTTGGCCGCAAGGTATTTGGCGGGGGGTACGTCCCGGGAAAGCACCAGGTCAATGGTCCGGGCCCGGCGGTCACGCAGGGTGGACTGAGCGCCAATGACGATGGCCAGCAGGGCGGCGATCAGGATGATGTAGATCACCGTATTCCTGGCATAGTACAACGGCGAGATTGTTGTGAACGGATTCGGAGCCGACGTCAGTCCCTCCCTCACGGCCTCCTCATACACCGCCGTGACGGTGCCCTTTGCGGCGGAACCGATAAATGCCGACGCTGCGACCATGGCCATAAAAACCACCAGCAGGAACTGGGGAAGCCGTTCCCGCCTGGCTGCGACGGTCTCCTGCCGGATGGTGGCAACCCAGACGCTCATGATGGCGTTCCGGCTGCAATCGACAGGTAGATCTCCTCAAGGGAGTCCTGCCCAGGGAAGGAATTCAAAGTCGCGGCGATGGATTCCTGGTAGATGAGCCGGCCCGCACTGAGGATGCCGATGCTCGTGCAGGTGCGCGTCACTTCCCCCAGGAGATGGGTGTTCATAAAGACTGTCATCCCCAGCTCCCGGTTGAGCCGGATGATGATGCTCCTCAGGGTGGCCACGCCCTGCGGGTCCAGGCCGGACGTCGGTTCATCAAGGAACAGGACCTCCGGCTCATGCAGGATGGCCTGGGCTATGCCGGCACGCTGGCGCATACCTTTGCTGAAGGTGCCCATGCGCTCACGTTCGTGGCCGGGGAAATCGACAATGTCCAGCACCACACGGATCCTGGCGGCTGGATGCTGCACACCGGAAAGCTGGGCGAAGAACATTAAATTCTCAGCCAGTGTGAGGTTGTCATAGAACTGGACGTTCTCGGGAAGGTATCCGATCACCCGGCGGACCTCTGCCGGCTGCGTCCGAATGTCCCGCCCGGCTACCGATGCCGTTCCCGAGCTGGGCGGCAGTAGCGTCGTCAGGATGTTCACCGTAGTCGTTTTGCCTGCCCCGTTGTGTCCGAGCAGCCCGAAGATCTCACCCCGGCGGACGGAGAGCGTTAGCTGGTCGAGCGCTGTTTTCCCGCCGTACTGCTTGACCAGTCCGGTGGTTTGAATCGCCATGTCCGTCATGAAGAGGACGGTACGCCGTGCTGGATAAGAGGAAGCTGAGAATTCACCTCCGAAACCGGGCTTTCCCGCACCCTGCAGAAGGGGGTTTGTCCCTTGCCCCGGAACGGACCATTCTTAAGGCATGGATCCCGAAAGCACGGGTCCCCGCTCCCTTGCGGCGCGCTTCCGTTCCGGCAGGACACGCTGGGGCGTCCGCAAGCGTGCCACGGCCAGCGCGGTGGTGGTGGTGGCAGTCGCGCTCCTCGTCGCCGGGTCCATCCTGCTGATCCTGTTGCAGACGTATCTCAGCGCATCCACTGAGACGGCCGCCCTACGCAAGGCTGACGACGTGATTGCCCAGATGGCGGATCATGACGTGGAGGAAGCCGCCGAATACATCATGACCACCGCTCATGCCGGACAATACGTGCAGATCCTGGCGCCTGCCGGAACTGTTTTCGCATCCTCTGATTCCGCCGGAGCTGCACAGCCCGTGACTTCCTTGCGGCCATCAGCGGGCGAGATCCTGACACAGAAAGTGCCCGGACTGCCCGAACTGGGCGACAGCGAGGATTTCCTTGTCGTCGCCAAGGGCGTCCCTGTACGCGGGAAGACTTACACGGTGGCGGTTGCGTCCACCGTCCAGGTCCAGACAGATACCGTCTCAACCGTCGCGTGGTTCATGCTGGGTTTGACGCCGGTGCTGCTCGTGGCTGTTGGACTGCTGGTGTGGGAGCTGGTGGGGCGTTCCCTGCAACAGGTGCAGCGGATCCGGCACCAGGTATCGCGTATCAACGTTCACAGGCTCAGCGGACGGGTGGACGTGCCGCCGACGGGTGATGAAATTATGGCACTGGCCTTGACGATGAACAGCATGCTGGACAGGCTCCAGGCCTCCGAACAGGAACAGCGGCGGTTTGTCTCCGACGCAAGCCACGAGCTCCGGAGTCCGCTGGCAACCCTCAGTGCTGCGGTTGAGGTTGCTTCCGCGGACCCCACCGGGGCAACATGGAACGAGTTGAAGGATGTCCTCGCCGATGAAACAGCCCGGATGCGCTACCTCGTCGAAAACCTGCTGACCCTGGCCAAATCCGACGACGGCGGGCTGCGCATCGACGTGGCGGACGTCGACTTGGACCATGTGGTGCAGGATGAGATTCGCCGCCTGCGGGCCACGAGCGCGCACCGCATTGAGGCGGACCTCCGGCCGGTGCGGATCCAGGGTGACCCGATGCGGCTTGGGCAGGTGCTGCGGAACGTGCTGGACAACGCGGACAAGCATGCCCGCTCGCGCATTAGGATCACCCTCGACACCGTCGACGGCGAGGCCGTCCTCGCCGTCGACAACGACGGCGACCCCGTGCCGGAAGGCGACCGTCTCCGGATCTTCGGCCGCTTCGTCCGGCTGGATGAAAGCCGGACGCGCGGAAGCGGGGGCAGCGGCCTGGGACTGGCCATCGCGGAAAGCATTATGGCCGCGCATCACGGCACCATCAGTGCGACCGAAAGCCCGGACGGCGAGTGCCGGTTCGAGCTCGTCTTCCCGTGGGCCAACCCCGTCGAGCTCCAAGACAGTGATCGCGATGACCGGCTGCGGTCTCCGCTTCCAAAGCTAAGTCCGCCGTGAAGCTGCGTCCGCGGTGAGGACGTAGCCCATACCCCGAACTGTGGTCAGGGTATGCAGATTGAACGGAATGTCGATCTTCCGCCGGAGGTAGCCGATGTACACCTCCACAACGTTATCGCCGCCTTCGAAAGCCGGATCCCACACGTTGTCCAGGATCTCTGCCTTGGACACCACCTGGTCGTGGCGCCGCATCAGGTATTGCAGCAGTCCGTATTCACGGGCGGTCAATACTATGGCGCGGTCACCCCGGCAGACCGTGCGCCGGGCCGGGTCCAGGACCAGCGACCCCAACGACAGCACAGCCGGCCGTTCGGGGGCGCCGCGGCGAATCAGGGCGCGGATGCGGGCCACCAGGATCAGGAAACTGAACGGCTTCGTAAGGTAGTCATCAGCCCCGAGGTCGAAGGCATCGGCCTGGTCGTATTCCCCGTCCTTCGCCGTCAGCATCAGCACCGGAGTCCAGATTCTCCGTTCCCGGATCTCCTTCAAGACTTCGTAACCGTTTTTCAACGGCAGCATGACGTCCAGCAGGATGACGTCGTAGATGTTCTCCGTCGCAGCCCACAGCCCGCTGACGCCGTCATGGGCGACCTCCACGACGAATCCCTCGTTGGACAGGCCTCGGCGCACCGTTTCGCCCAGCATCTGTTCATCCTCGACCATCAGCACCCGCATAGGGCCCGCCTTCTTCACCGGAGACGAAGTACACGCTTCTTAAAGGGTAGGACTGCACCCTGTAAAAACCTTGGGGTCAGGGTTGGATTCTGCTGCAAAGCGCCCCTACGTCTTGCTTGCGCAGGTCAGCGCGCCGCACGCCCTTGACAGCCAGTCTCGGCCTGAAGGACTATCAAGGTGCCGCTGAGCTTGGCTGTCTTGGAAGCCGGCTCGCGGCCCGGCTTCTCGAAGGGGTATCGGATGCATGCAGCACTCCCTCGTCACAGATCCTTCCGCAGTGTGGCCGCAGCCGCCGCTGCCCTCCTGGCGCTCTCTGTCGCCGGCTGCACCAGCCCTCCGGAGCCGCCTGAGCCGCCGTCCCCAACGGCCACTACGACCAGTCCGCCACCGGCCCCTGGTGATGTTCGGATCGCTGCTGTCGGTGACATGAACGGTCCCAAGACCACTAAGACTGACAGCCCGTCCGGAAAGAACGGTGCGGCAATCACGCGGCTCGTGCAAAACAACGAAATTGACGCTTTCCTCGGGCTAGGGGACTTCCAGTACGACATCGCGCAATGCGAGGACTACGTGGAGTACTGGACGAAGCTGTGGGGCGGCACGATGCCCAAGCTGTACTGGGTGTCCGGCCCTAGCCATGACTGGAGGCCTGGCCGGAACGAAGACCTCGACAACTTCATGAATGGCGAATGCCCGGGGTCTGAGGCGAAAGCTGCGATCAACCAGGAGCGTGGATTCATCGAGAACGGGCAACCGTACTCCAAAGACTTCGGGAACTGGCACTTCGCGTTCCTGTCCTCCGCGCAGTGGCGGTACGACACCGCGAAGGCTATGGAGACCACGAAGTGGCTGGACGATGACCTTGCTGCTGCCAAGGCGGCCGGAAAGCACCTGGCAGTGGTGCACCACGAACCGTACTTCACGTCGGACACGAACGAACATGAGCGGGCCAAAAACCATAAGCCCTGGATCGATGTGATGTGGAAGCACCGGGTCCGTCTGACCCTCTCAGGGTCACAACACAACTACGAACGGTCATGTCCGGTGAACAACGAGGACGAGTGTGTGGAAGACGGGATGACAGCGTTCCAGGTTTCCACGGGAGGTATCGGTCTCCGCTCCTTTCTCAGCGATCCGTCGTACATCGAGGAGCGGTTGAGCGATACCCACGGGTTCCTTCGGATGACACTGCGGGAGGACGGGTCCTTTGACTGGAACTTCGTTCCAACGTCGGGGGAGGGCACGGACTCGGGTACGCGTTCCGCACCGTAATCAAGACCCACCGCCCAGCTTCGGACGAGGCATCGGTGACGTAGACAGCAAGGCGGCGCCGCCGTCGTCCTTTATGTCCAAGGGCGCGGCGGCGCCCGCCTGTTCATGCGCCTTGTCGAAGAGGCAGCGCGGACTAAAGCGTCTCGGGAACCGGGCGTCCCGGGAAGAGCGTCGAATACTGCTTCCGGTACATCCTGCGCCCGACGAGACGGTAGGCCACGCGGACCGGCGCGGGGATCTCTTTGAACAGTTCCTTCCGGTCTGCGGGCGGATTCGTGGCGAGCACCATCCCGAGGTAACCGACCAGGAACTTGTTGCTGACCTGGCTGCTCCCGTGCTCCGCGGCTGCCTTCATCTCCTTCTGGGTCATCACCTTGTCCACGGCGGGCATCACTTCGGTGACCTCCCGGCGCAGATGCACGTTGAGGACAGCCCTCAGGACCTCGTAGCGCTCAGCCAGTTCCTGGCCGGTGGCTGCGTCTGCCGTTTCCATCCAGCGCAGGCGGACGGGTTCGATGGTCTCCAGCCGTTGGGTGACCTGGCGGTGTTGCTCGAGCATCTGGCCCACGTGAAGGGCGCACGCTGGTGCCCGTTCGGCCAGCTGCGGGTACATGAGCTCGTCCTCGCTCTCATGGTGGAGGTGGAGCAGCTTGTCGAAGTTGCCCAGCACTTCGCCCACGTAGGCGGCGCGGGCGGTGTCGCCAGGAGCGGCGGAACGCACCAGGCCGGGCGCCTCGTCATAGGCCCAAAGGAAGACGCGGTGAATGCGCCGCATGCCCGCCGTCCCGGTGCACAGGACGGGCCCCGGTGGGACAGGGGCCGCGCTCTCGCCGGGCTGCATGGTGAAGAAGTCGGTCATGGGCACCTCATGGTCGTTATGCGAGACCAGGACCCTCTCCCCGGCAGCATCGTAGCGTTTGCCCTTGTGCCGCACAATGGCACCTGGTTAGGGCGGGATTAGGTAGGGGAGTAGCCGAACTCCCCTACCCCGGCCGGTGCGGGTAGGGGCAAAATTGCGAAATGAAACGACGTATAGTGGCTAGTTTCGCAGCGGCAATGATGTCGCTTGGTGGAATCGCACTGGCATCCCCCGGCAATGCAGCGCCTGATTCATCCCCAGACGCGGGGCAAATTATGGTCAAATTCCGTGACGATGCTGCTGCACCAGGCCTGCTTCGCCAGAAAGGCCTTAACTCGAGCGCGACCATCGGAAGCACCGGCGCCGTCCTAGTAAAAGCGCCCCGTGGGAAAAAAGCACAACTCATCCAGGAGTTGAGCAGCAATCCGGACGTTGAGTACGCCGAGCCGGATGAGGTGGTTACTGCCACCACGGCCGATCCCTATTTCGAACGCCAGTACGCTCTTCACAACGTTGGGCAGTCGTTCACGGATACCGCCAACACGCTGACTGTGCCGGCAGGCACCAGGGACGCCGACGTGGACGCTGTCGCAGCGTGGAACATCACCAGGGGAAGCGGTACCAAGGTGGCCATCATCGATTCAGGGGTGGCGATAGACCACGAGGACATCTCGCACAAGGTGGTTGCGCGGGCCAACTTCAGCAGCACGATCATCGATGAACCGGCGGACCACGACAGGTACGGTCACGGCACCCATGTTGCCGGAATCGTTGCCGCCGAACACAACTCCGCCGGCGTCGCCGGCGTATGCCCTGACTGCACCATCCTGGATGTCAAAGTGCTCGACGACAACGGGGCCGGTTCCAGCTCAGCCGTTGCCGAGGGCATCGACTGGGCGGTGGCAAACGGGGCGAAGGTAATCAACATGAGCCTGGGGCAGTCCGTTCCGTCACGCACCCTCGAAACCGCGATCCAGAACGCATGGGACAAGGGCGTGGTCCTCGTGGCCGCAGCGGGAAATGCCGGTACCCAGGCCCAGATCTATCCGGCCGCATATCCCAAGGTCATGGCCGTGGCGGCAACCGACAATAATGATCTGAAAGCACCCTTCTCAACCCACGGAGAGTGGGTGGACGTGGCGGCGCCGGGCGTCGACGTCTATTCAACGTTCCCCAACCATCCGTTTGTGCTGGGCATCCAGAGCGGCAGCCAGACCGGTTATGACCTTGCCAGTGGAACGTCCATGGCTTCACCGATCGTTGCCGGTGTTGCTGCACTTGTCTGGAGCTCCCATCCCGGCACCACCAACGAGTCAGTCCGGGAAGATATCGAATCAACCGCCGAGCCTGTCGAAGGCACCGGCACTTACTGGGAGCACGGCCGCGTGGACGCAGACGATGCGGTCAGCGAGCGGTGAGCCGGAAGGGCCCGTCGAAACCGCTGTAACCGGCCACGCGTCACGGTTTCCCGGGACGTGACAATGGCCCCGACCACAGCCGAAGCTGTGGTTCGGGGCCATTGCGCTGGTCCGGCGGCTGTTAGCGCCGATGGGGGCGCTTAGACGCGTGCCTTGGTGTGCCCCTTGGTGAGGACGAGTGCCAGTGCCACCATGCCGACACCGAGCAGCAGGTGCAGGATGTTGTCGAAGCCGTTCAGCGGGACAAAGTTTCCGGCAGAATCCTGCGGGATCACCAGGCCATAGACGAAGAGGACCAGGTAAATGATGCCGCCGTAGAGCAGGAAGGACCGGGCGCCGCCAGCGGTCTTGGCCAGGACGATGCCGGCCACGCCGAAGAGCAGGTGGACAATGTTGTGCAGGGCCGAGACCTGGAAGAGGCCCAGCAGCAGGGCCTCGGAGTGGTGGCCGGCGAAGTGCAGTTGGTCAAAGTTGGCTGTGATGCCTGGAATGAAGCCCAGGACGCCGACCAGCAGGAACACTGCGCCCACTGCCATCGATGCCTTTTGCACGTTGGTGCGGGTGGCCATGCCGGTGTTTGTGTGTGTTGCCATGGTGATCTCCTGAATGCGATATGTGTGTCTGGGTCAGGTGGGTATGCCTGCCAACCCCAAGGGGTTATGCCAGCTATTCGGGCGATATCGCACTTCGGATGGGTAATTTCTGAAGCAATTTGAAGAGCGGGCCGGCGGCATACGGAACGTGCCGCCGTAAGTCTTGCCTCGTCCGCCGTCAGCCGCCCCAGCCCGGACTTGGACTGCGACGGCTCACTGCGACCCTTGCAGGGGGACCGCGGCAGGGCCGGCCGCCTTGCCGGCTTCCGCTTGCTCCCAGTGCCGCCGGAGCAACTCCGCCAGCCGCCCAGGCTCGATCCTGTGCGGGGGGTCGAAGTGGTGGCGCTTGGGGAACACCTCCAGATGGAAGTCCGGGAAGAACACCCTTGCCAGCCGGCTGGCAATCTCGCCGTAGGCATCCGGGTTGCTCAGGCCGCCCAGAGCGTAGAACACGGGCCGCGGAAACGCTGCCAGCCGCTCCCTCTCCAAGTCGTAGTCCTTGAAGGACCGCAGGAAGGCTTTGATGCCCGCGGGCCGTTTCGCCATCCACGGCGGCGGGGGGCCGGGCGGCGGTGGCGGAAGGACGGCGTCGGGCTTGACTCCCAGCCTTATGAAGGCGGGCAGGAACTGGTCCGGAGGGAGTGCTTCGAGCTGCTCGTACTTCTTCCAGAGCTCCGTGTGCCCGGGGCTCCAGTCCCAGTTCCCGGCCCAGGCGGGCTCAAGCAGCGCCAGGCTGAGCAGCCTGTCAGGGTGCTTGGCGGCGAATGCCAGGGCGGCTGAGCCGCCACCGGAGTATCCCACCAGGTGGAATGTCTCCCACCCGAGGGCGTCGGCTTGGCGCAGTACGCCGTCAATCTCTGTGTCCAGGCTCCAGCCCGGCGGAGGCTCGTCGCCCGCATAGAGCTCCAGGTCCTTGGCGACGGCCCGTACCTCGGGTCCCAGGGCTTCAATCAGGGCCTCATACGCTGGCTGGGCGGGGAGAATAGAGCCCGGAAGCAGAATGGTTCGAATCCGATCCATAGACGAACCATACGCCCGGTCCGGTTATTCCTGACAGCCCCGTGGTGAGGCCGCCTGAGCCCCCGAAAGGAACGGTCTGTTCCGCACTTCGCCCGGGGAATGACAGGCTGAATCTTGTGGCAGGATGTGCCGGCTGAAGCCGGTGGTAATTGGTGCTCCAAATCTCCTGTAGAGTTGATCCTGTTGTTGTGTTTATGCAGTTGGTAGTTCAGGCAGTACGCGGGGTCGAAAGTCCCCGTTCTTCTGAAGTAGCGGTTTTGAACACCCCACACCGGAGGACCCGAAAGTCGGGACTTTTCCTCCACCTTCACGAAGGACAAAAATAATGGCTACTGGTACCGTCAAATGGTTTAACGCTGAAAAGGGCTTCGGCTTCATTTCCCCCGATGACTCCTCACAGGACGTTTTCGCACACTACTCTGCGATCGCTTCCTCCGGCTTCCGCTCACTCGAAGAGAACCAGAAGGTCTCCTTCGAAACCGAGCAGGGCCCCAAGGGTCCCCAGGCCGTAAACATCCAGTCCCTCTAATTTCTAGAGAAACTGGGGCCTAAGGGTTTCAATTTTTGAAAGCAGGGCCGGTCACTGACCGGCCCTGCTTTTTGTTAACCCGAGTGTGCCGCTTCCGGCTCAGCCGTGGTGCCGTTGCGCCAGGAACGCCGCCAGCGCAGGGTTATCAATCTCCTTCGCCAGCCAGGGAACTGCCTGTGCTGCCGCTTCGTCACCGAGCATGGCCCGATGGGACTGCCCCCGCACCACGAACTCCCGCATCCCGCTCCGGCTCGCGAGCTCTGCCAGCCGCTCCACGAAAGCAGCGGCTCGCGGTGACCGGCTGGCAATGGACACTTCCGCCGCCGTATCCAACAGCCGGGCGGAATACCAGAGGTACCACGGCTTGGGTTCGAGGCCCCGGTCTATCCAGTGCTCGGCAGCGGTGAGATCGCCGTGCTCCATGAACAGCCGCGCCTCGGCGCCGGCTGCCAAGGCCATGTAGCAGTGGTCCCCGGCCAAATCAGCCATCACCCAGGACCGGTCAATCATGGCCGCTGCCTGCTCCAGCTGCCCGGCGGCCAGGTAGGTCTCTCCCCGCACCCCCGCCACAAACGGCTCGAAAGCTGTCCAGTGTTCCTCCGCGATCCAGACCAGTGCCCGGTCCAGGGAGTCGGCCGCCTGCTCCAGCTCCCCGCGGAGCAACCGAACGCGGCCCAGCAGCGCCTCGCTGAACGCCTGCTGCCGGCGGTTTCCCAGAGCCCTGGCCAGGTTTCCGGACTCCGTCAGCGCGGTCACGGCGTTCCCGTACCGTGCGGTGTCTGAGGCCAACATGCCCTGGATCGCCAGGACTCTTGCCTGTTCATCGGGGAATCCCTCCGCCGCCAGCATCGCCCGGTCCAGCCAGCCGGCAGCGCGGTCCGGCACACCCCGCTGCACGGACAGGTAGCCCAGTTCGCGGTATGCGGCAGCGGCAGTCCGGGAGGCGCCGTCGGGCCCTTCCGCCTGCAGCGCGCGGTGCAGGAAATCCGCCACCTCGGCGCCGCGGCCGCCCGCCTGGTGGATCAGCGCCGCGGACAACGTCACCAGGGCCTCGGCCAGCAGATGGCTGTTGCCGGTGCGCTGGGCCAGCACCACTGCGAGCCGCAGCTGTTCCAGCCCCCGGTCCACGGCCCCCGCCCACAGCGACGAACCGCCGGCATCGAGATAGGAGCGCACGGTGGCTTCGGTGGCCGGCACTCCCGGATCTGCTTCCGGGGCCGCTGCGGAGAGTGCCCGGCGGATTTCCGAGGGCAGCGGCAGGCCGAGCTCCTGCCGGTAGAGGTCGCCGGACCTGATGACGTGCTCACGGGCCCGGCGGTGCTCTCCCAAAGCCACGAGCGCCTTGACCAGGACGGCGTTGCTGTCTGCGTGGAAGGGATTTCTCTCCAACGCCAGGGTTGCCAGTTCCGCGGCCTCCCCGGGAGCGCCGGAAGCAAGAGCTGCCAGCGCTGCCTCGTAGAGCAGTGACTGGACCACGTTATCGAGGCGGTAACGCTGGTCAGCCAGCCACGAATCGAAGACGGGGCAGTCTGCGAAGGACAAGCCCTCAAGCAACTGGCCGGTGAAGCTGCGGGGCTCCAGGGCGGGATTCGCGGCTGAGTCCACCATTTCCAGGGCATCGCAGCGCCATGGCGGCGGCAGCTCCAGCCGCAAAGGATCGCCGGCCACCCTTACACCGTCGAGGGCGCGCCGCAGCTCGGACAAATTCCAGCGCAAGGCACCGAGGGGATCGGCGGCATCCGGAAACAGCAGCGACGCCGTGCGGGACCTGCCGGTGCCATCGGCCTGCAACGCGAGGTACGCAAGCACTGCCCAGGCCTTGCGGCCTCTGGGCTGCAGGTGGGTTGTGCCGGGTGACTCGATGGCAGGGGGACCGAGGAGCCGAATCCAATTCTCGGCCATACGGCTCATGGTACCGCCGGCCGCTCCCGGCGTCTGCGGCGTTCACACGCTTGTTCACACGCCGGCCGCACACACTCAAATCACCAAATCCGCCACACTCACAAGAGGCACAACAATGGAACTGATCGGCTTGCTGCTATTTGTTCTCTGGGTTCTCATCTTTACCGTTTGCACCGTCCTGACTGACGGCCGGAAACACCGGGCACACACGCACGACCTCCGCTCCACCAAGCCGTGGTCGGCAGGCAACCTTCCCAGTGAGCCCTACGCATCGCTGCTGTGAATGTTGTGTTCGGCAGGTCTAGGCATCGCGCGTACGACGGCGGGTAGCCGGCTCATCTGCCGGCTGCAGCCAAGCACCTGGCAAGAAGCAGGGCCGGTCACCGACCGGCCCTGTTTCTTGCGTTGGCTAGTGCAGCCCCATCGCGTTCCGCACCTCATCGAGGATGTGGTGCATCGCGTTCTCGGCAGCAACAGCGTCCCCGCCAGCGACCGCAGCGGCAACATCCTCGTGCGCCTGCAGTGCCTCGTTCCGCGGCTTGAAGGGCATCAGCCCCTGCTTGGTGCGGCTGGTGAGCACCTCGGCCACCATGCCTTCCAGCGCAAGGAACATTTCATTGCCGCAGCTTTCCAGCAGCAGGCAATGGAATTCGATGTCCGCCGCCAGGAATGCCTCAAGCTCCCCGGCCTCGCCGAGCCGGCGCAGGTCGGCAGCGAGCGAGGTGAGCTTGGCCCGTTCAGCGGCGCTCGCCCGGCGCGCGGCGCCGGCAGCAGCAATAGGTTCGACGGCGATGCGCAGCTCCGTGAGGCTGCTGTACTGGATCTCGCGCCGGTCCGAGGCGAGCCGCCAGCGCACGAGCTTGGGGTCAAAGACATTCCAGAGCCGGCGCTCCTGCACCACGATGCCCACCCGCCTGCGCGAGTACACCAGGTTCATGGACTCGAGGACCTTCATAGTGTCACGGGCCACGGTCCGGGAAATGCCGTACTCCTGCTGGATCCCCTCCAGGGTGAGCCGGCTTCCGGGAGGTAATTCGCCGGAAGCAATGGCGACGCCGACCGCCTCCAAAACGCGTTCATGCATGGCAGGGGAGGCCCCGCCGTCGTGCGCGTTGTCCGCGTCCTGTGGTGTCGCCGTCGACATCTTTTCCTGCCTTCCTCTGCGCCTGCACGCGCCCCCAGCTTATCGAAAAGAAGCAATTGGTATGACTTGTGACACCTAAAGATAGTATCTATGGTGCTAAAAGGTGCTACCTTATTCCAAGCGCACCTCCTTGTGGGATGCGCGATGAGCTTTCTTCACTAAGCCAACGGCGTCTTCTTCGGAGGTAAAACATGCAGTATCCAGCCACTCACCTGGTGGTGATGGGGGTTGCCGGGTCCGGCAAGTCCACCATTGCGGCAGCTCTTTCCCAGCAGCTGGGCTGGGCCTGTGCCGAAGCCGACGAGTTCCACCCGCAGTCCAACATCCAGAAGATGAGCGAGGGCATTCCCTTGGAGGACGAGGACCGTTGGCCCTGGCTTCAAGAGATCCAGAACTGGATGACCGCCCAGGCCAAGGCCGGCAAGAGCACCGTGCTGACCTGCTCCGCCCTCAAGCAGAGCTACCGGCAGCTGCTTGCCCAGGCGGAGGGCCGCGTCCTGTTCCTGCACCTCCACGGCGAAGCGGACCTGATTGGCCAGCGCATGCAGGGCCGCGAGGGCCACTTTATGCCGCCCACGCTCCTGCCCAGCCAGCTGGCAACCCTGGAACCGCTCAGCGACGACGAACTGGCGGCCGGAAGCCTCCGCCTGGACATCTCCAAGTCCCCGGAAGAGCTGGTTAGAACCATCATCGCCTCGCTGAAGCTTTCCGCCGGCCAGGCGTCCTAAACACTTACGACTCACCAAGCCCCAACAAAACTCTGTTTCAAAGGAGAACCATGACCATCGAAGGATGGACTCAAACGATGGGTGCAGGCCCACTGCTGCTCATCGCTGCGGCCGCGATCGTCGCGCTGCTGTTCCTGATCATCAAGCTGCGCATGCACGCATTGCTCGCCCTGATCGTCATCAGCCTCGCAACCGCCTTCGCCACCGGCATCCCCGCCAACCAGGTGGTGCCCGTACTGATTAACGGCTTCGGCACAACCCTGGGCACCGTGGCACTCCTCGTGGGTCTTGGCGCCATGCTTGGCCGCATCGTCGAAACCAGCGGCGGCGCCAAGGTCCTGGCCGACTACCTCATCGGCATCTTCGGTGAGAAGCGCGCCCCCTTTGCCCTGGGCCTTGCCTCGCTGATCTTCGGCTTCCCCATCTTCTTCGACGCCGGCCTGGTGGTCATGCTGCCCGTCGTCTTCGCCGTCGCCCACCGCCTGGGCGGGGGAGTGCTCCGCTACGGCCTGCCCGCCGCCGGCGCCTTCTCCGTGATGCACATCTTCCTGCCGCCGCACCCGGGCCCGGTATCCGCGTCCGCCTTTTTTGAAGCCAACGTTGGCCTCGTAACCATCGCCGGCCTCATCGTCGCCATCCCCACCTGGTACGTCACCGCCTACCTCTTCGGCCTCTACACCGGCAGGAAGCTCGTCCTGCCCGTGCCGGAGCTTCTGGGCCATGCAACGGCCGACGCCGAGTCCCACCCGCCGCGCTTCCGCACCATCGTGGGGCTGCTGCTCCTGCCGCTGGTCCTGATCTTCATGAACACCGGACTGAACACGCTGGCCTCCTCCGGCGTGCTGAGCGAGGCCGTCAAGGATGAGCAGTGGTTCCAGGTCCTGCGCACTATCGGTGAAACGCCGGTGGCGCTGCTGATCGCGGTGATCGTGGCCATATTCGTCCTGGGCGCCAAGCGTGGCAAGGACGCCGGCGCGCTGGAGAAACTGCTCGAATCCTCCCTGGGCCCGGTTTGTTCGGTCATCCTGATCACCGGTGCGGGCGGCATGTTCGGCGGCGTCCTGCGCGCTTCCGGAATCGGCGCCGCACTGGCCGACGTCCTGGGCAACCTGGGCATCCCGCTCATCCTGGCCGGCTTCCTGATCTCGGCCATCCTGCGCATCGCCCAAGGCTCCGCCACAGTGGCCCTCACCACCACCGCTGGACTGATCGCTCCGGCCGTAGCGCTGGCAGGCCTGAACGGCATGCAGGTCGCCGCGCTGGTCATCGCCGTGGCCGCCGGCTCCGTGGTGGTTTCCCACGTCAACGACTCCGGCTTCTGGCTGGTGGGCCGCTTCTTCGGTATGGACGTCAAGACCACACTGAAGACATGGACCGTGATGGAAACCCTCATCGGCGTGATGGGCTTTGCCATCGCCGCCGTGATCTTCCTGCTCGCCGGCCTGGCGGGTTAGCTTCCCCCAACTAGGTAGCGCCAGGTGTCGTTTGGAACCTCCAAAACGACACCTGGCGCTACTTATTTTAAGAGGGCGGGCCAGTTACGGCTGCAGGCCGGGCACTCCGTCCTGGATCCGGAACGAGGCCTTTGAGCTGACCGGGGAGCCCGGCGTCGTGACGTAGTCAAGCACCCGGAAGTCCGCGGTCATCGCATCCTTGGTGATCCTGGTGTTCACGTACCCGCGCGAATCGTTGTAGAACTTCAGGTGCGGGTTCCAGGCCATGGTCGGGTCCGTGGTGGCGCCCGTGCCGTTGCCGGTGGACGTGATGGACGTGCACACCAGCTCCGAACCCACCACCGGCGACGCGGGGTCCTTGTAGTCCACCTTGAGGTCATTTGCCCAGTTGCGGTGTACGTCGCCGGTCAGTACGACGGCGTTGCGCACCTTCGCGTCCAGCCAGCCCTGGGTGATGCGGCGGCGGGAGGCGGCGTACCCGTCCCAGCCGTCCATCGAGACGTCGTCCACGTCCAGGGCCTGGGCGCGGTCCCGCTCAGCGAAGAACACCTGCTGGCCCAGGATGTCCCAGCGCTGGGTGGAGTTCTTGAACCCGTCCAGCAGCCACTTCTCCTGCTCGGCGCCGGTGATGGTGCGGTTCTCAGCGAGGCGGTCCGCCACGTTCTTCTTCCAGCCGTCGCCGGCGAGCTGGTCGTCGCGGTACTGCCGGGTGTCCATCATGTGGAAGTTGGCCAGCTGGCCCCACTGGATGGTGCGGTAGATCTTCATGTCGAACCCGGCGGGAACTGACGAGGCACGCAGCGGCATGTTCTCGTAGTACGCCTGGAACGCGGCCGCCCGGCGCTGCCGGAAGCGCTCCGTGGTGTCATTGAGCTGGCCGGCGTCCCGGTTCTCCGGGACCTCGTCCGCCCAGTTGTTGTCCACCTCGTGGTCATCCCAGACCACCAGCCACGGCGCGATCGCGTGCGCCGCCTGCAGGTCGGCGTCGGACTTGTACTGGGCGTGCCGCTGCCGGTAGCCCTGCAGCGTGCTGGTCTCCGGGCCCTGGTGGTCGCGCGGGTTGCCGCCGCCGATCACATAGCTGTCCTTCTTGTATTCATAGAGGTAGTCGCCCAGGTGCAGGACCAGGTCCGGGTGGTCCTGGGCCAGACGGCTGTAGGCCGTGAAGTAGCCGTGCTCGTACTGGGAGCAGCTGGCGAACGCCATGGCCAGCGCGGCCGGCGTCTCGTGCGGTGCCGGGGCGGTCAGCGTGCGGCCCACCTGGCTGATGTGGCGGCCGCTGCGGAACCGGTAGAAATATTCGCGGCCGGGCTTCAGGCCCTTCAGCTCAACGTGCACGGAGTGGGCGGTTTCGATCCGGGCGTGTTCGACGCCGCGGGCTACTACGGTGCGCATGGTGGCGTCTTCTGCGACTTCCCAGGCGACGGGTACCTGCCGCGAGGGCATGCCGCCCAGGCCGTCATCGGCCAAAGGATCCAAGGCAAGGCGGGTCCAGATCACGAAGCCGTCCGGCCACGGCTCACCGGACGCGATGCCGAGCAGGAACGGATCAGTGCGGAGGCCGGCGTCGTCCGCGATGGAGGTGGCGACGGCGGCACCCGGCAGGGCGGCGACCAAGCCGGCCCCGAGGCCGGCGGAAATCAGGGATCTGCGTGAGATGTTGTCCATGCCCTCGACCGTAGGGAGGCCGGTTGGACAGGCTCTGACCAAGATATGAATGAGCGGTAAACTGCGTGACAGCAGTTGTCTTGCGCTACTACTTCGCTGCCCGGGCTTTCGGAGCCTTAGGTTCCTTTGGCGGCAGCCCCGCCACGTACTCCAAGGCTTTGTGGATCCAGGCTTTCGCCCGGGCGTCGTCGCCGTCGCCCTCCTCGTTCCACATCTCCGGGAGCCCGGTGTAGCCGCCCATCGGGCGCTCCGCTGGGCCGAAAGGGACCGTCCGCTCCGCGCTTTCGAGTTCCTGCCGGTCCCCGGGAGACAGTTTGACGCCGATGGTAGGCCCGAAAAGTCCGGCGAACATGTTGCCGTTCACAAAGGCGCCGAGGTTCCCGAACATTGGCTTGACCACAACGTCCGGGCGGTCCGGAACCAGGGACCTGAAGCGTTCTTTGTCCCCGTCCGTCGCTTTTGGCATCTCCATGACGGTCCTCCCTCGGCTCGGCTGGTGTCTGCAGGATATGCCGTGGCAGGGGCGGCAGGGAACACTTGGCCTGCCGGCGTCGTTGTGCCAGAGGCGGCGTGCTCCAGCTTCACGCCTGACGTTCCATCGACCAAAGGACACTCCTTGACCTCTCGCACCATCGTGATCACCGGCGCCAGCGACGGCATCGGCGCAGCAGCCGCGCGGACACTGGTTAAGGCAGGGGAGCAGGTGGTCGTCGTCGGCCGTTCCGAAGAGAAGACCCGCGCCGTCGCCAAGGAGCTCAACGCCGACTACTTCGTCAGCGACTTCTCGGAGCTCGCGCAAGTTCGCACCCTTGCCGCCCAGCTGAAGTCCGACTACCCGCGCATCGACGTCCTGGCCAACAACGCCGGCGGCATCATGGGCAAGCGCGCCCTCACTGTGGACGGCAACGAATCCACGTTCCAGATCAACCACCTGGCGCCGTTCCTGCTCACCAGCCTGCTGATGGACACGCTCGTTGCCAGCCACGCGAAGGTGATCAACACGTCCAGCGCCGCCAACGGCTTTGGCCGGCTGGACCTCTCGGACCTCGCCGCCGAACGCAGCTACTCCACCAACCGCGCCTATGGCACCGGCAAGCTGGCCAACATCCTGTTCACCGCCGAGCTGGACCGCCGTTACAGGGACCAGGGCATTACGACGGCGGCGTTCCACCCGGGCGTGGTCCGCACCAACTTTGCCGCGGAGTCCACCAGCCCCTTCCGCCACGCGTACAAGACCCTGCTCAACAGGTTCATGCTCACCCCGGACGAGGGCGCCGACACAATGCTGTGGCTTATCAACGGCACCCCGGGCAGGGACTGGTTCTCCGGGGCCTTCTACGCCAAGCGCGCCATGTCCAAAGCCAACCCCCAGGCCTACGATGCCGAACTGGCGCGCGGGTTGTGGGAGAAGAGCGAAGAGCTGGTCCGGGCTTCTTCCTGACCCTGCTAGGCTGACCGGAATGCGTAACTCCTAGACTTCCTTGCCCGCACAACCCGCTCCATACCGGGCGTTCGCGTGTGAGCCGGCGCCTAAGAGTTACGCATTTCCGTCAGCGGACGCGCTCGATGTCGGCGGCAACCTCCGCGTGGCCCCGGGCTGACAACCCGGCAACCACCCCGTCAACGTCCGCTTCGGGCCGGTTCTGGCTCAACTTGGCCTTCGCTTCGATCCTGGTGATCACCAGTTCAACGCCCACGATTGCCCGCAGTTGGCCGGCGATAAAGCGCTCAGGTGCATCGTCCACGCTCCACGGGTGCTCAAATTCGCTTTCGTGCACGCCGGTGAGCCGCCGTACCTGCCGCGCCAGCCATGCAGGATCGTCATGGATCACCAGCCGCCCGTAGACGTGGGCGGTGGTGTAGTTCCACGTTGGCACAACGCGGCCGTGCTCAGCTTTCGAGGCGTACCAGGAGGGTGACACGTACGCGTCTGCGCCCTGAATGATGGCCAGTGCTTCCCCGACGGCCGGTTCGGACCACTGGATGTTGTTCCGGGCGAGGTGCCCCTGCAGCGCGCCGTGCTCGCCGGCGTCGGGGTCGAAGACAAACGGCAGAAGCGTTGCCAGCAGGCCCTGCTCCGTCATGGTGACCAGGTTAAGGGCGCCGGGCCGGGTAAGCAGGCCGCCGACAGTTTCAGGGTCGGCTGCGAAATGGGCTGGGGTGTACATGGTGCTAGTCCTTTGCGGGCTGAAGGGATGCGGTGGAATGAAGAAGCTGGATTGGCGGCGCCGGGGCAGGCTTGAGACGCACCCGAACTGCGGCGCCTGCGCAGAGGATGATAGCGAGGCCGCCGACGATGGTGGCCCACGTCAGCGTTTCGCCTAGCAGGAGGGCGGCCCAGCAGAGGCTGAGCACTGGCTGGACGAGCTGGATCTGGCTGACCTGGGCGATAGGGCCAATCGCCAGGCCGCGGTACCAGGCGAAGAAACCCAGGAACATGCTCACCACGCCGAGATAGGCGAAGGCCGCCCACTGCGCCGGGGAGGCGGACGGTGGCTGCAGGGCGACGGAGAGCGCGGCCAGGACCAGCATCAACGGCGAAGCCAGGACCAGGGCCCAGGCAATGGTCTGCCAGGCGCCGAGCTCACGGGCCAGCAGGCCGCCCTCCGCATAGCCGAT
The DNA here is from genome assembly GCF_059090465.1 of Arthrobacter sp. MDT2-3. Lineage (NCBI taxonomy): Bacteria > Bacillati > Actinomycetota > Actinomycetes > Micrococcales > Micrococcaceae > Arthrobacter > Arthrobacter sp. MDT2-3. The sequence continues at coordinate 449,118 of NZ_JBNHFS010000003.1, read as the reverse complement.
CGCCGCTGCCAGTACGGAACCCAGCAGCAACAGGTCCGCCCAGTGGAGCTTGCCGAGGCCGCCGGACTGCAGGGAACCGAAGACGATCGCCGCAACGGCGCCCACGGCGGTGATAAGCCAGAACGCGAACGGGGGACGCTCGCGCCCGCGGAGAAAAGCCGCGGTAGCCGTTGCGGCGGGGAGCAGCGCTATGACCACGGCGCCGTGGCTTGCCGGCGTGCTGGTCAGGGCAAAGGACGTCAGTAGCGGAAACCCGACGACGACGCCGCCCGCCACCACGGCGAGACGTGCCCAGTGCATCCCGCAGGGGAGCCGCTGCCTGGTAAGTGCCAGGGCGGCGCCCGCCAGCACTCCCGCTACTACCGCCCGGCCCGAGCCGATGAACAGCGGCGACAGGCCGGCAACAGCCACCTTGGTGAACGGAACCGTGAAGGAGAATGCCGCGACGCCAAGAAAGCCCAGCCACCATCCGGAGGACTGCGAAAGCGGTATCACTGTGCGCTTCGAATGAGTAGCGCTACTATTGTCTTTCATGAACAACGATAGCAGTTCCCGGATCGTGGCGCACCTGAAATTGTGGATGGCTGCAGCCGCGCCCGGCGCGAAGCTGCCGTCCACCCGTTCCCTGGTGGCCGAATACCAGGCCAGCCCCGTGACGGTGCAGAAGGCGCTGCAGACACTCACCGCTCAGGGCCTCATCGAGAGCAGGCCCGGTGTGGGGACGTTCGTGCGTGCCGCCAGGACTGCGAAGCCGTCGGATTACGGCTGGCAAACGGCGGCCCTGCGCTCACCGCTGGCGGCGCTCCCGCCCGCTTCATCAACCATGCGGGACGTGCCGCTCAATGCCATCTCGTTCCATTCCGGCTACCCGGCGCGTGACCTGCTGCCCGAGCGGCTCGTGCGCGCCGCCCTTACCCGGGCCGCCCGGGGGGACGCAGCGCTGTCGCGGCCGCCGGCCGCGGGCATGCCGGAACTGCAGTCGTGGTTCGCCCACGAACTTGGCGCGTCGACGCCCGCCGGCACCACACCGCCCAACCCAAGCGACGTCGTCGTACTCCCCGGAAGCCAAAGCGGACTGAGCTCGATCTTCAGTGCCTTGGTGGGCAGGGGCCAGCCGCTCCTGCTGGAATCGCCCACCTACTGGGGAGCGATCCTCGCCGCGGCGCAGGTGGGCGTGCACGTTGTCCCGGTGCCCACGGGCCCGGACGGGCCGGACCCGGCGGAATTGACACGTGCGTTTGAGGAGACCGGAGCAAGGGTGTTCTATGCCCAGCCCAACTACGCCAATCCAACGGGCGCGCAGTGGTCGGCTGAGAAGCGCGACCAAGTCCTCGACGTGGTGCGTGCGCAGGGAGCTTTCCTGGTGGAGGACGACTGGGCGCACGATTTCGGCATCAGCTCCAACCCCGTTCCTGTCGCTTCCCGCGACGACTCCGGGCACGTGGTGTACCTGCGCTCGCTGACCAAGAGTGTGTCCACGTCCATCAGGGTGGCCGCACTGATCGCCCGGGGTCCGGCCCGTGAGCGCATTCTTGCCGACCGCGCAGCCGAATCGATGTACGTCAGCGGGCTGCTGCAGGCGGCAGCGCTCGACGTCGTCACGCAGCCCGGCTGGCAGACGCACCTGCGCAGCCTGCGGCACCAGCTGGAGTCCCGCCGCGACCTGCTGGTCACCAGCCTGCGCGAGCACGCCCCGGCAGCGCACATCGTGCAGGTGCCGAAGGGCGGCCTGAACCTGTGGGTACGTCTGCCCGACGGAACCAACCTTGAGCGGCTCACCCGGGATTGTGAAACCGCGGGGGTAATCATCGCTGCGGGAAACGAGTGGTTTCCCGCCGAACCGGCTGGTCTCTTCATCCGGCTCAACTACTCGGGCACGAATCCGGGCGCCTTCCCCGAGGGCGCCCGGATTATCGGCCAGATGTTGGAGCGGAACCTGGCTTAGGTGTCAGTTGGCAAGTTCGGCGCAGACGTCCAGTGATTGGCCGGAGGTGCTTACCAAAGTAAAGACACCGGTAGCGGGGTCGATGTTGTACACGATCTTTCCGATATAGTGCGTGGTCGTGGGCCCCGAAGGTATGTCTGTGGGGAACATGATCAGGCCATTGTGTCCGGTCGCGGTCACCGTCAAAGTCCCATCGGGGTTGGTAACGGTGTGCGAGACTGATCCATCGGTTCGGATGGTGATGGATTCGCCCGCCACCGGCTTCTTTGGCCGAAACCCGTAGTTCGTGTAGGTCAGGAGCACACCTTTTCCTGACGTGAAAAGACGAACCACGTTGCCGTTTTCGTCCGTGAATTCTTTTGTATGGAGGTTCCCTCCTGTTGACTGGAACCCCAGGTTGAACTCGCATCCAGTGCCTGCCGGCAGGATAAAAAAGTCGTCCGCAACGGCCGCTGGCGCGGGGGCGACGAGGGCGGCTGCAGCCAAGGCAGCCGGGGCGAGTGCACGGGTGATGCTGCTGGTTTTCATGGGATCTTCCTTTCAGATGTACTCGGATGAGTGGCTCAAGATTGACTCCCGGGGCTTAATCCGCCCTTAATTTGCGCCGGAACTCTGGACCATCCTTGGAGCCAGGAGCATGATGGGGTTGATGTTGCCCCCAAGGGCACATTGCGGGTGAAGGGCGGGCGCTAGGGGTCGCTGGTCGAGGGTTCTGCGGGGCGGGCATGGCCTGCTTCGGCAGCCGGTCGGTGAGGGGTGCTCGGGGATGGGCGCACTGTGGATCAGGGCTCTGGGTCCGTTGGAGGTCATAGCCGACGGCGCATCGGTTCCCGTGACCAGCAGGAAACTGCGGATCGTCCTCGAATGCCTGGCGCTCCGGCCGAACGCCATTGTCAGCACCGACTTCCTGGCCGAGGCTGTTTGGGCCGGGCAGCCGCCCGCGCATCCGCTACCGCAGCTGCAGGTTTATGCGGCCAATTTGCGGGGCTTGCTGGAACCGGGCCGGCCTAAAGGCTCCGCCTCCCATCGACTTGCAAGCAGGCCGGGCGGCTATCTGCTGGCAGTTGCGGACGATGAACTCGACCTGCTCCAGTTCCGCCAGTACGTTGCGACCGGTGAACAGGCGGTGCAGGACGGCAAGCTGGCTGAAGGTGCGGGCCGGCTGCGTCAGGCACTGGACCTGTTCAAAGGGCCGGCCTTCCCTGACCTTGCCGACATCGAGCTGCTGGCACCGGACCTGGACGCGCTGGAAGAAGCACGGCTGGACGCGTACCAGGATCTCTTCGACATCGAACTCGCGTTGGGCAGGCATACCGCTGTGGTGGGGGAGGTGCAGCGGCTGGTCGCGGAGCATCCCTTCCGGGAACGGCTATGGGCATCGCTCGCGCTCGCGCTGTACCGTGCAGACCGGCAAGCAGATGCCCTGGCAGCGTGCCGGGAGGCGCGGAAAACTTTCGCGAGGGAACTTGGTATTGATCCCGGCGATCATCTGCAGGAGCTTGAAAGACTGGTGCTCCAACAGGACCCGTCACTCGGTGCTCCGGCCGCTAACGGACATCACCGGACCCGGCAGCGCATCGACAACCTGCCTGCTGCCCTTACTCCGCTGGTAGGGCGGGAGGCCGAACTGGGGGAGGTGTGTTCGCTGTACCGCTCGGAGGGCTGCCGGCTGGTGACGGTGACGGGTGCAGGAGGAACGGGGAAGACCCGCTTGGCTTTGGCAGCCGCTGCCCGGCTGGGCGAGCGCATGGCCGACGGCGTGGGCTGGGTTAATCTGGCCCCACTCACCCGGGTTCAGCAAGTGCCCGGCGCTATCGTGGCGACACTCGGACTTGAGGCGAGTGCCGGCGAGGATCCGCTGAAAGTAGCTTCCCGCTTCCTGCAGACACGCCGGCTGCTTCTGGTTCTGGACAATTTCGAGCATCTGGAGGACGCGTGGCCGGTGGTGCTGGACATGCTGACCGCCGCTCCTGATTTGCGGATCCTGACCACCAGCCGGCGGCGCCTCGGGCTCCGTCCCGAGTACGAATTTGAGCTGGCACCGCTTGAAGTGCCGCCAGTCGACCCGCCGCTGCCACCGCGCCTACTACGCGCCGTGCCGGCGGTGAAGCTATTCCTGAACCGTGGACGGGCAGTTCGCCCCCAGTTCGACGTCAACGATGACAATGCCACCGTAATAACTCGGCTGTGCCAGCGTTTAGACGGCCTTCCCCTGGCTCTCGAACTGGCCGCAGCCCAACTGCGCCGCCTCACTGAGCGCGACCTCCTGGACGATTTGGAGGTCAGCCTGGCCGCGTTGCCCGACACCTTCCGGGACCTTCCGGACCGGCAGCGGACGCTCACCGCCACGATGGAATGGAGTTACGGACTGCTCCCGAACCCTGAACGCCTGGTCTTCGACCGACTCGGCGTTTTCGCCGGGGATCCCACGGTGACGGCGATTCACGCAGTTTGTGGCCTAACCGCACCTGACAAAACGTCCACAGAAGTCCTTTTGTCTGCGCTCGCGGGTCACAGCCTGCTGCGGCGCTACACCGACGACGCAGGGCGGGAACGTGTGTCCCTGCTCCAGTCGATCCGCGAATTTGCGCGGGACCGGCTCGCACTGCTCCCGGAGGAATCCAAAATCAGGCGCCGGCATGCCGAGCACTACCTTGCCCTCGCGGAGGAAGTCGGCCCGCAGTTGTGGGGAGAGGATCAGGTCGACGCTTTCCGGACACTTCACACCGACGCCCTCGACCTCCGGGCGGCACTGCGTTGGGCGGCGGGACCCGATGGTTCAACGGAACTTGCTCTTCGCCTGGTCGGAGAACTCTGGCACTACTGGGAGCTCACGGGAGACGTCAGCGAACAGCAGCAAACAGCAGCAACGCTCGTGGAGGCCACGCCGAATGCAGCACCTGAGCTTCGGGCGCCGGCGCTGAGCGGCGCGGCTACCCTGACCTGGACGCTGGGCCGGTTTGACCAGGCGGCCCACCTTCACCGCCGGGCCCTCGAAGCGTTCGAAGAATCCGGTAACGGCCAAGGCATGGCTTGGAGCACGGCGTGCCTGGCCGTGCAGGCCGCACAAAGTGGTGATTTCACTAGTGCCGAGCGGCTCGCGGAGGAAGCCCTGTCCTATTCGGGCGTCAGCCGCCGGGTCAGGGTTGGCGCGCTAGTGGTGCTTTCGCGCTCGGCCTACTTTGCGGGCAATTACCCGCGGGCACTTGAACTTTCGCAACTGTGTGTCGAGCTAACCCGGCCGCTTGGGGATCGTTGGCTCCTCGGCATGGTGCTCACCAACCTTGCGGAGAGCATGGAGCAGGCCGGGGACTATGACAGCGCCGAGCGCCTGCTGCTCGAAGCGGTTGGTACTGCCAACCAGCTTGGGGTGCAGGGCACCATGGTCGGTGTCCTCGACTCATTGGCCGGCGTTTACACTTCGCAGAATCGCTACGAGCCTGCCATCCGGCTCCTCGCCGCGGCGGACTCATACCGCATAAGCCACGGTCTGTCGCTGGACCAGGAAGAACGACGACGAGTGGATGCCATCATCAATAGGGCCCGGGCGGAAGCCGGCCCCATCCGGTTTGGCCTTGCCTGGGCTGGCGGAAGTGCACTCAACGTGACGCAGGCAGCCAACGAGGTGCTCCAAGGCGCGCGCCCGCACAACGTCTCCAGCACCTCCGGGAATACAACCCCATCAGCTCCTCCCACCGCAGCAAGCGACGAAAATTCTGCCCCCTGGGCGTAAATATCGAGAAGACCACGCGTGCGATCCTCGCTCCACCCCACGTAACAGCGTGCAATATAAGCATGGCTTTATGTCTTTGATGACTGGAAATTCGGCGGGCGTGCTAATTTCGGCACTGCCGACGTGCATTTCTTCGTTTCCCGGGAGCGGGACCAGGGGGACTGCACGCGCCCCATCGCACCGATCGACCCCCACATTGGAGACGCCCGTGGAACCCTCAGCACCGCTCACGCTGGATGAGCAGTCGGCCAGCCCGGCAACGCAACAAGTAGAGTCCGGACTTCGCCGTTCCATGGGCCCGCGCCACCTGGTGATGATCGCCATGGGCGGCGTCATCGGCTCCGGCCTGTTCCTGAGCTCCGGCTACACCATCTCGCAGGCCGGCCCGCTCGGCGCCGTGATCGCCTACCTGGTGGGCGCCTTCGTGGTGTACCTGGTGATGGCCTGCCTGGGTGAACTGGCCATCGCATACCCGGTGTCCGGCGCGTTCCACATCTACGCCGCCCGTTCCATCGGCCCCGCCACCGGTTTCGCCACCGCCTGGCTGTACTGGCTCTGCTGGGCGGTGGCCATCGGCTCGGAATTCACCGCCTCCGGATTGTTGATGCAGCGGTGGTTCCCGGACGTCGACGTCTGGGTCTGGTGCCTGGTCTTCGCCGCGGTGCTCTTTGGCTTCAACGCCGTCTCCTCCAAGTTCTTCGGCGAGTCCGAGTTTTGGTTCGCCATCGTGAAGGTGGCAGCCATTATCGGCCTTATCGTCCTGGGCGGCGCTGCCCTGTTCGGTTTCCGCCCGCTCAGCGGCGGGGGAGAGCACCCGTTCCTGTTCGAGAACTTCGCCACCGAGGCCGGCCTGTTCCCCAACGGCTTCACCGGCGTCCTGGTCACCGTCCTCGCGGTCTTCTACGCTTTCTCCGGCTCCGAACTGATCGGCGTCGCGGCAGGCGAAACCAAGGACCCCGCCACCAGCATCCCCAAAGCCATGCGCACCACCGTGATCCGCCTGCTCATCTTCTTCGTCGGCGCTATTGCCGTCATCGCCGCCACCATCCCGTACAGCGAAGTGGGCCTGGACGAGAGCCCGTTCGTGACAGTTTTCTCCGCCATCGGCCTCCCGTTCGCCGCCGACATCATGAACTTCGTGATCATCACCGCCCTCCTGTCCGCCGGAAACAGCGGCCTCTTCTCCTGCGCCCGGATGCTCTACTCCTTGGCCGACGAAGGCCACGCACCCCGCGCCTTAAAAAAACTGACCCGCCGCGGCATCCCGTTGATCGCGCTCTCGGTGAGCATGGTGGGCGGCGTCGCGTCGCTGATCAGCAGCGTGGTTGCCCCGGAAACGGTCTACCTGGTGCTGGTCTCGGTGGCCGGCTTCGCCGTGGTGGGTGTGTGGATGTCCATCACCGCCTCGCACTTCTTCCACCGCCGCGCCTTCGTCCGCAACGGCGGCGATGTGTCTGCCCTCGCCTACAAAGCACCGCTGTTCCCGCTGGTGCCCATCCTGGCGTTCTCGCTCTGCGTGGTCTCCCTGATCGGCATCGCCCTGGACCCCGCCCAGGCCGCCGCGCTCTACTTCGGCATCCCGTTTGTGGTTGCCTGCTACATCTGGTTCCACTTCCGGCACGGCCGCAAGGCTGTGCCTGCCAAGTAGCTGTCCGCCACGTAACTGTCCGCCAAGTAACGGGAGCGGACGACGGCGCCAGCCGGGGTTGGCGGCGTCACGCAGCTTCCCGGACGGCCGCCGTCGTTCTTATTCGGGCCCTTCCTGCCGCGCCTTTGCGGGGTGGGTGCCGTGGAAGAATAGGGCGAGGTTTCCGGCGGGGAGGGGCAATGAGCGTGGATTCGTCCGCTGAGGCGTCATCAATGGCGCAGGGCCTGCGGATTGTGCGGCTGGTGGCCGACCGGGAAAAACGGGGCCGGCAGCTGCTGGGTGTTTCGCAGCTGGCTGCCGAGCTGGAGATGGACCAAAGCCGCGTCTCCCGGCTGACCCAGGAACTGTGCGACCTCGGGCTGCTGGAGCGGGTGGACCGCGGCCCGTTCCGGACCGGTAATCGCTTCTTCAGCCTCGCCGCGTCCTTGAACACCGGCTGGGTCCGGGACGCTGGAATCGAACTCGAGGCGCTGGTGGCCTCCCTCGGACTGCGGGCGCGGCTCTCGGTCCGCGACGGCTACCGCGTGGTCATGCTCCGGAGCTCGAGCAACGACGCCGTTCCCGGAAGCTTTGTGAAACCGGGCATGGTGACTCCCGTCTGGTGCACCGGTGCCGGCCGGGCCCTGCTGTGGGACCACGACCGCTCAGCCCTCGATGCCCTGTTGGCCGGTGTGAACTACGTCGGCATCGGGGGCCCGGGTGCTGCCCACTCCACCGGGGAGGTGTGGGACCTGATGACGCGGGACCACGCCGCAGGGTTCATTGCCGCCATCGAGGAATTTGAGCACGAGGTGGCGGAACTCGCGGTGCCTGTGCGGGACGCGGGCGGCGCAATCCTTGCTTCACTCAGCGTGCTGGGAAGCCGTGCCCAGATCGGGTCCAATGCACGCTCTTTCGCGGCCGTGCTTGGCCAGGCTGCGGAACGGCTCGGCGCCGTCCGGGCCTAGTCCTGCAGCTGGTAGCCGAGCCTTTGTTCGAGCCACTTGCCCTGTGCCACCAGCGCGGCCGCGCACGCGTCCCGGCGAGGCTCCAGCCGCTCCTTGATGCCGACAATCTGCAGCGCCGCCACCACGTCGCCCTTGAAGTCCCTGATGGGGACGGCCAGCGAGTAGAGGCCCGGTTCGGCCTCCTCGTCCACGATTGTGTAACCCCGTGCGCGGGCGGCTTCGCGGCGTGCCAGGAAGTCGTTCACGCCGGTTGGCGTGTTCGGGCCGTGGCGGACGAAATCCACATCCGCGAACACGGTGCGCACTTCTGCCTCCGACGCCTCCCACAGGACTGCCTGGCCGGCGTCGCTGCAGTAGGCGGGGTAGGGCCGGCCCAGCCAGGAGCCAACGAGGTTGCTGCTGGGGGGAACGCTTTCGCCGATGGTCACTGTGCTGTCGCCATGGAGGACCCCGAGGAAGCACGCCTCGTCGCTTTCACGGGCCAGCGTGTCCAGGGCGGTGCCGCCGTCGGAGTGTAAGCGGCGTTCCGTCAGCAGTTGCGCGTCGGTGAAGATGGACCAGTCCAGGGTGTAGGTGCGCTGGCTGGTCCGGCTGAGGAAGCCCTCCTGCTCGCCGCTGCGCAGGTTGCGTGACACTTGGCTGCGGTCCTTGCCCAGCTCCAAGGCGACGTCAGCCACTGTTCCGCCGAGGTGTCCTGCTGCGTGGCGTGCGCCAACAGCAAGGACGGCCATGATGCCGCGGCCCATGCTGGAGGTTTTAGGCATGGAGTCGAGTCTAGTGGACGGCTTTCCTGGCACTGCGCCGGCACTCGTGCCGTGCCGGTTCAGCAGATGGCAAACACCCGAGCCGGGAAACCGCTGCCGCCCAGCGGCTTGGCCCAGGTTGCGATGACGGCGGCCCCGGATTCCGGAAGCCCGTCCAGGTTGGCCAACAGTTCAATCTGCCAGCGGTCCTGCTCCAGGACGTAGGTTTCCAGGCTGAAGTCCTGGCGGGAGGTGGCTAGGCCGGGGTCTGTATCCGTCTGCTCGTGGCCTACGGCTGCAACTGACCGCTCGTTGACCAGGAAGGACAGCACCTCGAAGGACCAGCCTGGCGTGTGGCTCAACCCGTCCTTGTCCCGGTTGGCCATGGCCTCCGGGTCCGGCCAGCGGTTGCTCCAGCCGGTGCGCAGGGCCACGAAAGCGCCCGCCGGGATGGTACCGTTCCGGCTTTCCCAGTCCTGCACGTCCTGCAGGGTGGGGGTGGCATCAGGGTTGCCGGCCACCCGCGAGGTGATGTCCAGGACCACCAGCGGAAGGATCATCTCTTCCACCGGGATCTGGTCCAGGGTCCTGCCGGCGCGGATGAAATGGGAGGGCGGGTCCACGTGTGTTCCCCACTGGCCAACGATCGTGTACCGGTGGGCGGTGAACCCGTCACCCTTCTCGAGGTCGAAGAGTGCTTCGCGTTCCTCATCCGGGAAGGCCGCGAAGTGTGGCTGGCCGGGGTGGAAGGCGTGCGTCAGGTCGACAAATTGCCTGCCCGCGAGGACTGAGTGCAGGCTCTCCCAGAGGGAAACGGTGGCGGCGTCTGTCATGATGCAGCAGCTCCTTGGGGCACCAGTGCACTGCTGGAAACGCTGATGGGTCCGGTGAGTTCGATGACAGGCACTTCCCAAGGGTGGATCTCCACGATCTGGCGCATAAAGCGTTCGACGGCGGCGTCCTCCAGCGAGGCATCAAAGTAGGTGGTGAATACGAAGGTTGGCGACAGGGTCTGCTCGCCCACGCGTCCCAGCGTGGGGTTGGCGCCCTCGGCCGTCGTGAACCCTTCGAAACCCAGGCCGGATTCGAACACGTGCTTGTAGTTGCCAAAGTCGCCCAGCTCCCGGAACTGCGTCAGGGCCTGGAGCAGATGGGCGATGCCCGGATCGTCCCGGAAGGCACTCGCCTTGCCTTTGGCGAGCTGTGCAAAGGTGGTGCCGCTGATGGGCCAGTGCACGCGCAGCTTGCGTACCGGGTGCAGTTGAACGTTCAAGGCCTGTCCTCTTTCCTCCCGCCGGGCTGACGGTTGCCTGCCATCGTGACAGAAAGAAATAATCATTACAAGCATAAAGAAATGCGTATTATGATTGATATGCCTTCAAATGCGGTCCTGTCATCCCTGCTGGAAACCGACGGGTCCCTGCCCGCGGACGGCGCCCTGGCCACCGAGCTCGAGGCCCGCGGCTGCAACCTGGATGACCCCTTGTGGTCGGCCAAGGTCCTGCTCGAGCAGCCGCACCTGATCAAGGATGTCCACCGCGACTATTTTGCTGCCGGTGCCAGGATTGCAACGACCGCCAGCTACCAGGCCACGCCCCAGGGGTTTGCCGCGCGGGGGATGGGGGAGCAGGAGGCGCTGGAGCTCGTGGCGTTGTCGGTGCGGCTGGCGGACGAAGCCCGCCAGGAGCACCTTGCCGCTACCCCCGACGCCGGACCATTGCTCATTGCCGGCTCCGTCGGCCCGTACGGTGCGTACCTTGCCGACGGCTCCGAATACCGCGGGGACTACGCCCTGACGCCGGGTGAATTCCGGGACTTCCATCGTCCCCGCATTGCCGCCCTGGTGGAAGCCGGCGTGGACTTCCTCGCATGCGAAACCCTGCCGTCATTTCCCGAGGCTGAGGCGCTGCTTGCACTCACCCGGGAGTACGACGTCGAGTCCTGGTTCTCCTTCTCGCTACGGGATGGCAGGCACATCAGTGACGGCACCTCGCTGACAGCCGTGGCCGGACTCCTGGGCGCGCAGCCCTTGGTTGCCGCGATCGGCGTGAACTGCGTGCCGCTGCAGCTTGTGACGCCCGCGCTCGCAGCGCTGCGCCAGGCCACTGACAAGCCGTTGCTGGCGTATCCCAACTCCGGCGAGACCTACGATGCCGTCACGAAAACCTGGGCACCTGCCGCAACAACGGGAAGCACCGGGTCCGGTCCCGCCGCAGGCAACGTTGCCCAGCCACGCAGCATCGCGGCGGGGACCGCAGCCTGGCGTGGAGCCGGTGCCCGCATCATCGGTGGTTGCTGCCGGACGACGCCCGGCGATATTGCCGCCGTCGCAGCTGCCATCCGGGGCGCTTAGCCCTCAAGCCGCCCGTAAACGCTGATCACGTTGCCCTTGCTGGTCCGGTACTGGTCCTGCAGCACCAACCGGGTCATCGGGTCGCCGTCCTCGAAGAGGCGGCGGCCGCTGCCGGCCACCACGGGGTGCGTCATCAGTGTGAGGGAATCCAGCAGCCCGGCGAATAACAGCTGCCGCGTGACCGAGATGCTGCCGCACACGGCGATCTCACCGCCGTCGCGCGCCTTTAACTTGGCCACGAACTCTTCCAGCGGGGTGTCCATCAGCTGCGAATTCTGCCACTCCAGCGGTTCCTTCAGCGTCCGGGAAGCCACAAACTTCTCCACGGGATTGATGAAGCCTGCAAAGTCCTCGTCCACGGAGGCGTTGGGCCAGTAGCCCGCCCATTCCTGGTAGCTCACACGGCCCAGCACCACGGAGTCCACAGTTTCCATCATCCGGGTCAGGCCCACGCCGAGTTCATCATCAAAGCTGTCGAACTGGAACTTGTAAGGATCCGACACCACGCCGTCCACGGAATGGAACAGACCGGCTGTGACTTTACGCATGGGAACCTCCATGTTGGCACCATTGGTATGGGCAAGCCGGCTCCAGGTGGCCGGACAGGTCCACCGTATTAGCTGCATCCGCAGCAGGGAAGGGGGGCTGCCCGCTGAACCGCCGGCGGAACTCTAAGGCGGCCCCGGCGTTAGGTTCATCACCACCGCCTGCGTGTTGCCGGAATCCACGGCCCGGCAGCCTCATACTGGTGTTGAGCGGCTGTTGCCGTGCCCCGGCCAGGCAGGAGGAAGTGCATGGAAACCCTGAAAAAAATCGTGTCCAACCAGTATTTCCCGGCCGCCGCGGTACTTGCCGCAGTGGTCCTTTTCTGGGCCGTTGGGCTCTTGGGCGGCCTGTCGCTCCTGCACAACAACCAGCCCCCGCTGACCACCCTGACCTGGATTTTGTTCGTCTACGGGGCGGCAGTGCTCACCCCGCTGGCAGGCGTCCTGGCCGCGACCGATTTGGTCCGGCGGTGGAAGCGCAACCGGGCCGCCGAAGCAGCCTACGCGGCTGAAGAAGCGTACGCCGTTGAAAAAACTTATGCAGTTGAAGAAGCCCACACCGCGGAAGCAGCGCACAGTGAGCCGATGCCGGACCATCGGGCAGCATCCCAGCAGGCGGCACCCCAGCAGGCGGCACCCGCCGCCGCGCCGCGGCCCGGCCAGAATACGGCACCCGCTGGACCGAAGAAGAGCGTCAAGCAGGCGGGACGCAAGCAGGCCGCGTAACGCCGTACTTCGGTTGATGCGCCCTACCGGGCCTTGAGAGCGTTGAGTGCCTCTTCCGCGTGGTGCAGGGCATACTCCAGCCGCTCGCCGGGTTCCGGCAATGAGAACAGGTACCCCTGCATCGAATCGCACTCCAGCGCGGCCAGGTAGTCAGCCTGGGCAGGCGTCTCCACGCCTTCGGCCGTCACTGTCAGCCCCAGGCTGTGCGCCATATTGATCATCGAACTGAGGATGGGCAGCCGTTCGGCGCCCGTGCGGACCATCGAGATAAACGTCTTGTCGATTTTCACCGTGTCCACCGGCAGGTCCTGCAGCCTGCCCAGCGAGGAATAACCGGTCCCGAAGTCGTCCAAAGCAACCCGGGTTCCGGCATCCCGCAGTGTGCTGAGCTGTTTAATCAGGCTGCAGTCGGCGTCAAAAAACACACTCTCAGTTACCTCCAGCACCAGCTGGTATGGGGCCACTCCGCTGGCTTCGGCGAGGCGGAGCACATGCTCGGCGAAATCCGGTTCCTGCAGTTGGACGCCTGAAACGTTCACGGACAGGGAGCGGGACGGGTCCTCGCTGAGCCAGGACGCCAACTGCACCATGCCGAGGGCCATCACCTCCGCCCCGATCTCGCTGATCAGCCCGGTGCGTTCAGCCAAGGGGATGAATACCGACGGCGGGACGCGCTCGCCGCCCCGGTTCCACCTGGCCAGCGCCTCGAACTTAACAACCTGGCCCATGCGGTGCGAGACAATCGGCTGGAAGTCCACCGAGATTTCCCCCCGTGCGACGGCCAACTGCAACCCGCTTTCCATGTCCGTCCTTTGCACCAGGGCCGCCATCATGTCCGGGTGGAACCTCAGGAAGCGGTTTTTGCCGGCAGCCTTGGCAGCGTACATCGCGATATCCGCGTGCCGCAGCAGCTCGGACGCGCCTACGCTTTCCCGGCCCAGTGACGCCAGCCCCAGGCTAAGGCTGGGCCGAAGCACAGTGCCGTTGATGGTCACGGGCACGTGCAGGCACCGGACAATGCAGGCAGCAATCGCATCCGCGTCCGGGCAGGCAGTCAGCAGCACCACAAACTCATCGCCCCCGAGCCGGGCCACCACATCGGCGGTGGGCACGCAACCACGCAGCCGGCGGGCCACCTCGATCAGCATGTCGTCGCCGGCCTGGTGCCCCAGAATGTCGTTGACTTCCTTGAAATCGTCCAGGTCCAGAAGGAGGACATCCACTGCCTTCAACCGCGGCTCTGTCAGTGCGTCCACCAGTCCGTCATTAAAGACGGCCCTGTTGGCGAGTCCGGTCAACGGATCCTGGAATGCCATGGTGCGCAGTTTCTCCGCCTGGGCGGCGAGGTCGAGCATCGCCTGGTGCGCCTGCTCCTGGGCCTTCCGTCGCGGAGTAACGTCCCGGAAACTCCACACCCGGCCAACGATGTTGTCGCCCACGCGCTGCGGGCGCGAATACCGCTCGAAGGTGCGGCCGTCCTTAAAGTCCACCACGTCGTGGCTTTCAGCTGCAGGGTTGTCCTCCAACTCGTTGACCCGGCCCATAAAAGCGATGGGATCTACTACCTGGGCAACAACGAGCCGCATAATCGGTTGTTCACTGTCACCGTCCAGCAGTTCCGGCGGGATGCCCCACATTCGGAGGAACTGGTCATTGAAACCGGCCACGCGGCCCTCGGCACTCATAACCAAAATGCCGTCTGCCGTGGACTCCAGGGTTGCAGCGAGCAGGGACATAGCCTCGCGCAGGTCCTCGTTCGCTGCCTTCCGGTGCGCCGTACCGCGGACGGACAACAGCAGCTGTGGTGCCGTTTGGCTGCCGCCGCGGCCATTGGCGGCGAGGTCCGGGACCAGTGATGCGGCTACCTCCGCCGAAAACTCGGTCCCGCTGCTGTGCACCCCGTAAACCTCCCGCGGCTGGGGGTATTTCCCGGGCTGCGTGAGGAGCTGCTGGAAGAGTTGGTCCACCTCGTCGCGGAAGCCCTCCGCAAGCAGCGCCTGGTGGTTCCGGCCCGTCAATTCTTCGCAACTGGCCCCGAAAAGCCTCTCGGCGGCGGCGTTGGCCATGGTAATGGTGCCGTCGGGTGCCAATGCGAGGAGTGCGTCGGGGCTGGCGTCCAGCACTGCCCCAAACCGTTGTGCTGTGAAACTCTTGCTGTGGCTTCGAGAATCAGCCATGTCACCACCCCCTCGCACATCATAAAGTGCGGATGCAGAAAATTGATGGGTCCAGCGGAAGCAGTTTCCGGGAACCGGGAACCGGTCGGGGCGAGCGGGCAAGCAAAAGCGCCGCCCTCCGCATGCGGAGAACGGCGCTTGCCCTTACAGAATTTGGTTGGCGGCTACACCCGGCGATGGCTGCGGTTGGTGACTGCACCGTAAACAAGCAGCACGATAATCGACCCAAGAATGGCCAGCAGCCATGTGCGGATATCGAAGAATTCAGCCAGTCCGCCACCGAAAATCAGGGAGCCGATCCAGCCGCCCAGAATAGCGCCGACAACCCCGAGGACCAGGGTCATCACCCATCCTCCGCCCTGACGGCCCGGCAGGATGGCCTTTGCAATAGCTCCGGCAATCAGGCCCAAAATGAGAAATCCTAGAATACCCATGTTGTCACTCCTTAATCAGTTAAGTTGTGCCGGGCCCCCATTTCCGGTTCCATAATTCAAGCAGTGTGCTTACTACACTTCAAGGCTTGTTTATTACGGGATGGCTGTCAGTTTGGGCGGTGGGAACGCAGCTTCTTGGCAGGGCTGTGGGGGCAGCAGCGAAATCAGCGATCCCGCGGGCGTGAACGCTCTTCGATAGAGTTGACTGTCCCGCCACCCAGCTAGGAGTTCCGGCATGTCCAGCCAGCAGACCGTCCGCCCACGCGCCATCTTCCTCGATATCGACGGCACTTACGCTGACCACGGTTTGGCCCCGGAAGCCCATGTGGAGGCCGTCCGCACCGCCCGTCGGCTCGGACACCTGGTCTTTGTCTGCACCGGGCGGCCGCTGTCCATGGTCCCCGGCCATATCCTGGAAGCCGGTTTCGACGGCAGCATCACCGGAGCCGGCGCGCGGGTGGAGTGCGGGGGAGAAGTTCTGAAGGACACGCGGTTCGAACCGGAGCTGGCCGCCAGGATTGTGGAGGCGCTGGACGCCCATGACGCCGCCTACATCCTGGAAGCACCCGAGGCCTTGCACGGCCGCACCGGCGTGGACCAGAGGCTGAGGGAGGTGCTTGGACCTATCTTCGCCGGACGCCCACAGCACGACGGAATCCTTAGCACTGATGTGGATCCCCTTGAGGACATCCTGGGCCCCATGCAGTACAGCGACAACCTGCGCACCACGTCGTACGCTAAAATATCCTGCTTCGATTCGCCGGTGCCGCTGCAGCAGCTGGTGGACGGGCTGGGGCCTCAGGTTGGACTGATCCCCAGTTCCCTTTCCGCCCTGGGCGACAGGGCCGGGGAGATCTTTATGGCCGGAACGCACAAAGCGGTAGGCATCCAGGTGGTGGAGGCGCACCTCGGCCTGGACCGTGCGGACATCGTGGCCATCGGAGACAGCGCCAACGACATTGAGATGCTTGAGTACGCCGCTGTGGGAATCGCAGTGGAAGGCGGGCACCCGGCTGTGCTGGCGGTTGCTGACCGCATTACCGCCGGTCCATCCGGAAACGGCGTGGCGCTCGCCTTCGCCGAGCTCGGCCTCCTGAACTGAGCCTCCCCCCTGAGACGTGCCTCCTTTCTGAGCTAGGCCCGGGGGAGTGCCCTCTCCAACGCCTGATCTTCCGTGCTTCCTGTCCCAAGGCCGCGTACCAGCCAGCCTTCCGCCTGCCAGGCGTTAGCGTCCAAGGCGTTCCGCGCGTCCAGCACCACCCGCCGTCGTACCAGCCCGCCCGCGACGGCCGGGGAAAGGCGGCGGTATTCGTCCCACTCGGTGAGGAGCAGTACCAGCTCGGCGCCCTCGAGCGCCCGTTCCGTGGAGGCCTCAAACCGGAGGCGGGGATAGCGGCGCCAGGCGTGGTTCACTGCCTTGGGATCCGTGACCGTCACATGCGCACCGGCAGCCGCGAGACGGTCGGCAACGTCAAGGGCGGGGGAATCCCGGATGTCGTCCGTGTCCGGTTTGAAGGACGCACCCAGCACGGTAAGGGAGCGCCCTGGAAGGTTGCCGCCGCAAAGCTCAGCGGCAAGGGAGACGGCACGCCCGCGCTGGCCCAGGTTCACCGTATCAACCAGCCGCATCCAGTCGTCCACGGCAGCGACGCCGAGGGCTGATGCCTGGGACCGGAAGCTGCGGATGTCCTTGGGCAGGCAGCCGCCGCCGAAACCCAGCCCGGCGTGCAGGTACCGCCCGCCGATCCGCGGGTCCATCCCCATTGCCTCGCTAAGTTCCGCCACGTCCGCTCCCGAAGCGTCGCATAGCTCGGCCATGGCGTTGATGAAGCTGACTTTGGTGGCCAGGTAGGCGTTCGCCGCCGACTTGATGAGTTCCGCGGTGGCGAAGTTGCAGACCATGCGCGGAATCCCGGCGGCGAGCAGCGGCTCGTACACGGCGTCCAGGGCGGCCGTCACGCCCAGCGGCGCCCCGGTCCGGAGGTTGAACGCGGCGGTACGTCCGCCTTCAACGCCGTAAACGAGCCGGTCCGGCACCAACGAGTCCTTCACCGCGGTGCCTTGCCTCAGGAACTCGGGGTTCCAGCCCAGCAGCACATCGGGCCGGGCGGCCAGCAGGCCGCGAAGCATGTCCACAGTGCCCACCGGCACCGTGGATTCTCCGACGACGACGGCGCCCGCCGCGAGGTGCGGCAGCAGCGCCTCCGCGGCGGAGACCAGGTAGGTGAGGTCGGCGGCGTCGGACGTTTTGTGTTGGGGCGTGCCCACGCACAGGAAGTGCACCTGCGCGCCCTTGGCGGCAGCCGCAGTTGTGGCAAAGGTGAGCCTGCCGTTGGCCAGCCCGTCCTGCAGCAGTTCGTCCAGCCCGGGTTCGTGGAAGGGGGCCGCGCCGCGTGCCAACTGCTCCACCTTGCCGGGGTCGACGTCGACGCCCACCACAGTGTGGCCCATGGACGCCAGCGTGGCGGCGTGCACTGCACCGAGGTAGCCGCACCCGATCACGGAAATTTTCACTGTCCCCACCCGGGCCCCAACCTCGCAGGCTCGGCCAGGGAACCCGGTGGGCGTGGGCCCGGCGCAACCACCGGCCCACCACTGATGACTGATTGGTAATGCCGGATCAGTTCGCTGCAAAGCGTGGGCCACGTCCTGTCCTGCACTGAGGCGTGGGCCGCTGCCGCGAACGCGCGGCGCTTGGCGTCATCGCCCATCAGGTCCAGGACGCGGGCGCGCATGCCGGACAAGTCCCCGGGTTCATACAGCCAGCCAGTCCGGGAGTTCTCCACCAGGTCCAGGGGCCCGCCGCGGCCCGTGGCCACCACCGGCACACCGCAGGCCATGGCCTCCTGGATGGTCTGGCAGAACGTCTCGAATTCGCCGGGATGGACGAACAGGTCAAAGGATGCAACAGCACGTGCCAGTTCCTCGCCGCCCAGGAACCCGGTGAAAACTGCGGCGGGCAAGGCTTCCTCCAGTGCCGCCCGCTGCGGCCCGTCGCCCACAATCACCAGTTTGGTGTTGGGAACCCCTGCCAGGGCAGCCAGGTCCTCCACCTGCTTCTCCACCGCCAGCCGGCCGACGTAGCCGATGATCCGCTCATCCCCGGGAGCGACGGCGGCCCGCCACCCGTCGTCGCGCTTTTCCGGCGAAAACCGGGCCGTGTCCACGCCCCGGCGCCACATCTCCACTCGAGGGATGCCGCGGCCGCGCAACTGGTTCAGCGCGAACGTGGACGGCACCAGGGTGCGGGTGGCGAGCAGGTGGATGTTTTCCACCCGGTTCCAGGCCCAGTTCTCCAGGAACGGCACACCGTACCGGGCCGCGTAGCTGGGAACTTCGGTCTGGTAGATGGCAACGGTGGGTATGCCCAACTGGTGGGCCGCCTGGGCAGCCCGCCAGCCGAGGACGAATGGCGAGGCCAGGTGGACGACGTCCGGTGCGTAGTCGGCAAGGATTCGCTTGACCCGGTACACACCGCCCATCGCTATCCTGACGTTCGTATAGCCCGCCAACGGCACCGCAGGCAGCCGGTGGATCTCCGCGCCCTTGACGCGGTCCGGCGCTTCCCCGTCCAGCGTGGAGGGCGCGATGACCAGGACGTCGTCGCCCCGGTCCTCAAGGTGCTCCAGCACACGCAGGATGGAATGCGTTACGCCGTTCATCAGCGGCAGGAATGATTCAGCGACAATTGCGATCCTCACCTTTCCACGGTGGGCGGGCGGCGTTGCCGCGCGGGGGACTGGATGTGACGCCGGGGGAAAGGTTTGGGAAACATCAGGACGCCGGTCCGCACCTTTTGAACACGGATCAATCACGAATACTCCGGCGCCCGCCAATTCTATTGACCGTGCTGTTCAGCGGGAATTATGATTCAGATCACGTGAATGGTGTGAAACGATTCATTGGCGAAGCATAAACCTCAGAGACGCGGTTCCTTTATGCAGCAAGATCGCAGTGAAATGCCGCAGCCCGGTCAAGGCACCAGGCAGGGCGAGCCGGTGCTCTCACTGACCGGCGCTGCCAAGACCTTTGGCCCGGTGGTGGCCCTGGCAGACGGCACGGTTGAGATCCGCGCCGGGGAGATCCACGCGCTGGTGGGGGAGAACGGCGCCGGCAAGTCTACCCTCGTGAAAATCCTCGCCGGCCTTTATCACCCCGACTCCGGGGATTTCCGGCTCAGCGGCGAGCCTGTCCACTTTCGCAGTGTGGCAGAGAGCAAGGCTGCCGGCATTTCCGTGATCTACCAGGAACCCACCCTGTTCCCGGACCTCACAGTGGCAGAAAACATCTTCATCGGCCGGCAGCCCAAGGGGCGGTCGCGGCTGATCAGCCGTGCGGAGATGCGGCGGCAGGCCAGTGAACTGTTCGGCCGGCTGGGAGTCCCCATTGATCCGTCCCGCGCGGCGGAGGGGCTTTCCATCGCGGACCAGCAGATCATCGAGATCGCCAAGGCCATTTCGCTGGACGCCAGGGTGCTGGTCATGGACGAGCCCACTGCCGCGCTCAGCGGTGTGGAAGTGGAGCGGCTCTTTGCCGTAGCCCGCGCCTTGCGGGACAAAGGGACCGGAATCCTGTTCATTTCCCACCGCTTCGATGAGGTGTTCGATCTCTGCGACCGGATCACGGTGATGCGGGACGGACGCTACATTGCAACCCACCGGACCGCCGAGGTCACCGTGGAAAAGATCGTGCGGGAAATGGTGGGCCGGGACATCGGAACCCTCTTCCCCAAGGCCGAGGCGGACATCGGGCACACCGTCCTCAAGGTTGACGGGCTCAGCAGGTCCGGAGTTTTCCGTGACATCAGCTTCGACGTCCGGGCCGGTGAAATCGTTGCCCTCGCCGGCCTGGTGGGTGCAGGCCGGACCGAGGTTGCCCGGGCCGTGTTTGGCATCGACCCCTACGATTCGGGACAGGTCTCGGTGGAGGGAAAGCCACTGAAGGCCCGGAGCCCGCAGGCCGCCATCGCCGCCGGCCTGGGCTTTGTGCCGGAGGACCGGCGCAAGCAGGGCCTGGTGATGAACTTGTCGGTGGCGCGGAACGTAACGCTCACTCTGCGGAACAAATTCGTGACCGCCGGGCTCATCAACGGCGGCAAGGAGCGTGCTGCCGCGAAGGAGTGGAGCAAACGGCTGCAGGTGAAGGCCGGCTCCCAGGAGCACGCCGTATCCACGCTCTCCGGCGGCAACCAGCAAAAGGTGGTGCTGGCCAAGTGGCTGGCCACCGACCCGAAGCTGCTCATCATCGACGAACCCACCCGCGGCATCGACGTGGGCACCAAGAGTGAGGTCCACCGCCTTATCTCCGACCTGGCCGGCCGTGGCATCGCCATCCTGATGATCTCCTCCGAGCTCCCCGAGGTCCTGGGCATGGCAGACCGTGTCCTCGTGATGCGCGAGGGCCGCATTACCGCCCAGCTGGACAGGGCGGATGCGGATCCGGAATCCGTGATGCACGCGGCCACCTCCTCGACAGGAGTTATGGAATGAGTTCCACCCTGAGACACGGGGAAAAAAGCACGACGGCGGCCCGCGCCGGCGGCGGCAGCGGTGGGTTCGGTTCGCTGCTGCGCCTGCGTGAACTTCCCGTCCTGATTGCACTGGCACTGCTGGTGCTCATCACCTTCCTCAACAATCCGCTGTTCCTGTCACCGCAGGGAGTCAAGGACCTGCTCCTCAACGCCACCATCATCGTTATCCTTGCGGCCGGGCAAACCCTGCTCATCATCACGCGGAACATCGATCTGTCCGTCGGCTCCATGCTGGGGCTGGTTGCCTTCGGCACCGGCTCGATTTTCGCCGCAATGCCTGACCTTCCCATCCTTGCGGTCCTGCTCGTTGGCATGGCCTTCGGCGCCGTGCTCGGAATGGTGAACGGGTTCCTGGTCACTGTGGCCAAGGTGCCGGCGCTGGTCATCACCCTGGGCACCCTCTACGTGTTCCGCGGACTGAACAACGCGTGGGCCGGCGGCAAGCAGTACTTCGCCGGGGACCGGCCGGAGGCATTCGGCGCGCTGTCCGTGGACACGGTTCTGGGCTTCCCCATCATCACCCTGCTGGCCATTGCGGTGGTCGCGGCGGTTGCGGTCTATATGGCGGGCACCCGCCCCGGCCGGGACCTGTATGCCATCGGATCGGACCCGGAAGCGGCGAAGGTCCTGGGCATCAAAGTGTCCAAACGCGTGTTCCTTGCCTTCCTCGCCAACGGAGCCCTCGCCGGCCTGGCCGGAGTGCTCTACGCCAGCCGCTTCAACTCAGTCGGCGCCACCACCGGGACCGGGATGGAACTCGACGTGGTGGCTGCGGCGGTGGTAGGCGGAGTGGCGATCTTCGGCGGCAGCGGGACGGTGGCCGGTGCAGCCCTCGGAGCCCTGCTCCTGACCACCATCACCAGTTCCCTGACCGCTCTTCGGGTGGACAAGTTCTGGCAGCAGGCCATCGTGGGCATCCTGATCCTGACGGCCATCGTCATCGACCGCCTGGCCAGCCTGCGGACGGCCCGGAAACTGCGGATAAGCGAGGCCCGGAATGTCTGAGACCACCACTCCCAGCAGCACTCCCACAGCCGTGCCGGTCGCCGACAGCACCAAGCCGCTGGCCACGGAGCCAAAAGGAAAAACGGGTGCTGCCCGCATCCTGGCCAGCCGTGACGCCATCACCATCTACGTCCTGCTGGCGTTCCTGATGTACGCCGCTATCGCCATCCCGCGCTTTGCTTCACCGGTGACTACGGGCTTCCTGCTCCTGGACGTCATCCCCGTCCTGCTGATAGCGATGCCAATGACGCTCATCATCGTCACCGGAGAAATCGACCTGTCGGTGGCGAGCATCGCCGGGTTGACCAGCGCGTTGATGGGCGTGCTCTGGGCGGCCGGGCTGGACATCTGGCTGGTGCTGGCCCTTTGCCTGCTGGCGGGAATAGGGGCCGGCATGTTCAACGGCTTCCTCATTGCTGTCCTTGGCTTGCCCTCGTTGGCGGTCACCATCGGAACACTGGCCCTTTTCCGGGGCCTTGCCCTGGTGGTCATCGGGGACAACGCGGTAGCCAACTTCCCCAAGCCGCTGACGGCCTTCTTTACCTCCAAGCTTGGCGGCACCGGCATCCCCACGGTGATGATCGGCGTCGTACTCATCATGGTGTTCTTCGGCGTGCTGCTTCATTTCACGCCTTTTGGCCGCGGGCTGTACGCGATGGGCTACAGCAAGGAGGCAGCCAACTTCGTGGGCATCAACGTGGCGCGGAGCAAATTCTGGCTCTATGTGGCCTCCGGCGCGGTGTCAGCCTTGGCCGGCATCTACTGGACGCTGCGCTACACCAGTGCCCGGAGCGATAACGCCTCCGGCCTGGAGTTGGCCGTCATTGCTGCTGTGCTCCTCGGCGGTGTTTCGATCTTCGGCGGCAAGGGCACCATTCCGGGTGTGGTTGCCGGCGTGCTGCTGATCGGCAGCCTGAACTATGCCCTGCGCCTGGGGAGGGTGTCCGACGTCGTCCTCATTACCGTGACTGGCCTGCTGCTCATTTTTTCGGTGGTGGCACCCAGCATCGGCGCTGCCGTCCGGGAATGGCGGCACACCCGGCGGGTCCGGCAGAGCTTCAACCGGAGCGCAGCCTAAACCGACCACCCAAGGGAAAAGGAAAAACAATGATGTTGAACCGAAAAAGCACCGGCAGGCGCGCACACTTCGCTCCACTGGTGGCCATCACGGCAGCCTCGGCGCTGGCCCTGACGGCGTGCAGCGGCGGAACGGGAACAACGGGCGAGACCTCCGCCGCCGTTGAAGAACAGAAAATCACGTTTATCCCCAAACAGCTGAACAACCCCTACACCGACGTTGTCCTCGGCGGCGGAAAGGACGGCGCCCAGGAAGCCGGGTTCGCCTCCTCCCAGGTGGTTGGCCCCCTCGAAGCGTCGGCGTCCAGCCAGGTCTCATTCATCAACGCCGAAACCCAGGCGGGGACCAACGTCATCGTCATCGCCGCCAACGATCCCGACGCCGTCTGCACGGCTTTGGGCGAGGCCCGTTCCGCCGGTGCCAAGATCGTTGCTTTCGACTCGGACGCCAACCCAGACTGCCGTGATGTGTTCATCAGCCAGGTGGTGGCCAAGGAAGTGGCCCTGATCCAGACGAAGCTGATCGCGGACCAGATCGGCGGTTCGGGTGAGATCGCCATCCTGTCCGCCACGGCAAACGCCACCAACCAGAACGAATGGATCAAGTTCATGGAGGAGGACCTGGCGTCGAACCCGGCCTACAAGGACATCAAGCTGGTGGCGAAGGTCTACGGCGACGACGATGACACCAAGTCGTTCCAGGAAGCCCAGGGCCTGCTGCAGGCGCACCCGAACCTGAAGGGCATCATTTCGCCCACAACAGTGGGTATCGCCGCGACCGCCCGGTACCTCTCCACCTCGGCCTACAAGGGCAAGGTTGCGCTGACCGGACTGGGATTGCCCAACGAGATGCGGCCGTTCGTCAAGGACGGCACCGTAAAGGAGTTCGCCCTCTGGGATCCCGCCCAGCTCGGATACGTCGCTGCGTTCGCCGGTAAGGCACTTGTGGAGGGAAAGATCACCGGCGCTCCCGGTGACACGTTCACTGCAGGGGAGTTGGGGGACCGGACCATCGAAGAAGGCGGCGTGGTCATTGTTGGTCCGCCAACCGTCTTCAACGCACAGAACATCGACCAGTACAACTTCTAGCGTGTTGGTGCGCAGCCCGGGCGGGCTCCTCCAGCCGCCCGGTCTTCCGTGCCCCGCGCTGCTCTCAGCCAGCGGAATCGAAGGTTGTTATGCCGCCCACCAATAAGAACGTTGCTGCCTTACTGGAGCCCCATCGGCGGCGGGCCACGCGGATCGGACTGGTCTCGGGAGGACTGGGAGCCTACTGGCCCCAGTTCCCCGGGCTCCTGCCGCAGCTGGAGGAGTCAGCCCGCTACGTCACGGCGCGCTTCAAGGAGCTGGACGCGGAGGTGGTGGACGCAGGCTTCATCTCCGATGCCACCCAGGCCGTTACGGCAGGGGAAAAGCTTCGCCAGGCTGACTGCGACCTGATCGTCATCTTCCTCGCCACCTACCTGACTTCCTCGATGGTTCTGCCGGTGGCCCAGCGCTCCGGAAGTCCGGTACTGGTGGTCGACCTCCAGCCCACGGAAGCGATGGACCACGCGAACTTCGATACGGGCGCCTGGCTCGCCTACTGCGGCCAATGCCCGGTCCCGGAGGTAGCGAACGTCTTCCGCCGGGCGGGAATCGACTTCCGGTCCGTCTCCGGGCATTTGAAGCAGGAATCCGCCTGGGAACGGATTGAACAGTGGGTGCACGCCGCCGGTGTTCGCGCGAGGCTCCGGAACGCGCGGCACGGCCTGATGGGCCACCTCTATCCGGGCATGCTGGACGTCGCTACCGACCTGACCACGGTTTCCACTACATTCGGTTCCCACGTTGAAGTGCTCGAGTTCGATGACCTGCGTGAGCGCGTGAAGGCTGTCACCGACGCCGAGGTGTCCGAACGGCTTGACCTGGCGCGGGAGCTGTTTGTGCTCGATGAGTCGGTCAACGACGACGACTTCGCCTGGGGCGCCAGGGTTTCCGTGGGCCTGGACCGGTTGGTGGAGGACTTCGACCTGGACTCGGTGGCGTACTACCACCGCGGGCTGGCAGGAGAACAGCACGAGCGGCTGGGCGCCGGGATGATCCTGGGCTCCTCCATCCTTACGGCGCGCGGCATTCCCATGGCGGGGGAGTACGAGCTGCGGACTTCAATCGCCATGCTTGCTGCCCAGGCCATCGGCGCCGGCGGTTCGTTTACGGAAATCCAGGCGCTGAACTTTTTCGACAACGTGGTGGAGATGGGGCATGACGGCCCGGCCCACCTGGCCGTCTCTTCCAAAGATCCACTTTTGCGCGGCCTTGGCGTCTATCACGGCAAGCGCGGTTGGGGAGTTTCAGTGGAGTTCGACGTCCAGCCCGGACCGGTCACCACTCTGGGTCTTGGCCAGGACCCCGACGGCAGCTACGTCTTCGTGACGTCGGAAGGGACAGTGGTGCCGGGCCCGCTGCTGGCCATTGGCAACACCACTTCGCGCGTGGATTTTGGTGGCGACCCCGGCCTCTGGGTCGACCGGTGGAGCCAGACCGGAACCGGCCACCACTGGGCCTTGTGCCTTGGCCGCCGGGCTGCCGACATCAAGGCTGCCGCCTCCCTTCTGGGCGTCGAGCACCGGCACGTGTCCCTCCTCTAGAGGCAAAATTTTTTCCGGACAAAGTGGCTCGTCAACGCATGTTCCGGGGATCCGGCATGAGAAAAATTACTAAGTAGACTTCCCTTTTGATGCTAAGCATGCTTACGGTATGGGGGAGCTAGCGGAGAGCCTTCAGCAGAGGGGGCGGAGGCCGAGTGCCGGTTCAACCGGTGCCGGGACATCCAATTGCTAGCTAATGCCCAGCGCAACGACACATCCAAGGAGACGTCATGCTCAACCGGGAAAATATTGAAAGCCTGCTCAACAAGGGCGGCAACGTCGTCGGTTCCGATGGCGAGAAGATCGGCTCGATTGGTCAGCTGTACGCAGACGACGACACAGGTGAGCCCACGTGGGTTACCGTCAAAACGGGCCTTTTTGGCACGTCCCAGTCCTTTGTCCCCGTTGAGGGCGCCCACACCCAGGGCGACGACCTGGTGGTGCCGTACAGCAAGGACCACGTCAAGGACGCCCCGCGAGTCGACGTCGACGGACACCTCACGCCTGAGGAAGAGGACCGCCTGTACACCTACTACGACCGCGGCGCGCGCACGTACTCCGATACCCGCGGTGACGCCGGGGATTATGACACGCGCGGCGATGTAGACCTGCAGGGCGACGCCGACCTGAACGCCGGCACCCCCAATGCCGGTACCGCCGGCTACGCATCCGGCACCGGCACCGCGGGCTACGCTTCTGACCGCGACACCGTGGGCCACGATACCTCTGGTCCGACCACCGATGACGCCATGACCCGCTCCGAGGAACAGCTTCGCGTCGGCACCGAGCGTGAAGCTGCCGGCCGGGCCAGGCTCCGCAAGTACGTCACCACGGAAAATGTCACCAAGACGGTACCCGTGCAGCGTGAAGAGGTCCGCCTGGAGCGGGAGCCCATCACCGACGCCAACCGCGGCGCCGCCCTTGATGGCCCGGACATCAGTGAAGAAGAACACGAGGTGATCCTGCATGAGGAACGCCCCGTGGTGCAGAAGGAAGCGGTTCCGGTGGAACGCGTACGCCTGGACAAGGACGTTGTCCAGGAAAACGTGACGGTCAACGAGGAAGTCCGCAAGGAACACATCGAGGCCGACGGCGACGGCATCGACCGCGGCCAGCGCCGCTGACACATGCCGCTGGCCTTCTGTTGAAGCGCCGTTGAACGGACCGGCGCTGACGCACCCGCACAGCGACCGACGCCGGGAGTCCACTTGGGGGCTCCCGGCGTCGTTGTGCATGCGGAACTTTCTCATTTTGCCGGGCCGGCCTGCTGCTGGTGCAAGCCGGCCGCGGAGATGCTGGTGCAGCCGCACTGAAAGCGGCGACTGCACCAGCCAGTAGGACGAATATCTTCAGAACTTAGGGTTCTTCTCTCATTCGCGGCTCCTGTTTCCCGGGTTTACGGATTCCGGGTTATGTCCTGTCCGCGGTTGTATTCCGCGAGAACAGCCAGCCAGCAACAATCATCACGATGCCCAGCACCAGGTGCGTCCAGTTGTCCATCATGTTCAGCGACAGGAAATTCGCCGCTGAATCCACTCCGACAATGAGCCCGAAGATAGCCAGGACGATGTACAGCGCGCCTGCTCCCAGGAGGAAGTTCCGGGCTCCATGTTCTGTGCGGGACATAGCCCAGCCGGTGGCGCCGATGGCCAGTTGCACAATGTTCAGCAGCATGGACACCTGGAACAGCCCAAGGAACATCGCGTGCGAAGCCGGTCCGAGGAACATCAGTTCGCTGTATTGTGTGGTGACGCCGGGGATGAAGCCCAGGACTCCCACCAGCATAAGAACAATTCCCACACCCATGCCCACGTTCTGGACGTCTGCCCGTCCAAAGTGAACTCCGTGTGCATGGTGGGATGCGGTAGTCATACTTGCCTCCAACCACTAATTGTGGACGGTTAAATTTTACGGCGGCCGCAGGTGAAAAGCGCCGGTGCAAGACTCATCGAAGGTATGGCTCCGGGTTGGCGCCTGTCGGTCCCGGGCCGGGCGGCGCCGCCGTGACACCATGGAAAACGATGAAACTGCGCGCTGATCAGACCGGAGACCGTGGCCTTCCCATGCCCTTGTGGCTGCAGGGTGCCCTCGAAACGGCCCAGGCAGCCATCATCTCGGCACTGGTGGTGCTTGCTCCGATCATTGCGGTCTGGGCTACGGCCGGATTCCAGGACGGTGCCGCTGATTTTCTTGCGCGCCTGGCCGGGCAGTCCTGGCTGCTGGTCCACGGGGTGCCACTGGAACTCATTGCTGTCGGGCCCGACGCCGCCAACTCCGGCTCCGGGCTGCTCACGCTCTTTCCGCTTGGCTTGACCATGATCCCGTTCCTGCTCGCCTGGCGCGCCGGGCGCCGGCTGGCCCGGGCCTCCTACACGGACCAGCTGTGGCAAGCACTCCTCGGTTCCTGGCTGGTGTATTCCGCCTTCGGAGCTGCAACAGGCTTCATCTGCCGCACGCCCGACGTCGCCATTAATCCCTGGCACGCGATGTTCATCCCGCTCATCCCCTATGCCCTCGGCATGGTGATCGGCGCCCGCCGTGAGGCAGGGTCCTGGAGCCGGCTGATCGGCGTCGACGCCGTGGACTGGATTTCCCGCACGAGCCAGCATTCGCGCTGGGCAGGGTCCTACCTCGCCTCCGCCGCGACAGCCGGTTTTGTGGCGGTGCTGTCAGCACTGGCGCTGGCCGCGTTGCTGCTGGCTGTAGACCTGTTCATCCACTGGAACGTGGTGGTTGCGGTTTATGAAGCGCTCGACGCGGGCGCGGTGGGAGGTGCCGCCCTCACCGTTGCGCAACTGGGGTTCCTGCCCAACCTGGTCGTCTTTGCGTTGGCCTGGTCATCCGGCTCCGGCTTTGCGATGGGCCTCGGTTCCCACGCGGGCCCGCTCGGCACTGCTGTCGGCCCGCTGCCTTCCATTCCGGTGCTGGCTGCCATCCCGTCCGGACCCCTGGATTACGCCTTCGTTGCCCTGATCGTTCCGGTTCTAGCCGGGGTGCTGGCGGGCTGGTGGTTCCTCCGGGAAGGGGAAAACCATTTCGACGAGTGGCTTGCCATCAAGGTCCGCGCACGCTGGTTCACAGCTACCGTGTCAACGCTGGTGCTGGGCGTGCTGTGCGGGCTGGCTGCAGGGCTCCTGACCGCCGGTCTGGCGTGGCTGGCACGGGGCTCGGCAGGAATCGGGCGCCTCACGGACATCGGTCCCGACCCGTTCTGGACGGGAGTCTGGGTGGCGGCGGAGGTGGGCACCGGCGTCGTGATTGGCTACGCAGCGGGGCCATGGCTGGAACGGGAGCAGGCGGCAAAGGAAGCAGACGCCGAACTGGTCCGGTAGTTTCGGGAGCGGCCGCCCGCAGGGGAGGGGCCGGCTCTAGGGGAGCTGCGAGGGCAGCGATCCCTCCAGCTGCACCCGGCATGCCGACTGTGCCTGGTCCGTCAGCGCCCGGCCAACACACGCCTGGTACTCGCGCACTTCATTGAAGAACAGTGCTGTGACCAGGATCAGCAGCACCATGATCGCTGACACCACCAGCCCCGAAATGGTGCCGATGAGGACAAGGCGGGACTCCTTCAGCCGGGCGGCCCGGACGAGCAGCACCACACCGAGGGCAATGCTGGCTGCTGTGAGGACTGCGGTGAGCCAGAGGTAGCTGACGTCCAGCTGGTAAACAAAGAAGGCGCCCAGCACCGTCACCACGAAGATCCGGAACAGGGTGTGGGTTTTGCCGAGCGAGGCCTTTGCTGCCTCGCTGAGCGGCTGTCTTGTGCGCTGCCGCCCCGCCGGTTCCGGTGTGCTGTTCATGTTTTCCAGCCTACGCGAGCCTGCCCATAAGCTTGTGCCATGCGCATCGTAGTCCTCGTTTCCGGAACCGGGTCCAATCTTCAGGCAGTTATAGACGCGGTTCAAGCAGGGGAACTGGACGTTGAAATCGCCGCAGTGGGGGCCGACCGGCCGGGTACCTTCGGGGTGGAACGGTCCGCAGCAGCAGGGATTCCCACGTTTGTGGTCGACTTCAAGGCCTACCCGGACCGGGCAGAGTGGAATGCTGCGCTGACCGAGGCCGTGGCGGCATTCGAACCGGATGTGGTGGTCTCCTCCGGTTTCATGCGGATTGTCAGCCCTGAGTTTATTGACGCCTTCAACGGCAAATACCTCAACACCCATCCTGCACTGCTCCCGGCCTTCCCGGGCGCCCACGGCGTGCGGGACGCGATGGCGTACGGCGTGAAGGTCACCGGCTGCACCGTGCACTGGGCCGACGCCGGCGTGGACACCGGGCCCATCATCGCCCAGGAGGCCGTCGCCATCGAGGAGTCCGACACCGAGGAAACCCTGCACGAGCGCATCAAGGTGGTGGAACGCCGGCTCCTGGTGTCCACCCTGGCCACGCTCGCCGCCACTGTAAAGTCCCCCAAATAGCTCACAAATCGCTGCCAGTCAGTCGGGCGACCTGAGCGGCGGCTTTCCGGGCGAAAACCAAGTAGTCGGTCCCCAAAAGCGAGTACTGGGGCAAAAAGACGGGTAGCAACGGGGAAAAGACAGGTATACAGCTAGCGCTATATCGCTGGTTCCAGGAGTGGTGCAGGCCATAATCTGACGCCATCACATCCGTTCTTTTAACTCTGGGGGCTCCAATGTCTCGATTCAACCTTGCTAAGACCAGTCCGAAAGTCCTTTGTCTCACTGGTGTGCTCCTCCTCGGAACCGGGGCCGTAACTGCCGCCTTCGCGTCGTCGACGGCGTCTGCCAGCGAGATCAAGGGCTGCTACAACAACAGCAATGGCGGACAACTGCGCGTCCTTGCCGCCGGGGCCTCCTGCGACCTCAAGAAGGAGACCGCAATCTCCTGGAACATCCAAGGGATCCAGGGCGAGAAAGGTGACAAGGGCGACACCGGTGCCACGGGCGAGAGGGGCGCCACCGGAGAGACCGGGGCCCAGGGCACCCAGGGGGTCCAGGGCGAGAAGGGCGACACCGGAGAGACCGGGGCCCAGGGCGAAACCGGCGCCACCGGAGAGACCGGGGTCCAGGGCGAGAAGGGCGACACCGGAGAGACCGGGGCCCAGGGCGAGAAGGGCGACACCGGAGAGACCGGGGCCCAGGGGATCCAGGGCGAAACCGGTGCAACGGGCCCGCAGGGCGAAACCGGTGCAACGGGCCCGCAGGGCGAAACCGGTGCAACGGGCCCGCAGGGCGAAACCGGTGCAACGGGCGCAGACGGCGCCGTCGGACCGGCGGGTCCTGCCGGGGCCACCGGCGCCACCGGGGCAACCGGTGCGGCCGCTTCGACGAGTGTTTCTGTGGTCACGGCGACCGGACCCGGCCCTTCGGTGACGGCGTCGTGCACCGGAGGCAAGACCGCAGTCTCGGGCGGCTACAGCCTGATTGCGGGCGGCAACAACGGTGTGCTGTCTAGCCTGCCGGTGATGAGTGGGACGACGCCCACGGGCTGGACCGTTACGCGACAGAATCCGGGGACGATGACGGTTTACGTCACCTGCATCCAGTAGTTCCTGACAGCCACACACCGACGGCGCCCCTCAGCAACAAAGCTGAGGGGCGCCGTCGTGCGTTGAGCGAACCGGGCGGGCTACTCGAGGCGGCGCTGCTTGGTTTCGGGGGAGAAGAACGCCATCCACAGCACGGCGATCAGCACCAGCCCGCCGGCCAGGGCGAAGGACGTTGCCAAGCCCAGCTCGGGCCAGAAGTAGTTCGCGAAGATCAGCGGCCCGAAGCCTGCACCGAGGCGGGAGAACGTGGATGCCCACCCGAAGCCGGTTCCGCGCAGCTCGGTGGGGTACAACTCTGACACGTAGGCGTACAGCACCGGGATGGCCACCTGGACCACAAACCCGAACACCAGGAGCCAGAACACGGCCGCCGTGGGGATGTCCACCACAATCGCCACGATCACCAGAGTCAGGGCTGACAACGGTCCGGTGACGGCAAGGATCCATTTGCGGCCCAGCCGCTCCACCAGAAGGGCCGCCACAACAACGCCCAACAGCCCAACGGCGGCCATGGACGCGGTGGTGACGAACGCCTTGTACTCGGCAAAGCCGGCACCAATCAGGATCCGCGGCATCCAGGTCAGGGACAGGTAGTAGACAAGCAGGATCGAGAAGAACAGGGACCAGGCCGCGGCCGTGATCTTCCAGTTGAACTCCCATACCAGGCGCAGCTGATGCCAGGCGCTGCCGGCGGACAGGCGAGGCACTTCCTTCGCGTCGGGCAGGCTGTAGGCGCGGGCTTCCGCCCCCGTTGCTGCCACCAGGCCATCAATGACTTTGGCCGCTTCCTCGCGCCGGCCCTTGCGGATCAGGAACAGCGGGGACTCCGGGACGCTCCGGCGGACCCAGAACACCAGCAGCGCCGGCAAGACCATCACCAGCATGGTTAGCCGCCAGTCTCCGTACACGGCCACCAGCCCGGCGGACACAAAACCTGCCAGGGCTGCCCCCACCGGCCACCAGCCATCCATCGCGGTGAGAACCCTGCCGCGCTGCTTGCGGGGAGTGAACTCACCTACCAGGGCGTAATCCACGGGGATACAGCCGCCCAGGCCGAAGCCCGCCATAAACCGGAACACACAGAACCAGATGAAGTCGGGGGAGAAGGCCCCGAGCACGGTGAAGAGGGAGAAGATCAGCAGCGTGGCCGTGAACGCTTTCTTGCGTCCGATGGTGTCCGCAATGGTGCCCCAGATAAAAGCGCCAAGGGCCATCCCGATGAGGTTTGACGTGCCCACCCAGGCTACTTCACCCGGGGTAAGGGCCCAGTGCGTGGACAGCAGCGGAATGAGTATGCCGTTCAGGGTCACGTCCCAGGCATCAAACATAAAACCAAGGCCGCCGATCAAAAAGATCCTGCCCTGGACTTTCCATCGCCAGGGCAGTTCCTGGACCACCTGCTCGCCGCTCGGCACAGTGGTGTAAGTATTCATCGCAGCCTCCTGAAAGAACTCTAGCCGGGCCCGCTGACCTTCACACTTCCGCCTGCACCGGGGGCCAGCTGCACTTCGCGATAAACTGGCCCTATCCCCACCAACCGCGGCACTGTTCCGCGACATAAGACGGAGACATTTGTGAGCTTCACGCAGCATGAGCGCGTAACCATTGACCGTGTTCCCATCCGCCGGGCCTTGATCTCGGTGTACGACAAGACCGGTCTGGAGGAGCTCGCCCAGGGCCTGCATGCAGCAGGAGTGAAGCTGGTATCCACCGGTTCCACGGCCAAGAAGATCGCCGCCGCCGGCATCCCTGTACAGGAAGTCGAGGAAGTCACCGGTTCCCCGGAAATGCTGGACGGCCGCGTCAAGACCCTGCACCCGCGGGTTCACGGCGGCATCCTTGCCGACCGCCGGGTCCCGGCGCATATGGAGACGCTCACCAAGATGGAGATCGAACCTTTCGATCTGGTGGTGGTGAACCTCTACCCGTTCGTGGAAACCGTCAAGTCCGGTGCTGCGCAGGACGACGTCGTCGAACAGATCGACATCGGTGGCCCCGCCATGGTGCGCTCCGCCGCGAAGAACCATGCCGCCGTCGCCATTGTGGTGGATCCTTCCTTCTACG
Source organism: Arthrobacter sp. MDT2-3 (assembly GCF_059090465.1). Classification (NCBI taxonomy): domain Bacteria; kingdom Bacillati; phylum Actinomycetota; class Actinomycetes; order Micrococcales; family Micrococcaceae; genus Arthrobacter; species Arthrobacter sp. MDT2-3. Next base: position 416,052 of record NZ_JBNHFS010000003.1, on the reverse strand, counting down.
GCCAGGTGGTCACCGCAGCCGCCGAGGGCGGCTTTGACCTGAACACCCGACGGCGTCTGGCCGCCAAGGCCTTCGCCCACACGGCGTCCTACGACAACGCCGTGGCAACGTGGACCGCGAGCCAGTTCCTGGATGAAGACGGCGACGGCGTCATCGACTGGCCCGCCTATGCCGGCCTCTCGCTGGAACGCTCCGAGGTGCTTCGCTACGGCGAGAACCCGCACCAGCAGGCAGCCCTCTACGTGGACAAGGCCGCTCCGGCCGGCATCGCGCAGGCTGACCAGCTGCACGGCAAGGCCATGAGCTACAACAACTTCGTGGACGCCGACGCCGCCCTTCGCGCCGCCTACGACTTCAGCGAACCTGCCGTTGCCATCATCAAGCACGCCAACCCCTGCGGCGTAGCCGTGGGATCCGCGGACGCCGCCGATCCCATCGCCGACGCCCATGCCAAGGCCCACGCCTGCGATCCCGTCTCCGCGTTTGGTGGCGTCATCGCAGCCAACCGCACCGTGACCGCGGGCATGGCAAACACCGTCAAGGACATCTTCACTGAAGTTGTCATCGCCCCGGGCTTCGAACCTGAGGCCGTGGAGATCCTGTCCAAAAAGAAGAACATCCGGCTTCTCGCCCTGCCCGAGGGCTACGGCCGCTACCCGTCGGAGATCCGCCAGGTATCCGGCGGCGTCCTGGTCCAGGTCAGCGACAAGGTTGATGCCGACGGTGACAACCCAGCCAACTGGACCCTCGCTGCCGGCGAAGCGGCTGACGAAAAGACTCTCGCGGACTTGGCCTTCGCCTGGACCGCCTGCCGCGCGGCAAAGTCCAACGCCATCCTCCTTGCCCAGGACGGCGCCGCCGTGGGCATTGGCATGGGCCAGGTCAACCGCCTCGATTCCTGCCGGCTGGCGGTGGAACGGGCCAACACGCTTGGCGTGAAGGTGGAGTCCGACGGTGCTAGTGGGGGCGATGCCCCCGGCGGTGCCTCGAACGCCGACGCGAGCGGGGCGCCCCAGCGCGCCCGCGGTGCAGTGGCAGCTTCCGACGCCTTCTTCCCGTTCGCGGACGGCCTGCAGATCCTGGTCGACGCCGGTGTCCGCGCGGTGGTCCAGCCCGGCGGTTCCGTGCGGGATGAGGAAGTCATTGCGGCAGCGAATGCGGCTGGCGTCACCATGTACTTCACCGGAGCGCGGCACTTCTTCCACTAATCCCCACCGGCTCCCTAACCTCGCAAGTCCACACCGGCTCCCAGCCCTCGCAAGCTCCGGGCCGGGGCCCTCGCCGGGCGGCTCCACTGCCAGGGAACCCTGCCGGCGTGGGCCCAACCGGCTCCCTAACCTCGCAAGTCCGCATCGGCTCCCAGCCCTCGCAAGCTCCGGGCCGGGGCCCTCGCCGGGCGGCTCCACTGCCAGGGAACCCTGGCGGCGTGGGCCCAGCAAAACGAACGACGGCGCCTGTCCCCTGCTTAGGGGACAGGCGCCGTCGTTATCTGCAGCCTTCGTTAGTCCTGGTCAGTGGTGCCGGAGTCCGCACCCTCCTGCGGAAGCCGGAGCTCCCGGGGCCTGGCTTCCGCCATGCGCTGCTGTGTCCAGTACTCGAGGATCTCCTCGCGGGACTGAGTGACATCGCTGTGGCTGACGGAATCCCCGCCGGCTGGAGTTTCCTCAGCGTGTTGAGGCAAAGTCGTAGGCCTCCTTGATGACGAAGCCCCAATAGGGGCCGTACATGACAGCTGAGCCTTTGTTATAGCCGTAGCTGTTGATTGAGTTCTGGTATCCGGTTGCACCGGTATCCGTGCTCGTCTGGATGAACCAGGGGCCACCGGAGGATCCGCCTGTCATATCGCACGGAATACCCTGCGAACCAAACTGGGGATTGCGCTTGTCGCTTCCGGCAGTTCCGGTGCAGCTCTTGAGGGTCTGGCCGTCGAACGGTGATCCGGCGGGGTAGCCAAACGCCTTGTAGTTCAGGCCGTACGGCTGGTTGAAGAGCACTCCGGATCCGCCAACGACGTCGGTCAGCGTCTGGCCGCTGTCATTGGGGCCCATCACGGCGAAGCCGGTGTCATAGGCCATGTCACCTTTGGAGCTCCACTGCGTGGGTGCGTGCAATGATGTGGCGGTCCACTCTCCGTAGGGGGCGGTGCCGTTTTCGTAGGCTGGCACGAAAAGGAAGTTAGTGGCGAATTCGCCGGGTCCCTCGTTGAGGCAGTGCCCGGCTGTGGCCACTGTGCTTTCGTTGCCGGAGGCGACGGCGTTGCCCGAGCAGACATAGTTGGTGCGGCCGAGCGTGAAGAAGACCTTGCCGACGTGCTTGACGGGGGCTTCGCTTTGGGCGATGATCGGCTTCCCCTTGGCTGCCTTGGCCTCGCTCTTCTTGCCCTTTTCCACAAGCAGCGCGCTCGCGCGGTTGCCCCTCTCCAAGGCCTTGTCCGCCAGGACGTCCCCGGGAATGGCACTGCGCATGCGCTCGGACGTCCAGTATTCCGCAACCCCTGTGCCGTCCAGGACTTCACTGACTACAGACGGGTACTTTTTGTCCCCGGAATCGGCCGGTGCAGCGGCCACTCCGCCGGCTGCGGTGAGTGCCAGAACGGCTGCGGCTGAGAGGCTCAGAAGACCGGTAGCCAGAGGCCTGGTGCGTGTCATTGTTGTCCTGTCTAACGGTTGCCCCGGGGATAGGGCCGGAAGTGACGTCCCGAATGTATATGGATATGACACGTTTGTAAATAGTAGTGACGTATCATGTAGCGGCCCGGGAGGGCCCTGCGCCTGCCTTGACACGAGAATTCGACGGCATGGCGCGGCTCCCGCACGCGTGACGCCGTCGAGCGTTCTCCATCGCTGTAATCCTGCCCACCGGCAGGGTAATCCTGACGCCTCAGTAGGGTTCAAACCGGCGTCCTCGGGTAAGTTGTAGATGGTGAAATAGACCGAATTTTCACAACCAAGCCGACCCACAGGGAGACGCCCGCGCATGTCCAAGATTATCTACACCCACACCGACGAAGCGCCGATGCTGGCTACCTATTCGTTCCTGCCAATCATCGAGGCGTTCGCCTCGACAGCAGGTGTGGAGGTGGAGACCCGCGACATTTCGCTCGCCGGCCGCATCATCGCCGTTTTCGGTGACTACCTGACCCCCGAGCAGCAGATCGGTGACGCCCTCGCTGAACTCGGTGAACTGGCGAAGACGCCGGAAGCCAACATCATCAAGCTGCCCAACATCAGTGCCTCCATCCCGCAGCTGAAGGCCGCCATTGCAGAGCTGCAGGGCCAGGGCTACGCGCTGCCGGACTACCCGGACAACCCCTCCTCGGACGAGGAGACGGCAGTCCGCTCCCGCTACGACAAGATCAAGGGCTCCGCCGTGAACCCGGTCCTGCGTGAAGGCAACTCGGACCGCCGCGCACCCCTGTCCGTTAAAAACTACGCACGCCAGAACCCGCACTCCATGGGCGCCTGGACCGCCGATTCAAAGACCAACGTCGCCACCATGGGCCAGGACGACTTCCGCTCCAACGAGAAGTCGGTTGTTATCGAGTCAGAGGGCACCATCGCCATCCAGCTGGTCCGCGAGGACGGCTCCGTGAAGGTCCTGAAGAAGGCCTTCCCCGTGCTGGCCGGCGAGGTCATCGACGGCACCGTGATGCGCGCGGGAGCCCTGGACGAGTTCCTGAAGGCACAGGTTGCCCGCGCCAAGGAAGAAGGCGTTCTGTTCTCGGCCCACCTCAAGGCCACCATGATGAAGGTCTCTGACCCCATCATCTTCGGCCACGTGGTCAAGGCCTACTTCTCGGAGCTCTTCGAGACCTACGGCAAGCAGCTCGCCGCCGCCGGCATCAGCCCCAACAACGGTCTTGCCGCCATCCTGAGCAGCCTCGAAGACCTGCCGGAGGACGTGCGCGAAGGCGTGCAGAACCTTATCAAGAAGGGCCTCGACGAGGGTCCCGCCCTGGCCATGGTGGACTCGGACAAGGGCATCACCACCCTGAACGTTCCCAGCGACGTCATCGTGGATGCGTCCATGCCCGCCATGATCCGCAGCTCAGGCCACATGTGGGGCCCGGACGGCAAGGAAGCTGACACCCTGGCTGTGCTGCCCGACAGCTCCTACGCCGGCATCTACCAGGTGGTCATCGATGATTGCCGCGCCAACGGCGCCTACGACCCCACCACCATGGGAACTGTGCCGAACGTGGGCCTTATGGCGCAGGCGGCCGAGGAATACGGCAGCCACGACAAGACCTTCGAACTCCAGGAAGCCGGCACCGTCCAGATCGTGGACGGCTCCGGCAACGTCCTGATCGAACACCAGGTATCCGAGGGCGACATCTGGCGTGCCTGCCAGACCAAGGACCTGCCCATCCGCGACTGGGTCAAGCTGGCCGTGACCCGTGCCCGGGCGTCCCAGACCCCCGCCGTGTTCTGGCTGGACGAGGAACGCGCCCACGACGCCAACCTCATCGCCAAGGTCAACGAGTACCTGAAGGACCACGACACCGAGGGCCTGGACATCCGGATCATGTCCCCGGTGAAGGCCATCGCCTTTACCCTGGACCGTATTCGCAAGGGCGAGGACACCATCTCCGTGTCCGGCAACGTCCTCCGCGACTACCTCACGGACCTGTTCCCCATCCTGGAGCTGGGCACCAGCGCCAAGATGCTCTCGGTTGTTCCGCTGATGAACGGCGGCGGGCTGTTCGAGACCGGCGCCGGCGGTTCCGCCCCGAAGCACGTCCAGCAGCTGCTCAAGGAAAACCACCTGCGCTGGGACAGCCTGGGTGAGTTCCTGGCCCTGGCCGTCAGCTTCGAGCACCTGGCCACCACCACGGGCAACGCCCGCGCCCAGGTCCTCGCCGATACCCTGGACCGGGCCACCGGCACCTTCCTGCTGGAAAACAAGTCGCCCAGCCGCCGTGCCGGTGAGCTGGACAACCGTGGTAGCCACTACTTCCTGGCCCGCTACTGGGCAGAGGAACTGGCCAAGCAGGCAGACGACGCCGAACTGGCCGCCTCGTTCAGTTCCATCGCCGGGGAGCTCTCCTCCAAGGAGGAGACGATTGTGGGCGAGCTGGCCGAGGTACAGGGCTCGCCGGTGGACATTGGGGGCTACTACAACCCGGACGACGCCAAGGCTTCCGCCGTGATGCGCCCGTCCGCGACGCTGAACAAGGTTCTGGCCACCCTGAGCTAGGGGAGGGCTGCGGCCGCAGCTGGCCAGGCAACGCGAAGGAGGCGGCGCCCCGGGTTAATTCCTGGGGCGCCGCCTCCTTGCTTGGGGGCTGGAACGTCGGCGTCGCTCGCTGCTCAAGCGATCGCCGTCGTACGTTGATGGCCAGAGTTTAGTCTTTGCCTTTCCCTTTGCCCTCGTTGTCCCTCTTATCGTCATCATTTCCGGACTCGGATACGGAGGCGGAGGCGGGCGCGGGGGCCGGAGCGGGCTCGGGAGCTGGTGCCGGCGTCCCGGTGGATGGTGCCAGCGTCTCGGCGGGCGCTTGGTCCGCTGCGGTTTTCGCGTCTTCTGCTGCCTTCGCGGCCGCCGCGATAGCTTGTTCCAGGTCGGCGCGGACGGCCGCTGCGATGGTCGTGATGGTCTGGCGCCGCTCCTCGGAAATCTGACCCTTGCCCTGTGCCGCGGCCAGCTCCGCTTCAAGACCTTCGAGGGCTTTCATGGCTGTGGCGGGATCATTCCGCGAGGACGCCTCGCTCACTTCCAGGACCCGCGCCTGGAGCTGACGCGCAGTGGCGGGCTGCAGGCCTGGGTCGCTGGGAGCGCAGCCAGCCAGCAACCCGACCATAAGTACGGCCGCCGTCCAGATCACAACCCGCTTCTGCCTGTCACTCGGGGTGTGCCTCAGGGTCAACCTCACGGCTCCACGCTCTTTTGGAGTTCCTCGAGGTGGTCGCCAAGGATGCCGGTCACCGTTGGGTAAGGCACGACGTCGGGCGTGGACTGGGTGGACAGGCTCGCCAGCACGGCCGCTGTGGCGGCAGCTATCAGCACCACCGCGAGAAGCACTGCCAGCCAAAGGCGCCTGCGCCGGGACCCTGTGGGCCGCTCCTTCCCGGGCGGTCGGCCCTTGGTCCCGTGCTCAGGGGCAACCGGTGAAGCATCAGCCACTGGTCCTGCCGCCTCGCGCAGTTCATCCACCGATTCCTCAGCAGTGATGGAAGGCGGGTGGAACGGCATTGCCGGCAGGACCCTCGTGGTCTCCGGAACGAGTTCTCCCGGCGTTGACGCCGGCGAAACCAATGCCTGCCTGAGGGAGGTTTCGATGTCCGCGGCGGCGGGACGCTCCAGCGGTTCGATGGCCGTCATGGAGCGGATCAGGTCAGCCCATTCAGACGGCAGGTCCTCTGGAATCTCCGGAGCACGATGAAGGCGGGCCACGGCAGATTCCACAGCGCCGCCGGGATACTCGATAGTGCCCTTGATGCATTCAAGCAGTACAAGGCCAAAGGAGTAGATGTCTGAAGCCGAAGACAGGGGCTGGCCCAGGGCCTGTTCAGGGCTGAGATAGGCGGCAGTACCAACCATGGTTCCCGTAGCCGTCAGCCGGGTCGAGTCCGCGATACGGGCAATGCCGAAGTCCGTGAGCTTCGGGCGCAGTGGCTCGCCGGGGCGGATCTGTACCAGCAGGATGTTCGCCGGCTTGATGTCCCGGTGGATGATCCCAAGACCATGAACATAAGCCAGGGCATCGGCGATACCTGCACCAATCACTGCGAGTTCCTCAAGCGGGACACGGCTGTGCCGGATCCTGGTGCGCAGGTCCTGCCCGTCCACGAGCTCCATGGTGAGGAATGGTCTCGGCTCATCGGGGACGCGGGTGTCAATCCCGGCGTCGAACAGCGTCACCAGGCCCGGATGGTTCAGCGTCGCCAGCAGCTGGATCTCCGCTTCCTGCCGCTTCAATTCGTCGGCGTCCGGTGCCTGCGGGGCAAAGAGCTTCAGGGCAACGTCGCGGCCCAGATTCTCGTCCCGGGCACAGTAAACGGACGACATTCCACCGCGGCCAATAACCTCACCCAACCGATAACGTCCGCCGACCACTTCATTCTTGATGGAGCTAGGCGATTCCGCCACCATGACCCGTTCCTCCCGGTGCGCTGCGGCACTGTCGTACAACAAATTATACGGGCGGTGGAGTAAACGGACGATTGGCCTCGGCTTCCGTTCTGTGACACGCCGACGGTCCGGCGGCGAACCTTGCAACTTTTCGCCGCCGGACCACCGGCCACAAGGACATGCGTGCTGATGACATGTTTGCGTTAATTTGTGTGGTTGCGTTTTGTGTTTTGCGGGGTCCTCCTTCCGCTTAGCCTGCTTGCTGCTGCCGCTTCAGGCGCATGGTGCAGGTACTGTCAGCAAACCTTGGTTGTCCTAGGACACCTTGCGCTTGCGGAGCATCAGGAGGATTCCTGCCACCAGAAGCAGCAGGGCCAGCGGGACCAGGGAAACGTCCACGCCCGTCTTGGCCAGGGCGTTGGCACCCTCGCCTGCACCACCCTGCGCAGGGGTGCTGCGAGGGGTGGTGTCGACGGCGATGGCACCGCCAACTGCGGTGGAACCTGCCGGGGCCGCAGAGAAGCCGCCGGCACCTGCCGTGCCGGTGTCAGAACCGTTGTTCGAACCCGTAGTGCCGTTTCCGGTGCCATTGTCGGTGCCATTGTCGGTGCCGGGTGTGTTCGTGCCCGGAGCGTTAGTCCCGGGGTCAACGGTGCCGGTGCCTCCCGTGTTGCCGTCACCCGGGGTCCCGGTTCCCGGGTTTCCTGTGCCCGGGTTTTCCGCGCCATTGCCGCCACTGCCCAGCCCGAGGCCCAGGTCCAGCCCCAAGTCAACGACTGCAGCCAGTCCACCCGTGCTACCGGTACTGCCGGTGCCGATACCGATTGCTGCGTCCACGCCGGCATCGAGTCCGCCGGTGGTGCCGTCGGTTCCGTTGGTGCCGCCGAGGTTGATGCCGACGGCGGCGTCTACCAGGGCGTCGAGTCCGCCGGTGGTGGTGCCGGTGCCGATACCGATTGCTGCGTCCGCGGCGGCGTCGAGTCCGCCGTTGGTGCTGTTATCGGTGCCGTTGGTGCCGCCGAGGTTGACGTCCACGATTGCATCCACAGCTGCGTCGAGTCCGCCGTTGGTGCCGGTGCCGTTGGTGCCGCCGAGGTTGACGACCACGACTGTATCCACAGCTGCGCTGGGTACGCCGGTGGCGCCGGTGCCGATGCCGATTGCTGCGTCCGCGGCGGCGTCGAGTCCGCCGTTGGTGGTGCCGGTGCCGTTGGTGCCGCCGAGGTTGACGTCCACGATTGCATCCACAGCTGCGTTGGGTACGCCGGTGGTGGTGCCGGTGCCGTTGGTGCCGCCGAGGTTGACGTCCACGATTGCATCCACAGCTGCGTTGGGTACGCCGGTGGTGGTGCCGGTGCCGGTGCCGTTGGTGCCGCCGAGGTTGACGTCCACGATTGCATCCACAGCTGCGTTGGGTACGCCGGTGGTGCCGTCCCCTGCGACTGTCCCGAGGTCCACCACCACATCTGCCGCGACCGCGAGATCGGTCGTGCTTGGGGCGGTTTCGGCTGTAACGGCGTTGCCGAGACCGAGGTCTACGGCGGCTGCCGCGGCGAGGTCGGGGCTGCTGGTCTGGCCGGTTGCGTTCCCGAGCTCGACCACCACATCTGCCGCGACTGCGAGATCGGTCGTGGTTGGGGCGGTTTCGGCTGTAACGGCGTTGCCGAGGCCGAGGCCGAGGTCGACTACGGCGGCGACGCCCGTGGACTCCGACGGCGTTGGGCCACCCAGCAGGCCCAACGACGCCGTGTCAGCGGACGCCGCCGCCGAGATGAGGGCAGATGCGGAAAGATCCGATCCGCTGGTGATGTCCGCGGCGTTCGCCGCGGTGCAGCCGAAGGCCAGTAGCCCGCCGGCAAAGAGGGTGCCGAGCATCCCCCTGCGAAGGTTGGAACTCATGATGATGTCTCCTGAAAAGTTGAGGTAAGGGTGCTTATCAGCAACCCGTAATGCCGCGTTCTGCCCGACGTGGGCAGACGGGTCTCAACTAGTCAGGAGAGGAGCCGGGGTCGTAAGACACCGGCGCAGGGACGTGCTCAGAGGTCTCGCCGGCGCGGACGGCACCGGCAATAGGAAGATCAAACGTGAAAGTGCTTAACCATGCCGCGGAACCCGAGGAGCCGGATATGGAGGCCCCACTTCCCGCCCCCGAACCGGGAGCGGCAGGAACCTGGACATGGACGGGCGAAGGGCCCGCATTATCCTGCTGCTCTGCCTCAATGCCAGATGCTGCGTCTGCAACCCAAAGAACCGGTGCGGTACCCGTAAGGGCAACCGTACCGACAGGGGAGACGGCGAGACCCGATCCTCCCACAGCGTCAACAACGGGCACGCCGGAAGGGGTTGGGCTTTCGAAAGCTGCGCCCGAATCCCCGGCAGCAGCGGGGTCACCTGTTGGCACGACCGTGGCGCCCTCGGAGGTATCTGCATCGACCAGGACGGGCAATTCAGGAACCGCCACGGGTAGGGGAGCGGTGCCCGTCACCAGGTCAGAGACAGGCTGCAGAACGGGTTCAAGAACCGGAACGGCCGCGGCAACGGGTGGAACGACAACGTCAACAACGGCCGCAGTGGCCCCGTCCGCAACTCCAGCGATAGGAGCGGAGACAGCCGTAACGGCACCAGCCGAAACCACCTGGTTCACAACCGGTACCGCAGAAACGATATTGTCCGATAGCCCCGACAGCTGGCCCACCACTGGCTGAAGCAGCCCTGTCGAGGACACAGCAGCAGGAGGTGCAGATGGGGCGGCGGGTGCAGGCCCGGCAAGTTTTTCCGTTACCGACGACACCGAACTCGTGACGCCGCCCAACAAGGACGTGCTATCAGAAAGCGCATCTGCTGAAGCTGCAGGAGATGAAAACGTCAGCCACGTCAGGGTCGCCGCGCCGGCGAGGAGCACAGGACGCAGGGCACGCCACGGAGAACGAGCCTTAGCCATGCGTACCACCCCCAGTACCGTTGAAGTCGACGGATGCCTACAGGGTAAGACCGAATGTTGCAAAAAGTCTAGGAATTCACCAAACAATTCGACTCAATGCCGCTGCTTATCTTCCCTCACATGACATCACGCGGGAGCCTTGTCACGGTATTGACTTTCTACTGCCGCAGTTTACGGCTGTGTCACCTTTGTCTCTTGCCGCTCATCATTGGGGTAGCTGACGCCCAGCTGCGCCCGCACTCCATCAAAGAGGCGCATGGTGTTCAACGTGTCCTCCAGCGGCATCACAGGGCTCTCCGTGAGACCCTGCTGAATGCAGCGCGTCACCTCGCGCAGCTCGTACGTGTATCCACGGCCCACGACGTCAAAGGATTCGACCCGGCGTCCGTCCCACCCTGTTCCAATGACCAGTTCCCGCGGATTGTTGATGGATCCGATGCTCTGCAGGAAACCCTTGCTGCCGGCGACGGTGGCCGTGCGGGGGCCGTGTGCGAGCAGTGACGAGGTGAGCTGCACCTGCGCTCCGTGGTTGTAGCCGAGGGTCATCGCATTCTGGGCGTCAACGCCGTCGTCATTTACATGTCCTGTGGCACTGACAGTCTGGGGAAAACCAAGGGTTCCCAGCGCCCAGAGCAGGGGGTAAACCGAAAGATCGAGAAGTGCGCCGCCACCGTCCTGCCTGGCCCAGAGCCTGGCGGTGGGTGAGTAGGGGGCGGGGAAGCCAAGGTCTGCGGTCACCCAGTGGACGTCGCCAATTTCCCCTGAGGCGGCAATTTCGAAAGCCCGCTGCATTGCCGGCAGGAACCGGCTCCAGACCGCCTCCATCAGGAAGAGTTTCCGGGACCGGGCAAGCTCGATGAGCTCGGTGGCTTCCCTGGCGTTGACGGTGAACGCCTTTTCGCACAGGACGTGTTTGCCGGCATTGAGCGCCGCCAGCACAACTTCATGATGCTGCGCATGCGGCGTTGCCACGTACACCACGTCCACCGCATCATCGGCGAGCAGCCGCTCGTAGCCGCGGACGCCGCCGTCGTCCCCGTAGGCCCTGGCAAAGTCGTACGCCACGGCGAAGGCATCTGCTGTGTCCTGCCCCCGGGAGCTGACGGCATACAGTTCTGCATCGGCCAGCAGCGCCAGGTCCTGTGACACAGAGCGGGCAATTCCGCCTGTGGCGATGACACCCCAGCGAAGGGGGGCTCCCGTAGCGGAACGGGGATCCTGATCGGACTGGCTGGACAACCAAGGCTTGGCGATAGGCGCACTCATGGTGCCCATCCTCTCACTGCAGTGCGCGGGTGTTTCGGATATTACTTGTGGGAAGTGAGGGAAGGTGCGCGGGAAGGGGCTACAGGGCGGAAGACCTCTTGACAGGCTTGTCACAGGACGAGTAAGAATAGAGGGCCGCATGGGAAACCGCTTTCTCAGCAGGTAATCCTTTTCATCATGATCCGCACATCAAGGCATGTGGTCTGTTTGGCATGCCGGAAATTAGGCCAATGACGTCCGAAACGCGAGCCCGAACTTTCAAGTCCACCTTCAATAGATTCGGCCGTGGGGCCGGAGTTGTCGCCGCGGCATCTGCCTTTGCGCTTGCGGCTGGTATGGCGGTGGCCATGCCGGCAACAGCAGGCCCGGCACCCACTGGCGGGGGCATTCTCCGCCCGGACGATGCGGCACCGGCTGGCTGGGCCGCCGTCGGAAGCGGAACCAACGGCGGTGCCGGCGCTCCTGCCGAAAGCCGCTACGAAGTCAGCACCTTGGCCGGGCTCAAGGCGGCCCTAACCAATCACGGGGAACCCAAAGCGCCCAAGATCATTTACATCAAGGGGACCATCGACGGTAACCAGACCCCGGACGGGCGCATTCTGGGGGAGCAGGACTATGCCCCCGGATACGACATCAACAAGTACATGTCCTGCTTCGGCCCTGAAGGAAAGGTCTGGAGCGACCAGACCTTTCCTTACTGCAAACAGCAACGCCAGCTGCGGCAGACCGGCAGCAACAACATGAAGCGACAGATTGAGGTGAGCTTGCCCAGCAACACCACCCTGATCGGTCTGGGGACGGATTCAGGGTTCGTCGGTGCCAACATCGTGATCCTGAGCGCAACAAACGTAGTGATGCGCAACCTGAGCGTGGAGGCGCCGGTTGACTTCTTCAGCACCTGGTCGCCGGACGACGGTGACGGCGCTTGGAATGCCCGCTTCGACGCAGTCTCCTCCGTAACGTCGGACCACCTCTGGATCGACCATGTCCGGCTCACCGACGGGCGCTACCCGGACAGCGAGGCCCCGCTCGGACCGAACGGCAAGCCGGCCAACCGGCATGACGGTCTGCTGGACCTTAAGGACGGCACGGACTTTGTGACGATCTCCAACAGCAAGCTCCACAACCATGACAAGACCATGCTGCTGGGCTCGGGCGACGAACACGTGGACAAGGACGGCGGAAAGCTGCGGGTCAGCTACATCGGCAATCACTTCGAAAACCTTCAGCAGCGCGGACCGCGAGTGCGGTTCGGCCAGGTCCACGTGGTCAACAACTACTTTGTGGGAAGCACCGACCACCCGCAGTACCCCATGATCAGCGAGGGCCAGGGTGGCAGTAGCTATTTCCTTGGCGCGGGCTACGAGTCACGGATTTTCTCGGAGCATAATGCCTTTGAGTACACGGGACCCGGTGCGGACGAGTCGGTGATGGTGAGCAGCTACAACGGTCATCGTTTCAGCGATACGGGATCCTGGTTCAACGGCGAGGAGACGGACCTGAACTCAGTGGCCCGTGCGTCCTTCGAGCAGAACCGCGCCGAGGCCCTCGCGGAGGCCGAACTTAGTGGCTCACCCGCCCCGGACTGGACGGGCTGGGACTTCACCACCGACGTCGGCTGGGACCCGGCGGAGGTGTACAGCTACAAAGCCTTCACTACGTCCCAGGCGGTCAAGAACCATGCCCTCCAGTTCGCGGGACCTGGGGTACTCACCGTCAAGCAGTAGGACGGGGACTACCAGGACAGGGCACGGAGAAGCCCGGCCCCCGAATGGGGACCGGGCTTCTCCAGCGATCAGAATGCTTACTTGGTGATCGGTCCGAGTACCGGATCGTCCACGTAGGCCGTCTTCACGTTTGCAGAGGTGACGATGACCGGCTCCAGCAGGTAGGCCGGGACGGTCTTCACGCCGTTGTTGTAGGAGTCCTTGTCGTTGATTTCCAGTTCCTTGCCGGCCTGGAGGTCCTTCGCCATAGTGATGGCGTGCTCAACGAGCTTGCGGGTGTCCTTGTTGATGGTGGAGTACTGCTCGCCGGCAATGATGGACTTGACCGACTCTACTTCGGAGTCCTGGCCCGTCACGACCGGTGTCGGCTTACCGGCGGCCTTGACGGAGGTCAGGACTGCGCGGGCAAGGGTGTCGTTCGGGGAGAGGACGCCGTCCAGTGACTCGCTGGTGTAGCTGCCGGTGAGCAGGGTGTCAGCGCGGCGCTGGGCGTTTTCAGCCTTCCAGCCCTGGGTTACGGCCTGTTCGAAGCTGGTCTGTCCGGACACGACCTTCAGTGTGCCGTCGTCGATCTTCGGCTTCAGGACACTCATGGCGCCGTCAAAGAAGACCTTGGCGTTCGCATCATCGGGGGAGCCGGCGAACAGTTCGACGTTGTAAGGGCCCTGCGGCTTCTTGGCCTTAAGGCCTTCCAGCAGTGCCTGGCCCTGGAGCTCGCCCACCTTGAAGTTGTCGTAGGCCACGTAGTAGTCCACGTTCTCGGTGTTCAGCAGCAAGCGGTCATAGGCGATCACGGTGGCACCGGAATCCTTGGCCTGCTTGAGCTGGGTGCCCAGCTGCGAGCCGTCAATGGCGCCGACGATGATGACCTTGGCGCCCTTGGTGACCATCGCACTGATCTGGTTCTGCTGCTCGGACACGCCGCCGTTGGCGAACTGCACGTCGGGCTTGAAGCCAGCCTCGGTGAGGCCCTCGTTGAACAGCTTCTCCGCAAGAACCCAGTTTTCACTGGTCTTCTGGGGGAGTGCGACGCCGATGGAGGAGTTCTGTTCGAACCCTCCTGCGCCTTCAGTTCCGCCGCCCGTGCTGGGCTCGGAGCGGCCGCAGCCCGTCAGCGCCAGTGCTGCGATGGCAGCAACCGCTGCGGCCTTTCCTGCTTTACCAATCATTCGCATTGTTGGTTCTCTTTCTTTGTGGTGGTGTAACGCTATTCAGGCTGCAAGGCTCAGGCTTCCCTGGCGATCGCTTCCTTGGTGGAGGTGGTCTCGTCGGGCTGGAGCGGGTTGTTGGGTCCGCCGCCGGAGGGGCGGCTGAAGTTGCTGGTCAGCATGCCGATGATGGACCTCTTGCCCTGACTCTTGTTGTAAACGTCGAAAGCGACGGCGATCAGGAGCACCAGGCCCTTGATGATCTGGGTGAGGTCGGCGCCGACGCCGAGGAGCTGCAGGCCGTTGTTCAGTACAGCCATCACCAGGCCACCAATAATGGAGCCGATGACGGTGCCCACGCCACCTGTAACCGCAGCACCACCGATGAAGACTGCAGCGATCGCGTCCAGTTCCCAGCCGACGCCGTCGAACGGGCCAGATGCGGTGGAACGGCCCACGAAGATCATCCCCGCCAGGCCGGCCAGGATGGACATGTTCATCATGACCAGGAAGTTGACCTTTTTGGACTGGACACCGGACAGTTCGGCCGCGTGGCGGTTTCCGCCGACTGCATAGACATGCCGGCCCAGGATGGTGCGGGAGGAGATGAAGCCGTAGACCAACACCAGGACGGCCAGGATGAGTCCGGGGATCGGGAAGGAAGTGCCCGGGCGGCCTGTGGCGAAGAGGTACGTGGCGTAGAGGATGGCGCCGCAGATCAGGACCAGCTTCAGGACAGTGACCCACATTTCCGGGACATCGGCTCCCAGTGCCTTGGCACGTGCCCGGGAGCGGAGCTCGCCGACCACCACGAACGCGGCAGCAGCAATGCCCAGCAGCAGGGTGAGGTTGTTAAACCCGGTGTCCGGCCCCACTTCGGGGAGGTAGCCTGCGCCCAGGTACTGGAAATCGTTGGGGACCGGGATGGTGTTGGACTTGCCGACGAACTGGTTGAAGCCGCGGAACAGGAGCATGCCGGCCAGGGTGACAATGAACGCGGGTATCCCCACGTACGCTGTCCACCACCCTTGCCATGCCCCAATGACGGCGCCGAGCACCAGCCCCAGCAGGACGCCGGCATACCAGGGAATGCCCCAGTCGCGGATGGCCAGGGCAACGGTGACGCCCACGAATGCGGCCACCGAACCGACGGAGAGGTCGATGTGGCCGGCAATAATGACCAGGACCATGCCGATGGCCAGGATCAGGATGTAGGAGTTGCCGTTGAAGAGGTTGATGACGTTGCCGGGGGTGAGGGTCCGGCCGTCGGTGGCGATCTGGAAAAAGATGATCAGTGCCACCAGGGCGAAGATCATGCCGAATTGGCGGGTGTTGCCGCCAAACAGCTTCTTGAGGGCGTTCATGGTGTCAGTCCTTGTGTCCGGAAGGTTCTGGATAGTCCAGAGGGTCAGGCGGCTTCGGCTTTGCGGGCGGAGGTCATCAGTTTCATCAGGCTTTCCTGGCTGGCCTCGTCTTTGTTCAGGACACCGGTGATGGCGCCTTCGAAGATGGTGTAGATACGGTCGGACAGGCCCAGGAGTTCGGGGAGCTCCGAGGAGATGACGATTACTCCCTTGCCCTGGTTGGCGAGCTGCTGGATGATTCCGTAGATCTCGTACTTGGCACCGACATCGATTCCGCGGGTCGGTTCATCCAGGATCAGCAGGTCAGGATCGGTGAACATCCACTTCGCGAGGACCACCTTTTGCTGGTTGCCGCCGGAGAGTTTGGCCACGCCCTCCTCCACTGATGGAGTCTTGGTCCGCAGCGACTTGCGGTACTGCTCCGCCACCGTGAACTCCTGGTTCGGGTCCACCACCGAATTGCGGCTGATCTTCCGCAGGTTTGCGGCCACAGTGGTGGTTTTGATGTCGTCCAGCAGGTTCAACCCCAGGGATTTGCGGTCCTCGGTGACGTAGCCCAGACCGGCATCAATGGCCTGGCGGACGTTTTTGAGGACAACTTCCTTGCCGTCCTTGTAGATATGCCCGTTGATGAACCGGCCATAGGACCTGCCGAACACAGACCGGGCCAACTCGGTGCGGCCGGCTCCCATGAGCCCGGCGAAGCCCACGATCTCTCCGCGGCGGACAAAGAAGTTGGAGTTCTTGCACACCAGGCGGTCCTGGACCTGGGGGTGGCCCACCGTCCAGTCCTTGACCTCGAAGAAGACTTCACCAATTTTCGGCGTGTGGTCCGGGAAGCGGGATTCCAACGTCCGGCCCACCATGCCTTTGATGATGCGGTCCTCGTCGACGCCGTCCGCCTTTACATTCAGCGTCTCGATGGATTTGCCGTCGCGGATGATGGTGATGGAATCGGCGATCTGCTCAATTTCGTTGAGCTTGTGCGAAATGATGATGGACGTGATGCCCTTGGCCTTCAGGCCGAGCATCAGGTCCAGCAGGTGCTGGGAATCGGACTCATTCAGTGCCGCCGTGGGCTCATCCAAAATGAGGATCTTCACGGACTTGTTCAGTGCCTTGGCAATTTCCACCAGCTGCTGCTTGCCGACGCCGATTTCCTTGATGGGCGTGTCCGGGTCCTCTTGCAGCCCAACGCGGGCCAGAAGGTCCAGGGAGCGCAGCCGGGCCTCCGCCCAGTCGATGACGCCGCGCTTGGTGGGCTCGTTGCCCAGGAAGATGTTCTCCATGATGGAGAGCTCCGGGATCAGCGCGAGTTCCTGGTGGATGATCACGATGCCGGCGTGCTCGCTGGCCCGGATGTCCTTGAACTGCTGGACCTGGCCCTGGTAGACGATGTCGCCGTCGTAGCTCCCGTAGGGGTAAACGCCCGAGAGAACCTTCATCAGGGTGGACTTGCCGGCACCGTTCTCGCCGCAGATGGCGTGGATCTCACCGGCCTTCACCCGCAGACTCACGTTATCCAACGCTTTAACGCCGGGGAATTCCTTGGTAATGGACCGCATCTCGAGGATGATCGGCTCGTTTTGCGTGGTCTGGGACGTCATATTGCCCTAACCCTCCAATGCAATGACTTCTTTGTCCGGCCGGCAAAGCGCAGGGCCGTCTGATGCAAAAGTAAACTGGATCACGCCGGTTGTCGTCAAGTCTTTAACGCATATGCCAGGTAACGAAACGGTCTAGGTCTTCCGGATTCCGGCGTGTTGGAACACCAGCGCTGCCGCTCCCAGGGCCTCGGCACGGTCACCCAGGGAGGACATGGCCAATTCTGTAGTTTCCCCGATGACAGGAACGGCATGCCTGACCAGGCCCCTCTTGATGGGGTCCAGGAGGAGGTTGCCGAGGCCCGCCAAGGGCCCCCCGACGACGATCACTTCAGGGTTGATCAGGTTGGCGACGTTGCCGAGCGCGCGGCCGACGGCGAGCCCGGCGTCGTCGAGCACCCGAAGGGTTGCCGAGTCGCGGGCCAGCGCCTTTCGCACGATGTCCGCGGGCGTGAGAGGGCGGTCCTCACCACGGCTGAGGAGCTCGATCATGGTGGTGGTGGAAGCGATCGTCTCCAGGCAGCCGCGGTTGCCGCAGCGGCACACGAGTCCTTGTTCGTGGATGGTGGCATGGCCGATTTCGCCCGTGATCCCCACGTTGCCGTAGTAGGGTGCCCCATTGAGGATCAGGCCCGCCCCAATGCCGGATCCGATCTTGAGGAACAGCAGGTTGCTGACGCCGGTGTGCTGCCCCCATGTCACTTCGGACCAGGCGCCCAGGTTAGCGTCATTGTCAACGAAGACGGGGATTTTGAGCCTTTCCTCCATGTGCTGGAGGATGCTGATGCCCACCCACTCGGGGAGGATTGCCCCTTGGGCCACAGTACCGGTGCGCCGGTCAATCGGTCCTGGAATTCCGACGCCGGCACCCACCACTGCGGTACGAGCAATCCCGTTTTCGTCCAGGAGTTTCTCGAGCAGGACCACTGCCGCCTGAATGCCCTCCTCGGCCTGGTGGCCCAGCGGCAGGGTGACGGATTCCTCGGCAATGACGTGATAGCTCAGCGAGGCCAGGACCACCCGCAGATGCCGGCGGCCAAAGTCAATCCCCACTGCCACCGCGCCATTGCTGTTGAGCCTGACGTTGAGCGCCCGCCGGCCGGAACTGGTGATTGGCTCCGTCGATGCCAGGCCTGAATCGAGCATGATCTTGACGATGTTGGAGACCGTTGCGGTGGAGAGACCTGTTTGCCGCGCCAGTTCTGCCTGGGTGGAGGGCCCGCCCATCAGCGACTCGATGATCCGTTGCTGGTTCAGTTGCCTGAGGGCGGATTGCGAGCCGGGATTTTTAGGTTTGCTCCTCGTTGAGCGCGAAGTTGCGGGCATGCTTAGAAGATTGCCTCATTCAAACTCTTGTAGTCAAGAAGTTAACGCAACAGGACCTTCAGAAGACCTTGAATCGAACGGGATGATCTGCCCGCTGAAGTGGGGAAGGAGGTGCAAAAGACCCCGTTTGTCCAGCATGGGCCGTCGCTAGTCTGAACTAAGGCCTTCCCTCGAGGGCCGGTTCCGACGATGGAAGGTGGCCACTGTGTTACTGGCACTCCTGCAGGCGAACGCTGTTGTGATGGATGTGGATGCCAACTGTGCCGCCATTGACGCAGCGGCAGAGGCTGCTGCTGCTGCCGGTGCTGCAGTACTGGTGACGCCCGAACTCTTTCCCGTGGGTTACGCACCCCGCCGGGTCCGCGCAGAGCTGGATCCCGGCTCCCTGCCCGGGCTGCACGCGAAGCTTGCCACCATCGCACGCCGGCACCACATCGGCCTGGTGTACAGCCTTCCCCAGCTCACCGGGCAAGGGGAGTGGCACATCAGTGCCACGCTTCTTGACGCCGGCGGCAATACCCTGCTCAGCTACTCAAAGGTGCACCTTTTCGGCCCCGACGAGCGTGCTGCCTTCAGCCCGGCGGCCCAGCCTCCCGCCGTCGTGGATTTCAATGGTGTTCGCACCTCCATGGTGATTTGCTACGACGTCGAATTCCCCGAAGCGGTCCGGGCTGCCGCCGTGGCCGGAGCCGAACTGCTCCTGGTGCCTACTGCGCTGGCGCACGGGTATGACGACGTCCCGCAGGTGTTGCTGCGGGCGCGCGCACTGGAAAGCCAGCTGTCCATTGCCTACGCCAACCACTCGGGCGTCGAGGAGGACTGCAGGTTCCTCGGCGGCAGCGTCGTCACCGGGCCGGACGGCAAGTTGCTGGCCGCGGCCGGCGAGGAACCGCAGCTCATTTTCGCGGAACTGGACGAAGGCGCCGCAACCAGGGCGCGCAGCGACGTGCCGTACCTCGACGAACGCCGGCCTGATCTCTACCGCTCCTGGGGCGGCTGAGGGTTTTCCGCTACCAGGGCGTCCGCATACTGCAGCGCAATCCAAAGCTCCGCCCGGGACTGGGCCTGGCCAAGGTCCAGCTCCAACAGTTCCGCGATGGCATTCACCTGCCGCCGCACGCTGTTCCGGTGCAGGCCCAAATCCTTGGCCGTGGCGTCCCAGCTTCCGTTCGCGGCCAGCCAGGACCGGAGTACGCGGAGCTGGACATCACGGCGTTCGGGCTCCTGTTCCAGGACCGGGGCCAGGAGCTTTCCCGCAAGGATGGTCCCGGCCTCACTGCCCAGCAGTCCGGTCACCGACCAGGTCACGTCTTCCACCCGCGCGCTTTTCCCCGTGGCCAGTACGCGAGGCCGAAGCGACGTGGCCCGCCGGTAGGTTCCCGGCAACCCGGACAGTTCAGTCGGCTCACCCACCACCAGGCGCCAGCCCAGCTGCTCCACCTCGGCCATCAACTGGTCATCCACCTTCAGCCGGGTGACTGCGGCGAATCCGTAATCGGTCAGCTCCACCATTTTGCTGTCGAAAATCCGGCGCCACTGCAGCAGCTCCCGCACCGGCCCGTCCTCAGCGGCGGGGGCACCGGCCCCCCGGAGGCCCTGGACCACCCGGACCGGGCCGGACCGCGTTCCCGCGACGCTTTGCGCCAACAGGTCCTTCAGCACGTCTAGCTGCCGGGTGTCGCCGGCGGCCAGGCTCTCGGGGTGCAGGAGCAGGGCGGTGGCCAGCTGGCTGGGCGCCAGGGACCCGCTGGTGCGTTGGCGGACCAACAGTTCAAGAAGCCCCACGACAGACGAAACCACACTGTTCTGCGCGGGGGTCAGTGCCTTGTCCGCGCCCAGCACCAGGCTGCCCAGGGTGGCGTCCTTGGTGCTGCGGAGCGGGTGGCCGAACACCAGCGCCGAGCCTGGGGCGTCGAAAGTTTCCGTTTCCACGCGGGGGCCGCTCCCGGTGAGAAGTTTCTTGAGGAGGGGCTGAAGTTGGGCGGTGTCAACGGCGGCGCCCCCTCGGGCACGGACGCGGCCGTCGGCGCCAAAGAGGACCGCCCACACCGGAACGCGTTGGATCAGTGCCGCCAGCAGCTCGTGTTCCGGCCGGGCCGAAAGCACTGCGCGCATGAGGTGGCGGTTGGTTTCCGCCAGCTGCCGGAACACCTGTGCATTGCCGGACTCAAGCAGCTTGGAAAATTCCAGGCCCAGGGCGGCAAACGGCACGCTGGCGGGCACCTCCACCAAGGTGAGCCCATAACGCCGGCAGGCGGCAGCCACATGGTTCGGAACGGCGTCGTAATAAGGCTGCAGGCCAAAGCCCAGGGCAGCCACTCCTGCATCAACCAGCCGGCGGACATACTCCTCAACCCTGGGGACGCTGTGGCTCCCATCCCGGCCGGCGTCGTCGGAGCCGCCGTCACGGAACGGCAGGCCGGCGGTAAGGACAAATTCGCCGTCCAGCAGATAGGGGGTAGGGTCTTCCAGCTCGCTCGGCTCCACCCAGCGCAGGGGCACCTGGCCATTCCCCGCGTCGTGCACCATCCTTACTTCGGCGGGCAATGCTGCGAGGAACTGCCCCAGCGTGACCGCGTCCAGCTGGTCGTGGCTGCCAGCGCTAGCTGGTGCATTACGTCTCATGGATGAACACTATAGGTCACTTTGCACCTCCTTGAGATGCGGCTCACACGCCTACTGTTGGTGAGGGGAAAACCAGTTCAACCAGCCAACGACACGAACGGACGTCAACGATGACTGTGCCTACACTCTCCGGCCAGGCCCCGGACGGCGCGACCGGAACAGCGGCCCGTCCCGCCCTGGGCGCCCAGCTGCTGCGCCGCAAGCCCATCTCCCAGATGGTCAACGAGGCAGAAACCAACAATGGTGGTCCCCGCCTGGTCCGCAGTTTCGGTGTCCTGCAGCTGACCATGATCTCCGTTGGGGCAACCCTCGGCACAGGTATCCTGGTGATCCTGGGCGAATCCGTTCCGCTCGCCGGGCCCGCCATCTGGATTTCGTTCGCGATCGCAGGCCTGGCAGCGCTGCTGTCCGCGGTGTCCTACGCGGAGATGGCCGGATTGGTGCCCGTCGCCGGCTCCAGCTATTCCTACACGTACGCCACCATGGGCGAGGGGATGGCCTGGATCTGCGGCTGGTGCCTGGTGCTGGAGTACGCAGTGTCTGTGGCGGCTGTGGCCGTGGGGGCCGGACAATACGTCAATGAATCGCTGGCCGTTTTCGGCTCCGTCCTCCCCGATGCAGTGTCCCAACCGCCCGGCGACGGCGGTGTGGTCAATGTCCCGGCCATGGTCATCGTGGTGCTTGCAACCATCCTGCTGGTGCGCGGTGCCAAGGAGAGCGCCTGGATCAACACCTCCATCGTGGTGGTGAAGGTGGGCATCCTGCTGTTCTTCTGCGCCGTGGCCTTCACCGCCTTCAATGCGGGCAACTTTGAACCCCTGCTGCCCATGGGCGCCGCAGGCGTCTCGGCCGCAGCCTCCCGCGTCTTCTTCTCCTACATCGGCTTCGACGCCGCCTCCACGGCGGGTGAGGAAGCGCGGAACCCGAAGCGCGACCTGCCCAAGGCGATCATGTTGTCCATGCTGATTGTCACCACCATCTACGTCCTGGTGGCCGTCGCCGCCATCGGCGCCAGGCCGTGGGGCTGGTTCGACGGAACCGAGGCCGCCCTGGTCAAGATTCTTGAGGAAACCACCGGCCAGCCCTGGATCGCACTTGTCTTCGCGGTGGGCGCAGTCCTGGCCATCGCCAGCATCGTCCTGACCGTTCTCTACGGGCAGACGCGGATCCTGCTGTCGATGTCCCGGGACGGACTCATCCCCAAGGTCTTCGGCCGCGTTTCCCGCCGCACCGGCACCCCGGTCGCCGGGACGCTCCTGGTAGGGGTCGCCGTCGCGCTGACTGCAGGGCTGGTTCCGTTGGGTGCGCTCGCCGACGCCACCAGCATCGGCACCCTGTTTGCGTTCGCTTTGGTGAACGTCGCCGTCATCTACCTCCGCCGCACCCGGCCGGAGCTGGAGCGGACCTTCCGTGTGCCCCTCTTCCCGCTCACGCCCATCCTCGGCGCGGCAATGTGCGCCTACCTCATGGCCAACCTCGGGACCGACACCTGGGTGGTCTTCGCCCTCTGGATGCTCGTGGGCGTGGCCGCCTACTTCGGCTACGGACGCCGGAACTCACGGGTGGCCGCCCTCAGCAACGAGGAATACCGCGAGCTGTCCGGACCACAACTCTCACCCCAGCAAACCCCCTAACCGACGAAGGCAGAACTTCCATGACCATCGCCACCGAACTGCCGGCCTCAGACCCGTCCAGCACCTCAGCCACTTCCGATGCAGCGCCAGGCGGCGCGGCCGCAGGTCCCATCACCATGCTGAACCCGGACTTCCCGTTCAGTTACGACCACTACCTCGCCCACCCGGACGGCCTGGGGACTGTGCCGCCCGAACTGCTGGGGACGGAAGTTGCCGTCATCGGAGCAGGCCTTTCCGGCCTGGTCACCGCCTATGAGCTGATGAAGCTGGGGTTGCGGCCCGTGGTTTACGAGGCTGACCGGATCGGCGGCCGCCTGCGCACCGCCTCGTTCCCCGCGGCGCCCGGCGTGGTGGCGGACCTCGGGGGGATGCGCTTCCCGGAATCCGGCAAGGCGTTCTACCACTACGTGGACCTGCTGGGCCTGGAAACCGATGAGTTCCCCAACCCACTGTCCCCGGCCACCTCCAGTACCGTGATCGAGCTGGCGGGCCAGAAACACTACGCGGAAAAACCGGGCGACCTTCCGCCGTTCTTCCGGGAAGTGGCGGACGCGTGGAAGGCAGCCGTTAACGACGGTGCCGCGTTCGCTGAGATGCAGGCTGCAATCCGGTCCCGGGACACAGGCCGGATCAAGGAGCTGTGGAACGAACTGCTGCCACTGATGGACGAGCAGACCTTCTACGGTTTCATCGCGGCCAGCGAGTCGTTTAAGAAGGCCGGGTTCGCCCACCGGGAAGCCTTTGGCCAGGTGGGCTTCGGCACCGGTGGCTGGGACACCGACTTCCCCAACTCCATCCTGGAGATCCTCCGGGTGGTCTACACGGACGCGGATGACCAGCACCGGCTTATCCGCGGGGGAGCCCAGCGGCTGCCCGAGGCACTCTGGCAGCACGCGCCGTCGGGCATGGCGCACTGGCCGGAAGGAACCTCACTGTCGTCACTGCACTCCGGTTCGCCGCGGGGCGCGGTGGGCAGGATCAGCCGCGATCCGGACGGAAACCTGCGGATCCGCGAACGCTGGGGGCGCGAAGCCAGTTACCCGGCCGTGGTCACCACCTGCCAGTCCTGGCTGCTGTCCACCCGGATCCACACCGAGGAGGCCCTGTTCCCGGCCGAACTGTGGACGGCCATCGAGCGCTCGCACTATATGCAGTCCTCCAAGACGTTTGTGATGGTGGACCGGCCCTTCTGGAAGGACATCGATCCGGACACCGGCAACGAGGTCCTCTCGATGACGCTCACGGACCGGCTCAACCGCGCCACGTACCTGCTGGACAACGGGCCGGACCAGCCCGCCGTCATCCTGCTCTCCTACACCTGGAACGACGACGCACTGAAATGGCTGGCGCTGGACGCGGACGAGCGCGTGGAGCTGATGCTGCATTCGCTCGAGCAGATCTACCCCGGAGTGGACATCGCCGGCCACATCGTGGGCCAGCCCATCACCGTGTCCTGGGAGGCCGATCCCAACTTCATGGGCGCCTTCAAGGCCAACCTGCCGGGGCACTACCGCTACCAGCAGCGGCTGTTCACGCACTTCAGGCAGGATGCCCTGCCGGAATCGCAGCGGGGGATCTTCCTGGCCGGCGACGACGTCTCATTCACCGCCGGCTGGGCCGAAGGCGCCGTCACCACCGGGCTGAACGCGGTGTGGGGCGTGGTCAACCACCTGGGCGGCTCCTCGGCCCCGGGCAACCCCGGGCCGGGTGACCTCCTGGACGAGATCGGCCCGATAAGCCTGGATTAGCCGTGCATTGCCCGGTGCGCCTGGGCCAGCTCGATGTAGCGGGCGGCGTTGGCCCGAACGCCGTCGTACTCCTCATCGGTGAGTTCGCGGCGGACCTTGCCCGGGACGCCCGCCACCAGTGAGCGCGGCGGGACAACGGTACCCTCCAGGACCACGGCGCCGGCAGCCACAAGCGAGCCGGCGCCGATCACCGCCCCGTTAAGGATGGTGGCGCCCATGCCGACCAGGCAGTCGTCTTCCACAGTGCAGCCATGCACGACGGCGGCGTGCCCCACGCTGACCCGTTCGCCCACCGTGCAGGGAAAGCCGGGGTCCGCGTGCAGTACTACGTTGTCCTGCAGGTTGCTGCCCGCCCCCACCGAGATGGCGGCGGTGTCAGCACGGACGGAGACACCGTAGAAGGCGCTGGAGTCCTCGGCCATGGTGGCGCTGCCGATGATGGAGGCCGTGGGTGCAACAAACGCGGATTCATGGACGGCAGGGGTGTTCCCGGCGAAGGGATAAAGAGGAGCCATGGGCCAAGCCTAGGACATCAGGGGGTGCGGAGGGCCAGGAACTGGTAGTGCTGCGTCCAGTCGCCGCCGCCGGGTCCGGAATCGGTGCCGGTACCCTTGGGCCAGGTGAGAAAGTCTTCGACGGCACCGTGGCGCCCAAGGACTTCCCGGACCGTTGCGTCGGTGCGCCTGCAGAAAAAGCGGGGCACGACGTCGTCCTCCGGGCTCAGTTCCTCTTCATCGTTTCCGGACCACAGGCCGACGGCGATCAACGCGCCCGGCGCGCACACCCGCACCAGCTCTGCCAGGACCGCGTCCAGGTCCCTGGCGGGAATGTGCAGCAAAGTACTCATGCACCACATTGCCGGGAATGAGCCGTTTGGGAACGGCAGGCTCCGGGCGCTCGCAACCGATACATCCAGGCCCCTGGCCCGGGCACCCCGGACCTGCCCCTCCGCGAGGTCCACGCTCGTGTAATGGATGCCCGCCTGCACGAACTGCAACCCGTCCAGACCGGTTCCGGCTCCAATCTCCAGGACTGAGTGCCGCCCTTCGGACTTCAGCAGTGCGATGAATCGGCGGCGCTGCTCAACCCGGTGGCGCGACGGCGGATGATCGGCGCCGGACGCGGCCCATCGGTTATAGAAATCGGCAAGGCGGCGCTCGCCGTCCTCCGCCCCCGCTTCCATCGCGCCTCCCCGAGGCTCAGCCCGGTCAGTTAAACACGGTCAGTTAAAGACCACAGTCCGGTTGCCGTCCAGCAGGACCCGGTGCTCCGCGTGCCACTGCACCGCCTGGACCAGGGTGCGGCCTTCCACGTCCCGGCCCATCTGAACGAACTGCTCCGGCGTCCGGGCATGGTCCACCCGGATGACTTCCTGCTCGATGATGGGGCCCTCATCCAGTGCCGCCGTCACGTAATGGGCAGTGGCGCCGATCAGCTTCACACCGCGTGCATGGGCCTGGTGGTACGGCTTGGCGCCCTTGAACGACGGCAGGAACGAGTGGTGGATGTTGATGGCCTTGCCGGTGAGCTCGGTGCAGAGCTCGTCGGAAAGGATCTGCATGTAGCGGGCCAAAACCGTCAGTTCGATATCGTGCTCAGCCATGATGGCGCGCAGCTTGTCTTCCGCCTGCGCCTTGGTGTCCTTAGTGACGGGAATGTGGTGGAACGGAATTCCGTAAAATTCGGCCAATCCCGCCAGGTCCTGGTGGTTGGACACAATGGCGGGGATCTCGATGGGCAGCGTTCCGGACCGCTGCTGGAACAGCAGGTCGTTAAGGCAGTGGGCCGAGGTGCTGGCCATCACCAGGGTCCGTACCTTCTGCCCCACGCCGTTGAGGCTCCACTGCATGCCGAAGGCCTCCGTTACGGGCTCCAAAGCTGCCCGGAGTTCCGACGCAGCAGCCGGCGTCGTCACCTCAACCCGCATAAAGAAGTTGCCTGTGGCCGGGCTGCCGTACTGCTGCGAATCCGTAATATTGCATCCCGCCACCAGCAGGGCTCCGGTCACCGCATGAACGATTCCCGGGCGGTCCGGGCAGGACAGGGTTACTACGTACGCTTGGTTCAGCTGCTCTTCAATCACGCCTACAAGCCTACCCGCGCAGCGGCGCCCGGATTTGGTAGGCTGGGAGCGTCGCAACTGGCGTTGGGTGGCTAACCACCAGGGAGCGGCAATCACGAAGACCACGGATCGTACGCCTGGGCCGAGGGTCATGTCTTGCCGGAATTGGGGCTGCACCTGCGTCAGTACTGCAGCGCCATCATCCTGCGCTTTCACGCCCTGTCATCAAGTGTGTGAAAGTGCGCCAGCCGGTAGCCTGACCTAAGCAGTGCCCGTATCCCTAGCCAGGAGTTCTTCGTGACTACTACAGCCACCTCAACAACCGCCGTCAGCAATCAGCCGCTGGCTGAGCTCGACCCCGAAATCGCAGCAGTCCTGGACCAGGAACTCGGCCGCCAGCGCGGCACCCTGGAGATGATTGCCTCCGAAAACTTCGCCCCCCGCGCCGTGATGGAAGCCCAGGGCTCCGTCCTGACCAACAAGTACGCCGAGGGCTACCCGGGCCGCCGCTACTACGGCGGCTGCGAATACGTTGACGTCGCAGAGCAGCTGGCCATCGACCGGGTCAAGGCCCTCTTCGGCGCCGAGTACGCCAACGTCCAGCCGCACTCCGGTGCCCAGGCCAACGCAGCCGCCCTGTCCGCGATGATCACTCCCGGCGACAAAATCCTCGGCCTGTCCCTGGCCCACGGGGGCCACCTCACCCACGGCATGAAGCTGAACTTCTCCGGCAAGCTCTACAACGTGGCTGCCTACCAGGTGGAGGAAGACAACTTCCGCGTGGACATGGACAAGCTCCGCGAGCAGGCCATCGCCGAGAAGCCCCAGGTGATCATCGCCGGCTGGTCCGCCTACCCGCGCCACCTGGACTTCGCTGCCTTCCGCTCCATCGCCGATGAGGTGGGCGCGCTGCTCTGGACCGACATGGCGCACTTCGCCGGCCTGGTTGCCGCCGGACTGCACCCGAGCCCGGTGCCGTACTCCGACGTCGTCACCTCCACCGTGCACAAGACCCTCGCCGGTCCGCGCTCCGGTGTAATCCTGGCGAAGCAGGAGTGGGCCAAGAAGCTGAACTCCAACGTCTTCCCGGGCCAGCAGGGCGGCCCGCTGATGCACGTCATCGCAGCCAAGGCCGTGGCCTTCAAGATCGCCGGCACCGAGGAATTCAAGGAGCGCCAGGAGCGCGTCCTCGAAGGTGCGAAGATCATCGCCGACCGCCTCAACCAGGCCGACGTCGCCGAAGCCGGCGTCTCCGTCCTCACCGGCGGCACCGACGTGCACCTGGTCCTCGTTGACCTGCGCAACTCCCAGCTGGACGGCCAGCAGGCCGAAGACCTCCTGCACTCCGTGGGCATCACGGTCAACCGGAACGCTGTTCCGTTCGACCCCCGCCCGCCGATGGTCACCTCCGGCCTGCGCATCGGCACCCCGGCCCTGGCCACCCGCGGCTTCGGCGCCGGCGAGTTCACCGAGGTGGCAGAGATCATCGCCACCGCGCTGAAGGCCGGCAACGCCGCAGACGTCGAGGCCCTGCAGGCCCGCGTGGACAAGCTCGCCGCCGACTTCCCGCTGTACCCGCAGCACGAGCAGTGGTGACCCATGACTGAGACCAAACAGACCGCGAAGATCCTTGATGGCAGGGCGGCCGCTGCGGCCATCAAGTCCGAGCTCACCGAGCGGGTCGCGGAACTGAAATCCCAGGGTGTTACCCCCGGCATTGCCACCGTGCTCGTTGGCGCGGATCCTGCCTCGCAGCTGTATGTGTCCATGAAGCACAAGCAGTCTGTGGAGATCGGGATGAACTCGATCCAGCACGAGCTCCCGGCGGATGCCACCCAGGCCCAGGTGGAGGCCCTCATTGATGAACTTAATGCGGACCCCGCCTGCCACGGCTACATTGTTCAGCTGCCGCTGCCCAAGCATCTGGACACCGATGCCATCCTTGAGCGCATTGACCCCGCCAAGGATGCCGACGGCCTGCACCCCACTAACCTTGGCCGGCTGGTGCTCAACGTCAGCGGGGAGATCACCTCACCGCTGCCGTGCACGCCCCGCGGCGTCATCGAGCTCTTGGAGCGCAACGGTTACAGCCTCGCCGGCAAGCATGTCGTGGTGGTTGGCCGCGGCGTGACGATCGGCCGCTCCATCGGGCTGCTGCTCACCCGGCGGGCCGTGAACGCCACAGTGACCCTGACGCACACCGGTACCGAGAATCTTTCGGACCTGTTGCGGCAGGCGGACGTCATCGTGGGCGCGGCGGGTGCCAAGCACATCGTCAAGGCTGCGGACGTGAAGCCGGGCGCGGCCGTGCTCGACGTCGGCGTCACCCGCGAGACCGACCCCGAGACGGGCAAGAGCAAGGTCCACGGTGACATTGAACCCGCCGCTGCCGAGGTAGCCGGCTGGATCTCGCCGAACCCCGGGGGTGTGGGTCCCATGACCGTGGCGCTGCTGATGACCAACGTTGTCGAAGCCGCTGAACGCCAGGCGGGAATCGCCCGGTAGTTTCTTTCTTTCTTGGAGCCCGACGGCGGCCCGCCCCTTGCGCACGAGGAGCGGGCCGCCGTCGGACTTTAAGCACTTAACTGAAAGTTCCCTTCCACCTGCCGGCCAGCTCTACTAGTCTGCGGAGGGTGCATAACAAAGCCACCGCGTCCTCCGGCGCCGCTGCGGGCGCCGTCCAGCCCGCCGAAGAGCCCCACACCGAACCCCGCCGGATCGTCATCACGGCAGAAAACCTGACCAAGACCTACGGCGACGTTGCCGCCGTGGACGGCATTTCCTTCAGCGTCCCTGCCGGAGAATCCTTCGGCCTGCTGGGGCCCAATGGTGCCGGCAAGTCCACCACCATGAAGATGATCGGCGGAGTTACCAGGCGTACTTCCGGCGAGCTGCACATCATGGGCCTGGACCCGGACCTGCACGGGCCGGAGGTGCGGGCACACCTGGGGGTGGTGCCGCAGCAGGACAACCTGGACGAGGAACTGCGGGTCCGCGACAACCTCCTCGTGTACGGCCGGTACTTCGGCCTGCCCGTGAGCTACCTGAAGCCAAAGGCTGACGAACTGCTGGAGTTCGCCCAGCTGACGGACAAGGCAAAGTCCAAGGTGGATGCGCTGTCCGGCGGCATGAAGCGGCGGTTGACCATCGCCCGTTCGCTGATCAACGAACCCCGGATCCTGCTGCTGGACGAACCCACCACCGGGCTTGATCCCCAGGCGAGGCACATCCTCTGGGACCGCCTTTTCCGGCTCAAGGAGCAAGGCGTCACACTGATCCTGACCACGCACTACATGGACGAGGCCGAGCAGTTGTGCGACAGGCTAATCGTGGTGGACAAGGGCCGGATCATGGCCGAGGGGTCCCCGGCGCAACTGATCCGCGAGCATTCCACGCGGGAGGTGGTTGAGCTGCGCTTCGGCTCCGACCGAAACACCACCATCGCCGCGGAACTGGAGGGCATCGGGGAGCGCCTGGAGGTCCTGCCGGACCGGGTGCTGATTT
Organism: Arthrobacter sp. MDT2-3; assembly: GCF_059090465.1. Lineage (NCBI taxonomy): Bacteria > Bacillati > Actinomycetota > Actinomycetes > Micrococcales > Micrococcaceae > Arthrobacter > Arthrobacter sp. MDT2-3. The sequence continues at coordinate 386,032 of NZ_JBNHFS010000003.1, read as the reverse complement.
ACGCGCACGACGGCGAGGCGGCCCTTGAGCAGGTAGCGTCCCGCGGCCTGCGGCCGCTGACCTCGCTGGTACGGAGGTCCTCGCTGGAAGATGTGTTCCTCCGGCTGACCGGCAGGAGCCTCGTTGAGTGAGCAGGCGGGGTTGAGCCCGGACGCGGGCCTCGCTGGGAAGGCGGACCTGGCGGAGGCGCCTGCACGGGCGCACAGCCCCGAAGTAGCGGCCGCCAAGGCCAGGCGCTGGGGTGCCTTCTACTATGCCGAGCAGGTGCTCCGGGTGATGCAGGGGTACAGCTGGTCCATCATCATGTACAGCGTGGGCCACCCGGTGGCCTACCTGTTTGCCATGGGCGTGGGCCTGGCAACGCTGGTTGACTCGCAGGGCGCTGAAGCCTTCGGGGGAGTGGGCTACGTGACGTTCGTGGCGCCGGCGCTGCTGGTCTCCGCGGCAGTTATGACCGCCGCGAACGAATTCACCTTCCCCGTGATGGACGGCTTCAAGTGGCGCCGGACCTACTACGGGCCGCACGCCTCGCCGCTGACGCCCCAGCAGATCGCGGCCGGCCACATCATGGCGGTGACCCTGCGCTTCCTGCTGCAGTCCGCCGTCTATTTTGCGGCTGTTGCACTTTTTGGTGCGGCGCCGGGCGGCTGGGGCTGGGTGACCATCCTGGTGGCCACGCTGGCGGGGCTCGCCTTTGGGTTGCCGTTGATGGCGTACTCCGCGTCGATCACTGAGGACAAGGGCCAGTTTGCCCTGGTGATGCGCTTCATCGTGATGCCGCTGTTCCTGTTCTCCGGCACGTTTTTTCCCCTGGACAGCCTCCCGCTGGCGGTGCGCTGGATCGGGTGGATCTCACCCATCTGGCACGGTACGGAGCTGGGCCGGGTCTTCAGCTACGGATACCAGGAACATCCGCTGCTGACCGTCCTGCACGTTGTGGTGTTAGTGGGCTTGGCCGTGCTGGGCTGGGTCCTGACCCGGAAACAGTTTGCCGCAAGGATGGACCGATGAGTGCCGGGCTGCCCGTGACAAGCGCAACGGACGCTGCCCGCAACAGGAGCTTCGGGCCGCTGTATTCGCGCAACGCCAGGGCTGTGATTTCCCGTGGGCTGCTCGCCACGAAGAGCACCAACTGGCTGGTTATGCTCTCCGGATTCTTTGAACCGGTGCTGTTCCTGATCTCCATGGGAGTGGGGCTGGGCGCGATTGTGGGTTCAGTGCAGGGTCCAGGTGGCGGGGAGATCAGTTACGCCGCCTACATCGCCCCGGCATTGCTGGCTGTCTCCGCGATGAACGGGGCCGTTTACGACTCCACCTGGAACGTGTTTTTCAAAATGAACTTCGCGAAGCTGTACCAGGGCATGTTGTACACGTCACTGGGGCCGCTGGACGTTGCCCTGGGGGAGATCTTCCTCGCCCTCCTGCGCGGACTGCTCTACGCCATGGGGTTCACGGCAGTGATGGGTGTCATGGGTTTGATCACCACGCCCTGGGCGCTTCTGATGATCCCGGCGTCGGTGCTGATCGCCTTCGGGTTCGCCAGCATAGGGATGGGGATTACCAGCTTCCTGAAGACCTTCCAGCAGATGGACTGGATCAACTTCATTATGCTGCCCATGTTCCTGTTCAGCGCCACGTTCTACCCGCTCAGCGTGTACCCGCAGGCCATTCAGTGGCTCATCCAGGCCATGCCGCTGTGGCACGGGGTGGAACTGCTGCGCCAGATCAGCGTGGGCACGTTCACGGCTGCCACTCCGATCCACATCGGCTACTACCTGGTGATGACGGCGTTGGGAATGCTGCTCACCACCGTGCGGCTGCGGCAGCTCTTCCTGAAGTAGCACCATCCCAACCAGGTAGCAGTAAGTGTCGTTTTGAGGGGGCAAAGCGACCCTTAGCGCTACCTGGTTGGGTGGCGAGGGGGTGTTCGCCCGGGGTGGAAGGCGGCGGGAGCATACTCCGGCGTTTGAGAGAATGGGTGCATGCAATCTTTGGGCAGCTCCAGGTCATCCTCCAAACCCGCCAGGGGCGGATTCTCCATGTTCCGCATCAGCGGGCCGGGACTGATGGTCCTCGTTACCGCGTTCGTTGTGGCCGTCATCTTCGCGGCCAACCAGAACGACGTCGTCGGCTGGGTTGTTGCCGTCATCGCCGCCTTCTGGCTCGCCCTCGCCTGCTTTGTTGTCTTCAGCATCCAGAAGGCAGCCAAGAAGGCGGGAGCCAAGCTGACTGAAGCCCAGAATGCCTTCACCACAGCTGCGGGACGCGGCCCCTACGCTTCCGCCGACCAAGGCGGCACCCGTGTGGTTGCAGAGCGCAGCCAGGCGGACGAAGTCCGGGACCTCAAACTGGACCACTCCTTCAAAATCGTCCAGGTGCAGATCCGCGTGGTGGAGGAGGAGCGCGCCAAGGGCGCTGCAGCAAGCCAGGACACCATCAACCGGGCGCTGGAAACCATCGAGATCACAGCCACGAATGCCAGGGACATGATCAAGTCCTCCGGCGGCAGCGGAGAGCCGGTCACCGGAACCATCATCGACTAGAGTGGAGCGGGTGATCTCGGCATTGAAGAAGGACCACCTTCGCATCGCATCCGTTAATGTCAACGGCCTTCGGGCCGCCTACAAAAACGGCATGGCGGCGTGGCTTGAACCGCGCGAAGTGGACATCCTCTGCCTGCAGGAAGTCCGCGCCCCCGACGCCATCGTCCGGCAGTTGCTGGGCGAAGGCTGGCACATCCTGCACGCCGAGGCGGAAGCCAAGGGCCGCGCCGGCGTCGCGATTGCTTCGCGCGAAGAACCCCTGGCAACCCGGAACGGCATCGGCGACGATTACTTCGCCACCGCCGGCCGGTGGGTGGAGGCCGATTTCCGGTTTGCCGATGCAGCCGGACACCCTGTCGAGCTCACCGTGGCGAGCGCCTACGTCCACTCCGGTGAGGTAGGCACACCCAAGCAGGACGACAAGTTCCGGTTCCTGGATGCCATGAGCACCCGCCTCCCGGAACTGACCAAGCACAGCGACCATGCCCTGGTGGTGGGCGACCTCAACGTGGCCCACACGCCCCTGGACATCCGGAACTCAAAGGGCAACCTCAAGAAAGCGGGCCACCTGCCGGAGGAACGTGCCTACTTCGACCGGTTTTTCGGGGAGGACATTGGCTGGCAGGATGTCCACCGCAACCTCTCGGGCGAGGTTGACGGTCCGTATACGTGGTGGTCCCAGCGCGGGAAGGCGTTCGACAACGACACCGGCTGGCGCATCGACTACCACCTGGCCACCCCGGCACTGGCTTCGGCCGCCATCTCGGCGGTTGTGGACCGGGCGGCCTCGTGGGACACCCGCTTTTCCGACCATGCCCCGCTGGTAGTGGACTACCAGCTCTGAGCCCCGAAGGTTTCCTCCCCATGACTAGCCAGACTTCCCCGGCAACCAAGAAGCGCATCCTCTCCGGCGCCAAGCCCACCGCCGATTCCCTGCATCTGGGCAACTACATCGGTGCCGTCCGCAACTGGGTGGACATGCAGGCGGAATACGACGCCGTCTTCTTCATCCCGGACCTGCACGCCATCACCGTGGACTTTGATCCCACTGAGCTGGCCAGGCGCACCCGCATCGTGGCCGCCCAGTACATTGCCGCCGGCATCGACCCGGACAAGAGCATCTTCTTCGTCCAGTCCCACGTCCCGGAGCACGCGCAGCTGGCCTGGGCCTTGAACTGCATCACTGGATTCGGTGAGGCCTCCCGCATGACCCAGTTCAAGGACAAGACCCAGAAGTCCGGCGCCGACGCCGCCACCCTCGGGCTCTTCGCCTACCCCACGCTCATGGCCGCGGACATCCTGCTGTACCAGACCGACCTTGTGCCGGTGGGGGAGGACCAGCGCCAGCACCTGGAGCTGACGCGGAACCTGGCCCAGCGCTTCAACACCAGGTTCGGGCCCACGTTCACCGTTCCGGAAGCCACCATCGTCAAGGAACGCGCAAAGATCTACGATCTCCAGAACCCCAGCGCCAAGATGTCCAAGACCGGCGAGTCACCCAACGGGGCCATCCAGCTGCTGGAGGATCCCAAGATCGCAGCCAAGCGCATCAAGTCCGCAGTGACCGATGCCGGCACCGAAATCCGGTTCGACTCCGAGGAAAAGCCCGGCGTTTCGAACCTGCTGACCATCTACTCGTCCCTGACCGGAAAATCGGTGGCAGAACTCGAAGCCGAGTACCAGGGCAAGATGTATGGCCACTTGAAGGTGGACCTTGCAGAGGTGGTGGTGGAGTTCGTCACGCCGCTGCGTGACCGCACCAACGAGCTGATGGATGACCCCGCGGAACTGGACCGGCTGCTGGCGCAGGGCGCGGAGCGCGCCCGCGAAATCGCGTCGGTAACCCTCGGCCAGGTTTACGAGCGTATGGGCTTCCTCCCGTCCTTCTCCCTCGCAGGAGTCCGCTAGCGCCATGCCATCCAGCAAAGTCACCGCGAGGGAAGGCTCCCGCTCCACTCAGGTGGCGGGAATGTCCGGTAACCCCCAAGGCGACCCAGCGGTGGCCACCGGCAGGCAGGATGCCGCTGCGCCCCGTACGGAAAACGTCAGCGTGGGCGTCATCCTGGGATTTCCGCCGGAAGTCGCTGACGAGCTGCAGCGCTGGCGGGCTTCGTTCGGCGACCCGCTCGCGGATGTGGTTCCGGCCCATATCACGTTGGTGACCACCACCCCAACCCAGGACTGGGAAGCCACCCGGGAGCATGTGCGGGAAGTGGCCCGCCGCCAGAGACCGTTTATGGTCACCATTGCCGGGACCGGGACGTTCCGTCCGGTTTCGCCCGTGGTGTTCATCAATGTGGAGGACGGCTTCACGGACTGCGTTAACCTGCACGAAAAGCTCCAGCAGGGTCCGCTCCAGCGGGAGCTGCCTTTCGCTTACCACCCGCATGTCACCATCGCCCACGATGTGGCCCCGGAAAGCCTCGATGAAGCCGAATCGGTGCTGAAAAACTACAGGGCCACCTTCCCCGTGGTTAGCATGGGACTTTACGAGCACGATGCTGACGGCATCTGGCAGCTACGGGAAGAGCTGGACTTTGGGACCGAAACTGACAACGACGGCACCCGATCCGCGGACACAGCCGGATCGGGCGGGACAACAGCCGCTTCCCACTGACCATGCGCACCTGAAGTTAGCCGTCATCCAGAAGCGGATGGAGTGGAACAAGGCGCGCAGATCCGGAAACGGGCTGCTGGGCGGCCTGACGGCCATGGTTCAGTGGCTGCTGGCCCGCATCAACTCGCTTCGGCCCATGCGTGCCTTTCGGCATTACACCCTCCAGCACGGCCCGCTCATGAGTGCCGGCATCGGTTTCAACATGTTCTTCTCCATTACCGGCCTCCTCGCTACAGGCTTTTCCATCGCCGGCCTTGTCCTGAGGGGGCAGCCCGCGCTGCTGGAGACCATCATCACCAGCGTTTCCCAAAGCGCGCCCGGCCTTCTGAAAGTCAATGGGGGTGAGGGCCTGGTTGACCCGCAGGATTTGTTGGACCCCGACGGGCTGGGGTGGACGGCGGCCATCGCTGCGGCTGTAACGGTGTTTACGTCGCTGCGGTGGATTGCCAGCCTGCGGGACGGGCTTCGAGGCGTGTTGGAGCTGCCCCCGTCATTGGTTAATCCCCTCCTGCTGAAGTTGCGCGACGCCGGTATCCTGCTTCTTCTGGGGGTAGCCTTGGTGATCAGCGCGGGAGCTTCCCTTGTCTTTGGGACGGCAGCCGGCTGGGTTACCGACTTCCTGCGGCTGGACGAGGCTGTGGCGGGCCCGTTGACCACGTCCATCAAGATTGCCGTACCCCTTGTGCTGAGCTGGGCCACGGCCCTCATCATGTTCCGGCTGGCGGGCGGGTTGAAACTGTCCCGCAGGGCGCTCCTGGAAGGCACTATCCTGGCCGCAGTGGGCACCACGGTACTCCAAATCTTCAGCACTGAGCTACTCGCCGGCGCTGGCCGCAACCCGATCCTGGCACCCTTTGCCATCATCATCGGCCTGCTGATCTGGTTCAACCTGGTGAGCCAGGTGTACCTCGTGGCAGCAGGCTGGGCGGCGATCCGTGAGGCAGATTTGGGCACCCAGTCCAGCGGTCATGAGAAAGGCACGTGGGGCGCGCGGCAAGTCCAGCCGGGTAAAGTGCCAGTCCAGCCAAAGCACACAGAGGGGGGCACCCAGACCATTGCCCGCGCCGCTATTGCCCGGCGCCGGGGCGCCGGCCGGCAGAAGCAGTAGTCGGCGCGGCCAAAGCAGGGGCTGCCACAACATTTGGGGTCTTAGGGTGCTGCCACCAGTCCTTCCCACTTCACGGTCCAGTCAGGCGGGAAGCCCGGGGCATTCCGGTCCGGTCCGTTGTCCCACCCCGCCGCCATCAGTGCTGCGGCGGCGAGCAGCCCGCCGTTGCCGGGCAGGTACAGCGGCAGGGAGTCTGTTTGGCGGTTATGTCCGTTGGGCAGTACCCGGTTCTTCTCGGCGTCGAGCAGGAGCGCGTTGACAGCAGCCTCCGGGTCCTCAAGTCGGGCGGCAGTCATTGCCATGACAGGGTAGTCCCAGCCCCAGGTACTGCCCCAGTCCCAGTCAGCAAGGACATCGGCGAGCGTTGCCCGCATAATGTCCTCGTCGATCAGGTCTGTCTTGGGCACGACGCCGAGGGCACAGAGCATTGAGGGGTGGTCCGTCCTGATGGTGAACGGTTCCACGTCGATGGCGGCGTAAACACCACCGGCCGCGCGTGGCTTTACCAGACCATCGGCCACCCTCCGCCAGGCTCCGACAGGTTCGAGCCCCAACCGTTCCCGCCACACGGATGCAGTCCGAAGGGCCCACTGCCAATACGCCAACTCGAAGGTGGGATTGGTGACGGACGCCCGGATGGAGCCGTAGCTCTCCTGCGCGGGAATCAGGGGCGGGCCCAGTTCAAATCCGCGCGCTGTGGAATGCGCGAAGCTGGCCATAAAAGCAGCTGACTCGAAGACGATCTCCGCGAACTCTTCGAGTACCTCCCGGCCGGGATTGGAGCGGTATACGAGTTCGGCCAAATAGATGGGATGCGGCTGCTGCCAGATCAGGAAGGTCCCGATGGGACTGGGGCTTTCCCGCCCGTCCGGGCCTACCTGCTTTGGCCAGCGCGCGCCGTCGAAACCCTGCGTCCTGGCAGTCTGCCGGGAGGTCTCCAACACTGTGGAGTACCACCGCAACGACGGAAGCAGGAGGCCCACACGGTTCCAGAGCGCAAAGTGCGCGGCGTGCCACCAGTGCATTTCCAGGTGGAAGCGGCCTCGCCACGAATTGCATACGAGCCCTGTTTCCTGTGGGGGCATGGAGCCCGAACAGTTGACCGCGGTCAGGTACTGCGAAAGAACGATCCGGCGCTCGAGTTCCTTGGCTCGCGGATCGTCCGTCGCATCGAGCTGGATTGCCCCGCCCGAGGTCCAGAACCGAGGCCAATACGCCTCCGAGGCGGCGGCCACGCTGCTGCCGGCCTCAAGCCTGTTGTGCTGCGAAAGGCCGACGGCGCCCCGGCCTGATGCAGCATTGCCCGGCTTTGTTGCCGGCATGGTCACGTCCTTGTCGCCTCGCGGGACGCAATCGCCGTCCCCGGCCGAGATGAAGGCAAGACTGCAGTCAAGGACATCCGGACGGTCCCGTACGCCGTTGTCGGGCGTTATCCGGAGGTGGTGCTGCCCGGTCTGTTCCACCTTGATCCGGCGTCCGGTGATCAGCACCTGGTAGCGGGAGTTGTCCAACTCGCGGCGGACGGTCCAGCAGGTGGAACCGGCGTGCTGTTGGGAGCCCGTGGGTTCGCCGAGACTGGTGGTGTGGGCGTCCGGGCTGTTCCAATCGGCGGCATCGTGCCACGACTCCGAGCCGTAGGGAAAATCGATGCCAATCACTAAACCGTCACGGAGAGCGGGCGACTCCACGCGAAGCCCGAGTTCGTCGCGGTGGGGGTGGCATGCGGTGGTGACAGTGACCGGCTGACCGGCCAGAGTGAAGCGGCTGGTTACTACGCCGGTCCACAGGTCGAGCGTTTGTTCGGTGTCGGTGACATCAGCTTCGGTGACGGCGCGTGCTGTCCCGGCCTCGACCAGACTGAAGCCGATGCGTCCCAGATCCAGGCGGTGCGGGTTGGCGCGCAGCCACGTTTCTGCAAGGGAGGTGTCGGTTTCCCGGTCGTTGACGATTTCGCCCACCATGTCCACATATGGCACCGGCCCGCGCGGCGAGTCGTAGAGGACCGTGGAGTCCGCCACGTCATACTCTTGCGCCGGGAGGGTGGCATGCCACCCCCATTGGGCCTGCGTGCCAAGAAGCGTTCCTGGCGGAAGATCCTCCCTCGAGCCCACTGGGTAGGCGTCCGGCAGCGATTGAAGCCCGGTCAGATCCATGGTGAAAGCGAACTCGCCATTGCCCACGGACACGGGGCTTGTTGGGTCAAAGGCCAGCTGGCGGACATTGTGACGCCGGACGAGTTCTTCCCTCTTGATCATGCCGCCTGTTGCGGCGCCGGGGGAAGGGAGAACCGGGGGAGTATCGGTGGTTTGGCTGTGCAATGTGCACGCCCTCCTGAAGGAAGAGACGTAAGAAAGCGTTTTCTGAGTTCCATCCTTGTAGCGGCTCAAGCCCCTGTCAAGCCTCGGGCCGGTACGGGTCGGCCAGTTCCGGTGTCGATTCGAGCACGACTGTGTCCTCGAGCTCCCGAAGGGCATAAAACGAAGCTCTTTCGTGGGGGCTGGTATTCGGCTGGTGCAAAGTCAGGAAGAGTCCACCATCCAAGGTGCGGGCAATCATGCCATGGCCACCATCCGTGCTCCAGAGCGGTTCGGCTTCCTGGGTCCAGGGGCCCAGTACTGTCCCGGACGCACTGCGTGCAATGCCCATGGCGTATCCGTGATCGCCGAAGCTTGACCACAGCATGAGCAGCTTGCCGCTGCTGAGCCTGAACAAGTAGGGGCCATCGGTGACGTAGGCAGGGTGGGCTAGGTGCTTTGTCGAGGGAACGTCCAAGGGGTGTGACCATGGGGCATCCGACGCGTTGAACAGCAATGTTGTAGTTCCCACTGCGCTGCGGAGGTCGGGCGTCAGGCGCTGGGCCATGATCGCGCCGTCGTGGATCTGCTTCCATTCATGGCAAAAGACCATCCAAGGTACTCCTTCCCCGTCCACGTGGAGCGTCCCGTCCAGGCAATGCCAGTTCGATGGGGTGACGGGGCCGTCGCTCCAAGGCGTGTAGGGCCCCGCCGGGAGGTCGGCTGAAAGTATCTGTGTGCCGCGGAAATGGCCTGGCGCCGTAAAGGTCGCAAACATAAAGTACTGCCCTTGGTAGGCATGCACTTCCGGCGCCCAGTACTGCTCCTGGCTCCAGAAGTGCGGTGGCGGCCGGAAGCTTGGAAGGGGCCCCTCCCAACGGACCAAGTCCGTGCTCCGGTAGCAGTCGAAGCCGGTAGCAGGCCCGGACCAGATGTTCTGGTCTGTGCTGCCGAACAGAAGATACTCCCCGGCGTCAGGGAGTGTGAGGACGAAGGTGTCCCGGATCGGTATCTCGCTGAGTTGCAGTGCCATGCTGTCCATTCCGTGCAATCCCGAGGCCGCAGCCCCCGGCGGAGTGACCTATTGACCCTTGATCCGGGTCTTGATACGTTTCAGGAAACCGTTTTCTTCTCGGGAAAGAAGCTTACCGAATGGCGCGTAATGTCCTCAGGAACGTTCGCAAATCCGTCGCAATGCTCTCAGCCGTGGGGATGCTGAGCCTCACAGCAGCTTGTTCCAGTCCGTCCAACCAGGCGCAGGACGGCCCTGTTGAAATTCGCTTCTCGTGGTGGGGTAACGAGGGACGCGCCCAGCTGACCAACAAAGCCATCGCGGAATTTGAGGCCGCCAACCCGAACATCAAGGTGAAGCCGGAGTATGGCGACATCAGTGGCTATTTTGACAAGCTTGCCACGCAGGTGGCGGCCAATGATGCCCCAGACGTCATCACCATGGGCGGCGCGCATCCGGCGGAATATGCCAACCGGGGGGCATTGCTGGATCTGTCGAAGGTCAGCGGCTCACTGGACTTGTCAAACATGGACCAGGGAGCGCTCGAGAACGGCCAGGTCCAAGGCACACAATATGGTGTGTCCACCGGTGCCAATGCACTCGCTATTGTCGCGAACCCCGCCGTCTTCAAGGCGGCCGGCGTTGAACTTCCCGATGACAGCAAGTGGAGTTGGGACGACTTCGCGAGAACCGCTGCCGACGTGACGGCCAAGAGCCCCAAAGGAACCTACGGCACGGCAACGGTCCTCACGCACGATTCGCTGGACGCCTTCGCCCGCCAGCAGGGAGAATCGCTGTACACCGAGGACGGCCAGCTCGGCCTGGGCATGGGAACGGTGCAGGACTACTTCGAATACTCGCTGAAGCTGAGCGAGTCGGGGGCGGCGCCGAATGCTTCCGAGACCGTGGAGAAGCTCAATGTCAGCACTGAGCAGACCCTGATGGGGATGGGCCAGGCAGGCATGATGCTTACGTGGAGCAACTCCTTGTCCGCCCTCAGTAAGGCCTCAGGCGCTGATCTGAAGTTGCTTAAGCTCCCCGGCGAGACGCCCACTCCCGGAATTTGGCTCCAGTCCTCGCAGTTCTACACCATCTCCGCACGCAGCCAGCACACCGATGCTGCGGCCAAACTGGTGAACTTCCTGGTGAACAATGATTCCGCAGCCAAGATCATCCAGAGCGACCGCGGTGTACCCAGCAACTCCGACATGCGTTCCACGATCCAGGATCTGCTGACGCCGCAGGGCAAGGTGGAGGCCGAGTACATTGACCAGATCGGCAAGATGGACTTTGCCCCTACCTACATTGGGCCCACCGGATCAACGGCGGTTTCGGAAATCACTGCCCGCATCAACACTGATGTCCTGTTCAAGCGGCTTTCACCCGAAAAAGCGGCGGAGCAGTGGATCAGCGAAAGCAAAGCTGCCATCGGCAAGTAGGCGGAAGCCGCAAAGGCGGAACGCCGCCGGCGGCGGCGGCCGGCGGCGTCAGGAAGGGTTTCCGGCGTCGAGGTACTGGTCGGCCCAGGCAGCGATGATCCGGGCGGCACGCGCGGCTTGGCCCTTTCCGGTCAGGAGGTGGTCGCTGCCTTCGAGGGACACGAAGTTCCGCGGGTGGCGGGCTGTCTGGAAGATGGTGCTGGCGTTCTCGATTCCCACGGTGTTGTCCGTGGGGGAGTGAAGCACCATAAGCGGCTTGTGCAGTTGCTTGATGCAGTCCGTCAGGTCGGCATTCTCGAGGTCCTCAACAAAATGCTTGCGGATCTCCACCCGTTTTCCGCCGAGGTCCACCTCGGCCGAGCCTTCGCTCAGGATTTTGTCCAGCGCAGCGTCGAAGACATGCGCCACGTGCTTGGGTGAGAAGGGTGCCCCAACGGTAGCGACGGCGTCGAGCTCGGGGATCTCCCGCGCTGCAGCCAGCACCGCGGCTCCGCCGAAGGAATGGCCCACCAGCAGGGATATTTGCTTGCCCTCGCTGCGCATAAACTCCGCCGCCTTCACCGTGTCCGCCACCTTGTGGCTGAAGGAACCCGCGGACCACTCACCGGCGGAGCCGCCCAGGCCCAGATTGTCGAACCGGAGCATGCCGACGCCGCTGTCCGCCAGCGCCTTGCACATCCGCGAGGCGGAGGGCGCGTCCTTTCCGAGCGTGAACCCGTGGGAGAAAACGCCCCAACCCTTAATCGGGCCCTCCGGGACGTCGATGATGCCGGAGAGCATCTCGCCGGTGGAACCTGCGAAGGAAACTTTTTCAGAGCGGGACACGGCGTCCCCTTTCGTTTGGTACGAATGGCTGTGGGCCCACGCCCGCCGGGTTCCCTGGCCGAGCTCAGGGGGCGGGTGGGGAGAAACGACGACGGCGCTGTCCCCCCCTCGCGTGGGGGACAGCGCCGTCGTCCGCTAAATCCTAAGTCAGATCTTGCGGGAGAGAATGGCCTGCTTGACCTCTTGAATGGCCTGGGTGACCTGGATGCCGCGGGGGCATGCTTCGGAGCAGTTGAAGGTGGTGCGGCAGCGCCACACGCCTTCCTTGTCGTTGAGGATCTCCAGGCGCATGTCGCCTGCGTCGTCGCGTGAATCGAAGATGAAACGGTGCGCGTTGACGATTGCTGCCGGCCCGAAGTACTGGCCGTCCGTCCAAAACACCGGACAGGACGAGGTGCAGGCGGCGCAGAGGATGCACTTCGTGGTGTCGTCGAAGCGCTCACGGTCCTCGGCGGACTGAAGGCGTTCCCGGGTGGGCTCGTGGCCCTTGTTGATGAGGAACGGCATAACCTCGCGGTAGGACTGGAAGAACGGCTCCATGTCCACAATGAGGTCCTTCTCCACCGGCAGGCCCTTGATGGGCTCGACGGTGATGGGCTTGGAGGTGTCCAGGTCCTTCAGGAGCGTCTTGCAGGCGAGGCGGTTGCGGCCGTTGATGCGCATGGCATCGGACCCGCAGACGCCGTGGGCGCAGGAGCGGCGGAACGAGAGGCTGCCGTCGGTTTCCCACTTGACCTTGTGCAGGGCGTCGAGGACACGGTCGGTGCCGTACATGGTGAGGTGGAAGTCATCCCACGTGGCCTCCTCGGAAACTTCCGGGTTGTACCGGCGCACCCGCAGGTGCACATCGAACGTGGGGATTTCGCCGCCCCCGCCGACACCGGCAGGCAGTTCAATCTTTGAGGCTGGCTCAGCGATTTCAGCGGTCATCTTAGTACTTCCTCACCATCGGCTCGTAGCGGGTAAAGACAACCGGCTTGGTGGCCAGGCGGATGCCGGCGATTGATTCTGCCGATCCGTCCGCCGGGGCGTGGTCGTCCTTGTACGCCATGGAGTGCTTCATAAATTTTTCGTCGTTGCGTTCCGGGAAGTCTTCGCGGAAGTGTCCCCCGCGGGATTCCTCGCGGTGCAGGGCCGCCACGGTCATCACCTTGGCCAGTTCCAGCAGGAAGCCGAGTTCCACGGCCTCGAGCAGGTCAAGGTTGAAACGCTTGCCCTTGTCCTGGACATTGATGCGCTTGTAGCGCTCCTCGAAGGATGCGATGTCGCGCAGCACTTGGTTCAGGGTCTCCGCGGTGCGGAACACCTGCATGTTGGCGTCCATGGTGTCCTGCAGTTCCTTGCGGATCACAGCCACCTTTTCATCACCGGTGCCGTTGCGGGCAATGTCCAGCAACTCAGTGGTGTAGGCGATGGGGTTCTCCGGCAGCTCCACGAAGTCAGCCGTCCTGGCGTACTCTGCCGCAGCGATACCGGCACGCTTGCCGAAGACGTTGATGTCAAGCAGCGAGTTGGTGCCCAAACGGTTGGAACCGTGGACGGAGACGCATGCGACCTCGCCGGCTGCGTACAGGCCGGGGACCACTGTGTCGTTGTCCTGCAGGACTTCGGTGGTGATGTTGGTGGGGATGCCGCCCATGGCGTAGTGCGCGGTCGGGAACACGGGGACGGGCTCCGTGTAGGGCTCAACGCCCAGGTAGGTGCGGGCGAACTCTGTGATGTCCGGGAGCTTCGCATCGATGTGTGCGGGCTCCAGGTGCGTGAGGTCCAGGAGGACGTAGTCCTTGTTCGGGCCGCAGCCGCGGCCTTCGCGGACCTCGTTGGCCATGGAACGGGCCACGATGTCACGGGGCGCCAGGTCCTTGATGGTGGGGGCGTAGCGCTCCATGAACCGCTCACCCTCGGAGTTGCGCAGGATGGCGCCTTCGCCGCGGGCGGCCTCGGAAAGGAGGATGCCCAGGCCGGCCAGGCCGGTCGGGTGGAACTGGAAGAACTCCATGTCCTCCAAGGGGATGCCGCGGCGGAACGCGATGCCCATGCCGTCACCGGTGAGGGTGTGGGCGTTGGAGGTGGTCTTGAAGACCTTGCCGGCGCCGCCGGAGGCGAACACTACCGACTTGGCCTGGAACACGTGGAGCTCGCCTGACGCGAGGTCGTAGGAGACCACGCCGGCAACGCGCTTCTGCTTGTACGGGGTGCCGTCCTCGCGGACCGCATCCTCTTCGACCGTCAGGAGGTCCAGCACGTAGTACTCGTTGTAGAACTCGACGTTGTGCTTGACGCAGTTTTGGTACAGGGTCTGCAGGATCATGTGGCCGGTGCGGTCAGCGGCGTAGCATGCACGGCGGACGGGAGCTTTGCCGTGGTCGCGGGTGTGGCCGCCGAACCGGCGCTGGTCAATCCGTCCTTCCGGCGTGCGGTTGAACGGCAGGCCCATCTTCTCCAGGTCCAGCACGGCGTCGATGGCCTCTTTGGCCATGACCTCTGCCGCGTCCTGGTCAACCAGGTAGTCGCCGCCCTTGACGGTGTCGAACGTGTGCCATTCCCAGTTGTCTTCCTCGACGTTGGCAAGGGCTGCACACATGCCGCCCTGCGCCGCACCCGTGTGCGAGCGGGTGGGGTAGAGCTTGGTCAGTACTGCTGTGCGGGCGCGTTGACCGGACTCGATCGCGGCGCGCATGCCAGCGCCACCGGCACCGACGATGACGACGTCGTACTTATGGACCTGCATACCAGACGCTCTTTCTCTCAAAATTCGCAATAAAACAACGGGCGGGCGTTACCCGCTCCGCAAAACAAGGCCCGCGGTTGTACCCGCGGGCCCGGGATGCCGCCGGTGCTAGGCAGGGCAGAATCCGCCAGGCAGGGGAACGCCGTCCACCACGGGGCACGGATCGAAGGTGAAGATCACCAGGGTTCCCAGGACGATGATGACGACGGTGGCCGAGTACAAGACCGTCTTCAGCCAGCGGCGGGTTGAATCCTTTTCGGCGTAGTCGTTAATGATGGTGCGTACGCCGTTGGTCCCGTGCAGCATGGCCAGCCACAGCATGGTGAGGTCCCAGAACTGCCAGAACGGGTCTGCCCACTTGCCGGCCACGAAGCCGAAGTCGATGGCGTGGATGCCTTCGCCCACCAGGAGATTCACAAAAAGGTGACCGAAGATGAGGACCACCAGCACCACGCCGGAGAGCCGCATGAACAGCCAGGCAATCATTTCGAAGTTGCCCCGGCTTCCACCGGTGCGGCGGTACTGGGGGGCGATGCGCCCGCTGCGCGGGCTCTCAATCGTTGCAGACATGGCTTAGTGACCTCCGAGCGCAAGGGACAGATGGCGGATGGAGAAGGCGACCATGGTGACCACCCAGAGGCCCAGGACTGCCCAGAGCATCTGGCGCTGGTACTTGGCGCCCTTCTTCCAGAAGTCCACCGCAATGATGCGCAGGCCGTTGAAGGCGTGGAAAACGATGGCGGCAACAAGTCCGGTCTCACCCAGGGCCATCAGGGGGTTCTTGTAAGCACCGATCACCGCGGTGTAGGCCTCCGGGGACACCCGTACCAAGGAGGTGTCCAGGACATGGACCAACAAGAAGAAAAAGATCACTACACCGGTAATACGGTGTCCTACCCAGGACCACATGCCTTCACGGCCGCGGTACAAGGTGCCAGCTGGTTTTGTCGGCACTGATAAACCTCCCTGCAACACAGCGGCGCTGGCATGAGATCCACGCGGGGGGAACGCCTGCTGCGAGAGCACTCGTAGCTCAGGGCCTAAATCTAGGCGCCGCTAACAGCTTATTCAATTTAGGAACTCCTTGGTGCCCAGCAGCGGCAAGGATTCTGCCGATTAATGAGACAAACACCACACTCTCCTGCGCATCAGGCTGACTTTGTTGCGGCCGCGGGGCCCGGAGGGGGCTTAAGCTGCGCCGAAGCGGGCCGAAAGGGCTGCCCGGTACCGGGTCGGCTAAAGTAGGCCGTGATGAGTACAGACAAAGTGACAAGCCCGGCTTCACCCCTTGACCGCTTTATCGCGGTGATCCCGGCAGGCGGAGTGGGGACCCGCCTATGGCCCCTGTCGCGAGCCGCGGCTCCCAAGTTCCTGCACGATCTCACCGGTTCGGGCAGCACCTTGCTGCGCGCCACCTACGACCGGCTGCACCCGCTCGCCGGAAGCCGGATGTTGGTGGTCACCGGCAAGGCCCACCGTGAAGCGGTGTGCCGGCAGCTTCCCGAACTTCAGGATTCGGACCTGGTCCTGGAGTCCGAGCCCAAGGATTCCGCCGCGGCGATCGGCCTTGCAGCCGCCATCCTCCACGAGCGCGATCCGGACACCATCATGGGTTCCTTCGCCGCCGACCAGGTGATCAGCCCCGAAGACCTTTTCCAGAAAGCTGTCCGCGAGGCGATCCACACAGCCGCTGCCGGCAAGATTGTGACCATCGGCATCAAGCCCACCCACCCGTCCACCGGGTTCGGCTACATCCGCTCCGGACAGGACCTGCACATCGAAGGCGCCCCCAGTGCCCAGGATGTGGTGGAGTTCGTAGAGAAGCCGAACGAGGAAGTTGCCCAGCAGTACGTGGACAGCGGCAACTACGTCTGGAACGCGGGCATGTTCGTGGCGCCCGTCGCACTGCTGCTCAAGCACCTGGAAGCCAACCAGCCCGCGCTGTTCCAGGGCCTGCAGGAAATCGCGCGCGCCTGGGACACCCCCGCCCGCAACGAAGTGACGGCGCGCGTGTGGCCCACGCTGCCAAAGATCGCCATCGATTACGCCGTTGCCGAACCTGCGGCCGAAGCCGGGGACGTCGCCGTCGTGCCCGGCTCCTTCCGCTGGGACGACGTCGGCGACTTCGCTTCCGTGGGCCGGCTCAACAGTGCCAAGGAAGTGGATGACGTCACGGTGCTGGGGGAGGGCGCGCGCGTCTTCACCGAGAACTCCAGCGGCGTGGTGGTGACGGACACCAAGCGCGTCATCGCGCTGATCGGAATCCAGGACGTTGTCATCGTGGACACCCCCGATGCGCTGCTGGTAACCACCATGGCCAACTCGCAGCGGGTCAAAGCAGCAGTTGACGCGCTGAAGGCCAGCGGGGATACCGACGTTCTCTGAGGCCCCGCGGTCCCCGGATGTAACGCGGGGACCGCGATGGCCCGGATTCCAGCGACCCTCGCTAGAGTGAAGCAGTGCGCAATTACACTACGGAAGCAGAGCCCACCGCCCTGGTGGCTCCATGGCTTGAGCCGCTCCTGCCGGAACTGATTGATTTCCGCCGGGACCTGCATGCGCATCCGGAACTGTCCTTCAAGGAATTCCGCACTACCGACAAGCTGGCTGACAGGCTGGAAGCTGCAGGCCTCAGCCCGCGCCGCCTTGAGGGCACCGGGCTTACCGTGGATGTGGGGGAAGGCCCCATCGCCACTGCCCTTCGCGGTGATATCGATGCCCTTCCCATCATCGAGGAAACGGGCTTGCCCTTTGCCTCCAAAAATCACGGTGTGACCCATGCGTGCGGCCACGACGTGCATACCACCACCATGCTGGGCATCGCCCTGGTACTGCACAGGATGCACCAGGAGGAGCCGCTTGGCGCCACCGTACGCATCATTTTCCAGCCCGCCGAGGAAACCATGCCGGGCGGCGCGCACTCGTGCATTGAACAGGGGGTCCTGGACGGGGTTCCCCGGATCCTGGCCCTGCATTGTGACCCGCGCATCGAAGTGGGCAAGATCGGCACGCGCATCGGTGCCATCACCTCGGCCTCCGACACCATCCGGATCGAACTTTCCGGCCGCGGCGGCCACACGTCCCGCCCGCACCTGACCGAGGACCTTGTGTTCGCATTGGCGCAGATTGCCGTCAACGTCCCGGCTGTTCTCTCCCGCCGCGTGGACGTCCGTAGCGGGGTTTCCGTAGTGTGGGGCCAGATTTCGGCCGGCTCCGCCCCCAATGCCATTCCCGGCACCGGTTATATGGCAGGGACCATGCGCTGCCTGGACCGCGAGGCGTGGCACGCCGCCGGTGAACTGCTCGATGAGGTGGTGCACCAGGTGGCTGCCCCCTACGGCGTTGACGTCCGCCTTGAGCACACCAGGGGAGTGCCGCCGGTGGTGAACTCCGAGCACGAAACAGCCATCATCGAAGCATCCGCCCGCGCCGAAATCGGTGAAAGCGCCGTAGTACTGACCCCGCAGTCGATGGGCGGGGAGGACTTCGCCTGGTTCCTCGCGGAGCTGCCGGGCGCCATGATGCGGCTCGGCACCAAGACCCCAGGCGGCGAGGAATACGACCTCCACCGCGGCGACTACATCCTGGACGAACGGGCCCTGGGCCTTGGCATCCGGGTCCTCACCGCTGCGGCGTTGCGCACCATCCGCGACCTGTAATCCCAAAGACGCGGACGCCGTGGGGCTTCACGGCCGCCGCGTCACTGCATATGAGCGTCCCCAGGAAGGCTCTTGCAGTTAAGTTGTGTGCAATTCAATTGTCCCCTATAGTCTTTTTATGACTGATGCTCCACGGCTGGACCGCCAAGTGTGCTTTGCCCTCTATTCGGCCTCCCGTGCCGCGACTGCGGTCTACCGGCCGGTCCTCGACGAGCTCGGCCTGACTTATCCCCAGTACCTGGTGATGCTGGTGCTCTGGGAGGACGAGCCGCGCGGGGTGAAGGAGCTGGGCGAGGAGCTCGGCCTTGATTCCGGCACGCTGTCACCCCTGCTGAAGCGCCTGGAGTCCCTGGGCCTGGTGGAGCGCCGCCGGTCCGGTGAGGACGAGCGCCGCGTCGCCATCCACCTGACGGCCGCCGGAGGGGAACTGAGCAGCAAGGCTGGCGCCCTGCCGAAACGGCTGGCCCGGGCTGCAGGGCTGACCACCGAGGAGCTCGACCAGCTGCACAACACCCTGGCCCGGCTGACGGCCGCCCTGCATAACGCCCGCTGACTGCATCAGTCCGCAGTTTTCAATCCACCTACAGGACGGATACACCCCCGTGAAACCTCTTTACACTGCCCAGGCACTGGCCTCAGGCGAAGGACGCGACGGCAATGCGCGGACCAACGACGGCAAGCTGGACGTCACCCTGTCCAGCCCAGTGGAGCTGGGCGGAAACGGCCAGGGAACAAACCCGGAGCAGCTCTTTGCCGCCGGCTACGCGGCCTGCTTCCATTCCGCGCTCCGTCTCGTGGGCCGCAGGGAACGTGCCGACCTTACGGACTCGGCCGTGGCTGCCAAGGTCCACCTTGGCCAGCTGGACAATTCAGGTTTCGGCCTTGCCGCAGAACTGGAAATAGCGCTGCCCGCACTGGACCTGCCCACCGCCGAGGCGCTGGTCGCCAAGGCCCACGAGATCTGCCCCTACTCCAACGCGACGCGCGGAAACATCACTGTGGACATCAGGATCATGGAGTTCGCCGCATGAGCCTCGGAACCCTTCCCGCCACCACCCGCGAAATCCAGCTGGCCTCCCGCCCGGTGGGACGGCCGGCGCCGGGAAACTTCCGGCTTGCAGAAGCCCCGCTGCCTGAACTTGCCGACGGCCAGATCCTGGTTCGGAACCTCTACATGTCCGTCGACCCGTACATGCGCGGACGGATGAATGACGCGAAGTCGTACTCCGCGCCGTTTGCCCTGGACAAAGCGCTCGACGGCGGTGCTGTGGGGGAGGTTATCGCGTCCCGGTCTGAAGCGCACAAGGAGGGGGACGTCGTCGTGCATCCCCTCGGGTGGCGGGAGTATTCCGTGGTGGATGCGGCCGCCGCCACGCCCGCGCGGACTGACCTTGCCCCCGCTTCGGCTTTCCTGGGTGCGCTGGGTATGACCGGCCTGACGGCATACGCCGGACTGCTGAAGGTGGCTGCGTTTGTGCCCGGCGACGCCGTCTTCGTTTCGGGCGCGGCAGGTGCCGTGGGTTCCCTGGTTGGCCAGATTGCCAAGGCCATGGGCGCCTCCCGCGTGATCGGCTCGGCGGGCTCGCCCGCAAAGGTTGCCCGGCTCCTTGAGCTGGGTTTTGACGCGGCGTTCGATTACCACGACGGTCCCGTGCGCGAACAGCTGAAGAAGGCTGCCGGTCCGGACGGCATCGATGTCTATTTCGACAATGTGGGCGGCGAGCACCTCGAGGCAGCCCTGGCCACCCTGAACGTCGGAGGGCGGGTGGCCATGTGCGGGGCCATCGCGCAGTACAACTCAACGGAGCCGACGCCGGCACCGCACAACCTGATGCTGGCCATCGGCAAACAGCTCACCCTCCGGGGCTTCCTGGTGGGCGGCCAGCGGCAACACGCCGTTGAGTTCGCGGCCGCAATGGCCGGCTGGCTGGCTGACGGCACCGTCCGGTATGACGAGACCATCGTGGATGGGCTTGAAAATGCCCCGCAGGCCTTTATGGATCTGCTGGACGGAGCCAATACCGGCAAGATGCTGGTCCGCCTCCAGTCCCAGTAACAGCAGCCGGACCAAGGAGGGGTGCCGCGTCACGGAGCGGCACCCCTACTGGTTGGTAACAACTTGTCAACAATCTCCGGGAACGGGGCCCGCTGTGCTATTGGGACGTGGTGCAGGCCACTAAAGTAGTTGCCATTAGTGCGCTCAGGCGCAGTGCTGCGGGACCTCAGTGAAAACAGAATTTCAGTGTAGAAACGGACACTCATTGAATTCGAGCCGCAGCGCCACTCTCTTCATCCTGGAGGAAAATTGAAGTCATCACTGCGTGCACACTTCAAGCGCGGTTCAATGGCCGGCCTGGCTACCGTCAGTGCTTCGGCCCTTCTGTTGACCGCCTGCGGCGCACCCCCCGAAGCCGGAAGCACCTCGTCCGCCGGAGCCACCGACTACACGGGCTGCATCGTTTCCGACTCCGGCGGATTCGACGACCAGTCCTTCAACCAGTCCTCCTACGAGGGACTGAAAAAGGCTGAAACCGATCTGGGCATCAAGGTGAACCAGGTGGAGTCGAAGACCAACAACGACTTCGAGCCCAACCTGCGCGCCATGGTCACCGCGGGCTGCGACCTCACCGTCACTGTTGGCTTCCTGCTGGGCGACGCAACCAAAGCACAGGCAACGGCCAACCCGGACAGCCACTTCGCGATTGTCGACTTCGGCTACGAGACACCCATCGACAACGTCAAGCCGATCATCTATGACACCGCCCAGGCAGCGTTCCTCGCGGGCTACCTTGCCGCCGGAACCACCAAGACCGGCACGGTGGCCACCTTCGGCGGCATCAAGATCCCCACCGTGACCATCTTCATGGACGGCTATGCCGACGGCGTGAAGTACTACAACGAGCAGAAGGGCAAGGACGTTAAGCTCCTTGGCTGGAACAAGGAGGCGCAGGACGGCAGCTTCACCGGCGACTTCGAGAAGCAGGACGTGGGCAAGCAGCTGACCCAGAACTTCCTGGACCAGGGTGCCGACATCGTGATGCCGGTCGCCGGGCCCGTAGGCAAGGGCGCCGGTGCTGCCCTGAAGGAAGCCAAGGCCGCCGGCAAGGACGTCAAGCTGATCTGGGTTGACTCCGACGGCTACCTCACCGCTCCGGACTACAAGGACATCATGCTGTCCTCCGTCATGAAGACGATGGGTGAGGCCGTGGAAGCTGTGGTGAAGGACGACAAGGACGGCAAGTTCAGCAACACCCCGTACGTGGGAACGCTGGCCAACGAAGGTGTACAGCTGGCTCCGTTCCACGACCTCGAATCCCAGGTTCCCGCTGAGCTGAAGAGCGAGCTGGAGCAGATTAAGAAGGACATTGTGGACGGCAAGCTGAAGGTGGAGTCCGCCGCCAGCCCCAAGGCCTGATTCCCGCTTGAAGCGCCACCCCCGGTTGGTCAATGACTGGCCGGGCGTGGCGCTTTTTGCTGTTGCCTTCCTCTTTCGGGTTACCGCCCGCTCATCCTCCGACTGCACCGACTAGGCTGGTGCTGCAGCCACATATCCCGTCCGGTCGATCACTGGACGCTTCGAGATTGGTCAGAGTTGTGAAACTTGAACTCAGAGGGATCACTAAACGCTTCGGGACCCTGCTAGCCAACGACCATATCGACGTGGTGGTTGAGCCCGGACAAATACACTGTCTCCTGGGCGAAAACGGGGCCGGAAAATCCACCCTGATGAACGTGCTGTACGGCCTCTACGAGCCGTCCGAGGGCGAAATCCTCGTTGATGACAAAGTAGTGTCCTTCCGCGGCCCCGGCGATGCGATGGCCGCCGGGATCGGAATGGTGCACCAGCATTTTATGCTGGTCCCCGTCTTTACGGTGGCCGAGAACGTGGCGTTGGGCGCAGAACCCACCAAGGCCGCCGGCTTCCTCAACCTGGAAGAGACGCGCCGCCGGATCAAGGAAATCTCCGATCAATACGGCTTCGACGTCGATCCGGACGCCCTGGTGGAGGACCTGCCGGTGGGCGTCCAGCAGCGCGTCGAAATCATCAAGGCACTGGTCCGCAACGCCAAGGTCCTGATCCTGGACGAGCCCACTGCCGTCCTGACGCCCCAGGAGACTGACGAACTGCTGGACATCATGCGCCAGCTCAAGGCCAGCGGCACGTCCATCGTGTTTATTTCGCACAAGCTGCGGGAAGTAAAGGAAGTCTCGGACACCATCACCGTGATCAGGCGCGGAAAGGTGGTGGGCACGGCGGACCCTGCTGCCCCCACTGCGGAACTCGCCTCCATGATGGTGGGGCGCGCCGTCAGCCTGAACCTGGATAAGGCACCCGCCCAGCCGAAGGAAAAAACCTTCGAAGTCCGGGACCTCACAGTCATCGCTCCCAACGGCCAGCACGTGGTGGACGGACTCAGCTTCGACATTGCCCGCGGCGAGATCCTGGCAGTAGCCGGCGTGCAGGGCAACGGCCAGACCGAGCTCACCGAAGCCATCCTTGGCCTCCAGGACCGGGTCTCCGGCTCCATCACGCTGGACGGCAAGGAACTGCTGGACCGGTCCGTCAAGGAAGTCCTGCACGCCGGCGTCGGATTCGTGCCGGAAGACCGCAAGGTGGACGGGCTGGTGGGCACGTTCTCCGTGGCCGAGAATTTGGTCCTTGATCTCTATGACAAGCCTCCCTTCGCGAAGGGCATCAGCATGAGCCCGGCGAAAATTCTGGAGAACGCCAAGGCCCGCATCGGCGAATTCGACGTGCGGACGCCATCGGCCGTAGCCGCGGCAGGTACGCTGTCCGGCGGCAACCAGCAGAAAGTGGTGATGGCGCGCGAGCTCTCCCGCCCGCTGCGGCTGTTCATCGCCTCCCAGCCCACCCGCGGCGTGGACGTGGGGTCCATCGAGTTCCTGCACCGCCGGATCGTGGCGGAGCGGGACCAGGGCACTCCCGTGATGATCATTTCCACCGAGCTGGACGAGGTCATGGAACTGGCCGACCGGATCGCGGTGCTCTACAAAGGCAAGCTGGTGGGCATCGTTCCGGCCGGCACCAGCCGCGACGTCCTGGGCCTCATGATGGCGGGTATTCCGCCCGAGGAACACGCCCATCCCACGGGGCAGGCGCCCTCTGCTGCCACGGCCTCCACTTCCGACGCCGAAGGAGGCGACCATGTCTGACAGGCATCCCCCCAAGCACGCGGCCGGCGAACACAGCGGCAAAGCGCACGAGGCAACGCCCGCTGCGGAGGAGACGGCCGCCGTCGTATCCGTTGATACTGCCGGCGGGGCCATGGAACCCTCCGCCGTTCCGGCCACTGCGCAAAGCGGGCAGCTTCCGGGCGGCCCGGACACGCTGCTCCGCAAGATCTTCACCGGGAGCGGCATGGTCTCCGTCCTGGCAGTGCTGCTTGCACTCGTCATCGGCGGACTCCTGATTGCCAGCACCGACAAACAGGTAGCCACCACGTCCACCTACCTCTTTGCCCGTCCCTCTGATTTCCTGTCAGCAGTGTGGAACGCCGCAACGCGCTCTTACGTGGCGCTGTTCCAGGGTTCGGTCTTCAACCCCCGGGGCAACAGCGTCGCGGCCCAGTTCGCACCGTTCATGGAGACGCTCACCATTGCCACGCCGCTGATTACGGCCGGCCTCGGCGTAGCATTGGCATTCCGCGCCGGACTCTTCAACATCGGTGCACAGGGACAGATCATTGTGGCCGGCATCCTTGCCGCCTGGGTTGGCTTCGCGCTGCACCTGCCGCTGGGGCTGCACCTGCTGCTGGTCCTGGTGGCCGGCATCATCGGCGGCGCTTTCTGGGGCGGACTCGTGGGGCTGCTTAAGGCCCGGACGGGGGCCCACGAAGTCATCCTGACCATCATGTTCAACTACATCGCGCTGTACTTCCTGCGCTACCTGTTGAACACGCCGGCGTTCCAGCGGCCGGGGGAGACGAACCCCATTTCGCCCATCCTTGATCCCACCGCCGTCTACCCGCAGATTTTCGGCACCCAGTACCGGCTGCACCTGGGCTTCCTCCTGGCCATTGCAGCCACCGTGCTGGTGTGGTGGCTCCTGAACCGCTCCACGGTGGGCTTCGAGTTCCGTGCCGTAGGTGCCAACCCAAGGGCAGCACAGACCGCGGGCATCAACGTTTCCCGCTCCACCATCCTGGTCATGGCCATTGCCGGCGGACTCGCAGGCATGTCCGGCGTCGCCCAGGTGGCGGGCACGGAGAAAGTCCTCACCGACGGCGTGGCTGCCACCTATGGATTCGACGCGATCACCGTCGCCCTGCTGGGACGTTCGACGCCTTGGGGTACCTTCGCTGCCGGCCTTCTGTTCGGTGCCTTCCGCGCCGGGGCCGTCCAGATGCAGATCCAGACCGGAACTCCCATCGATATCGTGTTGGTGGTCCAGTCCCTGATCGTCCTCTTCATTGCGGCTCCGCCGCTGGTGCGGGCCGTCTTCGGCCTGAACCCCCGCCGCAAGAAGCCTGCCCGCGCGGCCAAGTCCCGCCAGGCAGCCACAACCGGAGGTGCAGCATGAGCACAAAAGTATCGTCGCCCCTCTCCGGAAAGCCGCAGCCGGGTAACACCCTGGCAGGCACCGGCACGGCAGCCGTCTCAGCGAAGCCGGTGACCTGGCGCACGCCGGTCCTGCTCACGGCCTTCGGACTCATCGCCCTGGTCTTCTTCGGTCTGATGGCACCCAACCAGACCGCCAGTTTCGGGATCTCCACCGGCGAGGACTTTTTCCAGCTGCCTGCCCTGGAGGTGAACGCATTCGCCGCGGGTATCGTGTTGTCCGTCCTCCTGTTGGGCCTCGCAGCCTATGCGGTGTACCTCAAAACCCAGGACCGGCCGGCCCCGGGATGGCTGTCAGTTACCTTCATTGTCCTGTTCGTGGCCGCTTTCCTCATCTGGGTGGTGGGCGGTGCGCGTACCCCGAGCATCTCACTGGCCGGGCTCATCGCCGGGTCGGTCACCCTTGCTGTCCCGCTGGTGTTCGGTTCACTCTCCGGCGTCCTGTGTGAGCGGGTGGGCGTGGTCAACATCGCCATCGAGGGCCAGCTCCTCGGCGGCGCATTCACCGCCGCCATCGTTGCCAGCATGACGCAAAACCCCTTCATCGGGCTGCTGGCTGCCGCCGTGGCCGGGGCAGTCGTTTCCATGGTCCTGGCCCTGTTCAGCATCAAGTACCTCGTGAACCAGATCATCGTGGGCGTGGTGCTGAACGTCCTGGTCTCCGGCGTTACCGGTTTCCTGTTCAGCACGGTGATGCAGGCCAACAAGGCGCAGTTCAATTCGCCTCCCGGGCTGGACATCATCGAGATTCCCGTCCTGTCCAGCATCCCGATCATCGGGCCCATCCTTTTCCGCCAGTCGTTGGTGGGGTACCTGATGTACGTAGCGGTCCTGGTGGTTTGGGTAGGCCTCTTCAAAACCCGTTGGGGCCTGCGTGTACGCGCCGTCGGTGAACATCCGCAGGCGGCTGACACCCTGGGCATCAACGTCAATGCCACCCGGTTCTGGAACGTCACCCTCGGCGGGGCAGTAGCCGGCATCGGCGGTTCGTTCTTCACCCTGGTGGCGATCGACAGCTTCACCAAAGAAATCTCCGGCGGCCGCGGCTTCATCGCGCTGGCTGCCCTGATCTTTGGCCGGTGGAATCCGATCGGTGCTTTCTTCGCCGCCCTGCTGTTCGGGTTCGCCGACAACCTGCAGAGCATCGTGACCATCATTGGCACCCCGGTGCCCAGCCAGTTCATGGCCATGCTGCCCTACCTGGTGACGGTTCTGGCCGTGGCCGGGCTGGTGGGCAGGTCACGAGGGCCGGCTGCCAGCGGCATCCCGTATGTCAAGGGTTGACGGCGTGGCCGGCGAAGGGCACGTGGACTGGCCCGCACTGGAGGCCGCCGCCGTCGAAGCCATGCGAAAGGCCTACACGCCGTACTCCAAGTTTCCGGTGGGGGCGGCGGCCCTCACCGAGGACGGCCGGATCGTCAGCGGCTGCAACGTGGAGAACGCAAGCTACGGCCTGACCCTCTGCGCCGAATGCGCGCTGGTGGGGAACCTGCACATGACCGGCGGCGGCCTGCTCCGCGCGTTCTACTGCGTGGACGGCGCCGGCAACATCCTTATGCCCTGCGGGCGCTGCCGCCAGCTGCTGTACGAATTCCGTGCCTCCGGCATGGAGCTTATGACCACCCAAGGCATCAAGACCATGGACCAGGTGCTGCCGGACGCCTTTGGTCCCGAACACCTGGAGGGAACCCGATGACAGACACCGCCGCAGCGATCAACTTGGCCGAAGCGTTCGACGCCGTCGATATCATCCGCATTAAGCGGGACAAGGGCACACTGAGCCCGGAACAGATCGACTGGACCATTGACGCCTACACGCGGGGAGTCATCGCGGACGAGCAGATGGCCGCCCTGAACATGGCCATCCTGCTCAATGGCATGAACCGCAGCGAAATTGCCCGGTGGACGGCCGCAATGATCGCTTCCGGCGAGCGGATGGACTTCTCCAGCCTGCGCCGTCCGGACGGCGGGCTGAAGTACACCTCGGACAAGCACTCCACCGGAGGCGTGGGGGACAAGATCACCCTGCCGCTGGCGCCATTGGTAGCCGTGTTCGGCGTCGCCGTTCCCCAGCTCTCCGGCCGGGGACTGGGCCACACCGGCGGCACGCTGGACAAGCTGGAGGCCATCCCCGGCTGGCGGGCCTCACTCACCAACGAGGAGATGCTGGCCCAGCTCCAGGACGTGGGCGCCGTCATCTGCGCAGCAGGCGCAGGCCTGGCTCCGGCAGACAAGAAGCTCTACGCACTCCGGGACGTTACGGGCACCGTCGAGGCCATCCCGCTGATTGCCTCGTCCATAATGAGCAAGAAGATCGCCGAGGGCACCGGCTCGCTGGTCCTGGACGTCAAGGTGGGCAGCGGCGCCTTTATGAAGGATGAGGCCAAGGCCCGCGAGCTGGCGGAGACCATGGTGGCGCTTGGTAAGGATGCCGGGGTCAACACCGTGGCTCTGCTCACCAACATGAGCACGCCCCTGGGCCTGACTGCCGGCAACGCCATCGAGGTGGAGGAATCCGTCGAGGTGCTGGCGGGCGGCGGCCCCGGCGATGTGGTGGAGTTGACGGTCCGGCTCGCCGAGGAAATGCTCGCCGCTGCAGGAGTGCACGACGCCGATCCCGCCGCCGCCTTGAAGGACGGCCGTGCCATGGACGTCTGGAACCGGATGATCCAGGCGCAGGGCGGCGACCCGCGGGCCAAGCTGCCGGTGGCCCGGGAGTCCGAGGTAGTTTACGCCCCGGCCGATGGAGTGCTGGTGGAACTCGACGCCCTTGCTGTGGGGGTGGCAGCCTGGCGGCTCGGCGCAGGGCGGGCACGGAAAGAGGACATCGTGCAGGCAGGCGCGGGCGTCCGGATGCATGCCAAGCCCGGTGCCGTGGTCCGGGCGGGAGAGCCCCTGATGACCCTGCTCACGGATACTCCGGAACGGTTTGCCAGGGCCAAGGAAGCCCTGGAGAACGCGGCAGTCATCGCACCCGAGGGATCGCGGCCGGCGCAGCGCCTGATCATTGACCGCATAGCATAGGGACCCATGCAGGCCATCAATGACTTCATCCTCGCGGCAGCCGGACAGCCCTGGGTGCTGTTCCTTGTTTTGGCCTGCTGCATCATTGACGGCTTCTTTCCGCCCGTACCGAGTGAATCAGTGGTGGTAGGACTCTCCGCAGTGGCTGCCACCGCGGATGTACCCAACCCCTGGCTCCTGATGCTGGTGGCGGCCCTTGGCGCCTTTACCGGCGACAACATCGCGTACCTGATCGGCCGCAGGGTAGGAACCAACAGGTGGTCGTGGATGCGGGGCCCGCGGATGCAAAGCGCCTTCCGGTGGGCAGGCCGGGAGCTGCGCAAGCGCCCGGCCTCGCTCATCCTCGTGGCGCGGTTCGTCCCGATCGGCCGGGTAGCTGTGAACCTCACGGCCGGGGTCACGCATTATCCGCACCTGCGTTTCGTGGGGCTGACCGTCCTCTCGGCCAGCCTGTGGGCGGCCTACTCGGTGGGAATCGGGCTGTTCTTTGGCCAGTGGTTTGAAGACAACCACCTCCTGGGCGCGGTCATCGCCATCATCTGTGCGGTGGCGCTCGGGATCGTGGTGGACCTCGTCATCAACAGGGTCCGGCGAAAGGCGCCCATGGTGGAACGAATGAAGGAACCGGAAGCGTAGTTCAACCGTTGTTCGGGCAGGCAGGGGCGTAGCGTGTTGCGCCGCGGCCGTGGGACACTTAGGAACGATTTCCGCTTTGGCTGCGTCACTTTTGGCTGGTGCCATTTTGCATAGGAGCAAGACCGCGTGGAGTTTATTAATGAGGCCGTGCTCCATGCAGCGGGTCAGTGGTGGATCTACCCGGTACTGCTGCTGTTCTTCTTTGTGGACGGCTTCGCCATGGTGGTCCCCAGCGAAACCCTCATCGTGGCCCTTGCAGCGTTCTCCCGGCACGGTGGGGAACCCAATCTCTGGATCCTGGGCATCACCGCCCTGATCGGTGCCATCGCCGGGGACAACATGGCTTTTATGCTCGGGCGCCGGATTGGCCTGAACCGGTGGAAATGGATGCGCCGGCCCAAGGTCCAGAAGGCTTTCGGCTGGGCCCGCTATGAACTTGAGAAGCGCGGAGCGGTGCTGATCTTCACTGCCCGCTACATCCCCTGGGGCCGGGTGGCGGTGAACTACGTGGCTGGAAGCACCGGCTTCGCCCACCGCCGGTTCTTCCTGCTGGACGCCTTCGCCTGCATCACGTGGGTGGGGTATTCCATCGGCATCGGACTGCTGGCCAGTTCCTTCCCGTGGCTGCACCACAACCCTTTGCTCAGCGCGGGCATAGCGGTGGTGTTCGCGATTGTGCTCGGCATCCTCATCGACCACCTGCTCCGGTGGTGGCACAAGCACCTTGCCCGCAACGACGCCCAGGAAGTGGATGAGTGGCTCGACGGCGGCCCGGACGGCGCACGGGACAGCCAAACCGGCGGCAACGCCGTCCTGGCCCCCGCTGCCGCGGACGGCAAGCCCGCCGCCACCTAGCCGCTGGCATTGAACTCCTGCCCACCCTAAGGTGGGAACGTGACTGAGCCTATTGTTGACGCTGCCCCTGCCATCGATTTTGACCTGAAGAACCTCCCAAAGGTTTCACTTCACGACCACCTGGACGGAGGACTCCGTCCGGCCACCATCATCGAACTGGCCGAGGCAGTTGGCCACACCCTTCCGTCCACCGATCCGGTGGCGCTGGGCCAATGGTTCCGCGAGTCCGCGGACTCCGGCTCCCTGGTCCGCTACCTTGAGACGTTCGACCACACTGTCGCCGTGATGCAGACCGCCGAAGGCCTCTTCCGCGTCGCGAAGGAATTCGTCGAGGACCTGGCTGACGACGGCGTGGTGTACGGCGAAGTACGGTGGGCGCCCGAGCAGCACCTGCAGAAGGGCCTCACCCTGGACGAAGCCGTGGAGGCAGTGCAGGAGGGCCTCGAGGCCGGCGTCGAAGCCGTAGGGGAGACCGGACGCGAAATCCAGGTGGGCCAGCTCATCACGGCCATGCGCCACGCCGACCGCGGCCAGGAGATCGCCGAACTGGCCGTCCGCCACCGCAACAAGGGCGCCGTAGGATTCGACATCGCCGGAGCCGAAGACGGATTCCTGCCCTCGCGCTTCAGGGAGGCCTTCACCTACCTGGCCCAGAACAACTTCCCGGCAACCGTGCACGCGGGCGAGGCAGCCGGCCTGGAGAGCATCCAGTCAGCCCTGGTGGACGGCCGGGCGCTCCGGCTGGGACACGGCGTCAGGATCGCCGAGGACATCATGGTGGAGTTCGACGACGATGACGAGACCGAGGACACCATCGGACTGGTGACGCTCGGCGACCTCTCCAGCTGGGTCCGCGACCGCGGCATTGCCCTGGAAATCTGCCCATCCTCAAATCTCCAGACCGGTGCGATTGCCGGGTTTGGCGACGGCATCGAAAGCCACCCGCTGGACATGTTGTACCAGCTCGGCTTCAACGTCACCATCAACACCGACAACCGTTTGATGAGCGGTGTCACGCTGACGGACGAGTTCGACCTCCTGGTGGAAACCTTCGACTACGATCTCGATGACCTGCTGGAGCTGACCCTGAACGCCGCCGAGGCATCCTTCCTGCCGCTGGAGGAGAAGGAAGCCCTGGTGGAGTACATCAACGACGCCTACGCGAACCTTGGCTAACGAGCCGGAGGCCGGCAGCTCCCCGGTGGGGGAGCTGCTGGGGATAGTCGCTTCCCTGCGCGAGCACTGCCCCTGGATGGGGGCCCTCACCCACGCGTCGCTGGTGGAGTACCTCCTCGAAGAGGCCTTTGAGGTTGCCGAAACGATCGAGGCCGGAACCGCTGGCGGCACTACGGCTGAAGCAGCCGACGCCGAACTCCGGGGCGAGCTGGGCGACGTCCTGCTCCAGGTGGTGCTGCACGCCCGGCTTGCCGAGGAGCGCGGCGCCTTCACGTTCGACGACGTCGCACGCGGGCTCAGTGCCAAGATGGTCCGCCGGAACCCCCATGTGTTCCGCCCGGACGGCTCCCTGCAGGACAGCTTTCCGGCCACCATTGATGAAATCATCCAGAAGTGGGACGCCGTCAAGCGCGCCGAGCGGCCGGAGCGGCGGGATCCGTTTGAAGGGATCCCCCTGGCCCTCCCGGCGCTGGCCCGGGCCCAGAAATCCCTTGACCGGGCGGCCAGGGCGGGGTTTGAGCCACGTCAACCACCGGCAAACGTTGGCCCCTTCAGGTCGGAAGAAGAACTCGGCGGGCTGCTGCTCGCCGTCGTGCAATCCGCCCAGGCCAGCGGGCTCGACGCCGAGCGTGCCCTGCGCGGCGCGGTCCGTGCCTACCAGCACCGTGTCCCCGAGCAGTACCACCAGAGATAACCGCACCATCATGACGTCCGGGGGCTGGATAGGTTTCCGTAACCCGGACCACTCTCGACTACGCTGGTCCGTGACGAGTACGTCGAGTCTTTCTGCAAGATCCCCCCGTTAATCGCCCATAAGGAGCAAATTCATGGCGCTTATCGATGCCATCCACGCCCGCGAGATCCTCGATTCCCGCGGCAACCCGACCGTAGAAGTTGAAGTACTGCTCTCCGACGGCCAGATCGGCCGCGCTGCAGTTCCCTCCGGCGCTTCCACCGGCGAGCACGAAGCCGTTGAACTGCGTGACGGCGACAAGGGCCGTTACCTCGGCAAGGGTGTCCAGAAGGCTGTTGACGCCATCATCGACCAGATCGCCCCGGCCCTGACCGGCTTCGATGCCACGGACCAGCGCAGCATCGACCAGGCCATGCTGGACCTGGACGGTACGCCGAACAAGGGCAAGCTGGGCGCCAACGCCATCCTGGGCGTTTCGCTGGCCGTTGCGAACGCGGCTGCCGCCTCGGCAGACCTGCCCCTGTACAAGTACCTGGGCGGCCCGAACGCCCACGTCCTGCCGGTTCCGCTGATGAACATCCTCAACGGCGGCTCGCACGCTGATTCCGACGTCGACATCCAGGAATTCATGGTTGTCCCGCTGGGTGCCGAGACCTTCTCCGAGGGCCTGCGCTGGGGCGTCGAGGTTTACCACGCCCTGAAGTCCGTGCTGAAGGAAAAGGGCCTCGCAACCGGCCTCGGCGACGAAGGCGGCTTCGCCCCGAATTTGCCGTCCAACCGTGCAGCATTGGACCTGATCCAGGAAGCCATCAAGAACGCCGGCTACACCCCGGGCAAGGACATCGCGCTGGCCCTGGACGTTGCCTCCTCCGAGTTCTTCACCGACGGTGCTTACCAGTTCGAAGGCAAGTCGCTGACCTCAGCCGAGATGAGCGCGTATTACACCGAACTCGTCGCTGACTACCCGCTGGTCTCCATTGAAGACCCGCTGGACGAAAACGACTGGGACGGCTGGAAGACCCTTACCGACTCCATCGGCGACAAGGTGCAGCTGGTTGGCGATGACCTCTTCGTCACCAACCCCGCCATCCTGCAGCGTGGCATTGACACCAAGACCGCCAACTCGCTGCTGGTCAAGGTCAACCAGATCGGTTCCCTCACCGAGACGCTTGACGCCGTGAGCCTGGCCCAGCGTGCCGGCTACACCACCATCACCTCGCACCGCTCCGGCGAAACCGAGGACACCACCATCGCCGACATCTCGGTGGCTACCAACGCCGGCCAGATCAAGACCGGCGCACCGGCCCGCTCCGAGCGCGTTGCCAAGTACAACCAGCTGCTGCGCATCGAAGAGGAACTCGACGATGCGGCACGCTACGCAGGCCGCAGCGCGTTCCCGCGTTTCAAGGGCTAGTAGCCGCATAAACGGCGAGGCGGTGGCTATGGTTGAAAGACCATAGCCACCGTTGTTGTTTCGGCAATATAGTTCCAGCCCAGCTAGTGGCGGCCCAGGCAGGCTGCGTGTTTCAGGAGTGTCATGGCTACCCGCCGTCCCAAAGTTCCAAAGGTCGCCTCTTCCCGTTCGGACACAACGCGGTCAAGCCAGGAAACGGACGGGGACGCCGCTGTCATCAGGGCGGATTTCGGCTCGGGCAAGGAAAAGCCCGGCACCAACGGGGCGGGCCGGAAAGCTGCCGCGCCGGCGGCGGCCAACGCAGCGGGTGCCCACTCGCCCGGCTCCAGGAACGTCCCTGGGTCGCACGGCGCCACCTCGCCTGCCGGTGCAGGAAAGGGGAGCAGTTCCCAAGGTGCCTCCCCGGCCTGCGCCGGAACCCCCGAAGACCAGCAGCCCGTCCCGGCCAAGGCGTTTTCGGGACGGATGCTCGCGCTGGCGGTGGTCATGATTGCCATCACCATCATGCTGGCCCCCACGGTGAAGATTTTTTTCGACAAAAGGGCAGAGATAGCGGCCCTGAACGCTGACATTGCCGCCCGCGAGGCGGAAGGGGACAGCCTCCGGCAGCAGGTTTCCCGCTGGCAGGATCCCAACTACGTGAAACAGCAGGCCCGCGACCGCATTAACATGGTTATGCCGGGCGAAACCGGCTACTGGGTCTTCGGCAGCGATTTGCCGGCCGGAGAGAGCAGTAGCCAAACCGGCGCAGCAGCACAAGACCCCGCCGATCTGCCGTGGGTGGATTCCCTGTGGGAGTCCATCACGCGCGCGGCCACAGACTGAACCGTAAAAGGAAGGACGGCCCGCGACAGTGGAACCCAACACGGCAGCCGCCCGGGACGACTCCCGCCAACCATCACCGCGAGACCTGGAAGTACTGAGCCGCCAGCTGGGACGGCCGGTCCGTGATGTGGTGGAGATTCCTGCACGCTGCGTCTGCGGCAACCCCCTGGTTGCCGCCACCGCTCCCCGCCTCGGCAACGGAACCCCGTTCCCCACCACCTTCTACCTGACGCATCCGGTCATTACCTCTGCGGTTTCCCGGCTCGAAGCTGCGGGCGTTATGAACGTGATGAACGAGCAACTGTCCAACGACGACGTACTGGCCGCCGCCTACCGCTCCGCGCACAATGCGTACCTAAAGGCACGCTCGGACATTGGTGAACGGTCCGGCATCGGAGCCGTCCCCGAAATCGATGGGATCTCCGCCGGCGGCATGCCCACCCGCGTCAAATGCCTGCACGTCCTGGTAGGGCACTCACTCGCGGCCGGTCCGGGAGTCAATCCGCTGGGGGACCAGGCCATCTCCGCCATCAGTGAGTGGTGGACCGCAGACGCGTGTTACTGCCAAGGCGCATGGGACACCGAGGGTGAAGCTCCGTCCCGGGACCTCAGCCGCCACGGGCCGCAGGGGCTGCCGGACATCGTTGGCCGTCCCGCGCCCGTTCGGAAGGCCTCCGGCACTGCAGAGGCCGGGCAATGACCCGCGTCGCCGCCATTGACTGCGGCACCAACTCCATCCGCCTCCTCATCGCCGATATCGAACGCAGCAACGGGACCACCAGCCTCAGGGACGTGGTGCGCGAGATGCGTGTTGTGCGGCTGGGGCAAGGAGTGGATGCCACCGGCGAACTGGCTCCCGAGGCGCTGGAGCGCACCTTCGCGGCGACTGCTGACTACGCACGCCTGATCCAGGAGCACGGTGCCGGCAAGGTACGTTTCGTTGCCACCTCTGCCAGCCGTGACGCGCGGAACAGGGATGTCTTCGTGGACGGCATCCGGAAGCTCCTGGGCGTGGAACCTGAGGTCATCTCCGGCGACGAGGAAGCCGCGCTGTCTTTCGCCGGCGCGAGCAGCGTCCTGCCCATTTTGGACGGCCAGGAGGTACTGGTAGTTGACCTCGGCGGCGGAAGTACCGAATTCGTCCTGGGCACGGCAGCCGGCGTGACAGCAGCAAAATCAGTGGATATCGGCTGCGTGCGCCTGACCGAACGGCATCTGAGCCAGGACCCGCCCACTCCCGAACAGATAGCCGCCGCGGAAGCTGATGTCGACGCCGCCATCGCCCGCGCCGGACAGGACGTTCCGCTGGAACGCGCCACCGCCGTCGTCGGCGTTGCCGGCTCCATTACCACCATCACTGCCCACGCCCTTCGGCTGACCGAATATTCGCCCAACGCGATCCACGGTACGGAACTGCCCCTCGACACGGTCAGGGCTGCCGGCACCGATCTCCTCACCATGACGCGTTCAGACCGCGCCGCGCTGCCCTACATGCATCCGGGCCGGGTGGATGTCATCGGTGCAGGCGGTTTGGTCTGGCGGCGCATCCTTGAGCGGCTGGCCGGGTTGACCGGCGGGCGCGTTGCAACAGCCACCGCCAGCGAACACGACATTCTCGACGGCATTGCCCTGAGCATCGGCTGACGGCCCATGGAGAAACACACCACTGGGATGAAACCGCTTGGACGGGCCAGCGCAGCACTGCTCGCGCTGGTCCTGGCCGGCGGCTGCCTCGTCACAGGTCTTTTCACCGCCCCGGCAGCCCACGCGGACGAATGGCGCGACAAGCAGTACTGGCTGGGCGAGTCCGGCATCACCAAGGCCTGGGAGGTTTCCAAGGGCGCCGGCGTGAAAGTTGCCGTCATCGACAGCGGCGTGGACGCCCAGCATCCGGATCTTAAGGGAGCAGTTGCCGGCGGCTACGACGCCTCCGGTTCGGGGCAGCCCAACGGCCAAAAAGGCGTGGGCTCCAAGACTGAGCACGGCACGCTTGTGGCCACCATGCTTGCAGGACGGGGCCATCAGCCCGCCGACGCCACTGCCAGTCCAACACCCGGCCCCGCAGCCCTTCCCCCCGACGGAATCATAGGCGTGGCCCCGGAGGCCCAGATCCTAGCGGTCTCCACCTGGCTGGGCTCAACGAATCCCTCAGGTAAAAGCGACCAGGACCAGATTCCCGAGGCTGTCCGCTGGGCGGTGGACAACGGTGCCAAGGTCATCAATATTTCCCTGGGCAGCACCACGCCACAATGGCCGCAAAGCTGGGACGCCGCCTTTCTCTACGCGGAGCAAAAAGACGTCGTGATCGTGGCCGCGGCCGGAAACCGGGTGGGTGGCAACATGCAGGTGGGCGCTCCTGCCACCATTCCCGGCGTCCTCACCGTCGCCGGCCTGGACCGCAAGGGCGCAGCCAGCGTTGACGCGTCCTCCCAGGGAATCAGCATCGGGGTTGCGGCGCCCGCGGAAAACCTGCTGGGCGGTGTGCCAGGTGGCAGCTACGCGGAATGGGCAGGCACTTCGGGGGCGACGCCGATTGTCTCCGGCGTTGCGGCGCTGATCCGCTCCAAGTGGCCGGAAATGTCCGCGAAGCAGGTCATCAACAGGATTGTTACAACGGCAAAGGACGCCGGAGCACCCGGCAAAGACCCCCTGTACGGCTTCGGTGTGCTCGATGCCGAGGCCGCTTTGAAGGGCAACGTTCCCGAGGCCAGTGCCAACCCGCTTGGCTCCATTGCGGAATGGATCCGCGTTCACCGGCGGGGCAACCTCGCCACCCCAGCCCCGCTGCCTACGTCGGAAATTCCCAGCGCCGTGCCTACCCTGCCGGAGGCCACCGTGCCCGCGGCCGAGCCGCCGTCGCAGCGGGACATCGCCCTCGGCGCCGCCGTCGTGATCGGGTTCAGCCTGTTGTTCGTGGCGATCATCGCGGCAGCCGTCATTCAACTCCGGCGGGC
Source organism: Arthrobacter sp. MDT2-3 (assembly GCF_059090465.1). Classification (NCBI taxonomy): domain Bacteria; kingdom Bacillati; phylum Actinomycetota; class Actinomycetes; order Micrococcales; family Micrococcaceae; genus Arthrobacter; species Arthrobacter sp. MDT2-3. The sequence continues at coordinate 349,647 of NZ_JBNHFS010000003.1, read as the reverse complement.
GGCGAGGCGGCCGGGAGCAGTGGCGGATGAGCTCGACACCGGCGTGATGGACAGCATCGAATCCGGCCGGAAACCTGAGGCGGGAAGCCTGTCCGGCAGTTAGTGAAGATTTTCACAAACTGCTGTATCCTTAAACTATGGCAACCACCCCAGAGCTCCAGGACCGTCCCAGGGTACTCGTCGTCGGCGGCGGGTACGTCGGCCTGTACGTAGCACTCAAACTGCAGAAGAAGATCGCGAATGCCGGTGGCATCGTCACCCTCGTGGATCCACTGCCCTACATGACCTACCAGCCGTTCCTGCCCGAGGTGGCCGGCGGCAACATCGAGGCGCGCCACGCTGTGGTCTCCCACCGCCAGCACCTCAAGCAGACCGAACTGATCCAGGGCCGCGTGACCTCGATCGACCACGCCAACCGCACGGCTGTGGTGGCTCCCGCCGACGGCGGCGCACACTTCGAGGTTCCCTACTTCGACGTTGTGATGGCCGCAGGTGCCATCACCCGCACGTTCCCCATCAAGGGCCTCGCGGACAAGGGCATCGGCCTGAAGACCATCGAGGAAGCTGTAGCCCTCCGCAACAAGGTCCTGGAGCGCCTCGAAGTTGCCTCCACCATGACCGACCCCGCTGCGCGTGCCAAGGCCCTCACCTTCGTTGTGGTGGGCGGCGGGTTTGCCGGCATCGAATGCATCACAGAGATGGAGGACCTTGCCCGGGCCGCCGTCAAAAACAACCCACGCATCAAGCAGGAGGAAGTGCGCTTCGTCCTGGTTGAAGCCATGGGCCGGATCATGCCGGAAGTCACCGCCAAGCAGGCGGAATGGGTTGTGGAGCACCTCCGCAGCCGCGGCATCGAGGTACTCCTCAACACGTCCCTGGACAACGCTGAGGGTAGCCTCAAGCTCATCAACCTCCCGGACAAGACCCCCGCGCAGGAGTTCGAAACGGACACCCTCGTATGGACCGCCGGCGTGCAGGCCAGCCCCATGGTCCGGTCCACCGACTTCCCGCTCGAGCCGCGCGGGCGCGTCCGCGTCCTGCCGGACCTCCGGGTTGCCGGCGATGAAGGCATCATCGACAACGCCTGGGCAGCCGGCGACGTCGCCGCCGTTCCCGACCTCACCGGCAAGGGCCTCCCGGACGGTACCTGCGTCCCCAACGCCCAGCACGCGCTCCGCCAGGCGAAGCGCCTCGCCAAGAACCTTTGGGCCTCGCGCTGGGACAAGCCGCTGAAGGACTACAAGCACAAGAACCTGGGCGCTGTTGCCGGCTTCGGTGAGTGGAAGGGCGTTGCCAACATCAACCTGGTGGGCAGCATCGGCCTCAAGGGCGGACTCGCCTGGCTCGCGCACCGCGGCTACCACGGCATGGCCATGCCCACGTTCGAGCGCAAGTTCCGGGTGATCTTCAACTGGATCATCAGCTTCTTCGCCGGCCGCGACACCACGCAGCTGATGGACCTGGACAACCCGCGCGGCGCCTTCGTCGCTGCCGCTACCCCGGCTCCCAAGCCGGCCGCCGCGCCCGTTGCTGACGCCCCTGCCCCTGTGGCCGGCGGTTCCGGTTCCACTGCGGTGGACTCCAAGGAATCGGTTACGGCCAACGCCAAATAGGCCGGCCCAGCTTTTATGCCCGACGGCGGCTGTCCCTTCCGGGGATGGCCGCCGTTTGCGTTTGCCCGGCAGCCTGATAGCGGCCGCTTACCCGGCGGCCGGCTGCCGCGCCTTCTAGACTGGGCAGCATGACTGGCGAGAAGAACCTTCAGGCCCTGTTGGCAGGGATGCACCCGGTGCGGCGGCCGGGCGAATACGTTTACGTCCTGTGGCCCCATGGACGGCCGCTGGCGCCCGGCATCGAAGCGGCGGTCAGGGAAGCAGAGGGCCTCACGGTGGTCCTGCCCCGTGCCGAGGCCGACAAGGAAGGGCTGTCCTACGACTTCGTCGCCGCGTGGATCACGTTGCAGATCCACTCGGCACTGGAAGCCGTCGGATTGACTGCCGCCGTCAGCAAGGCCCTCACGGATGCCAGGATCAGCTGCAACGTCCTGGCCGGGTTCCATCACGACCACCTGCTCGTACCGGTGGCCGACGCCGGACGCGCCCTTGGGGTGCTGGCTGAGCTCTCCGGGCGGGGGCAGGTTCAGGATAATGGGCAGCTGCCCCGGCCCAAGCTAGTGCTGCGTGACGAGACTCCAGCCGACCGGAACGCGATCCTCGCCCTGACAGCCGACGCCTTCGCCATCTCGCCGGCCACCGGGCTCCCGGCGGACGGGGAACCAGTTGAAGTCAACGTGCTCCGGGAGCTCTTTGACGCCGAGGAGTACCTCCCCGGGTTCAGCGTGGTCGCGGTCCTCGACGGCCAGGTGGTGGGGCACGTGATCAGCACCCGCGGGTGGGTGGGGGACCAGGAACTTTTGGGCCTGGGCCCTCTTGGAGTCACGCCGCGGCTCCAAAGGCAGGGCATCGGTTCTGCCCTGATGAAAGAGAGCATTGAGAGGGCCAACGCTGCAGGGGAGATCGGCATCGCGCTGCTGGGCAGCCCCGACTACTACTCCCGCTTCGGGTTCGTCCCGGCCGCCACCATGGGTGTGCTCCCGCCGGAGGAGGCGTGGGGCGATTATTTCCAGCTTCTGCCGCTCGCCCTGTGGCATGGCGGGGTCCGGGGGACCTTCCGGTATGCCGAACCGTTCACGCGCCTCTGACGGGATACCATTGAGCCGATGCCCCAGTAGCCCAATTGGCAGAGGCAGCGGACTTAAAATCCGCGTGTTGTGGGTTCGAGTCCCACCTGGGGTACCTGGCAGAACCTGGCGGCGAGCGCCGGGTGACAGAGGAAGCCGTCCGCAGCGCGGGCGGCTTCCGGCATTTAATTCCACATATGCAACGACTGTTATAAGGATGTGACCTCAGTCACTTATCTTCGCCCGGGATATGCACTAGCTTGAAGCTAAATCAGGAACACCTGATTTTTCGTGTCAAAGGCCGTTCGCACCTTTAGATCGAGGAGCTCGTAAATGACTTTATTCCCCCAGGCGGGAACCCGCGTTGCCAAGCTGACAGTGCTTGGCATCGGCGTCGCCTTTATGGCAACGGCTTGCGGCGGTTCGTCCACACCCACGGCGTCCGAAACCGCCACCGGCTCAGCGGCAGGAATTGCCTGCCCTGCCCCCGGCTCCACCGGCGGAAGCACCGCCCAGCCCACTGGTGCAGGCGGCGCGGTCCCACCGTCCAAGGGCACAACCGAGACTCCGCTGAAGCTCGGCTCCCTCCTGCCCACCACCGGTTCGCTGGCGTACCTCGGCCCGCCGGAAATCGCCGGTGTTAACCTCGGCGTCAAGGAAGTCAACGACGCCGGCGGCGTCCTCGGTAAGCCTGTTGAAGTGGTACACCGCGACTCGGGTGACACCAAGACGGACATCGCAACGCAGTCCACAGCAGCTTTGCTCGGCCAGGGCGTCAACGCCATCATCGGTGCAGCCTCCTCAGGCGTGTCCAAGACGGTCATCAACCAGATCACGGGCGCCAACGTGCTCCAGTTCTCTCCCGCCAACACCTCACCGGACTTCACCACGTGGGATGACAAGGGCCTCTACTGGCGCACAGCGCCCTCCGACGTTCTCCAGGGCAAGGTCCTGGGCAACTACATGGCCACTTGTGGAGCCCAAACGGTCGGCATGATCGTCCTGAATGACGCCTACGGCACAGGGCTGGCGACCAACATCAAGGCAGCGTTTGAGTCAGCCGGTGGCAAGGTCGTAGCCGAGGAGCTCTTCAACGAGGGCGATACCCAGTTCAGCAGCCAGGTGGATAAGGTCATCGCAGCCAAGCCCGATGCCATCGCCCTGATCACTTTCGACCAGGCCAAGAGCATCGTTCCGCTGATGACCGGCAAGGGCGTAAAGCCCACCCAGATGTTCCTGGTGGACGGCAACACCTCGGATTACAGCAAGGACTTCCAGCCCGGCACCATGCTTGGAGCCCACGGCACCTTCCCGGGAACCTTTGCCAACGAATCCTTCACCAAGAAGCTTCTTGAAGTGGACCCCGCCCTGAAGGACTTCACCTACGGTGGTGAATCCTACGATGCCGTGAACCTGATCGCGCTGGCGGCTGAGGCTGCCGGCAGCACCAGCGGCCCTGAAATCGCCAAGCAGCTCAAGGGTGTCTCGGAGTCCGGTGAGAAGTGCACCAACTTCCCCTCCTGCGTTACCCTGCTGCGCGAGGGCAAGGACATCGATTACGACGGCCAGTCCGGCCCCGTGACGTTCTCTGACGCCGGTGACCCGACCGAGGCCTACATCGGCATCTACGAGTACACCAACGACAACAAGCTCAAGCCACTCCAGTCGGAGTTCGGCAAGCTGTAACACCGCTCCCGATACACCAAAGAGCCCCTGTCCAACCGGACAGGGGCTCTTTGTATGTCGCCTTTTGTTGTCTACTCGACGGTATCGGCCAGCGTGCCAAGATACAGCTGAATGACCTTGGGGTCTTTCATGAGTTCGCGACCGGTGCCGGTGTAGGCATCCCTACCCTGGTCCAGGACATAGCCGCGGTCGCAGATCTGGAGGCACCGCCGGGCGTTCTGTTCCACCATGATTACCGAGACGCCGGCGCGGTTGATCTCGTGGACACGCAGGAAGGTTTCGTCCTGCTTGACGGGGGAAAGGCCGGCGGACGGCTCGTCGAGCAGCAGCACCGCCGGATCCATCATCAGTGCCCTGCCCATGGCCACCATCTGGCGCTCGCCGCCTGAAAGGGAGCCGGCGCGCTGGGCGCGGCGCTTGCCGAGTTCAGGAAACAGGCCGGTGACGAAGTCGAACCGCTCCGCGAAGTCCTTGGGCCGCTGGAACATGCCCATCTGCAGGTTTTCCTCGATGGTCAGGGTGGCGAACACGTTGTTGGTTTGCGGAACGAATCCCACGCCCCGGGATACGAGTTTGTTCGCCTTCAGCCCGGTGATGTCCTGCCCCCGCACAATCATTGTTCCGGAATGGACCTTAACGAGGCCGAACATCGCTTTCAGCAGTGTTGACTTGCCGGCTCCGTTGGGCCCGATGATGCCGATCAGCTCGCCTTTGCGGGCCTCGATGCTGCAGCCGTTCAGGATGTTGACCCCGGGAAGGTATCCGGCCACGAGGTCAGTGACCTTAACAACCGAGTCGCTGTCGCTGACTGGCTGTGCGGCGGGTGCCGTGCTGGTGCTGCTCATTGAGTGTCCTTCTCTGTGCTGCCGGTCTCCGTGCTTCCGTGGCGGCCACGGGGTTGATCGCGCTGTGGCCCGCCGTCGTCGCCGCGGGCGGGTTCGCCGCCCTCTGCGGCCACTACGTCCACCGCGATGATGCCCGCATTTTCTGTTCCGACGATGGATTCCTCGTCAGCCACAAGTTCTGCTGCCAGCTCCTTGATGCCCTCGGAGTCTCCAAGGTCAACGTCGTGGTGGGCGCCCAGATAAGCGTCGATGACTGCGGGGTTCTTCATAACCTCTCCGGGAGGACCTTCCGCAACCACCTTTCCCTCAGCCATGACCACTACCCAGTCGGCGATGTGCCGGACCATGTGCATGTCGTGTTCGACGAAGAGGACCGTCATGCCTTCGGCTTTGAGGTTCTTGATGTGGTCCAGCAGGGATTGCGTCAGCGCGGGGTTCACGCCTGCCATGGGCTCATCAAGCATCACAAGCTTGGGCCGGACCATGAGGGAGCGTGCCATCTCCAGGAGCTTGCGCTGCCCGCCTGAAAGGGAAGCCGCGTAGTCGTCCTTTTTGGCGTCGAGCTTGAACTTCTCCAGCAGGACATCTGCTTCAGCGGTAATTTGCTTTTCCCTGCCTCCCCAGATGCCCTTGAACAGGGCCTTCGCGAGGCTCTCACCGGGCTGGTTTGCCGCGCCGAGGCGCATGTTCTCCATCACCGTGAGCTTGCCCATCACCTTGGTGAGCTGGAACGTGCGCACCATTCCCATCCGCGCCACCTTGTAGGGGGATACCCCGGCCAGGCTCTGGCCTTCGAACTGCCATTTGCCGCTGTTGGGCGTATCAAAACCTGTCAGCAGATTGAAGAGGGTGGTTTTGCCGGCCCCGTTGGGGCCAATGAGTGCAGTGATCTTGTGGCGGGGGATCTCGAGGTACGCAACGTCCACCGCATTGATGCCGCCGAAGCTTCGGGTGACGTTTTCGGCCACGACGATAGGGTCCCGCTTCTTGCACCCCGGGGCGGTTTCGCCGGCAGCTATGGGACGGGTGTCCGTCATGTAGTCCGGTTCCCCGGACCGTGGGGTGGTGATTTCTTCACTGTGCTTGCTCATGCGAACGCCAGCTCCTTCTTGTTTCCGAAGACGCCCTGCGGCCTGAAAATCATCAGCAGCATGAGGGCGACGCCAACCAGGATGTAGCGCAGCTGCCCGGCCTGGACCGTGTTAAGCCACGTAATGGCGCCTGATTCGATCAGGCCATAGAGGATCCCCTGGGTCAAGGAGAGGACCACCCAGAAGATCATGGCGCCGATGACCGGTCCGAGGACCGTGGCCATGCCACCGAGCAGGAGGCAGGTATAGAGGAAGAACGTAAGTTCCGTTCCGTAGTTTGCCGGCTGCACCGCTCCACGGGGAAGGGTGAAGACCATGCCGGCGAGGGCGCCCAGTATGCCGCCGATGATAAGGGCCTGCATCTTGTAGGCGTAGACGTTCTTGCCCAGCGAGCGTACGGCGTTCTCGTCTTCGCGGATGCCTTTAAGCACCCGGCCCCAAGGGCTGCGCATCAGCAGCCACACGAGCGTGCAGCAGATGATCACCAGGGCCCATCCCACCACGCGGATGAAGAAGTCTCGGTTGTTCATGCCGAAATAGGAGCCTTCAGGGAACGGGTTCATGGAGTAGAACCCGCCTTCGAAGGCCGCCAGGCCGTTGGCCGATCCGGTGACCGAGGTGAGCTGGTTGGTGGTGACGATGTACCGCACGATCTCGGCCGCCGCAATGGTGACAATGGCCAGGTAGTCGGCGCGGAGCCGCAGGGTGGGGATGCCAAGCAGCAGCGCAAAAATTGCCGAGGCAATAACGGCAATCAGCAGTCCCACGAAGAACGGGACGCCGAAGCTGAGGGTGGAGATGGCGAAGCCGTAGGCGCCCACGGCCATGAAGCCCGCTTGGCCGAAGTTGAGCAGCCCTGAGTACCCGAAATGTACCGCGAGGCCCAGTGCAGCCAAGGCGTAGGCGGCCGTCGTCGGGCTGAAAATCTCAGTGGCGGCACTGGCAAGAATGAATCCAAAGTCCATGGCTGTCTCCTAACCCACGCGCTCGCGTCGGCCCAGGATTCCCTGCGGCCGGAACAAGAGGACAACGATCATGATGAACAGGGCTCCCACGTATTTGAGGTCGGCAGCGAGGCCGAACACGGTGGTCAGCTCCACAAAGATGCCGACGATGATTGATCCGATCAGGGCGCCGAACACCGTGCCGAGCCCCCCGAGGGTTACGCCGGCAAAGATCAGCAGCAGGATTGCGGAGCCCATGTCGAAGGTGACGCCTGGACGGTAATAGGCCCAGAGGATGCCACCGAGCGACGCCAGCATGCCACCGGTGATCCAGACCAGCCGGATCACACCGTCGACGTCGATTCCAGACGCCGCAGCGAGGGCGGGGTTATCCGCCACTGCGCGGGTGGCTTTGCCCAGCCGGGTTTTCAGCAGCACGATGCCGATCAGGGCGATGACCACGGCACTGATGCCCAGGGACCAGAGGTTGTTGGGTGAGATGGATACCGGGCCGAGCTGGATCTCAGGGCTTTGGGCGAACGGCAACTGTTGGGTGGCGCCGCCAAAGAAGAACTGGATGACATACCGGACGGCAAGGGCAAGGCCAATGCTGACGATCATCATGGGCACCAGGCTGGTGCCGCGGCGCCGCAGGGGCCGCCACAGCCCCCTGTCCTGGACGTAGCCGAACAACCCGCCGCCGAGCAGGGAGAGGATGATGGCCAGCCAGAAGGGAAGCCCGATGGCATTGAAGGCAAACACCAGTACTGCGCCGAGGGTGACCATCTCGCCGTGGGCGAAGTTGGTCAGTCCCGTAGTACCGAAGATGAGCGAGAGGCCTACGGACGCCAGCGCCAGCAGCAGCCCAAAACTCAATCCGGCCACGAGCCGGTTGAGCAGGTTTTGGCCGAAGTCCTGCTCCTGGACCACAATGCCTTTGCCGAAGGCGAAGATGACCGACAGATTGGACGTCTGGCTGAACGTGACGTCGCGGGGATTCTCCTGGCCCTCGGCCAGGGTAATGCCCTCAGGCAGGGTCGATTCGTCCAGCTCCACCGTGTAGGTCCCCTGCTCGGGCACCCCAATGCTCCAGGACCCGTTGGCGGACGACTTGGCGGTACCGGTGAAGTCGCCGCTCTTGGCGGTGATGGTCACGTCCGCCAGTGGTGCACGGGTATCGTCGCGGAGGAATCCGCTGATGTTGTTCTGGAAGGTTTGGTTCGACGGGGATGGTGTCGGTGAGGGGGAAGCGGCCTGGGATGCCGGGGCCGCCACGAGGAGGATTGCCAGGATGGAGGCGCTGATGGCTCCCAATAGTCTTAGCAACCCGCGGCGTCCTCCGGCCGGCAGGCCTTGGGATGTACTTCTCAAATTGAAAACCTCCACTTGGGGGGCGGTCTCGGCTGCGCCAATGCAACCGCTGCGAACGGATGCAGGGCTGGGATGATGCCATAACGCCCTGCACCCGTCACGCATGTGAGTTCCGTCACCCTGCTTGGCTTATGCTACAGCGCGGAAGAACCTATAAATGCCCTGATTGGAGGCGTCAGCATAGCGATCAGGTAACAACTGCGCTGTACCGTGGGCCCGAAGCGGTGGGAGAGCATGAGGAAACCTTTGTTGAGCCACGGTGCTTCCCGGGCGGCTCGACCCCCCGGTGACCTCCGGTCACCCAGCCATCGTTCGGTTTCAGCACGTCACGGTTGGGTTGCACCCGCAGCAGCAGGGAACTTTTAGCAGTGCCGCGACGTGAAAATTGGTAGCGTAAACCATAAGGTTCACAAACACATCCCATCAATGGAGGAATCCCGCAATGGCACTTGGCGGCAACCCGATCTTCAACGGAAAGAACTTCCGTGGAGCCACCCAGGCACCGCCTGTCCCGCAGGCTCCCTATGGCCAGGCTCCTTACGGCCAGCAGCCGTATGGCCAGGCTCCCTACGGCCAGGCCCCCTACGGCCAGCAGGGCTACGGACAGCAGCCCATGACCGACGCGCAGCTGCAGCAGATGTACAACCAGCCTGCGGCGGGTCCGGCTGACACCGGCCGGATGACGTTCGACGACGTCATCGTGAAAACGGCGGCCTGCCTTGGCGTCGTGGTGGCCGGTGCCGCCGTCACCATGTTCGTCAGCATGGGGCTCGCAGCGCTGCTGATGATTGTCGGCGCCCTCGGCGGCTTCGTCCTGGCACTGGTCAACACTTTCAAGAAGCAGCCTTCGCCGGCCCTCATCCTGGCTTACGCTGGACTGGAAGGCCTCTTCCTCGGCGGCCTGACCCGTATCCTCGATGCGCAGTTCCCGGGCGTTGGCCTGCAGGCCGTGATCGGCACCCTGTCCGTGTTCGCCGTGACCCTCGTTCTGTTCAAGAGCGGCAAGGTCCGCGCCACGCCGAAGGCCATGCGGTTCTTTATGATCGCTGTCATCGGCTACGCGGTCTTTGCGCTGATCAACATGGTGATGATGTGGACCGGCGCGGTCCAGTCGCCTTTCGGCCTGCGTACCGAGATCGAAATCTTCGGCATTCCGCTGGGTGTTTTCATCGGCCTGCTCGCCATCGGCCTGGCAGCCTTCTCGCTGATCATGGACTTCACCAGCATCGAAGCGGGCGTCCGCAGCGGCGCTCCGCAGCGCTTCTCCTGGACGGCGGCCTTCGGCCTCACCGTCACCCTTGTGTGGCTGTACGTGGAAATCATCCGCCTGCTCGCCATCCTGCGCGGGGACGACTAACCCGCACACCGGCGTCCCGCCGTCGGACGCCTCCTGCTGTAAAACCGCAAAAGTTTTGAGGGCCCCACCGGAAGGTGGGGCCCTCAGCCGTTGTTTCGGACCTAGGCGATCCGCGTGGCGCCGGCCGCCGGCGTCACCGTGAAGATGTCAGGTGCGGTGAAGCCGGCGCCGGCGAAAGCCTGGACGACGGCGTCGCGCACCTTTTGCTCCGAACCGACCGGAGTGAGCGCAATGGCGGCGCCGCCAAAGCCACCGCCGGTCATCCGCGCGCCAATGGCTCCGTTGGCGCGCGAAGCCTCCACGGCCAGGTCCAGCTCGGGGCAGGAGATCTCAAAGTCGTCGCGCATGGAGGCGTGGCTCGCGTCCAGGAGGGGGCCGATCGCTGCCGGCCCCTGGCCCGCGAGAAGGTCCACAGTCTGCAGGACGCGGTCATTCTCGGTCACCACGTGGCGCACCCGGCGGAACGTCACTTCATCCAGGAGCCCGGCGGCTTCCTCAAGGTCGGCTACCTGCACATCACGCAGTGCCTTCACTCCCAAAACCTCAGCCCCCAGCTCGCACGATGCCCGGCGCGAAGCGTAGCCGCCGTCCGCATGCGAATGCGACACTTTGGTATCGATGACCAGCATCACCAGGTCTGCCGATTCCGTCTCAAACGGAACCAGGCTGACGTGCTGGTCCCTGCAGTCCAGGAACACGGCGTGGCCTTTTGACCCACGCAACGAGGCGGACTGGTCCATGATTCCCGTGGGCGCACCCACGAATTCATTTTCGGCCTGCTGTGTGGCAAGGACCATGTCCTCGGCTGCCAGCCCTGCGCCGGTCAGTTCGTTCAACGCGGAGATGACGGCGCACTCGATGGCGTGGGAGGAGGAGAGCCCAGCGCCCAGCGGGACGTTCGAGTCCAGCAGCAGGTCAACGCCCGGAACATCAATGCCCCGCTGCTGGAGCGCCCACATGACGCCCAGCGGATATTTGGTCCAGCCCTTGGCTGAACCAGGCTGCAGGGAATCCAGCGACGTGGTCACCACGCCCTGGTCGCCGTAGGTGGACAGGAGCCGCACGGTGTTGTCAGGGCGAACGGCCACTGCCACGCGGGCTGTCCGGTCGATGGCGAAGGGCAGGACGAAACCCTCGTTGTAGTCTGTGTGTTCCCCGATAAGGTTCACCCGCCCCGGCGCCTGCCAGACTCCAGTCGCAACCCCGCCGAACTCCCGGGTAAACCGGGCGGCGAGGCCTTCGAGAGCAGTGCTTTCCGGTGCGGTCAGCGGGTCAGATGCGGCACTCAAGCAGGGGCTCCTTCGGGCAGGGCTGCCCGAAGGGCAGCCGGGGACGGTGTTGAAGCTGGAACGGTGACATTGCGCAGGCGCTCCGCCACACTTTCCGGGGTGGTGTCATTGATAAAGGCTCCCATGGCGGCCTCCGACCCCGCGAGGAACTTCAGCTTGTCGGCGGCACGCCGCGGCGAAGTCAGCTGGAGGTGGAGGTAGCTTGCGGGACGCAGCAGTGCGTCCAGCGGGGCCTGGTGCCATGCGGAGATGTACGGCGTGGGTGTGGGGTAGAGGGCATCCAACCGCTTGAGCAGATTAAGGTAGACGTGCGCCAGTTCGTCCTTTTCCTCCCCGCTCAGCGCCGCCAGGTCGGGAACCTGGCGGTGGGGAACCAAATGGATCTCGAGCGGCCAGCGTGCCGCAAACGGGACGTAGGCGCTGAAGTTTTCGCCTTCCATGACCATCCTGCTGCCGTCCTCACGTTCCGAGCGCAGCAGCGAGCCGGTGAGAGTCTCACGGCCGCCCGCCGCGTCGTAGAACTTCCGGGCAGCGGCGCCCAGGACGCCAGCGCGCGGCGTCACGTAGGGGTAGGCATAGATCTGGCCGTGGGGATGGTGGAGAGTGACGCCGATATCCGCGCCACGGTTTTCGAAAGGGAAAACCTGTTTGATACCCGGAAGGGCGCTCAGGGCCGCCGTGCGCTGCGCCAATGCCTCGATCACTGTGCGCGAGCGGGCTTCACCCAGGCCGCTGAAGGACCCGGTGTGTGCCGGGGTGAACGCCACCACTTCGCAGCGGCCGAAAGCCGGGCCCGTTGTTCCCCAGGCCGCTTCCGCGGGAACGGTGCCGAGCGCCGGACCGAGGGACGGAAAGCGGTTTTCGAACACGACGACATCGTAGTCGTCAGCCGGTATCTCCGATGGGTTGTTGGCGGTCGTGGGGCAGATCGGGCATTGGTCTGCGGGCGGCAGGTGGGTGCGGCTTTGGCGGTGGGCTGCTACAGCCACCCATTCATCGGTGAGGGCATCGAAGCGGACTTCACCCGGTTCGCCCCTGGGAGGCAGGGCGCGGTGGTCAGTGGTGGTGTCCGCGGTCCGCGCTTTGGGTGTATGGGCGTCGTCAAAATAGATCAGTTCCCTGCCGTCGGAGAGCCTGGTACTGGTAATTCCCGTCATGAAACCCGTCCTGTTGGTGTCGCTGCGATTTACCACTATTGTTCCATGAATCGCTCAAAAAGGAATAGAAACTAACAAAATACAACAGGTCGTTCAGTGCAGGCAGCCGGGCCGCGCTGTACGGTATTGCTCATGACTTCCGATTCACCCCTCGAAACCAGCGTCGCTTCAGGCTACCGGGCTTACGCGACCGGCAGGCAGTACGAACTCCGCCGGGGAGACGCCTTAGCCGTGGTCACCGAACTGGCCGCCGGACTCCGCTTGTTCAGCAGGTCCGGCGTCCAGCTGACGGAAACGTACGGCGACGACGAGATCCCGCCTGGCGGGTCAGGGATCACGCTTGCGCCGTGGGCCAATCGCGTTGAAGACGGCAGGTGGTTCCTGGACGGCAAGAAGCAGCAGCTGGCCATCACCGAGGTGGCACGCAACAACGCAAGCCACGGACTCCTCCGCAACGCTTCCTACGCGCTGGTTGATGAGTCCGAACATTCAGTTGCGCTCGAGGCGACCATTTTTCCCCAGCACGGGTACCCCTTCCTGGCGCGCCACCGGGTGCAGTACCTCCTCACCGAAGACCTTGGCCTGGAGGTCCACCAGACGCTGGCCAACGATTCCAGGAAGGCCGCGCCGTTTGTCCTTGGGGCCCACCCGTATCTGCGGCTGGGGGACACCGCAGTTGAGGAACTGGTGTTGACCGTGTCCGCTGACACCCAGTTGCTGGCAGACGAGCGCCTCATTCCGCGCGGCAGCGCACCCGTCCACGGTGACACCGACTTCCGGGCGGGTCTGCATGTTGCCCCGCTGAACGTGGACGTCGCCCTGACCGGCCTGCAGTTCGAAGGGGGGAAGGCACGGCACACGCTGGCCGCCCCGGACGGACGGCAGGTGAGCCTCTGGCAGGACGAATCCTGCCAGTATGTCCACGTCTATGTCAGTACCCTGTACCCGGGCCGCAGCCGCGCGGTGGCTGTTGAACCCATGACCGGTCCCGCCAATGCCTTCAACTCCGGCGAGGGCCTCCGCTGGCTGCAGCCGGGGAAGTCCTTCACTATGTCATGGGGGATCGACTACAGTTCCGGTGCCGCCGGCTAGCAGTTTCCCATTAGGCCGTGGCTGGGGAATTATTAGGCTATGACGCCAGCCGAGGATCCCGTTTCGCCCGACCCTCAACTACCCGTACGGCAACCATCCACTGCACCGGCAAATGGAACTCCGCCACTGCGCGTCCTGACGGACCGTGAACTGGACAAGGACATTCCCTACGGAGTGCGCATCGCCGCATCGTGGGCCTGGCGCCTGGGACTCATCCTCCTTGTGGGCGGCGCCCTGGTATGGCTGCTGCGGGGAATCAGTTTCCTCATCATCCCGGTGATGGTCGCCGCCCTCCTGGCCGGCCTCCTGAACCCCGTGGTGGGCTGGCTGAAAAGGCGCCGGGTGCCCGGCGGGGCGGCTGTGGCCATCACTGTGGTGGGCTTCCTGGGCCTGATCGGGGGATCGCTGGCGCTGGTGGGCAGGCAACTCGTGGCCGGCTTCGGGGAACTCTGGTCCGAAGCGCTGACCGGCATCCGCCAGATCCAGAACTGGTTGTCCGAGGGGCCCCTCCACCTGACGGCCGACCAAATCGATCAGTACCTGCAGGAGGCCAGTACCGCGCTGCAGGACAACACCAGCAATATCCTCAGCGGTGCACTGTCCTTTGGCAGCAGCGCAGGGCATTTCGCGGCGGGACTGGTCCTCGCCCTGTTCGTCCTTATCTTTTTCCTGCTCGAAGGCGACCGGATCTGGGCGTTCCTCGTGCGGCTGCTGCCCCGGAAGGCGCGGGCGGCGACATTCGGCGCCGGGCGCAAGGGCTGGGCTTCGATGGTCAGCTATGCCCGCATCCAGATGTTTGTCGCATTTGTGGACGCGGTGGGCATTGGCCTGGGGGCGGCGATTATCGGCGTCCCGCTGGCGCTGCCCCTGAGTGTGCTCGTGTTTATCGGCTCGTTTATCCCGATCGTCGGCGCCCTGGTGACAGGCGCCATCGCTGTTCTGCTCGCGCTGGTAGCCAACGGCCCCATCAACGCCCTTGTCATGCTCGGTATTGTGCTGCTGGTCCAGCAGCTGGAGAGCCATATCCTTCAGCCACTTGTGATGGGCAAGGCGGTAGCCCTGCATCCGGTGGCAGTGATCCTCTCGGTAGCAGCCGGTTCCTACCTGGCCGGAATCCCTGGAGCGCTGTTCTCGGTGCCCATCCTCGCCGTCGCAAATTCGGCCGTTCGCTACATCGCCGCCAGAACGTGGGAACATGAACAGGTGTTGGCATCACCTGCAGGCTCGGTGACTGCCGGCGCCGGCCCGGACAACACCATTACGCGTGTCGACCCGCCGGACGCCCTCAAAGGCGGCAAGGACGCCGCGGCCAGCACCGACGCAGAACAACCTGGCGCCCGTTCCAACGACGCGGCGCCGGGGCCGAAATCCAGAGGAGATTAGTCCGTGAACATCCTTGAAACCCTTCCCGTCACGCTGGACGATGTCCTGGAGGCGCAGAAGCTGCTCGACGGGATTATTGCGCGGACCCCGGTGGAATCATCACGGGCGCTGGGAGCCCTCGTCGGCGGGGACGTCTACTTCAAGTGCGAAAACCTCCAGCGGGCGGGATCGTTCAAGGTCCGCGGCGCCTACGTGCGGATGGCGCGGCTGTCCCCGGAAGAGAAAAAGCGCGGCGTGGTGGCCGCGTCCGCAGGAAACCACGCCCAAGGTGTTGCCGTGGCAGCCAAGAGCCTCGGGATCAAAGCCCGCATCTACATGCCCCTGGGTGTAGCTTTGCCGAAACTGGCTGCCACCCGCAGCCACGGGGCAGAAGTCATCCTGCACGGGCACAATGTCGACGAAGCGCTCGCCGAAGCCCAGCGGTACAGCAACGAAACCGGAACTGTCTTCGTCCACCCGTTCGACAACGTGGACGTCGTCGCAGGCCAAGGCACGCTGGGGCTCGAAATCCTGGAGCAGGTACCCAACGTTGACACGGTGCTGATGGGCGTAGGCGGCGGGGGACTCCTGGCGGGTGTCGCCGTCGCCATCAAAGCCCGGGCCAGGGAACTGGGCCGGGAGATCCGTATCATCGGCGTGCAGGCGGAAAATGCCGCCGCATACCCGCCCTCGCTTGCTGCTGATGCACTCGTTCCGTTGAAAAAGGTGTCCACCATGGCCGACGGCATTGCCGTCGGCCGCCCGGGGCAGCTTCCCTTCAGCATCATCCGTGAACTGGTGGACGACGTCGTAACGGTCAGCGAAGACTCTCTGGCGCGTGCGCTGATTTTCCTCCTGGAGCGCGCGAAGATGGTGGTGGAGCCTGCCGGCGCTGTAGGTGTGGCCGCACTCATGGACGGCAAGATCGAGAACCCGGGCACCACGGCCGTGGTCCTCTCGGGCGGCAACATCGACCCCATGCTGATGCTTAAAGTCATCCAGCGGGGCCTCTCCGCCGCAGGGCGTTACATGACCGTCCGCATGATGCTGGACGACAGGCCAGGTTCGCTTGCCACCATCGCCCGGATCATCGCCGAGAACGACGCCAACGTCACCGGGCTGGACCATACTCGGGTGGGCGGGTCGATCAGCATGGGCGACGTCTCCATCACCGTCAACCTGGAAACAAAGGGCCACGAGCACTGCCAGCAGGTCCTTAGCGCGCTCCGCGCCGAGGGTTTCCAGCCCATCGTGGTGCACTAGGACAGGCCATGGCCGGACTCACGGGAAGCGGAGGCTGGGAGCGGCGGACCATCGCCGCCCGGGCAAAAGGCGGACTGCTGGTGCTGGGCGGCTTTGTGGCTCTCCTGTTCGCCATAGAACTGTTCAACGCACTGATGCTGCGTTCGCTGAACCGCACGTTCGGCCTGCGGCCCAGGAGCGCCGACGGACTGCTGGACATCTTCACCTTCCCGCTCCTGCATGCCAACCTGAACCACTTGCTGTCCAACAGCCTGCCGCTGATAATTTTCGGCTTCCTGGTCTTCCTCTCCGGGCTCCGGGTTTTCCTGACGGCGTTGGCCTTGAGCTGGCTCGGATCCGGGCTGACGGTCTGGCTGATCGGGAACGGTGGCATCACCGTGGGCGCTTCCGGCCTGGTCTTCGGGCTCTTCTCTTTCCTGCTGGTCCGGGGCTTTTTCAACCGCAGCTGGCGGCAGATCCTGCTGGCCGTTGTGCTGTTTATGGGCTACGGCAGCATCCTGCTGGGCGTCCTCCCGCTGGTTTCGGGATTCGTTTCCTGGCAGGCCCATCTCGGCGGCGCAGCCGGGGGAGTGGTGGCCGCGCTGCTCCTGCGGCCCCGCGAAGGTCTAACGGGCATCAAGTCCTGACCTCCGCCGGAACCTTCCCTCGTTAAAGCGAAACGCCGGCAGCCCCTGAGGGACTGCCGGCGCGCTTGGTGCGTCCGGGACTATGCCGCGTACGGCTTGGCGGAAAGGATCTCTACTTTGATGTCCTTGCCGTTGGGCGCCGTGTAGCTCAACGTGTCGCCTTCCTTGTGTCCAAGGATGGCGGCACCCAGCGGAGACTTCTCGCTGAAGACGTCAAGATCGGAATCGCCTGCGATCTCGCGGGAACCGAGCAGGAAGGTTTCTTCGTCACCGGCAATCCTGGCAACGACGATCATGCCGGGCTCCACGATTCCGTCATCTGCCGGAGACTCGCCAACGTGGGCGTCCCGAAGCAGGGCCGTCAGCTGGCGGATGCGGGCCTCGATCTTGCCCTGCTCCTCCTTGGCCGCGTGGTAGCCGCCGTTTTCCTTGAGGTCACCCTCTTGCCGGGCTGATTCAATTTTCTGGACGATCTCCGCCCGGCCAGCGCCGGAAAGGTGGTCCAGCTCTGCCTTCAGGCGGTCAAAAGCTTCCTGGGTAAGCCAGGCTGCAGCTGCGCTGTTGGTGGTAGACACGGACTTCTCCTCTAATGGTCCTACATGCAAAAGACCCCGCCACGGTGGCCACTTGTGGAACAGTAACCAGCTCAGCGGGGTAAAGGTATTGCTCCATTGTAGTCAATCCTGTGGATTTAACCCAACAAGCAAGCGGCGCGCATCACATCTTCTGCCCTGAGTCGCCGGGAATCCAGCAGCTGTCCACCACGCCGGATACGGACTGTGACTCTGTCCTGACCGGGACCCGCTGCGAGACTGTTCGCCCGCCGTCGGCTGTTCCATCTGCCTCCGAAGGAGGAATGTCCACAACTTTCCACCCCACTACGGCGTATTTGGAATCCAGCGCCTTGATGGCGCACTGCACGGAGGTTCCAGGTTCCCGGGTGACCTGGAAGTCCACCTCGGCCAGCGTGGCGTCCGTGGTGACATAGCCGATGTCCTTGAAGCTCACCTCGGTGAGGGAATTCGACGTGGAAACCCAGGCCATGAAACCGATCCCTGCGGCCAGTGCGGCGCCTCCGATAGTGCGCGTGGCGGCTGGGGAGAGCCGGCGCTTTTTAGCACCATAACGATTGGCTAGGCTAGTGTTTGCGGGCTCGGAATGGGCCGGCTGGTCCGGGGAAGTCACCAGACCAGTTTAGTGCCCCTTCCGGCGGAGCTTTCCCGGTCGGCGGCACAGCAGGCCCTGCAGTCCCCGCGCGTTCAGCAACCGCTCAGCAGCCGCAAGCCGCAATGAAGAATAAGGAGCCGTCCTTCAATGACAGCGTCCAGTAACTCCCACGCACCGCTCCGGCTGCTCGCCGTCCATGCCCACCCCGACGACGAGTCCAGCAAGGGTGCGGCGACGATGGCCATGTACGCAGCGTCGGGGGTGGAGGTGATGGTGGCCACCTGCACGGACGGCTCACGCGGGGACATCCAGAACCCCGCGGTGGAAGGCGAGCCGCATCCCAAACGGGACATGGCCGGTGCCCGGCGCCTGGAGATGGAACGGGCAGCCCGGATCCTGGGAATCAAGCAGCGGTGGCTGGGCTTTGTGGATTCGGGCCTGCCCGAAGGTGATCCGCTTCCGCCCCTGCCGGCCGGGTCCTTCGCAACCCTGCCGCTGCACCATGCGGCCGCCCCGCTGGTGCGGCTGGTCCGTTCCTTCAAGCCCCACGTCATCCTCAGCTATGACGAGAACGGCGGCTATCCGCACCCGGACCACATCATGGCGCACCGGGTTGCCGTTGAGGCTTTTGACGCGGCCGGTGACCCTGCCCGTTATCCGGACGCCGGCGAACCATGGGAACCGGGCAAACTGTACTACGACCGCGCCTTCAGTCCGGAACGATTCCGTGCGCTGCATTTCGCCCTTGAGGAAGCGGGCCTCCAGTCCCCTTACGCCGAGCGGCTCGCGGCATGGCTGGAGTCCGACGCCGAAGGCCACACTCCGCCGCCGGCCCCCCATCCCACCACCACGCAGGTGGACTGCGGAGACTTTTTCGAAGTGCGCGACGACGCCCTGCGGGCGCACCGTACGCAGGTGGATCCGCTGGGGTTCTTCTTTGCCGTATCCCCGGAAATGCAGCGCCGGGCGTGGCCTTGGGAAGATTACTCACTCATCCGGTCCCGGGTGCCGTCCGAGCTCCCGGAGAAGGACCTGTTCGCGGGGCTAAGATAGAAGCGCAGGCATTTCTATGCCGTGTAGAAGATGTGCCCGGATCCGGGCCGCCGAATGTGCTGCCTGCTGACACCCGTTCCATAGAAGGTATTCAACGTGCAACGTCTGCTCCTCAGCCTGGCTACCACCCCCTCGCCCCTGCCCACGCCCTCCTTGCGTGAGGGCATCTCCGAGGACCAGGTGACGCCGGGCCTCCTGGGCTTCATCATGACGGCTTTCTTTGTGGTAGCCACTGCCCTGCTGATCGTTGACATGGTGCGCCGCATCCGCCGGGTCCGTTACCGGGCCCAGGTGGAGGAGGAGCGCATCGCCGCGGCCGCTGCCGCCGACATTGAAGCGGCGGAGGCTGCAGAGGCGGATTCCGGAGCGGCGGGCCCTGCTGCCGGTGCCGGTTCAGCTGCCGACGACTCCTACCAGGGCCCGGCCGACGGCGGCGCGGACGCTGATCCGGGAAACCGCCGGCACTAGGTCTTCCGGGCTCCTCCAGGGCCTTATCCGGCCCTTGATACCGCATGGCAGATAGCGGACAGCCCCTGGCAGCGCTAGCTGAGCACTGCCAGGGCTATGGCTGTGAAATGCGCAGCGAAGGCCACCACGGTCAAGGCATGGAAGAGTTCGTGGAAGCCAAAATGGTGGTAGCTGATGTTGGGCTTTTTGAGGGCGTAGAAAACCGCGCCGGTGATGTACAGCACTCCGCCCACGCAGATGAGGACGGCGGCGGGCGCGCTGGCCTGGAAAAACTGCGGAAGGTAGAACAGTGCGCCGCAGCCGAGGGCGATGTAGATCGGAACGTACAGCCAGCGGGGTGCCTGGGTCCAGAGCAGCCGGAACAACACGCCGAGAATTGCACCTGACCAGATGACCCATAGCAGCAGGATGGCCTGGGGCCGTTCCAGCAGGGTCCAGGCGAGCGGCGTGTAGCTGCCTGCGATCACCAGCATGATGTTGGTATGGTCCAGCCGCTTGAGCGTCATCTTTACCCGCGGGGACCAGTTGCCCCGGTGGTACACGGCGCTGACCCCGAACAGCAGCACGCCAGTGGCCGCGTAGATGGCCGACGTGACCTTGCGGTCAAGGGTCGGGGCCAGGAGGACAAGGACAATCCCCGCCGCGAGTGCCAGCGGAGCCGTCACGGTGTGAATCCAGCCGCGCCACTTCGGCTTGATCATCAGGAGCTCTGCCAGCCGCACGGCTGCGTCGTCCATGGGGGAGGTGCCAGAGTTCGTTTCCGCGCTGGCTCCCGCGCCTGAAATGTCCTTGGGCTGCGGCCTCCGCGGACCGTCCGGGGTGTCGCTGTTCATGGCTCCAGAATAACTTACGGGCCAGTAAGTTACCCACGAGTAACAATGGCCCTGTTTAGGGTGGCGCGCAGAAGACCGTCCCCGCCCGCGGCGGACGGTAGCCTAGGATGTGCAAGCCGAACGTACATCAAGGAAGTCAGGTGAGTGGCCGCGTGGAGTTGCCCGGGTTCCTCTATGGCTTTTACGAGCGCCGGCTGCTCAAGGACCTCGCGCGCGACCGCATCCCCCGGCACATTGGAGTGATGGTTGACGGCAACCGGCGCTGGGCCAAGCAGTTCAACGCGCCCACCAGCCAAGGCCATCAGGCAGGCGCAGACAAGATCCATGAATTCCTTGGCTGGTGCCAGGAACTTGGGGTCAAGGTGGTCACGCTGTACATGCTGTCCACCGACAACATGAACAGGTCCAGCGAAGAACTGGACCTCCTCATGGGCATCATCGCCAACACCCTGGACCGGCTTGACGGCGACGCGAACATATCAGTGCACGCCATGGGTGCACCTGAACTGCTGCCGGACTATCTTGCGGAGCGGCTGAACAAGCTCACGGCACGCACTCCGGTCCGGGAAAAAATCCATGTCAACGTGGCGGTGGGGTACGGCGGACGCCGGGAAATCGTTGACGCCGTGCGGGAACTGCTGCACGACGCCGTCGCCAAGGGCGCCGATATTGGCAAGCTCGCCGACGACCTGTGCGTGGACGATATCTCCCGGTTCCTCTACACCCGGGGCCAGCCGGATCCGGACCTGGTGATCCGCACGTCCGGCGAACAACGGCTCTCCGGGTTCCTGATGTGGCAGAGCGCCTACAGCGAGTTCTACTTCTGCGAGGCGCTGTGGCCGGCATTCCGCAAAGTGGACTTCCTGCGCGCCCTCCGGGACTATGCCGGCCGGCAGCGCCGCTTCGGCACCTGACATTCAGGGTTCACCGACAGTTCACACGGCTGCAACAGGAATCGCCGCGTAATGGTTGCGGAAATTACTTCCGATGGATTTACGTTATATCCATCAGCAGGCAAAACCGCCGGCTGATCGGGGAGGCCAGTACATGGAGCGAGACATCGCACCGGTTGTATGGGAGGCCGGACCCGGCCTCTTGGCCGAGCCGCCTCACCACTAACAAATCCGGGCATGCGCCCGGGGCTGGAGTCGATGTGGCTACTTCTGAACAACTGCCCGAGGTCCTTTTCGGCCAGGGCGGGAAAGCTACCTCTCGCGCCATGCGAGCCACGTCAGAAACCGGCGCAGCGAAAGATGCTGCAGCCGGTTTTGCTGTTTCCGGAAGGGAAGCCAACATCCACACCTTCGTGATCGACACCTCCGTCCTGCTGTCCGACCCGCGCGCGCTGCTGCGCTTTGCTGAGCATGAGGTGATCGTGCCGGTGGTGGTGATCACCGAGCTTGAGGCCAAGCGGCACGACCCTGAACTTGGCTACTTTGCGCGGAAGGCGCTCCGGCTCCTCGATGATCTTCGGGTCAAGCACGGCGGCCTGAGCCAGCCGATCCCCATCGGTGACGACGGCGGCACCCTCATGGTGGAACTGAACCACATCTCCGCCGAGGTGCTGCCGCTGGGGTTCCGCAGCGGCGACAACGACAGCCGTATCCTCGCGGTGGCAAAGAACCTCGCGAACGAAGGCCGGGACGTCACCGTGGTGTCCAAGGACCTGCCCATGCGGGTCAAGGCTTCAGCCATGGGGCTCACCGCCGACGAATACCGCAACGAGTTGGTGAAGGACTCCGGCTGGACCGGCGTGGCCGAGGTGGAGGCCAGCGAGCAGGAGATTTCCACGCTCTACGGCCACGAACCCGTGTTTATACCTGCTGCAGCGGAACTGCCCGTGAACACCGGCCTGGTCCTGCTGTCCAACCGCGGCTCCGCGCTCGGCCGGGTGGGCCCGGACAAGCAGGTCCGCCTGGTGAAGGGCGACCGCGACGTATTCGGACTGCACGGACGGTCCGCGGAGCAGCGGCTGGCCATCGACATGCTGATGGATCCCGCCGTCGGCATCGTCTCCATAGGCGGCCGGGCAGGCACCGGCAAGTCAGCCCTGGCTTTGTGTGCGGGCCTGGAAGCGGTCCTCGAGCGCCGGGAGCACCGCAAGGTGATCGTTTTCCGGCCCCTGTACGCCGTGGGCGGCCAGGAACTGGGCTACCTGCCCGGCTCCGAGTCCGAGAAGATGAACCCCTGGGCGCAGGCGGTCTTCGACACCCTTGGGGCACTGGTCAGCCAGGAAGTCGTGGAGGAGGTCATGGACCGCGGCATGCTCGAGGTCATGCCCCTCACCCACATCCGCGGACGCTCCCTTCACGACGCCTTTGTGATCGTTGACGAGGCCCAGTCACTCGAAAAGAACGTCCTGCTGACCGTCATGAGCCGCATCGGCCAGAACTCGAAGATCGTCCTGACCCACGACGTCGCCCAGCGCGACAACCTCCGCGTCGGACGCCACGACGGAATCGCCGCCGTCGTCGAAACCCTGAAAGGACACCCCCTCTTCGGCCACATCACCCTGACCCGCTCCGAACGCTCGCCAATCGCAGCCCTGGTCACGGAACTGCTCGAAGGCTAGTTTCGGTTCGATAGCAAGGGCCGTGGTTCCGTTTGCGGGCCACGGCCCTTCGCCGTCCTTTAGACACGTCGCATAGGGCCCCTCCGGTCGCTGGGCGACCTCAGGAGCCCGATGCGCCGCGATGCGCTGAGGGCGGACGAACCCGGCCGCGGCGAACCTAAGGAACGGCGAAGCGCTGGGGGGACGGACGAACCAGCCACGGTGGGGCACTAACTGACCTTCAGGAACTTCGCTGCAGGTTCGTGGCCCTCGACCCGCAGGGTCCAGTCGGGGCGTTTGAATGTCTCCGGGGTGAGCCGGACGTGCTCGACTGTTTCGACCTTGGTGCCCCAGGCTTGCCTTGTGGTGCCGTTCAGTTCGTAGCCGAGGGAGCGGGAGACGCCGAGGGAGGCTTCGTTCCACGTGGCTGCTTCGGACTCTGCTGCTTCGGCGCCCAACCAGTCGAAGGAATAGAGGGCGATGGCGGCGCGCATCTCCTTGCCGAACCCGCGGCCCTGCATTGACTGCTTCAGCCAGGAGCCTGTGGTGACGGTCTTGAGCGCGGCGAAATCCTTGGCGCCGACGTCCTGGCAGCCGATGAAGGCGCCCTCATGCCAGATGCCCAGGAGCAGGGTCCAGGATTCGGGGGAGCATTCGGCCCGGCAGCGCCAGTACCAGCGGGCCATATTCGGCCCCAGTTCATCTGCCGGAAGCTCAGTCCACGGAGTGCTGAACGGGCTCCTGCCCGCCTCGTGGATGCCGCTCCTTGCTGCTGCAACGGCCGCAGGAATTTCATGGTCCTGGATGGGGCGGAGTTCCAGCCGCGGTGTGGCCATCCTCAGGCCGAAAAGTGGCCAAACGTCGCTCAGAGATGTCATCAGCGAAGCCTAGCGGATGCGCCCTGCTGCGGCCTGTCACAGTGAGGCAGGGACCTCCCAGGGGATGTGCTGCCGGACGTCTGTGAGATTCATTGACTGGGCCAGGAAGAGGTCGTCCAGCATGTACTCGTCCACCGCGAGGATGCGCAGCCAGTGACCGTAGTCCTCCGACCCCGGTTCCAGCGACTGGCTTGCCACACATACGCCGGTGCCCAGGTCCACCCGTATCCGGGATCTGCCGGGAAGGCACAGCGGCGCTGCCGGATGGGCCGGATGGTACGCGGCTGTGGGGATTACAACTGCTTCAAGGACAGGGCGTCCTTCGTGCTCCTGCTGCCGGACTTCCTGTATCTCCACCGCATTGCTGCCGGGAAACTCCAGAGGCACTGGGGCGTTCCCGGCCAGTTCCACAGGATCCAAGGCCGCGGCGAACCGCCCGTTGCCGAACCCTGGCTCGCCATAGGCTGCTTCCGGCCGCCTGCGCACCAGGCCATGCTCGTCGTAAACGGGCGTCACCAGGTGCGGTGGCAGAAGCCAGGACTTCCGGGTGGCACTGACATAGAGTCCGTCCCGGGAATCGTTGATTCCCGTGGTGCTGTGCAGGACAAGTCCGTCCGCGGTTTCAAGACGAAGTGCGCCCGGCCGCCGAAGCCACGCCCGCACCAGGGACGCCGTAGGGCTAGGCGCATCCGCGAAGGGCTCATCCCAATACTCAAAGCGCAGGGACTGCCATTTCCAGGGCGAGGACCTGCAAAGGTTCCGGAAAAGGGCAGGGTGCGCGGCGGCTGAAGTGGTGTCCGGATCCATCCGGTGCCGGGAGTCCCACGTCGCCATATCCACAGTTTACGCGCGGGCGGTGCGGCGGCGGGCGGAAATCCAGTAGCATCCGAGGGTGATCCAACGATTGGGCGAATTATGGCAGCACACCCCGCTGGCCTTCTGGCTGGTGCTTGCTGCCTGCGCCTACTTCGCGGTGATGGCCGTCCGGCTCACGGTGATTGACGTCCGGCATCACCTCCTGCCCAACCGGATCGTCTTCCCTTCCTACGCCGTGGCCGGTGTCCTGCTCCTTGCGGCAACTGCCTTAGCCGGAGCCGGGGCCAGCGCCGCCACAGGCCAGGGCACTGCCGGTCCCGTCGCGGAACTCATGGCTGTACCGGCGCTCCGGGTTGTGGCCGGTGCCGCCATCCTGTGGCTTTTCTACTTCATCCTGCGGTTCGCGTATCCGCCCGGCATGGGTTTCGGGGATGTGAAACTCGCTGGCGTCCTGGGGATGTACCTCGGTTATCTCGGCTGGGGACACCTGTTTGCAGGTACCTTCCTGGCTTTCCTCCTCGGCGGGCTCTGGTCAATCGCACTTCTGGCTGCACGCAGGGGGACGCTGAAATCGTCCATCCCCTTCGGACCGTTTATGCTCGCCGGTGCAGCCGCGGCCATGCTGCTGCCGGCGTGACCCAACATGCGGCGTGAGCCTGGACCTGCCTGGCTTATGGGTAGAGCTGGCTGGCTGTTTCGGTAGGCTGGCGGGATGCCTGCGCCTGACTACATCCTGAAACTCCGCAAGAAAATCGGCAACGATCCGCTCTGGGTCCCCGGGGTCCGGGGCGTAGTGATTGATGATGCGGGGCGCGTCCTGCTCGCCCAGCGGGCCGACAACAAACAGTGGGCGCTGGTCAGCGGAATGCTGGAGCCGGGCGAGGAGCCAGCCCGAGGCCTGGTGCGGGAGATCTTTGAGGAAACGGCGGTAGTGGCGGAACCGGAGCGGCTTGTGTCTGTAGGGGCTGTAGGTCCGTTCACCTACCCCAACGGCGATGTGTGCGAATTCCTGGACGTGGTGTTCCGCTGCCGCTACGTCTCCGGGACTGCCCGCGTGAATGACGACGAGTCGCTGGCGGTGGGCTGGTTCGGCGTCGATGAGCTCCCTGAGCTGATGCCCGGTCACCTCACCAGCATCCACCGAGCCCTCGCTCCGGCCGAAGCCGCCCACTTCGAACCCTGACCGTCCGCACTAGGCAATCCTTTTAGTACGACGGCGGTCAGTTGCGCTGGGAGACCAGCTCGCCGTCGTCGTCCTTGGCATTGTCCGGCAGGCCGGCGGCAAGGCGCTCGGCCTCCTCACCGCCCACGGCTTCGCCCCGGGCCACCATTCCGGCAGTGTCCGACAAGGGGATCTGCTTCAGCGTGACGGCCAGGATCAAGGCAACCGCGATGAACGGGATCAGGTACCAGAAGACCGGGGCGAGCGACTCGGCGTAGGCGTTGACGATCGAATCGCGCAGCTGCTCCGGAAGCTGGCTCAGCGCTCGTGGGTCCAGGGTGCTGGTGGACTGGGCCGCCTGGTCCGCGGACGCTCCTGCACCGGTGAATGCGCTGGTGAGGGACTCGGAGAGGCGGTTGGTAAAAATGGCACCGAAGACTGCAACGCCCATTGCGGCGCCCACCTCGCGGAAGTAGTTGTTGGTGCTGGTGGCGGTGCCGATCTGGTCCGCGGGGACGGAGTTCTGCACCACAAGGACCACTACCTGCATGATGAGGCCCAGGCCGGCTCCGAAGATGAACAGCTGGACGCAGATCACCCAGATGGGTGTACTGGCAGCGAGGGTGGTCATCCAAAGCATCGCAGCCATGGTGAAGGCCGCCCCCAGGATGGGATACAGCTTGTACTTTCCGGTCTTGGAGATCCGGATGCCCGAGTAGATGGAGGTGCCCATCAGGCCCGCCATCATCGGCAGCATCAGCAGGCCGGACTCGGCCGCAGAGGTGCCGGAGGACATCTGCAGGAACGTGGGGACGAAAGCAATTGCGGAGAACATGCCCAGGCCAAGGGTGAAACCGATGGCCGTGGCGTTGACAAAGATCCGGTTGCGGAACAGGCTCAGGGGAATGATTGGATCCTCGGCCCGGCGCTCCACCATTACGAAGGCTGCGGCGGACAGGACCATGCCGGCGCCAAAGGCCCAGGTAAGGGGGGAGTCCCAGCCCTCGTCCTTCTTTCCGCCAAAGTCGGTGAAGAAGATGAGGCAGGTGGTGGCTGCGGACAGCAGCACAACACCCAGGATGTCGATCCGCTTTTCAGCCTTCTTGTTCGGCAGTGTCAGTGTGAACCAGGCAATGGCGAAGGCTGCGATGCCGATGGGGATGTTGATGTAAAAAGCCCATTCCCAGGTCAGGTGGTCCACGAAGAATCCACCCAGCAGGGGGCCGGCCACGGCAGAAAGGCCGAAGATGGCGCCCAGCGGCCCCATGTACTTGCCGCGGTCCTTGGCCGGCACTATGTCCGCAATGATCGCCTGCGAGAGGATCATCAGGCCGCCGCCGCCAAGGCCCTGGATGGCCCGGAAGACCACGAAGCCCCAGAAATCCGTGGCAAGGGCACAGCCCACCGAGGCGAGCGTAAACAACGCGATGGCTATAAGAAACAGATTTCGCCGGCCCAGGACGTCACCGAACTTGCCGTAGATGGGCATCACGATGGTGGTGGCCAGCAGGTAGGCGGTAGTAATCCAGGCCTGGTGTTCCACCCCGCCGAGCTTGCCCACGATGGTGGGCATGGCGGTGGAGACAATTGTTTGGTCGAGGCTGGACAGCAGCATCCCGGCGATCAGCGCCGAGAAGATGATCCAGATGCGTTTCTGCGTCAGCAGCAGGGGCCCCGCTGCGGGCTTGGTGGCGATACTCATGGTTGTCCTTCTGCGGCGGGGGTGTCAGGGTGTGCGAGAGGCTGGGAGAAGAGCGTGCTGGCGGCCGTGATGTTTTCCATCAGCAGGTCGGGGTAGGGGCGTGTGTTGCCGTCGGAGAAGTAGGCCATGCTGCTCTTGCGGGCGATAGTGCCAAGCAGCACCACGGCCATCTGCACCACGGGATGGTCCGCGGCTACGCCTTCCCGGCGGGCGACGTCGCGGGCGAACTGCGCTTCGCGCTGTTCCGTGACGCCGATAATCCTCAGGATCAGCTGCGGCTCTTTTTTGATCACGCCGATGAGCTGCCGGGTGTCCTCCTCGGAGCCGGCCATGCCCTCGGAAAGCCGCAGGGAGAGCCGCACCAGGTCCTGGAACAGGGTTGGGGAGATTTCACCGGGCGGCGACGAGGCGCCGCCCTCAATGAATTCCTCGATGACGTCCACGGGGATGTCATCGTCCGCGTGGCCGATAATCGCGTCTTCCTTGGTGGGGAAGTAATTGAAGAAGGTGCGGCGGGAAATGTCGGCGCGCTCGCATACTTCCTCCACCGTGTAGCCGTTGAGGCCATGTTCGGCTGTCAGTGCCCGTGCGGCGGCAGTGATGGCTGCACGGGTGGCGGCGCGCTTCCGTTCGCGGAGGCCACCCTCAATAACTGCACTTTCATTCACAAAGTAAAGTTTTGCACTCTCGGGACGTTAGTGCAACTTTTGAGGACCTGGCGCAGGAGGCAGAGAACAGTACGACGACAGCCGGTACCTTCGCGGGAAAGGTACCGGCCGTCGTCGTACTTGAGTGGTAGGCGCTGGGGGCTAAGCCTTGTGGGCCGGGGAGGTCATGGTGGTAACGTCCAAGGCCTTCTCGAGGTCGGCTTCGGAGACCTTGCCCTCGCCGTCACCGACAAAGCCGAGCTTCTCGGTGGCCTGGCGGACGGTGAGGCCTTCGGCCACGGCCGTCTTGGCGATCTTGGCTGCGTTCTCGTAGCCGATGTACTTGTTCAGCGGGGTAACGATGGACGGCGAGGCCTCAGCCAGGAAGCGGGCACGCTCCACGTTGGCGGTGATGCCGTCGATCATCTTGTCGGCCATGACGCGGCTGGTGTTGGCCAGCAGGCGGATGGACTCCAGCAGGTTGGACGCCATCACCGGGATGCCGACGTTCAGCTCGAAGGCACCGTTGGTCCCGGACCAGGCGATGGCTGTGTCGTTCCCGATAACCTGCGCAGCCACCATGATGGACGCCTCGCAGATGACCGGATTGACCTTGCCGGGCATGATCGAAGAGCCCGGCTGCAGGTCCGGAATGGCGATTTCGCCCAGGCCGGTGTTGGGACCGGAGCCCATCCAGCGGAGGTCGTTGTTGATCTTCATGAACGAGATGGCGATGTTGCGCAGCTGGCTGGACGCCTCGATAAGGCCGTCACGGTTGGCCTGCGCTTCGAAGTGGTCGCGGGCCTCGGTCAGGGGCAGGCCGGTGTCCGTGGCGAGCAGTTCGATCACGCGTTCGGGGAAACCGGCCGGGGTGTTGATGCCGGTGCCCACGGCCGTGCCGCCCAGGGGAACCTCGGCGACGCGGGGAAGGGAAGCGTTGATGCGCTCAATGCCGTAGCGGACCTGGGCAGCGTAGCCGCCGAATTCCTGGCCAAGCGTCACGGGGGTGGCATCCATCAGGTGGGTGCGGCCGGACTTGACGACGTCCTTGAACTCCACGGCCTTGCGCTCCAAGGACTCGGCCAGGTAGCCGAGAGCCGGGATGAGGTCGTTGATCAGGGCGGACGTCGCTGCCACGTGCACCGACGTGGGGAAGACGTCGTTGGAGGACTGCGAGGCGTTGACGTGGTCGTTCGGGTGGACAACCTTGTCGCTGCCGGCGGCCTTCAGTGCACGGGTGGCAAGCTCGGCGATGACCTCGTTGGTGTTCATGTTCGAGGAGGTGCCGGAGCCGGTCTGGAAGACGTCGATGGGGAAATCGCCGTCGTACTTTCCGGTGGCCACCTCATCAGCGGCGTCTGCGATGGCCTTGGCAAGCTCGCCGTCGAGCACACCCAGTTCAGCGTTGGCCTGGGCAGCAGCCTTCTTGACCCTTGCCAGCGCTTCAATGTGCGCGCGTTCCAGGGTCTTGCCGGAGATAGGGAAATTCTCCACTGCCCGCTGCGTCTGCGCGCGGTACAGTGCGTTCACGGGGACGCGGACTTCGCCCATCGTGTCATGTTCAATGCGGAACTCTTCAGTGGAAGTCATGGGGCTAGCTTAGGGCGATCCTGCATCCCATCGAAAACCGTGAAGAGCATGCTACGGGCGGGTTTTAACCCCCGCCCTAGAGCTCACCGATCCCGGAAACAACGTTGGCGCGGCCCTCGGCCAGGCTGTACGAGAGGCCGATAACGGCGGTGCGCCCGCTTTCAACTGCGTCCGAAATCACACGCGAGCTGTCCACCAGCCGCTGGGCGGTCTGCTTGACGTGCTCCACCACCATGTCGTTGACCTCGTGCTTGTCCTGGCGAATTGAGGTCAGCACAGACGGGGTGATCCGCTCTACCAGGTCGCGAATGAAGCCCGCCGGCATCTCACCGGTGTCCACTGCCGCCTTGGTGGCGCTGACAGCACCGCAGCTGTCGTGTCCCAGGATGGCGATCAGCGGCACGCCGAGCACACCCACGCTGTACTCCAGCGAGCCGAGGACGGCGTCGTCAATGACCTGCCCTGCCGTACGGACCACAAAAACGTCACCCAGTCCGACGTCGAAAATAATCTCGGCGGCGAGCCGGGAGTCCGAGCAGCCGAAAATCACGGCGAACGGGTGCTGGTTCTCCACCAGCGAGGACCGGCGCGAGGAGTCCTGGTTCGGGTGGGAGGACTGGCCGGCCACGAAGCGTTCATTTCCTTCGCGCATCCGGCGCCAGGCAAGGGCAGGAGTCAGATAGGTAGTCACCCTGCTTACTTTAGGGGGCGGTGGTGGCCGCAGGTGAAACTGTGACGGCAGGATTGCTGTCCAGGGACTTCACGACGGCGTCTGCCAGGGTGCCGAACTCGTCCAGCGGGGCGGAGCCGGTGAGGATGACAGTGGTGCCGCGGTACTCCAGCACCATTGATTTTTCGCCCTTGCCGGTATCGCGGAGCTCCCATTCCCGGCCGCCCGCGTTGCGGGACCCGGTAACAGGAGCATTTTTCGTTTGCTGAAGCAGCCAGGTGGGGTTGGCCGTACGGGTCTGGACCAGTCCAATGAAGGACTCCTTCGGCGTGATATAGCCGACCTCCCATGCAGGCACGCCGCTTCCCGTGCCACCTTCCCACCTGGCGTAGTTGGGCCGGAAGGATTTGCCGGTGTCCGGCGCTACCGGCGTGAATCCTGCCACGTCCGTTGCATTCCGGGCCGCGGCGCTGACGTCGATATTGGGACGGTAGCCGTCACTCTTCGGGGAGGGGTTCATCAGGACGATGGGCAGGAACGCGGCGATGCTCAGCACCAGGGCAATGATCATCCCGATCACGGAGGCGTTGGCCCGCTTGGCTGCCGCCGCCGGAATGACAGGCTTAACCGGGTCCTGCCCTCCGGCCGCGCTGGATCCGCTGTTGCTTCCGGATCCTGCTGGTTCGGGGGAGGGACTGGTCTTTTCCTGCATTTCATTCACCCCTCTATAGTCGCCCATGCCGGTCCCCAACTCACACTCGGTCCGCCGTGGCCGCTGCCGCTCCGGCAACTACCTTCGGACTACATTGCGCGGCCGCGTCATCCCGCAGCCGGAACCCGGTGCCGCGACTATGATCGATATCAGAGGAATCACCGCGCGGCTGTTCCGGCTGGGCGGGTTCAATGATCGCCACTCGAAGAAGAGGTTCACGTGTCACCAGCGTCCATGACCCAGAAGTACTCCACGATCTCACCCTCCCTGGCGGTGGGCAACGATGAGCCGGACCGCAACCTTGCCCTCGAGCTCGTCCGCGTTACCGAAGCGGCAGCAATCGCCGGCGGACACTGGGTAGGCTTCGGCGACAAGAACACGGCCGACGGCGCTGCCGTTGACGCCATGCGCTCCTTCCTTCAGACCGTCCACTTCAACGGCGTAGTGGTCATCGGCGAAGGCGAAAAAGACGAAGCCCCCATGCTCTTCAACGGCGAACGCGTGGGCGATGGCACCGGTCCGGAATGCGATGTGGCAGTGGACCCCATCGATGGAACCCGGCTCACCGCACTTGGCATCAACAACGCCCTGGCCGTCCTGGCTGTGGCCGAGCGCGGATCGATGTTCGACCCCTCCGCCGTGTTCTACATGGAGAAGCTGGTCACCGGTCCTGAAGCCGCGGACATGGTGGACCTTCGCCTCCCCGTGAAGCAGAACCTGCACCTGATCGCCAAGGCCAAGGGCGTCAAGGTCAACCAGCTCAACGTCATGATCCTGGACCGCGACCGTCACCGCCCGCTGGTTGAAGAAATCCGCGAGGCGGGCGCCCGCACCAAGTTCATCATGGACGGTGACGTTGCCGGCGCCATCGCAGCGGCCCGCTCGGGCACTGGCGTGGACGCCCTAATGGGCATCGGCGGCACCCCCGAGGGCATCGTGGCCGCTTGCGCCATCAAGACCCTGGGAGGCGTCATCCAGGGCCGGCTGTGGCCCACCAGCGACGAAGAGAAACAGAAGGCCATCGACGCAGGCCACGACCTGGAGCGGGTCCTCTCCACCAACGACCTCGTCTCGAGCGACAACTGCTACTTCGCCGCTACCGGCATTACCGACGGCGACCTGCTCAAGGGCGTCCGCTACTCCAAGGACAAGGTCCTGACCCAGTCCATCGTGATGCGTTCCAAGTCCGGCACCATCCGTTTTGTGGACGGCGAGCACCAGGCCAGCAAGTGGGAAGCCTACGCCCGCAAGAGCTGATCCAGGCCCCACGCCAGACGGAGCCCCGGAGAGCGCCCAGCGCATTCCGGGGCTTTGGCGTTAATGCGTTGGTATAGGGTTTAAGCCATGATTCCAGCTGTTGTGCCCTGTACTGACCGCGCCCTTTGGGACGAATACGTCGACCGGTTCCAGGGGCACCCGCAACAGCTCTGGGGCTGGGGTGAGACCAAGGCCATGCACGGCTGGTCCGTTGACCGGGTGCTTTTGAAAGATGGGGACAACACCATCGGCTGCGCTCAGCTGCTGATCCGGCGGCTGCCGCTGCCCTTCCGCGCACTGGTCTACATTCCCCGGGGGCCTATGTGTGCGCCGGAAGATGCGCAGGCCGTCCTCGCCAGCCTTGCCGGGCACGCTGCCGTCCGCCACCGGGGAGTCGCTCTCAGCATTGAACCGGACTGGGACCAGGACTCGCCATACGCGGCTGCGGTGAAAGATGCAGGATTCCATTCATCGACCAATACGGTACTGATCCCGCGCACGCTGATCCTTGACCTCACCAAATCCGATGACGAACTCATGGCTGACATGTCCAAGTCCACCCGCGCGAACATCCGCAAGGCGATGCGCAGCGACGTCGAGTTCCGCAAGGTAAAGAACGACGCCGAACTTGAGCAGGTGCTCGCGATCTACCACGAGACGGCCGAACGCGCCGGGTTCGGGATCCACGAGGACCAGTACTACCGGGACATCTTCCGGAACATGGGGGATGGCTCACCGATTATCGGGGCCTTCGACGGCGAGCAGTTGCTGGCGTTCGTCTGGCTCGCCAAGAGCGGTTCCACCGCTTTCGAGCTTTACGGCGGTGTCTCCGCGGAAGGGCAGAAGCAGCGCGTCAATTACGGCGTGAAATGGGCAGCCCTGCAGGCCATGCGCGAGGACGGCTGCGGACGCTATGACTTCAACGGCCTCCTCAACGACGGCATTTCCGACTTCAAGAAGCAGTTCGCGAAGCACGAGAACATGCTCCTGGGAACCTGGGAGAAGCCGCTCTCGCCGCTGTACCCGGCGTATGCCCAGGCCATGCCCCTGGCACGCCGTGGACTCCAAACAGCACGCCGGCTCCTGAAGACTGCTGCCGGGAGGGTCCGGCCACTGATCCGGAAGGTGCGCCGGGGCACCTAGCAGCCTCAGGACAAGGGCGACGACGGCACCTGCCATGGTGCCGTCGTCGCCCTTTTTGCTAGGCGCGGGCGAGACCCTCCCGCAAGCCCGTCGTCACAGCGAATGCCAGCGCGGGTTCAGTGCTGCCGGCTACCGGATGAACATTGACGGGCGCCTCGGCGGCAGCCAGGAAAGCGCTCCCGCCCCGGGAAAGCTGGAGGTCGCCCTTGGGTGAATCCAGGTAGACATCCCCGGCCACCACAATCACCACTGCCGCGCCGGACTGTGCCAACGGGACGGGTCCTGCGTCGGGAGTAAGTTCAATCCGCTGCAGCTGGAACTCCTCGAAAGGCGGGCGGAAAAGCTCCTGGTCCATCACCGTCCGCTCGGCCTCGAGCATCGGCACGGCCACGGGGTGGAAGTCGACGGTCCGCAGCAGTTCGGGGACGTCAACGAACTTTGGGGTGAGGCCGCCCCGCAGTACGTTGTCAGAGGACGCCATGACCTCAACGCCGAGGCCGTGCAGGTACGCGTGGACGTTCCCGGCCGGCAGGTAGACCGCCTCACCCGGCTCCAGCGAGATGGGGTTCAGCAGCAGCGAGATCAGGACTCCCGGATCACCGGGGTACTTTTCATTGAGGCTGATGGCCGTCGCAAGTTCGGCGTCGAAGGGGGCAAGCGGCGCTCCGGAAAGCAGCGCGGCCACCACCAGGGCCGTGTCCTCAGCCACGGACGTGCCGCCGGAGATCAAGCGCTCGAAGGCCTTCCGCAAACCGGCGCCTTCGTTGCTGTCCTCAAGATCCGCCAGCAGTGAGCTGATCAGCGCGGGCGGCTCGCCCTCCACGGCGTCAAAAGCTGCGGCAACGTGCTGCAGGATCTCCCGGGCCTGGCCCGCCGGGCGGAAACCGCACAGGGCTTCAAACGGCGTCAGGGCAAGAATCATCTCGGGCTTGTGGTTGTCATCCCGGTAATTCCGGTTGGGGGCGTCGGCGGCGAGGCCCTGGGCGTTCTCCCGTGCGAAGCCCGCCCTCGCCTGCTCCAGGCTTGGGTGGACCTGCAGGGAGAGCGGCTGGGCAGCCGCCAGAATTTTGGCAAGGAACGGCAACCGCGGACCAAACCGCGCCACGGAGTCTGCGCCGAGGAAATGCACCGGGTCGCCCGCGATCAGGGCATCGAGGGTCATGGTGGACCCGTCCCCGGGCAGGTGGGCCACGGATGGTGAGTCCGGGTGCGCGCCAATCCACAACTCTGCTTCCGGTTCGCCCGACTCCGGCCGCCCGAGCAAGGCGGCGATCGCCGTCGTCGATCCCCAGGCATAATTCCGGAGGACATTATCGATCTCGTACAAGGCAGTGTCCGTTTCCTAGGTAGGTCTGATGGGGATGCTGGCTACAACGGCGCGCATTGGCCGTTGGTGGCCACGAGCTGCCGGATGGCCTCCTCGTTGCCTTCGCGCTTGAGCTGGGTCAGCATCTCTTCCGTAATCGGCTCACCGTCGGGAGTAGTGGTCACCGGGACAAAATCCGACGGCGCGGGCTGCTGCATCGCGGTGCGGCCTGCCGGCAGGCCCGCAGGCGAGGCTCCTGCCGCCTGGACAGGCCCGGCGCCTGCGGCCGGGACTACCATGACGTCGTCGGGAACTCCTGCCGACTGCGCCCCCTGCGCGGATGCAGATGCGAGCAACTGGTCCACACGGGAGTGAATATCATCGAAGTCCGGAACGGTGGAGAACGAGGCGTCGAAGTCCGGCGGGCCAATGGTGAGCCGTTTGACGTCCTGGCCTTTCGCCTTGATGGCGAGGTCCACAAAGCTGCCCAGCTGCGATGAGGAGATGTTTGATTCCACCACCTTCGTTCCTGCGTTGGCGATGTCCTCGAACTTGGCCAGCAGCGTAGCGGGATCCAGCTGCTTCAGCATGGCCTGCTGCACGCATTGCTGGCGCTGGATGCGGGCGTAGTCGTCCACGTACTCGCGTGACCGTCCGTACCACAGCGCCTGGTCTCCGTTGAGTGTTTGTTCTCCGGCCGGGATCCACCCGAGGGGCATACCGTGAGTTTGGGTGAAATCGTCGAAGAAGCCGCTCATGGGAACCCAGCCGCCGGCCTTGATCCGGATGCCGCCCATGGCGTCGATGAGAGAGGAGAAGCCTTGCATATCCACCAAAACGTACGCCTGGACAGTAAGGCCCAGCGTTCCGGAGACGGCCTCAAGGGTTGCCTGCGCACCGGGGTCGGCCACGCCGGGGTAAAGGTCGGCGTATTCGTTTGTCACTTCGGTGTTGATGGCATTAATCAGGCAGTCGTCCCCGCAGTTGTAGCCGTCCGGATAGACGGTGCGCATGGGCGAGTCCTCGCTGAACTGGGCGTTCTGCAAGTTACGGGGTACGGAGATGATCGCGGTCTGGCCCGTCGTGGCGTCCACGCTGAGGACGGACAGGCTGTCCGGGCGCCGGCCGGTACGGTCCCCACCGGCATCGCCTCCCATCATCAGGAAGTTGTAGCGGCCCTCCACCGGGTCGATGGCGGGGCCGGAGGAGAAGATGCTGCCGATCGCGTTCCGTCCCACATTGAGCAGGTACGCAGCGTAACCAAGGGACCCACTGCCAAGGACCATCGCCAACACCAGGGCAATGACGACGGCGGGCCGCGCCTGCGGCGCCAGCAGGACCGGGCGGATGAGCCGCAGGGTGTTGATAAACAGGATTGCCCAGCCGGCAGCCAGTGCCACCAGCAGGATCACCAGTGCCAGCGAGGCGAAGGGGTTGGTGATGATGTTGATGAGAAGGGTCCGGTTGAGCAGCAGCAGGAGCACCGCAAGCACCAGGGCTGCCCAGACACAGAGCGTCACCCTCAACGCCGCGCGGCCCAGTTTACGGTCCCCGGCCACAAGCTGCGCGCTGCCTGGCACCAGGAGGGTCAGAAGCACAAGGACGAAGCCGCGCTTGGTCCGCACCGGGAAGGAAGCGCTGGATGGGTAGCGGACCGGGTCGGTGAGCGCTGTGCCGGAAAGGGACTGCTGGACCTTGCTGCTGGTCATGGCCGCCTTCCTAACGGCTGCCCCGGAGCGGACCGTTGGCTTCGGCGAAAACCTCGCTGACCTTCTGCCGCAGGTTTGCTCCCTTGCGGGCGGCTACGGCATTGAGGTCTGCGGCGAATTCGAGGAGGTCGGCGCGCAGTGATGCCGCAAGCTCGTCGGTGCCTGCTGCGAGCATCCGGACCGCCAGGAGCCCGGCGTTACGGGCTCCGGCGATGGAAACCGTAGCCACGGGAACGCCGGCAGGCATCTGAACGATGGAGAGCAGGGAGTCCATACCGTCCAGGGTCTTCAGCGGAACCGGCACTCCGATCACGGGGAGTGGAGTGACGCTGGCCAGCATCCCCGGCAAATGGGCGGCACCGCCGGCGCCGGCGATGATTACCCTCAGCCCGCGCTCGTGCGCTGTCTGGCCATAGCGGATCATTTCGGTAGGCATCCGGTGGGCGGACACAACGTCAGCTTCGAACGGAATGCCGAACTCTGCCAGGGCGTCAGCCGCGGCTTCCATGACCGGCCAGTCCGAGTCCGATCCCATCACCAGGCCCACCAGCGGGTTGCCGGCAGGACCGGGGGCGGGGGTGGCTTCGGGACTCATGCTTTCTCCTCAAAAATTGCTGGCGGTTCTTCGGCGGGTACCCGCCCGTCCCGGATGATGCCCGCTACGGTGCCTGCCCGGCGTCGAACGGAATCAACCTCCGTTGTGGACGAGCCCACCAGGTTAACGTGGCCAATCTTCCGGCCCGGGCGCACCGACTTGCCGTAGCAGTGCACCTTGGCCGCCGGCTCGCTGGCCAGCGCCAGCGGGAAGGCGGAAAACAGGTCCTGGTTGTCGCCGCCCAGGAAGTTCTTCATCACCACTACCGGACCCAGCACGTCGGTGGCGCCCAGCGGGAGGTTAAGGACGGCGCGAAGGTGCTGTTCGAACTGGCTGGTGACCGACCCGTCCTGCGTCCAGTGCCCGGTGTTGTGCGGGCGCATGGCCAGTTCATTGATGAGGAACCCTGCGCCGATGCCGGGGGTTTCGAAGAGTTCCACTGCCAGGACCCCTGTCACACCCAGTTCCTGGGCTATCCGCAAGGCAGCATCCTCTGCGGCGGCCGCAACCTCCACCGGAATGTCCAAGGCAGGGGCTATGACTTCGTCGCACACCCCGTCGACCTGGATTGTGTGCACCACGGGCCAGGCCCGGGCTTCGCCGTCGGGCGTCCTGGCAACCAAAGCGGAAAGCTCGCGGGTGAAATCAACTTTTGCTTCCGCCAGGAGGGGACTCATGGCCTCAAACCATTCAGCGGTGTCGGCAGCCTCCTCCGCTGAGGAAATGATCCGGACACCTTTGCCGTCGTAGCCGCCCCGGGGAGTCTTCAGGACCACAGGCCATCCGGTGTCCTCCCCGAAGCTGACAAGCGCGGCCACGTCCGCCACCGAAGCCCAGGCGGGGTTGGGAAGTTCCAGCCGGTCAATGGCGGAGCGCATTACCAGCTTGTCCTGCGCATGAACCAGGGCATCGGGGCCGGGCTGGACGTTGACGCCGGCTTCCTGCAGCGCCCGCAGATGCGCCGTGGGAACATGCTCGTGGTCAAAGGTCATGACGTCCAGGCCCTCGGAGAACTCCAGGAGGGTCTGCAGGTCCTTGTAGTCGCCCACCGGTGAGGAGGGCACTGCCGAGACGGCTGAGACGTCGTCGCCTTCAGCAAGGACGCGGAGTTCGAAGCCGAGTGCGGTTGCGGCTGGGGCCATCATTCGCGCAAGCTGGCCGCCGCCAACTACACCTATTACTGGAAAAGTCACATGGGCCAGCCTACCGAAGACCAGCCCGGATCCCGCGTTTCCTGCCTTCATGAGTGGTTTTTTGGGCTCCAGGACGGTTCTGTGGCACGGCATTAGGGGTGGCTGCCGGACCGCCACAGGAATTTGAAGGGCTAAAATGGACCTCTGGCCGTGTGGCCCATCGTTCAACGGCCATGGAGGGTCATGTTTAGCACGCTTGCAGATCGCATCCGGGGGCTCGCCTCGCTTTTTTGGCGCGAAGTGGCCAAGTTCGGCGCCGTCGGCGGTGTGGCTTTCGTCATCGATAACGGCATGACGTATTACCTCATGCATGGCCCAATGACGGACAGCGAGGCCAAGGCCCGTTTTGTAGGTGCGTCAGTGGCAACGATCTTTTCCTGGGTAGCGAACCGCCTCTGGACCTTCCGGCACCGGCGGCAGGACAACGTACTCCGCGAGTTCCTGATGTTCATCCTCATCAACGGGATAGGCATCGGGATTTCCACAGGCTTTACCGCCCTTGCCAAGTATGGGCTGGGCGTCACCGACAAAAACATGCTCTTCTTCGCGGGAGTAGCGGGCATCCTCGTGGCCACTGTTGTCAGGTTCTTTGCCTACCGGTTCCTGGTGTTCAACAAGGAACTGGACCAGGAACCGGAGTTCTCACACGACCACGAGCTCATCGAACTCCACCACCATGGCAGCAGGGACAGCGGCGATGGTGCCGGTGCAGCGGAGCCCGAGCCCCTCACGGAGGACCCGGCCCGGCCGCAGAAGTAGGCCAGGCGACACGGCGGCCGTTCAGTTGCCGTGGATGCGTTCCGCGGCCAGCAGCTTGTCGGTGGGCTCGACATCGGGGTGCGTTATCACCACAGAACCCCCGCGCCGCCATGCGCCCAGCGCGTTCGCCAGCGCTGCCTCCAGTCCGTCCCGCCCTGGGATGTGCAACCGCACGCCCTCCTCGTGGGGGACTGCGAACCCGTCAAGCAGGTCCTGGTGCAGGTGCCGGCGGCCGTCCTGCCCAACAATCGCGCAAGCCGAGGGGTCGGCCTCGGCGTGCTGCATAAACACGTCTCCGTGGGAGCGCACTTCCGCTGCGTAATCCAGGCAGCCTGCCGGAAGG
Organism: Arthrobacter sp. MDT2-3; assembly: GCF_059090465.1. NCBI lineage: Bacteria > Bacillati > Actinomycetota > Actinomycetes > Micrococcales > Micrococcaceae > Arthrobacter > Arthrobacter sp. MDT2-3. The sequence goes on along the minus strand of NZ_JBNHFS010000003.1, from coordinate 310,330 downwards.
GCGCCGTCCCAGCGCATAGCCAGCGCGGGCAGCGCAACGGCCACGACGGCACCATACTTTCCTGCTGCCGGCTCCGGCCGGGTGGTGGCCAGGAGGTCCGCCGCGCCGCCATCCAGGACCGTTTCAAGGCCGAGCTGCCAGGCGGCAAGTGCCCAGACCATGCCCTTCCAGTGGGCAGGCAGGTCGAGCGCCAGGCGCATGCCCGGTTCGGCGTCCAGTTCGTCCTGGAGGAGGTTGCTGGTTTTGGCCACCCAATTGTCCAGCACCTTTCCGGACAGCTCCACGCGCTCCGAGTCAGGGCCGTACCAGGTGAGGCGCGGAGCGGTGGAGTTGCCTGATCGAAGGCTGGTCATCAGATCGATTGCCGGGGTAGTCATGCCTCAATCCTGCCACCGGCACCACAGCAGGTCACCAAGCCGGCTCCAGCCGCGCAGAAAACCCAGCGAAATGCGTGATACTTATCACATCATCTGATGCTAAGCGTGCTTGCTATTCATCGGGCGGCCGGGTACTTTCCGCGCCAACAGGCGGTTTTTTGAGGCTTTCCGCCGCCTGACCCGCTGATGTCGGCCGGAATCGCGCCGTCCAGTGAAAATTACCGGGCGTGGCGTGCACCATATTGGTTGCTACAGGTGATTATTATCCGGCCAGCGGCTTGACTCACCCTAGTTACACGCGTGTAATTAGATAACTAAAGGCAACTGCGTAAATACCGGCACACAACCGAGTGTCCACGTATCCAGGCAGAAGCTGCAACATCAGGAGGGTCGCCGTGGGGCAAGCAGAGCGTATCCAGGAAGATGCCGTCGTGGCCGGTCAGGCAACGGCCAGATACCGTGCGCGGGGGGTGCCCAGTGATTGGTACGTAGACCCGGCGGATCCTGATGCTGCGGAGCGGTTCAACACGAACAATAAGGACCTCCTGCAGGACCAGGCCACAGCTTTCCTTGCCGCGCATGAAGCACTCCTGGGCGGCGGGCAGGACCCTGAGGACGAGCTCGATCCTCCGATGGAACTGACTTCCGGACCGGCGCAGCCCGTTTGGATCGGGCTGCCTTTCCAGCAGGACTTTGGCGACGAAGGCGAGCTCGGCTGGCAGACGGATGCGCTGTGCGCCCAAACCGATCCCGAGGCGTTCTTCCCCGAAAAGGGTGGCTCCACCCGCGACGCCAAAAAGGTCTGCGGCGCCTGCAATGTGCGATCCCAGTGCCTTGAGTACGCCCTGGCCAACGACGAACGATTCGGCATCTGGGGCGGCCTTTCCGAGCGTGAGCGCCGGCGGCTAAGGAAGCGAGCAATCTAATTCAACAGGATGTTCACGTCACTGCCGTTGTGGTCGCCCACAACGGCAGTGATTATCTCCCCAGAACCCTGGCAGCCTTGGCGGACCAGACCCGGCCGGCGGACTACGTCATCGGCGTCGATACCGGGTCCCGCGATGATTCCAAAGTCCTCCTTGAGCAGGCCCTGGGCGGGGCACACGTAGTAAGCCACCGCGGGAAGAGTGGAATGGGCGCCGCGGTATCCACCGGCCTTGCCCAACTCGCCCCCTGGGGTGGAGATCACGGCAACGGCAGGTCAGAGTGGATCTGGCTGCTTCACGACGACGCCGCGCCGGCTCCTGAAGCCCTCGCCGAACTTCTCCTCGCAGTGGAACGAGCGCCGTCCGTCACAGTTGCCGGCTGCAAGCAGTTGGACTGGCACGCGGGCCGCAAGCTGGTGGACGTCGGCCTTTCCACCAGCCGCTGGGCGGAGCGGCTGACCCTGATCGACGCTGACGAACTTGACCAGGGGCAATACGACGGCCGCACCGATACCTTTGCCGTGAATTCCGCCGGAATGCTGGTGCGCCGCGACATCTGGGAACAACTCGGCGGTTTCGATCCCGCCCTGCCCGGCAGCGGAGACGACGTCGATTTCTGCTGGCGCAACCGCCTGGCGGGACACCGCGTGGTGGTTGTCCCGGCGGCCAGGATGTTTCACGTCGTGCACCGGCCGCACGCGCTGGGCAACGCTGCCGCAGCGCGGAAGGCCCAGGTCCACCTGCGGCTGAAGCACGCGCCGCTGTGGATGGTGCCCGTGCACGGCGTGGCTGCCCTTCTCGGCAGCATTTTCAAACTGGTGTTGAGTATCGCCGTCAAGGATCCCGCGCACGGTATCACTCAGCTTGGTGCGACCTTTGCAGCGCTGGGTCGCCCCCGCGCCATCATGAGGGCAAGGGCGAACGCCAGGAAGACGCGCCGGATCCGTCGGTCGGTCATCCGGAAGCTCCAGACACCCCGCCGTGAGGTATGGAGCCATAGACGCTCCCTGATGGAGGCCCTGGGCTCGGACGGCAGCTCTGTGGACGACCTTGTGCAGGACCCTTTGGCGAACCAGCCCAGCGGCGACGCATCAGATGACTTCGCGGCGCTTGCCACCAGCAAGCGTGGCTGGGTGGGCAATGGTGCCCTGGCCGCGGTAATCATTGCGTCCGTCACCTCCCTTCTGGGTTTGACCGGAATCTTCGGCGCCCCCGGCGTATCGGGCGGGGCACTCATTCCCGTTTCAAGCGGCCTGGGCGACATCTGGCACCATGCGTCCAGTTGGTGGATCTCGTTGGGTGCCGGGCTTCCGGGTCGCGGGGACCCCTTCGGCTACGTCCTTTGGATCCTGGGCCTTCTGGGTGGCGGTGATGCCAATGCCGCCATGGCCTGGCTGCTGCTGCTCAGCACGCCGCTCTCCGGCCTGACAGCGTGGTTTGCGGCAGGCGGGCTGACAGTACGCCGCCGGCTCCGCCTGGCAGCAGCACTTTTCTGGGCGGCTGCCCCTGCCCTGCAGGTGGCCCTCAACCAGGGCCGGGCCGGGGCCCTTATTGCGCACATCATGATTCCACTGGTCGTCCTGGCACTGCTGCGTGCCACCGGCTCCGCGGTAGGGCAAGGTCGGTTCCAGCTGCCGGCTCCCGGTGACCGCCGTTTCACCGACCGGCCCCCGATAAAACCAGGGATCAACGGAATGCCGTCGTGGACGTCAGCAGCGGCGGCCGGCCTGGCGCTGGCTGTTGTCACCGCGTCCGCGCCGTCCCTGCTGATTCCGGCCACAGTGGTGATAGTTCTTTGCGGGCTCCTGCTCGGCCGCCGCGGCCGGACTGTATGGTGGGCATTGCTGCCCACCACAGCCCTGTTCATCCCTTTCGGCCTTTCAGCCCTGGACAGGCCGCGGGCCCTGCTGGCTGATCCCGGCGTCCCCCTTGGCTTCGACGCCGCTCCGCTATGGCAGCAGCTGCTGGGCCAGCCACTTGAATTCGGTTCAAACGACGGGCTGGCCGGACTGCCGTATTTTGCGGCCGGCACCGTGCCGTGGGCCCTGTTGCTTGCCCTCCTTCTTGCCGTCCCCGTCCTGCTCCTGGCAGTGGCGGGCCTATGCCTGCCCGCTAACCGGGCCGGTATTGCCAGGTCCCTGTGGATTGTCGCAACTATTGCCTTGGCCGGAGGCTGGCTTGCAGGGCGGGTGGCTGTCGGCATGAATGCCGACTCCATGGTGGCGTCCTTCCCCGGACCAGCGGTTTCTGCAGCAGCGTTCGCCCTGCTGGGTGCCGGCCTCCTGGGAGCAGAACGCCTCCTGGGAATGGCCAACGCAGCGGCGGCCGGCAAAGTAAAACACAAGAGGGCCCTGCAGTCAGCGACAGCATTCGGCATGGTGCTCCTGCTTGCCGGACCCCTTGCAGGAATGGCCGCCTGGTCTGCGCAGAACATCCTCCGGTCCTCTGTAGCTGCCGCCCAAATACCACCGGCTTCCGCTGCCCTGGGCACGCCCCGCCTCGTGGATGCTGCCGGCGTTCGCATCCTCCCGGCCACGGCCACCGACCGGGGGACCGGTCCCGAACAGACGCGCACGCTCTTGATCAGCACCGGCGAGAACGGCACCTATAACGCTTCCCTGATGCGCGGCGCGGGAACAACGCTCGATAGCCTTTCGGCCATCGCCTCCGCGCGCAACATCCTCGGCCGTCCGGGATCAGAAACGGTGCGCGAGGACGACGACGTCACTGCCGCGGTCCGTCGCGTAGTGGCAACGCTCGTGGCCGGCCAGGGCGTGGACCCCCGGAGCGACCTGGAACAGCTCGGCGCCGGCTTTGTGGTTCTTCGGGCAGCCGACACCGCCGCCCAGCTCACTGCCAGCAGGATGGATGCTGTACCCGGGCTTATTGCAGTGGGGCAGACCGACGTCGGCTGGCTGTGGCGGATCTCCCCGCTAAACCAGCCCGTGCTCGAAGCAGCGGATGTTGCCCACCGCGTGCGGGTTGTCGATGCGGGTGGTGCCGCTATCGCGCTGGTCCCTTCGGGCTACGACGACGTTGATGCTGCTGTTCCCGAGGGGCCGGAGGGCCGGCTTGTGGTGCTGGCGGAACGGGCAGATCCCGGCTGGAGTGCGTGGCTGGACGGCCGCAGGCTGACCGCCACCACATCGGGATGGTCCCAGGCCTTCACCCTCCCGGCCTCGGCGGGCCACCTCACGGTGCGATACGAAAACCCGTGGGCCCTGTGGTCCGGGATCGCCCAGGCCACCGTCATCGGACTGACGGTGATGCTCGCGGTCCCGATGCCTGCCCGGCGCCAGAGGACGAGTCTTTCCCGGGACGAAGGCTCGCTGCGTAAGGAACACCAGAATGCATAACACTTCCATGCCAGCGGAAGCACCAGAGGGAAGCGGCACCGCCGGCGACGAAACCAAGGAAAGCCCCGAGCCGTCGAAGCGCCCGGCGGCCAAGGGGCGGAACGCGCTGTTTTCCAGCCTGGCGTCCGCCGCCGTCATCATCGCCGGTGCAGGAGCCGTGGTGGCGGCCGGTTCCGTATTCCCGCAGCCCGTTTCCAGCCGTACCGTACCGGCCGGGGTGTCGGCAGTTCCTGCCGGTAGCAGCGTCGGAGTCTGCCCAGGCCCGGCCCGGCTGCTTGAAGGCACCGAAGCGGGCACTGATCCGCAATTCAGCCCCGAGTCCGAAACTGCCGCCAGCTCGGTTACCGGCGCAGTACTCAGTGCCGGTGGAGTGCTGCCGGCCAGCCGGCTGTCGGACCTGCGCGGAACAACAACCGTCGAGATCGCCAAAGAGCAGGCCCAGCCCAGTGCCGCAGGCGGTTCGCAGGAAATTCTGGCAGGGGTGGTGGCGGGCCGTTCCGTTGACCAGGTGAGCGTCCTCAGCGCCGACGCCCTGGCAAGCCAGAAGGCTTCGGCCGCAGCGGCCATGAAGTTCACGGCAACGGACGGCGACCTGCAGGGGACTGCTGCAGCCAACTGCCTGCAGCCATCAAATGATCAATGGCTGGCGGGCGCGGGCACTACTGTGGGCCGTACGTCCGTGCTTCTTCTTACCAACGCTTCCACCACACCGGCCACTGTCAGCCTGGAGCTGTTCGGGTCCGGCGGGCAGATACAAGCACCCGGCAGCCGGGGACTCCTGGTGGCGCCCGGTACATCGCGGCCGGTTGTTCTGGCTGGCCTGGCTCCGGGGGAGGCCCAGCTGAGCGTGCACGTGCGCAGCGCCGGAGGCCCTGTTGCAGCCGTGATCCAGCAGAGTGTCCTCCGGGGCCTGACCCCTGGCGGCGTGGACTTCATCGCACCCGGAGCCGCGCCAGCCGTCCGGCAGGTCATGACTGGCGTTGATATCCAGGACCCGGACCAGGTCGCGGCGCTCACCGGGAGATCGGGGTACGAGGACGCAGGTCCCGCCCTGCAGCTCACTGTGCCCGGTCCTTCTGATGCCGTGGTGGAGGTCAAGCTCTACGGCCGCGACGGCCAGAAGGCATTGCCGAATGGGGGAGTCATGACTGCCAAAGCGGGCACCGTCACGGAAATCCCGCTGACCGGCGTCCCGGCCGGCCATTACACTGTGGTTGCCTCGTCGGATGTCACGTTCGTGGCCGCTAGCCGGGTCACCCGCGGCCTCCAGGACACCCAGGCAGCAGACGTCGCGTGGGCGGCATCAGGAGTCAGGCTGGGCAGCCAGCACGTGGTCCCCGTTCCACAGGGGGGCCAGCGCCACCTGGTTTTCGGCGCTCTCGACAACCGCGCCACCATCACCTATTCGGCCATCACCGCCGACGGCAAGGTCCGGGCGCCGTCCACCGCCGATATCGCCGGTGGAACGACGGCGTCCATCACCATCCCCGAAAAGGTTGAGGATTCCGACGTCGTTGGCTATGTAGTGTCGGCTTCCGGCGACGCCGCCTACGGTGCACTGTTGTTGCAGCAGGAGGGAAGGAACGACGTTTCCTCACTGGCCTTCCTGCCGGCAGCCGCGGGCCAGGAAACAGTGCCCGTCACCCTGAGTTACTGAGCCTGCAGTTCCGGTACAGGACCCTGTTGATGCAGCGGGGCAAGGAACTGCTGATGCCGGGGTCAGTACCTGCGCCGGTACACCGGGTCGAGGGTTTCCGGGGCAACACCCAGCATCTCAGCCGTGTGCTCCACCACCACATCATGGACCAGGTCCTGGAGTTCCTCGACGCTCCCGCATGCCTGCTCCACCACGCGCCGGTAGACGGTGATCATCGGCCCGTCCTCGCCGGTGGCAGGGGTGTAGGAACCCATGGGGGGAGTGGCTGCATTGGCCGCCAACTGCTCCAGGTCCGGCGGGATTTCATCGACGCCAAAGCGGACGCCATCGAGGGTCTTGCCCCAGATGTCGTGCAGCCGTTGCGCGGAGTCCAGCACCATGTCATCAAAGCGGTCCGCCCGTGTGCGGTAACCAGGATGGGTGGGGAGCACCACTTCGCCCCGAAGACCCCGCCCGTGGCGGTTTCGGCGGCGCATCATAAAGCTTTTGCCTGAGGACGCCGTGCGCTCGTCCGTGCGGGTATCCGGCTCAGCCAACCGGACCGTAAAGCCTGATTCATGGTTCGATGACTGCATACATTGACTGTAAACCCGGGGGAGGATTTACGCGACACATGGCCCGCCCCCGTGAAGGCGCGTCGACCCGTGGCAACAATGCAGGGTTTTGCAGCCTGCACGGAGTAGTCTGTGATGTCGTGGGAGCTATCCGTCAGTGTTCAAGATCTGCGTGCCGCCAGTCAGCGGTAGCTACCCTGACGTACGTCTACGCGGATTCCACTGCGGTCCTTGGACCGCTGGCCACCTACGCCGAGCCCCATTGTTACGATCTGTGCGAGCAGCACGCTGATTCCCTCACGGTCCCGCGGGGCTGGGAGGTTCTGCGCCTGGCCATGCCCTCCAGTCCGCAGCAACCGGGACCGGATGACCTCCTGGCCCTGGCCAATGCGGTCCGCGATGCCGCCGCGCTGCCTGCCCAGACGCAGCCAACGTCCGGCAAACGCGGCCCACATTCGGCACTGGAAGCACCGGCCGGAGCGGAAGGTACCCGCAGGGGCCACCTCCGCGTGCTGCGGGAACCGTCCTGACGGGCATCTGGCGGTAGGCTGGAAGCTGCAATTCCGTCCGCTACCGGCGCCAGCGCGCCCGCCAGGGAGCATGAGTAATGCCAAAGATCAGTTCAGAACTCCTGTCCATCCTGCGTTGCCCCGTGACAGGGGCGTCCCTGATCCAGGACGGCGAGGAACTTGTTGCAGCCGTTGCGGACGAATCCGGAGTGAAGCTCCGCTACGCCATCGAGGACGGCATCCCCCTCCTTCTTCCGCCCGAACTGCTGGCAGCAGCGACTGCGGGTGGATCAGGCCAGCACGACCCAGTCGCCGGCGCACCCCAGGCCGTTTAGCCCTCCCTGCACCACACCACAGGCACCCACGCCGCGGCTCCCGGACCGGGCGCCGCAAGCAGCACCCGGCCACCGCCGGGCAGAGTAAAGGATTGACCCATGGCTTTTGATTACAAGGTTGCCGATATCTCGCTGGCCGAGGCCGGCAGGCACCAGATCCGCCTGGCAGAGCACGAAATGCCCGGCCTGATGTCCCTCCGCGAGGAGTTCGGACCCACCCAGCCGCTTAAGGGTGCGCGGATCGCAGGATCCCTGCATATGACGGTGCAGACCGCGGTGCTGATTGAAACGCTCACGGCACTGGGTGCCGAGGTCCGCTGGGCATCCTGCAACATCTTCTCCACGCAGGATGAGGCCGCCGCCGCTGTAGTGGTCGGAAAGGGCACGGTGGAAGACCCCCAGGGCGTGCCCGTGTTCGCTTGGAAGGGCGAAACGCTGGAAGAGTACTGGTGGACTGCCGAGCAGATCCTCACCTGGCCGGGCGCGGAGACCAACCCGGAACTTGGCCCCAACATGATCCTGGACGACGGCGGAGACGCCACCATGCTGGTGCACAAGGGCGCGGAATTCGAGGCAGTGGGCAACGTGCCCTCCGCCGGCCCCACGGATTCCGAAGAGTACGGCATCTTCCTTGACGTGCTTCGCCGCTCACTCGCAGCGGACCCCCACAAGTGGACCCGCACGGCCGCCACCATCAAGGGCGTCAGCGAAGAAACCACCACCGGTGTCCACCGGCTGTACCAGTTGGCTGAACAGGGCAAGCTGCTCTTCCCCGCCATCAACGTCAACGACTCCGTCACCAAGAGCAAGTTCGACAACAAGTACGGAATCCGGCACTCACTGCCGGATGGCATCAACCGTGCAACGGACGTGCTCATGGGCGGCAAGGTCGCCGTCGTCTGCGGCTATGGCGACGTCGGCAAGGGCGCCGCGGAGGCACAGCGCGGCCAGGGTTCCCGCGTCATCGTCACCGAGATCGACCCCATCTGCGCATTGCAGGCTGCGATGGACGGCTATCAGGTGGCCAAGCTTGAATCCGTCCTTGCCACAGGCGATATCTTCATCACCACCACCGGCAACAAGGATGTCATCATGGCCGAGCACATGGCGGGCATGAAGAACAAGGCGATTGTGGGCAACATCGGCCACTTCGACAACGAGATCGACATGGCCGGACTGGCCAGGATCCCCGGCATCAAGAAGGTGGAAATCAAGCCGCAGGTCCACGAATGGGTTTTCGAAGCGGGGACTGACGCCGAGCGGTCGATCATTGTCCTCTCCGAAGGCCGCCTGCTGAATTTGGGCAACGCCACAGGGCACCCGTCCTTCGTGATGAGCAACTCGTTCGCCAACCAGACCATCGCCCAAATCGAGCTGTGGACCAAGAAGGACCAGCCCGAGGGAGAGCGCGAGTACGAAAACCAGGTCTACGTCCTGCCGAAGGTCCTGGACGAAAAGGTGGCCCGCCTGCACCTGGACGCCCTCGGTGTGGAGTTGACCGAGCTGACCAAGGACCAGGCTGAGTACCTGGATCTGGACGTCGCCGGCCCGTACAAGCCCGAGCACTATCGTTACTAAGAAGTAAAGTGCCCGGGTGCCGGGAGCACCCGGGCTGTTACTTTCTGCGCCTAGGATCAAAATATGGAGCCTGAAGTCCAACCCCGCCGTCCGGGTAGAGTCAAAAAGATTCTTGTGGTGATCGCTGTCTGCCTCCTCGCCGCCGTGGGCGGCGTCTTCGCTGCAGTGGCGCCGGGAATCGCCCGCGGAGCCATCGAATCCGAGGCAGGGACCGCCGTCCGGACATCGCCCGGCATCGCCTCGCCGGTCATTGCGCCCGTGAAGCTCGACGCCGCGCCCGCCAACGGTTCCAAGCAGGTGAACCCGGCCGCCCCGGTGTCCTTGAAGGTGGCCAACGGCACCATTGAACGCGTGACGCTCACCAGCACCGCAGGCGAAACGGTGGAGGGCAGCATCGACGCCGCGGGGACAGGCTGGACGGCATCCGGCCCCCTGAAGTTCAACACGGACTACAGCTACACGTACGTGGTTAAAGACGGCGCCGGACGCGAAACCAGCACCACGCAGTCCTTCAGCACCGTGTCCAGTTCCCATGAGGCGGACGCGGCCATCTACCCGTTGGACGGCATGAAGGTGGGCGTCGGGCAGCCGCTGCAGGTCATCTTCAGTGAACCTGTGGTCAACCGCGATGCCGTGGAGAAGGCCATCAGCATCACCAGCAGCGCCGGCCAGGTGGGCGCCTTCCATTGGCACAGTGACACCATGGTCCGGTACCGGGCGGAGAACTTTTGGGCGGCGAACTCCACCATTACCATGGACATGCAGCTGTTCGGCGTGGACCTGGGCAACGGCCAGATTGCCAACTTCAACAAAAAGGTGAACGTTTCCATCGGCGACAAGAAGGTGGCGGTGGCGGACGCGGCCGCCCATACCTTCACACTGAGCGTCAACGATCAGGTAGTCAAGACGCTGCCGGTGAGCATGGGGGACAAGCGGTTCCCGTCCGCCCGCGGCTACGGCGTACTGATGGAAAAGAAGCGCTACGACCACTTCCGGGCCTCGAGCATCGGGCTGAAACCCGATGATCCGGCCTACTACGGCGACGTTGACGTGGAATACACCATCCGCCTCACCCTCAGCGGAGCCTACATCCACCAGGCCCTGGAATCCGCCTACCCCTTTATCGGCAACGCCAACGTCTCACATGGCTGCATCGGATTCGCTCCCGACGGCGCCGCCTGGGTCTTTGACAACATGGGAACCGGCGACGTTGTCCAGATCGTCAACACCGAGGGCGACTATGCGGCCCACGATGATGGGTTTGGCGACTGGAACATCCCGTGGAGCGAATACGACAACTAGCGCTTAGCTGCCGAAAGGCAGACGGTGCAGCCGCTCACCCGTCTCGGCGCTCCGCCGTCGTGCCTGCAACAACCTGGCAAGCTCCCTGCTCCGCCGCTCCGCCACGACGGCGGCAAGGTAGTCGCCGGGACTGGTCCCGGGCGGCGGGGGCGGGGCAACATGGGCGGCGAGCTCGGTGGCGATTGACTCGGCCATGCCCGCCCTGGACAGGGGCGCCATCCGGCCGGCCTGGCGGATGAACTGGGATGCCCGGCGGGCCGTCGCATCCGGAATCCGTCCGATATCCGCAGCGCCGGCCCAGGACCGCAGTCTGGGCGGAACCAGCACCTGCGTTGCCTCTTCAACCGGTACACGGCTGCGGATGGCGTAGGTCCCGGCCATCAGGTCGCCCAGCCGGCGCGACCTGTCATTGAACAGGGCCACGGCAATGGCAAGCCCGCCAAAGGTCAGGTAGATCTCGAGGAACCCCGTCAGGCCGCGGATGAGGGCGTGCCGGAACCGGATGGCGCCGCCGTCCTCCCGCACCACCCGCAGGCCTGCTGCGAGCTTGCCCAGCGAAAGCCCGCGGGTCAGGGTTTCCACCGCCACCGGAACGATGACCAGGCAGAAGACAACACTGGCAAGCACCAAGGCCCGCAGTGCCGCCTCGTCCAGGTCCTCGCCCGCGGCCGCTACTCCGATCAGGATGACCACCAGCAGAATGATGCTCAAGGCCATGTCCAGGAGCAGGCCCAGCGCGCGGGCCGCAAACGATGCCGGACGCAACTCCAGGACAACGGCCTCACCGGTGACGATCGAACTCACGCTGTTCCTGTTCCTCGCGGCTTACGGGACGCTCATAGTCTAGTGCGGGGCCGCTAGGCTGGTGCCGTGGATATGGACGCGTTCTCCGCCGTCAACGCGGACAGATGGTCGCGGCTGCATGAACTTGCCTTCAAGGGCAGGCTCAGCGGCCCGGAAGCAGATGAACTGCTGACGCTGTACCAGTCCACCTCCGCCCACCTCTCCCTCATCCGCTTGCTGGCCCCGGAAAGCGGCCTGTCCGCCTCGCTGTCCGCCACGCTTGCACAGGCCCGAACACGCTTCACCGGTGCGCGGTCCAACGTAATGGAGGACCTGGCGCGGTTTTTTGTGGTGGCCCTTCCCGCTGCCTTCTACCGGCTCACCTGGCTCACCCTGGCATGCGGGGCAGCCTTTGTCCTGGTCGGCGCGGCCTACGCACTCTGGATCAGCACCTCGCCGGAAGCGCTGCGGGCGGTGGCGTCCGAAGCGGCGGCCCGCCAGTATGTCGAGGAAGAGTTCATCAACTATTACTCAGCGAATCCTGCCGCGTCCTTCGCCGGCGCGGTCTGGACCAACAACGCCTGGATCAGTGCGCAGGCTGTGGCCCTGGGGATCACCGGAGTGTGGGTGCCGATGATCCTGTTCAGCAACGCCCAAGGAGTGGGGATAGCCGCCGGCATCTTCGCGGCCGCGGGGAAGTCGGATGTTTTCTACAGCTACATCCTGCCGCATGGCCTGATGGAACTGACTGCGGTGTTTATCGCCTGCGCCGCCGGCCTCCGGATCTTCTGGGCGATGGTCTCGCCGGGCCAACGCACACGCGGCCGGGCGGTTGCCGAGGAGGGCAGGTCCCTGATCACCGTAGCCCTGGGACTTGTCCTGGTGCTGTTCGTCTCAGGCCTGGTGGAAGGGTTCGTCACACCCAGCGCGATGCCGGTCTGGGCGAAGATCGGCATCGGGGCCGCGGTGCTGGCAGCCTACTGGCTGTACGTCCTCACCTGCGGACGGCATGCCTACCTGGCAGGGGAGCGCGGCGACCTCCGCCGGGAAGACGCAGGCTATTCGGAAATCGCTGCCTGAATCGTTGTAATCGGTGCGGGGTGGTTCCTCGCCCAGCCGGAAGGCCGGACGGTAGGCTCGTCAACAGATGAAGCGCGCCGGTGGATCAAGAACCTGGCGCGGAAACCCAACGGAAGTGACGCTGCTGTGAAAGACGAAACTCCTGCCCGCGCCAGGCGCGCCGAGCCGCAGCCGGAACCGGTCCTGGACACCTCAGGTGATTCTGACGAGCCGGCGTTTTCGTGGTTGACCCCCGCCGGCTCAGGCACCGGGAGTTCTGCCGCGGACCGCTCCAGTGATTTAGACGCGGAAGCCCCGGAGGACCCGTCCGGTGACACCCAAGGCACGACGCCGGTGCACGCCGGGACTGCCGGCGCCGGTTCCTCCGCGGCATACGGCGGCCCAGCCGCGGCCAGCGCCGGAGGCTCTTCCACGGCGCCGGCGACCGCTGCCATGGCCGCCCCGGACCCGGAGCCGCGCCAAGCCATCCAGCCGGAGAGCCGGGCCGACCGAAAAGCAGCAGAGTCCGCCGTCGAGGATTCAGGACCCGCGTCCGGGCACCACGGCTCCCCGGTGTTCAAGGAACGGCTGCCCACCTCCGCGCTGCAGGTCCGTCCGCCGGAGGAGGAGGTGGAGCGCCGCAACGCCCAGCGCGAGAGTGCCGCCAACGCCAAACCCGTGGCCCCGCGGGTGATGCAGGTCCTGCTTGCCCTCTTCTTCCCACTGATCCTGCTCATCCTTGCTGTCCGTGCCGTGGCCAGCCCGCTGTTCCTGTGGGTGGAGTACAACCGTCCGGGATTTCCCGGTGACGGCTACGGATTCAGCACCGACGACAGGATGACCTACGGCTCCTACGCGGTTGATTACCTCAGCAACTGGGCCGGCCCACGCTACCTGGGGGACCTGGTGCACCGCGGCGGCGACAAGCTGTTCAAGGATGGCGAAGTCAGCCACATGGCGGACGTCAAGCTGGTGATCCTCTCCACCTTTGGTGCCGGCGTGCTGCTGATCCTGGTGAGCCTCATTGCTGTCCTCTACCTGCGCAAGCGGAGCACCGGGGGGGTCCGCAGGGGCCTGTTCGCCGGCTCCATCATCACACTCGTCCTGATCCTGGGCCTCGGCTCCCTGGCAGTGCTGGGCTGGCAGCAGTTCTTTACCGAGTTCCACCGGATCTTCTTCGCTGACGGATCATGGACGTTCAGCCTGGACGACACCCTGATCCGGCTGTTCCCCGGCCAGTTCTGGATCGACGCCGGAATGGTGATCGCAGGCCTGGTGCTGTTGACTGCACTCGTCACGTTGATCCTCACGTGGCCAACACGCCGGCGCCGCGGCCTCGCCAAGGATGAACCGGCCGCAGAACAACCAGCCGATCAGATGTAGCCGTACAGCCAGCCGGTCAGGCGTAAAGTTCGGCGATTTCGGCTTCGTAGTCATGCACGACGGCGGAACGCTTCAGCTTGAGGGAAGGCGTCAGGTGACCTGACTCCACGGTGAACCGGGCATCCAGCACGGTGAACTTGCGGATCGACTCTGCCGTGGACACCAACTGGTTCGCCTGATCCACCGCCTCCTGTATTGCTGCCGCCACCTCCGGGTCCTTGACGGCGTCCCGCATGGCAAGGGCGGGCAGTCCCCGCTCGGAACGCCAGTTGTCCAGGCCTTCCGGGTCCAGGCTTACGAGCGCCGAGACAAAAGGCTTTCCGTCGCCCACCACCACGGCGTGAGCCACCAACTGATGAGCGCGGATCCTTTCCTCCAATGGCCCGGGCGCTATGTTCTTGCCGCCGGCGGTGACCAGCAGGTCCTTCTTCCGCCCTGTGATGGTCAGGAAGCCCTGGGAGTCAAGCTCCCCGAGGTCGCCGGTGCGGAAGAAGCCGTCCACGAAGGCCTCGGCGTTCGCCGCCTGGTTGGCGTGGTAACCCCGGAAGACGCCGATGCCCTTGACCAGGATCTCGCCGTCGTCGGCTACCCGGACAGTGGTGCCGGGGATGGGGATGCCCACCGATCCCACCCGCGTGAGTGCGGGAGTATTGGCAGTGCACGGTGCGGTGGTCTCAGTAAGGCCGTACCCTTCGAGGACAGGAATCCCGGCTCCACGGAAGAAGTGGGCGTCTTCCGGCGCAAGGGCACTGGCGCCTGACACGGTGTACCCCACGTGGCCGCCGAAGGCCTGGCGAAGCCGGGGATACAGCAGTCTGTCGAAGATTCCGTGGCGGATCCGGCAGAGCAGTCCGGGACCGCTGCCCTTGCCCCGGCTGCGCTTGTCTTCCTCCTGCGAGTACTCAATGGCTGTTGCCGACGCGGCGTTGAAAAGCCGCGCCCTGCCCGCCACTGTTGCCTTGTGCGCTGCGGTGGCGCGGACCTTCTCGAAAATCCGCGGAACCACCAGCAGGAACGTGGGCCGGAAAGTGGCCAGGTCCTCCAGGAGCTGGGCGGCCCCTGGTGTGTGTCCCAGGGTGGCGCCGGCGGTGAGGCAGACCACCTGGACCGCCCGGGCCAGGACGTGGGCGAGCGGCAGGAACATCAGGGTGCGCGCCTGGTCCTGGAGCAGGAGTTCCGGGAGGAACGCGACGATGTTCTTTGCCACCAGAGCGAAGTTGCCGTGGGTGATTTCGCAGCCTTTGGGGTTGCCGGTGGTGCCGGAGGTATAAACCAGGGACGCCACGTCATCCAGCCCTGCCCGGCTCCGGTGCCGTTCCAGCTCGGCATCGGTGACACCCGTTCCGGCCGCGGCCAGGCTCGTGAGATCGGGGGCTTCGCCGTCGAAATCCATCCGGACCACGTTGACGAGGCGGTCCCGGAGCAGCGCGGAACCGGCAAGGACGTCCGTCACAAGCCTCACCTTGGCACGGTCCTCGGCGAAGACACGCCGCACTCCGGCGTCGTGGAGGATCCACTCCACCTGGCTGGGCGAGGACGTTTCATAAATGGGAACGGTCACGCCGCCGGCAAACCAGATGGCGAAATCAACCAGCGTCCATTCGTAGGAAGTTGCGGACATAACGGCAACCGGGTCGCCCGGCTCGAGTCCGCCGGCGATCAGGCCCTTGGCAAGGCCACTGACATCCTGCAGGAATTTCTGTGCCGTTACGTCCATCCAGCCGTTTGGCCCCTTGCGCCGGTAGAGGGCATGGGCCGGATTGGCGGCCTGTTGCTCCAGCAGCAGATCCGTGACGTTACTGGCGGCATCAAGCTCAACCAGCAGTTCGGTGCTTGCTTCCCTCACTGGGGTCTCCGTTCCGCTGCCATGCCGCGGCAGCGGCTCCATCGGGGGTCTCCTGCCATCCTGCCCTAGATCCAGGAAGGCATCCACATGCGCAGCCGCCACTCCTGGTACGGGATGACTTCGGCGGCCCAGACGGGATAGAAGAAGGCTGCCAGCAGCACTGCAGCCGCTACGAACAAGGCCACCAGGTACAGCCCGGACCGGCGGCGCCAGGGCGGGTCCGACGTCCTCCCCAGGATCAGGCCCAGGCAATATACAAGGGCCAGCACCAGGAACGGTTCGAAGGACACGGCGTAGAAGTAGAACATGGTGCGCTCCGGGTACAGGAACCAGGGCAGGTACCCGGCGGCGACACCGGCCAGCACAGCTCCTGCCCGCCAGTCGCGGCGTCCCGCCCACCAGAACAAGAGCACTACCAGCGATATGGCTGCCGCCCACCAGATGAGGGGATTTCCGACGGACAGGATGGCGGATGTGCACTTGTCTACGTCGCAGCCCGGTGTGCCGCGTTCGGGTGATTCATAGAAGAACGACGTGGGCCTTCCCATCAGCAGCCAACTCCAGGCGCTCGCCTCATAGGGGTGCTCGGACCCCAGGCCCTGGTGGAACTTGTACGCTTCCAGGTGGTAGTGCGCCAGGGACCGGATCGAATCCGGCAGCCAGCCCCACTCAGCGGACGGATTGCTCTGCGCCCAGCGGCGGAAGTAGGCGTCCTCTGAGCGGAACCAGCCCGTCCAGGTGGCGGTATAAACCAGCACGGCAACCGGGACCATGCTCAGGAACGCCGGGATGCCGTCCTTGATCACGCCGCCGCTGATCCAGCCGCGGATCCCCGCCACCCGACGAGCGCTAAGGTCCCACAGGACGGTGAGGATGCCGAAGCCGGCCAGGAAGAATAAACCTGACCATTTGGTCCCGACGGCGAGCCCCAGGAAGATTCCGGCTGCGACCCGCCACCAGCGGATGCCCAGCCATGGTCCGGACAGCAGCTGCGCGGGCGTGGAAAGTCCCCCGTTGGCTGCGGCAGCGTTGGCCAGCCGTGCGGCCAGCCGGCGTCGGCCGTCATCCCGGTCCATCAGCAAGGCGCCGAACGCTGCGAGGATCCAGAACATCAGGAAGATATCCAGCAGCGATGTCCGCGACATCACCAGGTGATGGCCGTCCACGGCCAGGAGGAGTCCCGCGGCAGCCGCCAGCGGAAGTGAACGGAAGAGTTTGAGCGCTATCAGGGATAGGAGCAGGATGGACAAGGTTCCGGTCAGGGCCGCGGCGAAGCGCCAACCGAAGGAGTTGTCTGCACCGAAGAGCCACATGCCGGCGGCGATCATCCACTTTCCCACCGGGGGGTGGACAACGTACTCAGGAGAATCCAGGAGCAGGGCGGGGTTTCCTGCGTTAAAGGAATCATTGGCTTTGTCCGGCCAGCTGCGCTCATAACCGCTGATCAGGTACGAGTAGGCATCCTTGACGTAATACGTTTCGTCAAAGACCAGCTTGTGTGGCGCGTCCAGCCGGACAAACCGCAGGACGCCGCCGGTTGCCGCAGTCAGGAGGGGAACCAACAGGAACCACAGCCGCAGCGACGGCGGGTAGTCCCGCCAGCTGTGGACGGACCCCAGCAGCCGCGCGCGCAGGGACTCGGCCGTGAAGGCCTCTGCGGGCCGGCTGACCCACGGACGGGCCGTCGGGTTCCCGGGCCGGTCAACAGTTCCGGTAGGTGAACTGGCGGAGTCCGGGGATGTGGCGTGTTCGGCCCCGGCCGGCCGCGTCGAGGTCTGCGTCACGAGCCCCATGCTACCGTTTGCGGCTGGCCGCGCCCCGCAGCAGTAGGCTGGTGGCGTGGACCCTAACCCCAGCCCCTTTCCCGATTCCGGCACTGCCACCCCCGAGGAGGAAGCCGAAGGACAGCCGTCACGGGGTTCGGTACCAGCGCCTCCCGGAGGTCGGATCGTGCTGGCAGCCACCCCGATCGGTAACACGGGTGATGCGTCCGCCCGCCTGGTGGAGCTGCTGGGTACAGCGGACATCGTTGCCGCTGAAGACACCCGCCGCCTGCACCGGCTGGTGCAAAGCCTGGGCGTCACTGTCGCGGGGAGGGTGATCAGCTATCACGAGCACAACGAGGCAGCGAAGACAGCTGAGCTTCTTGAACAGGTCAAGGCAGGCAAGACCCTGGTGATGGTCACCGACGCAGGGATGCCCTCGGTGTCCGATCCCGGGTTCCGGCTGGTGGAAGGGGCAGTCGCAGGCGGGCTTACCGTCACTGCGGTGCCCGGCCCCTCGGCTGTCCTGACGGCGCTGGCGTTGTCCGGCCTACCCACCGACCGTTTCTGCTTCGAGGGATTCCTGCCCCGGAAGGCAGGCGAAAGGGCGTCCCGCCTTGCTGACCTTGCGGGGGAGCGCCGGACCATGGTGTTCTTCGAAGCGCCGCACCGGCTCGAGGTGATGCTGCGGGCGCTGCGTGAACGCTTCGGCCCAGAGCGACGCGTCGCGGTGTGCCGGGAATTGACCAAAACCTACGAAGAAGTGATCCGGGGTTCGCTCGGGGAGCTTTTGCAATGGGCAGAGAGCAATGAGGTCCGCGGTGAAATCGCCGTTGTCCTGGCGGGCGCGCCTGAGCAGGCTCCGGGGACTCCGGAGGACCACGTCGCCGCGGTCAACGAACTGATGTCCCAGGGGATCCGCCTTAAGGAGGCTGTTGCGGCCGTGGCGGAAGACGTCCGGGTGAGCAAGCGCGAGCTCTACTCCGCCGTTCTCGCCGCCCGCTAAGGCGGGCCGTCAGCGGCAGGGGAAGGGCTGTGCAGGTGCACAGCCCTTCCATCTTTCCGTAGTGCGTGAAGGCGTAGACCCGCAGGTGGCACAGCAGTAGTCTGGCAACTAATCAGCCATGACGACGGCGGCTACTCCGGCCGCCGCCCGGGGCTGCAAAACAACCCTACTGACAAGGGAGTCATCGTGACTGTCACTGCACAGCCGGCCGTTTCCGCAGAACGCGAAAGCGCCCTTCTGGCCTCTGTTCCCACCGGCCTGCTTATCAATGGTGAGTGGCGGGCTGCCGCTTCAGGCAAGACCTTCGACGTCGAGGACCCGGCCACGGGCAAGGTGCTGTTGAGCATTGCCGACGCCGGTCCCGAGGACGGTGCCTCGGCCCTGGACGCTGCCGCGGCTGCGCAGGAGTCCTGGGCGAAGGTTCCCCCGCGTGAGCGCGGCGAAATCCTGCGCCGCGCCTTTGAGCTCGTGACGGAGCGGGCCGAGGACTTCGCGCTGCTGATGACCATGGAGATGGGCAAGCCGCTGGCGGAAGCCCGGGGCGAAGTCACCTACGGCGCCGAATTCCTGCGCTGGTTCTCGGAGGAAGCCGTCCGCGCCTTCGGCCGCTATTCTGTGTCCCCGGACGGTAAGTCCCGGCTGCTGGTCACGAAGAAGCCGGTGGGCCCGTGCCTGCTGATCACGCCGTGGAACTTCCCGCTGGCCATGGCCACGCGCAAGATCGCCCCTGCCGTTGCCGCAGGCTGCACCATGGTGCTGAAGTCTGCGAACCTCACCCCTCTGACCTCCCAGCTGTTCGCCGCCGTCATGACGGAGGCGGGCCTGCCCGCTGGAGTCCTGAACGTTATCCCCACCTCGACCGCCGGCGCCACCACGGGCCCACTGATCAAGGACTCCCGGCTTCGCAAACTGTCCTTCACCGGCTCCACCGAAGTGGGCCGCCGCCTGCTCTCGGATGCTTCCGAAACTGTCCTGCGCACCTCGATGGAGCTCGGCGGCAACGCCCCGTTCGTCGTCTTCGAGGACGCTGACCTGGACGCCGCCGTCGCCGGGGCCATGCTCGCGAAGCTGCGGAACATGGGCGAGGCCTGCACCGCGGCCAACCGCTTCATCGTCCACGAATCCATCGCCGCTGAATTCGCGGAAAAGTTCGCTGCGAAGATGAAGGACATGACCACAGCCCGCGGCACCGAACCCGAGTCCAAGGTGGGCCCGCTGATCGACGCCAAGAGCCGGGACAAGGTCCACGAACTGGTCTCGGACGCCGTCGCGTCCGGTGCCAAGGCGGTTCTGGGCGGCGGACCGGTGGAGGGCCCGGGCTACTTCTACCAGCCCACAATCCTCTCCGGCGTTACCGAAGGCACCCGGATCCTGGCCGAAGAAATTTTCGGACCCGTCGCGCCCATCGTCACCTTCAGCACCGAAGACGACGCCGTCCGGCTGGCCAACAACACCGAATACGGTCTCGTGGCCTACGTCTTTACCAAGGACCTGAACCGGGGCATCCGAATGGGCGAAAAGCTTGAAACCGGCATGCTCGGCCTGAACGCCGGTGTCATCTCCAACGCGGCCGCACCCTTCGGCGGCGTCAAGCAGTCGGGCCTGGGGCGTGAAGGCGGCCTCGAAGGCATTGAGGAATATCTCTACACCCAGTACATCGGCATCGCCGACCCCTACGCCGGGTAAGCCCCGGTACCCCCGGGCTAAGCCGCCGCACGCGCCAGGATCAGGAACGCGCAGACCACCGCGTTGACCAGAAGCGTGCGGCGGCTTTGGCTGTCTGGGCCGCGGTTGCCCCGGCTGCCCGGAACGGCGCCGCCAGCAGGCGCCCCAGCCGTCCAATCACCGACGGCGGCACCCACAAGGCGCGCAGCCGCCGCAGGGCGGGGGCATGGGCACGCAAAGCTGTTTCAAGTGCCGCGATCCGGGCACCCGTTACCTCCTGGTCAGCGCCTTCTGCCCCCGAATCGGTGCGGTAGGTGCTGGCAGGGACGTCCGCCCCTGCCGGCGGGGGGCCGTACTCGCGGCGTTCGAAGTTCGAGGTCAAGGCGGCGGCGGCCCGATGGGCAGGACCGTCGATTCCCCCCGGTTCGCCCAGCAGCCCTGATTCCCGCAGGCGCGCGCTATAGGCACGAGGGGTTTCACTGGATTTCGGCGGCAGGCCATAGTCCGTCCCCAGGTCCACCATTTCGCTCCAGGCCAGCACCGCGGCCGTGCCTGGTTCCGCCGGTCGGAGCCGCCGTGCCCGGATGCCTGTCCTGGCCAGGCGCGGCGCTGCGGCGAGAAGCGCTGCCCCCAGGACGCCGCCCAGGCCCAGAAGCAACGGCAGGAGCTGTATGCCGGCTTCCGTGCCCCCGCCTCCGCCCGGGGCGGGCAGGGGAGCGGCGCTGGGTGCCGGGGCAGGTGCCGGCGTGGCATCCGGGGCCAGGTCGTCATTGTTCTCGAGGGCGCCCGGGGCTGACGGGGCGGATGCCTCCGTGGCGTAGTCAGGCACAACCCCACGGGACGGCGTTGGCTCAAAAGGCACCCATCCCAGTCCCTGGAAGTATAGTTCCGGCCAGGCATGGGCGTCCCTCGCATCCACCTCGTATTCGGGCAGTGCACCCTGTCCGGCTACGGAAACAGTGGCACCGGTCAACCTGCCCGGGGCGTAGCCCACTGCAATCCGGCTGGGGATCCCTTCGAGCCGGGCCATCACGGCCATCGCGGACGCGTAATGGATGCAGTAGCCGCTCTTCTGGTCCAGGAAGTCCGCCAGGACCGAGAGCCCGTTCCCGTCATATCCGCCCTGCACCGGTGATTGCAGGGAATAGGTGAACTCCGCGGAGCGAAGGTACTTCTGGATGGCCATCGCTTTCTCGTAGGGCGTGGCACTGGGACCTGCCACCGTACTGGCCGTTGTCCGAACGATATCGGGCACGTTGCCCGGAATTCTGGTGAAGTCCTCGGAGATGCCTTGCACGCCTGACGAGGACCGGGCCAGCAGCCCGGCCGTCAGCTTTGGAACGGAGGAGGTGACGAGGTACTCCTGCCGCCGGGAGGTGGTATCCGTCCCCTTGATGCTCAAGGTGGCGGGATCCCAGGTCCACCGGCCATCCAGGCCCCGCACTGATTCGGGCGGATACGGTGCCGGCAGATAGGGGCTGGTGAAGGTTCCGGCGTCGATAGCCGTAACCAGCGGCTGCTGTTCGTCGGCAAGGACGGTGTAGCCGGGATCGATCTGGCTGCCAAGGGGGCGCCGGGAGGCGTTGCGGTCATCCGGGCCCCAGGAGTCGCCGTCGAAATGGTCCACAGTGACAGACCGCAGGTACAGCGGGGCGCTGGAATTGGTGGCATACGTGATCCGTCCGGTGCCGGCAGGAGTGCGCAGGCTGTTGCCCAGGGTGATCATCGGGTTAAGGCCAGTGGAGGTGCCCCAAGGATTGAGTCGTGATCCCTGCGGGAACGTGCCCTGGTCGAAGCCCGGGATCGCTATCGGCACCAGCATGGTGGCAACCAGCGCCACGGACCCCGTCAAGGCAGCCCTCCGGACCTGGCCCGGATTGCGGGCTGAATCGACAGGACCGCGGGAATCCGGAACAAACCACTGGCTGCATGCCAGGATCATCAGGTACCCCGCGACGGCGGCCGTGAATCCCCAAAAGCCGACGCTCTGCGGCTTGATCATGGCAGGTACCACGAGGATGGCCAGCAACCCAGCACCCGTGGCGGCAGGCATGCCCAGCGGCACGGCAAGCGCGTCAACAAGGATGACAGCCAGGCCCAGGACGGCGCAGATCACCATAACGATGCCCACGTTGGGGGCGACGGGCGCTGTTTCGGACAGAACTGTTTCACTGGCGCGGCGAATCAACCGGTTCAGCTCGGCGACGCTGGCAACGGTGGGAAAGACACCGGCAATGCTGGAGCTTCGGAAGAACGTCAGGGTCAGGACGGCGCCCAGGGCAAGGAACCCCCCGGCCGTCACCAGCAGGGGCTGTGCTCTGAGCGAACGCAAGGCGGCCAGGGTCAGGCAGACTACCAGGACGGTGGTGGCAACGGGCCAGTACCAGCCCCAGCCCCTCAGGACTCCGTTCAGGGAAAGGGCGGCGCCAGCCACTGCCACGGCAATCGAGCCTGCCATCATCCAGGGGTAGGCGCCAACACGGGTTCGTCCTGCTGAGTTCCCTGCGGGCAGCACGGGTTGCCGGTCCGTTCCCGAATTCCGGGGTGGCGCTATGGTCATCCTGCCACCTCCGCTCCCCGGCGGACCTCCGTTGCCGGCGTTTCCGGCAAGGCGACGTCCTGGTCGAACTGGTTCCAGGCAGCTGCCACGGATACTGACGGCGGTACGGCAGCAGCCCGCCAGCCTCCCTGCCGCAACTTCTCGAGGGCATCCTCGAATTCGGCAGGCCGCTCGGTGATAACGATGGCAAAGGCGTTGGTGCCGTAGCCGGCGGCCGGGGCGAGGGACAAGGCATCCAGCGGTGAGATCCTGCCCAGGACAGCAATCACGGGTCCCCGCATGCGGTGCGCTGACAACTTGTCCATAAGGTTGTCCTCAAAGGGTGGCGGTCCGAAGTCCTGGTGTCCGTGCGATTCCCGGGGGCCGACGATGCCTTTGCGTCCGGAATCGCGGCGGGCATGCGGACCGGTGAGTTGAATTGCCGCGAGACTTTCAGCGATCGACTGGAGCCCGGATGCCCCGCTGTACTCCTCCACCTCGGGTTCGGGAGCGGAGGGCGAATGCAGGAACGCAGGTTCCCCGCGGGCGTCCAGGAGGCGCAGGGCGTAATTCCGATCGGCAAGGTGGGCGCTGATGGACATGGCGGCAACTACGGCCCACTCGAAGGTTTCGCTGCTGATCATGAAGTAGCCGTCCTGCCCTGCGCTTCCTGCCGGCACCGCACCTGAACCGCCGGAGAACGCGGTAAACCTGTGGTCCAGAATGATCGTGGCCTCGGGCGTGGTGACGGATTCTTCCTGCCGCACCATCAGGGAACCGTGGCGAGCGGTAGCGGCCCAGTGCACCCGGCGCATCGGATCTCCATGCCGGTATTCGCGGGTCATGACGTCGTCGTCGCTGGGATTTGCCCGGATCCTGGTCGCCGTGACGCCGTCGTTGCCGCGGGCGCCGGCCAGCCCGGTCAGGGGAAGCACAACGGCGGCGGGCGTGACGGTGAGCGTGTCGCCGTCGTCTATTGCCTGCCGGTGCAGGGACAGTCCGAACGGGTCGGTGAATTCGGCAGTCACGGGTCCGATCAGGAACTGGCCGCGCTGGGCGGAGCGGAGGTGGTACTCGTACCTGCTGGTGCCGCCGTTGGCGGAGCGGGACGGAAACCGGAAGGCGGGCGACTCCCCGAACCGGGGAGGCAGCCTTTCTTCCATGGTGGCCCTGCCACTGGCTGCCCCGGTCCGCGCTACCGCGAGCCGGACGGTAGTGGGGGCGGATGTTTCCACCGGGGAGGGGTTGAATTCGCGGTACACCTGGAAGCGGGGCTTCACCAGCCGGATCCCCGCGAGGGAGACCAGCGGAAGCACGAACAGCAGTACGGCCAGGCTTAACAGGTCCCTCCGGCCCATCACTTGGGCAGCGGCAAGTGCTGCGGCCCCTGCAGCCAGCATGCCCCAGCCGCGCTGGGTGAAGAGGTGTCGGGGCAGTCTGTCCAGCAGCGCCATGGGAAACCCGCCTAGTGGTTCCTGCTCAGGCCTGCCACACGGGTGGTTCTGCCCGTGGCCGCGGAAGCCTTGTTTCCGGCGTCGGCCGGCCTGTGTGTGACGGGCAGCCGGGACAGGATGCCACGGAGGACGCTGTGCGGGGTTTCTCCGGCTCCGGCAGCCTTCCTATCGAGGATGATCCGGTGCGCCAGCACAGCTTCCGCAACATCCACGACGTCGTCCGGCAGAACAAAGTCCCGGCCGTCCAGGGCCGCCGTGGCCTTGGCAGCCCGCAGCAGCTGCAGCATGGACCGGGGGCTCGCTCCCAGGCGAAGCAGAGGACTCTCCCGGGTGGCCCTGCCCACGGACACGGTGTACTCCTTGACTGCCTGCGAGACGTAGACCTGCTGCACCATGGCAATCATGGCTGCCACGTCGGCAGTAGTTACCACTGCCGATACCTTGACAAGGGGTGACGATGCCTGGTGGGTCTCGAGCATTTCGATCTCGGAGTCCTTGTCCGGGTAGCCCATGGAGATACGTGCCATAAAGCGGTCCCGCTGGGCTTCCGGCAGCGGGTACGTGCCCTCCATCTCGATCGGGTTTTGCGTTGCCACAACCATGAACGGCTCGTCAAGCCGGTAGGACTTGCCGTCCACCGTCACCTGGTGCTCCTCCATGCACTCGAGCAGGGCGGACTGGGTCTTCGCTGACGCACGGTTGATCTCGTCGCCGATCACGATGTTGGCGAACACCGCACCGGGGCGGAACTCGAAGAGCCTGGAGGACTGGTTGTAGATGGAAACGCCGGTGACGTCGGAGGGCAACAGGTCCGGGGTGAACTGGATCCGGTTGACCGTACAGTCGATGGTCCGGGCGAGTGTCTTGGCCAGAAGTGTCTTTCCCACTCCCGGCACATCTTCCAGGAGCAGGTGGCCCTGGGCCAGCAGGACTGTTAATGCCAGCTTCGCGGCATCGGACTTCCCGTCGATCACAGTGTTGATGGTGTCCAGGATCCGCTGGCTCGCGGCGTGGAAAGATGTACTGTCCATCGCGTTGGGCCGGTGCCCGTTGAGGCGGCTGACGGGGTCAGTGAAACCCGCCAGGTTGCGGTTCGTGGCGTTCACATCGTTGGCACTGCGTCGGTGGGATTCCATCGGCAACCTTTCAGCCCGGGTTCACCTGGACGGGACAGAGAGCCCTGCCTTCGCCCGTCGGTGGGCGTCCGCATGTGTTCGTACCAGACTACTAACACAACTGCCGCAGCTAACAGAGAGTTCCAACAAATATGCGGCCAACTTGGCGGTTTAGGCTTGATGGATGTGCAATCCGCTGATCCCCGCCGCTTACCGTGCTTCCGCTGACGGCGGCGCTCCGGAAGCAGGCAGTTCTCCGCAACGGGATTTCCCCCCTGCTCCAGAGCCTTTGCCGGTGCCTGTGATGGACAACCACACGCACCTGGACTTCCCGGACGGAAAAGCGCCGGTTGGGATCAAAGAAGCGCTCGACGCCGCCGCCGCCGTGGGCGTCCAGGGGGCGGTCCAGGTGGGCTGCGACCTGGAATCCTCGCGGTTCACGGTCCAGGCAGTGGATCTGGACGACCGGTTGCTCGGAGCTGTGGCGCTTCACCCCAACGACGCTCCGCGCTACGCCGAACACGGTGAACTGGAAGAGGCTCTGGCGGAAATTGAGCGGCTGGCGGCTCATCCCCGCGTCCGGGCCATCGGCGAGACGGGGCTTGACTTTTTTCGCACCGAGGGTGAGGGCCTGGCGCACCAGCGGTACTCTTTCCGCCGGCACATCGATATCGCCAAGCGGCTGGACCTGACCCTGCAGATTCATGACCGGGATGCCCATAGCGACGTTGTGCAGGTACTGAAGGAAGAAGGAGCCCCTGAACGCGTGGTATTCCATTGCTTTTCCGGTGATGAGGAGCTGGCGGCCACGTGTAACAAGGAAGGCTGGTGGATGTCCTTCGCCGGCACACTGACCTTCAAGAACGCAACGAACCTGCGGGCCGCGCTCGCCGTCGCGGATGCTGATCTGGTCCTGGTGGAGACAGACGCTCCCTTCCTGACTCCGCATCCGCACCGGGGCCGTCCGAACGCCAGCTACATGGTCCCCTACACTGTGCGTGCCATGGCCGAATTGACAAGTACGGACCTTGCAGCGCTGGGCGCCCGAATCAGTCAAAACACGGTGCGGGCGTACGGATCCTGGGATTAAGATCACACCACCAGGTAACCGCCTTCGAGATACCGGGTATGCACAATTCTTGGCCAGTTTATAACGCTACGGTTACAGTGGGAAACTATTAGCCGGGGTCGGGGAAGGCCACCGGGTAAATTCACTTCATTTGCAGCAGGATCTGCTGGGCCTGTTTCCAGTCTGCCTGCTAGCGGAGTGTGGCGGTGCGAAGGTGCCCGGACTACCCCTTTTTCAGGTGGTGCCGGGCATTTTATTGCGCTCTCCCCGTGCCCGGAAGGACCTAAAGTTACGGGCAATCGTGGTCAAGTTCTTCACAACGGACGGCAAGTTCAGCTTTATCAAGGTTGGAACGCAACTCCTGGTGCTGTGCGCGCTGGTGGTTGGCCTCGTAGCCTTCGTGGGCAATAACAAAACCATCACGCTGAACGTTGACGGCAAGGTAACGTCCGTCCAGACCTTTGGCGGAACTGTGGGACAGGTGGTCAAGAGCGCCAACGTCGAGCTGAAGGCCGCCGACCGGGTTTCCCCGTCCGTTGATGCCACTGTCCAGAACGGCACGGTCATCAACGTCAACATGGCCAAGGAAGTCAAGGTCAGCCTGGACGGCGCCGAAAAGACGGTGAACACCACCGCCCAGGACGTTGCGGGACTGGTGACCGAGCTCGGCGTCGCGAGTGCGTCGTCAATCTCCGTGCCCGCGGACGCCCAGCTCTCGGTTGCAGGGTCCTTCGTGTCGATCTCCACTCCCAAGTCCGTCAGCATTGTTGCCGACGGCAAAGTGGAGACAGCGACCACAACTGCCGCCACGGTGGGCAAGGTACTTGAAGATGCAGGCCTGACCCTCGGTGCCAATGACCGTTCTTCCCAGCCCGCCAACGCCCACGTTGTCAACAACATGGTCATTAAGGTCTCACGGGTGGACACCGGCCAGACTGCGGTGACCACCGACAGTGTCCCGTTCACGTCGGAGACCATCGAGAGCGCCGAAATGCTCAAGGGTGAGAAGGAAGTCACCCAGGCGGGTTCCGTAGGGAAGGTGGAGAAGACCTTCAAGCTCGTGCTGGTTGACGGCCGTGAAGCGTCCCGCACCCTGGTGTCCGAAACCGTGACCGCCCAGCCCGTGACCGAGAAGATCACGGTTGGAACCAAGGCCAAGCCCGAGCCCGTAGCCAAGGCTGCCCCGGCAGCCCCTGCATCCCCTGCATCCCCTGCCGGGACCAACACCGGTGCCGCTGCCCCGGCCATGATGAATGAGGCCATGTGGGACAAGATTGCCCAGTGTGAAGCAGGCGGAAACTGGTCCATCAACACCGGCAACGGCTACTACGGCGGCCTCCAGTTCGACATCAGGACCTGGCTCGGAGCCGGCGGCGGCGCATACGCTCCCAACGCCAGCCTTGCCACGAAGGCCCAGCAGATCGACATCGCCAACCGCGTGTACGCGCAGCGGGGCCTGCAGCCGTGGGGCTGCGGCTGGGCTGCCACCAGCTGACACAAGAAGACCTCAACCCCCGCGGGAAAGTGCGGCCGGGTCCGGATCTCCGGGCCCGGCCGCAGCACTTAACCGGGCGGGGAGCAAGTGCGGCCCGGGATAGGATACCTAGGTGACTGAACCCATCCCCGCCGCGCCCGCACCGCTTTTTGGTGCTTCCGACATACGCCGGCTGGCGGAAGAGATTGGTATCCGCCCCACTAAAACCCTGGGCCAGAACTTCGTGATTGATGGCAACACTATCCGCAGGATTGTGGCCGCGGCGGGTATTGGCGAGGACGAAACCGTGCTGGAGGTGGGGCCTGGCCTCGGATCTTTGACTCTCGGGCTGCTGGACGCCGCCGCTTCGGTAGTGGCAGTCGAAATTGACTCCGTGCTGGCCGCAAAGCTTCCAGCCACTGTGAAGGAATGGCGCCCGGCCGCTGCCGGCAGCTTCCACCTGGTGCAGGCCGATGCCATGAAAGTCACGGAACTTCCGGTCCAGCCCACCGCCCTGGTGGCCAATCTGCCCTATAACGTGGCCGTGCCCGTTGTGCTGCATCTTTTACAGCATTTCCCCAGCCTCCAGCATGGCCTGGTCATGGTCCAGGACGAGGTGGCTGACCGCCTCGCTGCCGGGCCGGGATCCAAAACCTATGGTGTGCCGTCGGTGAAGGCTGCGTGGTACAGCCGGATGCGCAAGGCCGGTGTGATTGGCATGAACGTGTTCTGGCCCGCACCCAAGATCCACTCCGGACTGGTGTCCTTTGTCCGCCATGAACCGCCGGCAACCACCGCCGGCCGTGAACAGGTTTTCGCCGTGGTGGACGCTGCCTTCGCCCAGCGGCGCAAGACGCTCCGCGCTGCCCTCGCGGGCTGGGCCGGGAGCGCTGCAGAAGCCGAACGGTGCCTGGTGGCTGCCGGCGTCGACCCCACAGCCAGGGGCGAAGTGATCGACATTGCAGCCTTCGCGAGGATCGCGGAAGCGCGTGAGGCCCGGCCATGAACGCACAGCCAGGGCGGTTTGCCGCCAGGACTGTCCGTGCCAAGGCTCCGGGGAAGGTCAACGTTTCCCTGGACGTCGGACCGCTCCGGCCCGACGGCTACCATTCAGTGGCCAGCGTCTACCTTGCTGTATCCCTGTACGAGGAAGTAACGGCCACCAGCACCGAAGCCCCCGGGATTACGGTGAGCCTCAGCCCGGACAGCACCCTGGACCTGGACGACGTCGATATCCCCTTGGACCAGAACAACCTGGCGTACAAGGCGGCAGCCATCATGGCGGACGTTTCCGAACATGCCACCGGCGTCCATCTGGAGATCACGAAGCGGGTACCGGTGGCAGGGGGCATGGGCGGCGGTTCCGCTGACGCTGCAGCCACGCTCCTGGCCTGTGACGCCCTTTGGAACAGTGGGCTGTCCCGGGAGGAACTGGCGCACCTTGCCGCCGAATTGGGTGCCGACGTTCCTTTCTCCCTGCTCGGCGGAACAGCCGTGGGCCTGGGCCTGGGCGATGAGCTGTCCCCGGCCCTGGCCAAGGCGCAGACGGACTGGGTCCTGGTCACGGCGGATTACGGCCTCCCCACGCCCGAGGTGTACAGGACGCTGGACCGCCTGCGGGCTGCAGAAGGCATCGACGTGGCCGAACCAACAGGGGTAGATCCGCAGATTCTCACCGCCCTGCGCAGCGGGGACGCCGAGGCCCTCAGTCGTGTCCTGGTCAATGACCTCCAACGGGCTTCCATTGAGCTGGCGCCTTCGTTGCGCGATACGCTGGGAATCGGTGAAGCACACGGCGCCATTGCAGGCATCGTCTCAGGCTCGGGTCCCACGGTGGCGCTGCTGGCCGATGATCCTGTCGCCGCGGAAGGCCTGGCGGAGAACCTGCGGCGCTACGGGCTGACGGCCCTCGCCGTCCACGGCCCGGTTCCAGGGGCCCGCATCATGTCCGACATCCTTCTGTAAAACCCTCAGTTCCTACTTAGCAGCAGAAAGCAGTTCCCTTTGGCTCACCTTCTTGGCGGCGAGAACCTGACGGTCTCCTACGCAACCCGCACCGTCCTGGACGGCATCACCCTCGGACTCGAAGAGGGCGACCGGATCGGCATGGTGGGCCGGAACGGTGACGGAAAGTCCACCCTGATGCGACTGCTGGCTCTGCGGTCCACGCCGGATTCCGGGCGTGTCACCAAGCGTGGCGACGTCAACGTGGGCTATCTGGACCAGAGTGACGTGCTTGACGGCGATTTGACGGTTGGCGCCGCCATCGTGGGGGACCAGGCGGATTATGAGTGGGCGCGGAACCCGCAGATCCGGGAGATCATGGGCGGACTCGTGTCCGACGTCGACTGGCACGCCAACGTCCACGCCCTGTCCGGCGGGCAGAAACGGCGGGTGGCCCTGGCCAAGCTCCTGATCGAGGACCATGACGTCATCATGCTTGACGAGCCCACCAACCACCTCGACGTCGAGGGCGTTGCCTGGCTCTCCCGGCACCTGAAGACCCGGTGGCGTGCGAACCAGGGTGCTTTCCTGGTTGTCACCCACGATCGCTGGTTCCTTGACGAGGTCTGCAACAAGACCTGGGAAGTCCACGATGGCATCGTGGATCCTTTCGACGGCGGCTACGCAGCGTACGTGCTGGCCCGCGCCGAGCGTGACCGCTCGGCCACCGTGATGGAAAGCAAGCGCCAGCAGCTGGTCAAGAAGGAACTCGCCTGGCTACGCCGCGGCGCGCCGGCCCGCACCGCCAAACCGAAGTTCCGGATTGAAGCGGCGAACGCCCTCATCGCCGATGTGCCCGAGCCCAGGGATTCGATGGCGCTGAGCAAAATGGCAACCGCGAGGCTGGGCAAGGATGTGCTGGACCTGGAGAACGTTTCACTGGACTTCCTTGGAGGTGAAGAAGGGCAAAAACTCTTCGACAACATCACCCTGAGGCTGGCACCTGGTGAGAGGCTGGGCCTGGTGGGCGTCAACGGCGCCGGCAAGACCACCCTGCTCAAGCTCCTGAACGGCCAGATCGAGCCCACGTCGGGCAGGCTCAAGCGTGGCAAGACCGTGGTTACCGCGGTGCTTACCCAGGAGGTCAAAGAGCTCGACGACGTCTCGGACCTGCGCGTTATCGAAGTGATCGAGCGCGAGAAACGGTCCATCAACGTGGGCGGCAAAGAGTTCACGGCGGGCCAGCTCGTGGAGCAGCTTGGCTTCACGAATGAGAAGCAATGGACCCCAGTGCGGGACCTTTCCGGCGGTGAGCGCCGCCGTCTCCAGTTGCTGCGCCTGCTGGTGGGGGAGCCCAACGTGCTGATGCTCGATGAGCCCACCAACGACCTCGACACCGATACCCTCGCCGCCGTCGAGGACGTCCTGGACGGCTGGCCGGGGACACTCGTTGTGGTGAGCCACGACCGTTACCTCCTGGAGCGCGTGACGGACCATCAGATGGCGCTGCTGGGCGACGGGAAGATCCGCGCCCTGCCGCGCGGCGTGGACCAGTACCTGGAGCTGCGTGAGTCCGCCCTGGCCGGGTCCACGGTCACCGGCGGCGGCAACCCAGTCACCAGCGGCGGTTCCGCCACCGCAGCGGCTACTCCCGCCGGACCGTCCGAGGCCGAAAAGCGGGACGCCCGCAAGGCCAAGAACCGCATCGAACGCCAGCTCGGCAAACTGGAAC
Source organism: Arthrobacter sp. MDT2-3 (assembly GCF_059090465.1). NCBI lineage: Bacteria > Bacillati > Actinomycetota > Actinomycetes > Micrococcales > Micrococcaceae > Arthrobacter > Arthrobacter sp. MDT2-3. The sequence continues at coordinate 278,904 of NZ_JBNHFS010000003.1, read as the reverse complement.
AGCAGGAAAAGAAGCTCCACGACCAAATGGTCAAAAGCACCGAACAATCGGACTTCGACGCCCTGGCCGACCAAAACAAAAAGCTCAAGGACCTCGCAGGAGAACGCGAAGCCCTCGAACTCGAATGGCTGGAGGCCCTCGAGGTCCTCGGCGAGTAAGTCCGCGTTTCCTTGGCCGGGTTCCCTCAGGAGGCGACCTAACCCTCGGACTTGAGTTCCGGGTCCTTCTTGAGACCGGTGAGGCCGTTCCAGGCGAGGTTTACCAGGTGGGCCGCAACAGTGTGTTTGTCGGGCTGGCGGCTGTCCTGCCACCATTGGCCGGTCATGGCGACCATGCCGACGAGCATCTGGGCGTACATGGCGCCGTCCTGGGCGCTGAAGCCCCGGCGGTCGAACTCGTCGGAGAGGATGTGTTCCACTTTGGCGGTGACGTGGGAGAGCAGGGTGGAGAAGGCGCCCTCGGGCTGCGACGGCGGGGCGTCCCGCATCAGGATCCGGAACCCTTCGGTGCGGTCCTCAATGTAGGTGAGCAGCGCCAGCGCGGCCCGTTCCACGAGGACGCGCGGCTTCGCCTCCGCGGTAAGGGCGGCGTTAATGGCGTCCAGGAGGATCCGGAACTCGAAGTCCACTACCTGCGTGTACAGGCCTTCCTTGGATCCGAAGTGTTCATAGATGACCGGCTTGGATACTCCCGCGCAGGCGGCGATCTCCTCTATGGTGGTGCCGTCAAGTCCGCGGACTGCGAAAAGGCCCCGCCCGACGTCGATCAGCTGGCTCCGCCGCTGAAGGCCGGTCATCCGCGTCCGCGGAGGGTTGTTGCTCACATTTCCATCATGCACTACCCGCCCCCGCGGAATTGCAGCCGCCCGCCGTGCCCGGAAAAGGGGGAGGAACGGGGCAAGGACGGGGCATGAACGGCTCATGTCGCGCGGCGCCCCGAACCCGTGGCAAAATAACTACTTGTGCCCGGCCGCGCGCTGCGGCACGGTCCGCTCTGGTGTAATGGCAGCACCCCGGCCTTTGGAGCCGTGGAGTATAGGTTCGAATCCTATGGGCGGAACTGCTGTGCGAGGAGCGTTCAGTAGGATGACATTCGGTGCCGGGACGGCTTCAGGCCGCGGGAGCACCGTAAAACGCCAGCGTAACTTAGCAAGGAGAGCCCGTACGTGATCCCCGAGAATACCGGACCGGCCGCGGTCATCGTTCTGGCGGCAGGCGCCGGTACCCGGATGAAATCGCGCACTCCCAAGATCCTGCATGAGATTGGCGGCAGGTCCATGGTGGGCCACGCGCTGCTCGCCGCACGGAGCATCAATCCCCGCCAGCTCGCCATCGTGGTCCGCCATGAACGTGACCTGGTGGCCCGCCACCTCTCAGAGCTCGATCCTGCTGCGGTCATCGTGGACCAGGACGAGATTCCCGGCACCGGACGTGCCGTGGAGGTCGCCCTCCAGGCCCTGGACGGGGAACAGCACCTTACCGGAACCGTTGTGGTGACCTACGGCGACGTGCCGCTCCTCTCCGGCCAGCTGCTGGCCGAGCTCGTGGCCACGCACGAACGCGAAGCCAATGCTGTCACCGTCCTCACGGCAGTCCTTGACGACGCCACCGGCTACGGCCGCATCCTGCGCGGCGACGACGGGACCGTCACCGGCATCGTTGAACACAAGGACGCCTCCGACGCCCAGCGGCTCATCGGCGAGGTCAACTCCGGCATCTACGCCTTCGACGCTGCCGTCCTTCGTGACGCACTCACGCATGTCACCACAGACAACTCCCAGGGCGAGAAGTACCTCACCGACGTCCTCGGACTGGCAAGGCAGGCGGGCGGCCGGGTCGCCGCCGTCGTGACCGCTGACCGCTGGCAGGTGGAAGGCGCAAACGACCGCGTGCAGCTCTCCGCCCTGGGCGCCGAGCTGAACCGCCGCATCGTCGAGGCCTGGATGCGGGCAGGGGTGACAGTTGTGGATCCGGCAACCACCTGGATCGATTCTTCCGTGACCCTCAACGAGGACGTCCGGATCCTGCCCAACACCCAACTGCACGGCGCCACCACAGTGGCGAGGGACGCCGTCGTAGGGCCCGACACCACTCTCACGGACGTCACCATCGGTGAAGGCGCCAAGGTGGTCCGGACGCACGGATCAGGGGCGGTCATCGGCCCGGACGCCGCCGTCGGCCCCTTCACCTACCTGCGCCCCGGCACTGTCCTGGGCGAAAGCGGCAAGATCGGCGCGTTCTACGAAACGAAGAACGTCACCATCGGCCGTGGTTCCAAGCTGTCCCACCTCGGCTATGCCGGCGATGCCGAAATCGGCGAGGACACCAACATCGGCTGCGGAAATATCACAGCCAATTACGACGGCGAGAAGAAGCACCGGACAGTCATTGGCTCGGGCGTCAGGACAGGCTCAAACACAGTATTCGTTGCCCCGGTCACCGTGGGGGACGGCGCCTACAGCGGCGCCGGCACCGTGATCCGAAAGGACGTCCCGGCGGGCGCGCTCGCGCTGACGGTGGCCGCCCAGAGCAACACCGAGGGCTGGGTGGCGGCCAACCGCCCTGGTACGCGCTCGGCCGAACTGGCCCAGGCAGCCACCCCAGATTCCTCAAGTACCCCGGCATCTACAGAAGAGGGCAACCAATAATGAGCGAAATTACGGCGCGCGGCGAAAAGAAGCTGGTGCTCGCTACAGGCCGCGCCCACCCCGAACTGGCCAGGGAGATCGCCAAGGAGCTCGGCACCGACCTCCTCCCGGTAGACGCCTACGACTTCGCCAACGGTGAGATCTACGTCCGCGCCGGCGAGAGTGTCCGCGGAACCGACGCCTTTGTCATCCAGGCACACCCCGCACCGCTGAACAACTGGCTCATGGAACAGCTGATCATGATCGACTCGCTGAAGCGTGCCTCCGCCAAGCGCATTACGGTCGTGTCGCCCTTTTACCCGTACGCGCGCCAGGACAAAAAGGGACGCGGCCGCGAGCCCATCTCGGCCCGCCTGGTGGCCGACCTGTACAAAACCGCCGGCGCCGACCGCATCATGAGCGTGGACCTGCACACCTCGCAGATCCAGGGCTTCTTTGATGGCCCCGTGGACCACCTGATGGCCATCCCGCTGCTGGCGGACTACATCCGGACCAGGGTGGACGCCGAAAACATCACCGTGGTCTCGCCGGACACCGGCCGCGTCCGGGTTGCGGAGCAGTGGGCGGAACGCCTGGGCGGCGCCCCGCTGGCGTTCGTGCACAAGAGCCGGGACCTCACCGTTCCCAACCAGGCCGTTTCGAAGACAGTGGTGGGCCAGATCGAAGGACGCACCTGCGTCCTGATCGACGACATGATCGATACCGGCGGAACCATTTCCGGTGCCGTCAACGTGCTCAAGAACGCCGGCGCCAAGGACGTTATTATCGCCGCCACGCACGCCGTCTTCTCCGAGCCGGCAGCCCAGCGCCTCTCGGAATCGGGCGCCCGGGAAGTGGTGGTCACCAACACGCTGCCGCTCACCGCGTCACAGCGCTTCCCGCAGCTGACCGTGCTGTCCATCGCTCCGCTGATCGCCCGTGCCGTCCGGGAAGTGTTCGACGACGGGTCGGTCACCAGCCTGTTCGACGGCAAAGCCTGACCCTTCGTTTACAGTCGGGCCCTGCGCCCGGTGGCCGATCGTTCGGCTGCCGGGAGCGGGGCCCGTTTTCATGAATCACGGGCGGCGCTGGTAGACTCTTCAGCGATACCTTGGCGAGGGAGAGCGCCGGTAACCGTCTGTACGGAAACCGGACTGCAGTCTCCGTTATCGACTGGGTCTGAATCTCCCTTCGAAGATGGGCCCGGCCACGGCTGCCCGGCGTTGAAGGTCGCAACAGACCTCCGCCCTTGCTGAACACCGTTTAGTTTTCAAGGAGATATCCATGTCTGAGCAGAAGCTCGCAGCAGAAGTACGCACCGAATTCGGCAAGGGCTACGCCCGCCGCGCCCGGATGGCGAACCTCATCCCCGCCGTCATCTACGGCCATGGCGCAGAGCCCATCCACGTGACGCTCCCGGCGAAGGCCACCACCCTGGCCGTCCGTACCGCCAACGCCCTGCTGTCGCTGGACATCAACGGCGAAAGCCACCTGGCCCTGGTCAAGGACGTCCAGCGCGACCCGATCAAGCAGATCATCGAGCACCTCGACCTCCTCACCGTCCGCCAGGGCGAAAAGGTGACAGTTGACATTCCGGTCCACGTCGTCGGCGAGCTTGCTCCGGGCAACGTGTTCAACCAGGAACTCACTGTCATCTCCCTTGAGGCCGAGGCAACCCACCTGCCCACCGCCGTCGAGGTCAGCATCGAAGGCCGCACCGCCGGCGAGCACATCCACGCGTCCGACCTGGTCCTGCCCAAGGGCGCAGTCCTCCTCGCCGATGCCGATGCCCTCGTGGTGAACATCTCCGAGGCCACCGAGTCCGCCGAGGAAGACACCGAAGAAGCCGCTGGCGCTTCCTCCGAGGCAGCAGCAGAGTAATACCCTGCACGTTTCGACAGTGGCCGGATCCCCAGGGTCCGGCCACTGCCGTGTCTGCCCCCCGCCCTCACCACGCCCCCACCTTAGGATTGATTCATGACTGACACCTGGTTGATCGTTGGCCTCGGAAACCCGGGTGCGCAATACCAGGGCAACAGGCATAACGTCGGACAGATGGTCCTTGACGAACTCGCCGGACGCGTGGGCGCGGGATTCAAGACACACAAGGCCCGCGCCCAGGTGGTCGAGGGCAGGCTCGGCATCGGCGGTCCGCGGGTAGTGCTGGCGAAACCCATGAGCTACATGAATGTCTCAGGCGGGCCGGTCTCGGCGCTGGCAAGCTTCTATGGCATCACCCCCGACCATGTGGTGGTGGTACACGACGAAATCGATATTCCCTTCAATACGGTGAAACTCAAGACCGGCGGGGGAGAAGGCGGCCACAACGGGCTGCGGGACATCTCCAAAGCGCTTGGCACCAAGGACTATCTGCGGGTCCGAGTGGGGGTCGGCAGGCCGCCGGGGCGAATGGACACGGCCGACTACGTCCTGCGTGATTTTGGCACTGCCGAGGTCAAGGAATTGCCTTTCCTGCTGGACGAGGCCGCCGACGCCGTGGAGTTGCTGCTGCGGGAGGGGCTCACATCCGCGCAGCAGAAATTCCATCCGGCGAAGTCCGAGCGCTAGCAACATAAAAACTTAAAGCCCCGCCTACCTGTTTCCTTGTCTGTGGCACAGGTAGTCTTTTTCGTATGCGGGGGAGCAATGGGGCTACATCCCGCTATCGCGGGACGTAGGGGATAAGTTCATGTCAATCGAGCCACTTAGCTGGGGGCGTGGGTCAACTTCTCACGATGTTGGGCTGCATACCGAAACTTCCGGCGCGTCCGGGGTGCAACAGTGGTCGGCGCCTGCCCGCGGCGCAAACCTTGAAGCCGTCCGAACAGCACTGGTCAGCGAAGACTCGCTGGGCGTTGTTATCACCGGAGGGCGGGGTGTAGGAAAGTCCTCCCTCGCCCGGGCCGCCGTTTCAGACCTCGGTCCCGACGTCTGGTCCCTGCAACTCCGAAGCGGGCCCGCGGGCGCCAACACGCCGTACGGCTGCCTTTCCTTCCTTCTGGCGCGCCTTCCCCAGGCCTACATGGGTTCTCCCACGGCCATTCTGCGTGGGATCACATCGCTGATCCGGAGCGACGCAGCCGGCCGGCGCTGCATCATCACGCTGGACACCTCGGGAAGCATTGACGACATGAGCGCGGGCGTGCTCTTGAATGTCCTTCTGACCGGTACAGCCAAAATCATCGCGGTTGCACCAAAGATCAGTGATCTTCCCGCCGACTTCCATTGGCTGCTCACCGACCGCCGCCTGACTGAGGTCCGGCTCAACAACCTCAACGAGCTGCAGACCCGCCAGGTTCTGTTGTCCTTGCTGGGCCAACGGGTGTCTGCATCGTTGGTCAGCACCTACCACCATATGGTGGGCGGCAACCCGCTGCTGTTGAAGGCACTTGTCACCGAACAGCGGCTCTCGGGAAACCTCGTTTTGTCCGACTCCGTTTGGACCCTCCGGGACAAGGTGGTACTCGACGGCGCCGCCAGCCTGGACGACATCGTCCGGTCCCGCTGGTCGAGGGAGACCCCGGAAACCAGGGAAGTCATTGAGATGCTCTCCTGCGCCAGGCGGGTGGAACTCTCCAGGCTCACTGCCATATACCGCGCAGAAGTGGTGGCGGACATGGAGGACGCCGGCCTGCTGGAGATCGATGATTCGGACCATCGCTGGGTTGCGTTGCGTGAAAAATACATCGGCGACGTCGTGCGGTCATGGCTAAGCATTGCCCGGCGCCGGGAACTGCGCAGCGAGCTTCTGGGCGGTACGGAACCCGAGCCGGCGAACATGACCGTCGAGGAACTGATGGCCTTCGCCGCGTGGACGCACGAATGTGAAGCTGAGTTGAGCCCGGCATTGGCCCTCGCCGCAGCGGAAGCCGCCGTCCAGCTTTTTGATCCCCGCTTCGCCCTAACCTATGCAGACATGTTGAAGCGGACGGACCAGGAGTGGGTACCCGCCCAGCGCCAGAAGGCTGCCGCGTATCTTCAGCTGGACCTGCCCATCCAAGCACTTGCTGCCTTGGACGAGATCTCCCAGCCGGAACTTGAGGATGTTGGAGTCGAGGAATACGCCCAGGTGGTGGCGGCCAAGGCCAAGGTGATGTTGTGGCTTCCGGACCAGGCAGGCAAGGTCCCGGCCCTTCTTGCTGAAGCCGGGGAGCGGCTGGAGTCCATCGCAAACAACGCAGCCTGGCCCCACCCGGCAGTGACTGCCGCACACCGCGTGGCACTCAGCGAGTTCGAATACCGCGCGTTCGTTGGTGACTACGCGGCCATGATTCCCGAGCTGGAGGCAGCTGCAGACCCGGCACGGAACCCGGACACCGCCCACCGGATGCAGTCCGCCGTCATCCTGATGACGGCGTTGGCGCTGACCGGACGGGAAATGGATGCGCTGAGCCTGATGCGGCAGCTTGGGGGCCAGCTAACGGACGCTTCGCATGTGGTGGGTTTGCGCGAGCAATACACCAGGGAGGCCTACCTGGTGTTGCTGACGGCCGGGCAGTGGCGGCGATGCATCGACCTCCTGGGCCCATACAACAGCGGTGAATACGACCGCCTCCCATACCGGAGCGCCGCCACTGAACTCGCCGTCGGGCTCGCCTATGTCTATTCCGGCCGCGGTGGCGCTGCCCTGGACCCCCTGATTTCGGCGGTGGCGCAGCTGGAGCTCCAACCGCTCCAGAATGCACTCCGCTGCGCCTACGCAGCCACAGCACTGGCCCATGCGCAGACGGGCAATGCTGCCCAGGCGCGCAGGTTCCTGGCCAAACTCCAGCGGATACCGGGCAAGTCAAGTTTTGCCACCGAGAGCATCATCGAGTTTTGCGCCCTGGTTGCGGGGCGCTGGCTGGGCGATTCCGAGTCCGCTGCCGGCTTGAAGCAGTCCGCCCGGCGGAACCTGGAGGCAGGTCTTTACACAAATGCCGGGATCAGCCTGCTGGCAGCGACCGTGAACGGCAGCGATGCCGACTTCCGCCTCCTGGAGGAGATCTCGGATCACCGGCAGGGACCGCTGGCGGAAGTAGCCCGGCTATTGGCAGTGGGGAGCCGGACCAAGGATGCCAAAATCCTTCTCGCAGCAGGGGAAATCGCGGCCACCCTCGAACTGGACACCGTGGAGGCCCGCTGCATGGCGTTGGCGGTGGACTTCGCCCGGCAGGACGGAGATACCATTTCCGCCCGGACCGCCCAGGCCCGGCTGGACATCCTGGCTGCCACTGTGGCGAATCTTCCCATCGTGCCCAGCAGTGGCAGCCCGTTGCTCACCGCCCGGGAGCGCCAGATTGCACGGCTGGCCGGCCGCGGGGCGTCCAACCGTGACATCGCCCTGGAAATGGGCGTGTCCGTCCGCACCGTGGAAGGCCACCTGTACCAGGTCTTCACCAAGCTCGGCGTAACTTCCAGGGGTGATCTGACTGGACTCGTCTAACGGCCACAAACCGGCACACCGCCCCGTCACCGGCCGGCGCGAGCCTTTGGAACGCATCTGCAACATTGTCCGGAACGGGACCAGCCATGCGGTTTTTGTGATGGCGGGGCCGGGGATCGGTAAGACGTCCCTGACGGAGGCGATCCTGGAGCGGCTTTCCGGGGAGCTCAACATCCTGCAGATTCATGGCAGTTCTGCCTTGACTACTGTGCCCTTCGGCGTGCTGACTCCGTATACCGGAGAACTGAGCGCCGAAGAATCGGTCTCACCCGTGGCGGTTCTGCGTTCCATGTGGACGTACTTCGAGAAGCTGAAGGGCGGCAGGGGCGCCCCGGTCCTTCTGATGGTGGATGATGCCCACCACTTGGACGACGCCTCTGCCGGGGTACTGGCGGACCTGATCTCGGCAGGTTGGGCAACTGTGGTAGCTGCTGCCAGGCCCCGGCCGGGCCTCCCGCAGCCGCTGGACCAGCTCTGGTACGACGGCCTTGCCGAGCGGGTGGACCTTCGGCCCCTGAACAGGGAACAGATTGAGGAAGTTCTCGCACACGTCCTGGATGGAACGGTGCCGGCGGCCACAGTGGATTCAGTGTGGATTGCTTCAGGCGGCAATCCCCGCATCCTCGACGCACTGCTGCACGACGCTGCCGAAACCGGTGTCCTGGCCAAGCGGAATGGCATCTGGATGCTGCTTGGTCCCTTGCCCGCCGACGGCGGCCAACTCACGGCAGTAGTGACCAAGGACCACATCCGGCGCGGGCCGGAGGAACAGGAGGCCCTGAAGCTCATCGCGCTTGCCGGACCGGTGGGCCGGAAGGTGATCGAGGACATCAGCGGGGCTGCTGTGGTCCGCTCGCTCCTTGACCAGCAGATGATCACCGAGAGTTCAGGAGTGCCGGCTGAACTGTCCATGTGGAATGCCCTCTTCGCCACCGCCATCCGGAATACACTCTCGGTGTCGCGAAGCCTGCAGCTGCTCGAAAAAATCCGGGTCCACCAGAACGGCACGGTCCTGCGCGGGGAGGGCAAGCTCAGGTCCGTAGAGTGGGCTTTTGAGTGCGGGCTGCGGGTATCGGACCCCGAAATGCTCGACGCTGCCCGTGAGGCCCTGCGCCGGTTCCGCAACACAAGCGCACGTTCCATTGCAGCCAAAATCCAGGATCCCGCACTGGTGCCATTGGCCAGGGCCATCCAGGCACGCGCCCTCTACAACGAGGGTGCCTATGGCCAGGCCGCCCACCTTCTTGATGCCTGCTGGCGTCAGCTTTCCGATGACGCCGAGGGCCCCGCCGTCCTCCTGCTCCGCGCTGCGGCACACCAGGCCACCGGCCAGTCCTTAAACGCATTGGCCGAGGGCATGAACACTCAACAGGGGGTTGACGGAGACCAGAAACGGCAGGACGGGCTCCTGCAGGTCCTGCACCTCCTGCAGCTGGGCGCGGCTGTGGATGCCGGGGCGCTCTCGAGTGAGGTCCGGGAAATCCGGAACACAGCCTCCGCGGAGGCCGGAAGCGAATCCATCAGGGCGCTTGGCGAGGCGCTTCTGGCCCACGCCCTTGCTGCAGCCGGCCGCGCTGGACAGGGGCTTGATTCCGCCCTCCTGGCTGCCTCGGAACTGCCTGCGCTGGAGGACAGCCTGTTCTTTTTCACAGAGTTCGTGCTGGGCCGGCTGGTGATTGATTACCTGGCGATGGGCGAATGGGAGTCGGCCGAGCGCGAACTCGACAATTACGCGGCTGGCCATACGCGCGGAGCCGCCACCTTCAACGGAAGCCTGGAGGTGCTTCGCGGCTACTCGCTTCTGCGGCAAGGCCGGATGGAACGGGCGTACCAGGTGCTGCTGCCGGCTGTGGAGGCGCTGAGGTTGAATGATCCGCTGCAGCTGTTCCGTTTCGGGTCTTCGCTGGGCTTCTACGTGGCAGCACGGCTGGGTGATGCAGCGCAGGCCAAACGACTTGAAGAGGACTTCACCGACGCAGTGGCCGGAGGTCCTGCCCACGAGTTGCTGGCTTCAGCATACGGTGCCGCTGCCTCCGAATATCTGTCCCGGGACGGCAAGGGGCTGGCAACGCTCCATACCCTGGCCACCACGCATGATGCCACTTCGAGGGCCGGAACCCTGCTCGAAATTCTGTCCATCTGTTGGGACTTGGGTGACCCATCGGTCATTCCCATGGTGCAGTCGGTCGCGCAGACGATAGAAGGACGATTCGCCCAGGCGATGCTGGCACTGGCAACTGGCTGGGAAGCCGCTGATGGGGATGCCCTGATGGACACGGCAAACTCACTCGAGGAATCAGGCTTTGTCAATCTCGCTCGCGAGGCTTATGCCCGCGCGAGTACCCTCCTGGAGCAGGCCGGAGAACGCCGGCGGTCCAGGCAAGCCGTGGCGCTGCGCGAGAAATGCGACCACGAACTGGGGGAGCGGTTCAGGGAAGGGCGCTTCATTGCTGCTGCTCCCGCCGTCCACCTCACCCGCCGCGAGCAGGACATCGTCGGCCTGGCCGTGCAGGGCCTTACTGACAGGGAAATCGCCCAACGGCTGATGGTCTCTGTACGCACGGTAGAAGGGCACCTGTACCGTACGTACGTAAAGCTGGGTGTACGCAGCCGCGACGAGCTCGAGTCAGCCCTCCCCAAATAGGCGCTACCCAACACCTGCCGCCTACCCAACACCTCCGCCTGCCACTTCCGCCTGCCCAAGCCGCGAGGCTGCATGCCGGCTCAGCCCTTCCGCCGGCTGCCGCCGCGGCAATGCGGGTACCGCAGGCTGCCCCGGTAGTCCTGGGACGACGAATTCGAGTACTCCCTACTCGTGTGCAGGGTGGCGCCGGAGTATTTACTTAAGGAGGCAAAAGGAACCGGCGCAAAGAAGCCGTAAGAGTTGCCTACAGCAGAACAAGCTCCTCCGTCCCGACAAACTTCCGGTCCTTTTGGGCCGGGCTGGACGGGGCCGGCGACGTCAGAGTCTTCTGAGACCGAGACTCTCCCCCCAGCCGTCGCCGGCCCTCCATTCCGCGGGCTGAAGCCCGGAGCGACTGTGGCGGCTGCCCCTCCAGGCGGCCGCCACAGCCGTGCTGTGGGACAATTGAGTGTCATCCGTTGGCATCTCAAGGAGTTAGTTTTGGCCGTAGTATCAACGCCAGCCACACTGGAACGCGCCTTGCCGGTCATGGATAACGCCGAAGTGCAGCGCATCCGCAACGACTTCCCGGTCCTGGACCAGTTGGTCAACGGACGCCCGCTGATCTATCTGGACTCCGGAGCCACGTCCCAGAACCCGCTGAGTGTCATCGAAGCCGAGCAGGAATTCTATGAGCAGCGCAATGCTGCCGTGCACCGGGGCGCCCACCATCTTGCCGTCGAGGCCACCGAAGCATTCGAGGACGCCCGGCAGACCGTGGCCGACTTCGTAGGCGCCGAATACTCCGAAATCGTCTGGACCTCCAATGCCACCGAAGGCCTGAACCTGCTCAGCTATGCGCTCTCCAACGCCGGCCTCTGGGCCACCCAAGGGCGGGGCGACGCCCGGCTGAAGGACCTTGCGCTGAGCCCGGGCGACGAGATCGTGGTGACGGAGATGGAGCACCACGCGAACCTCATACCTTGGCAGGAACTCGCCTTCCGTACCGGGGCGGCCCTGCGCTACATCCCCGTGGACGACGCCGGAAGCCTCCGCATGGACCTCGCCCCGGACATCGTCGGCGCACGTACCAAGGTGCTGGCTTTTACGCACGCCTCCAACGTCCTGGGCACCATCAACCCCGTCCGGGAACTGGCCGCCCTGGGCCGGAACGCGGGCGCGCTGGTGGTCCTGGACGCCTGCCAGTCTGCACCCCACATGCCCTTGGACGTCAAAGAGCTGGACATCGACTTCGCTGTCTTTTCCGGCCATAAGATGCTTGCCCCAACGGGAATCGGCGTACTTTACGGAAAGCAGGACGTCCTGGACATCCTGCCGCCGTTCCTGACAGGTGGTTCCATGATCACCACGGTGACCATGGAACGCGCCGAATACCTCCCCGCGCCCCAGCGCTTTGAGGCTGGAACCCAGCGGATCTCCCAGGCTGTGGCGCTGGCTGCTGCAGCGAACTACCTGACCGAAACGGGGCTGGACCGGATCCACCGCTGGGAGGCTGAGCTGGGCCAGCGGATGATCACCGGCCTTGAGTCCATTCCGGGAATCCGGGTCCTGGGACCCGCTGCCGGCCAGGACCGGATAGGGCTCGCAGCGTTCGACGTCGAAGGAGTGCACGCCCATGACGTGGGCCAGTTCCTCGATTCGCGGGGAATCGCCGTGCGTGTTGGCCATCACTGCGCCCAGCCGCTGCACCGCCGGCTGGGGTTGACGGCCACCACCAGGGCCAGCGCTTACCTGTACAACACCACCGATGACGTGGACCAGTTCCTGGATGCCGTTGCGGGCGTGCGCGCCTACTTCCGCGCCTAAATACATCAAACGCAGACGCACATCGAAGGTATGACATGAGCCTTGACCACCTGTACCAGCAGATCATCCTTGACCATTCCAAAGCCCGCCATGGCAGCGGACTGGCCGGGACGGAGGCACCGGACGGCGCCACCACGGGGCAGTCACACCAGCTGAACCCCGTCTGCGGCGACGAAGTAACCCTGCGCCTGGCCGTAGCCGACGGCAAAGTGGCACAGATTGCCTGGGACGGCGCAGGCTGCTCCATTTCCATGGCGTCCGCCTCCGTCCTCACGGACCTGGCCGAGGGAATGACAGTGGCCGAGATGCACGAGGTGATCGACAACTTCCGCGAGGTCCTCCGGTCCCGGGGCAAAATACCCGCCGACCCCGAAATCCTCGGTGACGCCGCGGCATTTGAGGGAGTGGCGCGGTACGCCGCCCGCGTCAAGTGCGCCATGATCTCCTGGGTCGCGGCGGAGGACGCGCTCAACCAGGCCGCCTGACAACAGTCCTGACAACAAAAAGTCCTGGCATCAAGAAGTCCGGCCCTCCTTCCCGCAGGAAGGAGGGCCGGACTTCTTTAAGGTATGAACCTAGCCGAACAGACCCATGATGCCAATGAGGGCCGTGGCCGCCCCCAGCACCATGGAGATGCTGACCAGCACCACGTGAACGGTGAGGAACTTCGTGGCCTTGCCGGCGGCGTCCCGGGCTCGGGGATCCTTCATGACCCGGCGCAGGAACTGCGGCCAGACCACCAGGGACCAGAGGCCAGCGATGACCAGGACCAGAGCGGCGACTACGGGCAGTTCCACGGACTAGTGGCTTTCCAACCAGGCCTGTGCCTGCTTGGCCTGGAGGTTCAGTGCCTTGGCAACCATGGGTTCTGCGGCGTCGGCAATCTTTCCGCCGAGGAACGGCACCGAAGACTTTACTTCGCCTTCAAGCTCTACGCGCGTGCCGCCGTCGGCAGCCACGAGCCGCTGGACGGCGGTAACGTCTACGGGGGCTCCGGCGATCTTCAGCGAGATGTTGCTCTGGCGGGAACCGTCCGCCGCGGGAGCGTCCCAGTTTTCCACCTGCGTCACCTTGAGGTGTTCACCCACGAACTTGCGGGCAAACTCGGGAAGCCGGGTGGTGGGAAGGGTCCGCACGGACGTGGCGCTGAACGCCCCGGCAACGTCGCCGTCGACCGTAAAGGATTCGAGGCTGCCGCCGACAAGCTGGCTGACGTGGCGCTGGAAATCTTCATCCACCAGGACAGCTGCAACGTTGGGGACGGAGTGCGGAAGGGTGGTGGTTGCGCTCAAGGCCATGGGTCCTCCTGGGACGTGGGATCGGATTAGGCTCCAAACATCCTACGTGGTCCGGGCTGTCCGTTCCGCATCCACGATGTTCCGGGCCGCCCCCGTGATGTTCCTTGCCATGGCCGGAAAGATCAGGCTGTGGAAGGGAAGGACGGCCAGCCAGTACAGACGCCCGCTGAGGCCCTTGGGGAAGAAGATGGCCCGCTGGCGGTAGCGGCTGCCATTCCCGTCCGGCTCCACCGACAGTTCCAGCCATGCCCTGCCCGGAGCACGCATCTCCGCCCGGAGCCGCAGCAGCTTTCCGTGGTCGATCCGCTCCACCCGCCACCAGTCAACTACCTCTCCGGGGGCCAGCGTGTGGGGGTGCCGGCGTCCGCGCAGCAGTCCGGCGCCGCCCGTGAGCTTGTCCAGCCAGCCGCGGACCTGCCAGGCCAACGGCAGGGAGTACCAGCCGTTCCGGCCGCCGATACCCTCGATGACCGTCCACACGTGGGCGGGGTCCACGTCGCCGTGGAAGGTCCGTTCGTCAATGTATACCTTGTGGCCGGCCCAGTCGGGGTCACTGGGCAGGGGATCGGCGGCCACCCCGGCGTTGGCCCACGTGGTCTCCACCTGGCCGTCACGTTCCTTGCCAAGGGCCAGGGCGACGGCGGTGCGGTAGCCGGTGAGGCCGCCGTCGGGCTGCGGGATGTACTCGTCGATGTCGTGCTCATTGGACACGGCGTCGTGCTGGAGGGACTGGACCAGGGGCACGGCCATGGACAGCGGGATGGGTGTGGTCAGTGCAACCCACATCCCGGCGAGCTTCGGCGCAGGGACAGGCAGTGCCAGCACCACCCGGTATGGCAAACCCGCTTCGGCGGCGTACTCCTTCATCATTCCGGCATACGTCAGCACCTGGCGGCAGCCGACGTCGAACGTGCGGTTGATGGACCCTTCCAAGGATGCCGCTGACACGAGGTAGTACAGGACGTCCCGCACCGCGATGGCCTCGATCCGGTTGCGGACCCAGCTGGGCGCCGGCATCAGCGGCAACGTCTCGGAAAGGTGGCGGATCATTTCGAAGGAGGCTGAACCGGAACCGATCACCACTCCCGCCTGGAACACGATGGCGTCCACCGGGCAGTCCAGGAACACTTTGCCCACTGCCTCGCGGGAGCGCATATGGGTGGACAGGTCCACACCCTTGGGGTGGAGACCGCCCAGGTAGATGATCCGGCCCACCCCCGCGGCGGCTGCGGCCTCCGCCGCCGCCTGTGCCATCGCCTGTTCCTTGGCTTCAAAGCCTGCCCCCGCAGCCATGGAATGCACCAGGTAGTAAAAGACGTCCACGCCGGAAAGCGCCGCCTGCAACGCGTCGCCGTCGTCCAGGCTGCTTTCCACGACCTCCACCCTGTCGCGCCACGGGACGCGGGCGATTTTGTCAGGTGAGCGCACCAGTACTTTGACGGTGTGGCCCTCCTCCAGGAGCTTTGGCACCAGCCGGCCGCCGATGTAGCCGGTGGCCCCGGTAACCAGGACAGTTTTGGGTGAACGCTGGGTATTGCTGGTTCCGGTCATGCTGTCTCCTCTTCGTCCTTAAGCTGTTCGGAGCCGCAGCGCGCCCGGACGGCCGCCCTGCCTGCCTTCCTGGGCTCTGCCAGCCTAACCGCGCCCATCAGCCCGCCATGTCAGCGCAGGAGGGTAGGCTGGGTTTACCCGGGATTCGAAGCGAATTTCGGGTTTTCGCGTTGCCTGCGATCCACTGAACACCACAGGAGCTTCTGCCATGAGCCTTCCCGGCCCGTCCACCGCCGGCCAATCCAGCGCAGGCCCGTCGCTGGACGGACTGCGCCGCGCCCTCGCCCCGGACCAGACCTTTGCCCGAGTCCGGGCCGAGGCGGCCCGCGGCTTCGACGTCAGGGGCCAGGACTACCAGATCAGCGCACCGGCAGGGCTCCGTCCGGTACTGCTCGCCGAAATGGCGGACGGCATCGCGGCCGCTGCCGAAGGGGCTGGCGACAACGGGCACGACGACGGCGGCCCGGGCGTGGTGCTGGCCGTCACCGCTACCGGCCGGGAGGCAGAGGACCTGACCGCCGCGCTGCGGGCCTATCTCCCCGCCGACGCCGTGGCAGAGTTCCCCAGTTGGGAAACACTCCCGCACGAACGGCTCTCCCCGCGCTCGGACACCGTGGGCCGCCGCCTCTCCGTGCTGCGCCGCCTTGCGCACCCGGAAACATCGACGGCGGGACCGCTCCGTGTTGTGGTGGCGCCAGTCCGCGCCGTGGTCCAGCCCGTGGTGGCCGGCTTGGGTGAGCTGGTTCCGGTCACGTTAAAGGTAGGCCAGGAGATGCCCTTCACCGAGGTGGTGCGGAACCTGGCAGACGCCGCGTACGCCCGCGTGGACATGGTGACGCACCGCGGGGAGTTCGCGGTCCGCGGCGGCATCATCGACGTCTTTCCACCCACGGAGGACCACCCCATCCGGGTTGAATTCTTCGGTGACGAAGTGGACCAGATGCGCTGGTTCGCCGTCGCCGACCAGCGCTCGCTGTCCTCACCAGGGCTCCATCACCCCACGGAGCTGCACGCCCCGCCGTGCCGGGAAATCCTCATCACCCCTTCAGTGATGTCGCGGGCAGCCACCCTCAAGTCCCAGCTTCCCGCGGCGGCGGACATGCTGGAAAAGATCGCCGGCGGCATCACCGTGGAGGGCATGGAGTCCCTGGCCCCGGTGCTGGTGGACTCGATGGTTCCTTTTGTGGAGCAGCTGCCTGGGGGTTCCATCTCTGTGATCATCGAGCCGGAGAAGGTCCGTACCCGTGCCCACGACCTCGCTGCCACCAATGAGGAATTCCTCGAGGCTGCCTGGTCCACTGCCTCGGACGGCGGAACTGCCCCGTTGGACCTGAGCTCGCAGGCAAGTGCTGCGCTCCATTCCGCCAGCTTCCGGTCGCTGACCGAAACGCGCAGCTCCTCCCTGGAGCACCGGGTTTCCTGGTGGTCCATCACCTCGCTCGCCCAGGACGAGGAGCTGTTGCCCGAGATTGACGTACTGAACCTGCATGCGCGGGAACCGCGGGGCTACCAAGGCGACGTGGCGGAGATGATGGACTTCATCGGCTCGCATGTCCGGGACCAGTGGCGGATTGTTGTGGCCACCGAAGGTCCCGGGCCTGCCCAGCGGCTGGCGGAGCTGTTCCATGAGAACGACATTCCGTGTGCCCGGGTGGACAGCCTGGACCACGAGCCCCAGGCAGGCATCATCGAAGTGACCACTGCCGCCGTCGGACGCGGCTTTGTCCTGGACGGGCTGAAGCTGGGCCTGCTGACGGAAGCTGACCTGCTGGGCCGGACGTCGGCGGGATCCACCAAGGACATGCGCCGCATGCCATCCAAGCGCCGCAACGCGGTGGATCCCCTGCAACTGGTGGCGGGGGACCACGTGGTGCATGAGCAGCACGGCATTGGCCGCTTTGTCGAGTTGATCCAGAGAAAAGTCGCCGGCGGTGGTGATGGTGTGCGCGAGTACTTGGTTCTGGAATACGCCCCGTCCAAGCGCGGCGCGCCCGGGGACCGGCTGTTCGTCCCCACCGACCAACTGGACCAGGTGACGCGGTATGTCGGCGGCGACACTCCCGTGCTGAGCAAGATGGGCGGTGCCGACTGGGCGAGCACCAAGTCCAAGGCCCGGAAAGCCGTCAAGGAGATCGCCGGGGAACTGATCCGGCTGTACTCGGCCCGGATGGCATCGCGCGGACACGCCTTTGGGCCGGACACCCCATGGCAACGCGAACTCGAGGAAGCCTTCCCCTACGTGGAGACGCCGGACCAGCTGACCACCATCAACGAGGTCAAGGCGGACATGGAACGTGAGATCCCCATGGACCGGCTGGTTTCCGGCGACGTGGGCTACGGCAAGACAGAGATCGCTGTGCGCGCCGCCTTCAAGGCGGTTCAGGACGGCAAACAGGTGGCGGTGCTCGTCCCCACCACCCTGCTGGCCCAGCAGCACTATGAAACCTTCACCGAGCGGTTCTCGGGCTTCCCCCTGCGCGTGAAGCCTTTGTCCCGCTTCCAGGCGGGCAAGGAAGCGAAGGAGACGGCGGAGGGCGTCAAGAACGGGACGGTCGACGTCGTCATCGGTACCCACCGGCTGCTGTCCAAGGACTTTGAATTCAAGGACCTGGGCCTGGTGATCGTGGACGAGGAGCAACGTTTCGGTGTGGAGCACAAGGAAGCGCTCAAGAAGATGCGCACCAACGTGGACGTGCTGGCCATGAGCGCCACCCCCATTCCCCGCACGCTGGAGATGTCCCTTACCGGCATCCGGGAGACGTCCACGCTGGCCACGCCGCCCGAGGAACGCCACCCCGTCCTGACGTACGTTGGCCCGTACACAGACAAGCAGGCTTCCGCTGCCATCCGGCGCGAACTGATGCGCGAAGGCCAGGTGTTCCTGGTCCACAACCGGGTGTCCACCATTGAGCGCACCGCGGCCAAGATCCGTGAACTGGTGCCGGAAGCACGGGTGGAGGTGGCCCACGGCCAAATGTCCGAAAGCCGCCTGGAACAAATCATCGTGGACTTCTGGGAAAAGCGTTTTGACGTGCTGGTGTGCACCACCATCATCGAAACCGGGCTGGACATCTCGAACGCCAACACCCTGATCGTGGACGGCGCGGACAAGTACGGCCTGTCCCAGCTGCACCAGCTCCGTGGCCGCGTGGGCCGCGGCCGTGAACGCGCCTACGCCTACTTCCTCTACCCGTCCGAGAAGCCGCTGGGCGAGGTGGCGCTCGAACGGCTCAAGGCCGTGGCCACCCACAACGAGCTCGGCGCGGGCATGCAGCTGGCCATGAAGGACCTGGAAATCCGCGGCGCCGGCAACCTGCTGGGCGGCGAGCAGTCCGGGCACATTCAGGGCGTGGGCTTCGACCTTTACATCCGCCTGGTGGGCGAAGCGGTGGCAGACTTCCGCGGTGAGGCCGAGGAGAAGGCCGCTGAAATGAAGATCGAACTCCCGGTTAATGCCCACCTGCCGCACGACTACGTGCCGGGGGAGCGGCTGCGCCTGGAGGCCTACCGCAAGCTTGCCTCCGCCATTACGAACGAGGCGATCGATGAAGTCCTGGCCGAGCTCGTGGACCGGTACGGCGAGCCGCCGCTGCCGGCCCAGAACCTGGTCTCCGTGGCCCGCTTCCGCGTCGATGCCCGGGAAGCCGGACTGTCGGACGTGGCCCTGCAGGGCAACTTCATCAAGTTCTCGCCCGCCACCCTTCCCGAGTCCAAGGTCATGCGCCTGAACCGGATGTACCCGGGGTCGCAGTCCAAGCCTGCCCTCGATGCCGTGCTGATCCCAAAACCAAAGACCGCCAAGATCGGCGGCCGGGACCTGCAGGACGCGGAAATCCTCGAATGGGCCAACGGCGTCATCCGCAACATCTTCTCGGACGCCCCACTCGCCGCTCCGGCAGTAAGCCGTTAGGACTTGATGGGAGGACACCACGCCGCGTCAGGAGCCGCGGCGTGGGTAGCTATTGCCTCGACGGGGCCGTACACGCTCGGTTGGTACCCGCTGGACGCCACCGGGATCCTGATCGGCGGGATGGCGACGGCGGGAACCGCCCTGGTGTGCGACTGGGACCATCGGCACAGCACCGTGGCGAATTCCCTGCCGCCGCTGTCCAATGTGATCGCCGTCGGGATCGAGAACGCCAGCGGCGGGCACCGGCAGGGCACCCACTCCGTGCTCGGGGCGGCATTCTTTGTGCTGCTGGCCACCCTGGCCGGGCAGCTCCAGCTGCAGACGGACTGGGGGCTACTCTCCGTGGGGGCGGGGCTGCTGTGCATGTTCATGATCAACATCGCAGCCAAGGCGCTCAAGCTTTTCCCCAAGTCCGGGTTCCTCACAAATTGGATTTTCGGGCTGGTGATGGCCGGACTCGTCACTTGGTTCGCGCCAGACCAGTGGACGTGGCTTCCGGTCTCGATGCTGACCGGCGTGGTGGTCCATATAGTGGGGGACCTGATTACCACCGGAGGCGTGCCGCTGCTGTGGCCGATCGTCATCCGGCCGCCCAAACTCCTGCGCAAGGTGCCGCTGCTGCGCCAGGTCTGGCGTCCCAACGGCGCGCTCTCCCTGCCGTTGCTGGGCCGTGCAGGATCTAAGCGTGAATGGCTGCTGCTGATCCCGGTCAGTGCTTACGCGATGGTGGGGCTGTGCGTGGCCGGGTGGTCCATAGCCCAGGGCCAATGGACCAGGGTTGCGGCCGCTGCGGAGGCCTGGACCCGGATGTGGTTCTGAAACGCCGTGGACGCGAAGAGACCCCTTGGACGTTGTCCAAGGGGTCTCTTCTGTAATTTGCGGTTCTTAGTGCTCGCCGGCGGAGTCGGAGCGGCCGAGGATGGTCTGCGGGATCCAGTAGGTCAGGCCGAAGAGCCCGATGCAGACGGCCATCGGCCACGGGTTGCCGAGCGTGAGGAAGGACAGCGAGTAGATGGCGCCCAGGAACAAGGCCATGCAGACCACAAAAAGAATGACACTGGTGACCAGCTTGTTCTCATTCTGGGGGGTCTGGAGCGACCCTTCGAGAGACGCGGGGCCCTGGTTGGAAGCCGTGATCTTGCTGGACATTCATTCCTCCTTGGCCGCGGGGGCCTCAATCTGTGGCGACTTCGGCTGCTGTCAGTAGGAGGATGAACCCTGTTCACCCTTGACGATGGCAATTCCGGAGCTGGCACCAATACGTGTTGCACCTGCAGCAATCATAGCCTGCGCATCCTCGAGGGAACGCACACCGCCGGAGGCCTTCACGCCGAGGTCGGGGCCCACAGTACGGCGCATCAGGGCGATGTCCTCTGCAGTGGCACCGCCTCCGTTGAAGCCTGTTGAGGTCTTCACAAAATCAGCCCCGGCCTCCACCGCCGCCTCACAGGCAAGAACCTTCCGTGCGTCGTCGAGCAGCGCTGTTTCGATGATGACCTTGAGGATCGCGCCGCTGGCGTGGACAGCCTCCGCCACCGCAGAGATGTCCTCAACCAGGGCACCCTTGTCTCCGGCCCTGGCAGCAGCAATGTTGATAACCATGTCCACCTCGTCAGCACCATCCAGCACCGCACCGCGGGCTTCAAAGGTCTTGACGTCGGTGGGGGTGGCACCCAGCGGGAAGCCCACCACGGAACAGGTAAGGACGCCGGTCCCCTTGAGGGCCTTCTTGACTGTTTTCACCCAAATGGGATTAACGCACACCGATTTGAAGTGGTATTCGGCCGCTTCCGCACAAACCTTGAGGACGTCAGCCTCTCCTGCTTCGGGTTTCAGCAGCGTGTGGTCGATAAGGGACGCTATGCTGCCGGAACCTGGGGCTGCAGTTTCAACGGAAGGGGTGGCTTCGTTGCTCATGATGGTCCTCTCCAGGGGCCCGTGGGCCGGGCGTTGTAACGCCCATGACTCGTTTCGGGAACCATCTTGCCACAGCAGGAGCGGCCCTCAGCAGGAAGCCCGGCCGGGCGCCCTCCTCCGGCCGACGCCCGTCAGGCAGCGGCCGGCAAAGCGGCAGGAGCAGAAGCCGTGAGCAGCTGGGTGGCGCAGGCGCCCGCCGCGGAAGCGGCAGCAACCAGCAGGCCCAGGCGGACACCGTCGAACGCCGCCGCGTCACCGATGGCCCAGATGCCGGGGACGGACGTCCGGAAGTCCTGGTTGATGACAATCCCGCCGGTGGGCGCAGTCCGCAGGCCGGCGCTGGCGGCGAGCCCGTCCCGGGACACCCGCTCCTCGGCCAGGACCACCAGGTCGCCGTACATGCTGCTGCCGTCTTCGAAGACCACGCCGGAAGCCGCGAAGCCTGACGCAGAAGCGTGGGGCATAACGGCGGCCGGCCGGGCGGTGGTGCGGATGGGGCGTACGCCCTTGGCGCGGAGCACTGCTTCAGCCTGGCCGGCAGCAGCACCTGTGCCCACGAGGATCCCCAGCGGGCGCCTGCCAAGTTCCCTCGTGACTTCACTGACGGCTTCGCCGACGCGGGCCGCGTCATCAATGGTGGAGTAGCTAAGGCAGCGGCTGGCGCCCTCCACCGGGCTGGCCACCGGTGTTGATCCGGTGGCGATGACCAGCTGGTCGTAGCTGAATTCCATGCCGTCCGCCGTGGCGACGGTGCGGTTTTCCGCGTCGATGTGGCTGGCGGGCTGGCCGAAGCGGACGGAGACCTGGGGGAGCAGCGCCAGCTCCAGCAGTTCCTCCGGTGTGTCGTCCCGGTTGCTCAGCACGGTGATGGTGCCGGTGAACCGGGCGCGGTCAAGCTGGCTGACGAGAGCCTGCGCGGCCGGACCAGCTCCCGCGATGACGATGCGGGTGGTGGGAGCAGTGGAGGTGGAGGGTGCCGGAGCGGACATGTGCTGGCCCTTTCGCTGGCGGCCGTGAAACGGCCGGAACTTCGTGATGGAACCCAGCGTAGGCCGTTGCTTTTTCCGGCGTGTTTCCCTGCAGTTGCCGTTTAGCGGCCCTGTGTTCGCCAGTGTTTACCGGCCGGTAACAGAACCTGTGACGTGCTTCTCATCCGTCGGGCAACCGACACATTTGCGGCCGCCGCACAGCTGGAAGCAGGTACAGCTAGACGCGGATGCGGTAGCCCCGTTTGACCACCGTCTCCACCAGCCGTCCGTCCGGCAGTGAGGAACGGAGCCGGCTGACGGTCATGTCCAGGGCGTGCACCGATCCGCGCAGTTCCAGCAGTTCGGACAGCGATTCGCGGGACAGGACGGCACCCCCGGCGCCAAGCAGTGCCCGGAGCAGCAGCAGCGGGGCGGGGGCCAGTTCCACGGGCTGGCCGTCAATGCGCAGGCTTCGTCCACGCAGTTCGATGTTGCCGGACCTGGTATCCAGCCGCCGGACGTGGTTCAGGGCGAGGTGCTCACATACAAGCCGGATGAGCGCGCCC
The DNA here is from genome assembly GCF_059090465.1 of Arthrobacter sp. MDT2-3. Taxonomy (NCBI): domain Bacteria; kingdom Bacillati; phylum Actinomycetota; class Actinomycetes; order Micrococcales; family Micrococcaceae; genus Arthrobacter; species Arthrobacter sp. MDT2-3. Next base: position 256,193 of record NZ_JBNHFS010000003.1, on the reverse strand, counting down.
ATCCGGAACCGTTCCGGAACCAGGGGCGTCACCCCGGCGTCGAGCAGGGGCTGCGCCGTGACTGGCCCCACCACTGCGGTAGTGACGTTGGTCTTCAGGCTTTCGATCAGCTGTTTGTAGACACCCATCTCATGGGCAGTGCTCCACATGGCGTCGACGGCGGGCGCACTGGTGAAGGTCAGGACGTCCAGGTTTCCGCTGCACGCGGCCTCGATGAGGCGGGGAAGCCTGTCCGCGCCGTCGGGCTTCACCCAGCGGTAGGGCGTGACCGTCAGGACGTTGGCGCCGGACATGCGCAGGCGCTCCAGCTGCCGGACATCGGTGTAGCCGTGCAGCTGCACGGCTACGGTCTTACCCCGGACGCCCTCGGCAAGCAGCATGTCCACCAGTGTTGCGGTGGTCTCGTCGCTGCTAATTCCGACGTCGGCAAGCCCTGCCGCGCGTACCGCGCCGCGGGCTTTGGGGCCGCGCACGAACATCCGGCAGGCACCCAGGGTTTCCAGCAGCTCGTCGCCGATCCCGAAGGAGTCGGCGGCTTCACACCAGCGGCGCATGCCGTAGGCGGTGGTGGCGATGCAGAGGTCCGGCTTGGCCGCGATGATGGCCCTGGTGTCCTCGATAAGGCGCATGTCCTCCTGCACGGGAGCGATTTTCAGTGCGGGAGCGTGCAGCACCTCCGCGCCGCGGCGTTCCAGGGCCTCGATCAGGTCCTGGGAGCGCCGGTGCGAGGTGACACCGATGCGGAAACCCTCCAGCGGAGCTTCTGTGGCGTCGGGCGCTTCTTCAACCTGCGGGGTTTCGGCCGGTGCAAGTGCAGTCATGGAGGTCAATCCTTTCACGAGCCCAGCAGCGAGGCCGCCAGCCTGTCCAGGTCGGCGGCGGCCTCAGCGTGCCCGCGGTTGGCTTCCGCCACCCGAACCACCTCACCGATGACCAGCACAGCCGGGTTGCTGCAGCCGGCGGCTGCGGTGGTGATGGTGCCAAGATCCGCGATAGTGGTGCGCTGCCCCGGCCGGTAACCGCGTTCAACAACGGCCATGGGCATATCGGCGCGCATCCCTGCCCGGCGGAGTCCGGCCGCGAGCTGGTGGAGGGTGCCGATGCCCATCAGGACAACGATGGTCCCGCCCAGGCCCGCCAGGTGGCCGTGCTCCTTTTCGGTCAGCGGGGCGTGCCCGGAGACCACGGTGAACATGTGGCTGACTTCCCGGTGCGTGACCGGGATTCCGGCGGCCGCCGGAACGGAGATGGCACTCGTGACGCCGGAGATGACGCGTACGGGCACCCCGGCAGCAACGCAGGAAGCGACTTCCTCCCCGCCGCGGCCAAAGACGTAAGGGTCACCGCCTTTGAGCCGGACCACGTTGTTGCCTGCGAGGGCACTTTCCACCATCAGCTTTTCGATGTCGCCCTGGCTGACTTTGTGGTGCCCGGGCTTCTTGCCCACATCCACCAGCTCGGCCGAGGTCAGGGACGCCAGCTCCTGGCACGGGGCCAGGCGGTCATAAAAGACGACGTCGGCGTCACGGAGGGCGTTGACGGCACCGACGGTGAGCAACTCGGCTGTTCCAGGGCCGCCACCCACGAGGGTGACGTGGCCCACTGGTCCGGCCGCCGGCTCGGCGGCGACCGGAATCCCGGTTTCCCGGCACCTGCCCAGCAGGGCCTCCCAGCCCGGCTGGCCGTCGTCGACCGCGGCGACCAGGAAGGGACGCTCGGGGAGCGGGCCATCGTGGCCGGCACCCTGCGGGGTGCTGAGGCGGTAGACGACGGCGCCGGCGGCTTCGTAGCGGCGGACCGCCTGGCGTGCGGCGTGGTCAGAGCCGGTGACCAGGACCTCGCGGCCGGTGAGATCAATGCTGAGCTGCATGCCTATACCTCATTCTCGCTGGTGGGCCGGACGGGAATGGAAGCCCCGATCAGGACCTTCCCCTTCTCCTCGGGAGTAGCCGGGCGCATCTGGCCGCGCTCGTCCGGGACGAAGGTGATGGAGTCGTCCTTCTGGTCGGGGGCGTTGACAAAGGAGCGGAACCGGCGCAGGCGCTCGGGGTCCTTGAGGGTGTCCGCCCACTCGTCGATGTAGGTGTCCACGTGCTTCGCCATGGCCGCCTCGAGGTCCTCGGCGATGCCCAGGGTGTCCTTGACCACCACGTCCTCAACATGCTTGATGCCGCCGTCGAGCTCTTCCTGCCAGCGGGCGGTGCGCTGCAGGCGGTCCGCGGTGCGGATGTAGTACATGAAGTAGCGGTCGATGTACTTGATCAGCGTCTCATCGTCCAGGTCCTTGGCGAGGAGCTGGGCGTGGGCCGGGGTGGCACCGCCGTTGCCGCCGACGTACAGGTTCCAGCCATCGGCGGTGGCGATCACGCCGACGTCCTTGCCGCGGGCCTCCGCGCATTCACGGGCGCAGCCGGAGACGCCCATCTTGAGCTTGTGCGGGCTCCGGAGGCCGCGGTAGCGCAGTTCCAGCTGGATGGCCATGGCCACCGAGTCCTGGACGCCGAAGCGGCACCAGGTGGAACCGACGCAGGACTTCACGGTGCGCAGGCTCTTGCCGTATGCCTGGCCGGATTCGAAGCCGGCGTCCACCAGTTCCTTCCAGATCTCCGGCAACTGCTCCAGGCGGGCCCCGAACATGTCGATCCGCTGGCCGCCGGTGATCTTGGTGTAGAGGTTGTACTTCTCGGCGACGGCTGCGATGACACCCAGCTTCTTGGGGGTGATCTCGCCGCCGGCGATGCGGGGGACCACCGAGTAGGTGCCGTCCTTCTGCATGTTGGCCAGGGCGCGATCGTTCGTGTCCTGCAGGGTTCCGCGGCCGGCGTCAAGGACGTACGCGCTGTTCTGGCTGGCCAGGATGTTGGCGATGGTCGGCTTGCAGATGTCGCAACCCGCGCCAGTGCCGTACTTGGCCATGATCTCCTCGAAGGAGGTCAGCTCCAGGACGCGGATGGCGTCGAAGAGTTCCTGGCGGGACAGTTCGATGTGCTCGCAGAGGGCCTTGGAGACCTCGACGCCGGACTTGGTCAGCTCGGTTTCCAGCAGCTTCTTGAGCATGGGAACGCAGGAGCCGCACTGGGTGCCGGCCCGGGTGCAGCCCTTCAGCTCGCCCAGTTCCTGCACCGGGGCGTTGCCCTCGCAGGCACCGCAGCCGTTAATGGCGTCGCGGATGCTGCCAGCGGTGACGTTGTTGCAGGAGCAGAGAGTGGCATCGTCCGGCAGCTCGGTTTCGGGGGCTTCACCGCCGCCCGCGGCACTGAGGAACGCACCCGGCTCGGCGGGAAGTTCGCGGCCCAGCAGCGGGCGCAGGCTCATGTACGGTGAAGCGTCGCCCACGAAGATGCCGCCCAGGAGGGTCTTGGCATCGTCGGTGGTGACGATCTTCTGGTAAACGCCGCGGGCGGGGTCGGCGTAGACAATTTCCAGGGCGTGCTCGGTCTTGGCGAAGGCGTCACCGAAGCTGGCGACGTCCACCCCGGAGAGTTTCAGCTTCGTGGCGGTGTCAAAGCCGGGGAAGGTGGCGTCGCCGCCGTGCAGGCGGTCGGCCACGATCTCGGCCATGGTGTTGGCGGGGGCCACCAGGCCCAGGCACATGCCTCCGTAGTTTGCCACTTCACCGATGGCCCAGATGCCGGGTACTTCCGTGGCGCAGTAGTCGTTGATGACCACGCCGCCGCGCTGGCCGAGGCTGAACAGCTGCTCCTCGCCTTCGGCCGCCCGGAACAGTTCGTCGCGCGGGCGGACGCCGATGGCGACGATGACGAGGTCTGCGTCGATGACGCGGCCGTCAGCCATCAGGACGCCGGTGACCTGTCCGTCGTCGTCGGTCAAGACTTCCGACGGGAAGACGCCGCCGTGGACTTCGAAGCCCTTGGCCTTGATGAGCCGGCCCATTGCCTGGCCCGCGCCTTCGTCGAGCTGGGTGGCCATCAGCCACTGGGAACCGTCGATGACGATGGGGTTGGCCCCCAGCTGTTCCGTGCCGGCCGCGGACTCGAGCCCGAGAAGGCCTCCACCGATGGTGACCGCGTTGACCTTGCGTCCGAGCTTCCCGGTGAGTTCGGCAATGGCCTTGTTGATGGCCCAGACATCTTCCAGCGTCCGGTAGACGTGTGTGTGCTCGGCGCCGGGGATCGGCAGGCGGGCGGCATTCGAACCGGTCGCGACAACAAGTTCGTCGTATTCGAAGACGTTGCCCGCCGCGGTCTCCACGTACTTGGCTTCGTGGTTGATCTTGATGACGCGCTCGCCGGTCTTCAGGGACATGGCCTCGTGGTCCCACATGCTCGCCTCGCCGAGAGTGAGGTCGTAGTCCATTTCCGTCAGGGCCTTGCTGAGTGCCACGCGGTCGTAGGGGAGGTGGGCTTCCTCAGTGAGGACCGTGACATGCCAACCATCGAGGCCACGGGCATGCATTGCGTCCGCAAAACGGTGGGCCGCGGGGCCGCCGCCGGCGACGACAATGCGGCGCGGAGTCTCTGTGCTTGAAGTCTGTTCGGTCACTGTGGGCCTTTCGCATGGGCCGCAGTGTGTTCCTGCAGCCTTCTCTGTCGAGCTGTCCATCCAGACTAGGGAGACGCAGTTTCGCTTCAGTTTCCCAATTGTTTCGTCAACTTAACTTCTGCATCACGAACGCGTTTCCGGCGGCGTGAGGTGTCTTTTACGCGCTGGACACATTCACTGCACCCCGTTGAAACACCGGGAGCCTAGCGTGGAAAACGGCCGCAGAGGCAGCCAATCGCAAGGACTACACGCACAGGGAGAGGGGCCGACATGACGGCAACACTGGAACTTGGGGCACTCGCAGCCGGCATCGACGAGGCCGTAACCGGCGCCGGCTGGCACCGCGTCTGCCTGGTGGATGACCTGGAACCGGCCTGGGGCGAAGCAGCCCTCGTCGGGGGACGACAGATCGCACTCTTCCGCACCGGACCCAACGAAGTTTTCGCGGTGGCACACGAGGACCCGGCCACCGGCGCCCACGTGATGGCGCGGGGAATCCTCGGATCACGGGGCGCCCGTCCCACCATCGCTTCACCGCTGCACAAAGAGGTCTACGACCTGGAGACCGGCGAATGCTTCAGTACCCCGGGCCTGAGCCTTGCAACCTTCAACACCCGGATCACCGACGGTTTCGTCGAGATCGAGCTTTAGAAGGTTTTTAGCGCGGGTGCCCGGGGCTACAGCCCCAGGGCCTCACTGACGTCTTGCAGCACCTCGTCCAACGCTGCCCGCGCTGCCAGCCGGGCTTCCGGCAGTTCGGCCGCGGTACCTACGTGGTGAATCACTTCGAGGTAGCACTTGAGCTTGGGCTCGGTGCCGCTGGGCCGGATGATCACCCGGGTGAGGTCCCTTGTGAGGTAGAGGAGCCCGTCGGTGGGAGGAAGCTGTCCGCTGCCCTCCGCCAGGTCCGTGAATACCTCCACCGCGGATGACCCGAAGGATTCCGGCGGGCTGACCCGGAGCCGGTTCATCATGGCGTCCAGGAGGCCCAGGTCCGCCACCCGGATGCTGAGCTGGTCGCTGGCGTGCAGGCCGTGCTGCAGGTACAGCTCGTCCAGGGTGTCAAAGATGGTCTTACCGTCAGCCTTGGCGGCGGCCGCGAGTTCCGCGATCAGCACCGCCGCGGAGATGCCGTCCTTGTCCTTCACAACATCAGGCGCCACGCAGTAGCCCAGGGCTTCCTCATAGCCGTACAGCAGGCCGGGCACCCGCGAAATCCATTTGAATCCTGTCAGTGTTTCCACATGCGCGTAGCCTGCCGCCGCGGCGATCCGGGCCAGGAGCCGTGACGACACGATCGAATTCGCGAACACACCGTTGCTGTCCCGGCCGCCGTCATCACCGTCAGCTGCGGCCAGCCGCGCCGCGATGTGGGCTCCCAGCAGCGCGCCAACTTCGTCTCCGCGGAGCATCCGCCAGGCACCGGTATCCGGATCCTTCGCCGCAACCGCAGCCCTGTCGGCGTCGGGATCATTGGCAATGACGATGTCAGCGGCGAGCCGTTCCGCCGTTTCCAGCGCCAGGTCAAGCGCTCCGGGTTCTTCCGGGTTCGGGAAACTGACGGTGGGAAAGTCCGGGTCCGGTTCGGCCTGCTCGGCCACGAGCGTAACGTCGGTGAAGCCGGCCGCCTTCAGCACCGCCTTCGCAGTTTCGCCACCCACGCCGTGCATCGGCGTGAGGACGATGCGCAGGTCACGGGCGGGGAAGCGCTCCGGAAGGACCAATGCCGCGGTGGCCTGCTCGTAACCCGCGGCCAGGGACCCGTCGAGCACTGTCCAGCCGCTGGAGGCAAGAACAATGGACTTCACCGGCCCCACCGCGTTGATGCGGGCCGCGATCTGCTCGTCATAAGGCGCCACGATCTGCGCGCCGTTGCCGCTTTCCGTGATGGCATGGCGGCCGAGGTACACTTTGTAGCCGTTGTCCTGCGGCGGGTTGTGGCTGGCCGTGACCATTACGCCGCCGTCGCACTCCAGGGCCCGCACCGCGTAAGCCAGCAGGGGAGTGGGCAGCGCCGCCGGCATCAGGAAGGTTTCTATTCCGGCCGCGGTAAAGATGGCGGCGGTTTCTTCAGCGAAGATATCCGAGTTGTACCGGGCGTCATAGCCGACGACGGCGCGCGGCCGGGTCCCCGGCGACGCCTCGCCCACTGCCGTGATGAGGAAGTCCGCCAGACCGGCCGCGGCCCGGCGCACCACCACCCGGTTCATCCGGTTGGGTCCGGGGCCCAGCGCCGCCCGCAAGCCTGCGGTGCCGAACTGCAGTGTCCCGCGGAAGCTGTCTTCGAGTTCCTGCCGGGCCGCCGGGGCGCCTTCTCCAACGAGCCGGACGAGTTCCAGGAGGGAAGCCGAAGTTTCCGCGTCCGGGTCCTGGGCAGCCCATTCGCGGGCTTCGGTGAGCAGGCGGGAATCGGCATCGGAGGACGTCATGGGCATAACGCTATCGTCATTGGCTCCCGATCTCTTGCTGCCCGCCGTCGAAACGGCATAATCCCAGCCCCTGCCCTGCTTCTGAAGCCGCGCCGCCTGGCTGGCTCAACAAGGGCGTGGCGGCCTCGCGCCGGATCAGAGTTTGGCGATGATTTCGGCAAGGAGTTTGGAAATGCGCGGGCCTGCAGCCTGTCCTGACTCAAGGACTTCCTCGTGGCTGAGGGGCTGCGGGCTGATGCCGGCGGCAAGATTAGTGACCAGCGAGATACCGAAGACTTCCATCCCGGCGTGGCGTCCCGCGATGGCCTCCAAAGCCGTGGACATTCCCACCAGGTCGGCCCCGATGCGCTTGGCGTACTGCACCTCGGCCGGCGTCTCGTAGTGCGGGCCGGGGAACTGGGCGTAGACACCCTCCTCCAGGGTGGCATCAACTTCGCGGGCCAGTCCACGAATCCTGGCGGAGTAGAGATCTGTCAGGTCAACAAACGTGGCGCCCTCCAGGGGTGAGGCGGCGGTGAGGTTGATGTGATCGCTGATCAGCACCGGCGTCCCGGGAGCCCAGTTTTCGTTCAGCCCGCCGCAGCCATTGGTAAGCACCAGGGTGCTGCAGCCGGCAGCTGCTGCCGTCCTGATGCCGTGCACTACGGCACGGACGCCCTTGCCCTCGTAGTAGTGGGTCCGCGCGCCCAGGACCAGCGCCCGCTTGCCCTCCTTGGTGAGCACCGAGCGGATGGTGCCCACATGCCCAACAACAGCGGGAGCGTGGAAGCCGGGGACCTCCTCGGCGGACAGGGTGGCGGTGGTTTCGCCGATGAGGTCGGCGGCCTCGCCCCAGCCGGAGCCAAGCACGAGGGCAACGTCGTGGCTGTCCACGCCTGTTTCCTCGGCAATGTACTCGGCGGCGGCGCGTGCGGCAGCAAAGGGATCGGTCTTCAGGAAGTCTGTTGTACTCACTGGTACAAGTTATCCTGCCGCTCCGCGCGCGCCCACCCTTTGGCCGGATCCGCCAGAGAACGTTTTCTTTGGTGGTCCGGCTGCGGATGCGGGAGAATGATTGATTGTGACTACGCATCCAGATTTCAGCTCACCCCGGATCGCAATCCTGGGAGGTGGTCCCGGCGGATACGAAGCCGCCATGGTGGCCGCCTCGCTCGGAGCGCAGGTCACGATCATCGAACGGGCGGGTCTGGGCGGCTCAGCCGTGCTGACCGACGTCGTCCCGTCGAAGACGCTGATTGCCACGGCGGACCTGATGACCCGCGTCGCCGAGGCGGGGGAGCTGGGCGTGAAGTTCGACGTCGACGGCGGCGACTTCGTGCCCGTGATGCGCGCGGACCTCAAACACATCAATCACCGCCTCCTCAACCTGGCGCGCAGCCAGTCCAAGGACATCCACGACGGCCTGGTCCAGCAGGGCGTGCGCATCCTCGCCGGCTCCGGCAGGCTCCTGGATGACCACACCATCGAGGTCCTCACGGCCGAGGGCACCGAGACGGTCGAGGCGGACACCATCCTCCTTGCGGTAGGCGCCCATCCGCGCGAGCTTGCCACCGCCCGCCCGGACGGCGACCGGATCCTGAACTGGACGCAGATTTACGACCTGGATGAGCTGCCCCAGGACCTAATCGTGGTGGGTTCGGGCGTAACCGGGGCCGAGTTTGCCTCCGCGTACAACGGCCTGGGCTCCAAGGTCACGCTGATTTCCAGCCGCGACCGGGTGCTCCCGGGCTCCGATGTGGACGCCGCAGTAGTGCTGGAGGAAGTGTTCGAGCGCCGCGGCGTCCGGGTCCTGTCCCGCTCCCGTGCGGAGGCCGTGGAACGGACGGACGACGGCGTGGTGGTCACCCTCAGCGACGGCTCCAAGGTCACCGGCAGCCACTGCCTGCTGTGCCTGGGCTCCATTCCCAACACCGCCGGCATCGGACTCGAAGAGGCCGGCGTGGCGCTCAGCGAGAGCGGCCACATCAAGGTGGACGGCGTTTCCCGGACCTCGGCGCCGAACATTTACGCCGCGGGTGACTGCACCGGGGTGCTGCCGCTGGCCTCTGTGGCGGCCATGCAGGGACGCATCGCCGTGGCCCACTTTATGGGCGACACCGTCACCCCGCTCAAGCTGCACCAGGTGGCGTCCAACATCTTCACCTCGCCGGAGATTGCCAACGTCGGGGTGTCCGAAGCGGAGATCGACTCCGGCAAGTACCAGGGCGATGTGGTCAAGCTTTCCCTGCGCAGCAACGCCCGCGCCAAGATGCGCAACCACAAGGACGGCTTTGTGAAGATCTTCGCCCGAAAGGGATCGGGCACAGTGATCGGAGGAGTGGTAGTGGGGCCGAACGCTTCCGAGCTGATCTTCCCGATCTCCATCGCCGTCAAGCAAAAGCTGCACGTGGACGATGTTGCCAGCACCTTCACCGTGTACCCGTCCCTGACCGGATCCATTTCAGAGGCCGCGCGGCGCCTGCACGTCCACCTGTAGGTTCCTGCACGGGAGTCTGGACCGCTCTCGTATTACCTGCATAGACTCCCTAGAGGACCGGCCGGGAACTTCATCGTGAATTTCCCGGCCGTCCCTGCATCAGCCATCGACGCAAGGAGAAGTTCGTGGAACTGAAGGACGTCACATGGAATGAGCAGGCAAGGGAGAAAATCCTGCTCGACGCCGACAGGGCCCTGCAGGAAGCGGTCCGGGAGGCAGCATCCACTTTGTCCAACGCGGACAAGGACGAGGTGTACAAGTTCCTTTTTGAGCAACTGAAGGACCAGTTCGTCGACTTCCAGCCCGGACCGGACCTTACCCGCTATGCGGAAGCGGTAGCCAACGGGGAACTTAGCTCCAACGGCGCTTCCGGCACGGAAGCTTAGGGGAACAGGTCATGACAACAGCCCTCATACGTCCCCGCAGCGGCAAGATGATCGGCGGAGTCTGCGCGGCGTTGTCCGCCCGGTTTGGTCTCCCCAAATTCCTGGTGCGGCTGGGCTTCGTGATCTTTGGCCTGGTGGGGATCGGCGAGCTGGTTTACATCGCGCTCTGGATTCTGATCCCGAAGGCACCGGCCTAGAAACTTCCGGGATTTCGGCAGGCTCAACTCCCGGGCGCTATTCAGGAAGTTGAGACCGCCTGAAAATGTTTTTCGATCAGCCCCTTGATGTCCTCGTGGCAGCCGCCGCAGCCAGTGCCGGCCCGGGTGGCCTTGGACACCTCGGCCACGGTTGAGCAGCCTTCCTCCACCGCGCCCGCGATGGCCGCCCCGCTGATGCCCGCACACCGGCAGACGGTTCCTTGGGGATCCGCAGCCGCACCCGGGAGCTGGTCCGGCCCGTCGAGGCGGAGCAGCAGCGACCTGTCGGCGGGGAGTTCCGCGCCGCGTTCAAACAGGCCGACCAGCTCGGCCGCGGTCCGCGGCATACCCACGGCCACGATGCCCTCCAGGACGCCGCCGCGGGTGGTCATCTTCACATAGCGGCCGTGTTCCGGGTCCGCCCACTGGGCGATCTGCAGCCGGGGCCGGCCGTTGACGGCACCGGCCGTGAGGATCTCCTCGTCCCACGGTTCAGCAGTGTTGTCACCAGCCACAGCCATGTTCATGCCGCGTGCCTTCAGGACAATGACGCCGGCCTGCTCGGCCGGCAATTCCGGCAACAGCTCTGCTGCCTCTGGAGCAGCGGACGCCAGGAGCGTGAGGTACTCGGCCAGCCATTCGGCCTGGCGCCACCCGGGTCCGACCAGCCCGGACGGGCCTTTGGCGTTCCGGCACTGCGCGCAGTCCGGATCGGGGCAACGGACTTCGGCGCAGTCGCCGATGGCGAAGATGTGCGGTTCGTGGTGGGCCCGCAGCCGGTGGTCCACCAGGATCCCGGCGGAGGTGGAGAGCCCGCAGCCCTCTGCCAGTTCCGTCCGGGGACGGACGCCGCACGAGATGACCAGGAGGTCGCCGTCGATCGCGGAGCCGTCGTCAAGCAGCAGGGCCGAGAACCCGCCGTCGGTCCCGTTGTGCTCCACCCCGGTGGAGCGTGCGTTGCCGGCCATCCGGACGCCGCAGCGCCGGAGGCTCGCAGCCAGGACGGCGCCGCCGCCGCGGTCGATGTTCCGGCCCAGCGGGTGGGGCCCGTTGTGGACCACCGTGACGGTGGCGCCTTCTTCCGCAGCGGCCAGGGCCGTCTCCAGCCCGAGCACGCCGCCGCCCAGGACCACCACCCGTTTGCCGCCGTCCACAGCCTGGCGCAGCACCTGAGCATCACGGAGGTCGCGGAGCGCAGTAACTCCCGCGGGGAGGACCGGCGAGGTGGGATCCGGGTTGATGCCGGTCAGGTTGGGAATCACCGGACGCGAACCGGTGGCGAAAACCAGCCGGTCGTAGTGCGCCACGGCACCGTCGGACAGGAGGACCTGCTGCCTGGCACGGTCCACGCGGCGGACCCGTACGCCAAGCCGGACGTCCACGCCCTCGGCAGCCAGGGCGTCGGGGTCGGAAAGCGCCAGGGCGTCCGCGGTGGTCCGCCCCACGCCGAGGTCGGCAACCAGCACGCGGTTGTACGCGGCTTCCGCCTCCGCGCCCACAACCGTGAGGTTCAGGGAGCCGCTGCGGACGGCAGGCAGGAGTTCATCAACCAGCCGGGCAGCCACCGGTCCGAATCCTACGATGACAACTTGCTCGCTCATGAGGCCTCCGTCGTTTGAAGCACGCTGGTTGAAACGGGGGTGGCAGCCGGCCGGACCCACACTTTGTTGAACTTGAATTCGGGCATCCCGGAGATGGGGTCCGTGGCGGCCTCGGTGAGACGGTTGGCGCTCTCGAGTTCCGGGAAGTGGAACGGCAGGAAGACCGTGTCCGTGCGGATTGCTGTGCTGAGCTCAGCCCGGCACAGCACCTCGCCGCGCTCATTGGCCACCGAGACGAGGACGCCTTCGGTGATGCCCATGGTGGCCGCGGCGGCAGGATGGAGCTGCAGCTTGGCCTCGGGCCGGGCCTCCAGCAGTTCAGCCACGCGGCGGGTCTGCGCGCCGGACTGGTAGTGCTCCAGGAGGCGGCCGGTGATGAGGGTCATGGTTTTCGCGGCCGGAGCTGTGGCGTCCCCAAGGGGGGTCCCGGCGGGAGTACGACGGCGGCGGGGCGTCACCGGGGTCATCACGGCTTTGCCGTCGGCGTGGGCGAACTTGTCCTGGAATAGCCTTGGGGTTCCCTTGCTGCCCGACGGATAGGGCCAGTAGGCCGCTTCGCCGCGGTCCAGCATGGCGTAGTCGATGCCGGAGTAGTCTGCGAGTCCGCCGGCTGAAGCGAGCCGGAGTTCCTCGAACACTGTTTCCGGGTCTTCGCTGTACGTGGACGGGGCGTCGAGGGCTTCAGCCAGCCGTGCCATAATCCAGAGCTCGCTGCGGGCTCCGGCGGGCGGGGTGAGGGCGCGGCGGCGGCGGAGGACGCGGCCTTCGAGGTTGGTCAGCGTGCCTTCCTCCTCTGCCCATTGCAGAACGGGAAGTATGAGGTCTGCCTCAGCCGCAGTCTCGGACATAAAGAAGTCGCAGACCATCAGGAAGTCCAGGCTGCGCAAGCCGTTGATGACAGCGTTGGCGTCAGGGGAGGCCACCGCGATGTTGGAGGCGTGGACGAAAAGGCAGCGGACGCCGTCGGGCTTACCCAGTGACTGAAGCAGTTGGACTGCCGGCAGGCCGGGCCCGGGGATCAGGTTTTCCGAAACGCCCCACACCTTGGCTACGTGGGCGCGGGCGGCGGGATCGGTGATCTTGCGGTAGCCGGGGAGCTGGTCCGCCTTCTGGCCGTGCTCCCGGCCGCCCTGGCCGTTGCCCTGGCCGGTGAGGGTGCCGTAGCCGCTGCGGGCCGATCCGGGCAGGCCGAGCAGGAGGCTGAGGTTGATGGCAGCCGTGGCGGTATCAGTGCCGTCCACATGCTGCTCCACGCCACGGCCGGTGAGGATGTAGCTGCCGCCCTTTCGCGCACCCTCAGCGAGCCGGCGTGCGGTTTCACGGATGAGTTCAGCCGGGACACCGGTGATGGACTGCACCCGTTCCGGCCAGAAGGAGTTCACACTGCGGGCCACGGCGCTGTAGCCCGAGGTGCGTTCCTCAAGAAAGGTGGTGTCCATCAGGTTCTCGTGGATGACGACGTGGGAGATGCCCAGCAGGAGGGCGAGGTCGGTTCCAGGGAGGGGCTGGAGGTGGAGGCCGCCGCCGTCGGCGGTAAAGGCAGCCGTGGCTGAGCGGCGCGGATCCACCACGACCAGCCCGCCGGCGTCGCGCGTTCCCTTCAGGTGCTGGACGAAGGGCGGCATGGTTTCGGCCACGTTGGAACCCAGCATCAGGATGGTGCTGGCGGTGTCCAGGGCTTCGAGCGGGAAGGGCAGGCCGCGGTCAACACCGAAGGCCCGCATCCCGGCGGCCGCAGCCGAGGACATGCAGAACCGTCCGTTGTAGTCGATGCGAGAGGTTCCCAGGGCGAGCCGGGCGAACTTGCCCAGCATGTAGGCCTTTTCGTTGGTGAGGCCGCCGCCGCCGAAAACGCCCACTGAGTCCCGTCCGTAGCGGGCGCGGGCGTCCTTAACGGCGGACACCGCAAGGTCCAGGGCCTGGTCCCAGCTGATGGGGCGGTGGACGCCGTCGGCGCCCTTCAGGAGTGGTTCGGTAATCCGGCCCGGGTGGTTCAAAAGGGTGGCGGAGGTCCAGCCCTTGCGGCAGAGGCCGCCGCGGTTAGTGGGAAAGTCCCGGCCGCTCACCTCGAGGAGTGCCTTGGCGGGCGCCCCAAGGCCGGGCCTCCCGGCTGCCGGCGGTGCTGACACGGGGACTGACCCCGGCTGGGAAGCCGGGGCCAGTTCCGCTGGAGACGTGAGCGTCATGGCGCACTGCAGGGCGCAGTAAGGGCAGTGCGTGTCGGCGCTTTTGGTCATGTTAGACGTGTCCCATCGCATTTCGGTTGGCGTTGCGGATGTAGAAGGCCCAGCAGACAACCAGCATCAGGACGTAGGCCCCGACGAATCCGTAGAAGGCCGGTGTGTAGGATCCGCTGGCGGTGTTGGAGGCGTTCAGCACCTGCGGGATGACAAAGCCGCCGTAAGCGCCGATGGCCGAGATGAGGCCGAGGGCGGAGGACGCGAGCCGCTGGGTCTGCACGGTGCTGGCTCCGGTCTTCGCGGCCCGGCTGGAGGTGGCGAAGATGATGGGGATCATCCGGTAGGTTGCGCCGTTGCCGAAGCCGCTGGCGGTGAAGAGCATCAGGAAGAGGACAAGGAAGAGCCAGAAGTTCTTCAGCGGCAGGGTCCAGATCATGGTGAGGGTGATGATGGCCATGGAAGCGAAGGCAGCCACGGTCATGCGTGCGCCGCCCATCCTGTCGGCCATGCGTCCGCCATACGGCCGTGCCAGGGAGCCGACCAGCGGGCCGAGGAAGGCCAGCGAGAGCGCCACGGTGCCTACTCCGATCGAGGAGAAAGCCGGGAAGTAGTCCTTGATGAGCTTGGGGAACACGCCGGCGAAGCCGATGAAGGAGCCGAAGGTGCCGATGTACAGCAGTGCCATGATCCACAGGTGTGGTTCCTTCAGCGCAGCCACCGAACCCGCGATGTCACCCTTGGCGCTGGTGAGGTTGTCCATGAACTTCCAGGCGCCGAAAGCGGCCACCAGGATGAACGGCACCCACATCCAGCCGGCCATGGGCAGGTTGACGGTGCCTACGGCCAGCAGGGTGATCACGATCGGGACAGCGAGCTGTGCGACGGCGGCACCCATGTTGCCGCCGGCGGCGTTCAGGCCCAGCGCCCAGCCCTTTTCCCGGGCGGGATAAAAGAAGGTGATGTTGGCCATGGAGCTGGCGAAGTTTCCGCCACCGAAGCCCGCGAGGGCCGCCACGAGCAGCATGACACCGAACGGGGTTTCCGGGTTGGAGACGCACAGTGCCAGGCCGATGGAGGGGATCAGGAGGAGCAGGGCGGAAACGATGGTCCAGTTGCGGCCGCCGAAGCGGGGGACCATAAAGGTGTAGGGGATGCGCAGGGTCGCACCGACCAGGCTGGGCATGGAGATCAGCCAGAAAATCTCGGAAGTGGAGAAGTTGAAGCCTGCAGCGGGCAGCTGGACCACCACGATGGACCAGAGCTGCCACACCACGAAGCCGAGGAACTCGGCGAAGATTGACCAGTTGAGGTTACGGCGCGCAATGGTGCGGCCTGCGGATTCCCACTGCTCCTTGTTCTCGGCATCCCAGTTGGCGATCCAGCGGCCGGGACGGAATTCAAGTACGGGTGCGTCTGTGGTGCGGGTAGAGCCGGGCTGTGCGCTGGCGGATGCGGCGGTTCCGGGCCTTGCGGTTTCGTCCAGATCAAGGGAATTGCCGGGTCCGGCATCAGCGGTGCGGTCAACAGTCACGGGGTACCTCCTTCGGGGGGATGTTGTTCCTCCACGGTAGGGACACCGCGTTTCACGGACAGACGATGTTTGTTAACGCGCTGTGACATTTGCCTATCGGCGGCCCGGGACGGACGTGAGGCAGGGGGGAAGGCCACACAGTGAGACGCACGGCACATGTCCGGATAGTGGACCTTTCGTCCATTCACTGGACCGCGGGAACTAATATTGAACTCTAACTATTTCGAGCCGGGCCTGAAGGCGCGGCCTGGCCGGTTCTCACGAAAGCGTTTACCTATGTCATCCCCCAATACCTCCACGGTGCCCGGACCGCCGCAGCCGGTGAACTCACGCGGCCGCGTGATCGTCGCCAGCCTGATCGGCACCACGGTTGAGTTCTACGACTTCTATGTCTATGCGACGGCGGCCGTACTGGTTTTCCCGCAGCTGTTCTTCCCCAACCAAAATGAAACCACCCAGCTCCTGAGCTCCTTTGCCGTCTTTGGGGTGGCATTTATTGCCCGCCCGCTGGGCTCCATCGTTTTTGGACACTTTGGGGACAAGTTCGGCCGCAAGGGCACCCTGGTGGCATCCCTGCTGACCATGGGTATTGCCACGTTCCTGATCGGCTGCCTGCCCACCGCGCTGGTACCTGGCTGGGGATTCTGGGCTCCGGCACTGCTGGTGGTTATGCGGTTCGCCCAGGGCCTGGCCCTGGGTGGCGAATGGAGCGGCGCCGCGCTGCTGGCCACGGAGAACGCTCCGGCCAACAAGCGCGCCATCTACGGCACCTTCCCGCAGTTGGGCGCCCCCATCGGCTTCATCATCGCCAACGTGATCTTCCTGGTCTTCAGCTACGCACTGTCCCCGGCTGACTTCCAGTCCTGGGGCTGGCGCGTGCCGTTCCTGCTGAGCGCCGTTATGGTCATCATCGGCCTCTACGTCCGCCTGAAACTGATCGAAACCCCGGCCTTCACCAAGGTCCTTGAGTCCAACGAGGTGGCTAAGCTGCCCCTGGGCCGGGTGTTCAAGACGAGCTGGCGCCAGCTGATCCTTGGCACGTTCATCATGCTTGCCACGTACGTGCTCTTCTACCTGATGACCACGTTCACCCTGACCTACGGCACCCGCCCCTCCAGCCTCGACGCTGCCAGGGCCGCCGCCGAGAAGGCCGGAAAGCCAATGACCGAGGCCGCCGCGGCTGCCTTCGTTCCCGGCCTGGGCTACTCCCGGAACGACTTCCTGTGGATGCTGATCGCCGGCGTCGTGTTCTTCGGAATCTTCACGCTGGTCTCCGGACCGCTGGCTGAGAAGTACGGCCGGCGCAAGATGCTTCTGGCGGTCACGGGCGGGATCTTCGTCTTCGGCCTGCTCTTTGTCCCGCTGTTCAGCGGCGGATTCATTGGCACCATGGCCCTGCTGGTCATCGGCTTCTCCCTGATGGGCCTGACCTTCGGGCCGATGGGTGCGCTGCTGCCGGAGCTGTTCCCCACCAACGTCCGCTACACAGGATCGGCTGTGAGCTACAACTTCTCCAGCATCCTGGGCGCAGCGGTGGCTCCGTTCATTGCCGTGGCGCTTTGGGAACTGGCGGACGGCAGCCCGGTACTGGTGGGGATTTACCTGACCGCCATGGCCGTGCTGACCCTCATCGCCCTGTTCGTGAGCAAGGAAACCCGCGACGTGGACTACGAGAACAACGTGGCCTGACATATCGCCCTTGATTGATCAGACATGCCCGGCGTGGTCTACGGACCCGCCGGGCATTTCTATGTCCCCGAGGCGTAATGGGCCACGAAATTCTTCAGGATGTTCATCGGCTCGGCGACGGTGAACTGCCGGGCCTGCGCCATTAATTCCTCCGCCGACTCCGGCGGAAAGTAGCCGGCATGGCGGTAGATGTCGATCCTCGTGACGAGACCGTCCACGTCCAGTTCCGGGTGGAACTGGGTGGCGTAAAGGTTCCTGCGGACGCGGAACATCTGGACCGGGCAGGCGGCGGACCGGGCCAGCAGCACGGCGTGCGGCGGCAGGACCGTGCAGGCCTCCTTGTGCCCCGTGAAGGCGGTAAACCTCCTGGGCATGCCGGCCAGCACTGGATCCTCCAGGCCCGCGTCGGTCAGCTCAATCTCTGCGGCGCCGAGTGGTTCTCCGAAGGTTCTGTCGATCACGGCGCCCTGGTGCGTTCCGAGGGTGCCAACGCCATAGCAGGCACCGAGGAACGGAAAGTCCCGGGCAACTACCTGGTCCAGGAGGCCGGACAATTCACGTTCCACCCGGTGCTGCGTCGGAGTCTTGTGCTCGGGCGGGTCGCTGGACGTGAACGGGCTGCCGCCCACAATCACCCCCGAGTAATCCGCGAGGTCCAGCTCAGGCAGGGGAGCAGCCTCCAGCCTGATGCGCCGCAGCTCCTGGGGCTCCAGTCCGCCGTAGCGGAGATAGGCGGCGTATTCGTCCTCAGCGGCGGCGTCTTCGGCCCTTGACGCCAGGAGCAGGAAAGGCAACATCTGCTAAGTGTGCCTTTTCCGGCAGAACCTGTCAGCTGTTGGCGGGCTGGCTCAGGGACCGGCGGGACTGCGGCCGGGCAGCGGGATCAGCGTGGCGGTGCACAAGCTTCCAGTACCCTTCCTCGCGGCGGAAGACGCTGGTCACGCGGAGCGCGAACTCCTCGGCGACGGCGGCGCCGTCCAGCCGCGCGCGGAAATGTTCCGTCTCCACCAGGAAAGCAGTGTCACGCGCGGTGTAGGACGTGATGGTGTCGAACCCGAGCATCTCGCCGTCCTGGAACTGGCGGGCAGCCTGGTCCAGCCGGGCTTCCACCTGCGCCCAGCCGCGGGCAATGCCGCCGAAAGGGTTCGCCAGCGTCACGTCGTGAAGCCGGGAGTACAGTTCCTTGACAGGTCCGGGGTTGCCCCTGGTGATTTCAGGGACGGCCAGATGGTAGCGGTCCACTTCTTCTTCAAAACTTGGTGCGAGCATGGGGGCCTCCGGCGCTTGCTAGTCTTCGATGGTGGCAATGACGGCGCCGGCTGACACCGTTTCCCCGGGTGTGGCGGTGAGGCCGGTGATGGTTCCGGAGCGGTGTGCCGTCAGCGGCTGCTCCATCTTCATCGCTTCGAGGACCACAACGAGGTCTCCCTCGGCCACAACATCGCCCTCCGCCACGGCCACCTTGACGATGGTGCCCTGCATGGGGGAAGTCAACGCGTTGCCGGTCGCTGCTGCCGTACCGCCCGAGCGGGAGCGCTTCTTCGACTTGCCTGCTTTGGGCGCAGTGCCGGCCGAGCCGGTTCCCACGGAACCGAGCGAGGCCGGGAGTACTACCTCAAGGCGTTTGCCGCCCACTTCAACCACCACGCGCTGCCGCTCTTCGGCGTCCACATCGGTGCCGGCGCCGTCCGGAGTCCAGGCCGGGAGATTGTTCACGAACTCGGTCTCGATCCAGCGCGTGTGGACGCTGAAGGGGCCCTCGGCTGGCGCGAATGCGGGGTCCGAGACCACGGCAAGGTCGAACGGGATCACCGTCGGGATGCCCTCGACCACCATCTCTTCGAGGGCGCGGCGGGCCCGCTGCAGGGCCTGCGGCCGGCTGGCACCCGTCACAATGAGCTTGGACAGCATTGAATCGAAGTTGCCGCTGATCACGTCGCCCTGCTCCACCCCGGAGTCGATGCGGATGCCAGGGCCGGTGGGGTTCTTCAGGACCCGGAGCGTGCCCGGTGCCGGCAGGAAGTTCCGGCCCGGGTCTTCGCCGGTGATCCGGAATTCAAAGGAGTGGCCGCGAACCTCGGGATCGTCGTAGCCGAGTTCCTCGCCGCGGGCCAGGCGGAACTGCTCACGCACCAGGTCGATGCCGGTGACTTCCTCGGAAACGCAGTGCTCCACCTGCAGGCGGGTGTTCACCTCAAGGAAGGAGATGGTGCCGTCCTGGCCCACCAGGAACTCGCAGGTGCCGGCGCCCAGGTAACCGGCCTCTTTCAAGATGGCCTTGGAGGACTCGTACAGGCGGCGGTTCTGCTCCTCGGTAAGGAACGGGGCGGGCGCCTCTTCCACGAGCTTCTGGTTGCGGCGCTGCAGCGAACAGTCGCGCGTGGAGACCACCACAACGTTGCCGTGGGCGTCCGCCAGGCACTGGGTTTCCACGTGGCGGGGCGCGTCCAGGAAGCGCTCGATGAAGCACTCGCCGCGGCCGAAGGCAGCGGTGGCCTCACGGACAGCGGATTCAAAAAGTTCGGGAATCTCGTCGCGGCTGCGGGCCACCTTGATGCCGCGTCCGCCACCGCCGAAGGCTGCCTTGATGGCCACGGGCAGCCCGTACTGGTCCACGAAGTCAAGGATTTCCTCGGCGGACGTGACGGGGTCCGCGGTGCCGGGGACCTGGGGTGCGCCCACCTTCTCTGCGATGTGCCGGGCCTGGACTTTGTCGCCGAGGGCGGAGATGGCCTCCGGGGACGGGCCGATCCACGTGATGCCGGCCTCGATCACGCGGGCAGCGAACTGTGCGTTTTCGGCCAGGAATCCGTAGCCGGGGTGGATGGCATCGGCACCGGACTGGCGCGCGGCATCGATGATCTTGTCCATCACCAGGTAGGACTCGGCAGCGGTGTTCCCGCCGAGCGCATAGGCCTCATCAGCAAGGCGGACGTGCAGCGCGTCGCGGTCTGCGTCGGCGTAGACAGCAACGGAGGCGATGCCTTCATCACGGGCGGCGCGGATGATGCGTACCGCGATTTCACCGCGGTTGGCGATCAGCACCTTTGTGAGGGTCGACTGCGTGGGACGTACGGACTGCTCCAAATTTGCTGACAAGGCGTCTCCTTCTTTCCTTCAGGGAGCCTAGCGCGGTTTTGAGGGTTCCGCCGATATTACTTGCGGAATCCGCGTGTAAAGAGGTCGTGCTTTGTAGGGAAGCTACAAGACGCCCCGAATTGACCCCGCTTTATGCCGCCTGCCAGAGCTCAGTGATGCGCACCTGCGCCTGGGCGAGCAAACCGCGGAGCGTGGAGACGGAAAGGCCGACGACGGCGTGCGGGTCGCCGTCGACCTTTCGGATGAAGGCCCCGCCGAGGCCATCGATGGTGAAGGACCCGGCGCAGTGCAGCGGCTCACCGGTGGCGATGTAGGCGTCTATCTCCGCCGCATCCATGTCCAGGAAGGAAACCTCCGCCGATGCCACCGTCCCAAGGGTGGCGCCCGTGCCGGGGGCTGCGCCATCGTCGGGGTCTGTATCGCGGCAGTCCACCAGCCAGTGCCCCGTATGCAGGACTCCGGCGTTGCCGCTCATCCGCAGCATGCGCTCACGGGCGACGGCGGCGGTGTACGGTTTGCCATGCGCCTCGCCGTCAAATTCGAAGACGGAGTCGCACCCGAGTACCAGCGCCCCCTCCGCTTCCGGCAGCGCCGCCACAGCCTCCGCTTTCGCCCGGGCCAGCAGCAGTGCGGTGTCGTGCGGGTCGGTGACGCCGTACCGCGCCTGGACCGCCTCCTCATCGACGTCCGACACCAGGACCGTATGCTTGATGCCGGCCTCGGCGAGGAGTTTGGTACGGGCGGGGGACTGGGAAGCGAGAATCAGGCGGACCACAGTTTCAGCCTAGTGGACCAGCGCCTTTGGTGCCGGGGCCGCCTCGGGCCGGCTGAGCTTGGCGCCCTCCACATCGACGTCCGGCAGGATCCGGTCCAGCCAGCGGGGGAGCCACCAGGACTTCTCTCCCAGCAGGTACATCACGGCAGGAACGATGGTCATGCGCACCACAAAGGCATCAAGCAGCACGCCGAACGCCATCGCGAAGCCAAGCGGCCGCACCATGGTGAGGTGGCTGAAGATGAAGCCGGCGAAGACACTGACCATAATGATCGCCGCCGCCGTCACCACTGCTGCTGCATGCCTGAATCCCATCCGGACCGCCTGCTTGGCCGAGGAACCGTGCATGTACGCTTCGCGCATTCCGGAGGCAATGAACACCTGGTAGTCCATGGCCAGTCCAAAGAGCACGCCGATCAGGATGATGGGCAGGAAGCTCAGGACGGCGCCTGGGTTGGCGACGTCGAACACGCCTCCCAGCCAGCCCCACTGGTAGACGGCCACCACGGCGCCGAATGCAGCGGCGAGGGAGAGCAGGAATCCGCCCGTTGCGAGCAGCGGGACAACGATGGAGCGGAACACCAGCAGCAGCAGGATCAGGGAAAGCCCGACGACGATCGCCAGGTAGGGCGGCAGGGCGTCACCGAGCTTGGTGGAGACATCCACGTTCCCGGCAGTCTGCCCCGTCAGGCCCATCGCCACGTTGTACTCGGACTGGATTTCGTCGTTGAGGCCGCGCAGTTCCGAGACCACCTGGACCGTGCTGGCACTGGCCGGTCCTTCTTCGGGGATGACCTGGAAGACTGCGGTGCGGCGGTCGTCACTGAGGGCGACCGGTACGGCGGCCACGACGTTGTCCACGGCGCGGAGCTTGTCTGCGACGTCGTACTGGAGCGCCTGTGCCTGGGCCTCGTCCAGATCCGCCGGGAACTCCCCCACGGCCACGATGGGGCCGGTGACACCTTCGCCGAAGCTCCGCGCCGTGAGGTCATAGGCCTGGTAAGCCTCGGAGTCCACCGGCTCGGAACCGCCGTCGGGCAGTGCAAGCTGCAGTTGGGTGGCGGGCAGCGCGAGGGTGCCCAGGAGGAGTACACCGGCCAGGAGTGCCAGCACGGGATGCCGGGTGACGAGGCCGCCCCAGCCGCGGGTGCTGCGCTCGCGGTCCTGGGCTTCATCGGCCGCTTCATGGCCAGGTTGGGCATTGTGGGCGTCTGCTTTGACCCAGGCGCGCCGGGAGATGATGCGGCGGCCAATCAGGGACAGCATGGCCGGGGTGAGCGTGATGGCCACCAGTACGGCCACTGCTACGGTTCCGGCCGCGGCCAGGCCCATCACGGCGAGGAAGGGCAGGCCCGGCACTACCAGTGCGGCCAGGGCGATGATCACCGTGAGGCCCGCGAAAACCACCGCGTTTCCTGACGTGCCGGTGGCGCGGGCTACCGATTCCTCCTGTGCCATGCCGGCAAGGAGCTGCGTCCGGTGCCGGTTGACGATGAACAGTGAGTAGTCGATTCCCACGGCCAGGCCCAGCATGAGGGCCAGCATGGGGGAGATGGAGCTCATGTCGAAGAGGCCGGAGAGGGCGAAGGTGATTCCGACGCCCACGCCGACGCCCACCACTGCCATGAGCAGCGGCAGCCCGGCGGCGATCAGCGTCCCCAGCATGATGATCAGCACCAGGGCCGCGACGGCGATGCCGATGACCTCTGCGGCGCCGAAGAGTTCCGAAATGTCCTCGGTGATTTCCTTGCTGGCGTAGGCGGTGACGCCGGCTGCGGAGGTCTCATGGGCGATGTCCTGGACCTGCTGGCGGACGTCGGGGCTCAGGCCGTTGATGGAGGTGCTGAACTGCACCTGCGCTACGGCGGCGCGGCCGTCCTCGGAGACGAACCGGATGGCCGAGGAAGCTTCTGCCTGGCGCTTGCCCAGTTCCAGCTTCGCCTTGCTGGCTTCCAGTTCCCGGGCGCCGGCGTCGAGCTTTGCCTGTCCTTCCGCGAGCGCAGCTTGTTGCCCGCCAAGCTGTGCCTCGATGAGGGCTGCCGGGGCGCCGCCTGCAGCCAGCTGCTGTTCGGCGGCTGCAAGCTGCGCCTTGCCGGCGTCCAGCTCGGCGCGGGAGGCCTCCAATTGTGCCTGGCCCGCCGCAAGCTGCTGTTCGCCAGCGGTAATGGCCTGTCCGGCCTGGTCCACCTGCGCTTGGGTGGCGAATGGATCCACCGTGCCGCGGACGTCCGGGACGGTCTCAAGCTTCTTCAGCGCGTTGGTGACTGCGGCGCGGCTTTCGGCGGTGAACCCGGCGTCGGGTGCTTCAAAAACGATGGTGGCGGTGCCGCCGGATGCTGAGGGAAGCTCTTCCTTCAGCTTGTCCGCGATGCGCTGGGTTTCGGTGCCCGGAATCTGGAAGTTGTTGGACAGCGTGCCGTGGAAGGCAGCGGCCGAGCCACCCACGGCCACGAGGATGGCCAGCCACAGCGAGATGACCAGCCAGCGGCGGCGGTAGGAGAACTTGCCCAGGCGGTAAAGGAGCAGTGCCATGAAGGGAAACCGATCTGATCAGGAGGAACGGGAGTCTGAACGGGTAGAGGTAGGGGGCTGAACTGCCGTGAAACCGGACCCCAGGAGCGCCATGGCGTCGATCAGCAGTTGCCGGAGTTCGGCGAGCGACGCCGGTGCGAGGTCGGCACCGCGGCGGGCGAACCAGACTTCCATGGCCGCTTTGCCGCAGGAAATCACGGAGCCCGCCAAGGCACGGAGGTAGAGCTCGTCGTCGGCGCCGGGCGTTCCGGTGGCGCGTTCCCTGGCCACCGCGGTGATCTGTTCCCGGCAGTGGTCCCACGCTTCAAGTTCCGAGTGGGCCATCAGGGCGCTCTGTTGGGTGAGGGTGAACAGCTCGGCCAGCGGGGCAACGGTCATGGGATCTGCGAGGGCCATCAGGGCTGCCTGGGCCGACTGCAGGATCGGTTCCTCGGCCGGGCGGAGCCGAAACTGCTGGATCGCGTTGTCCAGGAAACCGTGGGTGACCGAAGCGAGGGCGGCGTCGGTGCTGCTGAAGTAATTGAAGAAGGTGCGCCGGGAAATTCCCGCGGCATCGGCGATGTCCTCCACGGTGAAGCTTCCGGGGCCATGGCTTCGCAGCAGCGAAAGGGCGGCGTCGGTGATTGCCTGCCGGGTGGCAGCCTTGTTCAACTCGCGCCGGGAAGGGCTTGCGGGCGAGGGGGCCGCCGGGCTGAGGGAAGGGGTCACGCTCTTACACTATGTGCAAATTTGCACTGTGGGCAAGTTTTGTCGGCCCACTTTCACAGCTGGATGAAAGGTTCCGAACAGCTCTTCCAGAACCTGCGCCGGGATGCTGGTGGTGCCTCGGAAGAGGCGAACCATCAGCAGCCGTCACCGACGGCGGATCCAGGAGACACAAAAATGTCACGCACAAAGAAAATGACCCTCGGCCTGTCAGCCACGGCGCTGGCCCTTGTTGGCGGAATCGGAGTTGCCGGCATGGCCTCCGCCACCACAACACCGGCTCCCGCACCCAGTGCCAGCTCCAGCGCATCCGCGGACGGGAGCACCAGCACCGCGGGAGGAGGCATGGGCAAGCACGGCAGCCGCGGTGGGGAGCGGGGCATCGCACAGGCATCCGCGCTGGCGGAAAAGCTCGGGGTGGAGGAAGCCAAAGTGACGGAGGCGCTGCAGGCCTTCCGTGAAGCGAACAAGCCCACAACCCCGCCCACGGAAGGCACGAAGCCCGATGCCGCCACCCGCGACGCAGCCTTGGCCACATCACTGTCCGGAACCCTGGGCATCGAGGAGTCCAAGGTCAGCGCAGCCTTGGCCGAGCTCCGCGCTGAGAAGCAGGCAGAGAAGGCCGCAGCCCTCAAAACGCGGCTGGACCAGGCCGTGACGGACGGAAAGCTGACGCAGGCCGAGGCTGACGCCGTGACCAAGGCGGTGGAAAACGGCGTCATCGGCGGCGGCCGCTGACCTGTTGACGGCATGAAAAAGTCCCCGGGAAAATTCCCGGGGACTTTTTCTACCGCAGTAGTGAGCGCAAGACCCTTAGGCCTTCGCGTCCGCCAGTTCGCGCGCTGTGGTGTCCGTGGAGGTTCCGTCGGATGGGGCGGCAGCGGCGGTGTCCGCAGTGTCGTCAGCAAAAGGGGTGCCGTTGCGGGGTGCGTTGTACAGCTCCTCGTCCAGGATGCCCTGGCGCTTGGCCACGATGGTGGGGACGAGCGCCTGGCCGGCGACGTTCACCGCGGTGCGGCCCATGTCCAGGATGGGATCGATGGCGAGGAGCAGGCCGACGCCGGCAAGCGGCAGTCCCAGCGTGGACAGGGTCAGCGTGAGCATCACGACGGCGCCGGTGGTGCCGGCTGTTGCGGCCGAGCCCAGGACCGACACCAGTGCGATGAGCAGGTACTGGCTGAAGTCGAGCTGGATGCCGAAGAACTGTGCGACGAAGATGGCGGAGATGGCGGGGTAGATTGCCGCGCAGCCGTCCATCTTGGTGGTGGCGCCCAGCGGCACGGCGAAGGAAGCGTACCCGCGGGGGACACCGAGGCTGCGTTCGGTCACGCGCTGGGTCAGGGGCAGGGTGCCCACCGAGGAGCGGGAGACGAAGGCCAGCTGGACGGCGGGCCACACGCCGGAGAAGTACTGCCTGACCGACAGTCCGTGGGTGCGGACCAGGATGGGGTAGACCGCGAAGAGGACCAGGGCCAGGCCTACGTAGATGGCGAAGGTGAATTTGCCCAGCGAGCCGATGGTGTCCCAGCCGTAAACAGCCACGGCGTTGCCAATGAGGCCCACGGTACCCAGCGGTGCGATGCGGATGATCCACCACAGCACCTTCTGGATGACGGCCAGTGCAGAGGCGTTCAGGTTCAGGAACGGCTCGGCCGCCTTGCCCACCTTGAGTGCGGCAACACCGACGGCGATGGCGATCACCAGGATCTGGAGCACGTTGAAGCTGACAGAGGTGGTGACGGCGCCGGACTCGGCAACGGTGGAGCTGGCACCCAGTCCGAGGAAGTTTTTGGGGAAGAGGCCTACCAGGAAGGCCCACCAGTCACCGGACTTGCCGGAGTACTTGGCTTCCTCGGTGATGCCGGTGTTGGCGCCGGGCTGCAGCAGGACACCCAGGCCGATGCCGATCAGCACGGCGATCAGGGAGGTGATGGCGAACCACAGCAGGGTGTTCCACGCGAGCTTGGCGGCGTTGGACACCTGGCGGAGGTTGGAGATGGAGCTGACGACAGCGGTGAAGATCAGGGGCACGACGGCGGTCTGCAGCAGGGACACATAGCTGGACCCGATGGTCTGCAGTGTGGCGCCGAGGCCATTGGGGCTGGCTTTGGTGCTGCCGGTGTACTTGGCCAGCAGGCCGAGGCCAAGCCCGACGATGAGGGCGGCGATGATCTGGAAGCCGAACGAGCCAGCCCACTTGGGGAGCTGGAAGCCGGTCTTTCCTGCGGATTCTGAGGGGCGGGTTTGAGTGCTCACCCGATTACGTTAGGGCCCGGCTATATATCACGGCGAACGAACATTGAGAAATATTACGAGGCCAAAGTTGCAGCAGCAGGAAAAAATCCCCGTTAAATCAAGGGTGTGAAGGCGCTTTGTTAAGTATTCCCACCCCCGCTGTGGTTAATGTCTCCCAAAGTGGACACAAGGGGCCCATCCGGCAGCGTGCTCCCCACCGGCCCCCTAACCTCGCAAGCTCTCGGCCAGGGAACCCTGCCGGCGTGGGCCCAATCAGTGAAGGTCAGAGCAGTGCCCGCCGCAGGGTGTCCAGGCCGACTGAGCCGATGTTCAAAGCCCTTGTGTGAAACTCTTTCAGGTCGAAGCCGGGACGGGCTTCGAGTTCTGCGCGGATCTGTTCCCAGAGGCGCTGGCCTACCTTGTAGGAGGGTGCCTGGCCTGGCCAGCCGAGGTATCGGGTGAACTCGAAGTTGAGCTGTCCTTCGCTGATGGGGAGGTTTTGTTTCAGGAACTCGTAGCCCTTGTCCGCAGTCCAGGTGCCGGAGCCCCAGCGTTCGGGGACTTCGAGTTCGAGGTGGACGCCGATGTCGAACACCACGCGGGCGGCGCGCATCCGCTGCATGTCCAGCATGCCCATGTGGTCACCGGGATCGTCCAGGTAGCCCAGTTCCTGCATCAGCTTCTCGGCATAGAGTGCCCAGCCTTCGCCATGGCCGGAGGTCCAGCAGACGTTCCGCCGCCATTTGTTCAGTAGTTCGCGGCGGTAGGTGGCAGTGGCCACCTGGAGGTGGTGGCCGGGAACGCCTTCATGGAACACCGTGGTGGTCTCGGCCCAGGTGGTAAAGGTATCCTCACCGGCCGGGACGGACCACCACATGCGGCCGGGACGGCTGAAGTCGTCCGACGGGCCGGTGTAGTAGATGCCGCCCTCATCTGTGGGGGCGATGAGGCACTCGAGTTTCCTCATAACGTCCGGGATGTCGAAATGGACGCCGGCCAGCTCCGCCACGGCTTTGTCGGAGAGTTCCTGCATCCACTCCCGCAGCGCCTCCTTACCCTTGAGCTGGCGCGCGGGATCATTGTTCAGGATGTCCTTGGCCTCGGCGATGGTGGCACCGGCCTTGATGGTGTGCGCCACTTGTTCCTGCTGGGCGATGAGGCGGTCGAGTTCCTCCACGCCCCAGGAATAGGTTTCCTCCAGGTCCACGGTTGCGCCAAGGAAGGAACGCGAGGCCAGCGCATACCGGGCCCGGCCCACGGCGTCCTTTTCAGGCGCGGCGGGCAACAGCTCGGTCCGCAGGAACCCGGCCAGTCCGGCGTAGGCGCTCCTGGCGGCGGCAGCCCCGGCGTCGAGCTCTTCCTGAACGGCGGCGGGCAGCGGCCCGGCGGCGGTGGATGCTCCCGCCGCGAGCTTCGCGAAGAAGCCGTCCTCCGCGGCGTACTTTGTGGTCTGCTCAATGACTATTTTTACCTGGCGCGCTGCGGAAACCCGGCCGGCGTCCCTCGCCTGCCGCAGGGAGTTGATGTAGCCGGCAATAGCTCCCGGAACGTTGAGTGCGCGGCCGGCGATGTGCCGCCAGTCCTGCTCTGTTTCCGTGGGCATGAGATCGAAGATGGCACGGATGTCCTGGGCGGGGGAGGCGATGTTGTTCAGGTCCGCGTACTCCCAGCCGGAGGCATGGATCAGCAGCTGCAGGCCCAGCCGCTCCTGCATGGCATCAAGGGTGACGGCGTCGACGTCGTCCTCGGGCTCGAGTCCCTCAAGGTCGGTGAGGGCCTTCCGGGCAGCCTCCGCGAACTCAGCGATGCCGGCGGGGGAGAAGTCCTGGTATTCGGTCTCGTGTCCGGGCACGCCGAGGGTGGTGGCGAAGGACGGATTGAGCCGGATGAGCGTGTCCGTGTAATGATCCGCGACGGCATCGATGCGGGTTTTCGGGCGGGCGGCGGGAGCAGTGTCTGTAGTCACACCACGAGACTAACGCTTCGGAATGTGGGACCGCTGGGCCCACGCCGCCCGAGGTTGGAGGAGTGGCGGGGATCAGCCGCGGCTTCGCTTCCATGCCCCGGGCCCGGGCGTGGGGGCCAGCCGGAGCTGCTGCCGGCGCACCCAGTGCCGCACCGACGGCTTGCCGGCGGGTGCGGGCTCCCCGCCTCCCAGGGAAAGGACGACGGCGGTCAGTGCCGCCAGTTCCTCGGCCGTCGGCTGGCCTTTGACAACAGACAGCAGGGGGGCAACAGGCGAATTGTTTTCGGCGGGCTCGTTGGGGACGGTCACAGCGGGATGTTCCCATGCTTCTTGGTGGGAAGGCTGGCGCGTTTGTCGCGGAGCGCACGCAGCCCCTTGATGATCTGGGTCCTGGTTTCGGAGGGTGCGATGACGGCGTCGACATAGCCCAGTTCGGCTGCCTGGTACGGGTTCAGGAGCTCTTCCTCGTACTGCCGGATCACTTCGGCCCGCCGCGCTTCGACGTTTCCGCCGGCTTCGGCAACGGCTGCGAGGTCGCGGCGGTAAAGGATGTTAACGGCTCCCTGTGCGCCCATCACGCCGATCTGTGCGGTGGGCCACGCCAGGTTCAGGTCGGCGCCCAGCTTCTTGGAGCCCATCACGATGTAGGCGCCGCCGTAGGCCTTGCGGGTGATCACGGTGAGCTTGGGCACGGTGGCCTCGGCGTAGGCATACAGGAGCTTGGCGCCGCGGCGGATGATGCCCTGGAATTCCTGGTCCTTGCCGGGCAGGAACCCGGGAACGTCCACCAGGGTGATGATGGGGATGTTGAACGCGTCGCAGTGGCGGACAAAGCGGGCGGCCTTTTCGGAGGCGGCGATGTCCAGTGTGCCGGCGAACTGCAGGGGCTGGTTGGCCACGATCCCCACCGTGTGGCCCTCCACCCGGCCGTATCCGATCATCACGTTGGGCGCGTACAGTGCCTGCATCTCCAGGAAGTGGGCGTCGTCCACGATCTGCTCAACAACGCTGCGCATGTCGTAGGGCTGGTTCGCCGAATCCGGGATCAGCGTGTCCAGGGCGAGGTCGTCGTCGTCGACCTCCAGCTCCTGCTGGTGGTCCAGCACGGGTGCCTCGGAGAGGTTGTTGGAGGGCAGGAAGTCGAGCAGTTCACGCACGAATTCGATGGCGTCGGCTTCGTCCGAGGCAAGGTAGGTGGAGGTGCCGGTGGTGGCGTTGTGCTGGCGTGCGCCGCCCAGGGTTTCCATGTCCACGTCCTCGCCGGTGACGGTCTTGATGACGTCCGGGCCGGTGATGAACATGTGCGAGGTTTTGTCCACCATCACTACGTAGTCGGTGAGGGCGGGGGAGTAGGCCGCACCGCCGGCGGAGGGGCCCATGATCAGGGAGATCTGCGGCACCACCCCTGAGGCGTGGACGTTGTTGCGGAAGATATCGGCAAACATGGCCAGCGAGGCCACGCCCTCCTGGATGCGGGCTCCGCCGCCGTCGAGGATGCCCACCACGGGGCAGCCGTTGCGGAGCGCGAACTCCTGCACCTTGACGATCTTTTCGCCGTTGACCTGGCTGAGGGAGCCGCCATAAACGGAGAAGTCCTGGCTGTAGACGGCTACCGGGCGCCCGTCCACGGTGCCGTACCCGGAGACCAGGCCGTCGCCCAGCGGCTTCTTCTTTTCCATGCCGAATGCAGTGGAGCGGTGCACGGCCAAGGCATCGAATTCCACGAATGAGTCTTCATCCAGCAGGAGGGCGATGCGTTCCCGGGCAGTGTTCTTGCCGCGGGCGTGCTGCTTTTCAATCGCTTCGGGGCCGGAGGGCTGTTCGGCACGGGCCTGGCGGTCGCGGAAATCGGCGATCTTTCCCGCTGTCGTTGTCAGATCGTGGCTCATCAAAATATCTCCGGCTCTGTAGCAGATTGGTCCTGTGGCGCTGTCCTTCGTGGCAGGTCTGATGCGGGAGTTAAGTAGCATCCACACAAAAAACGAACCCTGCTGGCTAGTCTAGTGACGCTTCTGACGCCGGCCGCTGTAGAAAACCTACAATTTTCTGCCGTGCCGGCACCCGCCGCACTATGTTACTCACGAGTAACATAACTGGGTTACAGTGGTTTTTATGACTTTGAGCAACGACGCTTCGGGATCGCCTGCAAGCCCCTACCAGCCCACCGGTACCCTCCGTGGCCGCACCATCCTGATCTCCGGCGGAAGCCGCGGTATCGGCCTGGCCATCGCCACCAGGGCGGCCCGGGACGGCGCCAACATTGTGCTGCTGGCCAAGACCGGGGAGCCGCATCCGAAACTTGAAGGCACCGTCTACACGGCTGCCGAACAGTTGGAGGCGGCCGGCGGCCAGGCACTTCCGTTGGTTGGCGACGTCCGGCGTGACGAGGACGTGGCGGGAGCCGTTTCCGCGGCCATGGACCGCTTTGGGGGCATCGACGTCGTTATAAACAACGCCTCGGCCATTGACCTGTCCGGCACTGATGCCGTGGACATGAAAAAGTACGACCTTATGCAGGACATCAATGTCCGCGGGACGTTCCTGCTGTCCAAGCTTGCATTGCCGGCGCTGCGCGCCTCCGCAGGCGGTCACATCCTCACGCTTTCACCCCCGCTGAACCTTGATCCGCACTGGGCCGGTAAGCACTTGGCCTACACCATGGCGAAGTACGGGATGAGCCTGACCACCCTCGGGCTCGCCGAGGAGCTGAAGGGCGACGGTATCAGCGTCAACTCACTGTGGCCATGCACCCTGATCGACACAGCAGCCATCCGCAACATGCCCCGCGGCGAGCGCATGGTCCAGGCCGCCCGTGGGCCGCAAATCATGGCCGATGCCGCCCACGCCGTATTAACCGGCGCCAATCTTCGCCCCGGCGCTGCCGCCAGCGGCAACTTCTACACCGATGAAGAGGTGCTTGCGGCAGTCGGCGTGCAGGACTTCCGCCCCTACAGCCTGGGAGCACCGGAGGACCGGCTCGTTCCGGACATCTTCCTGTAGGCGGCAGCACTGCGCGTCCCGGGAGGATTTAGCTCGGTAGGATTTAGCTATGGATGACGCACATACCCCCGGTACGCCCCTGAACCGGAGGGACCTGGCGGATCAGGACTTCCTGTCCGCCACCGGCATCCCCCGGCTGGAGGTAGTGGACTCCACCGGGTCCACCAACGCTGACCTCCTTCGCTCCGTCACCGTCGAGCCTGCTGCCTGGCCCGACCTGTCCGTGCTCACTGCCGAGTATCAGACGGCCGCGCGCGGCCGGCTGGACCGGCACTGGGAAGCGCCGCCGCTGAGCTCCATCTCCGTTTCCGTTGTCCTGCGGCCCGCCAACGCAGAGGGGCGGCCGCTCCCCACGCAGACCTATTCCTGGTTGTCCCTGGTTGCCGCCCTGGCCCTGCGGGAAACCCTCCTGGAAACGGCCGGTATCCCCGCCGAACTGAAGTGGCCCAACGACGTGTTGGTGCGGGGCAGGAAGATCGCCGGCATCCTGGCGCAACTTGGTCCCATGGTGGACGGTTCCGTGCCGCCCGTCATCCTGGGAACCGGCCTGAACGTCACCCTCGGTGCAGCGGACCTTCCTGTCCCCACTGCCACCTCCGTGATGCTGGAGGACGCAAGCACGGTGGACCGGACCCTGCTCCTGAAAAGCTACCTTTCGAAGTTTGCTGTCCTGTACCGCAGCTTCTGCAATGCCGACGGCGACCCGGCGGCAGGGATGGCAGGCGGCACCTCACTGCACAAGCGGGTTGAGGCGGCCATGGTCACCCTGGGCAAGCAGGTGCGGGCCCAGCTTCCGGGGGACCACGAAATTATCGGCCACGCGTCCCGGCTCGACGACTACGGGTCTCTGCTGGTGGTGGACCGCGACTCCCGCGAGCACGTTGTCACCGCCGGGGACGTGGTTCACCTGAGGCCGTGGACCTCCCCGGACGCCTCCGGCCAAGGCGGTTATGCGTAAAAGCCTTGTCCCGGGCGAACAGGTGATTGTCACCACCCGCCCGCAGCCGAGGAAACTCGCAGGTGCCGCGGCTGCCTTTATCTTCTCGCCGGCAATTGCGGCCTATTTATCGGCCTGGGTGATCCGCGGCGAAGCCGGGCGGGCAGTTCCCGTTCTTTCCGGCCGTTGGACACCTTGGCTCGTGACGGGCTGCATCCTCGCGGCTGCTTCGGTGTGGCTGGGCTTCTGCCTGCCCCGGCTCCTGCGGTGGCACGGGACCCGCTATACGCTGACCAGCAGGAGGATGGTGGCCAGGTCCGGTATGTGGAAGCGGCAGGACCAGCAGGTGAACCTGGCGTCGGTCCGAAACCTGACTGTCCATGAGTCGGTCCTGCAACGCCTCTTCCGTTCGGGGAATATATCCTTGGAAATCGGACACCAGGGAGTGGTTACTTTCCGGGATGTGCCGGAAGTGGCCAGGTTCCGGGACTTCATCCTCGATGCCATCGAGGACCTGCCGGACGAGGACGATGCCCAGTCGGGCGGAACGACGGATTACCCCGCCGGGGCTTTGCCGTGGGAAATGAGAGAAGGTGGACCAGATGAACGATGAGCACCAGCAGGAACGTGTCGAATCCATCGAGCCCACTCCTGCCGCTGACGCCCACCCGGCCACCGGCACCATGTCCGCCGAAAGGCTGGCCATGAAAGCCCTGGAAGCCCGCCTGCTGGGCGGGGAACGCAAGCTCCGCCGTCGTGAAGTCGCCGCCGGTGCGGGGCTGTCCCTGCTGTCGGCGCGCAAACTTTGGCGTGCCCTGGGGTTTCCCAACTTCGGCGACGAGGATGTTGCCTTCACGGAGCGTGACCAGGCAGCACTCTCCAACGTGGTGGACCTGGTCCGTTCAGGGAAGCTGACGGAGGAAGCAGCCATTTCCGTCACCCGCTCCATCGGCCAAATGACGGACCGCATGGTGGTCTGGCAGATCGAGGCCTTGGTGGAAGACATGGTGCACGAACAGGGCGTCAGCGATGCCGTTGCCCGCAAGCGCCTGGTGAATGAGCTCCCGGCGCTGGTGGATGCGCTGGAGGAAATGCTGGTCTACTCCTGGCGCCGCCAGCTCAACGCCGGCGTCCAGCGGCTCGCCGTCCGCGCCGAAGCCGGCCTGCAGGCCAGTGAAGAAGGCCGCGAAGGCGACGAGGACGACGCCCCGTTGCCCCTGGCACGTGCCGTCGGCTTCGCGGACCTGGTTTCCTACACCAGCCTGTCCCGCCGGATGAACGAAAAGACCCTGGCCCGGCTGGTCCAGCGGTTTGAAAACAAGTGCGCGGAAATCATCTCTATTGGCGGTGGCCGCCTGGTCAAGACCGTGGGTGACGAAGTCCTCTACATCGCGGAAACGCCCGCGGCCGGCGCCGAAATCTCCTTGGCGCTGGCCCAGGCCTTTACCGAGGACGAGATCCTGCCGGAAGCCCGGGTGGCGATGGTCTGGGGCCGGATCCTGTCCCGGCTCGGCGATATTTACGGGCCCACTGTGAACCTGGCGGCCCGGCTGACCACGCTGGCGGACCCGGGCACGGTGCTCGTGGACTCAATGACTGCCTCCGCCCTGGAGCACGACGAACGGTTTGTGATGGTGCCGCAGCCACCCGAGAACGTCCGCGGTTTCGGCGAAATCCGGCCGGTGCGCCTCACCCGCGGGCTCGGCAAGGGCCTCGTCCTGGACTAAGCGGCGTATTTATCCACTTGTTGGTTTATTCAGTTATATTTGTTGTGCCCGGCTGTGAACGCCGGAAGCCCGGCCGTTGCCGGGATCTACCTGGGGGAACCGTTCCATGGATTTTCGCGGACGAGCGCGCGCAAAAAGCGCCTCAACCACGCTGGCGCCTCGCCGTCCGCTCCTACAATCGCGTCTTTTCAGCGGCACCGTTCTCGGGTTGGCTCTCGCCGTGCTGGTGGTTGGGGCGGTGGTCTATCCAGGGTTTAAGACCACTGAGGTGGAGCTGAATGACGGCGGCGTTTGGGTGGTGTCCAAGTCCAAGAATGCCGTGGGCCGGCTGAACTATCCGTCCCGGGTCCTGGACGGTGCTGTGACTCCGGCGTCCACCACCTTCGACATCCTCCAGGATGCCGGGGACGTGTTTGTGGATGACGAGGCCGGTTCAACCCTGAACCAGGTGTCGCCGGCCACCATGCGCCTGGGCGGGGACAAGCAGCTGCCTGGTGCGGCTGAGGTGAGTTTTGGCTCCGAGGTGATTTCGGTGACGGACGCGGCATCGGGCAAGGTGTGGGCGGTGTCGCCGTCCACGGTCAACGGTTTTGACGAGGAAGCCACCGAGCCGGTGCTGGTGGGCTCTGACGGCACCGTTTCGGCGGTGGGGGAGGATGACCGGATCTACTCGGCCGATCCAAAGTCAGGCGTGGTGACGGTAACCGGTGTTGACACCAACGGTGGTGTCACGTCCTCGGAGTCTGAAACCTGGGGCGAGTTGAAGGGCTCGGGTGACCTGCAGTTGGCCGTGGTGGGGGATAAGCCGGTTGTCCTCGATGCGGCCGCGGGAAAGCTCATCCTGCCAGGCGGTAAGCGACTGCAGCTGGACAACGCCCGCGAGGCCAAGTTGCAGCAGGGCGGTCCCGCCAGTGACTTTGTAGCCATCTCCACACAGAAGGCGCTGCTGAAGCAGCCCCTCGACGGCGGCACGGCGAAAACGGTGGCGTTCGACGGCGAAGGTATCCCGGCCGCGCCCGTCCAGTTGGGCGGGTGTGTCCACGCGGCCTGGTCCGGTGCCAACAAGTACGTCCGTGACTGCACGAACGACGCTGATGACAAGAACGTGGACGTGCCCAAGGCGAGTGCGTCGCCGTCGTATGTTTTCCGGGTGAACCGGGACCTGGTGGTCCTGAACGACGTGAACTCGGGCAACGTATGGCTGGTGAACCAGAACATGCAGCTGGTGAACAACTGGGACGACGTCATTCCACCCAAGGAAACCTCGGACGACGCCGACAAAGACTCCGCGGACGAGGTCCAGCAGACAGTCCTGCCGGACCGTACCAAACCCAACAGCCCGCCAACAGCCAAACCGGATGCCTTCGGTGTTCGTGCCGGAAAAACCACCATCCTGCCGGTCCTGGACAACGACACGGACCCCGACGGCGATATTCTCACCCTGCGTCCTCCAGCCGACGTAGCAGTGGGCGCACTGGCCACCATCTACGGCGACACCGGCTTCCAGATCTCCGTCCCTGCTGACAAGACGGGCGCCGGCACCTTCCAATACACCGTTGACGACGGTCGGGGATTGTCGGCCCCAGCGGATGTTTCACTCCGCGTGGTGCCGCTTGGGGAAAACTCCGGCCCCCAGCCAAAGCCCAACCGCGAAACCATCCTCGTCGTTCAGCAGGGCAAATCACTGACGCAAAACATCCTCACCAACTGGATGGACCCCGACGGAGACGATCTGTTCGCCGAGTCTGTTTCCAGCCCTGACCCGCTGGACCAGGTCCGGATCCGGCCCGACGGCCAGCTGACCTTCCAGGACTCCGGCACAGCGCCCGGCAAAAAAGTCCTCACCGTCAGGATCTCGGACGGGACAGACGCCACCGAAGGAAAGATCACCGTTGACATCCGGGCGCCGGGGGCGCTGCCCCCGGTCGCCAACGCCGACCACGTCATCGCCGTTGCCGGAACCGACACAGTAATCACGCCGCTCAAGAACGACGTTGACCCGCAAGGCGGAGCCCTCCGCCTGGCCCAGGCAACCACCGACGAGCAGGCCACCTCAGCCATCGGAGCCGATCAGC
This sequence comes from Arthrobacter sp. MDT2-3, assembly GCF_059090465.1. Classification (NCBI taxonomy): domain Bacteria; kingdom Bacillati; phylum Actinomycetota; class Actinomycetes; order Micrococcales; family Micrococcaceae; genus Arthrobacter; species Arthrobacter sp. MDT2-3. The sequence continues at coordinate 220,150 of NZ_JBNHFS010000003.1, read as the reverse complement.
AGACCTTCACGTTCAACTCGGGCGCTGTCGGCGCGCACTATGTCACCTACCTCGTGACCAACGGGCCGGCCAGCGCGCAGCAGCTGGTGCGGGTCGACGTCGTACCCGGCAACAAGGAAGGCGCGCCGGTCGCGGTGCGGGACACAGCATTGCTTCCTACCGGCGGCAGCGTCCTGGTGGATGTCCTGGGCAACGACTCCGACCCGTCCGGCGGCGTCCTGGTGGTGCAATCCGTCGCTGTCGACGCTGGGCTGCCGGTCAGCGTCTCCGTGCTCGACCATTCGGTGGTCCGTGTCACTGACATCCGCGTCGAGGGCCAGTTGACCCTGAAGTACACCATCTCGAACGGGCGGTCCTCCGCCGTGGGCGAGATCGCCATAGTGGTGGTGCCTGCGCCCGCCAAGCTCCAGCCCCCGCAGGCCAAACCGGATGAAGCGACGGTACGGGCCGGCGATGTGGTCACCATACCTGTCCTCGATAACGACACCGACCACAATGGCGGCAAGCTCACCCTCGATCCCGAACTGGCACAGCAGCCCGACGAACTGGACGGCCGGATGTTCGTCGCCGGAGACACGCTGCGCTTCATCGCCGGCGAAAGTTCCAAGACCGTCTACGCCATCTATAAGGTGCGTAACGAGTCGGGGCAGGTGGACTCCCAGCAGGTAACCATACGAATCCAAGCCCGCGATGACGAGCGCAATTCGCGGCCCGAGCCGCGCAACCTGACCGCCCGCGTGGTCTCCGGAATGAACGTCAAGATCAACGTCCCGCTGGACGGCATCGATGCGAACGGTGACTCAGTGCAGTTGATAGGCATTGACAAGGCAGCGGGCATGGGGACGGCCACCGTACGGGATGGCTACCTTGAATTCACTGCAGCCGGCAACGCCGCAGGAACAGACACCTTCACCTACCGGGTCCGCGACCGGATTGGTGCGGAAAACACCGGAACAGTGATTGTGGGCATCGCCCCGCCGGGAGCCAACAACCAAAAACCCATCGCCGTCGAGGACCGCATTGACGTCCGGCCGGGACGAAACGTCGCGGTGGCAGCTCTGGCCAACGACTCCGACCCCGACGGCGATCCCATCGCCCTGCTGGCCGACACCTTCGAGGCCCGGCCGGAGCTGCGGGTGGAAGCAACGGAAGACTCAAAAGTACTCTTCACGGCACCATCCACGGCCGGAAACGAGAGCATCGGCTATGGAATCCAGGACGACAAAAAGCTCACAGCGAAGGCCGCGATCAGAGTCCTCATCAGCCCTGACGCGGAGCTGAAGCGGCCCGAAGCCAAGGATGACAGGGTGACCCTGTCCGAGACGCTGGGCAAGAGCGCTGTGGACGTCTCCGTCCTGAAAAACGACTCCGACGCGGATGGCGTAGCAACAGAGCTGAAAATTTCTCTACCCGACGGCAACCCCAATGCCCGCGACGGCGGTGCGGGAAACGTCGTGGTGACCCTTACTCCGCGGGACCAGCTAATTCCCTACACGGTGACCGACCTCGACGGATTGAGCTCCACAGCCGTGCTGTGGGTCCCCGGCCAAGGCGCCCAGCACCCCACCCTTGCCAGGAATGACACCGTGGAGGTGATGGCCGGCAAGGACATCACCCTGGACCTTAACGAGTACGTACGCGTGCGTGACGGCAAGCGGCCACGCATCACGGTGGCGGATTCCGTGCGTGTCCAGGGCGCGTCTCCCGAGAACGTCATTGCAGATGACGGCACAGCCCTGCGGTATGCGGCGCTAACAGATTACGTGGGCCCGGGGTCCTTGACTTTCGAAGTCACGGACGGCAACGGTCCGGACGACCCTGATGGACTCAAGTCGACACTGGTCATCATGACGAAGGTCATTCCGGACCCGAACGCCAACCACCCGCCCACCTTCAGCGGTGCCACGCTCGACGTCCCGGAGGCCGAAACCGCTGAACTGGATCTCCGCCCGCTGGCCGAGGACGTCGATGAACAGGACAAGGACAGCCTCAGCTTCAGCCTCGACGGCCAACTACCCTCGGGGTTCCAAGGCGATGTTGAGGGTGCAATCCTTAAGGTCCGGGCGGAGACATCCGTCGCCGCAGGCTTCTCCGGGAGCATTCCCGTAAAGGTCACGGACGGCAGGTCCCCCGCGGTGCAGGCAGCCGTTACCGTGCGGCACGTCGCCTCCAACAGGCCAATGCCCGTAGCCAATGACGACGCCGTGGACAAGGCAAACGCCGGCAAGAGAGAAACTGTCAATGTCCTGGGCAACGATGCGAACCCCTTCAACGATTCGCCGCTGAAAATCGTCGATGTGGCCGTTGAGACCGGGTCATCCGAAGGACAGCCAACATTCGACGGTGATTCAGTCACCGTCACCCCGGGCAAGGGATTCAAGGGCGTCATGGTGGTCCGCTACACCATGGTGGACAAAACCGGCGACGCATCCCGCCAGGCCACAGGGCGCCTGCGGCTCACCGTCCGGGATGTTCCTGACGCCCCGTCTGCCCCCTCAGCCACCGACGTCCGAAGCCGCACGGCCGTCCTCAAATGGGCGCCGCCGTCGGACAATGGCGCCGCCATCACCGGTTATCGGGTGGAAGGAACAAACGGCTTTTCCCAGGAATGCTCCACTACCACCTGCACCCTTTCCGGACTGACCAACGACGTCAAGTACGTCTTTACCGTCCTTGCCGAGAACGAGGTAGGCAAGTCACCGGTGTCGGCGGCTTCGAACGAAATCCGGCCCGATGAAAAGCCGTCACCACCCGAGGCTCCCACGGTCAAGGCTGGGGACAAGAACATGGTCATCAACTGGCCAGCTGCGAAAACAGAAGGTTCAGCGGTCAAGCACTACAACCTCGAGATTTCCCCTCCGCCTTCGTCCGGCGTAGCGGTGAAGAACGAGGTGGCGGGACACACGTACACCTGGTCCGGCCTCTCCAACGGCATCAAGTACAGGGTCCGGGCGCAGGCAGTGAACGAGCTGGGACCCTCCGAATGGGGCATCTACTCCGTGGAGGACAACCCTGCCGGGGTGCCGGGGGCACCTGCGGCGCCCACTACGGCGGTTGCCTCGGCCGTAGGCAGCGAAAACCAGATCCGGGTGGACTGGGCTGAACCGGATACCAACGGCGACCCCATCCGCAACTACTACGTCACCATGAGCGGAGGCGGGGCAGCCCCACAAACCCAGACCGTGGCGGGTACCACCCGCACGGCGGTGTTCCGGGCGCAGAACTCCGAAACGGGTTACACCTTCACCGTCCAGGCTGACAACAAAGCAGGCAAAGGCGCGGTAAGCCCGGCCTCGGCTCCCCGCCGTGCGACCGGCAAACTCGGCCAGGTCACCGGCGTCACTGCCACACCCGCGAACACTGACGGCCCCGGCCGGCAGGTCACCGTCAGCTTCCGGGAGCTTACTGACGCCGAACGGAACGGGTCCAGCCGGGAAGAAGTCAGCTACAGCTACAACGCCACGAACGGCTCCAGCGGACCCATCCGGCCTGGCCAAACGCTTGGCGGATTCGCAAACGGAACCGAGGTCGGCATCACCGTGATCGCCCACTCCACGGCGGCTCCCAGCTCGAACGCGAGCGCGCCGGGCAGAGCGACTCCCTACGGCTCCCCGGGCAGTCCTTCAGCCTCCGGGCAGGACGGCGCGATCAACCAGAAATCGGTAACCCTTAGCTGGTCGTCTCCCTCCACCAACACCAATGACGTGGCGCAGACCAGGATCAACGTCGGTGGCCGTGGCTGGGAAGACGCCGTGCCCTCCGGCAGCAGGACAGTGAACACCACAGGGTACGAGGAAACGGTGACCATCCAGGTTCAAACTTTCAACTCCTTGGGGGCGGGGGGCCCTGTTGCCCAGGCCAGCGCCCGGTCCGGAAGAATCGGCCAATGGGAGACGAGCATCAAAACGTCGGATCCCAATTTTGAACGGACCTGTACTTTCACCCAGGGTGGATCCAATTACCGGCCGAACCCCTATTTCGACTGCGATGGCCGGTCCGGAGACGTTCCGCCCTGGTTCTACAAAGTCACGCAGGACCGGATCGTGGTGAAGTGCTTCATCGAACAAAGCGACAACTGGTCCGGGACCGGCATTTTGCAGTGGTGGCGGGTTGAACCGGGCTCGAGCAGGAATGTTGGGCGGTTCGTCATCGCGGGCCACACCACACTGCCCAACCCGGCTGCCCTTGGCGCGCCCCGATGCTGACAACCCGGCTCCCCGTGGGGCAGATGTCCCCATCGCGGCCCGGCCGCCAGTTCGGTAGGCTTGCCGTGAAAACCGGGCCCCTTTCGGGCCTTGGGACAGCCCGCCGCTGGGGCGGCTGCACTATTGAGGGAACAAACAAGCTGTGACAAGTCTGCTGGGGAAACTTGGGCTGAAACGGCGCCACAAGAAGTTTGTCAACGGAACGGCGTTCGGCGCCGCCGTGGCTGTTGTGGTCACTGGTGCTGTGTTGTATCCCGGATTCAAAACCACTGAGGTGGAGCTGAATGACGGCGGCGTTTGGGTGGTGTCCAAGTCCAAGAATGCGGTGGGCCGGCTGAACTATCCGTCCCGGGTCCTGGACGGTGCTGTGACTCCGGCGTCCACCACCTTCGACATCCTCCAGGATGCCGGGGACGTGTTTGTGGATGACGAGGCCGGTTCAACCCTGAACCAGGTGTCGCCGGCCACCATGCGTCTGGGTGGGGACAAGCAGCTGCCTGGTGCGGCTGAGGTGAGTTTCGGCTCCGAGGTGATTTCGGTGACGGACGCGGCATCGGGCAAGGTGTGGGCGGTGTCGCCGTCCACGGTCAACGGTTTTGACGAGGAAGCCACCGAGCCGGTGCTGGTGGGCTCTGAGGGCACCGTTTCGGCGGTGGGGGAGGATGACCGGATCTACTCGGCCGATCCAAAGTCAGGCGTGGTGACGGTAACCGGTGTTGACACCAACGGTGGTGTCACGTCCTCGGAGTCTGAAACCTGGGGCGAGTTGAAGGGCTCGGGTGACCTGCAGTTGGCCGTGGTGGGGGATAAGCCGGTTGTCCTCGATGCGGCCGCGGGAAAGCTCATCCTGCCAGGCGGTAAGCGACTGCAGCTGGACGACGCCCGCGAGGCCAAGTTGCAGCAGGGCGGTCCCGCCAGTGACTTTGTAGCCATCTCCACACAGAAGGCGCTGCTGAAGCAGCCCCTCGATGGCGGCACGGCGAAAACGGTGGCGTTCGACGGCGAAGGTATCCCGGCCGCGCCCGTCCAGTTGGGCGGGTGTGTCCACGCGGCCTGGTCCGGTGCCAACAAGTACGTCCGTGACTGCACGAACGACGCTGATGACAAGAACGTGGACGTGCCCAAGGCGAGTGCGTCGCCGTCGTATGTTTTCCGGGTGAACCGGGACCTGGTGGTCCTGAACGACGTGAACTCGGGCAACGTATGGCTGGTGAACCAGAACATGCAGCTGGTGAACAACTGGGACGACGTCATTCCACCCAAGAACGAATCCGACGAGCAGGACCAGGAATCGGCGGACAACAACACCATCAACGTCCTGCCGGACCGCACCAAACCCAACCGTCCCCCGGAAACCAAGCCCGACGCCGTCGGCGTGCGCCCCGGACGAACCACCATCCTCAGCGTCCTGGACAATGATTCCGACCCCGACGGCGACGTCCTCACCGCCGCCTTGGCGGATACCGGTCCCCAAACCGGAACGCTGGAAAACATCTACGGCGGCACCGCCTTCCAAATCTCCGTCCCGGCCGACGCCAAACCGGGGACCGAGACGTTCAGCTACAACGCCTCGGACGGGCGCGGCCTCTCCGCCGCCGGCCAGGTGACCCTCAGCGTGGCGGCTCCGGAGGAGAACAAACCGCCGCAGTTCAAGCGCGGCGACACCACCACCATGCTGGTGGAACAGGGCAAGACCGTCAGCCAGAACATCCTCACCGACTGGATCGACCCTGACGGCGATGACCTGGTCCTCCTCGACGCCAAGGCTGACAACGACCAGGACCAGGTGAAGGTCCGCCGCGACGGCCTGCTGACCTTCCAGGACTCCGGTGCAACGGCCGGCAAAAAGAACGTGGAAGTCACCATCTGGGACGGCCGCGCCACCGTCACCGGAAAAGTCGTGGTCAACGTCCAGCCGCCCGGAGCGTTGGCGCCGGTAGTCAACGCCGACCACGTCACCGCCGTGGTGGGCCAGGACCTGGTCATCTCGCCGTTGAAAAACGATGTGGACCCCAATGGAGGAGCCCTCCGCCTGGCCCAGGTGGAAGCCAACGGCCCCGCTGAACTGGGCCCTGTGACCGACGGCGGCACCTTTACGTTCCGCAGCACCACCCCCGGCCCCGTCTACCTGACGTACATTGCCAGCAACGGTCCGCAAAGCAGCCAGGGCCTGATCCGCGTTGACGTGGAATCCGGCGACGATACCGGCAACCCGGTTGCCGTCCACGACGTCGCACTGATGCCCACGGGCGGCAGCGTGCTGCTGGATCCGCTGGCCAACGACTCCGATCCTTCCGGCGGTGTGCTGGTCCTGCAGTCCGTGAAGCTGCCGGAAAATTCGACGGCGTCCGTCAGCGTGATCAACCACAGCGTCCTGCGCATCACCGACATCCTGGGAACCAGGGACCCGATTCTCTTCGAATACACGATGTCCAACGGGAAGAAGTCGGCCACCGGCAGCGTCTCCGTGGTGCCGGTCCCGGCGCCCGCCGTGGTGGAAGCACCCCAGCCGAAGCCGGACGAGGTGAACGTCCGCGTCAACGACGTCGTCACCATTCCGGTGCTGGACAACGACATCCACCCGCAGGGCCAGGAACTCACGGTCGATCCGGTCTTGCCCCAGGGCGTGGATCCTTTGGACGGGAAAAGCTTCGTCTCGGAGAACACCCTTCGGTTCATCGCCGGCAGCCAGCCCAAGACAGTCCGTGCCATCTACAACGCCGTCGACCCGCAGGGCCAGAAGAGCGCCGCGGCGGTGACCATCCATATCCTGCCACTGGAAGGCGCCGAGAACTCGCGCCCGCAGCCGCGCAACCTCACTGCCCGGGTGGTGGCCGCCGGCACTGTCCGGATTCCCGTCCCGCTGGACGGCATTGACCCCGACGGCGACTCCGTGCAGCTGACCGGCATCGACAGCACTCCCGCCATGGGCACGGCGACCGTTGGCAGCAACTTCATCGACTTCACCGCTGCCGGTGACGGCGCCGGCACGGACACGTTCCGCTACAAAGTGGTGGACCGGCAGGGGGCCGTCAATACCGGAACAGTCACTGTCGGCATCGCTCCCCGCGGCGACATCAACCAGAAACCAACGCCTGTGGACGACGAAGTTCGGGTACGCCCGGGGCGCCAGATCGCCGTCGATGCCACCGGGAACGACACCGATCCCGACGGAGACCTGATCCGCATCCTCACGGACGGCATCGAAGCTGACGCTGCCCTCCAGGCAACCGTCAGCAGGACGAGCGGCCGGATTATCCTGCTGGCGCCGGGTGAAGCCGGAACCGTCAATGTGCGCTACACCGTCGCCGACGACAGGGACGCTTCCGCGCAGGCCGCCATTCGCGTCGTGGTGGACAACGAGGTACCCCTCAAGGCCCCCATCGCCCGCGATGACAGGGTGACGTCAGCCCAGACCATGGGGAAGACCGCCGTCGACGTCCCCGTCCTGAAAAACGACGAGGACCCCGACGGCGTGGGCGAGAACCTCAAGATCAGCACCGGGGCCACCACCGCCCGGCCCGGCGCCGAAGGCACCATGATCGTGGACCTCACCGAGCAGCCACAGCTCATTCCGTACACCGTGGAGGACGTGGACGGCCAGCAGTCGACGGCGGTCATCTGGGTACCGGGCCTCGGCCAGCAGCTTCCCACCCTGGCCAAGGACGAGGTCATCGAGGTTGTCGCCGGCCAGTCCGTGGACGTTGACCTCGACGAATGGGTCAAGGTCCGGGAAGGCCGCTCCCCGCGCTTGACCCAGGCTGACCGGATCAAACTCATTGGTGCCGACGGCGGGGACCCGGTGACCGGTGACGGCACTGGCCTGAAGTACTCGGCCGGCACGGACTACGTGGGCCCGGGTTCACTCACCTTTGAGGTGACGGACGGAACCGGGCCCGATGATCCTGCCGGGCTGAAGTCCACGCTCAGCATCCGCACCAAGGTGATGCCGGATCCCAACAAAAACAACCCGCCGGAGCTGCTGGGGGCCAGCGTGGATATCCCAAAGGGCGACTCCGCCAGCACGGACCTCGGGAAGCTGACCTCGGACCCGGACGGCGACGACGTCGAGAGGATGAAGTACGAACTGGTGGGCGGTTCGCCCGCTGGATTCAACGCCAGCGTCGACGGCAAAACCCTGAAGGTCTCGGCTGCCGATTCCAGCGGCACCGGAACCACCGCTGCCGTCCAGGTCAAGGCCAGGGACCCGCGCGGTCTCGAAGCCACCGCAACGTACCAGTTGGCGGTGACCGCTTCGAACCGGCCGAAGCCGGTGGCCAACGACGACCTGGAACCCAATGCGGCTGCGGGCAAGCCCGTGACGGTCAATGTCCTGGCCAACGACGCAAACCCGTTCCCGGAAACCGCGCTGAAGATCATCGCGGCCGGTGCCGAAACGGGCAGCGGCAACGTTGAGGTGAACGGTGATTCCGTGACAGTGACCCCCGCGCCCGGCTTCACGGGAACGATGGTGGTGTCCTACACGGTGTCCGACAAGACGGAGGATCCGTCCCGGCAGGCTACCGCCCGCGTCCGGCTCACGGTCAAGGACAAGCCGCAGGCCCCCGCCACCCCCCAGGCGCAGAGCGTGGGGGACCAGACGGCACTTCTCACCTGGTCCGCCCCGGCGGACCGTGGTTCGCCCATCACCAAGTACACCGTCTACGGCGAGGGCGGGTTCCAGCATGACTGCCCGGCCAATACCTGCACCCTCAACGGCCTGGTGAACAACACCAAGTACCACTTCCAGGTGACGGCCACCAATGAGTTCGGCGAATCGGACCGTTCACCCGCCTCAGCAGAGGTGCGTCCGGACGTGAAACCCGATACCCCGCTGGCCCCGTCGCTGAAGTTCGGGGACAAGGAACTGTCCGTCAACTGGACCGCACCGGCCAGCAAGGGATCACCCGTCAAGTCCTACGACCTGGAGATCTCTCCGCCGCCGGCCGGCCAAAACGCACAGATCCAGAACCTGACCGCTGTCAGCTACGTCTGGAAGGGCCTGCAGAACGGCGTCTCCTACAAAGTCCGGGTCCTGGCACGCAACGATGCCAAGGAGCCGTCCGAGTGGAGCCCGTACTCGGCTGCCGAAGTGCCGGCCGGCGTGCCGGCAACGCCTGCAGCCCCCGCGGCTTCCCAAGCGGGTTCCCTTGGTGCGCAAAGCCAGCTGAAGGTCACGTGGACGGCACCAAACAACAACGGCGACGCCGTCTCGGCCTACACCCTCACCACCCTCCGCGGCGGCGCGGTGGTGTCCAGCCAGCAGGTGGCCGGCACCTCGCAGAACGTCACGGTGGACAACTCCGAGGCCAATTACACCTTCACGGTTTCCGCCACCAACAAGGCCGGAACCAGCGGGACCAGCGCGCAGTCAGCGGCCATCCGGGCCGTAGGCAAGCCCGGAACCGTGGCCGCTCCCACGGCATCACTGGTGGAAACAAGCGGCAATGGCGGCAAGATCGATGTGCGCTTCTCCCAGCTAACGGATGCGCAGCGGAACGGCTCCACCGCCGGGGAAGTCACCTACCGCTACAGCCTGACCTCAGGGGGTGGAACCGGCAGCATTCCTGCCGGTGGAGGTGTGGTGCCCGCCCAAAATGGAACGAATACAGCGGTTGTGGTCTGGGCGGTTTCTTCCCGCAGTTCTGCTGCAGGTGACGCAAGCGCTCCGTCCAACTCCGTCAATCCATATGGCCTCGCCTTCGCTCCCAATGTCACCGGCAGCAACAGCAGCGGCGTTGGAGACAAAACAGTCTCCTGGACGTGGAACCAGCCGGACGGAAACGGCCGTGCCGTAACGGGTTACCAGTACAGCCTGGACAACGGACCGTGGCAGGACACCCAGCAGCGTTCCTTCTCCAAGAGTGTCGGCTTCAGTGAGACCCACAAGCTTGAGGTTCGCGCCATCAGCGGCGGCCAGGCCGGTCGCATTGGCAGCGATACCTCCCGCAGCGGGGCAGAACCACCGCCCCCGGTCCCCACGTCCTGGACCATCACCGCCACACCGGTGCGCAGCTGCACCGAGCCGGGGTATGGCGTCGACAGCTTCCGGGCGGGAAACCCGTCGTCCTGCGTCGGCGGCGGCAAGTGGCTGCCGGAGAACACCCCATCGCAATCGGACTTCTACGTGGTCTGGTACAAGACGTCCGAGAACCCCTCGGGCATCTGGTACCACCTGACCACCGGCCCTGCCGCCGGTAACTATGTCCGGCACGACACCACCAACCGGGACGGCCAGGGTCCGCCCGCGGGCATGCCGCAACGCTAGGCATACCGACCCCACTTCGAGCACCACCAAGACTGAAAAGGACTTACTCCATGACCATGACCACCGAGCAGGCCGAATGGTTTGCAGGCACCTTCGAGAAGCTTGTTGCCAACGTCGGCCAGGCCGTGCTGGGCAAGGAACACGTCATCCGGCTGACCTTCACCGCCATGCTTGCCGAGGGGCACGTCCTGTTCGAAGATGCCCCCGGCACCGGCAAGACCTCCCTGGCCCGGGCACTGGCAGCCACGGTGCAGGGCTCCAACAACCGCATCCAGTTCACCCCTGACCTGCTGCCCTCGGACGTCACCGGTGTGACCATCTACGACCAGAAGACGCAGAAGTTCGAGTTCCACAAGGGCCCGATCTTCAACAACATCGTCCTGGCCGACGAAATCAACCGCGCGTCGCCCAAAACCCAGTCGGCACTGCTGGAGGTCATGGAGGAATCCCGGGTCACCGTTGACGGCGTCACCTACTCCGCCGGACGCCCGTTCATGGTGATGGCTACGCAGAACCCCATCGAACAGGCGGGCACCTACCGTTTGCCGGAAGCGCAGCTGGACCGCTTCCTGATCAAGACCTCCATCGGCTACCCGGACCACGCCTCCACCGTCCGGCTCCTGGGCGGATCCAACCTGAAGGACCGATCCAAGGAGCTTTCGGCCGTCATCACCACCCAGGCAATCGCGGACATGGCGGACCTGGCCGCAACGGCGCACGTGGACACAGCGGTCCTCGAGTACATCTCCCGGCTCTGCGAAGAGACCCGCAGCGCGCCCGAAACCCGGCTTGGAGTCTCGGTGCGGGGCGCACTGGCCATGGTCCGGGCCGCGAAGGTGTGGGCAGCAGCCCAGGGACGCAACTTCGTCCTTCCCGACGACATCAAGGAACTTGCACCGGTGGTGTGGACCCACCGCTTTGTGATGGACCCCGAAGCCGAGTTCTCCGGAGCCACTGCAGACGCCGTTTTGACCCGCATCCTGGCGGACGTCGCTGCTCCCCAGCAGCGGGCCAGCGCCTGACGCCGCACCCCCCACCGGCACAACCCAACCCAGCGCAACAACGAAGGCACACATATGTCCAGCGGCACCCCGTTGACCCGGATCGCGGAGCATCTCAAGCAACCCTTCCGCAGGAACGGCCGCCCCACAGCCCTGCACCCCTCGTCCGTCTGGGGCGAGGCCGGCACAACTGCAGGACTCGCCCTGGCACCGGCATGGCGTGCTGCCCGCGCGGCCTGGCTGAAGTACGCGTGGCCGGTACTTTCGGTGGTCAGTGTTCTGGGCTGGTCAGTCCTTGCCACCGCCGTCCTGCTCTGGATAACCGGACAGGCCTACGGGTGGCAGGAAGCAAAAGCAGCAGCGGTTGCAGCCTTTGTGATGTTTGTGATCGCTGTGGGATTCATCCTCGGCCGTTCCACCTACGCCGTGGTCCTGGACCTCGCCCGGACCCGCGTTGCCGTGGGCGACAGCGCCGTGGGCAGCATCGCTGTTACCAACACCTCCAACCGCCCTCTGCTGCCGGCAGCGGTGGAGCTGCCGGTGGGCGGCGTCACTGCCGTCTTCCACCTGCCCCGCATGAAGCCGCAGCAGGTCCATGAGGACCTCTTCACCATCCCCACCGCACGCCGCGCCGTGATCGTTGTCGGGCCTGTGCGCTCGGTGCGGGCCGACCCGTTGCACCTCCTGCGCCGGCAGGTCCTGTGGACTGAACCGGGGGACCTCTTTGTCCACCCCCGGACCGTTGCCCTTGCCGGTTCCGCCGCCGGTTTCATCCGGGACCTGGAAGGCATGCCCACCACTGAACTATCCAGCGCCGATGTGTCCTTCCATGCGCTGCGGGACTATGTTCCCGGCGATGACAGGAGGCACATCCACTGGAAAACAACAGCACGGACCAACAAGCTGATGGTCCGCCAGTTCGAAGAGACCCGCCGCGCGCACCTTGCCGTCTCGCTATCCATTAACACTGACGAATATGCGTCGGAGGCGGAGTTCGAGATGGCCGTCTCCGCGGCTGCCTCCATTGGACGCCAGGCAATCCGCGAGCAGCGTGAACTGGACGTCCTCACCCAGAGAGGCCCGCTGCGTTGCGAAACCGGCCGGACCATGCTCGATGACATGACCAGGATCGTTGGAGCACCCATGCGCCGCACGGCCGTCGACCTCGCCAGGACGTTGGCTGACACCGTTCCCAACGCCTCGGTGGTCTTCTTTGTTGTTGGCAGCAACGTCACCGCCACCCAGCTCCGGTCCGCCGCCGCGTCCGTTCCGCCCGGGGTCCGCAGCCTCGCCGTCCGTGTCGAGGCCGGCGCGGCATCCAGCAGGGCCAACATCGCCGACCTGACAGTGCTCACCCTGGGCGACCTCGACGATCTCGGCATCGTCCTGCGGAAGGCGGCAGCATGACCTCGGCACCAGGCTTGCGCCCACGCACGCCGTCCGCGCGGCAGCCATCGCGCAACGCGCCGGAATCGGCTTTTGCAGACGGCCAGCCACTCTGGCATTTCCTGCTCGACGCCGGCGCCCTGACCGTGCTCCTGGGGCTGGGCCTGCTTGGGTTCGGGCTCAGCTTCGGCGGTGATCCCTACTACCTCCTGTCCGGCTTCGGCGGCATCATCCTGGGCCTGGCCATCGGCGTCCTCAATGCCCACCTGCGCCTTGGGCTGCTTATCACCACCGCCCTTGTCCTCGGCGCCTACCTCGTCTTCGGGACGTTGCTGGCGGTGCCGGACTCGGCCATCGCCGGCTTTGTCCCCACCCTGGACTCGCTCCGAACCCTTCTTTTGGGCATCGTGTTCGCCTGGAAGGACATGCTGACTGTCGGCGTTCCGGTGGGGACAGCGGGTGGTGTCCTCATTGTCCCGTTCCTGGGTTCCCTGGTCGCCGGGCTCGTGGCGGCGGTCCTGACCTGGCGGGCCAGGAGCCCCTACCTCCCGCTGATCCCGGTACTGGTCCTCTTCGTGACGGGTATCGCCTTCAGCACGAACGCAGCCTTCCTCACCCTCGAACGCGGCATCGGCCTGACTGTCCTCGGAATCGCCTGGGCAACGTTCCGCCGGGATGCCCTGCGGAGAAACACGTCCGGGAAAGTCGCGGTCAACAACCCCCAGGCGGATTCCGCCACGCTCCGGGGGGCAAAAATCCGCAGGCTGGGAATGGCAGCCGGCGTCATCGCCGTCAGCGTGGCAGTCACCGCCCTTGCCGCCCCGCTTGTGACTGCCGGGGGAGACCGGAAAGTCCTCCGGAACGTGGTGGTCCCGCCCTTCGATCCCAAGGACTACATCACCCCCTTGGCGAGTTTCCGGACATTCGTCAAGGACAAGAAGGATGACACCCTCTTTGTGGTCAAGGGGCTTCCGCGCGACGCCCGGGTAAGGCTGGGGGCCCTGGACGCCTTCAACGGCACCAACTACACCATGGACCCCAACGGCTCCGGCAACTTCAGCAAGGTGGGGGATACCCAGTCCATCAACACCCTCGCTGACACCTCCGCTGCGGTTCCCACCAACGAGTACTCCATTGGCATCACCATCGAGGACTACCAGGGCTTCTTCGTTCCCGGCGGCCGGAAGACCACAGGCCTCAGCTTTGACCGGAGCGGTTCCGCGGCAGCCCAGGGCCTGTACTTCAACTCCGGTACCGATACTGCCGTCACCATCAACGGCTTGTCCCGGGGCGATTCGTACAGCGTCCAAGTGTCCGATCCGGTCAAGCTCGAACACGGGCAGCTGACGCAGTACGACTTCGCGCCGGTGTCCCTTCCCGAGGCCGTTGAGGTTCCGCCAGTGGTGGGATCGCAGGCCAACGACTTGTCAGCAGATGCCCCCACCGCCATTGACCGCGTACGCCAGATCGAAGCCCACTTCCAGAAGACGGGCGCCTTCAGCAACGGACTGGTCAGTGAAGGCCAGCTGCCCAGCGTCTCAGGCCACGGTTCGGCCCGGATGAGGAACCTGCTGACGGCAAAGCAGATGCTCGGCGACGATGAACAGTACTCCGTGGCGATGTCCCTGATGCTGCGCCACCTGGGCATTCCGTCCCGCGTGGTGATGGGCTTCTATCCGGATCCCACCAGCCCCGAAAACGGGGCGGGCGAGGTGAAGATCACCGGCAAGAACGTGCACGCCTGGGTGGAGGTTGCATTTGACCGGGTGGGCTGGGTCAGCTTCGACCCCACTCCGCCCAAGGACAACGTCCCCATTCCGCCGGACCCGGAAAACAAGTCCAAGCCCAAGCCGCAGGTCCTGCAGCCGCCGCCACCGCCGCAGGAACCCGCTGACCTGCCGCCGGACTCCTCGCCCGATGCCTTGGACGCGGACCAAAAAAAGAACAACCCCTGGCTGTTCTGGGGAGCCCTGCTGGGCGCGCTGGGCATTGCCCTGATCCCGCTGTCGATCCTCGCCCTGCCGCTGTTGCTGATTGCCCTGATGAAATCACGACGACGGAAGGCCCGTTTCAGGGACGGCGACCCCGCGCAGCGGGTTGGCGGAGGCTGGAATGAGGTGGTGAGCCTTGCCACCGACATGGGAGCCGCCGTCGATACCCGTGCAACGCGCCGCGAAAGCGCCGAAGTGCTCGCCGAGGCATTCCCGTCCAGTGGCGGTACCACCACCATGCTCGCGCGGCGCGCCGACGCATCGATCTTTGGCGCCGGCCAGCCCAGCGAGGACGAGGTCCGCGAATACTGGACAATTGTTGACGGTTCGCTGCAAGAAATGGCGTCCGCCGTGGGGTTCTGGCGCCGGCAGCAGGCGAAGTTCTCTCCCCGCTCACTGCTCGCCGACGCCCGGTATGTCCTTAACCTCCGCGGGACCAGGCTGGCACTGCCGGTCCTGCCGTTGCTTAGGGGAACTGGCCGCCGTCGTCCTTTCGGCAGTGCCACAGGCGAAGTGCCAGCGCCGGAGGCCCCGACGCAAGAATCTAAAATGCAGAGACGCAGGACCCAGTGACGGACGTCACAGTGCGCTGCCCGCACTGCCGGCAACTGGTCCGCGCCGGAGCCGCTTTTTGCACTGCCTGCGGGGCGCCGCTGCCC
Organism: Arthrobacter sp. MDT2-3; assembly: GCF_059090465.1. Taxonomy (NCBI): domain Bacteria; kingdom Bacillati; phylum Actinomycetota; class Actinomycetes; order Micrococcales; family Micrococcaceae; genus Arthrobacter; species Arthrobacter sp. MDT2-3. Next base: position 204,640 of record NZ_JBNHFS010000003.1, on the reverse strand, counting down.
AACCGGGCAGCGCGCAGCCTCGGCAGGGCTGAGCCGCTGCCGGACCCGCAAGCACCGCCTGCCGCCGCGCGCCCGTCCGGGATTCCCGGTACTATCCCGGTAGTGGAAATGCCCCGGGCGCTTCAGGCTGTGGGCATCGTGAATGCGGGCACGGGCCAGGGGAGCGCCGGCGGGTCCATCGTGCAGGTGGGATCCGGTCCAGGGGGAGGAACGGGAATGGCAGTCAATCTTCAGCTTGTTCCGGCGACGCCGGGCAAGCGGCTTGGCGCTGCCGTCATCGACTGGCTGCCGCCCCTGGCAGTGCTGGTAGTGACGTTTGCCCTTGGCTTCGCCGGAATAACGCGTACCCGAAGCGGCGGGTTCATCATCTACGACACCGCGTCCCTGGTGCTGTTCGGCAGCATTGGCCTGGGACTCACCCTTGTCTACCTGGTGGCTGTGATGGGCATGGAAGCCCGGACGGGCAAAACCCCCGGGAACCTGCTCATGGGGATCCGCAGCGCCGACAATGACGGCTACGCCCCAGGTGCCGGTGCCGTTTTCCTGCGTGGCTTGATCACGGGTGCAGGCATCATCCTGGCGCTGCTCGTCGCGGTCCTCGTGGTGGTCTTCACATGGTTCGAGGCGGCCCTGCTGATCCTCGCCCCGCTGGTGCTGGCGGGCGCGGTCTGGGCGGTGCTGGTGGTGGTTTCGAACACCTGGGACAAAAACGGCACATTGCGTGGGTGGCACGATGCCGCAGCCAAAACGCTGGCCTTTGACGTCAAGGCCGGGCGAAACCCGGTCACCACCGGCGGAATCCAGGGTCCCTACAGCTTTGCGCCCATGAATCTTCCGCCTGTGCAGCAGGTGTTATCGCCGGTGGCCGGTGCCAACGGACCGAAGGTGATTGATGCCCAGCCGGCCCACACCCGTGTTCAGCACGTGCCGGTGTCCAGCCCTGCAGGAACTCCCCAGGCACCGCAGCCCCACGTCCCGCAGTTCCAGGCCCCGCAGCAGCCCACTGGACTTCATGATTCCGCACCGCTGGCCCGGCACCACCATCCGGACGAGGACGTTGACAGCACCCAGGTCCGCCCGGGAGCGGCCGCCCCTGCGCCCGTAGCAGTTCTCCGTATCCGGCTGGACGACGGCCGCGACTTCCAGCTGGACCGCAGCGTGCTGGTCGGCCGGAACCCCGTGGGCCAGTCGGGCGAACAGCAGGCCCAGCTGCTCGCCGTCGACGACCCTGGCCGCTCCATTTCAAAGACCCACCTCCATCTGCTGACGGACGGAGCCGGTATCTGGGTGACGGACCGGAATTCGACCAACGGCAGCGCCGTGACCACCCCCGACGGACACCGCACGCCACTCCAGCCGGGAGTCCCCGCATTTGTGACCCCGGGATCCAGTGTCCATTTTGGGGACCGCACTTTTTACCTAGGACAGGCATGAACCAACAACCCGCAAGCGTTCCCTCCAGCGTCGAACCGGGGGCAGGGCCAAGCCTGAGCGTCGGTTACGGGACGGACCGGGGACTCCGCCGCGAGCTGAACGAGGATTCCTACATCGCCTCTGACCCTGTATTCGCCGTGGCGGACGGGATGGGCGGCCACGAAGCCGGCGAGATAGCCAGCGGAATGTGTGTCCGCGCCCTCGCCGCAATTCCCCAGCTCGCCACGGGCGAGCGGAGCGTCACGGCAGCCGTCCTTCAGGAGTACCTGGTCCGGGCGGACAGCTCCATCCGCGAGGCCACCGGTGCCCGGGCCGGCACCACCCTGGCCGGTGCAGTCATTGTGGAGCAGATGGGGATGCCCTACTGGCTGGTCATGAACATCGGGGACTCCCGGACCTACCGCCTGAGCCAAGGAAAGTTCGAACAGATCAGCGTGGACCACTCGGAGGTCCAGGAGCTTGTGGACGCCGGGGAGATTACTGCGGAGCAGGCTACCGTCCATCCGCGGCGGCATGTGGTGACGCGGGCGCTGGGTACCGGTGACGAGACGGAAGCGGACTACTGGCTTCTGCCGGTGGAGGAGGGGGACCGCATCCTCATCTGCTCCGACGGGCTGACCGGCGAGCTGACGGACGAGCATATCTTCCGGATCCTCAGCACCGTGGGCCATCCTCAGGACGCCGTGGATGAACTGATCCAGGCCTCCCTCCGCAGCGGCGGCAGGGACAACGTCACGGCGATCGTGGTGGACGCCCGGAACGTGCTGAACGACGCCGGTGTAGCCGCTACAGCCCCGCGCCCGGACGCAGCCGAGGACGAAGTGACGCTGCCCCGGTCGCAGCCGGCCCAGCAGGCGGCCCAATCACCAGCAGCCGCGCCACCACCAGTCCCGCCATCAGCGCAGCCCGCGCCGGATTCCGCCCCTGCCAGCGAAAGCGGGGACCCGGGCGATGGCAGCCACTAGCTACCTTCCCGGGACCAGTTACCTTCCCGGGACCTGGCTCGGTATTGTCCGCTCCCGCACCGCCGTCCTCCTGGGACCGGACACCCCGCCCGCCCTGGTTGCTGCACTCTGGGACCTGCTGGCAACCCGACCGGAGGTGCACGAGGTACTGCATGCAGTGACGAACAGCCGCGGGGGATCCCTGGCGAACATCCCTTCGTTCGGCCTTCTCGACTTCACCGGCCCCCTTCGCGTGTTCCTGCGCGGGGACCTGGACGTGACAGTGCACTCTCCCGACGGCGTGGTGGAGCTTAGCGGCCGGGACGTCACCACTTGGACCGAACGGCGCCTCGCGTTGCCCGGACTGTGCCATCTGACGATTCCGGCTGCCGGAGGCACCGCGCATGACGGCCTCCCGGAGCTGCCGCTGACCGAAGGGGTGGTACTGCTGCAGTCCCTGCTGCTTCCGGAAGAGCCCGGAACTCAAGGTGCCGCTGCCACCACCGGCGCCGTAGCGCTTGAAGCCGTAGCCGTTAAAGCCTCGGGCGACGATGTCTCGGTCCAGCCTGAGCAGGAACTCCAGCCTCAGCAGGAAGTCCAGCCTCAGCTGGAAGCCAGGATTCAACAGGAGCCCCAGCCGGCACCTGAACCTGCGGAACAAGGGGAAGCCGCAAATCTTCCAGAGCTAACCGTCGCACCCGAGCACGGCGCCTCGGCTGAGACGGTCTACGCGGTGATTGATGAGGATTTCGAGGAACCCGGGGCAGCCGATGGCGTGACGGCTTCCGCCGGCGCAGCATCCGACGGCGCCACAGGGTCGGACGGCACCGCATCCCACGGCGCCACAGGTTCGGAAGCCAAGGCAGTGCAGGAGGGCAGCTCTTCCGACGGTGTCACAGGGTCGGCCGGCACGGCCCCGGCCAGCGACGTGACCAGCTCCTACGACCACCTGTGGGAGCGGACCGTCATACGCCATATCGAAGATGCCGCGGTGCGCGAAGATCCTGACGCTGACTCTGGCGAGGAAGCCGTGGAGGAGGCGGCGCCACCGGCAGACGCCACTGACTCCGCGCCTTCCGGGCAGGGAAGCAACCCGCCGGAGGAGGGAGTGGACCAGGTGGCGGCGGCAGCCGGGGCCCCTGCCGCATCCGTTCCTGCCGCCGGCGAACACGGCAAACCTTCCCCGCCATCCCCTGCCGGTGGCCTTATCGATTCCGTGCCGTGGCGGACAGGCGGACCGGACAGCCAACCGGCACCGGCAGCAGCCCTGCCACCCCTTCCCGTATCGGCAGCGCCGTCACCTGTACCGGCAGTCCTGTCACCAGCACCGGCAGCGCCGTCACCAGAACCAGCAGCCCTGTCAGCAGCACCGGCAGCGCTGTCGCCGACGCTGGCTGCAGTCCCCGCGGTTGGTGAGAGAGGGTCCGCGAAACCAGCGCCGCAGGCCGTGATCGGCGACGACACAGACCACGACGGGCAGACGGTCATAAAAAGCCAACTGCCGGGAATGTCCTCCCGTCCTGCAGCGGCAGTGATTGATGCTTCCTCAGGGCCCCTGGTCCTCGCCCGGGTCTGCCCGCAGAACCACGCGAATCCACCCACCAGCGCCCACTGCGCCACCTGCGGCGCTGCACTGCTACCGGACGCCGTCCAGGTTGCGCGCCCCCGCCTGGGACGGATGCGCATCTCCACCGGAGAACTGGTGGACCTTGACCAGTCGCTGGTGATCGGCCGGCAGCCATCGGTTTCCCGCGTCCAGGGTGGGGTGATGCCCCGGCTGGTCCAGGTTGCCAGCCCCGGCGGAGACATTTCCCGCTCACACGTCGAAGTCCGGCTTGAAGGCTGGCACGTGATGCTCTGCGACCTGAAGGCCACCAATGGAACCGTCCTGGTCCGGGAAGGCCAGGCCCCGCGCCGCCTGGCCCAGAACGAGATGGCCATCCTGCTTGACGGTGATATCGCAGAACTGGGAGAGAACATCTCGCTGCGCTTTGAGGAGATTCCTTGAGTTCCAAACGGCCGCCTGCGCCGCCGCCCCACATTCCGGGATTCACGTATATCAGCCTGCTCGGTTCCGGCGGGTTCTCCGACGTCTACCTCTATGAGCAGGACAGGCCCCGGCGCAAGGTGGCCGTCAAGGTGCTGCTCTCGGACTTGAAAACCGAGGGCGCCCGCCGCCGCTTCGAGTCCGAAGCCAACCTGATGGCCCAGCTGTCCTCCCATCCCTACATCGTCACCATCTTTGAAGCTGAGGTGACCGACTCCGGGCATTCCTACCTGGCCATGGAGTACTGTTCCCGGCCCAGCCTGGACGTGCGGTACCGGCGGCAGCGGTTCAGTGTGGACGAAGTGCTGGCGGTCGGCATCCAGGTGGCGTCCGCCGTCGAAACAGCCCACCGCGCGGGCATCGCCCACCGCGACATCAAGCCCGCCAATATCCTGGTGACTGACTACAACCGTCCGGCCCTGACCGACTTTGGGATTTCCGGAACCCTCGCCGGCGACAGCGACGACGAGTCCGGGATGTCCATTCCCTGGTCCCCGCCGGAACAGTTCTCCGGCGGCAATGTGGACGGCGTCATGGTGGACGTGTGGGCCCTCGGCGCAACGCTGTACACCCTGCTGGCCGGCCGGTCGCCTTTTGTGATGCCGGGCGCGGACAACTCCCAGCGCGAGCTGATCAACCGGATCAGCAACATCCCGGTGCCGCAGCTGGGCCGGGCCGACGTCCCCGAATCGCTGGAACTGGCCCTGTCCACGGCCATGGCCAAGTCCCCTCAGTCCCGCTACTCGTCCGCGCACGCCTTCGCCTTGGCCCTGCAGCGCATCCAGGCTGAGCTCAACCTCTCGGTAACGCCCTTCGAAGTCCTCGAGGAGCCGCACCAGGAGGACAGCCACCCGGACGACGGCTTCGAGGAAACCCGCGTCCGGAGCATCGCGGCCATCGATCCTGAGGGGACGGGCAGTGCCCCCACCTTCCCGGCACGCACGTGGCCGGAAGCCCCGGCAGCGGAAGCCCCGCCGCCGCGGTTTACCCCGCCCGCCGCCCTGGCGCCCGTGGCTCCGTTTGTTCCCTCACCCCGGCCCCAGGAGGGGGCACAGTCCACAGTCCTGCGCGGTGCTTCCGGCAGCACCACGGCAGCCGCCCACGGGAAGGCTCCCGACGCCGGCCCCCTGGGCGGTGCTGACGTTGCAGACACCACCGTCCACCGCCCGGCACGCAGCGGGCAACCGGCAGAGGCTCCGGCTCCCGGCGCGGACCACGGAAAGCGCAACCTGTGGCTGGCCGCGGCCGGCGGAACCCTCCTGGCCCTCGCTGCGGTGGTGGGCATCGTGATGGCCAACGCCGCACCGGAGGAACCCAAGGCAGTTCAAAGCCAGGAAGCCAGCAGGCCGCCCGCCGATGCCCTGGACAACGGCACCGTACCGGACGTGGAAGGCCTCACCGGAACCGTGGGCGGCGACGGAGACGCCTCCTTCACCTGGGTTAACCCGCAGCCCAAAGAGGGCGACACCTACAAATGGCGGGTCTACACCATCGGCGGCGGCGGGGAATACCAGTCCGTCGCGCAGCCTCCGGTGCGGGTGAAAACCAATCCGTCGGGGGAGACCTGCGTCCAGGTGATGATCGTCCGCTCGGATGGGGCCTTCTCCCCGCTGGAAGCGGGCTCCATCGCCTGCACCGGCAGATGAGCCGCCGCCCTTCCGGGCAAACAGCGGAAGCGGGAACAGCACAAACAGCAGCAGCACAATCAGCAGCATGACAACGATACGCAAAGTTCTGCCCGACGAGGAGGCACGGAAAATGGGGGATCTGGCAATAGATTTCTGTGGTGAGTGGTACGAGCCATCGGACGAGGACGTCTTCAACATTGGCCGTGAAGGCGACCTTGAGGTGGACGACAACCCGTACCTGCACCGGCAGTTCCTGCAGGTGGCCCGCTACGACGGAATCTGGTGGCTCAGCAACGTGGGCAGCATGCTCTCGGCCACTGTGGCGGACGGTTCGGGCGGCATGCAGGCGTGGCTCTCGCCCGGTGCCCGGATCCCGCTGGTCTTCAGCCACACCAACATCATCTTCACGGCAGGGCCCACCACCTACGAATTCGCCGTGCACCTGAAAACGCCGTCCTTCCGCCAGGAGGCGCGGGACGAGGACAGCAACGGCGATACCACCATCGGTCCGGTGGTGTTCACCGACTCGCAAAAGGCGCTCATCGTAGCGCTCGCCGAACCCATGCTCCGGCGCGAGGGGACCGGGTTCAGCGCCATTCCATCCTCGGCCGCGGCCGCCAAGACGCTCGGCTGGGCGCTGACGCGCTTTAACCGCAAACTCGACAATGTGTGCGACAAGCTGGACCGGGTGGGCGTCGCAGGCCTGCGGGGAGGCGGCGGGAAGCTTGCCACCAACCGACGCGCCCGGCTCGTGGAACACGCCGTCACCTCGCACCTCGTCACGGCCGATGACCTGTACCTCCTCGAGAAGATGAGGGGCGTGGACGAAGGATGAGGATCCGGCTGACACTCCGCCGAGATCCGGCCGAGGCCAAGGACCTCGCCATCACCGTCGACGGCCTCGCGACGGTGGCCGATGTGGCAACAGTGCTGTGGGTGGCGGACCCTGCCCGCAAGGGAACACCGCCGCCGGAGAACCTCTCGCTGCGCATCGAAGAAGCGTTTGTGGGCGGCGGCTTGCGCGGCAACATCCTCGCCCGCGAGGAGAACCTCCTTGAATCCGGGCTGCGGCCCGGCTCCGTGGTGTCACTGGCGCAGGTCAGCGAGCGCTTCGGCGCTCCGGGGGCGAACCGCGGCCCGGCGGCCGCCACCCTTCGCGTCCTCTCAGGCCCCGACGTCGGCAGCGAATTTCCGCTGCCTTCCGGTACCAGCTACATCGGCCGGGACCGGGACGTGGACATCCGGCTGACGGATCCGCTGACGTCCAAACGCCACGCCCGCATCACGGTAGGGGAGACCGTGGAAATCGTGGACACGAACTCGGCGAACGGGCTGCTGATGGATGGCCTTGCGGTGACGCGTGCCACGCTCAACTCCTCGGATACCGTGACCCTGGGCGACACCACCATCACTGTGGTTCCGCTGGGCCATAACCGGGCGGCAGCGCCGACGTCGCCCCTGGTGGACTTCAACCGGTCACCGCGCGTCGTTCCCCGGTTTGAGGAACCCAAACGCGTGCTGCCGGCAGGTCCGAAGCGTCCGGAAGACAACCCGTTCCCGTACATCATGATGATCGCTCCGCTGCTGATGGGCGCCGTGATCTTCGCCGTTACCAGCAACCCGCTCTCGGTGCTGTTCATGATGATGATGCCGCTGTTTGTCCTGGGCCACTATGTGGACCAGAAGATGCGGACCCGGCGCCAGCAGAAGGAACAGCTCAAGCACTTCCGCGCTTCCATGGCCGCATTCCGGGAGGACATCACCGAACTCCAGCACGTGGAACGCGCCGTCCGGCTGCAGGAAGCACCTTCCGTCAGCGACACCGTTGACGCCATTTACAAACTGGGTCCGCTGCTCTGGACCCACCGGCCCGAGCACCAGGGGTTCCTGGGCCTGCGTTTTGGCCTGGGTACTGCCCCCTCGCGCATCCACATGGAGGAACCGCCGAACAATGACACCGAGGCGGAGTACGCCCGCGAAATCCAGGACTGCCTCAAACAGTTCCGGGACATCGAGGGCGTTCCGGTGGTGTCCCAGTTCAGGACGGCCGGCTCGCTGGGCATCGCCGGTGCCCGCGGGCTGGTGGACGACGTGGCACGCGGCATGGTGCTCCAGCTTGCCGGCTTGCACTCGCCGGCCGAAGTGGTGCTCACAGCCGTCACGTCCGCCCAGTCCCGGGAACGCTGGAACTGGCTGCAGTGGCTCCCGCACGTAGGTTCCGGGCACAGCCCCCTGTCCGGTGACCACCTTGCTGCCGGTTCTGCCGGCGGCGCATCCCTGGTGGCCCGGCTCGAGGACCTGGTGGAGGCCAGGGAGGCTGCCGCGAAACGGGCCGGTCCGGACCTTCGCCCGGGGCTGGACCCGGCCAAGCACGAGGTGGAGGAGCCAGTGGTTCCTGCGGTGCTCGTCATTGTGGAGGACGACGCCCCCGTGGACCGGGGGCGGCTCACCCGGCTTGCCGAACGCGGACCCGACGCCGGCGTCCACGTGCTCTGGGTTGCCGCCAGCATCCAGGCACTGCCTGCTGCCTGCCGCGACTTCATGGCGGTGGACGGCGAGCACGGCACCACCACCGGGCAGGTGCGCCTTGGCCGCCACACCTATCCCGTCAGCTGCGAAAGCGTGGATGCGGAGCTTGCCGCCCAGCTGGCCCGGATGCTGACTCCGGTGGTGGACGTGGGCAAGCCCGTCACCGACGATTCCGACCTCCCGCGCGCCGTCTCCTATGCCACGCTGATCGGCAAGGACTTCCTGGACAACCCCCAGGCCATTGCCGAGCGCTGGACGGAAAACAACTCAGTGCACGCCAGCGCCGTGGCCAACCGCAAGGACAACGGGTCACTGCGCGCCCTGGTGGGCTCCAAGGGTATTGAGCCGCTCTACCTGGACCTGAAGAACGAGGGCCCGCACGCCCTGGTGGGCGGAACCACCGGCGCCGGCAAGTCCGAGTTCCTGCAGTCGTGGGTGATGGGCATGGCGGCTGCCTACAGCCCGGACAGGGTCAGTTTCCTGTTCGTTGACTATAAAGGCGGAGCGGCGTTCGCGGACTGCATCAACCTGCCCCACACCGTGGGGCTGGTAACGGACCTTTCGCCGCACCTGGTCCGCCGCGCCCTCACCTCGCTCCGCGCCGAACTCCATCACCGCGAGCAGCTGCTGAACCGCAAGAAGGCCAAGGACCTGCTGGCACTGCAGCGCGAGGCGGATCCGGAAGCGCCGCCGTACCTGATCATCATCGTGGACGAATTCGCGGCGCTCGCCAATGAGGTTCCGGAGTTCGTGGATGGCGTGGTGGATGTTGCAGCACGCGGGCGGTCCCTGGGCCTGCACCTCATCCTGGCCACCCAGCGGCCGGCCGGTGTGATCAAGGACAGCCTGCGGGCTAACACCAACCTCCGGGTGGCGCTGCGGATGGCGGACGAGGACGACGCCACGGATATCCTCGGCGTCCCCGATGCGGCTTACTTCGACCCCTCCATTCCGGGCCGTGGCGCGGCGAAGACCGGACCCGGCCGGATCCAGGGCTTCCAGACCGGCTACGCCGGCGGCTGGACCACGGACAGGCCCCAGCGGCCTCAAATCGACGTGGTGGAAATGGCCTTCGGCTCCGGATCCAGCTGGGAGGCACCCGCCTCGGAAAAGCCGGAAGTTGAGGGGCCGGCCGGCCCCAATGATATCGCCAGGATGACCGCCACCATCGTTCGTGCCGCCGATTCACTCGCCATCCGCCCGCCGCGCAAACCCTGGCTGGACGAGCTGGCCAAGACCTACGACTTCTCCAGGCTGCCCAACCCCCGCACGGACGAACAACTGCTTCTTGGGGTGGCAGATGACCCCGTCCGCCAGGACCAGCCCACCGTCTTCTACGAACCGGACAAGGACGGCAATATGGCCATCTACGGTACGGGCGGATCAGGCAAATCGGCAGCCCTCCGGGGTATTGCCATTGCCGCCGCGGTAACCCCCCGGGGCGGACCTGTCCACGTCTACGGGATCGACTGCGGATCCTCGGGGCTGCGGATGCTTGAGGAGCTGCCCCACGTTGGAGAGATCATCAGTGGCGACGACGTCGAACGCGTCGGGCGCCTGCTGCGCCTGCTGCAGGACATCGCCGAGCAGCGCTCGGCGGCCTTCGCAGAGGTGCGTGCGTCCACCATCGTGGAGTATCGGAAGCTTGCCAACAGGCCCGGGGAGAAGCGGATCTTTGTCCTGGTGGACGGGATGTCCGCCTTCCGGGACCTGTACGAACACAGCCGGCTGTCCGCACTGTGGGACATCTTCCTCCAGCTGGCCACGGACGGCCGGGCCCTGGGCATCCACCTGGTGGTCACGGGGGACAGGCCCAATGCGGTCCCTGCCTCCCTGCTGGCTTCCATCCAGCGCCGCCTGGTGCTGCGCCTGTCCTCGGAGGACGACTACATTTCCTTGGACGTCCCCCGGGATGTGCTTGGGGCCGGATCGCCGCCCGGCCGGGGCTTGCTGGACGGCCTGGAAGTCCAGCTCGCCGTCCTGGGCGGGAACTCCAACCTTGCCCTGCAGGCGCGGGAGGTGCACAAGCTCAGTGAAGCGATGCTGCGGCAGGGCCTGGATGCCGCTCCCGGCATTGACCGGTTGCCGGACCAGGTGGACCTGGACGTCCTTCCTGCAGGCGGTCCCGACGTGCCCGTCATTGGTGTGGACGACGAAACGCTCCAGCCGGCCGGGATCATGGCAAGGGGCCCGCTGCTCCTCGCCGGCCCGCCCGGTGCAGGCCGGACCGTGGCACTCGTGACCCTCGCCTACGCCCTCCGCCGGTCCAACCCCGGGACGGAGCTTATCTACATCGGGGCCCGGCGGTCCGCCGTCGCCTCCTTGCCCATCTGGAACCGCTCGGTAGTGGGTGCCGACGACGTGGCTGAGGTGGTGGAAGACCTGGTGGAGCATTCCTCCGGGAACCCGGGCGCGCTGGGGATCTTCATCGAGGGGCTGACGGAGTTCACGGACACCCTGGCCGAATCCGGGGTGGGCCAATTGGTCACCGCATCCATCAAGGCCGACCAGTGGGTCATCGGGGAATCCGAAACCTCCACCTGGTCCTCGGCCTGGTCTTTGGCGCAGCCCTTCAAATCGGGCCGCCGGGGACTGCTGCTGAACCCTGGCGATATCGAGGGCGACAGCCTTTTGAACACGTCCTTGGGCAGGGTCAGCCCGGATTTCATCCCCGGCCGGGGGTACGTGGTGGGCCGCGGAAAGGCGCGCAAAATCCAGGTGGCATTGCCGCCCGAAGACAGGGACTGACGCGCAGGCAACTGCAGGGCCGCGGGGCCGGAGGATTTGCGGCCCTGCAGCGCGGTGTAGAAGACTACCGGGAACACCAGAAAGCCGCGGTGGGGGGACTGCGCGCATCGAAAGGTAGCAATGACCCCGTCCGCACAGGTCCTCCGCATTGCCTCGGCGTCGGCATCAGCAACGGTTTTGGCGATCTCGGTGGGCCTCTTTCCAGGGGGCCCGGCAGCAGCTGATTCTCCGGATCCAACGCCTGCCGCCACACCATCTTCCAGGCAGGCTCCCGCCGAGTGCCAGCTGATTCTCTCCCTGCCTGTCCTCGGGGAAGATTCGAGCCCCGCGGAGACTGAGCGGCCGCGGAAGGCAAAGGAGCCGGCACCCCCGCCCGCCCAGCCCGCAGCCCCTGCACCGGAGCAGCCTGCCGCGCCTGCTGTGCCGCCCGAAGTGGTTCCCGCTCCAGCCGCCCTTTCCGCTGCTCCGGCGCCGGAAGAGGCTGACCCGGCCCAGGCTGCCCCCGAAGACTCCACACCGAGCGCCGGCCCCTCGCCGTCGACCGGCCCCACCAGCGCCTCGAACTGGAACACCCCGGTCACGAAATCGGCCAAGGCGACGCAGGTGGCTGCCGTTTCCCCTGCGGACGGCCGGGGCCCGGGTGGTCCGGAACTCTTGCCGATCACCGCCGGCGTCCTGCTGGTGGGCGTGGCCAGCGCCGCCTTCACGTGGTGGGGCAGGCAGCGCGTCGGAGCGCACTGACCTGTCCAGGCATCGACGGCGTCCCCAATGCCAGGCAGCCCTGCTGCCAGCGTCAAGCTGCCGGGGTAGGGCAAGATAGGTCTGTGAGCACAGGACCAGGCCCCTTAAAACAGACCGCCACCCGGACCGCCGCCCCCGGCGAACCGGAAGCCATCCCCAGTGAGTCGGTCCGCGAGGAATACGAAAACCTCGTCGACCTCGTCCGGAAGTACCGGTTCGCGTATTACCAGGAGGACACACCCCTGGTCTCCGACGCCGAGTTCGACGAACTCTTCCGGCGGCTGGAGGAGATTGAGGCCCTACATCCGGAGTTGGTGTCCAACGACTCACCCACCCAGGAAGTGGGAGGGGAAGTCTCCGCGGCCTTCGCCGCCGTGGAGCACCTGCAGCGGATGTACAGCCTCGAGGATGTCTTCTCCCTCGAGGAACTCGAGGCCTGGCTCACCAAAGCATCGGCCGGCATCGCCAAACTCGGCGACGGCTCGCAGCAGCCGGCGTGGCTGACCGAACTGAAGATCGACGGCCTCGCGGTCAACCTGCTGTACCGGGATGGCAAACTGGTGCGCGCCGCTACCCGTGGTGACGGCACCACCGGCGAGGACATCACCCACAACGTGCTCACCATCCAGGAGATCCCGCAGGAGTTGAGCGGGCAGGGGTTTCCTGCGGAGATGGAAATCAGGGGCGAGGTGTTTATCCCGTCGCAGGCGTTCGCTGAGTTCAATGAAGCCCTGATCGAAGCCGGCAAAGCGCCCCTGGCCAACCCCCGCAACGCCGCAGCCGGTTCACTCCGCCAGAAGGACCCGGCCGAGACGGCCAAGCGGCCCCTAAAGATGTTCGTTCACGGCATCGGTGCCCGTGAAGGACTCCAGGCGCGCAGCCAGTCCGAAACCTACGACTTACTGAGGGACTGGGGCCTGCCGGTCAGCCCCTATTCCGAAGTGCTGGGGAGCCTGGACGAGGTCCTTGGCTTCATCAAACGGTACGGGGACAAGCGCCACAAACTGCTGCACGAGATTGACGGCATCGTGGTCAAGGTTGATGATTTCGCCACCCAGCGTGCCCTCGGCTACACCACCCGCGTGCCCCGGTGGGCCGTCGCCTACAAATACCCGCCCGAGGAAGTCCACACCAAGCTCCTGGACATCCAGGTCAACGTGGGCCGCACCGGACGCGTCACGCCCTTCGGCATGATGGAGCCCGTCAAAGTCGCCGGCTCCACGGTGGAGATGGCCACCCTGCACAACCAGGACGTGGTCAAGGCCAAGGGCGTGAAAATCGGCGACATCGTCGTCCTGCGCAAGGCGGGCGATGTCATCCCGGAAATCGTGGGCCCGGTCCTGGCCCTGCGCGACCAGCAGGATCCTCCGGTCCGCGACTTCGTGATGCCCACCGAATGCCCTTCCTGCGGCACGCCCCTGGCCCCGGCCAAGGAGGGCGATGTGGACATCCGCTGCCCCAACTCAAAGTCCTGCCCTTCCCAACTGCGCGAGCGGGTGTTCCACCTCGCCGGCCGCGGTGCTTTCGACATTGAAGCCCTCGGCTGGGAAGCGGCCATCGCCCTGACCCAACCGGCGGAACCTGAGGTGCCGCCGCTGACCACCGAGGCGGCACTGTTCGACCTCACCCCGGAGCTGCTGGCCGAGGTGAGGATCCAGCGTGAAAAGCGTTCCAAGGGTGTGGCCACCGGGGAATACGAGCTGGTGCCGTACTTCTACAGCAAGGGCACTGCGAAATCGCCGTCCAAGCCCACCGCCACCACGGAGAAGCTTTTCCGCGAACTCGAGAAGGCTAAGACCCAGCCCTTGTGGCGGGTGCTGGTGGCGCTGTCCATCCGCCACGTTGGGCCGCGTGCCTCCCGTGCGCTGGCCACGGCCTTCGGCACCATGGACGCGATCCGGAAGGCATCGGAGGAGGAACTGGCCCACGTGGACGGTGTGGGACCTACCATCGCCGCCGCGCTGAAGGAATGGTTCGCCGAGGACTGGCACTTGGAAATTATCGACCGGTGGGCCGCAGCCGGCGTCAGGATGGAAGACGAGCGGGACGAATCCGTGCCCCGCACGCTGGACGGGCTGACAGTGGTGGTCACCGGCTCACTGCCGAACTTCAGCCGGGACGAGGCGAAGGAAGCCATCCTCATCAGGGGCGGCAAGGCCTCAGGTTCCGTCTCCAGGAACACCAGCTACGTGGTGGCTGGCGAGAACGCCGGCACCAAGCTGGACAAGGCAGAGCAGCTTGGCGTTCCAGTCCTGGACGAGGACGGCTTCCGGCTACTCCTGGCCGGCGGTCCGGCAGCACTGGGAGACACGGCAGCACTGGGAGACACGGCAGACGGAGCCGCGGCGGAGGCAACTCCGTGAGCGGCGGTAATCCTGGAAGCGGCGTTCAGGGAGCCGGTGCCCAGGTATCGCCCGCCGGGTTGCTGGAGGTAGCCAAACGGGCTGCCGCCGCCGGCGCCGGAGTCCTGGCCGGCCGCAGCGCCGAGGCACTTCAGGCCAGCAACAAGGGCGACGCCGGCGATTGGGTCACCGCCTTCGACGTCGCCGCAGAGCACGCGGTCCGGGACGTCATTTCCGCGTCCCGTCCCAACGACAGCATCACCGGTGAAGAGCACGGAACCACCAGGCCGGCGGCGGCCACCGGCTACCGCTGGTCCATCGACCCGCTGGACGGCACCACCAACTTCATCCGCAATATCGTCTACTACGGCACCTCGGTGGCAGTGGCCGATGCCGACGGCGTCTGGCTGGCCGGCGTCGTGAATGCCCCTGCGTTGGGGCGCGTGTACTACGCCGCCCGCGGCGAGGGTGCGTGGCTGGAGGAATACGGCGCCCTGACCCGGCTCCAGGGGCCGGTCCCCGGGCGCAAGGGCCAGATCCTCGCAACCGGGTTCAACTACGACCCGCAGGTCCGCTCGGAGCAGGCCGCCCAGTTCGCCGAACTGCTGGAGGGTTTTGCGGACGTCCGCAGGCTGGGGTCAGCCGCTTTGGACCTGTGCCTGGTGGCGGACGGCACCCACGACGCGTTCGGCGAGCGGGGGCTGAACGAGCACGATTTTGCAGCCGGGGCCCTGATCGCCGAGGAAGCCGGCTGCTGGGTCCGCCGCCCCCGGCTGACCAGTCCGCTCGACGGCGGGCCCAGCGACCAGGAACGCCTGGACGCCTGGACCTGCGCGGCGAGCCTGGAGTTGTCCGGCAAGTTCCCCCTCTGACAGCGGCATCTGCCGGTCCTGGCCCGCTTGCCGGGCCCGGCGTGATAGTTCAGTCACGGAAACCCCCGTTTTGCGCACTGCTACTGGCTGGTAGCACTACCATTGACGGGTGCATTCGCAGATAACTGTCCGTCCCGCCGTCGAAACCGATTTCGACGCCGTTGCCCGCATCACCAGGGATTCCTACCTGGCCGCCGGGTACTTTGACGACGCCGACCACCCCTACATGCGCAAAGTCCAGGACGTTGCACTGCGGGCAGGCCAGGCAACCGTGTGGGTGGCCGAACGGGCAGGGCAGGTGGTCGGGTCCGTCACGCTTGCCCGCGCCGGCGAGCCCTACGCGGACATCGCCCTGCACGATGAGCTGGAGTTCCGCATGCTGGTGGTGGACCCGGCCGTGCAGCGCAGCGGTGCCGGCAAGGCCATGATGGCGGCCATTCTTGAACACGCCAGGGAACTGGACGGGGTCAAGGGCGTGTCCCTGACTACCGGGAGCACCTGGGAAAGCGCCCGCGGCCTGTACAACAAAACCGGGTTCGCCAGGGTCCCGGAACGGGACTGGTTCGTGCCCGGCACTGACATAAAACTGCTGGTTTACCGGCTGGACCTGTAGCCGCCCTAAAGTGGTGCCGACTCACTCCAGCTTCGAAAGGCCCACCATGCGCAAAACCTTCGGCACCGGCTCCGTTTGGGAACAGACCCTCGGCTACTCCCGGGCGGTCCAGGTGGACAACACCCTCTACATTTCCGCCACCGCCGCAAGCGGCGAGGATGGCATCGTGGGCAATGACTTCTACACGCAGACCCAGTTCATCCTGCAGAAGCTCGGCAAGGTCCTCGCGGACGCCGGCTTCGGTTTCGAGGACGTGGTGCAGTCCAAGCTGTACCTGACGGACATCAGCCAGTGGGAAGAAGCGGGGCGGGCCCACGGCGAGGTGTTCGGCGACATCCGGCCCACCCTGTCCCTGGTCCATGTCCTTCCGTTCCTGGATCCGGAGATGCTGGTGGAAATCGAGCTCGTGGCGCAGAAGAGCGCCAGCTAGCTCTGTACCCTTCGGGTTACGGGACCACCGGCAGGCCGTAGCGGTGCTCCGGCCTGCCGGTGGTCCCGTAGCGAAGCTGGATATCCACTGCGCCGTCGTCGGCCAGCGAGGACAGGTACCGCTGCGCCGTGGCCCGGGAAACACCCACCCGGCCGGCCACTTCCGCCGCCGAATACTGCTCACCCGGCACCAGCGATTCAAGCACCGCTGCTTCCGTCGCCGAACGGGGCTTTGACGACGGCGTGACGTCGCCGGGGATCAGGGCGCGCTTGGCCCGCTCCACCGCATCCTGGTCCAGGGCGCCGGGCTGGCCCAGCAGGCGCCGGTAGCGTGCATAGGAGCGCAGCTGCTGAGAGAGTGACTCGGACGTGAACGGCTTCAGCAGGTAGCCCAGTGCGCCGCGGCGGAACGCCACCCGGATGGAGGCAGCGTCTGAGGCCGCGCTGAGGATCACGGTGTCCACATCCAGTTGCTGCAGCAGGTCCAAGCCGGAGGCGTCCGGGAGATAGACGTCCAGCAGCACCAGGTCCGGCCGTAGGCTGTGGATGGCCTGGAGCGCGAGCGACGCCGTTCCCACCGGTGCCAGCGCGAGGAAGCCCGCCACCGAATCCACATAGGCGGCGTGCAGCTTCGCGACGTGGAAGTCGTCATCCACGATCAGCACCCGAAAGTCCTCAGCCATCGTGGTCCTTTCCGGCCGCGTCCTTCAGCCCTGCGTCCGTCTGTTCTGCATTTCTGATTCCGGCTGTTGTGCCGGGGAGCGTGGCCATAAAGACGGCTCCAGGCCCGCCGCGGGTGCCCGGATCCAGCAGTTTAACGTCGCCGCCGCGTCGCCGGGCCAGCTGCCGCGCCAGCGCCAGCCCGAAGCCCTGGCCGCCGCCTGCACGGACGGGACCGGAAGCGGTGGTGAACCCCTCGGCGAAAACGGCTTCCGCATCCGTACCCTCGGCCAGCCCATCGCCAGAGTCCGCGACCACCACGTGGAGGGTGCCGCCGTCGTCGCCCGGGTCATCCATGACTTCCAGTTCAACCCAGCGCTCCGGAGCTGAGCCCGCAACGGCGGCGTTGACTGCGTTATCGATCAGGTTGCCCAGTACGGTGGTAACGTCCTGGGCGTCGGTGACCTGGCCGCGTACCAGGGTTTCCGGTCCGATGCGCAAGGCCACGCCCCGCTCGTCGGCCTCCACCCCCTTCGCGCCCACGAAGGCCTGGAGGTAAGGGTCCTGAAGCAGCTCGGCCTGGTCTACCGGGAACTTCAGCGGTCCCGTCGCCGCCAGCCGCGCAAGGTACTCGCGTGCCTGCTGGTGCTCTCCGATGCTCATGAACCCGGCGATGGTGTGCAGCTGGTTGGCGAACTCATGGCGCTGTGCCCGCAGCGCGGTGGACATGGTGCCCACGGCGTCCAGCTGCCGGGTGAGCTGCTGCAGTTCCGTCCGGTCGCGGAGCATCACCACCCAGCCCAGGTCCTCACGCCGGTGGAGTGCCTTGCGGGCGTTGGCCACCAATACCCGACCGCCGGCCACCAGTTCCAGGGCGGTATCTGCGGCGGGGCCGGGCCGGGTCAGGGACTTCAGCTGGTCCGGTACCGGCGCCTCCTCCCAGGCGGTTCCCGTCAGGTCCGGCAAATCCAGCAGCCGCTGCGCTGCGGCGTTGAACACACTGATCCGGCCGTCGGCCGAAACGCCGATCACGCCGTCGTCCACGCCTTGGAGAACTGCCACCTGGTCGTGGACCAGGCTGCTGATCTCCTCCGGTTCCAGGCCCAGGGTGAGGCGCTGGAGGCGGCGGCGCAGCAGGAAGGATCCCAGGACGCCGGCGATGAGGGCACCTGTGGCGGTGAGGGCAACCGGGCCGATGTCGCGCGCCACGCTCTGGCCTACTGTCTCCATCGAGTAGCCCACACTGACCTCGCCCACCACAGTGGTACTTCCCGGAGCGTAGACGGGCACCTTGGCCCCGGCCGACGGGCCGAGCGTCCCGGTGTTCCTGGTGGTGACCTCGCGGCCGGACAGGGCCTCGGACGGATCCGTACTCACACGTTCGCCGAGCCGCTGCGGGTCGGGATGCGCCAGCCGAAGGCCCGTTTCGTCGGTGATGACCACAAACAGGGCGCCGGTCCGGGTCCGTGCTGCTTCGGCCGACGCCATCAGCGGCCCGGCGGCCAGTTCGGCAGCCGGGGGAGTGCCGGCCTGTTCACTGATCGCCAGCACGTCTGCCCGCACCGTGGGGTCCGAGGCCACCGTCCGTGCGAGCGTCAGCGCCTGGTTCTCCGCCTCGCTGCCCACCCTGTCATAGGTCAACCAGGCGTGGACGCCGGCGCTGAGCAGAACCACCAGGAGGACCACCGCAAGTTGGAGCAGGAGCGTCTGGGTGGAGAACCGCAGCGGCGCGCGGGGGCTGGAACGCTGCATGATCCTCCTTGATGCGGGTGGGCCGCCGGGGCCTGCGGGTGCTGTGAGCAGAATGAGCAAAATGCTCGCAATAAGCAGTATGCCAATCAATTGAGCCAAAGGCACAGCCGTGACGGCGGCCACTCTACAGTCTGTAGCACGCGTCACAACGCTGTGCCGCTGTTCACAAAGAAGGAGCCGGCCGTGCTGGTATTACTTGGATTCGCAATGATCGCGGTATTCATGGTGCTGATCATGACGAAGAAGTTGACGCCAGTGCTGGCGTTGATCATCGTCCCTACAGTTTTTGGTCTTTTCGCCGGTGCCGGCCTTGGCATTGGCGACATGGTGATGGACTCGATGAAGGCCATGACCTCAACAGCAGCCCTGCTGATGTTCGCCATCATCTACTTCGGGCTGATGATCGACGTGGGGCTTTTTGACCCGCTGGTCCGGTTTATCCTCCGCAAGCTGGGCAACGACCCCGCCAAGGTAGTGCTGGGTACCGCCATCCTCGCGGCCGCCGTGTCCCTCGACGGCGACGGCTCCACAACGTTCATCCTCACCACCGCGGCCATGCTGCCCATCTACCTCCGGTTGAAGATGAGCCCCGTGGTGCTTACCTGCGTGGCCGGCCTGGCCAACGGCACCATGAACATC
Source organism: Arthrobacter sp. MDT2-3 (assembly GCF_059090465.1). NCBI lineage: Bacteria > Bacillati > Actinomycetota > Actinomycetes > Micrococcales > Micrococcaceae > Arthrobacter > Arthrobacter sp. MDT2-3. Next base: position 185,262 of record NZ_JBNHFS010000003.1, on the reverse strand, counting down.
GTGCCGTGGGGCGGCCCCACCGCCCGCGCCGCCAGCGCCCTGAAGATCGACGTCAATGATGTCTTTGTACCGATGCTTCCCTCCCTCCTCGCCGGTATCGCCGTCGTCCTGGCCTTCGCCTGGCTGCTTGGCCTGCAGGAGCGCAACCGCCTCCGCGCCACGGCCCCGGACATCTGGGAAGCGCCGTCTACGGCAGAGCCTTTTACCGCTGAAGGGTTCGACGGCGGCGCTTCCGCCGGCGGTGCGCGCAATGGTTTGCGCCGCGGTACCTCACCGGTTCCCGTAACCGGGGGTCCCGCCGTCGATGGTGCAAGCCCCTCAGGTGTAGCGGTGCTCGAACGCACCGAGGACCTGGTGGACGACAGCGACACCGCCATGGCGGACACCGCCCTGGACCCGAACCGCAAGACCCTGCGCCCCAAGCTGCAGTGGTTCAACCTGGGCCTGACCGTAGCCGTCATGGGCATGCTCATCGCCGACCTCGTGCCCCTGCCGTATGTCTTTATGGTGGGTTCCGCCATCGCACTGCTGGTGAACTTCCCCAACGTCAAGGACCAGGCCACCCAGATCGTGGCCCACGCACCGTCGATCGTGGCCGTGGTCAGCATGGTCATGGCCGCGGCAGTCCTGACCGGCGTGCTCACCGGCACCGGCATGGTGGAAGCCATGTCCGCGTGGCTGGTGCAGATCATCCCCACGTCCATGGGACCGTTCCTGGCGGTCATCACCGGCGTCCTCAGCATCCCCATGACGTTCTTTATGAGCAATGATGCCTTCTACTTCGGCGTTCTCCCCGTCCTGAGCGAGACCGCCGGCCACTACGGCATCAGCGCCGCCGAGATGGCCCGCGCCTCCATCACCGGCCAGCCGTTCCACATGCAGAGCCCACTGGTTCCCGCAATCCTGCTCCTGGTGTCGCTTGCCAAGGTTGACCTCGGCGATCACCACAAGAAGGTGCTGTGGCGCAGCGCCGTGGTGTCCCTGGTCATGCTGGGAATTGGCATGCTGACCGGAGCCATCGGAATCGGTTAGTCTGTAGCTGCCGTGCTGCTGCCCCTCGTGGGCGCTGGCCGGTATGAAGGTGCCCGTCTGACGCCCGCTGGGGGCCGTCAGACGGGCATCATCGTTTCCCCACTAGAATGGATCGGAAATCAATTCAAACTTTGCAGGGGAGATCCATGGCTGCGATCAACCGTGACGACGTTGCGCATCTCGCGCGGCTCGCTCACATTGAGATGAGTGCCCAAGAGCTGGACAGGATGGCCGGAGAACTCGCGGTCATCGTTGATTCGGTCAAGTCCGTGAGCCAGGCTGCCGGTGACGACGTCCCGGCGACGTCCCACCCCATCCCGCTGAACAACGTATTCCGCGAGGACGTTGTGGGCCACACCTTCACCGCGGAACAGGCGCTCTCCGGCGCACCGGACTCCGACGAAAACCGTTTCAAGGTCCCGGCAATCCTGGATGAGGCATAAGCATGACTGACAACAACGAACTCATCCGCCTCTCCGCCGCCCGGCTGGCAGAAAAGCTGGCCGCCGGTGAGGTCACCTCCGTCGAGGTCACCCAGGCGTACCTGGACCGGATCGCTGCTGTTGACGGCGGGGAACGCGGCGTGAACGCCTTCCTGCACGTCAACGCCGAGGAAGCGCTCGCCGTCGCGGCCGAGGTGGACGCCATCCGTGCTGCGGGCGGTGCGGAGGCTGAATCCCTCCATGTCCTCGCCGGCGTCCCCATCGCCGTCAAGGACCTCATTGTCACGGTGGGCCAGCCCACCACGGCAGGCTCCAAAATCCTCGAGGGCTGGCACAGCCCCTACGACGCCACTGTGGTGGAGCGCCTCCGCGCCGCGAAGATGCCCATCCTGGGCAAGACCAACCTGGACGAGTTCGCCATGGGCTCCTCCACTGAACATTCCGCCTACGGGCCCACTCGCAATCCCTGGGACCTGGACCGGATCCCGGGCGGCTCCGGCGGTGGCTCCGCTGCCGCCGTCGCGGCTTTCGAAGCACCTCTCGCCCTTGGTACCGACACCGGCGGGTCCATCCGCCAGCCCGGGGCAGTCACCGGCACCGTGGGCGTGAAGCCGACCTACGGCAGCGTTTCCCGCTACGGCGCCATCGCCATGGCGTCCTCGCTGGACCAGATCGGCCCGGTTTCGCGGACGGTCCTGGACTCGGCCCTCCTGCACGAGGTCATCGGCGGGCACGATCCCCGCGACTCCACCTCCCTTCCGGACCCGCTGGCAGACCTCGTGGCCGCGGCCAAAACCGGCAGCGTTGAGGGCATGCGGATCGGCATCATCAAGGAACTCCACGGCGAGGGCTACCAGGCCGGCGTCGAAAACCGCTTCAATGACTCCCTGGAGCTCCTCAAGGAGGCCGGCGCGGAAATCGTTGAGGTCTCCTGCCCCAACTTCCAGTACGCCCTGGGCGCCTACTACCTGATCATGCCCTCCGAGGCGTCCTCCAACCTCGCCAAGTTCGACGGCGTCCGGTATGGCCTGCGCGTCCTTCCCGAGGACGGCCCCATGACCATCGAACGTGTCATGGGCGCCACCCGCGCCGCAGGCTTTGGCGACGAAGTCAAGCGCCGCATCATCCTGGGCACCTACGCGCTGTCCGCCGGCTACTACGACGCCTACTACGGTTCCGCGCAGAAGGTCCGCACCCTGGTGCAGCGCGACTTCGATGCCGCCTTCACCGTGGCCGATGTGCTGATTTCACCCACCGCCCCCACCACGGCCTTCCGCCTTGGCGAGAAGCTGGACGACCCCCTGGCCATGTACCTCAACGACGTCGCCACCATCCCGGCCAACCTGGCCGGAGTCCCGGGCCTGTCCCTGCCCGGCGGCCTGGCGGACGAGGACGGGCTGCCCGTCGGCATCCAGCTGCTCGCCCCCGCACGGGAGGACGCACGCCTGTACCGGGTGGGCGCCGTCCTGGAGTCGCTGCTTGAGGCCAAGTGGGGCGGTCCGCTGCTGGCCCAGGCCCCGAAACTGGGCGAGCTCGTTGAAGCCAAGGAGACAAAATAATGAACACTGACGCAATCCTGAGCTTCGAAGAGGCCATGGAGAAGTACGATCCCGTCCTGGGGTTCGAGGTCCACGTGGAGCTCAACACCAAGACCAAGATGTTCTCCTCCGCCCCCAACGTCTTCGGCGATGAGCCCAACACCAACGTCAATGAAGTTGACTTGGGCATGCCCGGCGTCCTGCCGGTGGTCAACAAGGCTGCGATCGAGTCCTCCATCAAGATTGGCCTTGCCCTCAACTGCAAGATCGCCGAGTCCTGCCGCTTCGCCCGGAAGAACTACTTCTACCCGGACACCCCCAAGAACTTCCAGACCTCGCAGTACGACGAACCCATTGCCTACGACGGCTACCTGGACATCGAACTCTCCGACGGCACCGTGTTCCGCGTGGAGATCGAGCGCGCCCACATGGAAGAGGACGCCGGCAAGCTGACCCACATGGGCGGCGCGACGGGCCGTATCCAGGGCGCCGACTTCTCGCTGGTGGATTACAACCGTGCCGGCGTGCCGCTGGTGGAAATCGTCACCAAGCCCATCGAGGGCGCCGGTTCGCGTGCTCCGGAACTCGCCAAGGCCTACGTGGCAGCGGTGCGCGAGATCGTCAAGAACCTGGGTGTGTCCGATGCGAAGATGGAACGCGGCAACGTCCGCTGCGACGCCAACGTCTCGCTGCGTCCCCACGGCCGTGAACGTTTCGGCATCCGTTCCGAAACCAAGAACGTGAACTCGCTGCGCGCTGTGGAGCACGCCGTCCGTTACGAGATCCAGCGGCATGCCGCCGTGCTGGATGCCGGCGAGCCCGTTGTCCAGGAGACCCGCCACTGGCACGAGGACACCCGCACCACCACCTCCGGCCGGGCCAAGTCCGACGCCGATGACTACCGCTACTTCCCGGAACCTGACCTGGTTCCCGTGGTTCCGTCGCGGGAGTGGGTCGAGGAACTTCGGGCCACTCTGCCTGAGCCGCCGGCTGCCCGCCGCAAGCGCCTGCAGGCCGACTGGGGCTACTCGGACCTCGAATTCCGGGACGTCGTGAACGCCGGAGTGATGGACGAGATCGAGGAAACCATCGCCGCCGGTGCGTCCGCTTCCGTTGCCCGCAAGTGGTGGATGGGTGAGATCGTGGGCCGCGCCAAGAACGCCGACGTCGACCCTGGCCAGCTTGGCGTCCAGCCCGCCACCATCGTGGAGCTGGCACGCATGGTGGAAGAAGGCAAGATCAACAACAAGATGGCTTCGGAGGTGTTGGACGGCGTCCTGGCCGGAGAGGGCAGCCCGGCGGAGATCGTGGAGAAGCGCGGCCTGGCCGTGGTTTCGGACGACGGTCCGCTGCTCGAAGCCATCGACGCCGCCCTGGCCGCGCAGCCTGATGTTGCGGACAAGATCCGTGGCGGCAAGGTCCAGGCCATCGGGGCCATCGTGGGCGGCGTGATGAAAGCAACCCGCGGCCAGGCTGACGCGGCCCGCGTCCGCGAGCTGATCCTGGACAAGCTGGGCGTTACCGTCTAGCCACTCCTCCCCGTCTAGCCCCTCTTCCCCGGCCGGGCCGCACTTCACCGCCGTGAATCCCGAATTCGCGCGTTAGCTGCGGCCCGGTTGTGGTTTAAGTAGTACTCACTTTCCACATGCCGCGGAGTACTCGTGTGCGGCGGTTCACGCCGGCCCTACACTGAAGCTCCAGGGCGCCGCTTTACGGGAAAACAGGCCCTGCCGTCGCTGTGGGAGGTATGGGTATGTCCGTCCGGGAACCGTTGAAATTCCGCAAGGCCGCGCTTGCAGGTGCGGTGGCACTCGCGCTGACGGGCACCGGCATCGCCTTTGCCTGGGCCGCCGACCCGTCCCCGCCGTCGTCCTCGGCCCCGGGGAATTCGGATAAGGCCCAAGGGCACAACAAGCCGGAGAAGGCCCAGGGGTCCGACAAACCGGACCATGCCCAGGGGTCCGACAAACCGGACCATGCCCAGGGGTCCGACAAACCGGACCATGCCCAGGGGTCCGACAAGCCGGACAAGGCCCAGCGCCCGCAGCACCTGCACGGGGAAAGCGTGGTCAAGAAGGCCGACGGAACGTTCGCGACAGAACTGGGCCAGCGCGGCACGGTGGAGGCCGTGAGCGGTACCTCCATCACCGTCAAGAGCGAGGACGGCTACTCGCAGGCCTACACCGTCAACGCCGAAACGAAAATTACGCAGGTGCCGCCGGCGGACAGCACCCCGGAAACTGCCGACGGCGGCAAGCGGCCCAAGCCGGCAGCGGGGTCTATCGAGGACATCGCCACCGGTGACATTGTCCGGATCTCCGGTGTGAAAAATGGGGACCAGGTCACGGCGGAGCGGATCTTTGAGGGCGGTGACCGCCCCGGACTGGGCCGTGGCAACGGCCACGGCAAGGGCCACTCAAAGTAGGTAGCGGCAAGTGTCGTTTTGGACGCTCAAAACGGCACTTAGTGCTACCCAGTTGGGTCAGCCCTGCTTCACCAGCCCCGCCATGATGCCCTGCAGTGCTTCGGCGACTGTCGTGACGGAACGGCGCTTCAGGTTCTCGGGCCGCGCCAACAAGTCAATCCGGCGGCGTGTGCTGATCCCCTCAAGGGGCCGCAGCACAATGTCAGGGTTGAGAACCGGTCCTGCGGTGTACCTGGGGAGCAGCCCCACTACTCCGCCCGCGGCCACCAGCGCCGCCACAGTGGAGTAGTCATTGATCCGGTGCACGATGTTCAGTTCGCGGCTGGAAACAGCGGCGACGGCGGACAACACATCCGCGGGGGAGTAACCGGTGTGGCTGGTCACCCACGCCTCGCCGCCGACGTCGTCCGCCGTCACGGCCGCTTTCCGGGCGAGGGGGTGGCCCGCAGGCAAGGCCACATCCAGCGGTTCGTGGGCCAGCGGAATCACCGTCACCCGCTCCGCGGGCCACCGCGGGCTGTGGTCCATCCGGTGGGCAAGGACCAGGTCGTAGCGTGCCGTCAGGGCGGGGAAGTCCTGCTGGGCCACGTCCTCATCCGAGAGCTCGATCCGCGGCTGGTCCGGGGCGTCCAGGATCCTGGCCAGCGGTGCGAACACCGCCTGGCCCGCGCTGTGGAACCCGCAAAGGGTTACCCGGCCCGCCGCGGAGCCGTGGTAATTGCCGATGGCATCACGGGCGTCCGCCATCGCGCTGACCACGGCGGCCCCGGCGTCGGCCAGGACCTGCCCCGCCTCTGTGAGCACGAGGTTGCGGCCCTCCTTGCGGGTGAGTGGAACATCGACTTTCCGCTGCAGCAGGGCCAGCTGCTGGGAGACGGCGGAGGGGGTAACCATCAGGGTATCCGCCACCGCCTTGACGCTTCCCAGGGCGCCCAGTTCGCGCAGGATTTCAAGCTGGTGTATCTCCACGGAACCAGTCTATCCGTTAGCTCTTCCTACATCGTCGATTGAGAACTTCGCTGTTGTGCTAAAGCTTTTTCCTCGCTGTAATGAGGAGGGCAAGACCTGCCAACGACGCACAAAGAGTGAGGAAGCCGATGAAGGCTTTGTACAAGGCCGGCCCACAGGCCGGCTTCGAGCTGGTGGACCGCCCGGACCCGGTAGCAGGGCCCGCGGACGTGAAAATCCGGGTTATGACCACCGGCATCTGCGGCACCGACCTCCACATCCAGTCCTGGGATTTTTGGGCGCAGGGGATCATCGAAGCTCCCCTCATCCCCGGCCATGAGTTCTACGGCGAAGTAGTCGAAGTCGGCGAGGACGTCCGTGACGTCAAAGTGGGCGACCGTGTCTCCGGCGAAGGCCACGTGGTCTGCGGAATTTGTCGTAACTGCCGCGCGGGCCGGCGCCAGATGTGCATCCACACCGTCAGTGTGGGCGTGCAGCGCGACGGCGCGTTCGCGGAGTACGTGGTGATCCCGGAAACCAACGTCTGGGTCCATCACGATCCTTCTGTTACTCCTGAGCTCGGCGCCATCTTCGATCCCTTCGGCAATGCCGTGCACACGGCCCTCAGTTTCCCGTTGGTGGGGGAGGACGTGCTCATTACCGGTGCTGGCCCCATCGGGCTGATGGCCATCGCCGTCGCCCGCCACGCCGGGGCCCGCAAGATCGCCATCACGGACGTCTCGCGGCCAAGGCTGGACCTGGCCCGGCAGCTTGGCGCAGACCTTGCCATTGATGTCTCCACCACCCGCGTGCGGGAAGCCCAGCGGGAGCTGGGGATGCGTGAAGGTTTCGACATCGGGATGGAAATGTCCGGCCACCCCACAGCCCTGCCGGAGATGATCGACAACATGAATCACGGCGGCCGGATCGCCATGCTGGGGCTGCCCAGCCAGGACATCACTATTGACTGGGGCAAAGTAGTGACCCACATGCTCACGCTCAAGGGCATCTACGGCCGGGAAATGTACGAGACCTGGTACGCGATGAGCGCCATGCTGTCGTCCAACCCCGTGCTGCACGCGGGCATCTCCGCCGTCGTCACCGATACGCTCCCTGCCGCCCAGTGGGAAAAAGGCTTCGACCTGGCCCGCAGCGGCGCAGGCGGAAAAGTTGTCCTCGACTGGACCCAACTCTAAGGAACACCATGTACACCTCGATCAAGGAACAGCTGGGCACCGAGCTGGAGGACATCCGTACTGCGGGGCTCTTCAAAACCGAGCGCAGCATCAACTCGCCCCAGTCCAGCCACATCACCGCCGGCCTCATCGGCCAGCAGGGTGCCACAGTGCTGAACTTCTGCGCCAACAACTACCTGGGCCTGGCGGACCATCCTGAAATCATCAGCGCAGCGAAGGGGGCCATGGACGAACGCGGCTTCGGCATGGCCAGCGTACGGTTCATCTGCGGCACCCAGGACCTGCACCTCGAGCTCGAAGCCCGCGTCTCACGGTTCCTCGGAACCGAGGACACCATCCTGTTCTCCAGCTGCTTCGACGCCAACGGCGGCGTCTTTGAATCCCTTTTCGGCCCGGAAGACGCCGTCATCTCCGACGCCCTGAACCACGCCTCCATCATTGACGGCATCCGCCTGTGCAAGGCACAGCGTTACCGGTACGCCAACCAGGATATGGCTGACCTCGAGGCCAAGCTCGTTGAGGCGAAGGGTGCCCGCCGCAAGATCATCGTCACTGACGGGGTCTTCTCCATGGACGGGTACCTGGCGCCGCTGGAGGCCATCTGCGACCTCGCCGAGAAGCATGACGCACTGGTCATGGTGGACGACTCCCACGCCGTCGGCTTCATGGGCGCAACCGGCGCAGGCACACCCGAGCATGCAGGCGTGTCGCAGCGGGTGGATATTTATACCGGGACCTTCGGCAAAGCACTGGGCGGGGCATCAGGGGGATATGTATCCGGCCGCGCAGAGGTGGTGGCCATGCTGCGGCAGAAGGCCCGTCCCTACCTCTTTTCCAACTCCCTGGCCCCGGCTATCGTCGCCGCCACCATCAAGGCACTGGACCTGGTGGAGAACTCGGCGGAGCTGCGGCGCACGCTTTTTGACAACGCCGCACTGTTCCGCCGCCGCATGACAGAGGAGGGGTTCGACCTCCTCCCCGGCGAGCATGCCATCGTCCCGGTGATGTTCGGCGACGCCGTCCTGGCCGCGAAGGTGGCTGACCGGATGCTGCAGCACGGCGTCTTCGTCACCGCTTTCAGCTTTCCCGTGGTTCCGCGCGGGGCGGCCAGGATCCGCGTGCAGCTTTCGGCTGCGCATTCGGCAGACGACGTCGAAGCCTGCGTGCGTGCCTTCGTGGCCAGCCGTGCCGAGGTGGCAGCGTGACGGCAGGCACCGCCCGCCCCTAACTCTGCAAGGATGGTGCCATGGCAGCACACTATGACGTCCTCATCGTCGGCGGAGGAATCGCCGGGCTTTCCCTGGCCTCGGCGCTGGCGGGCACCTGCAGCGTGGCGTTGGTGGAGGCTGAGCAGGAGCTGGCGTACCACACCTCCTCCCGCTCAGCCCGCCAGCTCATCCCCAGCTACGGCCCGCCCGTGGTCCAGGAACTGACGGTCCGCACCCTGGAACTGATCGCAGCCCGTGATGCCGCGCTGCCCGAACCAGTGCTAACGCCCCGCAGCTTTATGCTGATCGGGACCGAGGAGGCGGTGGCAGCGGAAGCCAGCGGCCACATGCGTTCCATCACCCCTGCCGAGGCGCTGGAACTCTGCCCGGCACTGGTCCCGGAGTCGTTCACCGCTGCAGGGCTGGACACCGGATCCTTTGGCTGTAACGCACCCCTGCTGCTCGCGGACCACCGCCAGCGGGCGCTTGCAGCCGGGGTGGACATCATCACGGGCGCGCGGGTCCACTCTGCGCAGCGCCTTGGCTCCGGCTGGCAGGTGGGGGCAGGGATGGAGGCATTCGAAGCCAGCGTCCTGGTCAACGCGGCCGGCGCCTGGGCGGACGAGTTGGCTGTGATCAGCGGAGTGGAGAAGCTCGGGCTGCAGCCGTACCGGCGCACCGCGGCCATTGCCGCCGTCGAACGTCCCCTGCCGGCGCAAAGCCCCATGGTGGCCGCTGCTGACAACACGTTCTACTTCCGGCGCGAGGGTGACGACGTGCTGATCTCCCCGTCCGAATCGGTGCCGAGCGGTCCAGAAGATGCCAAGCCACGCCCGGGAGACGTGGAGCGCCTGGTGGCCCGGCTCAACCAGTGGACCACGCTGGGCATCACGGAAGTCCGCCGGGCATGGACCGGTTTGCGGACGGAAGCGGCCGACGGTGTCCCCGTGGCCGGCTTCGACGCCGAAGCCCCCGGCTTCTACTGGCTCGCCGGCCAGGGTGGCTACGGCTTCCAGACGTCGTCTGCCATGGCGGAGCTCGCCGCTGGGCAGATCCTCGGCGGTCTCGGATCCGCCGGCAGCGTTGCCCAGGCAACTGACGATGGTCCGGCATCCCGGACAGCTGCGGCGCTTGCGGCCACCCGCTGGTCAGTCCGGCGCTGAAGAATGGTCGTATGAGTACGCTGATCACCAATATCGCCGAACTGATGACGCAGGACCTGGAGCGCCGGGTCCTGCGGGACGCCGCAGTGGTGGTGGAGGGCGAGCGGATTTCGTGGATCGGCGCCGCTGCGGATGCTCCCGCTGCCGATGACGCCGTGGACGCGGGCGGCCGAACCATGCTTCCGGGCTGGGTCGACTCCCATACCCACCTGCTGTTCGCCGGTGACCGGACGGCGGAGTTCGAGGCGCGGATGGCGGGGGAGTCGTACTCTGCCGGGGGCATCGCCGTCACCATGAACGCCACCCGTGCCACCTCCGATTTTGACCTCACCCGCCTGGCGCTGTCCCGCATTGACGAAGCCGTTTCGCAGGGAACCACTTACATCGAGACGAAGACGGGCTACGGCCTGGACGTTGAACACGAGACCCGTAGCGCGCGCATCGCCTCCACCGTGGCCGACCAGGTGACGTACCTCGGAGCGCACCTGGTCCCTGCCGGACAGGACGCGGACGAGTACACCGACCTCGTATGCGGCCCAATGCTCGCCGCCGCCCGGCCCTATGTGCAGTGGGCCGACGTATTTTGCGAGGAGGGGGCCTTCACCGCTGAACAATCGCGGCGGGTCCTGCTGGCCTGCCGCGACGCGGGCCTGGGCCTCCGCGTCCACGGAAACCAGCTGGGTGAAGGCCCGGGCGTGCAGCTCGCCGTCGAACTGGGAGCTGCGAGCGTGGACCACGTGAATTACCTCGCGGATAAGGATGTCCACGCCCTGGCCGGAACCTGGAGCGGGTGGGATGCCGCTTCCGGAACCGGTGTGACGGGCACCGTGGCAACCTGCCTGCCCGCCTGCGATCTTTCAACACGCCAGCCCCTTGCCCCCGCACGGGCGCTGCTTGACGCCGGCGTCCAGGTGGCGCTGGCCTCCAACTGCAACCCGGGCACGTCCTACACCAGCTCGATGGCGTATTGCGTCACCACCGCTGTGCTGCAGATGGGCCTCAGTGTCCATGAAGCTGTTCGGGCGGCGACCTACAGCGGCGCCCTTGCACTGCACAAGGACAAGGGAAACGACGCCGACGGCGAACGCGCGGTGGGTTCAATTGCCGTCGGGCACCGGGCGGACCTTCACCTGCTCAATGCGCCGTCGGCTACCCACCTTGCTTACCGTCCGGGCATGCCCCTGACATACGCTGTTTGGCGGGCCGGTAGGAGGGCCAGGTAATCCAGCGGCAAACTGACGTTAGTTGATCATTAGGGTTCTGTTATGATCAGAAAGCGTCATCTTACCCGATGGCAGGAGTAGCTGGAGGCCCTTGCATGACCCGCACTGACCGATTGACAGCCATACTTGATCTCCTGGCCAGGACCGGCCAGGTGGAGGTCGAAGAGATCGTCAGCACCCTCAACGTGTCCCCGGCCACCGCCCGGCGCGACCTGGACAGCCTGGCAAAGCGCCGGCTGCTCACCAGGACCCGGGGTGGTGCCACGACGGGTGCGTTGGCCTATGACCTGCCGGGCCGGTACAACCGCGACGACCACGCCGAGGCCAAGGAGCAGATTGCCCAGGCGGCCTCTGCGCTCATTGCTCCCGGCGCCGTGATCGGGCTTTGTGGTGGCACCACCAGCACCGCGCTGGCACAGATCCTGGCCACCCGCGAGGACCTCAACGCACCTTCCAACCAGCCCACCCTCACCGTGGTTACCAACGCCATCAACATCGCCGGCCAGTTGGCGGTGCGGCCGAACATCAAAGTCATGGTCACCGGCGGGATCCTCAATCCGCGGTCCTACGAACTGGTGGGGCCGTACACGGACATCATTATGCAGAAAGTGGTGCTGGACATCGCCTTCATCGGCGTCAACGGCATCGATCCCGAAGTTGGGCCAACCAATACGGGGGAGGGGGAGGCATCGGTGAACGCATTGCTCGCCAGCCGCGCGCGTGTCTCCTACGTGCTGGCTGACTCGTCGAAAGTTGGGGTGCGCGCCTTTGCCACCATGGACGGCTACAACTTCACCCGCTTGATCACGGATGCGGGAATCTCGGAGCACGATAAGGCGGCGTTTGAGGCCAACGGCACGGAAGTGATCGTCGCCGCCGGCTGACGCCGGTTGCAGCCGGGATTGAAGCCATCCGGCGCGGAAGGCGCCCCTGCCGGCCGGACACCGCTGGGCAATCAGGCCGGATCCAGAAACTGCAGGCAAGATGGGTACATGCTGGTTCCCTCCCGCCGTCGCCTGCGGATAGAAGTCTGGATTGTCTTGGGCCTGTCCTTGGGCCAGTCCGCCGTGTACTCGGTGGTGCAGCTCCTGGACAAGATGACCCGCGCGCCGCTGGCGGAAGGCACATCCACACTCAACCGGTCGCAGAGTACCCGCGAGTACTTCGACCTGACGTACCAACTGCTGGACATCACCTTTGCGCTGGTGCCGGTGCTGCTGGTGATTTACTTCCTCACTGACCAACGGCAGGCTTCCTCGGGCGACGGCAGCAACGCTGGTTCGGCATTCCGCAAGCTCGGATTCAACTTCGAGCGGCCCGGGCGGGACATTCTTCAGGGATTGGGGCTGGCCGCGCTGATCGGCATTCCCTCGCTTGGCCTCTATGCCGCGGGCAGGGCTCTCGGAATCACGACGGCCATCATCCCGAGTGCACTGGACGCGTACTGGTGGACGGTCCCGGTACTGATCCTGTCCGCAATGCGCCATGCTGTGGTGGAGGAAGTCATCGTGGTGGGCTATCTGTTGAACCGCTTCGGGAAGTTCGGCTGGAGCATTCCGCTGTCCATCATGGTGAGTTCGCTGCTGCGCGGCACGTATCACCTGTACCAAGGGTTCGGTCCATTCATCGGCAACGTGGTGATGGGCATCGTTTTCGCGTGGCTGTACACCCGCACGCGGCGTGTGATGCCCCTGGTCGTTGCCCATGCATTGCTGGACATAGTGGCGTTCGTTGGCTTCAGCCTGTTCGGCAAGGCAGTGGGGCTGGGGTAGGGCGGCCCAGCTGACGAGGCCGGCCTGATGCGGCCCGGCTGACGAGGCCGGCCTGATGTGGCCCGGCTGCTACAGGCGAGTTGAAGCAGTGCAACTGCCACAGCCAAGCTGACGCAGGAAGGGTTGGGTCGGCGGAAGTTCATCCCGTGTCAGAGCTCTTATCCGCCCGGCACCCTCTGCCCGGCATGTGCGATCTGCACGTCATCGGACAGCGGCCCGTGGAAGGAACCGTCTGGCGCAGGCTTTAAGTCTGAAGGGTTGTCGGGCGGTGGCCACAGCTCTGACGGGTCATCGGATGTGGGCCATAGTTCCAGGAGGTCATCAAAGGCGCGGATGCTCTCTGGCGCGGCAGAATCTGGCCAGTGGGGTGGTTCCCAGTCGTGGTGTTCGGCTTTGTAGTGGCGGCCGGTGGGTGAGGTCCAGCCGGGTGGTTGGTTTTTGGTGGCTTGGGTGGGTGTCCAGCCGGTGGCATGTTTGAGGCGGTGATGTTTGGGGCAGAGTTGCGCCAGGTTGCTGATGCCCGTATGGCCGCCGTGTTGCCAGGCCTGAAGATGGTCTGCCTCATTGTCCAGGGATGGGTTGTTGCAGCCGGGGAAAGTGCATTTGCCGTCCCTGAGCTGCAGTGCCTTTTTCATGGCTTTGGTAAGGCGGTAGCTGGTGCGGCCGATTTCCAGCGGCGCGCCGTCCCGCGGATCCACCAGTACCCGGTAGAACGAACCCGCACCATTTGCGGCCAGCTGCCGCGCCATCGACGGCGGGATGGGTCCGTACCCGTCGAGCATCGCGGGTTCGTCGGTGAGGCCCAGCAGTGAGAACACGGGCACGGTGACCAGCACCTGCGCGCAAATCGACGATGACGGGCCGGCATTTGTTCCTGCCTCCGTGTCGGGACCGCCGTTGGTTGTTCCGCCGAGGAGCAGGTTGCCGTAGAGGTCCGTGCGCAGCTGGGTGAGGGTCCGGGTTTCTTCCGGGCCCTGTAGTCCCCTTGCGTCGGCGGTGAGCTTGTTCCAGCCCGCCAGCGCCTGGTCTGCGGGCAGGTAGGCGGAGAGCCAGGCCATTCCGTCCTGATCAGGCCGGTATTCCACCCGCCGGTCCGCGATGCCCTTGGCGTGGCGTTTTTCGATGGACTCGGCGTGGTGGCGTTCCCGCCAGGTCCGGGCCTTGGTTTTGAACCGGTACGCCGGCATTTCCCCGATCATTGCCGCGGCGGCCGGTCCCGGTGTGTCCGGGTCCAGGAAGTGGTCCTCCAAGGCGGCAGCCCCGGCCGGGTCAAGGCCGGCCGTTTCATCCACCATAACCAGTGCGTGCTGCCAGGAGATCGTCCCCGACTGCAGTGCCGACAATGTCAGCGGCAACTCCTTGGTCAGGGCGTAGGAAGCGGCCAGGAACGCACCGGCTGCTCGGGGACCAAGGACCAGGAGGGCGCCGATTTCCGCGGCCACAGCCATTTCCAGCGCCTGTTCCGGTGCGTCCCGCGGCGCGATGGCCTGCGCGGTGTCTGCATAATTCGCGGCGGCCCGCGCCTTCAAACCCGCGAACCCAGCCTCCGCCACCCGCGCCCCGGCGAGGATGTCCAGGCAACCATCGGCAAGACCAACCAACGGGTCAGCCTCCGAGAATGGCTCGAAACCCATCCCCTCCGCTTCGGCATTGAGCACAGCAAGAGCGGCATTGATGTGCTCAAACGCCTTCGCCACCGCCGCTTTCCCCATAGACCAATCATGACAAGCGGGTACGACATTCCGGAGAGCGCTGATGGAAATGGATTCGGCCGCCATCGGCAGGTGACGCCGTTGTCACAAGCTGATGGCGGCCGAAGCTTCGAAGGGCGCTTAGCCCCAAGCCGAGGCCCGGGCAGTCCTGCCCGGGACTATGAAGCAGGATTAGATGGTGACAGCTCCACTGGAGGTCTCGAACGTCACCGAAAGGATCCCGGGGGTCCCGTGCGGTGCCACCCACTCCACGGCAACATCTTCGAGCGGTTTCTCCACCGGCTCGCCCAGCCACTCGGTAACCCTTGCTGCCGAGCCTGCAATGGTCAGGCAGCTCATCTTAACGTTGCTCTCATAGGCGTTGGACGGGTGCAGCGACGGGTCGCCCTCCCACTTGAGCATGTACGGAACCTGCGGGTCGGCAATTAAGCCGAGGATACCGATCTGCTTCCAGACCAGTTCGCGGCCGTCAGGAAACTTGCGGTTTCCGTTGACCGCGGAGCGACCGAGCCGTTCTTCAAAGGGGACGAGGTCGTCAACCTCCACGCACCAGCCCATCCAACCGCCCCCGGCCGCAGACCGTGCACGCACTGCCTGCCCGAAAGGAGCCTTGTCGGAAGCGGGGTGGTCCAGGACCTCGACGACTTCGAGGTACTTGTGTCCCGCGAGCGGGATGATCATATTCCGGGTTCCGAACCGCGGGTGTACTCCGCCTTTCACTGCCTCAACGCCGAGGGCAGAGGAAATACGTTCGGTGGTGGCAGCCAGGCCATCGTGTTCACAGGCGTAAGAGACGTGATCCATGCGCATGGCAACATCTTGGCACTTTGTGATCGGGCTCTCAGCTAAGGTAAGCCTTACTGGGCTTTGTGATGTCAGCCGTGCTCAAATTCGCACCCACAACAAGCCGACACTCAGAACCTTTCGGTCCGTATGCTCCCGTTAGACCAGTAGATGGTGCCGTTTTCGAAGCGCTGGGCGCGAGTGGACGTATTCAAGGAGTACTCGTCGGTGACCGGGCGTCCAATGAAGGAGTAGCCTCCCCTCCGCTCATATTCCCAGCGGATGGCTCCCTGCAACAGCCTGGTTCCATATTGAGGTGTG
The DNA here is from genome assembly GCF_059090465.1 of Arthrobacter sp. MDT2-3. Lineage (NCBI taxonomy): Bacteria > Bacillati > Actinomycetota > Actinomycetes > Micrococcales > Micrococcaceae > Arthrobacter > Arthrobacter sp. MDT2-3. The sequence continues at coordinate 169,498 of NZ_JBNHFS010000003.1, read as the reverse complement.
AAGTAAAAGGTTCCACCCTGGAAAGTCTGGACCGCACCGCCCTCAAGCCAGCGGTTCTCATCGGACACAGGGTAACCGGCGACTCCGGTCTGGCCGCCCTTATTCCACCAGGCCTCCCGGATTCCGGCGCCGATGTAGTGGAGGCCAATTTGCGGTGTGTAGTACATCGTTCCATTCGTGAAGTGCTGGGCTATTGCTCCGCCGCCCAGAGGCTCCTCGTCCCGGATGGGGTAGCCCGCGTCATGGCCGTTGTACCACTTCTGCACAATGGCACCCCATAGCGGGTGTGCCCCACCTGCCGGCGACCAGAAAATAATCCCATGTTGGAACTGTTGCTGCGCCCCGCCTTGGACCGATTGTTCCTGACTGGTGGCCGCGCCCAGCTGCGACGCCGGTCCACCCATTGAGTTGTATTTGGCCCCGATCGCGCCCCCCACCGAAAAGTTGTTGGCTGAAGCTGATGCGGTGTGCAGCAGACGGTTCGGCGTTCCACTTCCAGTTCCTGCAATGATTCCTCCGATCGCGGACGAGACGAGCCGATCGGTCACTTGCGTGGGTGTTAAAAGAGGATTGCCGGATAAGAGGAGGGCGGCAGCACCAGCCACGTGCGGAGTAGCCATGGACGTTCCACCGAGTGACGCCGTGGCCGTCGTGGAAGTGTGCCAGGCGGAGCGGATGCCTACACCGGGCGCGTAGAGGTCCACGCATTTGCCGAAATTTGAGAAGGAGGCCTGCCTGTCGAAGGAATCGCTTGCCGCTACTGTGACGGCGGAGGGCGTACGGGCTGGAGAAGCCGTGCAAGCGTCAACGGCGTTGTTCCCGGCTGAAACAACGGCCGGAAGGCCGTTGGTGATGATGGCCTGGACTGCTGCATCGAGCACGCTGCTGGTGGGTCCGCCGATACTCAGGTTGACTACGGCCGGGGTGCCAGGTCGGTGCTGACCGGCAACCCAGTCGAGCCCTGCGATGATGTCCGAGTAGACGCCGGAGCCATCACATTCGAGTGCCCGCACCGGAATAAGGGTGGCGGATTTGGCCACGCCATGGACGGCGCCGCCGATGACTCCTGCCACGTGCGTGCCGTGGCCGTTGCAGTCGCTTGATCCCAGGCCGTCAGCCTTTGCTGTCCATCCAGCGCTGACCCGGCCGCCGAAATCAGCATGAGAAGCGAGGATCCCGGTGTCCACAACGTATACGTTGACACCCTGTCCGGAGGCGGCAGGTGTGTAGGAGCCGGAGAGCGGCAGTGCCTGTTGATCGATCCGGTCGAGGCCCCACGGCGCGTTGCGCTGCACCTCGGATACTGTGACAGCGTGGTCCGGCTCCACCGTTGCGGCCCGGCCCGAGCGGAGCAGGGCGGCAGCCTGCCCCGGGCTGGCTTCGATAGCAGCGCCCTTCACTGCCTTGGTAAAAGTTCTGTTGACGCCAATTCCCTGGGCGCGGAGGGCCGTCACCTCCGCCGCGACGTCCTTGCCCGGAGCGAATTGGACAAGGTAGCGGCCGCTTTCACCCGCAGCAGCGGAAGGAGCGGCGTGCGCTGCGGACGCCAGCCAGGGACCGGCTGCCACCGCGCCTGAGCAGAGGGCGACGGCGGAGAGCAGGACGGTGCGACGTGCCAGGCGAGAGAATTGGGGCAACTGAATGTGGTCCTTTGGGTGGAAGAAGAAAGGCGAGGTGACGTGTTCCCGGCTCAAATCTAACGGGGGATTGGCGGCAAAGGGTCAACCTTCGCTCAATCCTGCGCATCTTCTGCGGAACCTTGGGAAATCAACATGTGCGCCTCCTGGCTCCACCCCGTCAAAAAGTGTCGTCCAGCAACAGGGCGGGAAGTCACAACCGGTCACACTCGTGGCGACGGGCACGTGGAGTTCCTAGACTGGGCCCAGGTTATGAGCGCCAGCGCCAAGCCCCGGCTCGCTGGCCGGCAACCCTCCATCCGCGGTGGGGTGCCCCGGGTGAGGACCTGGCTGTCCGGCAATGGCCGGATGGCAAGCGCGGCCCGCGGTGCTTCGAGCATGCCGGGCCCATGTCAAAGGAGCCTTGAATGTCTAACGGATGGTCTTTCGAAACCCGCCAGATCCACGCAGGACAGGAGCCGGACGCTGCGACGGGTGCCCGTGCCCTCCCCATTTACCAAACCACGTCCTTTGTTTTCCCCAGCGCTGAAAGCGCCGCGAACCGTTTCGCGCTTGCCGAGCTGGCGCCCATCTATACCAGGATCGGCAATCCCACGCAGGAAGCAGTGGAACAGCGGATCGCCAGCCTCGAAGGCGGCCTGGGAGCCCTGCTGCTCAGTTCCGGCCAGGCCGCTGAAACTTTTGCGGTGCTGAATATTGCCGAGTCGGGGGACCACATCGTGGCCAGTCCGAGCCTTTACGGCGGCACCTACAACCTCTTCGCCCACACCCTGAAGAAGTTTGGCATCTCCGTCACGTTTGTGGCGGACCCGGACAACCTGGACCAGTGGCGCGCTGCAGTGCAGCCCAACACCAAGCTGTTCTTCGGCGAGGTTGTCTCCAACCCGCGGCAGGACGTCCTGGACATCGAAGGCGTGTCCCAAGTTGCGCACGAGGCCGGCGTGCCCCTGATTGTGGACAACACCCTCTCCACCCCGTACCTGATCCGGCCGCTGGAATGGGGTGCTGACGTTGTGGTGCACTCGGCCACCAAATACCTGGGCGGCCATGGTTCCGCCATCGCCGGCGTCATCGTGGACTCCGGAAATTTCGACTTCGGCAAGGACCCTGCGAAATTCCCCGGCTTCAACACCCCGGACCCCACCTACAACGGGTTGGTGTATGCCCGCGACCTCGGCGCTGACGGTGCCCTGGGTGCCAACCTGTCATACATTTTGAAAGCCCGGGTGCAGCTGCTGCGCGACCTTGGCTCGGCAGTGTCGCCCTTCAACGCCTTCCTTATCGCCCAGGGACTGGAGACGCTGAGCCTGAGGGTGGAACGTCACGTCGCCAATGCCTTGGACGTTGCCCAATGGCTGGAAACGCGTGACGACGTCGAATCCGTCGCCTACGCCGGGCTGCCGTCCAGCCCCTGGTACGAGCGCGGACGCAAGTACGGACCCAAGGGTACCGGCGCGATCGTGTCGTTCAACCTCGCTGGCGGCGCCGAGGCGGGCAAGCGCTTTGTGGACGCCTTGGAGCTGCACTCCCATGTGGCAAACATCGGTGACGTCCGTTCCCTGGTGATCCATCCGGCGTCGACCACCCACAGCCAGCTCTCGCCGGAGCAGCAGGTGGTTGCCGGCGTGAATCCCGGCCTGGTGCGGCTGTCAGTGGGGATCGAGCACATCGATGACATCCTGGCGGACCTCGAGGCCGGCTTCCGGGCGGCCAAGGAGGCCACTGGCGCCTAGCCGTACCCAGGGCACCAGCGCGGCGGCGGGCCGGGGAAGTCACAACCAGTCACACTCTTGGCGGCAGGCAGGGCCTGTTTCGTACACTCGAACCAGGTCATGAGTGCCAGTGACAGCCCCGGCTTGCTGGCCGGCAACCCTCCTTCCGCGGTGGGGTGCCCCGGGTGAAGACCTGGCCTGCCGGTCATTCGACGGCGGGCAAGCGCGTAGAAGAGGTCTTGCCATGACGGTTACCGTCACCCGTACTACCGTCCCCGAACACGGGATTGTCCGCTATGCCTCCATCGGGGGACTGAAGCTGGAAGCCGGCGGATACCTGCCGGACGTCACCCTGGCCTACGAAACCTGGGGCACACTCAATGAGGACGGCAGCAACGCCGTCCTCATTGAACACGCTCTGACCGGCAGCACCCACGTAACCCGCGGCGACACAGAAGAACCCGGCTGGTGGGAACAACTCGCCGGGCCGGGCGCGCCGGTGGACACCAACCGTTTTTTCGTGGTGTCCATCAACATAGTGGGCGGCTGCTATGGGTCCACGGGGCCGTCGTCGCTTGCTCCGGACGGAACGCCCTGGGGCTCGCGTTTTCCGCTGGTGACCCTGCGGGACAGCACTGTGGCGGAGGCCCGGCTGGCCGACCAGTTGGGGATCGAGAGCTGGTTTGCCGTGCTGGGCGGCTCAATGGGCGGGGCGCGGGCGCTGGAATGGGCTGTCACGTATCCGGAGCGGGTGCGGCGCTGTGCTGTGATTGCCGTGGGCGCCGCAAGTACCGCCGAGCAGATCGCCTTTGCCCAGGCGCAGACCCTCGCCATCCGGCAGGACGCCAACTTCAACGGCGGTGACTACTACAACGGACCCGCTCCCGAGGAAGGCCTGGCCCTGGCCCGGCGCATCGCCCACATCACCTACCGCTCCCCGGTGGAGCTGGACGGACGGTTCGGACGCGCGCCGCAGGCGCCCGAATCGCCGCTTCAGGGCGAGCAGCTGGCAGCCCGCGGGCGCTACCAGGTGGAGAGCTACCTGGATCATCAGGGCACCAAACTGGTCCAGCGCTTCGACGCCAACAGCTACATCGCGATCACCGAGGCGCTGATGAGCCACGACATCTGCCGGGGACGGGGGTCGCTCGCCCAGACCCTGTCCAGTGTCAGTGCGCGCTTTTTTGTCGCCGCCGTGGACTCGGACCGGCTCTACTTTCCCTCCCAGTCACGGGAGCTGGCGCGGGCGCTTCCCGGAGAGGTGGACGTCCACCTCATCGAGGCGCCTATCGGGCACGACGGATTCCTCACCGAGATCGGCCAGCTGGGATCGCAGCTCCGGCAACACCTTTCGGCATAACGCCACAAGCAAAAGCCAGAATATGTGCATAAATGCAGATGGGCTCTGCATGATTCGCCGTTGAGCTGGGCGTGGAGGCAGACCATACTCAATGGGACCCGGTGGTTCGTGGCCAAAATCACCTGTATCCGCCACAGCCTGTCCCAGTGGTGTCGAAGACGACGCCGAAGGAGTTCATAAATGAGTACGGAAAGCTCCGCCGCACGGCGGCCAGAGGAAACCGACGTTAAGGCCTCAGGCCTGAAGAAAGTCGTTACGGCCTCCATGGCCGGCACCGTTGTTGAGTGGTACGAGTTTTTCCTCTATGCCTCCGCCGCCACCCTGGTGTTCGGCAAAATGTTCTTCCCCAATTCAGGGACCGAACTGGACGGCATCATCGCCGCCTTCGTTACCTATGCCGTAGGCTTCGTGGCCCGCCCCATCGGCGGCATCGTCTTTGGCCACTTCGGTGACAAGTTCGGCCGCAAGCAGTTGCTGCAGCTGAGCATCATCCTGGTGGGCGTTGCCACTTTCCTGATGGGCTGCCTGCCTACCTTCGCCCAGATCGGCTACTGGGCTCCGGCCCTCCTGGTGTTCCTGCGCTTCGTGCAGGGCTTCGCCGTCGGCGGTGAATGGGGCGGCGCCGTACTGCTGGTTGCCGAGCACAGCCCCAACAAGTCCCGCGGGTTCTGGTCCAGCTGGCCACAGTCGGCGGTACCGATGGGCAACCTCCTGGCCACCGGCGTGTTGTTCACCCTTTCGGCCACGCTTTCCCAGGAAGCATTCCTTGGCTGGGGCTGGCGCGTCGCTTTCTGGCTCTCTGCCGTCATCGTGATCGTTGGCTACTACATCCGCACCAAAGTCCAGGATGCGCCGATCTTCATTGAAGCCCGCAAGGAAGTCACGGTGGAGAAGAAGGGCTACGGTGTTGCCGAAGTCTTCCGCCGCTACCCGCGCGGCGTCTTTACCGCCATGGGCCTGCGTTTTGCCGAGAACATCCTGTACTACCTGGTGGTGACGTTCTCCATCACCTACCTGAAGATCGTCGTCCAGACCGACACCTCCCGCATCCTCCTGCTCCTGCTCGTGGCGCACTTCATCCACTTCTGCGCCGTCCCGCTCGTCGGCAAGATGTCGGACGCGTTCGGCCGGCGGCCGGTCTACATGGCAGGCGCCATCCTCGGCGGCACCTGGGGCTTCTTCGCCTTTCCCATGATGGACACCGGCAACGACATCGTCATCCTGGCCGCCATCACCATCGGCCTGCTGTTCCACGCGCTGATGTACGCGGGCCAGCCGTCCATCATGGCCGAGATGTTCCCCACCCGGATGCGGTACTCCGGCGTTTCCCTGGGCTATCAGGTGACCTCCATCGTCGCCGGTTCACTGGCACCGATCATCGCCACCTCGCTGCTCAATAGCTTCAAGTCCTCCACTCCGGTGGCGCTGTACCTGCTGGGAGCCTGCATCGTGACCGCCATCGCCGTGTTCTTCCTCAAGGAGACCCGCGGCATCTCGCTCCACGACGTGGACGCAGCCGACGCCCAGGGCACCGCGGACTTGCTCGCTTCCGGCAAGAAATAGTCACTGTCACCACCAGAGCCAAAAAGCACCAACTGCCCGGACCCGCGACCCCGCAGGCCCGGGCAGTTGGGCGTCAGCGCCTTCGACGAAGTCAGGATCTCCCATGAAAGCAGCCGTCCTTTACTCCACCGTCCCGTCCGGCACCAGCTACACCGAAGCGCATCCCCTTCGGGTCGAGGAGCTTGACCGGCCGGAACCCCGCGCAGGTGAGTTGGGCATCACCATCACCTACTCGAGCCTGTGCCACTCGGACCTGTCCGTGGTGGACGGCTCCCGCGTCAGGCCCCTTCCCATGGCACTGGGACATGAAGCTGTTGGGCGGGTTGCCGCGGTGGGTGAAGGTGTCACGGACGTTTCCCCCGGGGACCATGTGGTCCTCGTCTTCGTCCCCAGCTGTGGTGACTGCCGGGCGTGCCGGGCGGGCCGTCCGGCTCTCTGCCACCGCGCAGCGGAAGTCAACGGGTCGGGGGACCTGCTGCATGGTGAGGCCCTGCTGCGGACGCCCGCAGGGGAGCGGATTAACCACCATCTCGGGGTTTCGGCCTTCGCCGATTACGCGGTGGTGGCCAGGGAATCGGTGGTGGTCATCGACGACGACGTCCCCGACACTGTTGCGGCAATGTTCGGTTGCGCCGTGCTCACCGGGATGGGAGCTGTCCTCAACACGGCGGCCGTCCAGCAAGGCCAGTCCGTCGCTGTCTTCGGACTCGGCGCCGTGGGGCTTTCGGCCGTCATGGCCGCGGCGCTCGCTGGTGCCTCCTCCGTGATTGCCATCGATCCGAACGCCGGCAAGCACGGCCTCGCCCGGAAGTGCGGGGCAACCGCCGTGGGGACACCGGACGAGGCTCCCCGCCTGATCCAGGAGGCCTCCGGTGACGGCGTGGACACCGCCATCGAAGCTGTGGGGTCAGCCCGGGTCATCGCATCGTGCCTCGAGCGCGTGACGCGTGGCGGCGCCGTGGTCTCTGTGGGGCTGCCGCACCCGACGGCGGAACTGACGGTGCCCGCGCTCCAGTTCGCCGGGGCGGGCAAACGGCTGCTGGGCTCGTATATGGGCGACGCCGTTCCGGGCCGCGACATCCCCCTGTACCTTGGGTACTGGCGGGAGGGCAGGCTTCCCGTTGAGCTGCTGCACACCGACACCCGGCCCCTTGATGAAATCAACGAAGGCCTCGATGCGCTGGCCGCAGGGCAAGTTGTGAGACGGCTCTTCCAAGCCTGAAGAAACGGCACCTGACGGGCAAAATCTAGGCAGCCAGCAAGTCCTGGCGTTCGGCAACTTCTTCCTTCAGCGCAGCGATCACGGCCTGCACCCGGGCGGACCGCAGCGATTCGGGCCGGGCCACGGCCCAGATGGGCACCTGGCGCTGGAAGGCGTCGGGGAGCACCGGAACGAACTCCGGATTCCGCGCCACCATAAAGTTTGGAAGCAAACCGATGCCCGCGCCGCGGCGCACCGCCTCCACCTGGGCAAAGATGCTCGTCGCCTGGAAGCTGGACTTCGGCATGGGCAGCTGCGAGGACCGGTGGCCCAGTTCGGCAACCTGGAGTGCCGACTCAACGTAAGAGACGAAGCCGTGCTGTCCCACGCCGTCGGGCGTTTCCGGCAGGCCCCGCTTGGCGGCGTAGGCCGGGCTGGCGTAGAGCCGGAGGAAGTAGTTGGTCAGGAAGATGGCCTGCGCGTTGCTCACGTCAGTGCGGCCCACCACCACTTCCAGGTCCACGCCCGAGCGGTTCTGGCTGACCTTGCGCGTGGCACTGAGCATCTCCACATTCAGCATGGGGTGCCGCTGCTGGAGGCGGACCAGTGCAGGGGTAACGAATTCGGCGCCGAAACCGTCGGAGGTGCTGAGGCGCACCATTCCGGACAGAGCGTCCCGGTCCTGGCCCGTAACGGCAGCCAACGACCCCAGCGTTTCTTCGATCGTTTCCGCCGCGGCCACGGCCGAAGCCCCCAGCTCCGTCAGTTCCCAGCCGTGCGGGCTGCGCTCCAGGGTGCGCCCGCCGAGTTGCTTGTCGAGGGCGAGGATCCGGCGGGAAATGGTGGTGTGGGTGGTGCCCATCGTTTCCGCGACGGCGTTGAAGCGCCCAAGGCGGGCCACCGTGAGCAAAATCAGCAAGTCGTCCGGACTCGGAAGCCGCGCCACTCGGTGCCCTTTCCTTCGTGTGCATCAGTGCACATGCCATCTGTAATTTTTCCCCTTGATTGCACTCTAGCAGGGTGTGATGGTGGACACAGACCTTCCGGCTGCCCTCGCCGGAGGCATAGCAAAGGAGCTTAGGCCATGGCGGTAGTCGGTTGGATTGGTTTGGGAAACATGGGGGGTTCCATGTCGGGAAACCTCGCAAAGGCGGGTCACGACGTTCGGGGATTCGACCTCAACCCGGCTGCTCTCGCCGCTGCGGAGGCGGGCGGGGTGAAGCCGGTTGGGAGCATCGCCGAGGCAGTGGCGGACGCCGACGTCGTCTTCACCATGCTCCCCAAGGGCGAGCATGCCAAGGCTGTCTACCTGGGCACGGACGGGGTGCTGGCGCATGCGGATGCGCGCACACTCCTGGTCGATTCCTCCACGATCGATATCGCCGCCGCCAGAGAATTGCACGACGCCGCTGCTGCCGCCGGCTTCCGCTTCGTTGACGCCCCTGTCTCGGGCGGGATGAGCGGTGCCAAGGCAGGAACGCTCACGTTTATGGTGGGGGGTGAGGCGGATGCTGTGGCCGACGCCACGCGCTACATCGAGCCGATGGCAGCCAACATCATCCCTACCGGCGGAGCCACCACCGGCCAGGCAGCCAAAATCTGCAACAACCTGATGCTCCTGATCAACCTGGCCTCCACTGCCGAGGGCGCCGTGCTGGCGGACCGGCTGGGCCTGGACAAGAAGGTGTTCTGGGACATCGCCTCCGTCTCATCCGGCGACAGCTGGGCCCTGCGCACCTGGTACCCCGTTCCCGGCGTGGTCCCCACCGCTGCATCCAACAATGACTTCGCGCCCACGTTTACCGCTGAGCTGGCGAACAAGGACATCGGCCTGGCCATCAGTGCTGCCGAGGACACCGGCACGCCGCTCGAAATCGGCAAGCACGTTCAGCAGCTGTACCAGCGCCTCATCGATGCGGGCGAGTCCGGCAAGGACTGCTCCATGATCATCAAGCTCGCCGACGGTTCCCTGGATCCAGCAAAGTAGAAGAGAGACCTCCATGCACACCATTCCGCATTACATCAACGGCAGTCGCGTTGCCGATGCCGAGCGCTTCGGCCCCGTCTACAACCCTGCTACCGGAGAGCAGGAAAAGCAGGTGGCACTGGCTTCCGCTGCCCGGGTGGAAGAAGCCATTGCCGCCGCCTCGGCTGCGCTGCCGGCCTGGCGGGCAACGAGCCTGGCCAAACGGACCAATATCTTCTTCCGCGTCCGCGAAATCCTGACCCAGCGCAAGTCCGAGCTGGCCGCCATCCTGACCAGTGAGCACGGCAAAGTACTCTCCGACGCCGAAGGGGAGATTTCCCGCGGGCTCGAGAACATTGAGTTCGCCACGGGGCTGTCCCACATGCTCAAGGGGGAACGCTCCGAGCAGGTTTCCAGCGGCGTGGACGTCCATTCCGTCCGGCAGCCCGTGGGCGTCGTGGCCTGCATCACCCCGTTCAACTTCCCGGCCATGGTGCCGCTCTGGATGATCGGCAGCGCCCTGGCATGCGGGAACACCGTGCTCCTGAAACCCAGTGAAAAGGATCCATCCTCCGCCGTGTTCATCGCGGAAGTCTTCGCCGAAGCGGGACTGCCGGCCGGTGTGCTGAACGTGGTGCAGGGCGACAAAGAAGCGGTGGACGTCCTGCTCGAACACCCGGACGTCAAAGCCGTCAGCTTCGTGGGCTCAACGCCCATCGCGCAATCGATTTACAAGCGTGCTGCGGACCACGGCAAGCGGGTCCAGGCCCTGGGCGGGGCCAAGAACCACATGGTGGTCCTGCCGGACGCGGACCTGGACATGGCGGCCGACGCCGCAATTTCGGCTGCCTACGGCTCGGCAGGCGAGCGCTGCATGGCGGTCAGCGTTCTCGTCGCCGTCGGCGCCATCGCCGACGACCTCGTGGCGGCCATCCAGAGCCGGATGGCTACCCTGACCATCGGCCCAGGCACCGACCCGGCATCACAGATGGGCCCGCTGATCACCGCCGAACACCGGGAGAGGGTGGCCTCCTACGTGGCAGGTGCCGAAAACGAGGGCGCCACGGTGGTTGTTGATGGCCGCTCGCAGCAGTTCGATTCAGGCGGGTTCTTCATCGGAGTCAGCCTGGTGGACCACGTTAAGCCGGGCATGAAGGTGTACGACGACGAAATCTTTGGCCCCGTCCTGTCCGTGGTCCGGGTGGATACCTACAGCGATGCGGTCCGCCTGGTCAACGACAACGAGTTCGGCAACGGGGTTGCCATCTTCACCCGCGACGGCGGCGCCGCCCGCCAATTTGAGTTCGACGTGGAGGCAGGGATGGTGGGCGTCAACGTGCCCATCCCGGTGCCGGTGGGGACTTTCTCCTTCGGTGGCTGGAAGAACTCCCTGTTTGGCGACACACACATGTACGGGCCGGACAGCATCCGGTTCTACACCAGAGGCAAAGTGGTCACCACGCGCTGGCCGGACCCCGCGACGTCCGTCATCGACCTGGGCTTTCCGCAGGTGGACTGACGCAGGTGGACTGACTCAGGTCAGCCGTTCATGATCTCGCCGCGGCGGGTCATGTACTCCTCCACGGAAAGTTCCCCGTTGCTGTACTTCTCATCCAGTTCGGCGAGCTTGCGGGCGCGGTAGCCCTGCGGGGCCGACGGCGGCGGGGGAGTGGCAGGTGACGCGGGCTGCTGCGGGGCCTGGGGTTGCCCCTGCCGGGGTTGTTCCGGCTGGGGCTGCCCGTACGGCGGAAACTGCTGGTCCATGGGCGGAACCGGCTGGATGGGCGGCAGCGGCTGGGGCCGGTCGAGTTCGCGGAATCCGCCGCTGAAATAGTCCTGCTGGGTGTAACCGTCCCGGGGCTGTTTGCTCTGCGGACCGGCCGAACCGGGGAACTGGCCGCTGCCCGGGAACTGCTCGGGGTAGCGCCCGGTAAAGCTTTGCTCGTGGTTCCTGCGGGCGACAGACTTCCGGTACATCCGCATGGCCATCGGGATCAGGAATGACAAAATGATGATCCAGAAAAACAAGTTGCTCACGGTGCCGTGCCTCTCATGTGTGTCCTTCCAGCTTAGCCCCGTAGTTCACGCGGACGGCCGGGAGCCCCGTGAATGCGCCGTACCGGTCCACTGCTTCCTGCACTGCGGCTGCCAGCGGGGAACCTGGCCGGTCGTCGGATTTGGAGAGCCGGATATCCAGCTCACACCGCCCGGGAAGCAGCGTATGCCGCCAGGAGCCGGCCATCCGCCCGTCCAGCAGCACCACGTGCATCGGTTGTCCTTCGAAAGGAAATGCGGGAGCTCCGCCGCCCATGTAATGCCGGGTGGCGGAATAGCCCATGATGTATTCGTCGTAGCACTGGACCAGGTCTATCCGTGGACCCTGGACGGTAGCCCGGCCGGCCTGCGTCCCCGGATCGGGCTGGTCGGCAGCGGAGTAATGCTCGACGCCGTCAATCACGGTGGCGGTCAGCGCATTGAGCCGTGCATCCCTGGCCACCTGTAGTCCCTTTCGGACGTCCGCCATGGTCAGCTTTGACCAGTCGGCGCAGTCCCTGATGGTGGCGGGGCCGCGGCTGGAGAAATAGCGGAAGGCCAGTTCACTCAGCGCCTCCTCGCGGGTCGGCGCCGGTTGCCTGCCGGCCGGAACCCGCTCATTAAAGAGGGCATAAGTCTGCTTCAGGGCACCGCCGGGGCTCCGAACCGGCGTGCCGCTGACCAGGAGTCCGCTGACTTCGGCGTGCATGATCAGGTAGGCAAGCCTCAGGCCTTTCGCCGGAAACCCCGCGTCCTGCAGTTTTGCGGCGAGTTGCTCGCGCGTGAGGTGGTTGCCGCCCGCCAGAGCCCCGGCCAGCACCTCCCCGGCCCGGGCGGCAGTTGCTGCATCGATTCCGGTGAGACGGTACGTCCCCGCGTTGGCCTGGTGGAGCCGTGGAGCAGAGAGGGCTGACAGCCAGCGGAGGTCGTCCCGGTGGACGAAATGCCAAGTGGGGCGAAGGATATGAGTGCGCAGGATCCGGCCATCGGCCACTGTGCTCTCGATGTCCGCGGCTGTCACCGGCGGATCAACACTGCGTGATACACGCTGGGCGAGGCTCCACCTGGCGTAGGGATATTCCTGTGCCTGCACGGCCAGCAGGTTGCGCAGGGCGGCCTCCGGCGAGGGGGCACCTGGTTCCCGGAGCAGCTGGGAGGAAAGCCGGTGCCGCACTACCGCGTCCGGTTCCATGTTCATCGCCAGCTAGTCCTTGCCAGCATCAGGCTGCCCCGCACCAGGCGACCCGCCGCCTGCCCGGAAGCATCGCCCGGAAATCATGGCCTGGTGCTAGCGCCGGGCAGGCTCAGCAGTCCCCAGCGGACCCTCGCCGGATCCCAGCGGGACGCCCGGCCCAAAGATGGGACCCGGCGTCGGACGCTTTGCGGTGATCCCGTCCCCCGAGGACTGGTGGCGCAGCCTGCGCAGTACCCACGGCACAAAGTACTCGCGGGCCCACACCAGGTCCCCGGAGCGCGCCTCGCGCCAGGTGCGGGGCGGCAGCGGTTTGGGTTGCAGCGGCTCCAGCGTGTGCTCCACGTTCAGCGAGTCCAGCACCATGGCCGCGATCGTATGGTGGCCAAGGGGGGAGAAGTGCAGCCGGTCCCGGTCCCACATCTGCGGGTCGCTGAGTTGCCGCAGCGACCACATGTCGGCGATAACGGCATCATGCCGGGCAGCCACGGTACGCAGGTTTTCATTGTAGATGGCCACCTTGCTGCGGATCCTGCCCAGCACCGAGGAGCCGGTATCCGGTCCGTTGAAGAGGACCACCGTTGCACCGCCCATGGCCAGGATCTGCACCACCGAGTCGAGCTTTTCAGCCAGGGCGTCAGGGTCGCCGCCCGGGCGCAGCAGGTCATTGCCGCCGGCCGAGAGGGTGACGAGGTCCGGCTTCAACGACAGGCAGGGGGCAAGCTGCTGGTCCACAATCTGCTGCAGCAACCTGCCGCGCACGGCCAGGTTCGCGTAGGCGAAGTCGGGCTGCGTACGGCCCAGTTCCTCCGCCACCCGGTCCGCCCAGCCGCGGTAGCCGCCGGGGCGCGAGGGCTCGGGGTCGCCAATGCCCTCCGTAAAGGAATCGCCCATTGCCACGTAGCGGGTCCAGGGGTGGGATCCGGCGCGGGCAGTGGGGGATTGAATGGCGCTTGTGTCAGTCACGGTCCTATCCTGCCTTCCGCTTCACTGGCTACGCGAACGTAGGTTGTTACCTTTCGGTAGCTGTAACAATGGAAACCATGACTGAAGCCGAAGTATTTCCTGCCCCTGTTGTTCTGTGGTCGCATCAGGAGGACCAGCGCGACGGCAAGCCGCTGCTGGTACTGCTGCACGGCTACGGCGCCAACGAACAGGACCTGCTCAGTCTGGCTGACCTGCTGCCCGGTGACTTCGCCGTCGCCTCTTTGCGGGCTCCCATCGCGATGGGCCCGGGGTTCACCTGGTTCCCGTTGACGGCGTCCATTGACTACTCGCTGGAGCGGGTTAAGGCGGCGTCGTCCTTTGTGCTGGACTGGATCGACACCATCAAGGTGGGGCATCCTTCGGTTTCCCTGCTCGGCTTCTCAATGGGAATGGCCATGGCCACTACGCTCCTGCGGCAGCGGCCCACCGACTTCGCGGCCGTCGTCGGGCTCTCAGGCTTTGTGGTGGACGCAGGCGACGACCCCAGCTTCAGGGACTCCGAACTGGACGGCACCATTCCCATGTTCTGGGGCCGGGACCAGCAGGACCCAGTGATCACCCCGGACAAGGTCGATTACACAATGGGCTGGGTCCGCAAGCACGTCAAACTCACCAAGGTCCTGTACACGGGCATGTGGCACGGGATCAACCAGCAGGAGATCGGCCACGTAGGTGAATTCCTCACGCACGAAGTCCTCAAAAAGTAAGCGGACGACGACGGGTGCGGGCCGGCAGGTTAACCTGCCTCGGGTGCCACCACCCGGACCGTGTGCCCGTTGACCGTGACGGTATCGCCATTGTGCAGCTGGCGGCCGCGGCGGTCGTCGATCTCCCCGTTGACCTTGACGAGCCCGTTCTTGATGAGGTCCGCCGCCTCAACGCCGTCTTCCACCAGGCTGGCGAGCTTGAGCAGCTGGCCAAGGCGGATCATGCTGTCGCGGATGGGGATGTCTTCAACACGGTTGCTCATGAAGCAATAATGCCTGACGTAAGGTGGATTCAGTGACCTCCACCCATCGCCTGCCGCTGCTTGCAGGCCTTCCCCTGGCGGTGGGCGCAGGCCTGGCTATTCCCCTGCAGGGCCGGATTAACGGTGCCCTGGGCGCCCGGTTGAACGACGGCATCGCCGCTTCCGTGGTGAGCTTCAGCACAGGGCTCGTGGTGATGATCCTGATCTCGCTGCTCCTGCCGCGCGGCCGCGCCGGCCTGGCCAGCATCCTGCCGGCCGTCCGCAGCCGGGCCTTCCCCCGGATCTACGTCCTCGCCGGCGGCATTGGGGCGCTGTTCGTCTTTGCGCAGTCCTTTACGGTGGGCATCCTCGGCGTGGCCCTCTTCACCGTTGCCACAGTCACCGGGCAGACCGTCAGCGGGCTGCTCGTGGATCGGCTGGGGATTGGGCCGGCGGGCCGGAAGCCAGTCACCGGGATCCGGATCGTCGGCTGCCTGCTCACCATTGCCGCCGTAGCCTGGGCCGTGTCCCCGCGGTTCGCCGCGGGCGCCGGGCCCGGAACAGGGTCCGACGGCGGGCCGGCGGACCTGCTGCTTCCGCTCCTGCTCCCCGTCGCTGCCGGGTTCCTGATGAGCTTCCAGCAGGCCATGAACGGAACAGCCACCGTTCACTACGGCACACCGATCGCCGCCACCCTGGTCAATTTCGTGGCCGGTTCGGTGGTTCTCTGGACGGCGTACGCTATCAAACTGGCCGTGGTTGGCGCAGGCAACCCGCTGCCGGGGGAGTGGTGGTACTACGTTGGCGGCCCGATGGGATGTGTGTTCATCGGCCTGGGCGCGCTGCTGGTCCGCAGCCTGGGCGTCCTGGTCACGGGCCTGGGCATGATCGCCGGGCAGCTGCTCGGCTCGCTTGCCCTGGACGTGATCCTGCCGGCGCCGGGGACCGTGGTTGCCCCGGCTACAGTGCTCGGCACCATCCTGACGCTGGCCGCCATCATCCTGGCAACCCTGCCCTGGCCGCGGGGCGCGCTCCGCAGGTAGGCACCGGTAGGCTAGGACACGCAGCTTTTTCGCATCTTTCCTTCATCCGCCCCCGCGGCAGCCAGCGGTCATGTGCCTCCGGCTTGCCCGGGGCCTGAAAACCGCGGACCGCACCCAGCGGCCCTGTAGAAATTGGAGTTACCCCATGGCAGCAAAATCCGTTCTCGACCAGGTCATTTCCCTCTCCAAGCGGAGGGGCTTTGTGTTCCAGGCCGGTGAGATCTACGGAGGTTCGCGCTCTGCCTGGGACTACGGGCCCCTCGGCGCCGAGCTGAAGGAAAACATTAAGCGCCAGTGGTGGCAGTCCATGGTCCGCGGCCGCGAGGACGTGGTGGGCCTTGACTCCTCCGTTATTCTGCCCCGCCAGGTGTGGGAAGCCTCCGGCCACGTTGAGGTCTTCTCCGACCCGCTGGTGGAATGCCTTTCCTGCCACAAGCGCTACCGCGCGGACCACCTCGAGGAAGAGTACGAGGAAAAGAAGGGCCGCCCCGCCGAGAACGGCCTGAAGGACATCGCCTGCGCCAACTGCGGTACCCGCGGTGAATGGACCGAGCCGCAGGAATTCAGCGGCCTCCTCAAGACCTTCCTGGGCCCGGTGGCCAGCGAGGAAGGCATGCACTACCTGCGCCCGGAAACGGCCCAGGGCATCTTCGTGAACTTCAACAACGTCCTCACCACCTCGCGCAAGAAGCCGCCGTTCGGCATCGGCCAGATCGGCAAGTCCTTCCGCAACGAGATCACGCCCGGCAACTTCATTTTCCGCACCCGCGAGTTCGAGCAGATGGAAATGGAGTTCTTCGTCGAGCCCGGCACCGATGAGGAATGGCACCAGTACTGGATGAAGGAGCGCATGTCCTGGTACACCGGCCTGGGTATCCGCGAGGAAAACCTGCGCTTCTTCGAGCACCCGCAGGAAAAGCTAAGCCACTACTCCAAGGGCACCACGGACATCGAGTACCGCTTTGGCTTCCAGGGTTCGGAATGGGGCGAGCTGGAAGGCATCGCCAACCGCACCGACTTCGACCTCTCCACCCACGCCAAGGCCTCCGGCCAGGACCTGAGCTACTTCAACCAGGCCACGAACGAGCGCTACACCCCCTACGTCATTGAGCCCGCCGCCGGCCTTACCCGCTCCTTCATGGCGTTCCTGGTGGACGCTTACACCGAGGACGAGGCCCCCAACGCCAAGGGCGGCGTGGACGTCCGCACCGTCCTGAAGCTGGATCCGCGCCTGGCCCCGGTCAAGGCCGCCGTGCTGCCGCTGAGCCGCAACGAGGACCTGTCACCGAAGGCCAAGGACCTCGGCGCGCAGCTGCGAAAGAACTGGAACATCGACTTCGACGATGCCGGCGCCATTGGCCGCCGCTACCGCCGCCAGGACGAAATCGGTACCCCGTTCTGCATCACCGTGGACTTCGACACCCTTGAGGACCAGGCCGTGACAATCCGCGAGCGGGACACCATGAGCCAGGAACGCGTTTCCCTGGACAAGGTGGAGGGCTACCTGGCCGCACGCCTGATCGGCGCCTAGCAGTGGCCATCGAATACCGCGAATGGCGCGAAGGTGACGACCTGGCCCTCCTGGAGATCTGGGGCGACCCCGAAACGTACCAGGCCAGGCAGTTCCGCGGTGCGCTGGCGCTCTCATCGGACGGGAGCAGCGGCACGCCATGGCGGCGCTGCATCGTGGCCGAGGACGTGGTGGACGGCGTCGGAATCCCGGTCGCGGCGGGCGTCGTCTACGAGGCGTCCCTGCACCCGGAACGGCTCTGGACCTACATCGAGGTGGCGCGGGACCACCGGCGCTCCGGCATCGGCGCGACGCTCCTGACCATGCTGCGCCGGGAAGCCGGGCAGTCGGCGTCGGGCGTGTCCAGGCTCCGCGCGAAGGTGGAGCCGGGCACCCCGGGTGCCGCCTTCGCCGAGCACTTCGGCCTTTCGCCCATCCAGCGCTCCCGGCTGGTGGTAGTTGAACCGGGCGCCCTCCGGCTTCCGGTGTTCCCGGCGGATAACGACGGCGGCGGGCCTGCCAACGACGAAAATGCCGGCTCCGACGTCGTGATGGACCTGGCCACCGGCTCCGTGGAACTCACGGACGTTGTGGGCCGCTACTACACGGCGATCCACGGCTGGGATTCCCCGGGCGTACTGTCCGTGGGCCAGGTGCAGCGGCTGTTCCTGGATGACCTCACCGGTGCCCATGGCGCCATCGTGCTGCGCGCCCGGCCGGAATCCGCTTTTGGTGCCGGGGTGACCCCAAGCAAGAAGGGCCGGATCCGTGCCTTTGCGGTCAGCTACGCGGCGCCGGCAAACCCTGACGCGGCACCAAACCAGGAGGATGCCGGGCCGGAAACGCCCACGGACGTCTTCGTCGGCCACGAGCCCGCCCTCGCCCCGGACGACGCCGCGGAGGCAGTCCGGGACATGCTCGCCCTGATTGCGTACCAGCACCCGGTGATGCTGGAACTGGACGATTCGATGACGGCCCTCCGCGCCGCCGTCGAACCCCTGCTGGCAGGCGGCAAGGCCCGCCTCGCCGGACCGGAAACCCTGGTCGTCTCGGACTAGGCAGTGCCCAAGTGACCCGCAGTTAACGTCTCCAGTACGCGGGGACTGTAGCTGCGGGTCACCTGCGTGCGTCAGTTTCGCTTGGGCGGCCAGGGGAGGAAGCTGCTGGTCGCCTCGACATACTCGCGGTACCCAGGCCGCCCGGACATCGCCTGCTCCGCCAGCGGCTTGCCCGTCTTCGCCGCCAACGTCCAGACCATCAATGCAGGTGAGAGGACGGTGAGGATTCCTGGCCATGAGTCGGCGGCGATCAGGAACAAGCCCGTCCATACGGCGGCGTCGCCGAAGTAGTTGGGGTGCCGGGTCAGGCGCCACAGGCCGGTGTCCAGGACAGTTCCGCGCCGGCGCGGGTCCCGTTTGAACTGCTGCAGTTGCCAGTCGCCCACCGTTTCAAAAAAGAACCCGGTGAGCCAGAGCAGGACGCCCAGGACGGCAAGCCAGCCCAAACCGCCCGTGGCGAACATACCAACCTGGACCGGCAGGGAAACGAAGAACATCACCAACCCCTGCGGCAGGTAGACCCGCCGCAGCGCATATATATCCCTGCTGCCGGGAGCAGCGCTTAGCAAGGCCTGGTATCGCGGGTCCTCGTGGCCGTCGCGGGCGCGCCAGCCGATATGGGCGCCCAGCCTCAACCCCCACACTGCGGTCAGCAGCAGGAGCAGCAGGGCCCTGGCGTCATCGCCTTCCCCGGCGGAAAGGAACCAGGACACCGCGGCAACCGCCACGAATCCGGGACCCCAGGCCACGTCCATCACCGAGTGCCGCCCCTGCCGGACTGCCACGGCGTACGTTACCGTGAGGACCGCGACGACGGTCAGCGCAGTCCACGGCAGGGCCGCGGTAAAGTCCCCCCAAGGGAAAGGACTCACAGGGTCACCTGAACCGACGATGCCGGCAGCAGCTGCTCAAACCCCCGTGGCAGTGGGACCGCAGCCCCGGTTGATTCACCGAAGGCTTTCAGGACAAACCCGGTGGAGAGTGTGTGCCACAGCCGGATCTTGCGGAACATAAAATGCCCGGCGCCTTTCAGTGCGACGTACTGCATGGATTCAGCATCGCCAGCGGCGCGCCGGGAAAACGCGAGCGACGCCGACGGGCTGGTCCACCTGTCGATGGTGCCGTGGACTACCAGCACCTTCCGCCCGGCCACTGCAGAAACCGGAGTCCCGGGGCTGAGCCAAGGCGCCAGGGCCACAACTGCTTCCACCCGCGGGTGGTCGGCAGCGCAGACCGCGGTCAGCCCGCCCATCGAATGGCCTACCAGAAACACGGGAACGCCGGGATGCTGGCTGCTGATCTGCTGCAAGGCCCAGCGCGCGTCCTGCAGCGGCGTCATGTCAGCCCCGTTCCAGCCGCGCACGCTGTTGCGCAAGGACCAAACCGCAAGGCCATGCTTTCTGCCGGCCCGGTGCAGGTGCCGTGCGAAGGGGACCATCCTGGCTGGGCTTAGGTGGCGGGCCTCCACCGGCTCGCGGCTGTGCGATTTTCCGCCGTGCAGCACCAGGGCAACCCCGAGGGTGGGCCCGGACGACGGGAGCACGCTGAGGACGGCCTGGGGGGCCGTTTCGGCGGGCATTCGTGCTGTGTCAGAACTGTGATTCTCCTCGGTGCTGCCGTTGGCCATGCCACGTTCCTCCCGGTTCTGGCGATCCATTTATCAACCCTATGGTGCCGGACGTAGAGTTCAACGTATGAGGTTCTACTGCTGATGGGGTCCGGTCATTCCCACGCTTCTACAGGTCATTCGGAGCCGACACCCCAGGCGATGGCCGCGCGCCGGAAGGCAAACCGCATCCTCGCGGCGGTGCTGATTCCACTGACCCTCCTGACCCTGGCCGGCATGGCAATGCTGTGGCCCTCCGGGAGCAAGGAGGGAGTCTCCTTGGCCAACCCGTACTCGGCTGCGCCCGGTGTCACGTTCGACACCGGCACCATCCAAAGCGTGGTCACCGAAAACTGCATGCAGGGTGTGGCCCAGCAAGGCCAGCAGCCTCCGGCCGAACAGAGCCAAAGCCAGCAGGGCCAAACCCAGCAGGGATCAGACTGCACGTTCGCTTTCACGGAACCGGATCAGGGCGGAAGCCCCGTCAAGGTGGTCATCAACCCGGACGTCGCGAAGTCGCACGGGGTCAAGCCCGGCGACCAGATCCGCTACCTAAACCTGTCCAACGCCCAGGGCGCTTCAGCGTCCCAAGGTTCGCCGGCCTTTATTTTTGTTGACTTCGTCCGAACCCTGCCCATAGTCCTGCTCGCACTTGTCTATGCTGCGGTGGTCATCGCGGTGGCCCGCTGGCGGGGCCTGCGGGCACTGATCGGACTCGTGGGCGCCTACTTCGTGCTGGCCAGCTTTATGCTTCCCGGCCTGGTGGAGGGGAAGCCGCCGCTGCTGCTTGCCCTGGTGGGATCCACGGTGATTATGATCGGGGTCCTGTACTTCGCCCACGGTTTCTCGGCCCGGACCTCCACCGCCCTCCTGGGCACCATGTTCGGGCTGGGGATCACGGCGCTCCTGGCCGCCTGGGCCACCGGCGCCGCAAACCTCGCGGGGGTGGGCAACCACGAAGCGACCACCCTGGTGAACACCTCGGCCAACATCTCCATCTCGGGCGTGATCCTGTGCGGGCTCATCATCTCCGGGCTCGGTGTGCTCAACGATGTGACCATCACGCAGTCCTCCGCCGTCTGGGAGCTGTACGAGCTGGCGCCCGGAAGCAGCGCCCGGAAGCTGTTCACCTCAGCAATGCGCATCGGGCGCGACCACATCGCCTCCACTGTCTACACCATCGCCTTCGCCTACGCCGGCGCGGCCCTGCCGATCCTTATCATCGTGATGCTCTACGACCGCCCGCTCGCTGACACACTCACCAGCGCGGAGCTGTCGGAAGAGGTCATCAGGACCTTGGTCGGTTCCATCGGCCTGGTCCTGGCGATCCCGGTCACCACCCTGATTGCGGTGCTGGTAGTTAAGGCGACCGGTTCACGGGGAGGGGAGCTTCCGGGGTCCGGGGCCAGCGGAACAGACACAGCAGGAACGGACACAGCAGGAACAGACGCAGCGGGAATAGACGACAGCGCCAGTGCGGCCAGCGCTGTACGTTCGGCCGGTGCTGTACGTTCGGGCAGTGCCGCCGCACATCCCGCCGTCAACCCGGACGATGTCAACGATACGGGGACGCTCGCCGCGGCGGCCCTGCAGACAAGGCGGGGCCGCAGGGCGGCGGAGCGCGACTGACGGCACCGGCTGCCCGGGGACGGGCCGGAACTGCTGAGATTCCCGATTTGCCCGGCTTTGCAACAATGGATAGGTGACTGTTGCAGCAACTACTCCCGCACCCAGGCTGGAACTCCCGCCCCTGAAGCTGGGCCCCATCACCGTGGACACCCCGGTGATCCTGGCGCCCATGGCCGGCATCACCAACTCGGCTTTTCGCAGGCTCTGCCGCGAATACGGCGGCGGCATGTACGTGGCGGAGATGGTCACCTCCCGCGCATTGGTGGAGCGGACGCCAGAATCCCTGCGGATTATTTCGCACGACGACGACGAGAAGGTGCGTTCCGTCCAGCTGTACGGTGTGGACCCGGTGACGGTGGGCCAAGCCGTGCGGATGCTGGTGGAGGAAGACCGGGCGGACCACATCGACCTGAACTTCGGCTGCCCCGTTCCCAAGGTGACCCGGCGCGGCGGCGGCTCGGCCCTGCCCTGGAAGATTGACCTCTTCACCTCGATCGTGCAGACCGCCGTCAAGGAAGCCTCCAAGGGCAATGTCCCGCTGACCATCAAGATGCGCAAGGGCATCGACGAGGACCACCTCACGTACCTCGACGCCGGCCGGATCGCACGCGATTCCGGCGTTGCCGCCGTCGCCCTCCACGGCAGGACGGCAGCGCAGTTCTACTCCGGACAGGCCGACTGGTCCGCGATCGCGCGCCTTCGCGAGGCGCTGCCCGACATTCCGGTGCTCGGCAACGGCGACATCTGGTCTGCCGAAGACGCGGTGCGGATGGTGCGCGAAACAGGTGTTGACGGCGTGGTGGTGGGCCGCGGCTGCCAGGGCCGGCCCTGGCTGTTCGGCGACCTGCAGGCCGCGTTCGAAGGCAGCGACACGCGCTTCCGCCCAAACCTGCGCCAGGTGGCGGAGGGGGTGTACCGCCACGCCGAGCTCATGGTGGAAACCTTCGGCGACGAGGGCAAGGCGTTGCGCGAGATCCGCAAACACATCGCCTGGTACTTCAAGGGCTACGTGGTGGGCGGCGAACTGCGGACCCGGCTGGCGCTGGTGACCAGCCTCCAGGTGCTGCGGGACACCCTGGCCGAACTTGACCTCGACTCGCCATACCCGGGAGGTGACGCCGAAGGTCCCCGCGGCCGCGCAGGATCGCCAAAGAAGCCGGCCCTGCCCAAGGACTGGCTGGAATCCCGGGCGCTGAACGCGGACCAGTCGAGGGACATCTCCGCTGCGGAACTGGACGTCTCCGGTGGCTGAGACCAGGACCAGCGCACCGGTGCTGCCGGGCTACGACAGCCATGATTCTGCCCGCTGGGTGGAGGAACCGCCCAAAAGCGTTTACCGTTCCGACTTTGAGCGTGACCGCGCGCGGGTGCTGCATTCTTCTGCCCTCCGCAGGCTGGGCGCCAAGACACAGGTGGTGGCGCCGGACACCGACGACTTCGTTCGGACGCGCCTCACCCACAGCCTCGAGGTGGCCCAAGTGGGCCGCGAGCTGGGCCGCGCCCTCGGTTGCGACCCGGACGTGGTGGACACGGCCTGCCTGAGCCACGACCTGGGCCACCCGCCGTTCGGCCATAACGGGGAATCCGCCTTGAACGAGGTGGCGCATGCCATCGGCGGCTTCGAAGGCAACGCCCAGACCCTCCGGTTGCTGACGCGCCTGGAACCCAAGGTGCTGACGGCAGACGATCAGCCGGCCGGGCTGAATCTCACCAGGGCCAGCCTTGACGCCGCAGCGAAGTACCCCTGGTCCGCGCTGGAAGCCCCGGTGATCCACGGGCAGCGCACCAGCAAGTTCGGCGCCTATGAGGACGACCTGCCCATCTTCAACTGGATCCGGGAAGGTGCCCCCGAACGCCGGTCCTGCCTGGAGGCCCAGGTGATGGACCTCGCCGATGACATTTCCTATTCGGTCCACGACGTCGAGGACGCGATCGTCGCCGGGCACTTCCAGCTCCGTTGGATGGATAACCCGGACCACCGTGCCCGGGTAGTGGGGTACGCCAAGCAGTGGTACCTGCCGCACAATGATCCCGCCGCCATCGATGCTGCCCTGGCGCGGCTGGAGGCCACGGACGTGTGGGTGCGCGAAGCGGACGGGAGCCGCAAGTCCATGGCGGCCCTGAAGAACATGACCAGCCAGTTGATCGGCCGGTTCTGCCAGAGCGCCCTGGAAACCACCCGTGCCGTTTACGGTCCGGAGAACCTCACCCGGTACAACGCCCAGCTCATGGTGCCGGACGAGACCGTTATGGAGATCGCCGTCATGAAGGGCCTGGCCACCACCTTTGTGATGACCACCGAGCACCGCCAGCCCATCTACGAACGCCAGCGCGAAGTACTGCACGCCCTGGTCACAGCGCTGAGCGCCACCGGCGACCGGCACCTTGAGCCGATGTTCGCTGCTGACTGGCGGGACGCGCCCGACGACGGCGCTCGCCTTCGCGTAGTGATCGACCAGGTGGCGTCACTCACTGACGGCTCGGCGCTGGCCATGTACGAACGGCTGGTGGGAAGCCTTCCGTCGCTGTGGTGAGGTGCGCAACAGGGCGCCGGTCGCCGTCGTACCCCGGGGCTAGGATGGCTCTGTGCCTGGGCTGATCAAACGTGAAGATATCGACGAAGTACGCCAGCGCACGGACATCAAGGAAGTAGTTGACGGCTACGTCACGCTCAAGGGCGCCGGGCTGGGCACCTTCAAGGGCCTCTGCCCGTTCCATGACGAGCGCTCGCCGTCCTTTACTGTCCGGCCCCAGGTGGGCCGCTACCACTGCTTCGGCTGCGGCGAGGACGGCGACGTCATTGCCTTCGTCCAGAAGCAGGACCACAGCTCCTTCCAGGAGGCCGTGGAAAAACTGGCTTCCCGGATTGGCTATGAGCTCCGGTACGAGGACGGCGGGACCGGTCCCAGCCGGGAAGAAGTGGGGCGGCGGCAGCGGCTGCTGGATGCCCACAAAATCGCCGACGAATTTTTCCAGGCGCAGCTTCTGACACCCGGCGCCGCGGAGGCCCGGACCTTCCTGCACGGCCGCGGGTTCGACCGTGCTGCCGCTGAACAGTTCGGCGTGGGTTACGCACCGCAAGGCTGGGATGCGCTGCTCAAGCACCTCCGTGGCCGGGGCTTCACGGACGCCGAGCTGAAGCTCACCGGCATGTTTTCTGAAGGAAACCGGGGTATTTATGACCGGTTTCGTGGCCGCCTGATCTGGCCCATCCGGGACATCGCGGGGGACACCATTGGTTTCGGTGCCCGCAAGCTCTACGAGGACGACCAGGGCCCCAAGTACCTGAACACGCCCGAGACCACCTTGTACAAGAAATCCCAGGTGCTGTACGGGATTGACCTCGCGAAGCGCAACATCGCCAAGGACCGGCAGCTGGTGGTGGTGGAGGGCTACACGGACGTTATGGCCTGCCACCTGGCGGGGATTCCGACGGCGGTGGCCACCTGCGGCACCGCGTTCGGCACCGAGCACATCAGGATTGCCCGCAGGCTGCTTTCGGATGACGGCACCGGGGGAGAGGTGATCTTCACCTTCGACGGCGACGCCGCCGGCCAGAAGGCAGCCCTGCGCGCCTTTGAAGAGGACCAGCGCTTCACCGCGCAGACATTTGTGGCTGTGGAGCCCTCGGGGGCCGATCCATGCGACCTGCGCCAAAGCAAGGGTGATGATGCAGTACACGCGCTGGTGCAGTCCCGGCGTCCGCTCTTTGAATTCGCCATCCGCACCACGCTGAAGCAGTTCAACCTGGACACCGTGGAAGGCCGCGTGCAGGGACTGAAGGCTTCAGTTCCGGTGGTCGCCGCCATCCGGGACGCTTCCACCCGCACTGGCTACTGCCAGGCGCTCACGGGCTGGCTGGGAATGCCGGACCCCAACGAGGTGCTGCGCCTGGTCACGGCAGAAGTCAAGAACGCAGCGAAGCGTGGCGACCAGGGCGGGTCTCCCGCCCCCGGTCCCCGGACTCCCTCAGGCGCCGCCCAACCGGGCGGCCCCGGGGTAGCTGCCGGGCCGCCGTCGGGCGCTGTCCCGTCCTTCCACCGCCCGGACCCGCGCGATCCGGTGGCTTCCATGGAGCGGCAGGCGCTGGAGGTTGCACTGCAGGAGCCGGCTCTGCTTGCCGGCGGAATCTGGGAACGCTTCGCCGCGGCCCGTTTCGCTACCCCGGCCTTCCAGGCGGTCCATGACGCCATGCGGGCCACCGACCCTGCCCTCACCGCTGACCCCGTGCGCTGGGTGGAGCACGTGATGCACGAGGTCCCCGAGCCGCTGCGGCCGCTGGTCTCTGAACTGGCCGTGGTGCCGTTGCCTGCCAGCACGGAGGAAGCAGTGCAGAAATACTGCCGGGACATCCTGTCGCGGCTTTTCGAGCTCCAGATCACCCGGGTCAAGGCCGAGAAGATGGGCCAGCTCCAACGGCTGGACCCGGCCGCAGATCCGGAAACGTACCAGCGGCTCAACCGAGAGCTCATGATGCTGGAAATGGAACGCCGTGCCCTGCGCTCTGATGCCTAGGCCGCACCCCTGCTGTTCCCGATTTCGCTTCCAGCAGGGGTGTTTGCTAGGCTAATACCCGCTTCATTCCTCCTTAGCTCAATTGGCAGAGCATTCGACTGTTAATCGAAGGGTTGCTGGTTCAAGTCCAGCAGGAGGAGCGCACAATCCCCGTTCCGGGCCTCCGGAACGGGGATTTTTTTGCCCTCGAAACCGTAAATCTGCCCGCAAAACCGCCGATTTCACTTTGGTGCGAATCCTTTGCTAATGTCATACCTGCTTCATTCCTCCTTAGCTCAATTGGCAGAGCATTCGACTGTTAATCGAAGGGTTGCTGGTTCAAGTCCAGCAGGAGGAGCCAACAGAAAAATCCCTGTTCCTCCACCGGAGGGACGGGGATTTTTCTTTACCTAGACGAAGTCCATTTCTACCTGAAGGAACCGCTCGGCCTCGGCGATCGCGGCGAGGAACGCCTCCTTTTCGGTGGGCGACTTCCGCGGCTGGCGCGGGTTCCACTCATGGGGCGCGGAATGGACGCGGACGAAGCCGGTGTCCGGCGGCGCGTAGAAGATGCCGAAGCGCTGCACAGGCCATTCCGGGGAGGTTTCAGGAGCCACCAGCAGGGCCGCTGCGAAGGCGGGGTTGTACCACTGGGCGATGGGCCGGCGGCGGTCCTCAGTGAAGAGTCCTGCCGCGTAGAGGGCTGCGGACTGCTCGCCGCTCTGGGCACACAACCGGTCCCACCACAGTGGCAGTATGCCGGTATCGCACCGTTGCCACGTGGCCGGACGTGGCGGATGATCCTGCCAGCTGGGCACGGACACCATTTTATCCCGTGACAGGTCCACAGCGGCAGACGCCGGGGCCATGGCTCAGGCGTGCGGGCAGCACCGTGCGGGAAGCGCCGTGGCGGCCCGGGCGGGAGGAATCAGGGCCGGTTCCACGGCCCGGGGTTGACGCGGTACAGCAAGGCAGATCCCGCCACCATGCCCAGTACAATTCCCATCGCCGGGTTGCCCAGGGCACGGCCCGCGAAATAACCGGCGACGGTGCCCAGCACCGCCCCCAGGAAAAGTCCCCGGCGGTTCCGGTGCGGCTTGCGCCCTGCACTCTGCTTCATGGCGTCAGTGGATCGATGGCACGGTGCGCGGCCGGACCACAAGCCACAGGGCCGCGATGGCGAGCAGGATGCAGGCTCCCTGGACGGCGCCCATGGGAGCGGCACTGGTGATGCCCAGCCAGCCAACGACAGGGGAGATGAGCCCGGCCATCATGAAGGTTGAGAAACCGAGCAGGGAGGCGGCAGTGCCGGCCTGGGCGGAATGCCCGGCGAGTGCCAGCACCTGCACGCAGGGGAACATGAAGCCGGTGCCCATGATGTAGAACCACAGCGGCACCAACACGCCCCAGAGCCCGAATCCCAGCTGGTCGAACACCACGATCAGCATGGCCATAACGAACATCCAGGCCGTGGCGCCCGCCACGATCCATTGTGGCGGTACCCGCCGGATGAGGCGCGAGCTCGTCTGGATGCCTGCAACGATGCCCAGTGAATTGATGCCGAAGAGCAGGCCGTACTCCTGGGCTGAAAAACCGAAAACGTCCTGGAACAGGAAGGGTGATGCCGAAAGGTACGTGAACAGGCCGCCGAAATTCAGGCCAGCCACCATGAGCAGCCCAACAAAGATCCTGTCGCTGAAGAGGATCCGGTAGCGCTGGCGCGCCGTCAATCCGCTCTGCTGGCGCTTTTCCGGCGGCAGCGTCTCGCGCACCAGGAACAGGGCGGCCACGATGACCAAAGTGCCGTAGGCGGCGAGGAACACAAAGATCCCCGGCCACGGCATCACCAGGAGCAGCTGTGAGCCGATGACGGGGGCAAGGATCGGTGCCAGCCCGCTGACCAGGGACATGCGGGAAAACATCTTGACCAAGGCATAGCCGGAAAATAGGTCCCGCACCATAGCCATGGCCACGACGCCTCCGCCGGCGGCGCCCACGCCCATGAGGACGCGGAAAATGCCCAAGGTGGTGATGTCCGGGGACAGGGCGGCGCCGAGCGACGCTGCAATGTGGAGGGCGGTGGCCAGGATCAGCGGGTTCCTGCGGCCGAACTTGTCGCTGAATGGGCCTACCACCAACTGGCCAATGGCAAAGCCCACGGTGGTCCCGGCCAAGGTCAGCTGGACCTGGGCCTCGGTTACGCCCAGGCTCGCTTCCAGCGCGGGAAAGGCAGGAAGGTAGAGGTCGATCGTGAACGGACCCAAGGCCGTCAGGGCGCCGAGAAGGAGGATGTACAGGAGTTTCCGTCGGCGGCTCAACAGATCGCCCGGATTGCTGGGGATGGTCACGGATATCAATCCTAGGCCGGGGCAGGCAGGAATTCTGCAGCGTTGTAGGCCGCGCCGTCCGGTAAGCCCGGAGGTTCGCCCTTAACCTGAATGATAGTTTTGGTGCCGGGGACTGTGCAGCTGCACGTCCCGCAGCACATGGAAGCCGAATCGACCATGAAACAGTAAGGCGGAACCGATGAGCGGACGTCACAGCGGGCGGACCAGCCAGGGATTGCGTATCGCTGCGCTGCCCAGGACGCTTAAACTCCTTTTCCGGTTGGCGCCCCGCCAGCTGAACGACGAAGTCGCTTTCGCGAAAATAGAGCTCAAGCGCAAGGGCATCCAGGTCGGGGTTGCCGCAGCTTTCCTCGCCGTGGCCCTGGTCTTCCTCCTCTTCCTTGTGGTCGGACTCATTGTTGCCGCCATCATGGGCCTGGCCACCATCATGCCCGCGTGGCTGGCCGCCCTCCTGGTATCCGCAGCATTCCTGCTGATAGCACTCATCGGCGGACTGATTGGCATGCGCAAGTTCAAGAAGGCCATGCCCCTGCTGCCCGAGGAAACCATCCGGGGCATTAAGCACGACATCGGTATCGCGAAGGAGGGTTCGGCCTTCAACCCCGCAATCCTCGATCCGCAGAGCCCCGAAGCCAAAGCTGCCAAAGCGGCCAAGGCGGAGGCCGCCGCGAAAGCCAAGGCGGAAAAGGAAGCAAAGGCGGCGGAGCACAACCAGGAATTCCCGCAGGCATCCGAGCCGGAACTCGCCCGCCGCCTGAACCAGCGCCGCCACCACCTCACCGAGGTCCGCGACGACCTCGGCGAAGAGCTCGACGTCAAAACCCAGGCGCAGTTCCTGCTGGCTGCCGCTCAGGGCAAACTCCGCCAGGGCCAGGTTCTCGCGGTCCGGGGCAAGGATCTTGCCGGGCACCGGCTGGCAGCTCTGTCGGAGTCCTCAGGAGGCCTGGGCAGCCGGTGGAAACCACTGGCTGTCCTCGCGGCCGCCGGTACCGTGTTCGTAGTCCTGGTCCGCAAGCTCCTTCGGACCTACTAGCAGCGGCCTTTTCGACGGCGCTGGCGCCGGGCAGCGCGTTGCAGGGGCACAGGCAGAAATCATGAGTCCGCGCCCGAAGGGCAGCAGGAAGGAAAGGGGGACGGCGTGAAGTTCATCGGTGCCGGCTCCCGTCCCGGACGCCCCCAGGTGGATCACGACCGCGTATTCACCATCCCCAACCTGCTGACAGTCGTACGGTTCATGGGGGTGCCGCTCTTTGTCTGGCTGGTCCTGGCCCAAAAGGAATACGGCGCCGGTGTGGTGGTGCTCGCCGTGATGGCAAGCACCGACTGGATTGATGGTTACGTCGCCCGGCGCTTCGATCAGGCCTCCAAGCTCGGCAGGGTCCTCGATCCCATTGCCGACCGGCTGGCGCTGATCGCCGTCGCCGTCACCCTGGTGATTGCCGGAGTCGTGCATTGGTTGTACCTGGCCGCGCTGGTGATTCCGGACGCCGTGCTGCTGGTCCTCACCCTGTCCTTCTTCGGCGGCCATCCGGACCTTCCCGTCAGCGTAGTGGGCAAGGTGCGCACCGGGCTGCTGCTCCTGGGCACGCCGATGCTGGTCCTGTCCCGGCTGGACACCCCATTTTCGGATGAGTTGTTCGTGGCCGCGTGGATAGTGCTGGGCCTTGGCCTGATCGGCCACTGGATCGCCGCCTACAACTATTTCTGGGCCATCCTGCGCAAAGGCAGGATGCAGCAGCATCACGACGGCGGGACCGCCTGATGGTGTGGGTGGCCGTTGTGCTTGCGCTGCTTGGAGCCTTCTGCCTTGCCCTTGGAGCCCAGCGCCAGGGAAGCGCCGTCAAAGCCGACACCGGCGGCCTGGCACTTAGCTCGAATGGTTTCCTCCGCCTCCTTCGGAACCCGCGCTGGGTCTTCGGCCTCCTGCTGCTGTGTGCGGGCATGGCCATGAACGCGGTGGCCCTCGTGTCCGCCCCGCTCACCGTAGTCCAGCCAATCGGCGCCATCGCGCTCGTCATCACAACCGTCATCAACGCCAAGGACCAGGACCTCACCATCAACCGGGCAACCGTGGTGGCCATCGCCGCGTGTGTGACGGGCTCTGCGCTCTTTGTCCTCCTGGCCGTCAACGTCACCCAGGAAAACCACCATGTAAGCCTCGAGGCCGAACTCACCATTGTGCTGCTGCTCGCCCTCGCTGTCGGACTCTTCGGCACGTTGGCCGTAATGTTCAAGCACCGGATCAACGCTTTCGTCTACATCCTGGGCGCCGGCGTCCTCTTCGGATTCGTGGCCGTCCTCACCCGGATCATCGGCAAGCACCTGCTCGACCCCAACGGGCTGTTCCTGCTGAACGTGCAGTGGTACTCCGTGGTGGCCCTTATTGCTGCGGGTGGGCTGGGGTCATGGTTTGTCCAAAACGCCTACTCCGCGGGACCGCCGGACCTGGTGATCGCAGGACTCACGGTGATCGATCCCCTTGTGGGGATAGCCATCGGCATTGTCATCCTCGGCGAACTCCGCCCCGATGTCCACGCCGTCATGGCCATTGCGATGGGAACGGCGGCATCCCTTGCTATCGTGGGAGTCATAGCCCTGTCCCGGCACCACCCCGAGGTCACCAAGCGCAAAAAAGACGCTCGGAAGGCCGCGGGCAGGCCGTCCCACTAGTCCCTTCGCCAGCAACTACACGAAGCCCCGGCGCCATGCCAGCGGCCAACCGTGCTGTCAGTGCCACTGTCCGCACCGTGACCATCAGGAGTTCTCCACGTGACCACGCCCGCAGACCAGCAACCTCTGACCATCCTGATCGCCGCGGACACCTACCCGCCCCACATCAACGGGGCCGCGCAGTTCGGCTACCGCCTGGCCAAGGGAATGACGGGCCGGGGCCACAACGTACACGTGCTGGCCTGCCGTGCGGACAACGGGAAGAGCTTCACCGAGTTCCGGTCAGAGGCCACCGTGCACCGCCTCCGCTCGCACGCCGCCCCCACCCATGAGTACTTCCGCCTGTGCTTCCCGTGGGAAATCAAGAAGGAGATCAGCCTCCTTTTTGACCGGGTCAAACCCGACGTCGTCCACATCCAAAGCCACTACATGATCGGCGAGCATGTCCTGTACGAGGCCGCCAAGCGGGGCATCCGGATCGTCGCCACGAACCACTTCATGCCGGAGAACCTCAACCCGTTCCTGCCGTTTCCGCAGTGGTTCAAAAACATCATCGGACGGATCTCCTGGAAGGACATGGGCAAAGTCATGGGGCGGGCTGACGTAGTCACCACGCCCACCCCGCTCGCGGCCAAGGCCATGCACCAGCACGCCTTCCTCCGCAAGGTCCTCCCGCTCTCCAACGGCATCGATTCGGCCGCCTACGAACTCCAGCCCGGCGAGCACATCGAACCGCACCCCCACCCCACCGTCGTGTTTGCCGGCCGCCTCGCCGAGGAAAAGCATGTGGATGTGCTGATCCAGGCCATCAGCAAAACACCGCCCGAGCTGAACGTGCACCTTGATATCGTGGGCGGCGGCGAGGTCCGTTCCTCCCTCGAAAACCTCGTCCAGCGCCTCGGGCTGGGGGACAGGGTGAAGTTCCTGGGCCTGATCAGCGACGAGGACCTGAGGAAGACGTATATTAGGGCCGACCTCTTCTGCATGCCCGGGACGGCAGAGCTGCAGTCCCTGGTAACCCTGGAGGCGATGTCCGCCTCGACGCCGGTTGTGCTCGCGGACGCCATGGCATTGCCGCACCTGGTGCGCGACGGCGAGAACGGGTACCTGTTCACCCCGAACGACAGCGATGACCTCGCCAAAAAGATCACCATGATTCTTGAGCTGCCGGCCGACCAGCGCGCCGCCATGGGCCAGGTCAGCCGGCAGATGGTGGAACCCCACAGCATCGAGGGGACCCTGCAGACCTTCGAAGACCTGTACCGGGGCGCGCGCTTCGAGGACAAAGTGGTCTGAACGCTTTCCGGGATTTGCTAGAGTAATTCTGCCCTGCAGGCACATCCCCTTCTCGGAGACCAGCAAGGGCATAGGGGGCTATAGCTCAGCTGGTTAGAGCGCGGGACTCATAATCCTAAGGTCCTCGGTTCAAGTCCGAGTAGCCCTACCTCAAAAGAGCCCTGCTTCCCTTGTAAAGAAGGGAAGCAGGGCTCTTTTGCCCTTGGACGCTAAGAACGGCAAACAGCGCTTCGGTTGGAATACTGCCTCGCGCTTCCTGAGACTGCCTGTAGCTTCATAAGACTGCCTGTGTAAGACAGCACCGGCACGACGCGCACTCTCACGGGCTTGTCAGTTAGTCTTTTGCGATGGCTGACATGGAGTTTAAAAAGCGGTTGGACCAGGTGGAGGCGTTGTACAACGAGCTCCAAGAGTTGCGGCAGCGCGGCACGGCTGCAGGCAAGGAAGAGGTCGTCCTGGCTGAGATGCGCCTGGATAACGCATGGCGGGAGTTGTATGAGTTCATGGAACTACCTCTGTCGCCTGACGCCCGAATCGGTGATGGTGCCGAGTAGTTCCAAGGCCCCCTGACCTTGGTTATGGTGGCCTGATGACTGTAACTAATGAAGTAATGCCGAAGCGCTCGAGGTTCCTGACGGTTGAGCAGGTAGCCGAGGAGTTGGCTATCCGTGAGCCGACTGTCCGCCAACTGTTGACCGCGGGTGAGTTGCGGGGGTTGCAGATCGGCGTCCACCGTACCTGGCGCGTAGCTGCCAGGGATCTGGAGGACTACATCGAGCAGGCATACCGGGTCACTGCTGAGCGGATAGCGGCCGGCGAAGCAGCCGATGATGGGTCTTAGCGCGACGTTGGCCGGTCGTTAACTTTCTGGACGTATCGGGCCACCGCCCCTCGTCGGGCAGCTCCTGCCGAGCCAAAGAGGCAGGGGGCGGGCATGTGCCGTTGCCCTTGTGGGCAAACCACTTCCCAGCGACGCCAAGAAGGACAGCGACGTGTTTCCGCTTGGGGCATTTGAGCGCGAGCAGGTTCTTGTTTCCTAAGCCTCCGATCTGAGGTATGTTACTGAGCAGTAACATACGGTGCTCCTTCCGGAGAGCCCCGATCACCGCTGATCACCTGCGAGGTAACCATGTCCACTCCTGCCGCCGACCTCAACAACCTTCCCTACGCCGATGGCGACTTCTATTCCTTCGAGCAGTTGCTGAGCGGAAAGGAGCAGGACCGGCTGGCAGAGGTCCGGGATTTCCTGGCCCGCGAGGTCCGTCCCATCGCTGTTGACTTCTGGAACCGCGGCGAATTTCCCATGGACCTGATTCCGAAGCTGGCGGACATCGACCTGGTCAGTCCGGTGCGCAGGCAGGGCCACTCCAACCTGTTTGCGGGCCTGATGCACGCCGAGGTGACGCGCGCTGATGCGTCCATCTCCACCTTCATGGGCGTCCACGACGGTCTCTTCACCGGTTCCATCGAAGCGCTGGCCTCCCAGGAGCAGAAGGACGCGTGGCTGCCGGACATCTACGCGCTCAAGAAGATCGGCGCCTTTGGCCTGACCGAGCCCCTCGGAGGCTCCGACGTGGCCGGCGGAACACGGACTACGGCACGCCGCGAAGGTGAAACGTGGATCCTGAACGGCGCCAAGCGCTGGATTGGGAACGCCACCTTCTCGGACTGGGTAGTCATCTATGCGCGGGACCTGGACGATAACAAGGTCAAGGGCTTCCTGGTAGACACCACGCTGGAGGGTTTCAGTGCGGAGAAGATCGAGAACAAAATTGCACTCCGCACCGTCCAAAACGCCGACATCACGCTGGACAATGTGGTGGTGCCTGACTTCTGCAAGCTCGCCCACGCCAACAGTTTCCGGGACGTCAACAAAGTCCTGAAAGTCACTCGCCTCGGTGTCGCCTGGCAGGCCGTGGGGCAGCAGCTGGCCGCCTTCGATGTAGCCCGGCGCTATGCCGTCGAGCGTCACCAGTTCGGCCGGCCGCTGGCCTCCTTCCAGCTCGTCCAAAGCCAGCTGGTGCAGATCCTGGGCAACGCCGTCAGTTCCATGGGCATGATGGTGAGGTTGTCCCAGCTGGAGGACGCCGGCACGGCCAAGGACGAGCAGTCCGCCCTGGCGAAAGCCTTCACCACCGCAAGGATGCGTGAAAGCGTGGCTATCGGCCGGAACCTCCTGGGCGGCAACGGCATCGTGACCGATTTCGAAATGGCCAAGATCTTCGCCGACGCCGAAGCCATCTATTCCTATGAGGGGACGCATGAAATCAACACCCTGGTGACCGGCCGGGCGATCACCGGTATCTCCGCCATCGTCTGAGGCGCTTCCATCCGGTCCCGCCTGCACTGTCCGGGTCCTATGGCGGCGCTCCGAGCGGCAGCAGGATGGATGGCCGCAGGTCCATCACAAACTGCAGCGGATTCACGTAGTCCTCGCCGCGCCGAACGCCCCAGTGAACGCACGAAGCGGCAGGGCAATGGCCGGGGAGGACCGTGCCGATCGTCTGGCCCGCGCCCACCGCGCTGCCGGCCGCGAGGCTGCTCTCTACCGGTTCAAAGCTGCTGCGAAGGCCGTTGCCATGGTCGATGGTAATGACCGGCCGGTCCACCACAATTCCCACGAAGCTCACGGTGCCCGCCGCCGGCGAGGTGACCTGGATGCCGTCGGACGCTGTTCCCAGGTCCACGCCGCGGTGGCCGCTGAGCCATGGCTTGGGCGGCGGGTCGAAGTCCCGCACAATGGGCGGGCGGGGGGAGAGCGGCCACTGCCAGGAGGGTGCCGCCTCCGTGCGCGTGGGTACCGGAGCGAAGGCCAGCGTCTCCCCGGTGGGGGTAAGTGAAGCGGGCAGCAGGAGCAGGGCTGCAAGCAGTGCCGGTGGTGTCATATGCCCAGCCTGCGCCGGTTCGAAAAGGGCCGGCAGGGGCAGGTTGGCCTATGTGGATAAGGCTGCCGGCCGGGGTCGTTGCTGTCCTCCGGGTACGGGCGCCTGTAGTACACTTGATGGAGCAGTTTGCTGCGCCCTCAACGCTTTCCGTCCGGCGGCTATCCCAACGGTTTTTCCAACGGTATACGCCCCTGTCCGGGTTTGCGTCGGCACGTCTCATTCAGGAGTGTGGGGGAGCGGCAGCTGACTACGCGCATCCAGCCCTCCAGTGGAGGATCATGCTTCTTGCGGTCAGCGCCCCCGGGTGCTGATGAGAAGCGCGATGGATGCCAGGAGCACGGCCCGCCCGGGCCACGCTAATCAACCGTCAACTATTGGCAGGGTAAGAAGCCTTGGGGCTTTCTCATGAATGACCTGCCGGAAGGAGCGTCGGCATGCCCGTCGTAACTATGCGCCAGCTGCTTGACAGCGGCGTCCACTTTGGACACCAGACCCGCCGTTGGAACCCGAAGATGAAGCGCTTCATCTTCACCGAGCGCAACGGCATCTACATCATCGACCTTCAGCAGTCGCTGTCCTACATCGACCGCGCCTACGAGTTCGTGAAGGCCACCGTTGCACACGGCGGCACCGTCCTCTTCGTCGGCACCAAGAAGCAGGCCCAGGAAGCGATTGCCGAGCAGGCAACCCGCGTCGGCCAGCCCTACGTGAATCAGCGTTGGCTCGGCGGTATGCTGACCAACTTCCAGACGGTCGCCAAGCGCATCCAGCGCATGAAGGAACTCGAAGAGATCGACTTCGACGACGTCGCCGGCTCCGCGTACACCAAGAAGGAGCTCCTGCTCCTCAAGCGTGAACTCACCAAGCTCGAGTCCAACCTCGGCGGTATCCGCAACCTCACCAAGGCACCCTCCGTGCTGTGGATCGTGGACACCAAGAAGGAGCACCTCGCCGTTGACGAGGCCAAGAAGCTGAACATCCCCGTTGTCGCCATCCTGGACACCAACTGCGATCCGGACGAGGTCGACTTCCCGATCCCGGGCAACGATGACGCCATCCGCTCCGTGAACCTCCTGACCCGCGTTGTTGCCGACGCCGTTGCCGAAGGCCTCATCGCCCGCAACAACCGCGCCACCGGCACCACCGAAGCTCCGGAAGAGCCGCTGGCCGAGTGGGAGCGCGAGCTCCTCGAAGGCAGCAAGGCTGAAGAAGCTGCTGCTCCCGCTGCTCCCGCCGAGGAAGCTGAAGCACCGGCTGCTGCCGAGGCAGCTGCTCCAGCAGAAGACGCTGCTCCGGCTGAAGACGCCAAGTAACACAAGTAAATCCGGATTCTCCGGCGCCGCCTGCGGTGCCGGAGCTGCTGACAGGATGGCGGCCCACCACGTGGGCTGCTGTCCTGTCGGTCCGTACACCACAACAAATTTCTAGACAGAGGGGTTCACATGGCGAACTACACTGCCGCGGACATCAAGGCCCTGCGCGAGCGCACCGGCGCCGGCATGATGGATGTCAAGAAGGCTCTTGACGAAGCCAACGGTGACGCCGAGAAGGCCATCGAAATCATCCGCATCAAGGGCCTCAAGGGTGCTACCAAGCGCGAGGGCCGCTCCACCGCTGAAGGCCTGGTGGCCGCAAAGGTCAGCAACGGCGTCGGCGTTATGATCGAGGTCAACTGCGAGACCGACTTCGTGGCCAAGGCTGACAAGTTCATCCAGCTGGCTGACAAGGTCCTGGCCGTTGCCGTTGAGTCCGGCGCAGCCGACCTCGAGACCCTGCTCGCCACCGAAGTTGACGGCAAGCCGCTCTCCGAGGCCGTCGTCGAAGAAGGCGCTGTCCTGGGTGAGAAGGTTGTTGTACGCCGCATCTCCCGCGTCGAGGGCGCAACGGTTGACGCTTACCTGCACAAGACCTCCAAGGACCTCCCGGCCCAGGTTGGCGTGCTGTTCGCCGTTGACGGTGAAGGCGAAACCGCTGCCACTGCCGCCCACGATGTTGCAGTCCACATTGCTGCCATGGCACCGAACTACCTGACCCGCGACGACGTTCCGTCGGAGCTGGTTGAGTCCGAGCGCCGCATCGCCGAAGAGACCGCCAAGGCCGAGGGCAAGCCCGAAGCCGCACTCACCAAGATCGTCGAAGGCCGCGTGACCGGCTTCTACAAGGGTGAGGTCCTGGTTGACCAGGCATTCGCGAAGGACGCCAAGAAGTCCGTGGCACAGGTCCTCGAAGAGGCCGGTGTCAAGGGAACCGCGTTCACGCGTTTCCGCGTCGGCTCCTAGTCGAAACTGCAAGGGGGTGGCCACTTCGGTGGCCGCCCCTTTTGCATGCACGGGGCCGGTTCCGAGCATTGGCCCCAGCAGGATAACCTTTTTTCAGACTCACCAACGGGAAGGCATCATGGAAGCCGTCAACACTGTAATCCAGCCAGAGAAAAGTCGACGCCGGGTCCTCCTGAAGCTTTCCGGCGAGGTCTTCGGCGGCGGGAAGCTTGGTGTCGACCCGGAAACTGTCCGCGATGTCGCCAAGCAGATCGCGGCCGCCGTCCCCCAGGTGGAAGTGGCGATCGTGGTTGGCGGCGGCAACTTCTTCCGCGGGGCAGAACTCTCCCAGAGCGGCATGGACCGCTCAAGGGCCGACTACATGGGCATGCTCGGAACGGTGATGAACTGCCTGGCCCTGCAGGACTTCCTGGAGCAGGCCGGCGTCGAAACCCGCGTCCAGAGCGCCATCACCATGGGGCAGGTAGCCGAAGCCTACATTCCCCGCCGCGCCATCCGGCACATGGAAAAGGGCCGCGTGGTCATCTTCGGCGCCGGGGCCGGCCTGCCGTACTTCTCCACCGACACCGTTGCCGCCCAGCGTGCACTTGAAGTCCATGCCGACGTCGTCCTGATGGCCAAGAGCGGTGTGGACGCCGTCTACACGGCAGATCCGAAGAAGGACCCCTCCGCCGAGCGGCTCGAAACCCTCAGCTATGACGATGCCCTCCGCCGCGACATCCGCGTGATGGACCAGACGGCGATGACCATGTGCAAGGACAATAATCTCTCGATGGTGGTCTTTGGCATGGAGGGTGAAGGCAACGTTACCCGGGCCATCCTGGGCGAAAAGCTGGGCACCCTGGTTACCGCCTAGCTACGGCTAGGATGTTTTCAGGACAGTTCCGCCCCTGCCTTTCGGGACCAGGGGCGGAAGCAGCAACAGAGAACCACGTTTGTGCATGGACCCGGCGTCCCGGACTGCACCAGAATCGTCAGGAGAGACCGTGATCGAAGAAACCTTGCTCGAAGCCGAAGAAAAGATGGACAAGGCCGTTGAGGTAGCCAAGGAAGACTTCGCTGCCGTCCGTACCGGCCGCGCAAACCCCGGACTCTACAACAAGGTCCTGGTGGAATACTACGGTTCCCCGACCCCGCTGCAGCAGCTCGCGTCCTTCGCCATCCCGGACGCCCGCACCATCCTCATCACCCCGTTCGACAAGACCGCCCTGCGCGACATTGAACGGGCGCTCAGCGACTCCGAAGTCGGCGCCAACCCGTCCAACGACGGCAACGTCATCCGGATCACCATTCCCGAGCTGACGAAGGAACGCCGCAAGGAGTACGTCAAGATCGTCAAGACCAAGGGTGAGGACGCCAAGGTCTCCATCCGCAACATCCGCCGCAAGGCCAAGGAAACCCTGGACAAGCTGGTCAAGGACGGCGAGGCCGGCGAGGATGAGGGCACCCGCGCCGAAAAGGAACTGGACGGCCTCACCAAGGCGCACGTGGACGGCATCGACGAGCTGCTCAAGCGCAAGGAAGCAGAGCTGCTCGAAGTCTGATGGGCCAGGCAGAGCAGGCCCCGGCACAACGGGCGCGCACACGGGGGAAGCAGCCCAGGACCAACCCCACGCCGAAGGCCGGCCGGAACCTTCCGGCCGCGGTGGTGGTGGGTCTGGCCATGCTCTTCGCAGTGCTCGGCGGACTGCTGTTCCTCCCGCTCGGATTTGTTGCGGTCACCACTTCGTTCGCTGTTTTTGGGGTGTGGGAAATTTACCGCGCCCTGGAGGCGAACGGCACCAGGATGCCCATTGTTCCGGTCATGACCGGAACAGTGGCCATGCCATTTGCCGCCTACCTCGGCGGGATCGAAAGCCTGCTCTTTGCGATGCTGCTAAGTTCGGTGGCAGTGCTGTTGTGGCGTTCCATCGAAAGCGCTGCGGGCTCGGCCAACAGCATCTTCGCAGGTGTCTTCACGTTGGGCTGGGTGCCGTTCTTCATCAGCTTCGCGGCGCTCCCGCTGCACGCTTCGGGCGGCGCTACTCCGTTGGGCCTTTGGCCGGGAGGAACAATTCCGGACGGAGCATGGCAGGTGGCGGTGATGCTGCTGCTGGTGGTGTCCAACGACACCTTCGGGTACCTGGTGGGCGCCTCCCTGGGCAAGCATCCGATGGCGCCCAAGATCAGCCCAAAGAAATCCTGGGAAGGATTTGCCGGTTCCATCGGCGGCGCGATACTGATCGGCATCCTTGCGAGCCTCTTTGTGCTGGACAAGCCCTGGTGGGTGGGCGTGGTTTTGGCGGTGGGGTTGGTGGCGGCTTCCACGGCAGGTGACCTGGCCGAGTCGATGGTGAAACGCGAACTGGGCGTCAAGGACATGAGCAGTATCCTGCCGGGACATGGCGGCGTGATGGACCGGCTGGACTCCATCGTTTTTGCAGCCCCGGCAGCCTTTGTCCTGTATGGGCTCGTTTCCGGGGCCTGACACACAACCCCCGCCGGGCCCAGGCGCCAATAGACTGGTGCAGAGTAACGGCTTGAAGAGCATCGAAGGAATCAAAAGTGGCATTGGACATTCATCGGCAAATCCCTGCGTCCTTTGAGCGCGTGCAGCGCAGCGATTACGGCTATAACGCCAAGCAGGTGGACCAGTTCCTGCAGCGGGCGCGGGTGTCCCTTGAAACCCCGGAGGCTGCGGCGCAGCCTGTCACCAGTGCCGTTGTCAGGGCAGTTTCCTTCGACCCCGTTAAAGGCGGTTACTCCGCTGCCGTCGTGGACGCAGCACTGGACCGCCTCGAAGACGCCTTCGCCCGCCGCGAGCGGGACGAGCTGATCGCTGCCCACGGTGAGGAAGCCTGGCTGCGGGAGATTGGGAACCT
Source organism: Arthrobacter sp. MDT2-3 (assembly GCF_059090465.1). Taxonomy (NCBI): domain Bacteria; kingdom Bacillati; phylum Actinomycetota; class Actinomycetes; order Micrococcales; family Micrococcaceae; genus Arthrobacter; species Arthrobacter sp. MDT2-3. The sequence goes on along the minus strand of NZ_JBNHFS010000003.1, from coordinate 129,218 downwards.
GTCCGGCATCCTCCGCGGCCGGCTGCACCGCCCGGACGGCGACCGCTTCCGCCGTCCGGCGAAGAAGAAAGTGCGGAGCTACAACACGGCCGACGTCGACCGGCTGTGCCACGAACTCATCGCCTATCTCGAACAGGACAAGCCGCTCAGCGTCGACAACATCCGCCGCGCAGTTTTCCGTCCCGCCGTTGGCCGGGAGGGGTACGAGGAAACCCAGGTGGACGCCTTCCTGGACCGTGTGGTTGAGCTGATGGCAGCCATCGACTGACCCGTCTTCAGGCTCCCACCGGCGGTGTCGGGGGAGAACTATCGCGGGGTCATCTTTCGGTGGCGAGTGGCCGTTCCGGAGTGTGGAGGCGGGTCATCACCCGGGGCATGGTCTTCGGGACCCGCTGAACAGTGGCGCGGGAAACCAGGACCATCACTGCGAAGGCCGCCGGCACTGTCCATGCTGCAGGCTGGGCCAGCCAGGGCGCGAGGTTGTTGGCGCCCGCTACGGAGCCCGCAATCATCGCGCCGCCGCAGAGAACGCCGCCCGTCACCATCCCGGCGATGGCGCCGGCGTCTGTCAGTCCCCGCCACCAGATGCCGAGCAGCAGCACCGGGCAGACAGTGGACGCGGTGAACGCGAAAACCAAACCCACACTTCCGGCCAGGGCCAGCGAATCCGTCATGAGGGCGAACCCCAGGGGCACCACGATGGAGATCACCGCCGCCAGCCGGAAGCCGCCAACCCCGGCGCCCAGGACGTCCTGGCTGATGACGCCGGCAAGGGATACCACCAAGCCGGACGTGGTGGAGAGGAAGGCGGCAAAGGCGCCCGCCACCACACAGGCTGACAGCAGATCGCCGGCGGCACCGCCCACCAGTTCGCCGGGGAGCAGCAGCACCATGGCATCGGCCTGGTTGGCGCGGGCGAGTCCGGGCGCAAACATCCTGCCCACAAGTCCATAGGCGGTGGGAAACAGGTAAAACACGGACAGCAGGCCCAGGACAATCAGCGTTGTCCGTCGGGCAGACTGCCCGTCCGGGTTGGTGTAGAAGCGGACCAGCACGTGGGGCAGCCCGAGGGTGCCGAAGAGCAGGGCCACCAGCAACGACACGTTCTGGTACAGCCCGGCGGGGGCAAGATTCGTGGGGTTCACGGCAGGCGGAGACAGGGCAGGAGTCCCGTTTCCAGCCAGCATAAAGATGATGAACAGGATGGGAACCGCCAAGGCCGTGAGCTTGAGCCAGTACTGGAAAGCCTGGACAAAGGTGATCGAACGCATGCCGCCGGCAACCACCGTCAGGCACACAACAATCACCACAGCCACCGATCCCACCCAGGACGGCAACCCGGTGGTGATCCGGATGGTCAAAGCGGCGCCGTGGAGCTGCGGCACAATGTACAGCCAGCCCACCAGCACCACCACCAGGCTGGTGACCTTCCGGACAGCCCGGGAATCCAGCCTGGCCTCAGTAAAGTCGGGAATTGTGTACGCACCGGAGCGCCGCAGCGGGGCCGCAACAAAGAGCAACAGCATCAAGTAGCCGGCGGTGTAGCCCACCGGAAACCACAGGGCGTCCGTCCCGGACAACAGGATGAGGCCGGCAACCCCGAGGAAGCTTGCCGCAGAGAGGTACTCGCCGCCGATGGCCGAGGCATTCCACCAGGGCCGGACAGTCCGGGAAGCAACATAGAAATCGCCCGTGGTCCGCGAGATCCGCAGGCCATAGAAGCCGATGACAGCGGTGGCCACGGACACCACTGCGAGCGCGGCTACGGCCACGCCTGGATTCATGGTTCCGTCACTGGTCCTTAGCCAGGTCCCGGTACCGCGCCTCATTGCGGGTGGCAGTCCGGACGTACAGCCAGGCACTCAGCCCGATCAGCGGGTAGATGCCTGCCCCCAGGAGAATCCAGTCGAAGGGGATACCCGCTATACGCGTCTCCGTCAGGCCGGGAACCACGGCCAGCAGCAGCGGAAATGCGCCAAGGATCAGCAGGAAACCGCCGGCGACTACCAGGGCCAGCCGCAGCTGGGAACGGATCAGGGACCGGACGAAGACCTGTCCCACCTCGGAGTCCTGCGCCGCTTCGCGGCTGTCCCTCGGAGGAAGCGCCGCGGAGCGCGGTGCAGTGACGCGAACCCTCGTCATGCGTGCGGCCTGATCCGGGTGGCGCCCAGCTTCTCCCGCACCGTTGGAAGGTGGCGCCGGCTGATGGGAAGGCCGGCACCTGCAACGGTGACACTGGGCCCGTCCGCAGCCAGCTTCATGGACGTCACATGCTTCAGGGCAACGAGGTAGGAGCGGTGCGTCCGGATGAACCCGGCGTCCGCCCACTGCTGCTCGAGGTCGGCCAGGGGCACCCTGATCAGGTAGCTCGCATCGGCGGTGTGCAGCCTTGCGTAGTCGCCTTGGGCCTGTACGTATGTGACGTCGTCACGCCTGATCATCCTGGTGGTACCGCCTTGGTCGACGGTGATCATCTCAGGCGCCGTACCGCCGTCGCGCAGTTCGCTGATCCGTCCCACCGATCGTGCAAGCCGTTCGGCCCGGACCGGCTTGAGCAGGTAGTCCACGGCGGCGAGTTCGAAGGCCTTCAGCGCGTGGTCCTCGTCCGCGGTTACAAAGACCACTGCAGGGGGATTCCTGCTGGCGGAGATGGCGCGCGCAATATCCAGCCCGGACACCGCCGGCATATGGATGTCCAGGAATACGGCGTCCACCGGACCGGCTGCCAAAGCCCGGAGGGCCTCGCTGCCGGAGGTGGCGCGGAGGACGGTGCCAATGCGGTCGTCCCGCCCCAGGAGGAAAGCCAGTTCCTCAACGGCGGGCAGCTCATCGTCAACGACGAGGACGTTAATCATGTTCCTAGGTTAGCTTCCGCCGCCCGCAGCCGGATCAGGGCGAGCTCCAGGGCGCCTCATCAGTTCCGCACATCAGGCATCGTTGCCCGGCTGTGACTTCGGGACGCGCATTTTTATCAGCGTTCCCTCCCCGGGGGCGGTGTCGATGACCAGGCCATGGTCGTTGCCGTAGACCTGGCGGAGGCGGGCGTCCACGTTCCGCAGGCCCACGTGCTCGCCGTCGGTGTGGCCGGCCAGTACGGACTGCAGCTGGGCCGGGTCCATGCCCACGCCGTCGTCTTCAATGGTCACTTCGGCGAAGGCGCCGGCGTCGTTCGCGCTGATGCTGATGTGCCCAGGCCCTTCCTTGGCCTCCAGCCCATGCCGGACGGCATTTTCCACCAGCGGCTGCAGGCTGAGGAAGGGGATGACGGTGCTGAGCACCTCCGGCGCCACCCGCAGGCTGACCTGGACGCGCTCGCCGAACCGGGCGCGTTCCAGGAGGAGGTAGCGGTCGATGCACCGAAGCTCCTCGGCGAGCGTGGTGAAGTCGCCGTGCCGGCGGAAGGAGTAGCGGGTGAAATCGGCGAACTCCACCACCAGTTCCCGGGCGCGGGCGGGATCGGTGTTGATGAAGGAGGCAATCGCGTTGAGCGAGTTGTAGATGAAGTGCGGGCTGATCTGGGCGCGGAGTGCCCGTACTTCCGCCTCCATCAGCAGGGTCCGGGATGCGTCCAGCTCCGCGAGCTCCACCTGCACGGCCACCCAGTCGGCCACCTCGCCGGTGGCCCGGACCAGTCCCGCACCCGCCGACGGCGCGAAGGCAGCGACGGCGCCCACGACGCGCGTCCCGGCCCGCACCGGGGCGATCACCGCGGCGAGAGGGCCGCCGGTACCGTCCCGTGGAGCGCCGCCTGGCCCCGTGGGGCGCCCTGCTGGAAGCACCGCAGTCCGCCCGCCCGCCAGCACCCCTTCGGCCAGGCGCATCAACTCGGGCTTCAGCTCCTCTCCCGCGCCATCCCAGGCAAGAACCCCGGTGGTGTCGGTGATGGCGAATGCCTCGCAGGCCAGCAGCGTGCGCAGCTGGCGGCTGGCTTTAGCCGCGCCTGCGGGATTGAGCCCGCGCCGGAGATGCTGCCCGGCCTGGGACGCGGCGTGCAGGGTGTGGTAAGTGGCGCGTTCGGCGTCCGTGCCGAGGTCCCTGAAGGAGCGCAGCACCTTGAGCCCCAGACCGACGACGACGGCGACGGCCATGGCGATCACGGCAACAGCCGCGGCGGTCAGGAGGGGGGAGTCCGGCATGGTGCCCAGCGTAGCTGCGGGTGCCGTTTGTCGCAGCATCCCGACCGTTGAGCGACCGCCCACCGGTAGGCTCTGGAATTTGGTGCCCGGCAGAAAGCAGAGTGATTGCAGTCACATTTGCGGTACCCCTTTTACCGGGCACGCCGTTGGGTGTGTTCAGGCAAGTCTCAACGAGGAGGAACGATGGGTAACGATGCCCATACTCCGGACGCAGCGGCGTCCGTGGACTTTGAACAGGTCCAGTCGACCCAGCAGTTCCAGGAACTGCGCAAGCGTCACCGCAGCTTTGTCTTCCCCATGGCAGTCGCATTCCTGCTGTGGTACTTCGCTTACGTCCTGCTGGCGGACTACGCCGTGGGCTTTATGTCCACCAAGGTCTGGGGCAACATCAACGTTGGCCTGATCCTGGGCCTGCTCCAGTTCGTCTCGACGTTTGCGATCACCAGCTGGTACGTCAGCTACTCCAACCGGCGGCTGGATCCCATCGCCGCTGAAATCCGCGACGAGATCGAAGGGCACGAATTTGATAAGGACGGCAACCGAGTGGGCGGGGTAAACAAATGATCGGGATCGCCACAGCGGTGGACGTCGCCGCCCTCAAGGACAGCACCCTGCTGAACATGGGCATTTTCGGCCTGTTCGTCGCCGTGACCATGGTGATTGTTTTCCGCGCCAGCCGGAACAACAAAACCGCAGCTGACTATTACGCGGCCGGCCGCTCCTTCACCGGCTCGCAGAACGGTACCGCCATCGCGGGGGACTACCTCTCGGCCGCCTCGTTCCTGGGTATCACCGGCGCCATCGCCGTCAACGGCTACGACGGTTTTATGTACTCCATCGGCTTCCTGGTGGCCTGGCTCGTGGCGCTGCTGCTCGTTGCCGAACTTCTCCGTAATACGGGCAAGTTCACCATGGCGGATGTGCTGTCCTTCCGCCTCCAGCAGCGGCCCGTCCGCATCGCGGCCGCCATCTCCACCCTCGCCGTCTGCTTCTTCTACCTCCTGGCGCAGATGGCCGGCGCCGGAAGCCTGGTCTCGCTGCTGCTGGGCATCAGCGACTGGGGCGGCCAGGCGTTGGTGATTATCGTCGTCGGCGGCCTGATGATCATGTACGTCCTGATCGGCGGCATGAAGGGCACCACCTGGGTGCAGATCATCAAGGCAGTCCTGCTCATCGCCGGAGCCGCCGTCATGACCCTCTGGGTCCTGGCAATCTACGGCTTCAACCTCTCCAGCCTGCTCGGCGCGGCAGTGGAAACGGCCAACAACCCGGCCGTCCTCAACCCGGGCCTGCAGTACGGCAAGACGGACACCTCCAAGCTCGACTTTATGTCCCTGGGCCTCGCGCTGGTCTTGGGCACCGCCGCCCTGCCGCACGTCCTGATGCGCTTCTACACCGTCCCCACGGCCAAGGAAGCCCGCAAGTCTGTGGTGTGGGCCATCTGGCTGATCGGCCTCTTCTACCTCTTCACGCTGGTGCTCGGCTACGGTGCAGCCGCACTCGTCGGCCCCGAAACCATCCGGAGCGCACCTGGCGGCGTGAATGCCGCAGCCCCGCTGCTGGCCTTCTACCTGGGCGGTCCGCTTCTGCTGGGCTTCATCTCGGCCGTGGCCTTCGCCACCATCCTCGCCGTCGTAGCGGGCCTGACCATCACCGCGGCCGCGTCCTTTGCCCACGACATCTACGCAAGTGTCATTTCCAAAGGCAAGGCCGACGCCGACACCGAAGTCAAGGTGGCCCGGCGCACCGTGGTGGTCATCGGCATCCTGGCCATCCTGGGCGGGATCCTCGCCAACGGGCAGAACGTGGCGTTCCTCGTAGCGCTCGCGTTCGCCGTCGCCGCCTCCGCCAACCTGCCCACGATCGTCTACTCCCTGTTCTGGCGGAAGTTCACCACGCAGGGCGCCGTCTGGAGCATGTACGGCGGACTCGGCGCCGCGATTGTCCTGATCATCTTCTCGCCGGTTGTCTCCGGCGGCGCAACCTCGATGATCAAGGACGCCAACTTTGCGCTGTTCCCGCTGAGCAACCCCGGCATCGTGTCCATTCCGCTGGCGTTCTTCCTGGGCTGGCTCGGAACCGTCCTGGACAAGAAGCACGAAGATCCCGCCAAGCAGGCCGAAATGGAAGTCCGGTCCCTCACGGGAGTCGGGGCAGAGAAGGCAGTGAACCACTAGGCCCCCGCGCACCAGTCACCTGCCACTACAGAAAGAGCCTCGGCGTTGCGGCGCCGGGGCTCTTTTGTGTCTGCATGGCTGGTCTTACGGAACGGCAGCGCGCAACCGGCCTGAGGAAGCTAGGCCTTGGGCCGCAGCTTGATGTTGGTCATTTTGAGGTCGTCCGTGCCTTCAAAGCGGTACGCCAGATCCACTTCCTTGCCTTCGCAGCTGATAACACCCGCCACGTCCGCGGTCTTGACTCCGTTTTCTGTGCTCACCTGGAGGTCGTTGTAGGACGGCTTGCACTGGTCGTTCATCTCCAGCGTTCCCACTCCAGTAATGAACGCTTCCTTGGACAGCTGTTCCTTCAGTGCGGGGTCGAGGTACTCATCGTAGGCCTGCGAGCTCTGGCCGCTGATGACCAGCTTGGTAAAACTGTCAGCAAGGCCCCTGGCCTGGTTGGTGGCGCTGCCCACCACGGTGACCAGGATGATGATGCCCAGGACCACCAGGAGCAGGACGCCGCCGATGCCCGCCAGGATGATCCAGAGTTTCCGGCGGCTTTTCACTGGCGGCTGCTGGCCGGGCAGCCCGAATGGGCCGGGTTCCGGGTAGGAGCCGGCAGGAGCCTGGTAAGCCGGCACGCTCTGGCCGGGCAGCTGCTGCGGCGCATCCAGGTGCTGCCCCTGCTGGTACGGTTCCTGAGGATTGCTCAAAAATGGAGCCTTTCCGGCGTCGTGCTGGACGCCGCCTGGTTGCGGGGCCCTCCGAACCCCGTGAATAACTTGCAACAGCCTATAGCCCGCACCGCCGCCGTCGTACTTTCATGGCGGCTGCCGGCACGCTCAGGTGCCCTGCGGGCCCCGGTCTAGCAGGGGCTGCACCCGGAAGGGAATGAGTTCACCCATCGCCAGGGCGGTGTCTGTCCGGTCCACGCCGTCGCAGGCGAGGATTTTTCCGTTAATGCGGAAGAGGTCTTCGGCATCCAGGGCCACCACCCTGAGCAGCAGGTCGGCGGAGCCCGTGAGCCCGTAGCCTTCGAGGATTTCCGGGACGTCCGCCAAGTCCGCGGCCAGCCGGGAAAGCTTTTGCTGCTGGACATGGACGGAAATGAATGCCATCAACGGATACCCGAGCGCTGCCGGATTGATCCTGCGTTCGAAGGAAAGAAAGACGTGCTTTTTCTCCAGCTGGGCCATCCGCGCCTGCACTGTATTCCTGGAGAGGCCAAGCTTCTGGGCCAGCGCCACAACCGTTCGCCGTGGGTCCTGCGCCAAGGCGGACAAAAGGCGGGTGTCAGTGCCATCCAGAGCTTGCATAATGCGCAACGGTAGCACCGTCATGAGCCGTCCGACAGAGCATTGTGCTCAGTGATAGCCGTGGTGGTTGTACCCAATGAGCATTGTGAGTAGGGTCACAGTATCCGGAGCAACGGCGCCCGGCAGGCCGGCGGCCAGCGGGATCACAAGTCCCGGAGCCGCTGGTCAACGACGTAAGAAGGTGCGGCTATCGTGTCTACAGACGAAACGGGCCAGGACGGCACAGGTGCCCCTAATACAGGTGCCCATAGTGCTGCTGCCAAGGCGGACATCCACGGACAGGGCAAAGGCCTCGTCCAGCTGATTACTCCGTCGGGGGAACGGGTGAGCCACCCCGAATTCGACCCCTGGGTACAGGACATCACGGACGAGCAGCTGTGCGCGCTGTTCGAGGACATGACCGTCATCCGGCGTATCGACGTCGAAGCCACGGCCCTGCAGAGGCAGGGTGAGCTCGCATTGTGGCCGCCCCTGCTGGGGCAGGAAGCAGCCCAGGTCGGCTCCGGCCGGTCCCTCCGTACGGACGACTTTGTGTTCTCAAGCTACCGCGAGAACGGTGTTGCGTACTGCAGGGGAGTGGACCTGACGGACATCGTCCGGGTGTGGCGCGGGAACGCCTCCTCCGGTTGGGACCCGTACTCCATCAATATGGCCACGCCACAGATCATTATCGGAGCCCAGACCCTGCATGCCACCGGTTATGCCATGGGCATCCAAAACGACGGCGCCGATTCCGTGGCGGTGACGTACTTCGGCGACGGAGCCACCAGCGAGGGTGATGTCAACGAGGCAATGGTCTTTGCCGCAAGCTTCCAGGTGCCGGTGGTGTTCTTCTGCACCAACAACCACTGGGCTATTTCCGAACCGGTGCGGCTTCAATCGCACATCCAACTGGCAGACAGGGCGGCCGGGTTCGGCATCCCGAGCCTCCGGGTTGACGGCAACGACGTCCTTGCCGTGATGGCCGCAACGAGGGTGGCCCTGGACCGGGCCCGGCGCGGCGGGGGTCCCACGTTTATCGAGGCCGTCAGTTACCGGATGGGTCCGCACACCACGGCCGATGACCCCACACGTTACAGGGACGCCAACGAACTGGAGGACTGGGCAGCGAAGGATCCGATCAGCCGGGTGGAGGCACTCCTGGACCGCAAGGGGCTGCTGACGGCAGCGCTGAAACAACAGGTCAAGGACAAGGCCGACGCCGTAGCCCGGGACATGCGCACGGGCTGCACCACCATGCCGGAGCCGCAGCCGATGGACGTCTTCAAACACGTCTACAGCACCCCCAACTCGTGGCTGGACCGGCAGCAGGACCATTACGCCCGTTACCTGGCCTCCTTCGGTGATCCCGCGGAAGCCGTATCAGAAGAAGGTGCACGCTGATGACCCAGATGACCTTTGCCCGCGCAATAAACGCCGGCCTTCGCAAGTCCCTGGAGAACGATCCCAAGGTAGTCCTCCTGGGCGAGGACATCGGTGCACTGGGTGGCGTCTTCAGGATTACGGACGGCCTTCAGAAGGACTTTGGCAAGCACCGGGTGGTGGACACGCCACTGGCAGAGTCAGCAATCGTGGGGACGGCCGTGGGACTGGCTTACCGCGGCTACCGGCCCGTTGTGGAGATCCAGTTCGACGGTTTTATCTACCCGGCGTTCGACCAGATCGTCAGCCAGGTGGCCAAGCTCCACTACCGGACACGCGGGGCGGTTAGAATGCCCATTACCATCAGGGTCCCGTTCGGCGGCGGCATCGGTTCACCGGAGCACCATTCGGAATCCCCGGAAGCCTACTTCACCCACACCTCCGGCCTGCGCGTGGTGACAGTCTCGAACCCGCAGGACGCCCATACCGTGATCCAGCAGGCCATTTCCTGCGACGATCCTGTCCTGTACTTCGAGCCTAAGCGCCGCTATCACGACAAGGGCGAGGTAGACGAGTCCCTTGATCCGCTCTCCGCAGTGCCCATGGGTCAGGCGAGGGTTCTGGCCGAAGGCACCGATGTCACTTTGGTGGCTTACGGCCCCCTGGTCAAGACCGCCCGGGACGCTGCCCTGGCAGCCGAAGACGAAGGGATTTCCATCGAGGTCATCGACCTGCGCTCGCTGGCACCAGTGGACTACGAGACCGTCGTGGCCTCGGTCCGCAAGACCGGCCGCCTGGTGGTGACGCACGAGGCCGGCCAGTCCGGAGGAATCGGCGCGGAGGTGGCGGCCAGCATCACCGAGCGGTGCTTCTACTACCTCGAGGCGGCCCCTGTCCGGGTGACCGGCTTCGACATCCCGTATCCGTACTCCAAGCTTGAAATGCACCACCTGCCGGGCCTGGACCGCATCCTTGACGGCGTGGACCGTGCCCTCGGCCGGCCGAACTCCCTCAGCGGGCTGGAAGGATGAGCGCCACCATGATCAAGGAATTCCGGCTCCCGGACCTGGGCGAAGGGCTTACTGAATCGGAAATCCTCAGCTGGAAGGTTGGGGTAGGGGATACCGTCAGCCTCAACCAGGTGATCGCCGAGGTGGAAACCGCCAAGGCCGTGGTGGAGCTCCCGTCCCCTTTCGCAGGGGTCATCCGGGAACTTCACGAACAGCCCGGCACCATCGTGGAGGTGGGCAAGCCCATCGTTTCGTTCGAAGTATCGGACGACGCCGCGACCCCCTCGCCAGGGCCGGGCGCCCCTGCTTCGTTCCCGGCAGCCCCGGCGCCGGGACCGGGGGCGCAGGCGGCGCAGGAGGCCGAGAGGCAACCTAACCTGGTGGGGTACGGCGCCGTCGTCGAAAGTTCCGCCCGGCCGGCGCGGCGCCTCCGCAACCTCCGTGCGGTGGTTGACTCCCGTGCACCCCGTTTCCCGGTGGCTGAGCCCGTCGAAACGAAGCCTGTCGTGGCCACGCCCGTCGAGGCCCGGACCCCGGGGGTCGAGCCTGCCGAAACGCGCCCGCGGTCCACTCCGCCCGTGCGTAAGCTCGCCAAGGACCTGGGTGTAGATCTGGCCCTGGTGGCAGGGACGGGGCCGGAGGGCCTGATCACCCGTGAGGACGTCCAACACTTTCTCGATGGCCGTTCCGGCGGCGCAGCACCTGAAGCAGCGCCGGCCGGGGTTCAGGCCCGTCAGGGGGAGCGGGAAACCCGGATGCCCATCAAGGGCGTGCGGAAGTTCACGGCGGCCGCCATGGTGGCGAGCGCCTTCACAGCACCGCATGTCACCGAGTTCCTGACCGTGGATGTCACTCCGGCCATGGAGCTGCTGGCCAAGCTGAAGGGCAACCGCGAATTCAGCGGGCACAAGCTGACCCCGCTCACCTTGGCGGCAAAAGCTGTGCTCATCGCCCTGCGGCGGAACCCGGCCCTCAACTCGCGCTGGGACGAGGTGAACCAGGAGATCGTGACGTTCAACTACGTAAACCTGGGCATCGCCGCTGCAACACCACGGGGACTGACCGTTCCCAACATCAAGGACGCAGACTCGCTGTCCCTGCTGCAGCTCGCCGAGGCGCTGGCCCAACTCACCGAGACAGCCCGCTCCGGCAAGACCACGCCGGCCGACCTGTCCGGGGGAACCATCTCGATCACCAACATCGGCGTCTTCGGGATCGATGCCGGCACCCCCATCCTCAACCCGGGGGAGGCCGCGATCCTTGCGCTGGGGGCCGTGCGGAACATGCCGTGGGAGTACCAGGGCGAGGTAGCCCTGCGCCAGGTGCTCACGCTGAGCCTGTCCTTTGACCATCGCCTGGTGGACGGGGAGCAGGGGTCACGCTTCCTTGCGGACGTGGGCGCCATCCTCGCGGAACCCGGTATGGTCCTCACAATGGTCTAACCCAGGGAGTTTTTGTCCAGGTATGCAGGGTTCCGAACGGTTTATCCCTGCATATCTGGACAAAAACCCGAGCACTAGGGGGAGGCTTCAGGGGCGTCCACCAGCAGCGCGGCCAGGGCCATGCTCTCGAGCAGGGGACGGGCGGATTGAGCGGCCATCTTCCGGCCGTGGCTGCGCACCGAGTGGGGTGTCGAATTGATGAGCCCGAACGTGGCATGTGCGCGCATCCGGAGCTCCGTGATCTCCGTGTCCGGATGCAGCCTTGCAAGGACATCCACCCAGGCCTCGACATAACTCAGCTGCAGGGTCCGCACAGCCGCCTGGTCCGCTTCGGACAGGTTGTTGAAATCCCGGTCCTGTACCCGGATAACGTCAGGCTTGCCCAGGGCGAAGTCCACCTGGAACTCCACCAGGCAACGCAGGGCGGATGCAGGATCGGGATTGCGGGCCACCACCTCGCGGCCGCCGTCGAGGAGTTCCTGGCTTACGGTCACCAGGAGGTCGGCGAGGACCGCCTGCTTCCCGGGAAAATGACGGTAGACAGCCGGGCCGCTTACTCCTGCCGCCGCTCCGAGGTCCTCGAGGGACACACGGTTGAACCCGTTGACGGCGAAGAGCGAAGCCGCGGCAGACAGCAGGGCCTGCCGCCGGTTCTCCTTCGCCTGGCCTCGTTGGGTTGATGAGCTGCGCTGGGTTGAAGAACCGCGTTGGGTTGATGAGCTGCGCTGGGTTGAAGAACCGCCTTGGGTTGATGAGCTGCGCTGGGAGGCCGGGACCCGGGGCGCAGGGGGAGCGGGTTCCGCCGCGGTGGCGTGCTCAAGCGGGGAGCCGCGCCCGGCCGTCCGCGTGGCGTTAGTGCTGGCCACAATTCCTCCTCGCACCCGCAGACCTAGCCAGGGCGGTATGTGTTGGACTTCACAGTTAATACAGACTAACCTGATTTTCAGTTATTGGGCGCTAACCGAGTTGGCTTTTGGCGGCTCGGATCGGAACAGGAACGGACCGTCAATGGAGACCCTTGCCACCCGGCTCGACGCTACAGCCGAGGCTTTTGCCTCGAACCGTACCGCCCAGCTGTCGCTCGCCGACGAGCTGCGGAAAAGGCTGGCCGACGCCGCGCTGGGCGGACCGGAAAAATCAAGGGAACGCCACATGGCCAGGGGCAAACTCCTGCCCCGCGAGCGCATTGACCAGCTGCTGGATGACGGCAGCCCGTTCCTTGAGATTGCACCGCTGGCCGCCAATGGCATGTACAACGACGAAGCACCCGGCGCCGGCGTCATTGCCGGGATCGGGCTGGTTCACGGCCGCCACGTGCTGGTGATCTCCAACGACGCCACGGTCAAGGGCGGAACGTACTATCCGATGACGGTGAAGAAGCACCTGCGGGCCCAGGAGGTTGCCCTTGAGAACCGGCTGCCCTGTATCTACCTGGTGGACTCCGGCGGAGCATTCCTGCCCAAGCAGGATGAGGTCTTTCCGGACAGGGACCACTTCGGCCGAATCTTCTATAACCAGGCCAGGCTCTCGGCCGCCAAGATCCCCCAGATCGCCTCGGTTATGGGGTCCTGTACCGCGGGTGGCGCTTATGTTCCGGCCATGAGCGATGAAACCGTTATCGTCCGGAACCAGGGAACGATCTTCCTTGGCGGGCCGCCGCTCGTGAAGGCCGCGATCGGAGAGATCGTCAGCCCGGAAGAGCTCGGTGGCGGGGAGGTGCACTCAAGGATCTCCGGCGTGACCGACCACCTCGCCGAAAATGACGAACATGCCCTGCAGATCATCCGGGACATCGTGGCTACGCTGCCACCCCCGGCGCCGCCGGCATGGGAGGTGGAACCCGCCGTCGAACCGGCCGCAGACCCGGCGGAGGTCTACGGGGCGGTACCCACTGATGTCAATGCCCCCTACGACGTCCACGAAGTGATCGCCAGGCTGGTGGACGGCAGCCGGTTCCACGAATTCAAGAAGGAGTACGGCACCACCCTGGTGACGGGCTTCGCCAGGCTGCACGGGCACCCGGTAGGTATCGTGGCCAACAACGGTGTGCTGTTCAGCGAGTCTTCCCTCAAAGGGGCCCACTTCATCGAGCTCTGCGACCAGCGCGGCATTCCGCTGGTATTCCTGCAGAACATCTCCGGGTTCATGGTGGGCAGGGACTCGGAGCAGGGCGGTATCGCCAAGAACGGCGCGAAAATGGTCACCGCCGTGGCCACGGCGCGGGTACCAAAGCTGACAGTGGTGATCGGCGGCTCCTTCGGCGCCGGCAACTATTCCATGTGCGGCCGCGCCTATTCGCCGCGGTTCCTGTGGATGTGGCCGGCCGCCCGGATTTCGGTGATGGGCGGCAACCAGGCCTCCAGCGTCCTTGCCACGGTGAAGCGTGACCAGTACGAGGCAGCCGGGCAGGAGTGGTCAGCCGAGGACGAGGAAGCCTTCAAGGCGCCCATCCGGCGGCAGTACGAGGACCAGGGCAGCCCCTACTACTCCACGGCCAGGCTGTGGGACGACGGCGTGATCGATCCCGCCGACACCCGCACTGTCCTTGGCCTGGCGCTGGACGTGGTGTCCCGCACGCCGCTGCCGGAAACCTCCTTCGGCCTCTTCAGGATGTGAGCCCGCAATGACCCTTCCCCTATCGCCCGCCACCCGGCAGGAGACGGCTGCCGCCGCAGCCCCAGGGCACCAGCCCCTGTTCAGCACAGTCCTGGTGGCCAACCGCGGCGAGATCGCCTGCCGCGTCATCCGCACCCTCCGCGCCCTGGGCATCCGCTCCGTCGCCGTTTACAGCGATGCCGACGCCGGCGCCCGGCACGTGCGCGAAGCAGACACAGCAGTGCGTATCGGCCCCGCCGCTGCTACGGAGAGCTACCTCAAGATTGAGGCCATCCTTGAGGCGTGCCGCAAGACCGGAGCCGAAGCCGTGCACCCGGGCTACGGCTTCCTGAGCGAAAACGTGGACTTTGCCCGTGCCCTGGACCAGGCGGGCGTCACCTTCATCGGCCCCGGAGTAGAGGCCCTGGACATGATGGGGGACAAGATCCGGTCCAAGAACCACGTGGCCGGTTACGGCGTCCCCGTGGTGCCCGGGGTAGCGCAACCGGGAATGAGCGACGGGCAGCTGGTACAAGCCGCCGCCGCCGTTGGCTTTCCGCTCCTGATCAAACCTTCCGCGGGTGGCGGCGGCAAGGGCATGCATGTGGTGGAAAGGCCGGAGGACCTCGAGACTACGCTGGCCACGGCCCGGCGGGTGGCGGCGAGCGCCTTCGGCGACGACACACTGTTCCTGGAACGCCTGGTGTCCACCCCGCGGCACATCGAGGTGCAGGTGCTTGCGGACAACCACGGCAACGTCATCCACCTCGGCGAGCGTGAATGCTCGCTGCAGCGGCGCCACCAAAAGGTCATCGAAGAGGCACCATCGCCGCTGCTCGAATCACTGGCGGAGGGTGGTGCGATCCGCGCCCGCATCGGCGAGGCCGCCTGTAACGCCGCCCGCAGCGTGAATTACAGCGGCGCCGGAACAGTGGAGTTCCTCGTCTCCGATGATTCGCCGGAGGAGTTCTACTTCATGGAGATGAACACCAGGCTGCAGGTGGAGCACCCCGTGACGGAAATGGTGACCGGCATCGACCTCGTCGAATGGCAGGTGCGGATCGCCGCCGGCGAGGAACTCACCGTCCGGCAGGCCGACGTCGAACTTACGGGCCATGCCGTGGAGGCGCGGGTCTATGCCGAGGTGCCCGAAAAGAACTTCCTTCCGTCCACGGGGACAGTGCTCCTGCTGGACGAACTGCCCGGCCGGCCCGCCGTGCCGGGCACGCCGGCACGGTCGTTGGTATCCGCCGCCCACGGGACAGTGCGGGTGGACTCGTCCCTGGTGGAAGGGCTGGTGCTCTCGTCCAGCTACGACCCCATGATGTCCAAGGTCATCGCCTGGGGAGAGGACCGCGCGGCTGCCCTGGCTACCCTCGACGGCGCGCTCGCCGGGTATACGGCGCTGGGACTGGAAACCAACGTGGAGTATTTGCGGCTGCTGATCAACGATCCCGACGTCCGCGCCGGCCGGCTCGATACCGGCCTGATCGAACGCACTCTTCCGGATCTTGCGTTCCGCCAGGTCGCCAAGGCTGAACTGGTAGCGGCAGCACTCTTCAGTCTTTCCGCGGAGGAACAGACCAACACACCCCTGCCGACCGGACCCTGGCACGCGCGCAATGGTTGGCGGCTGGGAGCAGCGGCACCCCGCCGCATCAATGTGGGGACTCCCGACGGCGGGGTGGCATTGGTGCGCATCAGCGGCTCCGCGGCTGGCGGCACTGCCTCCGACGGAACGTTCCTTGTGGCCGTAGACAAGGGCCCCTCGCGTCCGGCGCGGCTCGAGTTCCTGTCCCGCCGGCAGGCTGTGCTGACCCTCGACGGCCGGGCCACGACGTACGCCATCGCACCGGTGTTCCGCGGCCCGGTGGTCCCGACGCGTGATTCCCCGGTCGTTGGGGTACCTGCCGAACTGTTCCTGGGCAATGAGGGCTGGTCCTGCCGGCTCGAGGTATTGAACCGGGAGGCGCGGCTTGAGCGGGTCCTTGCAGCCATCCACCGGGAGGAGGACGCCGCGGATCCGGCGGTGCGCTCGCCGATGCCGGGAACGGTGGTATCCGTTCCGGTCAGCGACGGTGACACTGTCACGGCCGGGCAGGTGCTGGTTTCGGTGGAGGCGATGAAGATGGAGCACCAGTTGCCGGCCCCCCTGGACGGGACGGTCCACCTCAACGCCCGGCCGGGAGACCTGGTGAAAGTCGGCCAGGTCCTGGCCACGATTCATCCGCATCCCACCAATGTTTCCAACGACAGTCCGCCCCGAACCGCCGCCCACAGTGGCGGCGGCCCCGACGGCAGCGTCAACACTGCAAGCACCGATTCACCCCAGGGCAAAGGAGCCTAGACATGACAGGTTTTGAACTCAGCGAGGAATACCAGGACCTCAGCGACACCGTCCGGGACTTCGCGGACAACGTCGTCGCCCCGGTCTCGGCCAAGCACGACGAGGAGCACAGCTTCCCGTACGAGGTAGTGAAGCAGATGGCGGAGATGGGGCTGTTTGGCCTGCCCTTCCCCGAGGAGTTCGGCGGGATGGGCGGCGACTACTTCGCCCTTGCCCTCGCACTGGAGCAGCTGGGCCGGGTGGACCAGTCCGTCGCGATCACCCTGGAGGCGGGTGTCTCCCTGGGCGCCATGCCGGTCTACCGCTTCGGCACCGAGGAGCAGAAGCAGGAGTGGTTGCCCATGCTGGCAACCGGCGAGGCGCTCGCCGGCTTCGGCCTGACGGAGCCGGAAGCAGGATCGGACGCGGGCGGCACCAAGACCCACGCCCGGCGTGAGGGTGGGAACTGGGTGGTCAACGGCAACAAGGAGTTCATCACCAACTCCGGTACGGACATCACCCGACTGGTCACCGTCACCGCCGTCACCGGCCAGAAGGAACGCGCGGACGGCAGCGTCCAGAAGGACATCTCCACCATCCTGGTGCCCACGGACACCCCCGGCTTCAAGGCGGAAAAGCCCTACAACAAGGTGGGCTGGAACGCGTCGGATACCCACCCGCTGACGCTGAAGGACGTGCGCGTCCCGGAAGCAAACCTGTTGGGAGCGGAGGGCCGCGGCTACGCCAACTTCCTGTCCATTCTGGATGAGGGCCGCATCGCCATTGCAGCGCTGGCCACCGGTGCGGCCCAGGGCTGCGTGGACCTGTCGGTCAAATACGCCAAGGAACGCAGCGCCTTCGGAAACCAGATCGGCAAGTACCAGGCGATCTCCTTCAAGATTGCGCGGATGGAAGCCCGGGCCCATACCGCCCGCTTGGCCTACTACGATGCGGCCTCCCGCATGCTCGCCGGAAGGCCGTTCAAGACCCAGGCGGCCATCGCTAAGATGGTCGCAGGCGAGGCGGCCATGGACAATGCGCGGGATGCCACCCAGGTGTTCGGCGGCTATGGCTTCATCAACGAGTTCACCGTGGCGCGCCACTACCGCGACTCCAAGATCCTTGAAGTGGGGGAGGGCACCACGGAGGTCCAGCTGATGCTTATCGCCCGCGAACTGGGTCTGTAGTATCTGGGACAGTAGCCGCCTGAAAGGATCACCGATGATTGACAAGGTTGTTGCCACCGCCGAGGAAGCAGTGGCGGACATCCCGGACGGCGCCTCTCTCGCCGTGGGCGGTTTCGGTCTGTGCGGCATTCCGGTGTCCCTCATTGACGCCCTGCACCGGGCCGGCACTTCGGAGCTGGAAACTGTGAGCAACAACTGCGGCGTGGACGACTGGGGCCTGGGCATTCTGCTCCGCGATGGGCGGATCAGGCGCACCATCAGCTCTTATGTTGGCGAAAACAAGGAGTTCGCCCGCCAGTACCTGGCCGGTGAGCTCGAGGTAGTCCTCACGCCGCAGGGAACCCTGGCCGAGAAACTCCGGGCAGGCGGCGCCGGCATCCCGGCCTTCTACACCAAAGCCGGTGTCGGCACCCAGGTGTCCGAAGGCGGCCTGCCCCAGAAGTACGACGCCGAGGGCGGCATCGCCGTCGCGTCCGCCCCGAAGGAGGTGCGCTCCTTTGCCGGGGTTGACTACGTGCTCGAGGAGGCTTTGACTCCGGACTTCGGGCTGGTCCACGCGTGGAAGGGCGATCGCCACGGAAACCTCGTCTTCCATGCCACCGCGATGAACTTCAACCCGCTGTGCGCCATGGCCGGACGGATCACCATCGCCGAAGTGGAGGAACTCGTGGAGCCGGGCGAGCTGGACCCGGAACACATCCATACCCCTGGGATCTTCGTCCAGCGGGTGGTACTGGCCCCCAACGGGGAGAAACGCATTGAGAAACGGACGGTGGCGCTGGTCCGCTCCGGACAGGAAGCGCCCGGACATCTTCCCGGCAACCAGCAGGCAGGAGCATAGCCATGGATCCCAACAGCCCCTACGCTCCCCGCCCGGAAGGCGTCCGGCCCGAGTACCGCCGCGCAGCCCAGCAGCACGGGGTATCCGCGGACGGCGCCGGACCCAAGGGCTGGACCAGGAATGAGCTCGCCGCACGCGTTGCGCAGGAGCTCAGCAACGGCCAGTACGTCAACCTGGGAATCGGCATGCCAACCCTTATTCCTAACTACATCCCCGAGGGCGTCGAAGTGGTGCTCCACTCGGAAAACGGGATCCTCGGCGTCGGCCCTTATCCGGCGGAGGATGCTGTTGATCCTGACCTGATCAACGCGGGCAAGGAAACTGTCACGGTCAACAAGGGCGCCGCATTCTTCGACTCTGCTTCCTCCTTCGGGATGATCCGGGGCGGCCATGTGGACGTCGCCGTCCTGGGTGCCATGGAAGTGGCCGCCAACGGTGACCTCGCCAACTGGATGATCCCGGGCAAGATGGTCAAGGGCATGGGCGGTGCCATGGACCTGGTGTTCGGTGCCAAGAAGGTCATCGTGATGATGGAGCACGTGGACCGCAACGGCAACCCGAAGATCGTCCAGCAGTGCTCCCTGCCGCTGACCGGCAAGGGCTGCGTGGACCGCATCATCACGGACCTTGCCGTCATCGACGTCGTAGCCGATGATTCCGGGTCACGGCTGGTGCTGCGGGAGCTGGCGCCGAACGTTTCGGTCGAGGACGTGGCGGCCGCCACCGGCGCGGAGCTTTTTGAGGAAGACCGGGAACTGACTGTATGACCGGGAACCACGGGGTTTCGGCAGGCTCAAGCATGGGTTCAACGAGTGGAGAGCAGCGCGTTGTCGAGCAGCGCGGACTGTACTTCGATGAGCTGGAGGAGGGTGTGCTGTATGCCCACCGTCCCGGCCGCACCGTCACGGAAGCGGACAACGTCCTGTTCACCACCCTCACCATGAACACCCAGGCCCTGCACCTCGACGCTGCCTGGAGTGCCGGGCAGCCCTTTGGCCAGCGGCTGGTGAACTCCATGTTCACCTTGGCCACCATGGTGGGCCAATCCGTTTCCCAGCTCACCCAGGGCACCATCATCGCCCAACTGGGCCTGACCGACGTCTCCTTTCCGCACCCCCTGTACCACGGCGACACCCTCTACACGGAGACGGTCATCAGCGGGAAGCGGCTCTCAAGCTCCCGGCCGGGCCAGGGAATCGTGACGATGGAGCACACGGGCCGTAACCAGGACGGCACGGTTGTGGCGGTCGCGAAGCGCAGCTGCCTGATGTGGACGCGGGAGGCGCACACGCTGCAGCCGGGCGCGGGAGAAGGGACAATACCGGTATGACCTTTGTGATGGGCCCTGCCCTGCTTTTTTGCCCTGCGGACCGGCCGGAGCGGTACCAGAAGGCAGCCACCCGCGCCGACGCCGTCATCCTGGACCTTGAGGACGCCGTGGCGCCCGCCGACAAACAGCGCGCCCGCGGTGCCATCCTCGCCCAGGTGGGGACCACCGGTGAGGAGCCCGAGCTGGACCCCAGCAGGACCATCATTCGGGTCAACCCCGCCGGGACCGACGAATTCGAAAAGGACCTCCACTGCCTGGTTCACACCCCGTACAAGACAGTGATGCTCGCGAAAGCCGAGAGTGCGGAGCAGCTGGAGGCCCTGTCCGGCTACCAGGTGATCGCACTGTGTGAAACGGCAATGGGCGTCCTCAACGCCCCCTCCATCGCCGCCGCCCCCAATGTTGTGGCCCTGATGTGGGGAGCCGAGGACCTGCTGGCTTCACTGGGCGGGACCTCCAGCAGGAACGACGACGGCGCTTACCGGGCCGCGGCGCTCCACGCCCGGTCCTCCGTCCTCCTGGCCGCGCGTGCCTTCGGCAAGGAAGCGGTGGACGCCGTCTATACCAACATTCCTGACCTGACGGGCCTGGCAGCGGAAGCGGCGGACGCCGTCGCGTCCGGCTTCAGCTCCAAAGCCTGCATCCATCCCAGCCAGGCAGCAGTAGTGCGGGGTGCTTATGCGCCGTCGGAAGCGGAAGCCTCGGCGGCAGCAGAGCTGCTGCAGGCCGCCGTGGCGGCGGGGCAGGGCGTCTTCCAGCACAAGGGGCAGATGATTGACGGTCCCATCCTCAAGCACGCCGAGGCCGTCATCCGGCGCGCAGGGGACCACGTCTAGCCTTTCCGCCCGCTGGACCGCCGTAGCGAGACAGGTGGAATCGGTTCGTGGAGCAGCGTCCGCACCCAGCGGTCCCCGGTCTCCCGGAACTCCTGGCGCGTCGCAAACCGGTAGAGGTAGCTGCGCACCCGCACCCAATGCGGCGGCGCGCCGTCGAAAGGGTCATGGCGGAGGAGCCGCAGAATCTGGCGGTCCGCCTCCAGCAGTTTGCCGAGGAAGGCGTAAAACCACTCCTCATGGACGGTCCGCAGCGGCAGGAACCACATCAGCCAGTCCAGCCGGAGATGATAGGGCGCCCACTGGCGCGGCATCCGGCGGAGGTCGCCGGGCTTGCCCTTGAAGCCGTACTCCCGCCACTCGGAGGAGCTGTCCGGATCGTCGTCGAGCGTCCCTTCCACCACGATCTCGATGCGCTTCTTGGTCACTGAACCGAACGCGCCATAGGTGTTGACCAGCTGCCAGCGGTTGAAGCTGGCGTTCATCAGCTGCCGGCGGGAGAACAGGTTGCGCAATGGCCAGTAACTGAGGACAACCAGCAGCAGGGTGACTGCCAAGGTAATGACAAGCCACCACAGGGGAGTCTCCCTTTCCACGCCGGCCCCGCCGTGCCAGTCCAGCGGGATCGCCGGCAGGACGGTGTGCGCCACCGGGTCGCTGACTGCTGCGAACGCCAGCACAATGGCAATCCAGTTCAGCCAGGCGAAGTTGCCGCTGGCCACAAGCCACAACTGCGTCAGGATGACGATCGCCGCTGCCACGCTTGCAACGGGCTGGGGGGCGAACAGGAAGAAGGGCACCACCAGCTGGGCGAAGTGGTTGCCGAGCACTTCCACCTTATGAAGGGGTTTGGGCAGCAGGTGCGCCTGCCGGCTCAGGGGTCCCGGCATGGGCTGTGTCTCGTGGTGGTAGTAGAGAGCCGTCAGGTCGCGCCACTCCCGGCCGCCGCGGATCTTGATCATTCCGGCGCCGAATTCCAGCCGGAACACCAGCCACACGATCAGGATCAGGATGGTGCGCGGAGGGTCGGTCTGGTCTGAACCGAGGAAGGCAACCGTGAAGCCTGCCTCAAGGAGCAGCATCTCCCAGCCGAAGCCGTAGAACGTCTGGCCGACGTTCACGATGGACATGTACAGCAGCCACAGGCTGAGGAAGGCAATCAGCGGAACCCACGGTGGCCCCTGCTGGGGGATGCCGGCCACAAGCAGCGCCGAGACCAGCAGTCCTGCCGCGCAGACCCAGCGCAGCAACCGGTCTGAATACCGCCACCGGAAAAGGGTGGGCCGGCGCAGACGGCTGAAGCCGGAAAGATACTCCGGCACCGGCAGGAGTCCGCGCTCACCCAGCAACGCGGGGAACTGGTTCAGTGAGGACAGGAACGCAACGAGAAACAGTGCTGCCACGCCTCGCTGCAGCACCTGCCGGGCGAACTCGTAGTCCGGCGCGTCAAACCAGGAGAGCCAGTCCACGCAGTCCACGTTACGCCCGCCGTTGGCGCGGCTGCCACTAGGATCGAGGGATGTTTGTCCTGGTGCTGATCGCCGTTGTGGCAGGTGCGTTGGCCCAGCGGATCGCAGGCCTCGGCTTCGGCCTTTTGGTTTCCCCCGTGCTGGTGGTGCTGCTGGGCCCGTTCGACGGCGTGATGATCATCAACCTCTGCGGTGCCACCTCATCCCTCCTGATCCTTTCCAGGGTCTGGAGGCATGTAGCCTGGCGGAAGTACTTCGGGCTGGCGCTCGCGGCGTTGGCCGGTGTGCTGCCCGGTGCCTGGCTGGCGAGCAACGTGCCGGAAGCCCCGCTGGAGATCTGCATCGGCGTCCTGCTCATCATCGCCCTGCTGGCGTCCCAGCGGTTGACCAGGAGTTCGTGGCGTGCCAGCGGGCCGGTTCCGATGGTGTCCCTGGGATTTTCCAGCGGCCTGATGAACGCCGCCGCGGGAGTTGGCGGTCCAGCCATCACGGCCTATGCCATCGCCACCCGGTGGGAGCAGAAAAGCTTCAGCGCCACTCTTCAGCCGTACTTCATCACCACTGGGTTTACCTCCCTCATCAGTAAGTACGTACTGTCAGGCGGGCATGTGCCCGGCCTGGAGGGCTGGCAGTGGCTGGCCATTCTTGGGGCCATGATCACTGGAATCGTGGCCGGCGACCTGTTGTCCGGCCGGATGCATCCGGCTTCGGCCCGGCGCATCGTTACCGCCATCGCCTACCTTGGTGCGGTGGCAACCCTGGCCAAGGGCCTGGTGGAACTGGCAGCTGCCTGATCGACCGCAGGTTCCGGCCGCATGCCCGGGGCAGTTGGGTGCGCGATACTTAAGCAATGCAGCCACGCAAGATCGCCCTCCTCGGCTCCACCGGCTCCATCGGCACCCAAGCAATTGACGTCGTCGACGGCGCCCCGCACCTTTTCGAGGTGGTGGCGCTCAGCGCCGGGGGAAGCAACCCGGAGCTCCTCGCCCGCCAGGCCGTGCACACCGGGGCAGCGGTTGTTGGCATTGCCGCCGGGGACCCGCGCCGCCTGGCAGTGTTGATCGATGATGTTGCCGCCGCAGCCGGCAAGCAGGGCTACCGGCCGGAGATCATCGCCGGACCGCACGCGTCCGCCAGCATCGCCGAGGTCGAAGCTGACGTGGTGCTCAACGGAATCACAGGTTCAATCGGCCTCGCACCCACGCTGGCTGCCCTCAAGTCAGGCGCTACCCTGGCCCTGGCCAACAAGGAATCCCTTATTGTGGGCGGCTCCCTGGTGAAGGCGGCAGCCCGGGAAGGCCAGATCGTCCCGGTGGACTCTGAACACTCGGCCATTGCCCAGTGCCTGCGTTCGGGGTCAGCGGCCGAGGTGGAAAAACTTATCCTCACCGCCTCGGGCGGGCCTTTCCGCGGCAGGACCCGCGAGGAACTCCACGATGTTACTCCGCAGGAGGCGCTGGCCCACCCCACCTGGGACATGGGCGTCATGGTGACCACCAACTCGGCCACCCTTGTGAACAAGGGACTGGAAGTCATCGAGGCGCACCTGCTGTTCGACGTGCCGCTGGACCGGATCGACGTCGTGGTCCATCCCCAGTCCGTGGTGCACTCCATGGTCCAGTTCGTCGATGGGTCCATCATTGCGCAGGCATCCCCGCCGGACATGCGCCTGCCCATCGCACTGGGGATGGGCTGGCCTGACAGGGTGCCCAAGGCCGCCGCTGCCTGCGATTGGACCCAGGCGGCCACCTGGACTTTTGAGCCGTTGGATGTAACGTCCTTCCCGGCCGTTGATCTTGCCAAGGATGCCGCCAAACAAGGCAGCACGTTCCCCGCCGTGTTCAACGCCGCCAACGAGGAAGCCGTGACCGCCTTCCATGCCGGCCGGATCAGGTTCACCGACATCGTGGACACGGTCGCCGCAGTTCTCAGCGAACATCCAGGCTCTTCCGGGCTGACAGTGGAATCCGTACTGGATGCTGAAAGCTGGGCACGCGCGCGCGCCAATGAACGTTTAGCAGTCAGCAGCCTCTAGGAAGCAGCAAGCACCCCCATGACCCCCGTTCTCCTCTTTGTCCTCGGTGTCGTCTTTGTGGCGATCGGCATCGCTGCCTCCATAGCGCTCCACGAAGTGGGCCACCTCCTGCCCGCCAAGCTCTTCAAGGTCCGCGTCACCAAGTACATGATCGGCTTCGGCCCCACGCTCTGGTCACGGCGGAAAGGCGAGACCGAGTACGGTGTGAAAGCCATCCCGCTGGGTGGCTACGTATCCATGATCGGGATGTACCCGCCCAACAAGGAGGACGGATCGGTCCGCCCCTCCAGCACCGGAATGTTCCAGACCCTGGCCACGGAAGCACGGTCCGTGGCCCACGAAGAGGTGGGCCCAGGCGATGAGAACCGCGTGTTCTATCGGCTTCCGGTCTGGAAAAAGATCATCGTTATGCTGGGCGGGCCAGCCATGAACATGTTCCTGGGCGTCGTGCTGACGGCTGTCCTGCTGATGGGCTTTGGCATGGCCACGGCCACCACCACTATCTCCGACGTCTCCAAGTGCCAGGTGGCGGCCGGCGAAACAGTGGATCCGGATTCAGCCGACTGCCAGCTCACGCCCGCCGCGGCGGCCGGCCTCAAACCTAACGACACCGTCACCTCCTTCGACGGGAAAGCCGTGACCAGCTGGGAGCAGCTCACGGAGTGGATCCGGACTTCTGCCGGCCGCGAGGTCGCCATCACCGTGGAGCGGGACGGCGCCCCGGTATCCACCACGGTTACTCCCGTGCTGTCGGCCCGTCCCATCATCGGGGCGGACGGGCGGCAGGCAACAAATGACGCCGGCACCCTCCTCTACCAGGACGTCGGCTTCCTGGGCATTGGTGCGCAGACGGAACTGGTGCCCCAGCCGGCGTCGTCCGTTCTGCCCATGGCCGGGGAGAACATCCGGCAGGTGGCAGGAGTGGTGTTCAACCTGCCGGCACGCGTGGTGGGCGTGGCGAAAGCCGCCTTCAGTGAGGAGCCACGCGATCCCAATGGCCCCATCAGCGTGGTGGGTGTGGGCCGGGTGGCAGGAGAAGTGGCCGCGATGGAGGAAATTCCCGTCCAATCGCGCGTAGCCACGCTGTTTGGGCTCCTTGCCGGGCTGAACTTCGCCCTTGCGGTCTTCAACCTGATCCCGCTGTTGCCGCTGGACGGCGGCCATGTTGCGGGTGCCCTCTACGAAGGCGCCCGGCGCCAGCTGGCCAGACTGTTCGGCAAGCCGGACCCGGGAGCCTTCGACATCGCCAAGCTGCTCCCGGTGACCTACGTGGTGGCAGCCCTGCTGATGGGCATGAGCGCGCTCCTCATCTACGCCGACATCGTGAAGCCGGTGAATCTCTTCGGCTGACCTTTCGGGTTTGTCAGGGCGGGCCACTGGAGCAGGCCACACCCTCCCCGCTCAACGCGGCGGAAGTTGGGATTCGGCGACGCCCTCTTAGCCATTTATGGCTGATATTTGATAATCAGCTGTTTATGGTTGATGATCCTCGATCAGCTGTCTAGGGTTGTGGCATGTACGTACTTACCATCGACCAGCGGGGCAGCTCCTCCGACGTGGACCGGGTCCCTGAGCTAATCTCAGCGTTGCGGGGACTCACCCCGGCGCCGTTTGAACGCTCCGTTGGCGACGAGCTCCAGGGCGTAGTGGAGCATGCCGCGGAGGTGGTGGACATCGCCCTGCACGCGCTCCGGAGCGGGAATTGGTACGTGGGAATTGGCATCGGTTCCGTGCAGCTGGCTCCGGGGGGGAGCCCCAGGGAAGGGTCCGGAAGCGGCTTCATAGCGGCGCGCAAAGCCGTGGAACTTGCCAAGAGCGCGGCCGGCCAGGTTCCGCTGTCAGTGGTGTCAGGCACCATGGGCCGTGGCAGGGAAGTCCCGCCCCAAGCCAGGGAAGGTGCCGTATCCAGTGCAAATGCCCAGGCAGTGCTTCGCCTCATCGGGAGGCTGGTACAGCAACGCACCCAGGCGCAGTGGCGGGTGGTGGACCGGTTGCGTGCATCCCAGGGCGGCGAGGGCAGGCACGGCAGCCAGAAGCTCGTTGCCCACGATCTGGAAATTACGGAGCAGTCGGTGAGCCGGGCAGTCCTTCGGTCCGGCTGGCAGGAAGAATGGGCAGCCAGGCCGGCAGCCGCAATGCTCCTGGACTACGCCCATTCCCAGATTGTCCGTTCCGAAAATGAAGGAGTCAGGTGACCGCGCTTTGGATCGTTGCCGCCCTGCTTGTGGCGGGCTTCGCCGGTTGGCCGGTGACCGCCCTTGTGTTCCGTCTCGCCCGGACCATCGACGACAAAGCAGATGCTGCCAAGGCTGCGGAAGAAGCCAGGAGAGCAGCCGAGGACCCCTCCGCTGACGTCACTGTGGACGGGCCGCACGCCGAAACCCAGAACGTGGACGGTGAGCTGACCGCGGCGGCGGACGCGCCGTCGTCGGCTGATTCCGCTTCACTCCCGGCTCCCACCCAGCGCATCCTGCGTGGCGGGGCCATCATTGGCGTCCTGGAACGGCTCGGCGTGTGCCTGGCCATCCTCACCGGCCAGCCGGTGGCCATCGCCTACATCGTTGCCATCAAGGGCCTGGGCAGGTTCGCGGAGCTGAAGGAAACCCCCGTGGCAGCCGAACGCTTCATCATCGGAACCTTGACCTCCATGCTGTGGGCGGCCGGAACGGCAGCAGTGGTCAAAGTACTGTTCCTCTCGTAGGAACAGGTGGGGCGGGCCCTGCCGCCCCGCCAAAACAGCTGCCAGGCCTGCCCGGATGGGTGCAAGGGCAGGCAGGGCGATAGGGTAGCGGTATGACTGTTTTTGCCGTTGAGTACGTTTACGCCGCCGATTCCACCGAAGCCCGAAACGAGGCCCGGCCAGCGCACCGCGAATGGCTCGCGGGCCTTGCACAGGACGGGGCCGTCCTGGCCAGCGGACCATACGGTGACGGTGCCGGAGCGCTGCTGATCTTCAAGACAGCAGACGAGGCCGCCCTCAACTCGATCCTCAAGCAGGATCCCTTTGCCGCCGCCGGAGTCATCGCCGGGACCCGCATCACGGAGTGGTCACCCATCATCGGCGTGCTCGCCGGCCTCACCGCGTAGCCTCTTCAACACACTTTCAACTCTAGGAGTCCACGTGACCTCGGTCAGCCTGGGAATGCCGTCAGCACCGCCGCCCGTCCTCGCCCCCCGCCGCAAGACCCGCCAGATCAAGGTTGGTTCCGTGGGGGTGGGCTCAGACTTCCCCATCAGCGTGCAGTCCATGACCACCACGCCCACCACGGACATCAACGCCACCTTGCAGCAGATTGCTGAACTCACTGCCTCCGGCTGCGATATTGTGCGCGTCGCCTGCCCCTCGGCGGATGACGCCGAAGCCTTGCCGATTATCGCCAAAAAGTCCCAGATCCCGGTCATCGCGGACATCCACTTCCAGCCCAAGTACGTCTTTGCGGCCATCGAAGCCGGTTGCGCCGCAGTGCGCGTGAACCCGGGCAACATCCGGAAGTTCGACGACCAGGTCAAGGAAATCGCGGCTGCCGCCAGGGACCACGGAACCTCAATCCGCATCGGCGTGAACGCAGGCTCGCTGGAGCCCGGCATCCTAAAGAAGTACGGCAAGGCAACGCCGGAAGCGCTGGTGGAGTCCGCTGTCTGGGAGGCTTCCCTGTTTGAGGAGCACGGCTTCCACGACTTCAAGATTTCCGTCAAGCACAACGACCCCGTGATTATGGTGGCCGCGTACGAGATGCTGGCAGAAAAAGGCGACTGGCCGCTGCACCTCGGCGTGACCGAGGCCGGCCCGGCCTTCCAGGGAACCATCAAGTCCGCCACCGCCTTCGGTGCCCTCCTGTCCCGGGGTATCGGCGACACCATCCGCGTTTCCCTCTCGGCCCCGCCGGTAGAGGAAATCAAGGTGGGCAACCAGATTCTCCAGTCCCTGAACCTGCGCCCCCGCAAGCTTGAAATTGTCTCCTGCCCGTCCTGCGGCCGTGCCCAGGTGGACGTTTACACCCTCGCCGAACAGGTGACTGCAGGCCTGGAAGGAATGGAGATTCCGCTGCGCGTGGCAGTCATGGGCTGCGTGGTGAACGGCCCGGGCGAGGCCCGCGAGGCGGATCTTGGCGTTGCTTCCGGCAACGGCAAGGGCCAGATCTTTGTGAAGGGTGAAGTCATCAAGACTGTCCCTGAGAGTCAAATTGTTGAGACACTGATCGAAGAGGCCATGCGTATCGCGGAAGAGATGGGGGAGGCCGATGGCGAAGATGCTGTCAAGGGTAGCCCCGTGGTTAGCGTCTCGTAAGGACGTCCCCGACCCGCCGGGGATTTTCGTCCGCACCCTGGACGGGACGGATACGGACGCGCTGAGGCTGCTTGCACAGCGCGATCCGGTAACAAACGTCTTCATCCTCGCTCATCTGCGGGCTGTCGGCACCGCCGCGCCTACCAGTGGCGGGGCCGGCGTCATCGGAGTGTTCGACGACGGCATCCTGGTGGGTGCGTGCTGGGCGGGAGCCAACCTGGTGCCGGTCCAGCTTGATCCTGCATTGGCCGGTGCAGTTGCGGAAGCGGCCAACGCCTCCGGACGGCGTTATGCCTCCGCGTTCGGACCGGCCCCGGCGGTGTTGGCACTTCACGCGGAGTTGGTGGAGCTGGGCCATCGGGCGCACGAAGTACGGGACGAGCAACCACTCATGACCATCGAGGGCCCACCGCTGGTCGCCTCCAACCCGGGTCTGGAACCGGGAAACCTCGCCGACTTTGACCGCATCCTTCCAGCCTGCGCCGCCATGTTCGAAGAGGAAGTGGGCTATTCCCCCTTCCTGGGTGGGCGGGAGTTCTATAGCCGGCGCGTGGAAGGACTGATTCGCCAAGGCCATTCCCTGGCGCACGTGAACAAAACCGGCGACGTTGTGTTCAAGGCGGAACTGGGCGCCGTCACGTCCGAGGTCACCCAGGTCCAGGGCGTCTGGATGAACCCGCTCTATCGCGGGCAGGGCCTCAGTTCCGGATACATGGCCGCAGTAGTGGAGCAGGCCAGAAAGATCGCACCCATCACCAGCCTCTACGTCAACGGTTTCAACGTGCGGGCGCGGGCAACGTACGAGCGGGTTGGTTTCCGGCAGGTTGGAACGTTCGCTACGGTGCTGTTCTAGGGCGCAGGATGTCCGTAATCAAGACCTCTCTCTCTGAAACTACTTGTCAACTGTGGTTGTCATCACTTAGGTTCGATCTAGCTGCGCTGGAGTGGCGTGGGCGGTCTCACCAGTCCTCACCAGTACTTAGGCGATAACGGCGTTGAGCCACGCCCGGATGCGATGACCAGCCCTCTGGGGGGCCAGGGGCTTTGTATTCCCGGGCGTGGCTCTACTGCGCTTGCCGGTAGATTAGTACCCAGACGAAATGCCCGGCCTGCTGTTGCTCCAGCACTTCCCCAGAAACGGATACCCCCCGTGGTTACAAGACTGTCCCAGCTATTCCTGCGCACCCTGCGTGAAGATCCCGTCGACGCCGAGGTGGCGAGCCACCGCCTGCTGGTACGGGCCGGCTACATCCGCCGCGCAGCCCCTGGCATTTACACCTGGCTGCCGCTGGGGCTGAGCGTCCTGCGCAAGGTTGAAGCCATCATCCGGGAGGAAATGGCGAACATCGGGGCGCAGGAAGTCCACTTCCCGGCACTCCTGCCGCGTGAGCCCTACGAGGCCACCAACCGCTGGACCGAATACGGCGAAGGCCTGTTCCGCCTCCAGGACCGCAAGGGCGCCGATTACCTGCTGGCTCCCACCCATGAGGAAATGTTCACGCTGCTGGTCAAGGACCTCTACTCCTCCTACAAGGACCTGCCACTCAGCCTTTACCAGATCCAGAACAAGTACCGCGATGAAGCCCGCCCCCGCGCCGGCCTCCTGCGCGGACGTGAGTTCATCATGAAGGACTCCTACTCATTCGACGTCGACGACGCCGGCCTGGACGCCAGCTACGCCGCCCACCGCGGCGCGTACCTGCGCATCTTCGAGCGCCTCGGCCTGGAAGTCATTCCCGTGACCGCCACCGCCGGTGCCATGGGCGGCTCCAAGAGCGAAGAATTCCTGCACCCCACGGACATCGGCGAGGACACCTTCGTCCGCTCAGCCGGAGGCTACGCCGCCAACGTCGAGGCCGTCACCACGGTGGCGCCGGCAGAGATCGACTTCTCCGCTGCTCCCGCGGCCGAGGTCCTCGATACGCCGGACACCCCGACGATCGAAACGCTGGTGGCAGCCGCCAACCAGCTCGCCCCCCGCTCCGAGGCCGACGGCGGCGCCTGGACTGCCGCGGATACGCTCAAGAACGTCGTCCTCGCCGTTACCCTGCCCACCGGGGAACGCCAGCTTGTGGTCATCGGCGTTCCCGGCGACCGCGGCGTGGACCTGAAGCGCGTCGAAGCGAACATCGGATCCTTCCTGCCGATCGCAGGCGAGATCGGCCTCGAAGCAGCCAACGACGACGACCTCAAGAAGCAGCCGCTGATCGTCAAGGGGTACCTCGGACCCGGCCTGACGCTGGACGAACCGCTGCTCGGCAGCGAAAGCGCATCGAAGCTCCTCTACCTGGTGGACCCGCGCATCGTCAGCGGGACCCCGTGGGTCACCGGTGCCAATGAAGCCGGCAAGCACGTCTTCGGGCTGGTGGCAGGCAGGGACTTCACGTGGGATGGTGTGATTGAGTGCACGGAGGTCCGCGAAGGCGATCCCGCCCCGGACGGCTCCGGCCCCCTGGAAACTGCCCGTGGAATCGAGATGGGCCACATCTTCCAGCTCGGCCGGAAGTACGCCGAAGCCCTGGAGCTGAAGGTCCTGGACCAGAACGGCAAGCAGGTCACGGTAACCATGGGTTCCTACGGTGTGGGTGTCACCCGGGCCGTGGCGGCGCTGGCCGAATCCAACAATGACGCCAAGGGCCTGGTGTGGCCGCGTGCCGTTGCGCCGGCGGACGTCCATGTAGTGGCTGTGGGCAAGGGTGAAGACATCTTCGCCACCGCAGAGCGGCTTGCAGCAGACCTGGCAGCTGCGGGCCTTGAGGTCCTGCTCGATGACCGGCCCAAGGTTTCGCCGGGGGTCAAGTTCGGCGATGCTGAACTGCTGGGCGTCCCCACCATCCTGGCCGTGGGCCGGGGCCTGGTGGACGGCGTCGTGGAGATCAAGGACCGCCGGAGCGGCGAAGCCGAGAACGTTGCGGTAGACAAGGCAGTTGACTACGTAGTCAACGCCGTCCGCGCCAGCTGACCCCGCGAGGTGCTCTTAGGGCTTGAGTCCATCCAGCTCACGACGCTGGTTTTGATCGTGCTGGCGGGTTTTGCCGCGGGCTGGGTGGACGCCGTGGTGGGCGGGGGCGGGCTGATCCAGCTCCCCGCCCTGTTGCTGGTCCCGGGCATCACGCCGGTGCAGGCGCTGGCCACCAACAAGTTGGGATCCATCTTCGGAACCGCAACCAGCGCCGTCACCTACTACCGGCGGGTGGGACCGGACCTGCGGACGGCACTGCCGATGGCCGTGATCGCCCTGGCCGGCAGCTTTGGCGGCGCCATACTGGCCGCCACGCTGCCATCCAGCGTGTTCAAACCCATTATCGTCGCCGCGCTGGTGGCGGTGGCGCTCTTTACTGCCCTGAAACCGGATGCCGGGCACATCACCGCCCTGCGGCACGACGGCCACAAGCACTATGTGGTGGCCTGCCTGATTGGCGCCGTCATCGGCTTTTACGACGGCCTGATTGGCCCCGGGACAGGTTCCTTCCTGGTGATCGCCCTGGTTTCGGCGATGGGTTACGCGTTCCTGGAGGCCAGTGCCAAAGCCAAGATCGTAAACATGGCAACCAATGCAGGTGCCCTGATGTTCTTCCTGCCGCACGGCTCCATCCTGTGGGGCCTGGGCTTGCTGCTGGGTATCGCAAATATGGCCGGCGGGTACCTTGGGGCAAGGACGGCGGTAGCGCAGGGGAGCCGGTTCGTCCGCGTGGTCTTCCTCGTGGTGGTGGCCGCCCTGATCCTGAAGCTCGGGTACGACGTCTGGCAGGAAAACTTCGCCCAACAGGGGTAGGTGAGGGCCGCATGGGCACCCCATGCGCGGCGTAGCATGCAGATATGCCACCTGGTGACGACGAGTACGCCCGTGCTTTATCCGCTGCGGCAGGCCACGCCGGGGACTGGCTGCGCAGCCTCCCCGCCCGGCCGGTCGGACCCCGTCTACCTGCCCACGACCTTACCGACGCCTTCGGCGGGCCGCTGCCCGTCTCCGGCATGGCCGCCGAGGACGTCGTCGACCTCCTCGCCCGGACGGCCGAGCCCGGGCTTATGGCCATGCCCTCGGGCCGCTTCTTCGGCTGGGTCATCGGCGGAACCCTGCCCGCGGCCCTCGCCTCGGACTGGCTGGTCAGCGCCTGGGACCAGAACGCCTGCCTTCGGTATGGGGCACCCGCCATGGCGGCCATCGAGGAAAGCGCCGGGGCATGGCTCCTGGAACTGCTGGGACTTCCCGCCGGGTCCGACGTCGGCTTCGTCACCGGAGCCACCATGGCCAACTTCACCGGGCTGGCTGCCGGGCGCTTGCGGCTGCTCGCTGACGCCGGCTGGGACCTCGACGGCGACGGGCTGGCCGGCGCACCCCGCATCAGATGCTTCGTGGGCCGGGAACGGCATGAGACCGTGGACCTAGCGCTCCGGTACCTCGGGCTGGGCCGTCCCACAGTAGTTGATGCGGACGATCAGGGGCGGGTGATGCCGGCGGCGCTGGAAGCGGCTCTTGCTGAAGGTTCCGGTCCTGCCCTGGTATGCCTGCAGGCAGGGAACCTTCATTCCGGCGCTTTTGACCCTTTCCCTGAAACCATCAGCATCGCCCGAAAGCACGGCGCCTGGGTCCACATCGATGGCGCGTTCGGTCTTTGGGCGGCGGCAGTGCCTGAACTTCGAAACCTGACGCGCGGCTACGAGGAAGCTGATTCGTGGGGGACTGACGCGCACAAAACCCTGAACGTGCCGTACGACTGCGGCATTGCCATCGTGCGCGACGCACCGGCCCTTCGATCCGCCATGGGCCTGCACACCAGTTACCTCATCCAGGACCCCGAGGGCCCGGGCGACCCGTTCGAGAAAGTGCCTGAGTTGTCACGCCGGGCCCGCGGTGTGCCGGTGTGGGCGGCGCTCAAAAGCCTGGGCCGGGACGGCGTAGCAGCCCAGGTACGCGGACTGGCGGCCGCCGCTTCGGACATCGCGGCAGGGCTGGCAGGGCTCGACGGCGTCGAGGTGCTGAACGACGTCGCCTACACCCAGGTCTGCGTGGCGTTTAGCGACGACGCAACCACCCGTGCAGTGACGGCGCGCATCATCGCGGACGGCCGCGTATGGATGACCGGCTCCCGCTGGCGGGACCGGGACATCTTGCGGGTTTCCGTCAGCAACTGGCAGACAGCAGAGGAAGAGGTGGACACCGCCCTCGCGGCCGTAGCCTCCGCCCTCGCCGCCGTGCGCGGCAGCTGATCCGCCACGGCCACGGTGGTTGCCGCGGCTCCACTCGCCGTCAGTGTGCGCCGACCGCTTCGCCTGGCTCGGGCAGGCGGTGCGCCGAGGGCAGACCGTCGAGGGTTTTGCCGGCCAGCGTGCTGGCCACCCAAAGGGACCTGGCCAGGTCGCCCCGATGGTCGGGCTTGCCCGCATACACCAGGGCGTTTGCCACTTCCCTGGCAATGGCCCATTGCCGGGCGACGTCAGGGTCCAGGCCCGCGGCGGAGCTGAAGTCCACGCAGCGCCGGCGGAGGCCGGCTTCTGCCCCGTTCACGGGCAAGTCGGACAGGCGGTTCCACAACAACGGGGCCACCGCAAACTCGGGCTCGCCGATCATTGGCTGGGGGTCTATGGCGGCATAACCCGCCGGCATCGGAGGCCCTGCCGGGGCGGACGCAGCCGGGCGGGCCAGGACGTTGAGGAAATGCAGGTCCGTGTGGACCAGGGCGTCGCGTGCCGAACGCCGTCCCACTGCCCCGCGGGTTTGGCACACCTCAAGGGCGGCCTCCAGCAGCCAGCGGGGAAACGGGCGTCCCAGCTGTTCCCAGTCCGCCGGCAGGTCGTCACTCCATTGCTCAGCACGGGCGGCGATGTGTTCGAACTCTTGCCACTGCGGCCGGTCGTCGGGCCTGAGGCTCAGTTTCCGCACCAAGCCCGCCCACACCACCAGAGCGTCGTCCATCGGGACAGCGGTGAGGGAGCGTTCGCCGTCGAGCCTTTCCAGGAGCATGGCGCACGTTCCTGCATCGGACGCCAGCAGTGCCACCGCTCCACGCCCCTGCCAGAGGTCCAGGGCGTGCCGCTCCACGCGGGCTTCGTCGTGCGGGAAGGCGACTTTGAGGGCTGCCTGGGTGCCGTCCGGCTGCCGCACCGGAATGACCACGCCGCCGTGGCCGTTCCAGGGCAGGGCGCCGGGAGGCAGGTCAGGCGTCAGCTGCCAGTCCTCCAGCCGGCCCTGGATGAGGTCCGGCAGCGACGCGAGCCACGCCCGTCCCGCGCTGCTGCGGGTGTACCGCGCAGTGAGGTCAGGTGGGATTGGTACTGCAGCTGGCTCGCTCATCAGTCCCAGCCTAGGCGCAGGGGAGCGGCCGGTGTGGCAGGGTACTTCCTTATACCGCGCCTGTGGCACTGAGCAGGTTGCCAACGCTGAACGCAGCTACAAGCGCCAGGGCTCCGCCTGCTACCACCCGGACAGCTGCGCGGCCAGTGCGCCGTGCGTTCTTCCTACACCGGCAGCTGCGGAAGCTGCGCTTCGTCCAGGACGAGGCCCGGAAGCGGGTTTGCATCGGAGCCCCAGTGCTGGGCGCGGCGGGCTGCTCCCTGCAGTGCCGACAGGGCCCAGGCCCGGGTGGTTGAGTCGGTGATGGCCACGATGTCTCCGTAGGCCGGCAAAGTGGCTGCCTCCAGGCGGGCGAGCCCGGCGGCCGGGGCGTCGAGGAACCCTGGGTCCAGGACGTACCCGGGTGGTTGCGGGGACGGTGCCCCGCAGTGCATGAGGCTGTAGGCTGCGGCCTGGTCCGCCAGGTCCTGGTGCTGGGCCAGGAAGTCCGACGCCGGTGGTGCCCCCTCGCGCGGAAGCCGGGTGAGCGCGGCCTGGTAGCCGTACACCGTCTCGAGCTCCGCTTTAGCCGCGGCGGCAAGTGCTGCCCCCACACTGACGCTCCCGGCCGCCGGCGTCGCAGGGCAGGCAGACGCTCCTGCCGGTTCAGTAGAACCCGGGCCGGCGGCCGTTGCTTCCTCGGCGGGGGACAGCTTCCCGTCCTGTGCCTGGCCTTCCCGTGACTGGCCTTCCGGGGCCGGTACGCCCGGCGCCCCAAGCTGTTCGGCTGCCAAAAGCTGCGCGGTGCCGCTTGCCACCAGCAGGCGTGCCATGCCGCCGTCGGCCGTTTCTGCGTCCCTGAGCCGTTGCTGTCCGCTGGCGGCGAGGGCGGCCGCGAACTCAGCCAGGGTCGCCTGGGCGGGAGGATTCGACGGCGGGGGAGCAGCTGGGGGCGGGGCTGCGCCGGCAGGAAGCGACGCCGTCGCGGTGGCCGACGCGGCAGCCTCAGCGGAAGCCGGGCCGGCAGGAAGCAGCAGCGCCCGGGCCTGGATGGTCAGCAAGGTCACAACACGGTCCAGCCGGCCTGCCGGGCTTCCACCGGCGGCCGCATTCCCCCCGGCGGCGGCAAGCGCCAGCCCGGTGGAACGCAGACTCAAAGTCTGTTCCAGCGCAGCTGCTCGCGCCTGTTCAGAAAACGGCGGTTCCGCGGGTGCAGGCGGTTCAGCCGGGATAAGGACGAAACCCAGGCTCAAGACAAGGAAGGCTGTGAGCGACAAAACGGCGTACCGGAAATAGCGCTTTCGCGGCGGGTTTTCCAGGCTGTGGTCTTTCACAACAGACCATGGTGCCACGCCGGGAGGGAAATTCCGTGCACCAATGAACCGGTAAAATAGCTACGCTAGTACACACAACATCATCTAACGGGAGGCGGCCGGCATCGTGAGCAATGCAGAAGCCACGGCTTCATCAGACCATACCGGAACGGGTAAGGCTGACGCCGCACACAATCCGGAAGCTGCACGGCTCAGGGCCCTCCTTGAACCCTCGGTCCAGGCCAACCGCCTGTACCTTGAGGACGTGGCGATCATCCCCGGTTCGCACCGGGTGGTCCACGTAGTGGTGGACCTTCCCCAGGAAGAAACCGGCGGAGTGAGCCTCGACGTCATCGCCGACATCTCCAAGGTCCTGTCCGACGTGCTGGACAACGATCCTGCCGACGACGGCCGTCCCTACGACCTCGAAGTCTCGTCACCGGGAGTCGGCCGGCCGCTGACAGAACCCCGCCACTGGCACCGCGCCAAAGGCAGGATGGTCAAGGTCAACGTTGTCCAGGGCGACAACATCATGGGCCGCATCAAGTCCGTGGATGACGCCGGCGTGACGCTTGTGCCCGAGATCGCGGTCAAAAAGGGAATGAAGCCCAAGCAAGGCGATCCCATCAAGCTTCCTTTCGACAGGATCCGCAACGGAAAAGTCGAGATCGAATTCAGCCACCTCAACGAGGACGGTCTGGAACCTGAACACAATGGACCTTCTGAGGAGGCCTGATGGATATTGACATGAGCGCACTGAGACTTCTGGAGCGTGAGCGTGAAATCCCGCTGGACCTCCTGATCCCCACCATTGAGCAGGCGCTCCTGGTGGCTTACCACAAGTCGCCCGGCGCCTTCGAAAAGGCCCGCGCGGAGCTGGACCGCAAGAGCGGCCACGTGACTATCTGGGCCGTAGAGATTGACGACGACGGCGCCCCCATCGGCGAGTTCGAGCACACCCCGGAGGGGTTCGGCCGCATCGCCGCAAGCACCGCCCGCCAGATCATCCTGCAGCGGCTGCGCGACGTCGAGGACGACAACGTCCTGGGCGAGTTCAAGGGCCGCGAAGGCGAACTGGTGTCCGGAACCATCCAGCAGGGCCACAACCCGCACATGGTCCAGGTCAACCTCGGCACCGTTGAAGCGCTCCTGCCCCCGCCCGAACAGGTTCCGGGGGAAAAGTACATCCACGGCAACCGCCTGCGTGCCCTGGTCATCGATGTCCACCGTGGGAACAAGGGACCGTCCGTGACGCTTTCCCGGTCCCACCCGGGACTGGTCCGGAAACTCTTCGAACTGGAAGTA
Organism: Arthrobacter sp. MDT2-3; assembly: GCF_059090465.1. Lineage (NCBI taxonomy): Bacteria > Bacillati > Actinomycetota > Actinomycetes > Micrococcales > Micrococcaceae > Arthrobacter > Arthrobacter sp. MDT2-3. Next base: position 91,994 of record NZ_JBNHFS010000003.1, on the reverse strand, counting down.
CCGGAAATCGCCGACCGCTCCGTCGAGATCGTGGCACTGGCCAGGGAAGCAGGCCACCGCACCAAGATTGCCGTCAAGGCCAACACCCCGGGCATCAACGCCAAGGGTGCGTGCATCGGCGAAATGGGGTCACGCGTCCGTGCAGTGATGACGGAGCTCAACGACGAAAAGATCGACATCGTCGATTTCAGCGAGAACCCTGCCACATTCATTGCCAGTGCACTGTCCCCATCACGGGTGAATTCGGTCACCATCACCGACGAAGCTACCCGCTCCGCCCGTGTGGTGGTTCCCGACTACCAGCTGTCCCTGGCGATCGGCAAGGAGGGCCAGAACGCCCGCCTGGCTGCCAAACTCACCGGCTGGCGGATCGACATCGTCTCCGACGCCGCAACCGCGCGCGAAAACTAGCTGCCCGGGCAAGGGCAAACCAGCTGCCCGCCACGGGCTGCCACGCCGGAACCGCAGCGGGGTTTCGGGCAGAACGGCCCGGAGGGGCTAGAATAGAAAAGGCCGCGCCCAACGGCCGGCAGTCGTGCGCCCTGTGCGTGCCCCCTTTCGCTGAGCAAGCGAAAGGTCAGGCATTCCGGGGCCAGCAGATATGAACGTCAGGAAGATGACCGTGGCAGCGCTTTCCACCGGGAATCAACCGGAACGTACCTGCATCGGCTGCCGGAAAAAGGGCAAGCGGAATGTATTACTCCGGCTCGTCGCCGAAGGCAGCGGATCATCCGCTGTCCTGGTGGATGAACGACGCCGGATGGCTGGCCGGGGTGCATGGCTGCACCCCAGCGAATCGTGCCTGGCTCTGGCGATCAAACGGCGGGCTTTCGGACGTGCCCTTGCGGGCGCAACCGGAACGGCCGCCGTCGAAGACTGGATCAAGTCAGGCACGAGAGTTGCAGCCACGGCAACTGCAACACCAACCGTCCAACCTGAAAGCGGGTCAGAAATCTGATGGAAACCCGATGAGTTCCCAGCGATGAGTGCGCAACGATGACAACTTTGTTGCGCTCTGCAATGGGCCCTTCTGCATTAATCGCGGCTTGGGCCCGCAGTAAGAAGTAGACGGTTCGTGCCTGGCTCGGTGCGGACCGAGACAGGAGAAATGTGGCCAAGGTCCGCGTACATGAGCTCGCCAAAGAGCTCGGTATTACTTCCAAAGATGCAGTGACAAAACTGCAGGAACTGGGCGAATTTGTTCGCTCCGCCTCTTCCACCATTGAGGCCCCCGTTGTGCGTAAACTGCGCAACGCCTTCCCCGATGCTGCTGCCAAGGCATCAGCACCGGCCGCCGCGCCCAAGGCAACCGCTCCGGCGGCCGAGGCGCGTCCTTCAACCCCCGCTCCGGGTCCGGCAGCGCCCAAGGCTCCGGCCCCCAAGGCACAGGCACCTGCCCCCGCAGCTCCGGCTGCACCGGCACCCGCTCCTGCGGCACCGGCAGCCAGCGCCCCTGCGGCACCGGCGGCCAGCGCTCCGGCTGCTCCCGCTGCTCCGTCCACCGGCGCAAAGCCCGGTGCACGCCCGGCCCCCAAGGCCGAAACCCCGGCACCCCCCACCCGCTCCGGCGGATCACAGGGTGGTTCCGCTCCCCGTCCCGGCGGTCCCCGTCCGGGCAACAACCCCTTCGCTACTTCCCAGGGCATGCCCCGGGGCCGTGGCGGCGACGGTGACCGGGCTCCCCGTCCGGGCAACAACCCGTTTGCCACCTCCCAGGGCATGCCCCGCCCGGGTGGAAGCCGTACCGACGGCGACCGTCCCGGTGGTCCGCGTCCCGCAGCAGGTGCCGGTGGCCCCCGTCCCGGTGGTCCGCGTCCCGCAGCAGGTGCCGGTGGGCCCCGTCCCGCAGCAGGCGCCGGCGGCCCCCGCCCGGGCGCACCGCGTCCCGGCGGTGCCGGTGGAAACCGTCCTACTCCTGGCATGATGCCCAACCGCACTGAACGCCCGGCTCCGGCCGGTGCCGGACGTCCGGGCGCCGGCGCCCGCGGCCCGGGACGCCCGGGTGGCGCTCCCGGAACCGGTGGTCCCGGTGGCGGCGGCGGTGCTCCCGCCGGTGGTGGCTTTGGCAAGGGCGGCCGCGGACGCGGCGGCACCCAGGGTGCCTTCGGCAAGGGCGGCGCCGGACGTGGCAAGCAGCGCAAGTCGAAGCGCGCAAAGCGCCAGGAACTTGAGCAGATGAGTGCCCCGTCGCTGGGTGGCGTGAGCGTACCCCGCGGCGACGGCAACACTGTGATCCGCCTCCGCCGCGGCTCGTCCATCACGGACTTCGCCGACAAGATCGAGGCAAACCCCGCCGCACTGGTAACCGTGCTGTTCCACCTCGGTGAGATGGCAACGGCCACGCAGTCGCTGGACGAGGAAACCTTTGCGCTGCTGGGTGAAGAGCTTGGCTACAAGCTCCAGGTCGTGTCGCCGGAGGACGAGGAGCGCGAGCTGCTCTCCACCTTTGATATCGACTTCGAAGCAGAGCTCGAAGCCGAAGGCGACGAAGACCTCGAGGCACGTCCTCCGGTTGTCACCGTTATGGGCCACGTGGACCACGGTAAGACCCGCCTGCTGGACGCCATCCGCAAGTCCGACGTTATGGCGGGCGAGCACGGTGGCATCACGCAGCACATCGGTGCCTACCAGGTCACGCACAACCACGAAGGCAACGACCGGAAGATCACCTTCATCGATACCCCGGGCCACGAGGCGTTCACCGCCATGCGTGCCCGTGGTGCGAAGGTGACCGACATCGCCATCCTGGTGGTCGCAGCGGACGACGGCGTGATGCCCCAGACCGTTGAAGCCCTCAACCACGCCCAGGCAGCGAATGTGCCGATCGTGGTGGCCGTGAACAAGATCGACAAGGAAGGCGCCAACCCGGACAAGGTCCGTGGGCAGCTGACCGAGTACGGCCTCGTTCCCGAAGAATACGGTGGCGACACCATGTTCGTGGAGGTCTCTGCACGCCAGAACCTCAACATCGACGAGCTGCTCGAGGCAGTCCTGCTCACCGCAGACGCTGCCCTGGACATGCGCGCCAACCCGAACAAGGACGCCCGCGGTATCGCGATCGAAGCCAACCTGGACAAGGGCCGCGGTTCCGTGGCCACCGTCCTGGTGCAGTCCGGCTCGCTCCGCGTCGGCGACACCATCGTTGCAGGCACGGCCCACGGCCGCGTCCGTGCGATGTTCGACGACGACGGCAGCGCCCTGACCGAGGCCGGCCCGTCCCGCCCCGTCCAGGTGCTGGGTCTGTCCAACGTGCCGCGTGCAGGCGACACCTTCTTCGTGACCGCTGACGAGCGCACCGCCCGCCAGATCGCCGAGAAGCGTGAAGCAGCCGACCGCAACGCAGCCCTGGCCAAGCGCCGCAAGCGCATCAGCCTGGAAGACTTCGACCAGGCAGTCGCCGACGGCAAGATCGACACCCTCAACCTCATCCTCAAGGGTGACGTGTCCGGTGCCGTGGAAGCCCTCGAGGACGCCCTGCTCAAGATCGACGTCGGCGAAGGCGTGCAGCTGCGCGTCATCCACCGCGGTGTTGGTGCCATCACGCAGAACGACGTCAACTTGGCGACGGTGGACAGCGCCGTCATCATCGGCTTCAACGTCAAGCCTGCTGAGCGGGTTGCCGAACTGGCAGACCGCGAAGGCGTGGACATGCGCTTCTACTCCGTCATCTACTCCGCAATTGATGACATCGAGATGGCGCTCAAGGGCATGCTCAAGCCGGAATACGAAGAATTCCAGCTGGGCACCGCCGAGGTCCGCGAAGTCTTCCGTTCCTCCAAGTTCGGAAACATCGCCGGCTCGATCGTCCGCTCGGGCATCATCCGACGCAACACGAAGGCCCGCATCAGCCGCGACGGCAAGATCATCGGTGACAACCTCACCGTTGAGACGCTCAAGCGCTTCAAGGACGACGCCACCGAGGTCCGCACGGACTTCGAGTGTGGTATCGGTCTTGGCTCGTACAACGACATCAACGAAGGCGACATCATCGAGACCTTCGAGATGCGTGAGAAGCCGCGCGTCTAAGGGTTTCTCACAGCGGGACGCCTCCGAGTTTTGGGGGCGCCCCGCTCCTACGCTGGGCGGCAAAGGATCTTGCGATCCTTTGCCGCCCAGCTCCGGCAGCGGAGCTGGCCTTCCCAACCCTCGCAAGCTCGGGTCGGGGCCCTCGGCCATCTCCTTAGATGCCGCTCCCGGGCGCCCCCAAAACTCTGCGGGATCGTCGTTGGCCCACCTTTAGTGCATGGCACATAACTGAAACGTTCGAGGCAGCTCCTGTGCCGCCGTCGTACGTCCCAAATTTTTCTTTTTATAGGAGTTGTTCATGGCTGATCCGGCACGTGCTGCCAAGTTGGCGCAGCGGATTAAGGTTGTTGTTGCTGAGGCCCTGGGCCGGAAGGTTAAGGATCCTCGGCTGGAGGGCATCACTGTTACTGATGCCCGGGTGACGAATGATCTGCAGCATGCCACCCTCTACTACACCGTTCTTGGCGACCAGGCTGTTCAGGCTGATGCTGCCAAGGGCCTGGAGAAGGCCAAGGGTGTACTTCGGCAGGAGGTGGGGCGCAACCTGAGTATTCGGCTGACTCCCACCCTTGAATTCGTCTCTGATGAGATTCCCGTTATCGCGTCCAACCTTGAGGATCTGCTCCGGGAAGCCAAGAAGCGCGACGCCGAAGTGGCCGCCCTGGCGGCGAAGGCCCGGCATGCGGGGGACGCTGATCCCTACCGGAGCGATGCGTCCGCCGATGTGGACATCGACGAAGACGATTTTGATGAAGAGGACTTCGACGTCAATGACGACGAGGAACTCGACGAAGACGCCAGTAAGTAACCAGCGAGGCTGGTCAGCAGAAGGCCCGCACCATATGGTGCGGGCCTTCGACTTTCCCTGAGAACTTTGTTTGCTGACTAGTCGATATGAACCCGGATCACCTTGCCCAGGAACGGTTCTGCTGGAGGAGGCGCTCCCGGGCCGGCCGGGGCGCCGGACAGCGCGTCAACTGTGGCGTACAGGTGTCCGTCCTGGAATTCGACGGCGGCCGGCTGGTTAACGGCCAGGAATTCGGAAGGGTGGTCCCTGGAGCCATTGAACTTCAGGATATTGCCGCCGAAAAGGGAAGCCACATAGACATCCCCGTCGTCCCCAATGGCCAGGCCGGTGGGGGAGAGGATGTCATCGGCCCAGAGCTTTGTCTCGCCGGTCCACCGGTTGACTTTGAATATAGCGCCGCGTTCACCCAGCGCCGGGCTTTCCGGGCCGCCAGGCAGGGAAGTCACATAAAGCCAGCCGTCCGACCCAACCTCAACGTCCGTGGGAACAAACTCAAAAGCGTATTCCTTCCCGGCAACGCAAGCTGGCACGCCAAGGCCACCCTCCTCCTCCGGACGGGTAGCACTTTCCGGAATAACCGTGGGCCGCGGCGGCAGCACTGCAAGAGTGGAAATGTGGCCGCTGTCGAGGTCTACTTCCAGGATGGCGTTCGCGCCCGCGTCGGCTACATACGCATTGCCGCTCCGCACCGCCATGCCGTAGGGATGCGAGTCCACCCCGCCCTTATAGCGTGCAGGCGGAAACTCAGGCCAGTCCGCCAGGCACTCGTCCGAGACGTCAGCTTCGAAGCCGTAGTGCTGATCGCCGTCCGGGTTGTGCTTGCGTTCGTAGCGGGCCAGGTCCGCGATGGTCCGGACGTCTCCGTCCTCGTCGATGGACTTCAAGTAGCCCCCGAGAGCCTCGGGATCGCCCAGGCCGGCTCCAACGCTCTCAAAGAAATACGTGATTCCATGCCGGACTTCCACGCCGCCAACGTCCCAGCCCTCTTTGGCCTGATAGAGCGCAGTAGTGGTGCCGTCGTCGTTGACCCGGCTGAGGAGGCCGGCGAAGTTCTGGGTGACGAGAACGGATTCCTCCGCATCCACCGCCAGACTGAGAGGCCCTGCGAAACCCTCGGCCAACGTGCGGGGAGGGTGCTCATCTGAACCCGCCACTGCGGGCCCGCCAGGGATAACTATCGCCGCAGCAGCGAGACATGCGACCATTGGAAACTTCATATTCATTGGGTACTCCGTCGTGGCGCCCTGGACGGGCCGGATAAGGAGCCTCGCGGGAGGCAAAACTTCCGAAACCCCCGGCGCCAGATTATGCCTGCCGGCCAAGAATGTCGCCGGGATTTCCCCCTATTCCGCCCCCTAATTCATCCCCTAATGCGGATCTGGTCAGTCCACGGCATCCTCTGCGTCGACGATGCCCTCGCCATACAGGCCGTTGTTCCCGGTGGTCCCTTGGCAGGCCGCGTTCCAGTCCGGCGTCCACCCCTCGTCGCTGTAGTCCTCCACACCGCCGACCGGGCAGGCGTGGTCGTCCGCCGTCCGCAAAAGCACCCGGGCCACGGTCGCCGGGTCGAGTGCGTGTCCGCCTTGGCCGGTGGACTTGCCCCGCTCCTGGATGATCAGCGCCGCTACGCCTACAACGTGCGGTGACGCCATCGAAGTGCCGTGCGAGTACGTGTAGAAGCCGCACTTGCCGTCGTCGCAGTACTTGATCGAGAACTCATCCACCGGGTTGCCCTTCGGGTCGGCAAGGCCCTGCTCGATCGCCGCCTGGAGCGGATAGGACGAGAGGATGAGGTTCCCAGGGCTCTGGAACTGCGGCGTCCCGACGTAGTCGCGGAACCAGCCTCCGGGGGCGGCGATCTCGATGTCGCCAAACCCGTAGTTTGAGTAGTCAGCCTTGGTCCCCGACGGACCGACCGCGGACACATTGATCACCTGTGGAGCCTCGCTCGGCAGGTTGAGGCAGGTTTTTTGCACTACCCTCGGCTGCGCGGCGTCCGCCGGGTAGTCCGGGCTGATCTCGTCGCTGCGGGTCGGTGCGGCCAGGTCGTTGTGCTCGTTGCCGGCGGCCGCAATCAGGGTCACGCCGCGGTCGGAGGCGTACGTCACCGCACCCAGCACCAGTTCGCTGATGAGCCGCTGCTCGATCAGTTGCGCGTCCGTCACGGTGCCGCTGACGTACTCGTCGCGGGACGTGCAGTTGTAGAGCCACGGGTCGGTGAAGAAGCTCATATTCACGACGTCGAGGTGGATGTCCCCCGAGTACACAAGCGCCTTGACCGTCTCGTACAGGAAGAAGTAGCCGGAGTCCTGTCCTGCGCGCACATTAACCAAGGTCGCGTCGGGGGCCACCCCGCCGATGCCGAAATCGTTGTCGGCCGCAGCCACGATGCCGGCCACGTGAGTACCGTGCCCGCCATCGTCGACGTTCGCGGGGTCCTTGCAGTCCTTGTACTCGCAGGGCCCGTCGATGTCCGGGATATCGGTGGTGAAGTTCCGCGACCGCTTAGCGTCGAAATTGGGCGCGATGTCGGGGTGCCGGGCATCGATCCCCGTGTCCATGATGCCGACGTCGACACCCTTGCCGGTCGCCTTCTCCCAGGCGCCGTCGGGCGTCGCACCGAGCATCTCCATACCCCACTGGAGGTCGGACAGCGGCTCAGCCTCGGGCCCGTGCGTGGACAAGCTCCCGGCCTTCCCGGCGTTACTCGCCTGCGCCCGCTCGGCCGCGTCGAGCCGCTCCCCGGAGTAGCGGTGCGGCATCCCCTGCCGGCCCACACCGACGGAATGGTTGCGTGCGGCACCGCGGATGCCGGTAACGGCCCGCACCTTGTCCAGGAATGCGCCATCGGGGGCCGTGACCAGGGCGACGCCCACCTGGGAGGTGACGTCCTCCACTGTTCCGCCGGCGGCCTCGATGGCGGTGGTGGCGGCTTCGGGGGTGCCACTGAAGGAGACGACGAACTCGCCCCCGGCCAGCGTATGCGGCGGGTCCTCACTGAAACCCGCCACTGCAGGCCAGGCAGGAATAACTAATGCTGCAGCAGCGAGACATGCGAGCATTGGAAAGTTCATTTTCATTGGATACTCCGGTTTGGCGCCCTTGACGGGCCGGATAAGGAGCCTCGCGGGAGGCAAATAAAATTCGGCAACCCCTGGCGCCAGACTATGCCTGCGGAGCAACGGTGTCGCCGGGAATGCCCCTTATCCGGCCCCCTATTGCGCCCCCTAATTCATCCCCTAACGCCAGCCCCTTGGCTAGGATCAAGCTATGAAACAGGCGGACCACGACCCCGATGATGCCACCCACTACCTCGAACAGGCGGTGGCGCTGGCCACCCGCAACGTAGCGGACGGGGGCGGACCGTTCGGTGCGCTGGTCGTGACCAGCGACGGGCAGGTGCACGAGGGAGTCAACCGCGTCACCCGCGACAACGATCCCACCGCCCACGCCGAAGTCGTGGCCATCCGTACGGCGGCTGCCGCCATACGGAGCTTCGACCTGCGCGGCGCGGTCCTCTACACCAGTTGCGAGCCGTGCCCGCTGTGCCTTGCCTCTGCCCTTTGGGCACGGATAGACCGCGTCTATTTCGCCGCGGACCGGTACGGTGCTGCTTCCGCAGGCTTTGATGACGCCGTCTTCTACGACTACTTTTCGGGGACGCGCCCTGAACTGTTGCCGGTCAGCAAGGGCGACGTCCCGGCGTCGGACGCTCCTTTCCAGGCCTGGGGCGCCCATAAAAGCAGGAAGGATTACTAAGCATGCCAGCCGCCCTCGTCAAGTGTCCGCACTGCGGAAAGACCAACCGCATCCCGGCCGCCGCTGCCGGCCGGCCCCGCTGCGGCAGCTGCCGCGGCGCGCTGCCCTGGATCGTGGACGCCGGGGACGCGGATTTCGCCGCAGTTGCCGAGCGGTCACCGGTACCTGTGCTGGTGGACTTTTGGGCCGCGTGGTGCGGGCCCTGCCGCATGGTAAGTCCGGTCCTGGACAAGCTGGCTCATGAACGTGCGGGCGACGTCAAACTGGTCAAGGTGGACGTGGATAAATCGCCTGCGTTGTCCCGAAGGTTCGATGTACAGGCCATACCCACCCTGATGGTCATCGTGGACGGCAAGGTGGCCGCACGGCAGGCAGGTGCTGCCCCGGCGGACGTCCTGCGCACCTGGCTGGACGGCGCCCTATCCGGACCCGCAGCTAACGAAGGACCCGCTGCCGGCAGGTCGCTTTAAGCGCGTTCCGGCAGCCGGGCCAGGCCGTCCAACAGTTCCTGCCGCTTGCCGCACAGCGCGATCCGCACCCAGCCTTCACCGATGGAACCAAAGGCAGTCCCAGGGGCCAGCGCAACGCCTGACTCCGCAAGGAAGCGCCGGACCCACCCGCGGACGTCGCCGCCGCTGGCGTGGGACACGTCTGCCCAAAGATAAAACGCGCCGTCAGCCTTCAAATAGGGAATACCCTTGGAATCGAGCACGGCTGATGCCGCGTCCCGGTTGGTCCGATAGTGTGCGTGGGCGTGCTGGACGTAATCCTGTGGCCCGGTGAGGGCAGCGAGCGCGGCGTACTGCGACGGCGACGCCACGCACGAGACGATCGATTCCATGACGTTGTTCATCTTCTGCTCCAGGCCCGGCGGGCACACCAGCGCGCCGATCCGTAGCCCGGTGAGGCCATACGTCTTGGACAGGGTCAGCGACGTGAAGACGCGCGCCTCGCCCGGCAGGTCGCCGTCGAACCTCGCAGGGCTCACATGCGGGACGTCGTACGTGAACGCTTCGTAGCATTCGTCCGAAATCACCCATAGGTCGTGCCGGCGGGCGAGTTCAACGAGTTCCTTGGTCAGGTCCTCGCTGAGGACCGCGCCCAGGGGGTTGGAGGGGGAATTCAGGACCAGCACCCGGGTCCGGTCCGTGATGAGCGCCTCGATGTCGCCGGTCCTGGGCTGGAAGCCCTGGTCGGGGTAGAGCGGGTAGCCCACGGGGATGGCATTCAGGAGCCGGCTGGTCATGGCGAACGTGGGGTAGCCCGGGTTGGGAATCAGGATCTCGTCGCCGGGGGAGAGCAGCAGGCTCATGGCGAAATGCAGGCCCTGCTGGGCGCCGTCCACCACATACACCCGGTCGGCGCCCACCTCGCAGCCCTGCTGCTCCCGGAACCTGGCGGCGAAGGCTTCGCGAAGTGCCGGAATGCCCGCGTTGGGGGTGTAGTTGGTTTCGTCCCGGTCCAGGCATGCCATCCCGGCGTCGAGAACGTGGCGGGGGAGTGGGAACCCGGGCTCGCCGATACTGAGGACCAAGGCGCCGGGGGTACGCCATGCGGCCTCGGTGATCTCCCGGATCTGGTTGATGGGGACGTCGCGGACGTGGGGGGCAAGCTCAGGCATGCCTGCCATCCTAACCGGCACGGACCCGGGGCGGCCGGGGATGCTCCCCGGGCCGCGCGATGCGTGGGCGGGTGCCACGACCAGCGCCGATATACTGGGAAGCGTGCTTTCTGGACTGGTGATAGTGGACAAACCGCAGGGATGGACCAGCCATGATGTGGTTGGCCGGATGCGGCGCCTTGCCGGTACCCGGAAAGTGGGGCATGCAGGCACCCTGGATCCAATGGCAACCGGCGTCCTGGTGGTCGGCATCAACAAAGCCACCCGCCTGCTCACGTACATCGTGGGCACGTCCAAGACCTACACGGCCACCATCCGCCTGGGCCAGTCGACCGTCACGGACGACGCCGAAGGTGAAGTTACTGCTACAGCCGGCACCTCCGGGGTGGGCGAGCAGGCGATACACGACGGGGTTGCGGCCCTCACCGGGCAGATCCAGCAGGTTCCCAGCAGCGTAAGCGCCATCAAAGTCAACGGGGAACGGGCCTACGCCCGGGTGCGCTCCGGTGAAGAGGTCAAACTCGCCTCCCGCCCGGTCACCATCCACCGGTTTGAGGTGCACAGCATTAACAGGGACGCCGAGGCCGACGTCGTGGACCTGGATGTCACGGTGGAATGCTCCTCCGGGACATATATCCGTGCCCTGGCCCGGGACCTCGGCAACACCCTCGGTGTTGGCGGGCACCTCACAGCCCTCCGGCGGACCCATGTTGGGCCCTACTCCCTGGAGCAGGCGCGCACCCTCGAACAACTCGCGGAAGAGCTTAACGTACTCGAGATGTCCGAGGCAGCCCGGGCCCTGATGCCCAACCGCGAGCTCAGCCCCGAGGAAGCCACGGAAGTATCCTTTGGCCGGCGCATCGCTGCCGGCGCTGCCCCCGGTAGCCCGGCGGCGGCCACAGCAGAACATCCCGCAGCCGCCTTTGCCCCCGATGGAAGCCTGGTGGCACTGCTTGCCGATGCTGGCAGCTTCGCCAAACCCGTCCTGGTGTTCGCCCCTGGCACCGGCCCGGGTACCGGCGCGTCCGGGGTGGGCTGAGGGTGGACGCCTATTTCTACATCATCCTGGTAGTGGGGCTCCTGTCTACCGGGATCTGCCTCCTGGCCGGCATCCTGAAGAAAGCGCCGAATGATGCCACCATCCTTTCGGTCGCCGCCGTCGAGGTGGCGCTCCTGGTGTATCTGGTCGGATCCATCGTGCGCGTCATAGCCGGAGAGCCCATCGCCGGGGAAGCCTGGGAGTTCTGGGGCTACCTGGCCACGGCCATGCTCCTGCCGCCCGCCGCCGTCTACTGGTCCATCCTGGAGCGCACACGGTGGAGCAACTTTGTCCTGGCCGCCGTGGGTGTCACTGCGCTGGTGATGGCCGCCCGAATGAATCAGATCTGGTACTGAAATGGAAGAAGCTCGCCGCGTGAAAGACCAGCACTCCGCCGTTCCCAACACCACCACCGGCGCAGGCGCGAACGGAACCGGTGGCCGGAACACCCGCAATACGGGGCCCGGACGCCTGCTCATCGCCGTTTATGCAGTCTTTGCCATTTCGGCCTCCGCCCGCGCCGGCTACCAGATCCTCACCAAGTTTTCCGAGGCACCGCTGGCGTACCTGCTGTCCGCGTTCGCCGCCCTGGTGTACGTGGTGGCCACGGTGTCCCTGGCCAAGGCCGGCAGCACCTGGTTCAAGGTTTCGGTCGCGGCCGTCCTGGTGGAACTGGTGGGCGTGCTGGTGGTCGGTGCGCTGAGCGTCTTCGATTCCGTCGCGTTCCCGCATGAAACGGTCTGGTCGCTCTTTGGCCGCGGCTACGGCTTCATCCCCCTGGTACTCCCCATCCTGGGCCTGGTGTGGTTGTACCGGCGACGGCCGGTACAGGCAAAGTCGGGCCGCCGCTCGTTCCACTAGTTCCGGCTCAATGCCGACAGGACAGCCTGGAGGGTCTTCAACAGTTGGTCAACAGCGGCCAAGGTATCCGGGTGGTGGTGGCCGTACGTACTGTGCGCTTCCTCCACATTCATTAGGTCCAGTTCGATGGCGTCTTCGTAGCGAAACGGATCCGGCAAAATAAGGTGTAGCTCAGTTTCGGTGAGGTGGCCAGGGAAGGGGAAGTGGCCGGACAAAGTCCTGAGCACTCGCTTATAAGCCGCAGGCACATCGGGTGACCGCCCGCTTTCGCGCAGTGCGCCTGCGAGGATCCGCAGCATGGGCAGCACACTGGCCAGTCCATTGCCGGTGAGCGCATCGTCATCCACTGCTGCTTCGAGGATTTCTGCAGCTTCCCCGGCATGACCAGCGTCGAAAAGGGCAGTTGCAAGGCTATATCGGATGCGCGTCGTATCGCCGTGCTCCTCTCCCAAAATCCGTGTTGACTCCACCACATTCCACCTCAACAACTCGAAGGCCTTATCGTGCAGGCCCTCTTCGTATAAGCTGCGGGCAAAATCGTTCCTCGCCGCCAGGACCCTGGCGTCATCCGGCAGGAGCCGTACGGCCAGCTCGTAGTTGGAGCGGTACGCATCCTGCGCCTTGGGGTGCCCCAGCTCGTGCTGCAGGTGTGCCAACTCCATTCGAGATTCCAGCGACTTAGGGGTGTCTGTTCCGTCACTGTTCAGTTGAGCTGAAATGAGGGATTCGTAGTGGGGCGCGGCGTCCCCTGGTTTCTCCGAACGACGGTAGAGGCGGGCTATCGCCTGTTGGACGCGTACGGTCCGTGGATGGGCAACACCGAACGTTGCCCTTTGAGCTTCGAGAAGCGGGGCGAAGAGTGCCAGGGCCTCTTCATCCTTGCCAGCGGCAGCCAGGGCGTCCGCTAAAGCGAACTCATGGTCCTGAACAATCTGTACGTCATTCGTTTCCAGAGGGATCCCGTTCAAGGCTTTCCGGTGCAACGAGATCAGGGGCTCCCACTCACCCTGCAGTTCAAGCAATTTCGCAAGGGTGGCGTGTGACTTCAGAGTCTTTTCATGTGAGTAACCAAGCCGCTGCCGGCGGTCTTCATTGAAACCGGCGGCCGCCTGAATGGCAGCCAGGGCGTCTCCGAACATTATGTGAGCGGCTATGAGTGACTCTTCCGCGTCCAAGGTTTCATCGCTGTCGGGGCCGGTCGCCAGGCGTCGGGCCGAGAGCAGCCGGCGCCGGGAAGCCTGGGCTCGATCCGGAATCTCCAAACCCTCACACCAGTCCGCCAACACCGTAAGGGCCTCGATGGTCTCCGGGGCGGAACTGCCGAAAGATGCCTCAACGAGGTCGGCCCAGCGGGTGGTGTGCTCCAGCGCCGATTCCCGATCACCCGCCTCATACACATTGCGCGCAAAGAGGGAGAGCATCTTGAGGCTTTTGTCGTCATGCTCGCCGTAAGTTGCGATCTGGTTTTGCAAGGCGGAGTGGAGGAGGGGCAGTGCCGTTTCGTGCTCCCCGGCTTTGAAGAGTTGCCGGGCCGCGCTCCAGCGGTTGTTTATCACTTCGCGGTCGGAATCTCCCCGCTGCGCGCTCAGCAGGTTCGCGATGTAGGTGTAATGTTCTGATGCTTCGCGATGCCTCTTCAGCCAGGCCAGCGTATGTGCCACTACTATCTCGGACTCCACAGTCCCCTGATGATCAGCGCTTAACAAGCGCCGGCGGCCTGCTGCAGCCAGCAGTGCGAATTTCAGGGCTTCTTCGTGTTCTTTAGACCAACTCAGGCCGGAAGCCAGGACGTGGTGCGCCCAAAACTTCATCAGGTGGCCATCGCCGAAAGCCTCCATAGCTGCTGCATGGATCCTCCGCCTCACTTCCGTGGCGGCTGGTATCTGGCCTGTCTCTACAAGCCGCTCAGCCATGGATTCATGGCAAAAAAGGGTCGTCGGGTGCGAGAAACCGTACGCTTGAACGCAGTCCTCGCTGATTCTCGAATGGAGCGCCAAGGCATCCTCCATGGAGCCTGAGAACCACAGGATCGCAACCAACTCCAGCTTCGCCTGGGTTATCTGGGGATGCCTGGCACCCAGGTCTCCTGCTGCGGCGTCGATGGCTCCTGTGAGAATAGCCAGGGCTTCGGGGTAGTCTCCAAGACTCCTCAGCTCTATGCAGAGGTTCATTGCGGATCGCAAGATTATGACCTGGTTAGGTTCCCCAGTCCGGAGCCGTGCGCCATATACCTGCCTGTGAAGGGCTGCGCTCTCGGCGTGTCGTCCGACCGCGCCCAGCGAATTTGCGTAATTGTTGCGAATGCTGAAGAGCAGGGAAGAGTCTGTGTCAAAAATGCCTTCGGCAGCTGGCATTAACTCCTCATAAAGTTCCACAGCTTCCTGATGGCGGGCAAGAGTGGCCAGGGCCATCCCCACGCCGTTCCGCGCAAGCACGGTTCCCCGGCTGGACGGACCGGTTAACCGGACTCTGGCGTTGTATAGGTGGTGGTAGGTGGACAAGGCGGCGGGGCCATCGGAAAGGGCGCGGTGCCTTGCGCCGATGCTGTCCAGACTTTCCAGGGTGTCCTCGTGGTCCGGTCCGAGCACCCTCTGGCGAAGTTCGTGGATCCGCTGATGCAGGTCCAGAGATTCCACGTCCCGGGATACTGCACCCAGGGCTTCTGCATGTTCATGGCCCAAGGTGAGCGTCAGCGGATGCTCCCGGTCCAGCACCTGCTGAGCACGTTCGAAGAGTTTCTCCGAGGGGGCAACCAGGGTGTGCCGCAGCCCGGCATCAGCCGTGGCGGTGAACAGTAAGACGTGGGCGGCGAATACATCGGGATGGTCCGGGCCGTGCTGGGCAGTCAGCGTCCTGATCGTTTCCTGCGCACGGTCAATGGCGTGTTCCATGGTTTGCTCCCCATTTAAGCTTCGGGCAGCCGGGAAACCGGCCCCCCCCATTCTGTGCAACAGTAGCGAACCGAACGCCCGAAACTTGTCAATCAGGGGTTGACGAAAACTGGGTAGCAAATATTGCGAGCTCATCGGACCGCACGGGATGCGCCCGTGGGCGGATAAGTGCAACAGCTGGGTCGCCGGTCTGCGGCGTCAAGCGTGCCTGGTGATTACGGGTAATCTTAGAGAGCCCGTGGCCAGTATGGTTGCGGATTGTTGATGCGTGCAGGCAGCTTAAGGCGAGGGTGATGGTCTACATCTGGAACGATCCGTCCGAGGTCCCGGCGGACTTCGGCCCATCTGTTGTCACCTTCGGGAACTTCGACGGAGTTCACCGCGGCCACCAACAGGTGCTGTCCCAGCTGATCCGCACCGCCCGCCTCAACCGGTCAAGGTCCGTAGCAATCACCTTTGACCCCCACCCGGCCCTGATCCACCGCCCGGAATCTGCGCCAGAGCTCATCATGGGACTGCATGACAAGCTGGAGGCGCTGGGGGAGTTGGGCCTGGACGCCATCCTGGTGATGAAGTACTCCCTGGACCTCGCCAGCCTCACCGCTGAAGAATTCGTGGAGCAATTCCTGGTCAACTGCCTTCACGCCAGCCATGTTGTGATCGGCCACGACGCCCGGTTCGGCCGCGGCAACTCCGGCGACCTGGACACCATGAAGGCGCTCGGCGGAAAGTTCGGGTTCGAGGTCCAGGTGATCAGCGAGTTCGGTTCAGAGGGCTACCCCCTCCATGACGACGACGGCACGGACCGCCGCTGCTCCTCCACTTGGGTGCGCGAAGCCCTGCAGGAAGGCGACGTGGCCACTGCCGCGGCAGTGCTGGGCCGGCCCCACCGCATGCGCGGCGAAGTTGTCCACGGTGCGGCCCGCGGCCGTGCCCTCGGATTTCCCACAGCCAACCTTGCCAGCGACGCCAGCGGGCTCATCCCGGCTGACGGCATTTACGCGGGCTGGCTCGTGGACCAGGCCGGGACGCGCTGGCCGGCGGCCATTTCCGTGGGCTCGAATCCAACGTTCGACGGCGTGAGCAGGCAGGTCGAAGCCCACGTGATCGACCGGCCCCACGAAGCGGTGGAGGACTTCGATCTGTACGGCCAGACAGTAGTTGTTGAATTTGTGGCCCGGCTCAGGGGGATGGTGGCATACCGTGGGCCTGAGGCGCTGGTAGACCAGATGCGGCTCGATGTGGTCCAGGCCCACGACCTCCTGGCCAGACGCTGAACCATCCGCAGGGAAAGGCAGTACCGTGTCCGTTGAGAAGAACACCAGGAAACTGGACGAAGGTATTGTCCGTGATTTCAGCTCGCGGATGAGTTACGCCTCCTACCTGCAGCTGCCTACCCTGCTGAGCGCGCAGCAGCCTGTCAGCCAGCCGGAGCACCACGATGAAATGCTCTTCATCATCCAGCACCAAACCACTGAGCTGTGGCTCAAGCTGGTGTTGCATGAGCTGCGGAGCACCGCCGGCTGGTTGCGGGCTGACGACCTCGGCTCAGCGCTCAAGGGCATCGCCCGGGTAAAGCACATCCAGAAAACACTCACCGAGCAGTGGTCCGTGCTGGCAACGCTGACTCCCACGGAGTATTCGCAGTTCCGCGGTTTCCTGGGAAATTCCTCCGGTTTCCAGTCGAGCCAGTACCGTGCCGTCGAGTTCATTCTCGGCAACAAGAACCGCAAGATGCTTCCGGTGTTCGATTCGGACCCGGAAGCCCACGCCATGCTGGAGCAGCTGCTCAACGCTCCCAGCATCTACGACGAATTCCTCACATACCTCGCCCGCCAAGGGTTCGACGTGCCCCCGGCGGTGCTCGAACGGGACGTAACCCGGGCCCACGAATTCACGCCGGAACTGGTGCCGCTCTTCAAGTACATCTATGAAAACGCAGCGGACAACTGGGGCGCCTATGAGGCCTGCGAGGAACTGGTGGACCTGGAGGACAACTTCCAGCTCTGGCGCTTCCGGCATTTGCGCACCGTGCAGCGGACCATCGGCATGAAAGCCGGGACGGGCGGTTCCAGCGGTGCCGCGTTCCTGCAGAAGGCCCTCGAACTGACCTTTTTCCCGGAGTTGTTCGCAGTCAGGACGGAGATCGGCCAATGACCACCCAGCAGCATCCCATCGTGGGAAACCCCCAGGACGCAGCAGCGGCCCTGCAGCAGCGGGCAGCCGAGCTGGACCGGCAGGATCCGCTGGCCGGTTACCGCAGTCAGTTCATCGGCACCGACACACCGTTGTCCTACCTGGACGGCAACTCCCTGGGCCGCCCGCTCAAACGGACGGCAGAGGATATCAGCACGTTCATCCGGGACGGCTGGGGCGGCCGCCTCATCCGTGGCTGGGACGAGGAATGGCTGGACCTGCCGCAGGCTATCGGCGACCAGCTGGGCCGCGCAGTGCTTGGTGCGGCTCCCGGGCAAACGATCATCGCGGATTCCACCACGGTGGTGCTGTACAAGCTGATCCGCGCGGCCTTGGCGGCCGTGGCAGACCCGGAGCGCAACGAACTCGTTCTGGACACCGGGAACTTCCCAACGGACCGCTACCTGGTTGAGGGCATCGCCCTTGAGGAAGGCCTGACGCTCCGCTGGATCGAAACGGACCCCGCCGCCGGGGTGACCGTTGACGAGGTGCGGGAAGCGGCAGGGCCGCGCACCGCCGTCGTACTCCTGAGCCACATCGCCTACCGTTCCGGCCATCTGGCGGACCTGCCGGGGATCACCGCAGCAGTACACGACGCCGGGGCGCTGGTGGTGTGGGACCTTTGCCATTCCGCGGGGTCGGTGGAGATCGAGCTCGACAGTGCAGGCGTGGACTTCGCTGCAGGCTGCACCTACAAGTACCTCAACGGCGGGCCGGGATCGCCCGCCTTCGCCTACGTCAACCACCGCCACCTCGCCTCCCTCAACCAGCCGATCTGGGGGTGGATGGGCCGCAAGGATGCCTTTGAGATGGCCTCCGGCTATGAGCCGGCTGCCGGCATCCGCGGATTCCTCAGCGGCACTCCGGCGATTTTCGGGATGCTGGCCATGCGGGGCACGCTGGACCTCATCGAGGAAGCGTCAATGGCCGCCATCCGGGAGAAGTCGGTGAAGCTGACGGCCTTCGCCATCGAGATCTTCGAAGCGTGGCTGGCGCCCCTGGGCGTCGAACTCGCCTCGCCGCGGGAGCCGGGGGACCGGGGCAGCCACATCACGCTGGACCACCCCGGTTTCGCCAAAGGGGCCGTGGAGTCGCTGTGGGACGGGGATGTCATCCCTGACTTCCGCGCCCCGCACGGCGTTCGGGTGGGACTCTCGCCGCTGAGCACCAGCTTCGCTGAGGTCCTGCACGGGATGGCAGCGATCCGGGAGCAGTTGCCGCAGTAGCGGGCGGGCGGCTTTGGCCACGGCACCTTCTGCCAAGGCTTGCCTGTTTCGACAAGATTGGGCGGGGGCCGCTAAACTGAGGGATGGATCCGGCTGCAGTCCGTGGCGGCTGGTTCCTGTTGCGTGTGGCACTGTCCGGGTTTCCCGGACCAGCCGCGGCGGCAGACCCGGCAGTGAATTACTGACCTGGGCCCTCACGGCACATCCCTAGGAGTTATTGTGGCACTTGAAGCCGCCGTAAAGCAGTCCATCATCAAGGAATACGCAACCGCAGAAGGCGACACCGGTTCACCGGAGGTCCAGGTTGCTGTCCTGACCCAGCGGATCAAGGATCTGACTGAGCACATGAAGGAGCACAAGCACGATTACCACACCCAGCGCGGTCTGCTGGCCATGGTTGGTCGTCGCAAGCGCATGCTGAGCTACCTCAAGAAGACCGACATCGCCCGCTACCGTGCGCTCATCGAGCGCCTCGGCCTGCGCCGCTAGTCGGACTTAGGGGCGGCCCTTTCCACCACGGAACGGGCCGCCTTCTTCAAATGAAAAATTAAACAGGAGGATCAACCGCATCACGCATTCGCGGTCCTCGGTAGTGATCCCCGGGAACGGCTTCGTTGATAGAAGCCCCGGCCCGTGGGTCTCGATCGATGACCGGGTGCAGGGCCAGTAGACAGATGCTGGGCTGGGTTGATGCGGCTGGACTTCCGTAAAACAGAAACGGAGGTGACTCTCTTGGAGGGTCCCGAAATCCAGTTCTCAGAAGCAGTCATTGACAATGGCCGTTTTGGCAAGCGTGTAATCCGCTTCGAAACCGGCCGCCTTGCCAAGCAGGCAGCCGGCGCAGCGATGGTGTACATCGACGACGACACCGCCCTGCTGTCCGCTACCACAGCCGGCAAGCACCCGCGTGAAGGCTTTGACTTCTTCCCGCTGACGGTCGACGTCGAAGAGCGTATGTACGCTGCCGGCCGCATCCCGGGCTCGTTCTTCCGCCGCGAAGGACGCCCGTCCACCGAGGCCATCCTGGCCTGCCGCCTGATGGACCGCCCGCTGCGCCCCGCCTTCATTAAGGGCCTGCGCAACGAGGTCCAGATTGTGGTCACCGTCCTGGCGATCAACCCTGACGAGCTGTACGACGTGGTGGCCATCAACGCCTCCTCCATGTCCACCCAGCTTTCCGGCCTGCCGTTCTCCGGCCCCATCGGCGGCGTCCGCGTTGCCCTGGTTGCCGACGAAAACGGATCACAGTGGGTCGCTTTCCCCAAGCACTCGCAGCTGGAGAACTCCGTCTTCAACATGGTGGTAGCCGGCCGCATCGCCGGTGACGACGTCGCCATCATGATGGTCGAAGCCGAGGCCACCGACAACTCCTGGAACCTCATTAAGGAACAGGGCGCCACCGCCCCCACCGAAGAGGTTGTCTCCGAGGGCCTCGAGGCTGCGAAGCCGTTCATCAAGGCACTTTGCGACGCCCAGGCAGACCTCGCCTCCCGCGCGGCTAAGCCGACCGTCGAGTTCCCGGTCTTCCTGGACTACGAGGACGACGTGTACGCCGCTGTTGAGTCCGCTGCCGCTGAGAAGCTGGCTGCCGTCTTCCAGATCGCGGATAAGCAGGAGCGCAATGACGCTTCGGACGCCCTGAAAGACGAGGTTTCCGCCGCCCTGGCCGAGCAGTTCGAAGGCCGTGACAAGGAAGTGTCCGCAGCATTCCGCTCGGTCACCAAGCACGTTGTGCGCCAGCGCATCCTCAAGGACCAGGTCCGCATCGACGGCCGCGGCCTGACGGACATCCGCCAGCTCACCGCCGAGGTAGAGGTCCTGCCCCGCGTCCACGGTTCAGCCATCTTCGAGCGCGGCGAAACCCAGATCATGGGTGTCACCACGCTGAACATGCTGAAGATGGAACAGCAGATCGACTCGCTGTCACCCGTCAAGACCAAGCGCTACATGCACAACTACAACTTCCCGCCGTACTCCACCGGTGAGACCGGCCGCGTGGGCTCGCCCAAGCGCCGCGAAATCGGCCACGGTGCGCTGGCAGAGCGGGCCCTCGTGCCGGTGCTGCCGTCCCGGGAGGAGTTCCCGTACGCCATCCGCCAGGTATCCGAGGCGCTCAGCTCCAACGGTTCGACGTCGATGGGTTCTGTCTGCGCATCCACCCTGTCCATGCTGAACGCCGGTGTGCCCCTGAAGGCCGCCGTCGCCGGTATTGCCATGGGCCTGGTCTCCGACCAGGTGGACGGCCAGACGCGCTACGCGGCACTGACTGACATCCTTGGCGCCGAAGACGCCTTCGGCGACATGGACTTCAAGGTTGCCGGTACCTCCGAATTCGTTACGGCCATCCAGCTGGACACCAAGCTCGACGGTATCCCCGCTTCGGTGCTGGCAGCAGCCCTGAAGCAGGCCCGCGAAGCACGCCTGCACATCCTCGAGGTTATGGATTCGGCCATCGATACCCCGGACGAGCTCTCCGAGTTCGCGCCGCGCGTCATCGCCGTGAAGATCCCTGTGGACAAGATCGGCGAGGTCATTGGCCCCAAGGGCAAGATGATCAACCAGATCCAGGAAGACACCGGCGCCGACATCTCCATCGAGGACGACGGCACGGTCTACATTGGCGCCACCGACGGCCCGTCTGCAGACGCAGCACGCTCCGCCATCAACGCCATTGCGAACCCGCAGGTCCCGGAAATCGGCGAACGTTACCTGGGTACGGTTGTCAAGACCACCACCTTCGGTGCCTTCGTATCGCTGACCCCGGGCAAGGACGGCCTCCTGCACATCTCCGAGCTGCGCAAGCTGGCCAACGGCAAGCGCGTTGACAACGTTGATGACGTCGTCTCGGTGGGCCAGAAGGTCCAGGTGGAAATCACCAAGATCGACGACCGCGGAAAGCTCTCGCTCGCCCCGGTGGTTGCCGAGGAAGAAGGCGCCGAGGTCGAGACCGAGCGCGCCCACACCACGGAGCCTGCTGAAGGCGCTGAGGTCTAACGGTTCCGGTTTCCGGCACACAAAGCATGAATCGGCGGGGCCGGTGGATGATCCACCGGCCCCGCCGCTGTTACGATGGCAGCCAGATCCCGGCTGCCCCTTTTGAAAGGCCTCAATGACTGTTGTACCCCTGCCGCTTGAGCAGAATCACCGCGGCGATACCCTGGTCCACGGTTCCGACGGCGGCTCCGAAGTCCGGCGTTCGGTGCTGCCCGGGGGAGTGCGGGTGCTGACGGAGGCGATGCCTGGCCAGAGGTCAGCCACCATTGGTTTTTGGGTGGGCGTCGGGTCCCGGGACGAGGCCCCGGGGCAGCATGGTTCCACACACTTCCTGGAGCATCTCCTCTTCAAGGGGACCAAGCGCCGTACCGCACTCGAGATCGCTTCGGCCTTTGACGAGGTTGGCGGCGAGTCAAACGCGGCCACGGCCAAGGAAAGCACGTGCTACTTCGCGCGGGTCCTGGATTCCGACCTGCCCATGGCCATTGACGTGATCGCCGACATGATCACGGGTGCCGTCCTGGACCCGGCAGAAATGGAGCAGGAACGGGACGTCATCCTCGAGGAAATCGCCATGGACAGCGACGACCCCACGGACGTCGCGCACGAACACTTTGTGTCAGCAGTCCTGGGCAGCCACCCTCTGGGACGCCCCATCGGCGGCACGCCGGACGCCATCAAGGCAGTTGCACGGGACTCCGTATGGGAGCACTACCAGCGGTATTACCGGCCGGACGAGCTCGTGATCACTGCGGCGGGCGGCCTCGAGCACGACGTCGTCTGCAACCTCGTCGTGGACGCCCTTGAGTCTGCAGGGTGGTCGCTGAAGTCCGACGCGGCGCCTGTCGAAAGGCGTTCCACCGACCGGGCCCTGATCACCGGGACGGCAGGCCTCCACGTGGTCAAGCGCGCGGTGGAGCAGGCAAACATCATCATGGGCTGCCCCACGATCGTTGCCACCGACGAACGGCGTTACGTCATGAGCGTCCTGAACGCCGTGCTTGGCGGAGGCATGTCGTCGCGGCTGTTCCAGGAAATCCGCGAGAAGCGCGGCCTGGTGTATTCCACGTACTCCTTCGCTTCCTCCTACGCCGACGCCGGGTACTTCGGCATGTACGCGGGATGCACGCCGTCCAAGGTGCGCCAGGTCCTTGGCCTGCTCGGCGAGGAACTGGACAAGCTGGCCGAGCACGGGATTACCGAGGACGAACTTCGGAAGGCTGTGGGCCAGCTGGGCGGCGGAATCGTCCTGGCCCTGGAGGATACGGGATCGCGGATGTCGCGGCTGGGCCGGGCGGAACTGGTTTCCGGCGAATACCAGGACATTGACGAAACGCTCAGGCTCATCAAGGCCGTCACGGCAGAACAGGTCCAGGACCTTGCGGCGGAGCTGGCAGCGGCACCCCGGACGGTGACCGTCGTCGGGCCCTTTGAGGAATCGGAAACGTTCGGGCTCTGACCCGCCGCAGGCAGGTCTTAGCGCGGGAGGGAGGGGACTGTGGAACGGACCCTACCCAACCGCGGTCCCGACGCATTGGCAGGCTTCCTGGGCAACTGGCGCGGGAGTACCCGGTTCGTCGGCGGCCCGTGGGGACCGGAGCGCACCGTAGAAGCCGAAGTGACGTACAGGCCGGTGGCCGGCGGTTTCGCCGTGGTGCAGAGCTATCGGCACCTGGAACCCGACGGGACATATTTCGAAGGCCACGGCATGTTCACTCTGGACCCGGATCACCAAAACGTCTTCTGGTACTACGTGGACAACGCGAGCCCAGACCCGGGTGCACCGGCGCGCTGTACGTGGCACGGCGGCGCCCTCAGGGTGGAACGCCGGGGCAGTGCCGGATGGACCCGTCATACGCTGAGCATCGACGGGGGAGTGCTCACCCATGTGACAGAGCTTCGCACCCGTGGAAACACTGCCGCAAGGGACGAATCCGGCGGCGGGGCCGACGGGAACGGCTCGGCCTATGTTCCGTTCATGACGTCAACGTTCCAGCGAAGCTGACGTCTGCAACTCCTCAACCGCCCGAGGCACGCCATTTCAGACATGCAGCAGGCTCCTGGCCGTTGAGGGGTCGGCCGGCAGCGCAGGGGGCATGGCATAGAAGTCATCCCACAAACGGTCTCCGGCCGAAATATCGTCCGGATCCACAAGACTGTCCGCGGCTGGTTCGTCAGGCGGCAGTTCCGCGGGCGGAAGCCCCGGTGGCCAGCGCGGTGGTTCCCAGTCAGGGCGTTCAGCTTTGTAGTGCCGGCCTGTGGGTGAGGTCCAGCTTGGTGGTTCGTTTTTGGTGGCCGTTGTGGGTGTCCAGGTGCCGTGGTGTTTGAGGCGGTGGTGTTTTGGGCAGAGTTGGGCCAGGTTGCTGATGCCGGTGTTGCCGCCGTGCTGCCAGGCGTGAAGGTGGTCTGCCTCGTTGTCGAGTGACTGGTTGTTGCAGCCGGGGAAGCTGCATTTGCCGTCCCTGAGCTGAAGCGCCTTTTTCATGGCTTTGGTGAGCCGGTAGTGAGTGCGGCCGATTTCCAGTGGTGCCCCGTCCCTTGGATCCACCAGGACCCGGTGGAAGGAGGTGGCGCCGTCGGCGAGGAGTTGCCGTGCCATCGAGGCGGGGATGGGTCCGTAGCCGTCAAGTATGGCGGGTTCGTCGGAGAGACCCAGCAGTGCGAACACCGGGACGGTGACCAGGACCTGGGAGTTCGGGACCGGGACTGTGGCGATGCCGGCGTATTCCTTGTCGCCGGCAGGGCCCGCGGCGTCGTGCTGGCCGGTGCTTGTTACTTCGGTGTCTGTTGTTGCCAGGGATGCCAGCCCGATCGCGTCGTCGGAGCAGTCTTTGGTGCTGTCTTCGCTGGCTTCCGGGGCGGCGTTTAGGGCCGGTGCTGCGCTGAGGAGCAGGCGGGCGAGGATGTCGGCCCGGAGTTGGGTGAGTGTGCGGGGTTCGTCCGGGCCCTGGGCGCCCCGGGCGAGGGCGGTGGTGCGGTTCCAGATGGCTAAGCCCTGGTGGGCGGGGAGGCAGGCCGAGATCCAGGCCATGCCGTCCCGGTCGGGGCTGTATTCCACTCTCCGGTCGGCGACGCTTTTGGTGTGGCGTCTTTCAAGGGATTCGGGGTGGTGGCGTTCCCGCCAGGCGCGGACTTTGGTCCGGAACCGGGAGGGGACCAGCTCACCGGCGGCGGCTCCGCGGGCCGGGTTGGGGGCGTCCGGGTCCAGGAAATGGGCGGCCAGGTTGGCCGCGCCGGCGGGGTCAAGGCTGTCGGTTTCGTCGGCGATGATTTTCGCGTGCTGCCACGAGATTGTTCCCGAGGACAGGGCATCCAGAGCCAGCGGCAGGGCGCACAGCTGCCGGGAGTGGGTGACGAGTGCCCCTGCTGCTGCGGCGCTTATTGTCAGGACGGCAGCGATTTCCTCAACCGCGGACATCTCTGCATAGGTCCGCTCGTGCACCGGCGCGTCCGGTGGGGTCATGGCCTCTTGCAGTTCGATGCACTCGGCCGCATCCCGGGCCTTGAGCGCAGCGAGCTGTGCTTCCAGACGTGACACCACAGCCATCCGGTCCAAACGGAGCTCGTACCCGCGCTGCAGCACGTGAACCCCTGCAGCGGCTGCCGCTGCAACTTCCAAAGACGCATCCTGGAGGAAGAGCGCTTGGAGGGCATCAACAGAAGCATGAATGCCCTCCATCGCCACTGCCCCATCCACGCTGTGTCCCATATGAACATCATCTACGGAGGCACTGACAATTGGTCCGGGTCCCGGTGCGGTTGAAGAGCGGACCCGAGCAGCCAGCGCGGCAGGAAACAGCGTTGCCGCACCATCCGCCTGGGCTGTCGAGTGAATCTCCATATGAACATCATCTAAGGAGTCACTGACATTCTGAGGGAACGGTTGATGGGCGGACCCGAGCAGCCAGCGCGGCAGGAAACAGCGTTGCGGGCACTGACACTGTCGGCGCCGGCGACCCGATTGCGAGCGGGCTACCACGCTGCCGGGAAAGCTGCTCCTAGCCCCCTGCGAAGGGAGGCAGCACATCCACCACGTCATTCGTGTCCAGCACAACGGAATGGTCCCGGACGGCGACTTCATTCAGCAGGTAGCTGCTTCGGGACAGGATGCGGGGCAGCGGGGGAGTCCCCGCAGGAGGCTCGGGGCGCTCCACCGACAGAACGGTCTCCAGCAGGTCGGCAACAGTGGAGCCCGGCGCCAGGTCGAAGCGCTCCTCCTCCACCCCTGCCGCAGCGCGCGCGGCAGCGAAGTAACGTACGTTCAAAAGATTCAGCCCCCGATGGCGCTCATGCTGCGGTCCGGCTGGACGAAGTCCGGAGCATCAAGTCCCACGTGGTCCATTCCGTGAGCCTTAGGTTTGATCCACATCGCATCCTGCCACCGCTGGGCAAGGGCATCGTCGCTGGCCCCGGAACGCAAGAGGCCCAGCAGGTCGAACTCTTCCCGGGAGAAGAGGCAGCTCATGATCTTGCCCTCTGCCGTAATCCGCGTCCTGCGGCAGTCTGAGCAGAACGGCTCGGTGACCGATGCGATAATCCCCACGGTTCCCAGGACAGGGCCGGCAGCGCCATCAGCGGACCCGGCCACCCGCCGTCGTACTTCAAAGCGTTCAGCCGGTGCGCCGTCACGCGCGCGGGGATCAGCGCTGAGGACAAAATCGGTGGAGAGCAACTCGCGGATTTCGGCGGCCGTGATCATGTTCCGCCGCGTCCAGCCATGGTCCGCGTCCAGCGGCATCTGCTCAATAAAACGCAGTTCGTAGCCGCGTCCGAGTGCCCAGGCGAGCAGCGATGGCGCCTCGGCGTCGTTGATGCCGCGCATCAGTACAGCGTTGAGCTTGACCGGGCCCAGGCCGGCTGCCCAGGCTGCGTCCACCCCGGCCAGTACCTGGTTCAGGAACGGCCTGCGCGTCAGTTGGGTGAAGGTTTCCTCATGCAGGGAATCGAGTGACACGTTGATGCGCGTCAACCCTGCCGCCTTCAGCGGCGCCGCTTTTTTCGCCAAGCCAACGCCGTTGGTGGTCATTGAGATGGGCAGGCTGGGATGGTTGCTGCGCAGCGCGCCGATGATGTCCACCAGGTCGTGCCGCACCAGCGGTTCGCCGCCCGTAAGCCGCAGTTCCCGGACACCCAACTGCTCCACGCCAATGCGGACGATCCGGACGATTTCCTCGGCCGACATGACTGCCTGCTTCGCCAGCCACTCCAGGCCCTCGGCAGGCATGCAGTAAGTGCAGCGCAGGTTGCATTTGTCCGTCAGGGACAACCTCATGTCCGTGGCCCGGCGCCCATAGCGGTCCGCCAGTCCGGCCGGAGCACCAGCGGGGCGGGCAGCGGGAACCGACGGTAGGGACGCTGCTTCCTCCCGCGGCTGGGGCATGCCTAGCTGGACGCTCATGAATTCAGGCTACGCCACGTTGGGCTGTGCATCACACCCGTGACAGCGCAAAGGGCTGCAACAGAATACCCAGCGGAATTCACGGCAGAGCCCGCGCCACCTGAACTCTGCGAACCTATGCTGGAAGTGTGGACAGCTCCCAGCCAAGGCAGGCAACGCACGACGGCGGGGGCGGGCTGCGGGAACCCGCGCACCCTCCGCTGCCGCACCAGTCAACGCCACGCCTGAAGGGGCGGTGGGCAGCGGCCGCAGGGGCAGTTGCGGTGGGCAGCGCCGTGGTGCTGGGGGAGCTGTTGGCGGGTATTTTCAGTCCGTCGTTGTCGCCGACTACCGCTGTTGGCGGCGCTGTCATCGACGCCGTTCCTCCCGGTGTCAAGGACTGGGCCGTGGCGCTGTTCGGTACTGCCGACAAGGTGGCTCTCCTGGCCGGAATGGCTCTGGTCATGGCGTCCCTGGCCGCGGTGGCGGGGGTAGCGGAGTACCGCCGCCGCTTTATGGGCGCCGCAGTGGTCGCTGTCTTTGGGCTCGTGGGTCTGGCGGCCGTCCTGACCCGCGCCCAGGTCACCTTTAATTCGATGGTGTTGCCAGTACTCACCGCAGTCGCTGCCGGAGTGCTGCTTAGGTTCCTGATTCGCTGGCTGCATGAGTGGGGGAGCGCGGGAGCGGAATTAGCGTCCCCGGAAGCGCCAGCCCGCCGTCGCTTCCTGCAAGCCGTCGCAGGCGGAGCTGCGTTCACTGTCATCGGCGGTGCGCTGGCGGGAGTATGGCGCGGTGCCGCCGCCGTGGCCAGCGAAGCCCGGAGCCGTGTGACGCTGCCGGCCCCCGCATCACTGGCGCCAGCCATTCCGCCAACTGCGGAGGTGAAGGTGGACGGCATGCAACCACTGGTCACTCCCAACGCCGACTTTTACCGCATAGACACCGCGCTTGTGGTTCCCGCGGTCGACCCGGACACGGGGGTCCTGAAAGTCACGGGCATGGTGGACAAGGAGGTGGAGTTGACCTTCGCCGAGCTACTGGCCAAGCCCATGGTGGAGCGCCACATAACCATCGCATGTGTATCCAACAACGTGGGCGGAGACCTCATCGGCAACGCACGTTGGCTCGGCTGGCCGGTCCGCGAACTGCTCAGCCTCGCCCGCCCCCAGCCCGGCGCAGACATGGTGCTCTCACGAAGTGTGGACGGCTGGACCGCAGGCACCCCCCTTGAGGTGCTCAGGGATGGCCGGGACGCCCTGCTGGCCGTCGGAATGAATGGCGAGCCGCTGCCCCTTGAGCACGGATTTCCGGTGCGGCTCGTGGTGCCAGGGCTGTACGGGTACGTGTCGGCCACCAAATGGGTCACCGGGCTCAAGGTCACCCGCTTCGCGGACGACGTCGCCTACTGGACTCCCCGGGGCTGGTCGGAGCGGGGCCCGATCAAAACGTCCTCAAGGATTGATGTGCCACGAAATGGCCGGCCGGTGAAGGCGGGAACGGTGATGATCGGCGGCATCGCCTGGGCCCAACACACCGGCATCGAAAAGGTGGAGGTCCGCGTAAACCGCGGCCAGTGGCAGCAGGCGGAGCTGGCCGAAGGCATCTCGCTGGACACTTGGTACCAATGGAAACTGGGCCTGGAACTGACGGAAGGCCAGTACGAACTCCAGGTCCGTGCCACGGACCTGACGGGTAAGGCGCAGGACGAGGAGAGCCGGCCTGTCGCCCCGGACGGAGCCACCGGGTTCCACACGATTAGAGTGGAGGTGAAACCCTGACGGCTACCGAAGGCGGAACCATGACCAGCCCGCAACACCATGGAACGTCTGTAGGGCAAGCCCCGCACCAGCCGGAACACCAGCCCGGCGCCCAGGGGCCAAACCGGCGGCATCAGGGCGGGCACCAGGCACGGTCCGTGGCTGACCATGCCGCCGCCGTCGCTGAACTGTTGCAGCATGTGCGGGCACCGGAACGGGCGGAATTGCTGCCCCTGCACCAGGCGCTGGGCCGAGGCCTGGTGAACGCCGTCCGCGCTCCCATCAGCCTGCCGCCCTTCCCCAACTCCCAGATGGATGGCTACGCCATCCGTTCTATTGACGTGCCTGACGGCGGAGCGGAGTTGAGCGTTATGCCCCCCGTTCCAGCCGGAGCATTCCCTGCACCACTCCAACCCGGGATGGCCGTTCCGGTCATGACCGGTGCGATGCTCCCGGAGGGGTCCGACGCCGTCGTCCCCATTGAACGGGCCATTCCGGACCGTTTCCTGCCGCACACGGCGCAGGCCACGGTGTGGCTGCCTCCAGCAGCGCCCGGCACCTACGTGCGGGCAGCAGGCAGCGACGTGGAGGCGGGCAGGACAGCCCTGGCCGCCGGAACCTTCCTGGGCCCGGCCCAGTTGGGGCTGCTCGCGGCGCTGGGGATTCCGGAGGTTACGGTCTTCAAAGCAGTAACTGTCCTGCTGGTCACCACCGGCGACGAAGTGGTGGAGCCCGGCCAGGAGCTGCCTGCCGGCAAGATCTACGACTCCAACGCCACCCTCCTTGAAGCGGCCATGAAGCAGGCGGGACTGAACGTCCGCCGCACCGGCGTCGTCACAGACAACCCGGACCGGCTTCGCACGCTGCTGCGCGCCGGGCCCGACGCCGTGGACCTGATCGTCACCACCGGCGGAGTCAGCCAGGGCGCGTACGAGGTGGTCCGGCAGGCGATGCAGGACCAGCCGGTGGACTTCCTGCACGTGGCCATGCAGCCGGGTGGTCCGCAGGGGATCGGCACCTTCGAGGGACGCCCATTCCTGGGCTTCCCGGGAAATCCGGTCAGCTGCCTGGTGTCCTTTGAAATGTTCCTCCGCCCCGTCCTGGCCGGCCTGCTCGGCGCACCGGCGCCGCGCCTGCCCCTCCGTGCCCGCCTCAGCCAGCCGCTCACGTCTACTGAACACAAGCACCAGGTCCGCCGCGGCACCCTGCAGCCCGACGGGACCGTGAAGCTGGAGGGCGGGGAAAGCTCGCACCTGATGCATGCGCTCGCCGGTTCGAACGTGCTGGTTCATGTCCCGGTTGGAGTGGCCGCGCTCGCGGCCGGGGCAGAGGTGGAAGTATGGATGCTGTGAATGCACAACAACCCCCGGCCGCACTGACGCACCTGCGCCAGGACGGCAGCGCCCAGATGGTGGACGTCTCCGCTAAGGCCGAAACCACCCGCGAGGCCACCGCCACCGCCACGGTCCACACCACGGCAGACGTCATGGCCCTGCTCGGCTCGGGCGGGCTGCCCAAGGGAGATGCCCTGGCCGTGGCACGCGTCGCCGGAATCATGGCCGCGAAGAAGACTCCGGAACTGATTCCGCTGTGCCATCCGCTTCCGCTGTCCAAGGTCACCGTGGACTTTGAGCTTGGCACGGAGTCCGTCGCCATCCTCGCAACGGTCAAGACCCGCGGCGTCACCGGCGTGGAAATGGAAGCCCTCACGGCAGCCTCCGTCGCGGCCCTGAGCGTGTACGACATGATCAAGGCCGTGGACAAACACGCGGTACTGAATGACATCAAAGTGCTTGCCAAGAGCGGCGGCAAGAGCGGGGACTGGACACTGTGAGCAGCCCCAGCATCCTGAATGCCCCGGAACCCCACCGCCACGGTGACGTCCAAGGCCGGAAGGCCGGCGTCGTCATCGCTTCCACCCGGGCCGCCGCCGGAATCTACGACGACGAAACCGGCCCCGTGATTACCGACTGGCTGACCGAGCACGGCTTTGACGTGTTCCCCGCCATGGTGGTTCCCGACGGCGAGCCCGTGGGCGCAGCCATCCGCGCCCTGCTGACCCAGCGCCCCGCCGTCGTCATTACCAGCGGAGGCACGGGCCTCAGCCCGGACGACAGGACACCGGACGTCACGCTGCCGCTGCTGGACCGCGAGATCCCCGGCATCATGGAAGCCATCCGACGCGCCGGCGCAGCGAAAACGCCGCTTGCGGCACTCAGCCGCGGTTACGCAGGCGCCGCCGGAAGCACCTTCATCATCAACCTGCCCGGGTCACCCAAAGGGGTGATGGACGGACTCACCGTCCTGGATCCGGTGATCGGGCACCTTTGCGACCAGTTGGAAGGCGGACATGGGCACTGAAACAGCATTCGAGGTGGTCCGCGCGGTCCTGAGCGCGGAGCCCATCTCCGTTGACCAGGCCATTGCGGCAGTGGAAAGTGACACCGCCGGGGCGGTGGTCAGCTTCAGCGGCGTGGTGCGCAATCACGACGGCGGCAAGGCGGTCAACCGCCTCAGCTACAGCGCGCATCCCACTGCCCACCAGGTGATGGCCGACGTCGTTGCCCGGCTGGCAGCGGAACAAACGGCAGAGGCACAAGGGGCCGGTGGTGCTCCTTCCCAGCCGGTGCGGATTTGGGCAGCCCACCGGATCGGCATGCTCGACATCGGGGATCCCGCGCTCGTGTGTGCCGTCTCCGCAGCCCACCGCGGCCAGGCCTTTGCCGTGTGCTCGGAGCTGGTGGACAGGATCAAGGAGCAGGTGCCCATCTGGAAGGAACAGTTCTTCGCCGACGGCACCGTGGAATGGGTAGGCGCGGGCAGCTGATCCTGCTGTTGTGCCTGGTTCGCCCAGGCTCCCTCGGGCCTGTTCCTGCGAGGTAACGCACACTCCACAGTTCCTGTGCCCCGCAGGCCCACCGGTAGGGTTAACGCCATGACCGAACAACACTCTGCTCCCATGCCCGTTGCCGTGCTGGGCGCGAATGGGCGCATGGGCGCCGAAGCCGTAAAAGCCATTGAAGCGGCCCCTGACATGAAGCTCGTCGCCGCGTTGGGCCGGGGAGATTCGCTGGACCAGCTCACCGTTGCCGGGGCACGCTTCGTGGTGGACCTAACGGTTCCCGAAAGCACTGAAGCGAACGTGCGCTTCGCCGTTGAACATGGCATCCACGCCGTTGTCGGCACCACCGGGTGGGACGCCGGCAAGCTGTCCGGGTTGAAAAACCTGCTGGCAAGCCGGCCGGAGACCGGTGTGCTGATCGCACCCAATTTCGCCCTTGGCTCCGTGCTGGCCTCCGCCTTCGCCGCGAAGGCATCCAAGTACTTCGAGTCGGTCGAAATCATTGAGCTGCACCACCCGGACAAGGTGGACGCGCCGTCGGGCACGGCAGTCCGGACGGCCGAGCTCATCGCCGCCGAACGCAGGGCCGTCCAGGTGCCACCCAGCCCCGATGCCACCACCAGCGAACTTTCCGGTGCGCGCGGCTGTGAGGTGGATGGCGTTCGCGTCCATAGCGTACGGCTTCGCGGCCTCGTCGCCCACCAGGAAGTCCTGCTCGGCAGCGCCGGCGAGCAGCTGACGCTGCGCCATGACTCCTTCGACCGCGCCTCCTTTATGCCCGGCGTACTGCTTGGCCTGCGCGGCGTCGCCGCACATCCCGGGCTCACGGTGGGCCTCGACGGCTACCTGGACCTGGGGCTGTAGCCGTGGGCGGGTTGGTTGAAGGCCTCCGGAAGAACCGCACCAAAATCTGGGTGGGTGCAGTCACGCTCCTCCTGGTCTTCTATCTGGTGGTGTCCTTCCAGCGCTCGGTTCTGCTGCTGACGGACAGCAATCCTGCCGCCGTCGCCATCGGAGCCGCCTACCTCGTGCTGCCGGTGATTGGTGCCTGGGCGCTCGTCCGGGAACTCATGTTCGGAGCCCGCACCGAGCAGATGGCGAAGGTCCTCGAGGCCGAGGGCGGCCTTCCCGTGGACGAGCTGCCCAGGACCCCGGCGGGGCGGATCGTCCGTTCCGCAGCGGATGCGGAGTTCGAGAAGTACCGGGCGGAGGCTGAAGCAGCACCCGAAGACTGGCGTTCCTGGTTCAGGCTGAGCTGCGCCTACGACGCCGCCGGCGACCGCAAGCGCGCCCGCGCCTCCATGCGCGACGCCGTCAAGCTCTTCCGCGGCCAGGTTCCGGCCTAGGGCTTCGGCGACCTGTTTTGCCCTCCCGCTCCCTGGAGCGGCGGATCTAACGGCGGTGCATCAAACGGCGGTGCATTCAGCGCAGGGCCTTGGCGTTGCCGCGGCCCACCTGGTTTGCCGCATGCCCCAGCCATTCCAGGGGCCCGCGCCACTTCAGCAGCACGAACACCATGCCCACAATCACTGCTGTGGCGGCGTGGGCGAAGTACATCGCGTCCTCAGTCCAGCCGGCCGGGAGCGGCTTGAGGTAGAAGCCCGAAACCACCCACACGTGGACGGAGTAGAGGGTCAGGGTCATGGCCCCCGCACCGCGAAGCGGCAGCAACAGGTCCAGGGCCACCCACTCGGCCAGCCTGCCCAGCAGGAGGAAGGCCCCGATCACCGCCGCTGCCACGGCGGACGTATGCAGCAGGTCAAGCGGCGTGGCCGAATGGGGCGCCGCCGAGGCCAGCCACCACCAGGACCCCTCCTGCGGGATGCCCGTCAGGTTTACCTGCAGGACGCTGTGCAACGGATAGCCGGGGGAATCAAGCAACTTTTCCAGGGCAGCCCGCCCGCCCCAGCTTTCCATCGCCGCGGTTCCCAGGGCTTTGGCCAGGACAGCAACGATGGTGCCTCCGATCAAGAGCACCCACGGGACGAGGGCCTTGTTGAGCATCAGGCGGCCGACGACGAGCCCCACCAGCAGGTAGGACAGCCATTGGAAGACGGGGTAATAGCCGGTGAAGAAGAGGTCCGCCAGGAGCCGGGTGGGGGTGGACAGATCCTCCCAGGAAGGGTTGTGGCCGAGCCTTAGGGGCGGGTTCGCAGCCAGCAGCCAGGGGCGCAGCAAGTACGCCAAAACCGGTGAGGCAAGGATCCAACCGACCGTCCATCCGACGAGCGGCTTCAGCTTCATGCCCAGGAACGGCAGGACGCACAGGAACAGCACTGCGTAGTGGACCAGGATGATGGCCAGGTTCACTTCGAGGCCGCCCAAACTGAGTCCGACGGCGGCAATCACCAGGGCGCGCAAGGCAACGCCGCGCCGGGCTGCCGACAGGTCCGGGCCATCCAGCGGCCTGTGCTTACCCGTGGACAAGGCAAGGCCAACGCCTGCCAGCACTGCGAACAGAGCGGCTGCCCGGCCTGAAAAAGTCAGGCCGATCCAGGTGGGCGTAAGGTCGGCGTTCGGTTCGAACGTGGGAAGCAGATGGGTGGCCATCATCCCCAGCAGGGCCAGCCCGCGCGCCGCGTCGATGCCATGCAGCCGGCCCGGTATCGACCGGCCGGCAGCCGTCCTGGAAGCGGTGGCGGCGTTACGGGAGGTCATGACCAGATCGTCTCACACCTGCCTGTACCGGAGCTGTCAATAAACTGCTCTTGTCTTCGAATATATGTTCGAATAACATGGATCGCATGCAAACCCCATCACCCGATATCCCCGCTTCGGAGTCACAGGATGCCGGGCCACTGAAGGCAATGAGCCCGGGTGTTGTTGACTACCTCTTCCGCCAGCTGGTGACTGGAAAATCCTCCGAGGATATCCAGTGGGAGCAGGAGGGCATCAGCCTGTCCGCGCAGCCGGAGGGGGCGGAGCTCGCGCGCCGGCTCGGCGAGACGGATATCGACGCCCTGACTCCGGTCGAACTGTTCCACTACGTCCGGGCAGCCCAGAGGCTGGCCGCGTGGGCGGAAGGGCTGCGGCAGGCGGCCGTCGGCAGGTATTGCCAGCATGGTCCTGGTGAACCGCCACGCGCTCAAAAGGACCGCTGCTGAGGTGGGCGTCAGGGCAGCTGCCTAGGATGGAGGCGTGACAGACACCCTCCCCGTCGCCGCCATCCAGTACCAGCCCCTGGACGGAGGGATCACCGCAAACGCTGCCGAGCACGTGCGCCTCATCGAGGACGCCGATGATCACGGCGCCCGCCTGGTGGTCTTCCCGGAACTGTCCCTCACCGGCTACCGGCTGGATCTCCTCAGGGGCTCCGATTCCTGGCTGATGCCGGACGACGAACGCCTCGGCGACGTCCGGGAGATCTGCCGCAGGACCGGGGTTACGGCTGTTGTCGGCGCTGCCCTCCGCGAAAGTGATGGTGCGGCGCGCCTGGCATCAGTAGCCATTCATCCGGACGGCAGCACGGAAACGGCGTTCAAGACGCACCTGCACGGCCAGGAGCAAGAGCTGTTCACGCCGGGGGAGGGCGCCACCCTGATCATGGTGGACGGGTGGACCATTGCACTCGCTCTCTGCTTCGATACCTCCGTACCGGCTCACGCAGCCGACGCCGCTGCAGCAGGAGCTGACGTGTATTGCGTGTCCGCCCTTTACACCAGGGACGAGGAACACCGGCTGGCACTCCACCTCGGAGCACGGGCCATGGACAACAGGATGTTCACGCTGCTCGCCAACCTCGGCGGCAGGAGCCCCTTGGGTGAATCGTGCGGCTTGAGCGGCTTGTGGGGTCCTGACGGCTTTCCGCTGAAGCAAGCCTCAGGAATCGGCACCGAAGTTGTTCCCTGCATCCTGCAGCGAAGCCGCCTCGCAAAATACCGCAAGCACACCGGCGGCCCCTCCGGCGAGGCGGCTGTTTGACGTTCATCACGCCGCCCCTATTGTCCTAACCGGCCGGGGACAGGGTAACGTTTTTTCCATGGCTGACACTTCCGCGCGCATCCCTGCCCTTGGCACCCTCCTGACCGCCATGGTCACGCCGTTCACGAAGGACGGCACAGTGGACTACCAGCAGGCCGCGGAACTGGCCAGCAAGCTGGTGGACGACGGCTGCGACGGCCTGGTGGTCACCGGAACCACAGGCGAAACTTCCACCCTCACCGACGAAGAGAACCTGGGCATGTTCCGGGCCGTCAAGGAAGCGGTCGGAGGCCGGGCGGCAATCATTGCCGGCACCGGCACCAATGACACCGCACACTCAGTGCACCTCTCCCAGCAGGCTGCAGCCCTCGGCGTCGACGGCATCCTGCTGGTCACCCCTTACTACAACAAGCCCAGCCAGGCCGGACTGCGCGCACACTTCGAAACCATCGCCTCCGCCGCGGACGTGCCCGTTATGCTCTACGACATCCCCGGCCGGTCCTCGATCGCCATCGAACCCGAGACCATGATCCGCCTGGCGCAGCACCCCAACATTGTGGCCGTCAAGGACGCCAAGGCCGATTTCGTTGCGGCCACCCGCGTTATGGCTGAAACAGACCTGCTCTTCTACTCCGGCGACGACGGACTGACCCTGCCCTGGATGGCGCTGGGTGCCGTTGGCCTCGTCGGCGTCACCACGCATGTGGCCACCCGCCAGTTCCGCGACCTCATCGATGCGGTCAATGCCAACGACCTCGAAACCGCGCGGAAGATCAACTTCGAGCTTCAGCCCGTGGTCCGCGCCACCATGACCCGGGTCCAGGGGGCCGTTGCGGCCAAACAGATTCTTAAATGGCAGGGAGTCCTGCCCAACTCGATTGTCCGTTTGCCCCTCGTGGAGCCGGACGAAGCCGAGATCGAAACCATCCGCGGGGATTTGGCGGAAGCGGGGCTGGTCTTTTCCTGAGGGCTGAGACCGGCGCCCTTGCGCCTGGAAAGTAGTGCAATATGACCCAAACTGCCCTAACCGGCCTTGTCACCCCTCCCCGCCTGCCGCAGGGAACGCTCCGGATTGTTCCGCTGGGCGGACTTGGGGAAATTGGCCGGAACATGGCCGTGTTCGAAATCGACGGCAAGCTGCTGATCGTGGACTGCGGCGTGCTCTTCCCGGAGGAAACCCAGCCCGGCGTCGACCTGATCCTGCCTGACTTCTCCTACATCGAGAACCGGTTGGACGACATCGTGGCTGTGGTCCTCACCCACGGGCATGAGGACCACATCGGTGCTGTTCCGTACCTGCTGCGCCTCCGCGGTGACATTCCGCTGGTCGGCTCGCAACTGACCCTTGCTCTGATCGAGGCGAAGCTGCAGGAGCACCGCATCCGGCCCTACACCCTCACCGTCGAGGAAGGCCAAGTGGAGAAGTTCGGCCCGTTCGAATGCGAGTTCGTAGCGGTCAACCATTCCATCCCCGACGCCCTTGCCGTGTTCCTCCGCACTGCAGGCGGCACCGTCCTGCACACCGGCGACTTCAAGATGGACCAGCTCCCCCTTGATGGCCGCATCACGGACCTGCGGCACTTCGCGAAGCTCGGTGAAGAGGGCGTTGACCTCTTCATGTCGGATTCCACGAATGCCGATGTCCCCGGTTTCACTACCGCAGAGAAGGAAATCGGCCCCACACTGGAGCGCCTCTTCGGCCAGGCCACCAAGCGGATCATCGTCGCGTCCTTCTCATCCCACGTTCACCGGGTCCAGCAGGTCCTGGACGCGGCCGCCAAGCACAACCGCAAAGTGGCTTTCGTGGGCCGCTCGATGGTCCGCAACATGGCCATTGCGGAGAAGCTGGGCTACCTGGACGTCCCGCCTGGCCTCATCGTGGACATCAAGAACATCGACAACCTGCCGGACAACCGCGTGGTGCTAATGTCCACCGGTTCCCAGGGCGAACCGATGGCCGCGCTGTCCCGGATGGCCAACGGCGACCACCGCGTCGTGGTGGGCGAGGGAGACACCGTCATCCTCGCGTCCAGCCTCATCCCCGGAAATGAAAACGCCGTCTTCCGGATCATCAACGGACTGCTCAAGCTTGGCGCCGACGTCATCCACAAGGGCAACGCCAAAGTCCACGTCTCCGGGCACGCCGCCGCCGGCGAACTCCTGTACTGCTACAACATCCTTGAACCGCTCAACGCGATGCCGGTACATGGTGAGACCCGCCACCTGATCGCCAACGGCAAGATCGCGATCGAGTCAGGCGTTCCGGAAGCCAGTGTGATCCTCGCGGACAACGGCACCGTGATCGACCTCAAGGACCACCGGGCAGACGTGGTGGGCCAGGTTGAAGTGGGCTTCGTCTACGTGGACGGCTCCAGCGTTGGCGAAGTCACCGAGGCCGACCTCAAGGACCGCCAGACCCTGGGCGATGAAGGCTTCATCTCCATCATCACGGTCATCCACCGAGCTACGGGCAAGGTGGTTTCCGGGCCGGAGATCCACGCCCGCGGCGTGGCCGAAGACGATGCCGTGTTCGACGAGATCATCCCCAAGATCAACGCCGCGCTGGAAGAAGCCGTGCTGAACCATACGGATCACACAACCCACCAACTCCAGCAGGTGGTCCGCCGGGTGGTGGGCACGTGGGTCAACCGCAAGCTCCGCCGCAAGCCCATGATCATTCCCGTGGTGCTTGAGGCCTAGTCTTCCTTGCCGTCGGCTCCGGCCCGTGCTCCTGGTCCCGACCAGGAATGCGGGCCGGACGTGTTTAAGCGCTCAGAACCAGCATCCACCGGCTCCCAAATGCCCGGAAAACCACCGCCGTTCCGGTACCGTGGCTAATATGGCCACTCGTACTACTTCCGCGCCCAATGGTTCAAGCAGGGCCAGCTCCGGCAGCAAATCCGGCGGTTCCGGCGGCCGCGGTTCCGGCTCCACGGCAGCGAAATCCCCAGCGTCCAAATCAGGACGGACGGGGAGCTCCGGCACGGCGCGGACCCGCCAGCTTCCCGCCGTCGAACAGCACCAGCCCTGGCTGCTGCGGGTAGTGAGCGGAGCGTGGTTGGGGATCGGCCACCTCGTCGGCGGGGGAGTGCGGCGCATCGGCCATGACGTCAGCGACCTTCCGGCAGACGAGCGCCGTGACGGTGCCGCCCTCTTCAACCTGGCCCTGGGCGTCTTCATCGCCACCTTTGCCTGGTGGGGCCTCACCGGCTGGTTCCCGGACGCCGTCTACAGCGTAGTGAACGGTACGTTCGGCTGGATCTCGCTGCTGCTCCCGCTGATGCTTTTTGTGTGCGCCTTCCGGCTGTTCCGGCAACCCTCTGACGGCCGGGGCAACAACAGGGTGGGCATTGGCTTCCTGATCATGACCTTCGCAGGGTGCGGCCTTGCGCACGTCCTGGGCGGCCAGCCCACGGTCGCCCAGGGTTTTGACGGGTTGCGGCAGGCCGGCGGCATGCTGGGATTCCTGGGTGCCTCGCCACTGGCTGCGATCCATCCGGCCGTGCCGCTGGTGCTCT
Source organism: Arthrobacter sp. MDT2-3 (assembly GCF_059090465.1). NCBI lineage: Bacteria > Bacillati > Actinomycetota > Actinomycetes > Micrococcales > Micrococcaceae > Arthrobacter > Arthrobacter sp. MDT2-3. Next base: position 53,158 of record NZ_JBNHFS010000003.1, on the reverse strand, counting down.
ACGGGCTGCTCGCCTTCGTATCCCTGCTCATCATCACCGCTACGCCGTTCGGTGCCATCCCCCGGCGGGTTCGGGGCGCCTACGAGCACCTCATGGGCATCGACCTGATGGACCAGGAGGACAGCGACCGTCACGACCGCAGCTACCTTGAACGGACCCCGCCAGCCGCACCGAAAAAGAAGAAGCGCCGCCTGTTCGGCAAGGACGAGGATGCCGACGCCGGCCTGGAAGGCTATGTGGGCGACGAAGCGTTCGAGCACGCCGTCATCGACGACGACGAACCGCAGCCGCCGCGCCCCGCCCCTGGGGTCCGCCGCCCCACCCAGGCCGAGATCGCCGTCGAGAAGATCAAGGCCGCGCAAGGACTCGGCGCTGCTGCTTCCCCTGAAGCGGGGGAGAACGCCACTGAAGCCATCCCCATGATCACCCCGGGCATGTCCGCCTCCGGCGGCCAGGCGGGTTCCGCGGCGCCCACCGTGCCCTCAAACCCGGTGGCTCCCGCACCGCCACCCGTTCCCATCCCGCAGCGGACCGAGCAGTTGTCGCTTGCCGGGGACGTGACCTACACCCTCCCTGCCTCCGACTACCTGACCCCGGGCTCAATCCCCAAGGAGCGCACGGAGGCCAATGACGCCGTCGTCGCTGCCCTCACCGACACGCTTCAGCAGTTCAACGTGGATGCCACGGTGACAGGCTTCAGCCGCGGTCCCACCGTCACCCGGTACGAGATCGAGCTGGCCCCGGGCACCAAGGTGGAGCGGGTTACCGCCCTGTCGAAGAACATCTCGTACGCGGTGGCCTCGAGCGACGTGCGGATCCTGAGCCCCATCCCGGGCAAATCCGCCATCGGCATCGAGATCCCCAACACGGACCGTGAGACCGTCTCGCTGGGTGACGTACTGCGCAGCCAGAACGCCCGCCGCACCGACCATCCGATGGTGATGGGCGTGGGCAAGGACGTTGAGGGCGGCTACGTGGTGGCCAACCTCGCCAAGATGCCCCACCTGCTGGTGGCAGGCGCCACCGGTGCCGGTAAGTCGTCCTTCGTGAACTCCATGATCACGTCCATCCTGATGCGCGCCACCCCGGACGAAGTCCGGATGGTCATGGTGGACCCCAAACGGGTGGAACTCACAGCCTACGAAGGCGTCCCGCACCTCATTACACCCATCATCACCAACCCCAAGAAGGCGGCGGAGGCCCTCCAGTGGGTGGTCCGCGAGATGGACGCCAGGTACGACGACCTCGCGAATTACGGCTTCAAGCATATTGACGACTTCAACAAGGCGGTTCGCGCCGGCAAGGTCCAGCCGCCGGTCGATTCCAAGCGGGTGATCCGCCCGTACCCCTACCTCCTGGTGATCGTGGATGAGCTCGCCGACCTCATGATGGTGGCGCCGCGCGATGTGGAAGACTCGATCGTCCGCATCACCCAGCTTGCCCGCGCCGCCGGCATCCACCTCGTCCTGGCCACGCAGCGGCCGTCCGTGGACGTGGTCACCGGCCTTATCAAGGCCAACGTTCCTTCGAGAATGGCGTTTGCCACCTCGTCCGTCACCGACTCACGCGTGGTTCTTGACCAGCCGGGCGCGGAGAAGCTCATTGGCCAGGGTGACGCCCTCTTCCTGCCCATGGGTGCTTCAAAGGCCATGCGTGTCCAGGGTGCCTGGGTGACGGAGTCCGAGATCCACAAGGTGGTGGAGCACGTCAAGGGACAGCTCCAGGCGGCCTACCGTGACGACGTCGCTGTCGATGCGCCCAAGAAGCAGATCGACGACGACATCGGGGACGACCTCGAGGTGCTGCTGCAGGCCACCGAGCTGGTGGTCACCACGCAGTTCGGCTCCACGTCCATGCTCCAGCGCAAGCTGCGGGTCGGCTTCGCCAAGGCCGGCCGCCTAATGGACCTGCTCGAATCGCGGGGAGTGGTGGGCCCCTCCGAGGGTTCCAAAGCCCGCGACGTCCTGGTGAAGCCGGACGACCTGGCGCCGGTCCTCGCAGCCATGAAGGGCCAGGAGGCGCCGAAGGCACCGGACGCCCAGACGGCAGCCCTCAGCGACAACGCCAACGCCAATATCGCCCAGGGCGGTTACGCCGAGGACCTGGTGGCGGCGGACCTGGACCAGCGGAAGCAGAACGTCGAATACTACGACGGGTCTGATTCCGCTCCCGGCGGGTATGACGACGAAGACGGCTCGGAAGACGCCTGGTCCCTGACCGGGCGCTAGCCCAAAGAATGTAGCCTAGGTAGGTGACTAGCACCGATGCAACCGCCGCCGGCTCAGGCCGTGCCGGGGTCTGGAACCTTCCCAATGTCCTGACCATGCTCCGCATCGCGCTGGTGCCGTTCTTAGTCTGGTTCCTGATCGCTGACGCGCCGGGCCTGCAGAGCGAGGCCGGGCCTTGGCGCTGGGCAGCGGCGGCGGCGTTCGCCGTCGCGATCTACACGGACAAGCTCGACGGCGACATCGCCAGGAGCCGGAACCTCGTGACCGACTTCGGCAAGATTGCCGATCCGATTGCGGACAAGCTGCTGATCGGGTCCGCACTGGTCATGCTGTCCGTGCTCGGCGAACTGCCCTGGTGGGTCACGGTGGTGATCCTGGTCCGTGAGTGGGGCATCACGGCGCTGCGTTTCTTCGTGATCCGCTATGGTGTCATCCCCGCGTCACGGGGTGGCAAGCTCAAAACGGTTGTCCAGACGGCGGCCATCTTCCTGCACCTCCTGCCGCTGGCGGCCATTATGCCGTGGCTGTCATGGGCAGCTTTCGCCGTGATGATGGTGGCCGTGTTGATCACGGTCTGGACCGGCGTCGAGTACGTTGTCGAGGCGCTGCGCCTGCGGTCCAAGGGAAAGCTGCAGGGAACGGCCAACGGGCAGGAGCCGGCATGACAAACCTTCACCATCTGTCGGAACAGGCCGTCAGGAAGGCACTGGAACTGGGCCGCACCGTGGCCACGGCCGAGTCGCTGACTGCCGGCATGGTCTCAGCTGTCCTCGCTGACACCCCGGGCGCCTCCGGGATGCTGCAGGGCGGCGTGGTGGCCTACCAGAACTCGGTGAAGGAGAGCGTCCTGGGGGTTCCCCCGGAATTGCTCGCCGACGTCGGATCCGTTGACAGCGGTGTTGCCGCCGCCATGGCCGCCGGAGCCCGGACGGCCCTTGGCGCAGATATCGGTATCTCTACCACCGGAGTTGCCGGACCGGAAGCCCATGATGGAAAGCCAGTGGGAACGGTGTACATCGGCATAGCTACGGCTGCGGGAACTGCCGGGTTTGAGTATGTGTTTGCCGGGAACCGGTCCGAAATCCGTGGGCAGGCATGCGGGGCTGCCCTGGAAAGGCTCCTCGAAGCACTGGCTTCCTGAAGTTACCCGCTTGTAAAGTTAGTGGGAACAAAAGCCGGTACCGATTAGTTATTACATTGTGTCGCTTCCGCGGAGCGGGGGCGCCTAGGATAAAACCACCACCATGGTCCGCTCCGGCGGACCGACTATGAGGAGCAAGGCGATACAGATGGTAAAGCAGCCCGTATCCGTAAACGGCGTTGTCCGCTGGAAGGATGTGGGCCTCGCCGATCAGGCTAAGAGCGAACAGAAGGAGCGCAAGATGGTTGTACTTCGTCACGAAATAGGTGATGTCCTGCGCGATGTTCGCCAGCGTCAGGGGCGTACGCTCCGTGAAGTTTCGCACAGTGCCCGTGTCTCGTTGGGCTACCTGAGTGAAGTGGAGCGCGGCCAGAAGGAAGCATCCTCCGAGTTGCTTTCCTCGATCTGCTCGGCCCTGGACGTCCCGTTGTCCAGCATGCTTCGTGAGGTCAGTGACCGTGTGGCAGTTGCCGAAGGCGTTGCCGTTCCGGACACCGTACCCCAGGAATTCTCCCAGCGTTACGGACGTGATCTCGAAAGCGACCTTAACACTGAACTCAACGACGAACTTTCAACAGGCCTGTTCTCCGGCGCCCGGTAAGGGCTGATCCACCACCCGGTGGCCCTGCAACACAATGAAGCCTTCGGCGGTGTGCCGGGGGCTTCAGTTGTGTCCGGCCACTTTCGTGCCTGCTCTCCGTGCCTGACCTTCCCAGGGTGTTCCGCGTACTTGGTCCGCTTGCTTGCCCGCACCGCCTACTTGTCCGTGGCCGCCTACTTCTCCCCGGCAGCCTGGGCCGGGGGACCGTCGTGCGGGAAACCGTCGCGCTCATAAGTTGAGTTCAGCTTGGCCATAAAACGGGCCAGCTCCTGCAGGTCCTCCACCGGCCATTCCCCCAGTCGCTCCCGGAAGACCTGCCGCCGGGCATCCTGGACCTGGTGCATTTTTTCTTCGCCTTTGGGGGTCAGCCGGATGGCCTGGGCCCGCCCGTCCAGAGGGTCGGCCTCCTTGGATACCAACCCGATACTTTCCAGGAAGGCAATCTGCCGGCTCACCGAAGGTTTGCCCACACCGATGTTCATCGCCAGGTCAGTGAGCCGGATGGGGCCCTCGCGCCGGATGACCGTCAGCAGCCCATACGCCGCAGGTTCCATGTCCGGGTGGACCTGCCGGGAGAGTTGGTTGGAAATGGCCCGTGCCCGCCGCCAGAAGAGGCTGATCTGGTGTTCCACGTTTTGCAGCGCGGCGTCCACGGTGGCATCGTCTTCGCGGCCGTGCGCGGGCGGGATGGCGGGGGAGTTGCTCATGGCAACAATTCTAGGGTGCGGATCGTGAGAGACTTTTCTGGTGCGAATCAGCGACTATTGGCGACTCATGGACGACGAATTTGGCGCCGGGTACTCGCGGGTCCTCAGCAGCACCCTTGTTCTTGCCGGGGTGGGCGGACGTACCGCGGACCAGGCGCTGGCCGCCGGCGTGGAGCCGCGGAAAGTGTGGCTGGCAGTCTGTGATGTCCAGGACGTTCCCTCTGAGCGGCGGCTGGGCAGGGACATCAAACCCCGCGTGGAATGAGCAGTTTCTCCTGACACGCCGCGCCGCTGTTCGAATACCTGTTCGGGTAAAGCTATGCTTTTCCTAGCGGGTTTTCCACATAGCCGCCCTCATCCGGGCGGAATGTCAGTGGGTCCCATTAGCGTCAGAGATGACCAATAAACGGCCGCTGAGGCCACTCCAAAGCGAGAAAGCATTAGAGGTGTGAACCATGGCGGCAGCCCCGGATCGTGCAAAAGCGCTCGAAGCAGCGCTGGCCCAGATCGACAAGCAGTTCGGAAAAGGCTCAGTCATGCGGCTCGGGGACGAAGTCCGGGCCCCGATCGAAGTCATCCCTACCGGTTCCATTGCGTTGGACGTAGCCCTGGGAATTGGCGGCCTGCCCCGTGGCCGCGTCGTAGAGATCTACGGGCCGGAATCTTCCGGTAAGACTACGGTGGCCCTCCATGCAGTGGCCAACGCCCAGCGGCTGGGCGGCATTGCAGCCTTCATCGACGCCGAGCACGCCCTCGATCCTGAGTACGCCGCCAAGCTCGGCGTGGACACGGACGCCCTCCTGGTCTCCCAGCCGGACACCGGCGAGCAGGCCCTGGAGATCATGGACATGCTGGTGGGTTCAGGCTCGCTGGACGTCATCGTTATCGACTCTGTCGCGGCCCTGGTTCCGCGTGCTGAAATCGAAGGCGACATGGGCGACAGCCACGTAGGCCTCCAGGCACGCCTCATGAGCCAGGCACTGCGTAAGATCACCGGACGCCTGAGCCAGACCAAAACCACGGCGATCTTCATTAACCAGCTGCGAGAAAAGATCGGTGTCTTCTTCGGTTCCCCCGAAACCACCACCGGTGGCAAGGCGCTGAAGTTCTACGCCTCCATCCGTATCGACGTGCGCCGCATCCAGACCCTCAAGGAGGGCGCGGATTCGGTCGGCAACCGGACCAAAGCCAAGATCGTCAAGAACAAGATGGCCCCGCCCTTCAAGGTCGCCGAGTTTGACATCATCTACGGCCAAGGCATTTCCCGCGAGGGCGGCATCATTGACATGGGTGTAGAGCACGGCATCATCAAGAAGTCCGGCTCCTGGTTCACCTATGACGGCGACCAGCTGGGTCAGGGCATGGAAAACTCCCGCCGGTTCCTTCGGGACAACCCGGAGCTGGCCGCCGAGCTGGAGCGCCTGATCAAGGAAAAGCTCGGCGTTGGCGTGAAGCCGGCGGAGCCTGAGTCCAAGGACTCCCCGAAGCTGAAAGCCGTTGACGGGTTCTAGCCCTTGACCAGTACTGAAAGTGCGCGTCCCCGCCGGGGCAGAACCGGTGGGCGGCGCGCTGCTTCATATGCGGCTGACATCCAGGACGGTCCGGATCAAGATTCGCTGGTGGCCGGCGACGCCGAACCTGATCCCGTATCCGTCGCCCAGGCCATCGTGTACCGGCAGCTGGCAGCGTCGGCGAAAAGCCGGCTTCAGCTTGCCCGCAAACTCGCCGAACGGAACATCCCGGAGCACGTCGCAGAGGCGGTACTGGACAAGTTCCAGGAAGCGCGGCTCATCGATGACGCCGAATTCGCGGACATGTGGGTGCGGAGCCGGTCGCAGTCCCGGAAGCTGGCCAAGGGCGCACTCCGGCGGGAGCTCGCCGAGAAAGGTGTCGACCAGGAAACCGCCGCCGCAGCCCTTGAGCAGCTCTCCGACGCTGACGAGGAAGCCGCCGCACGAAGCCTGGTGGAGCGGAAGCTGCGGCCCGGAACTGACCTTGGGGACAAGGCGGACCGCGACAAAGCCACGCGCCGGCTGGCGTCCATGCTGGCCCGCAAGGGCTACCAGCCGTCCCAGGCTTTCCGCATCGTCAGCGAAGTCCTTGATGCCCACGCCGCTCCCGACACTGACGACCCACCGAACCGGTACCCTTAACAGGTGAGTTTGACCATTCCTTCCCCTCTTTCCGGCACCAACCCGTCTTCGGGGTCCAGCGCCGCGGCCCCGGCTGCCCCCGCTCCCGAACGCGGCACCGGAAAGCCCCGCAGCTATGAGGTACGCACCTTTGGCTGCCAGATGAACGTGCACGACTCAGAGCGTATGGCGGGCATGCTGGAGAACGCCGGCTACGTGCCGGCAGACGGCGGCCAGGCGGACGTGGTGGTGTTCAACACCTGTGCCGTTCGTGAAAACGCTGACAACAAGCTCTACGGCAACCTCGGCATCCTTGCCCCGGTCAAGGCAGCAAACCCCGGCATGCAGATCGCCGTCGGCGGCTGCCTCGCGCAGAAGGACCGGGAAACAATTCTGAAGAAGGCGCCCTGGGTGGACGCCGTCTTTGGCACCCACAACGTGGGCGCCTTGCCCGCGCTGCTGGACCGCGCCCGGCACAACGACGAGGCGCAGCTGGAGATCCTGGAATCGCTGGACGTTTTTCCGTCCACGCTTCCCACCAAGCGCGACTCCGTGTACTCGGGCTGGGTCTCCATCTCCGTCGGCTGCAACAACACCTGCACCTTCTGCATCGTTCCCGCCCTGCGCGGCAAAGAGAAGGACCGCAGGCCCGGGGACATCCTCGCGGAGATCCAGGCCCTGGTGGATGACGGCGCCATTGAAGTGACCCTCCTGGGCCAGAACGTCAATTCCTATGGCGTGGAGTTCGGCGACCGCCAGGCCTTTTCAAAACTCCTGCGGGCCTGTGGGGAGATCGAGGGCCTGGAACGGGTCCGGTTCACCAGCCCGCACCCTGCCGCATTCACTGACGACGTCATCGATGCCATGGCCGAAACGCCCAACGTCATGCCGCAGCTTCATATGCCGCTGCAGTCCGGGTCGGACAAGGTCCTGCGGGACATGAGGCGGTCCTACCGGTCCACCAAGTTCCTCGGCATCCTCGAAAAGGTCCGGGAAAAGATTCCCCACGCCGCCATCTCCACTGACATCATCGTGGGCTTCCCCGGCGAAACCGAAGAAGACTTCCAGGCAACCCTGGATGTGGTGGAGCAGTCACGCTTCGCCACCGCCTTCACCTTCCAGTACTCCAAGCGCCCCGGCACGCCGGCAGCGGACCTGCCGGACCAGCTGCCGAAGGCCGTAGTGCAGGAGCGCTTCGAACGCCTCACCGCGCTGCAGGACCGGATTGCCGCGGAGGAGAACCGAAAACAGCTGGGCCGCCGGGTAGAGGTCATGGTGACCGCGCAGTCAGGCCGCAAAGCCGGAGAGACGCACCGGCTGTCCGGGCGCTCCCAGGACCAGCGGCTGGTGCATTTCTCCGTACCGGAGGGAGCACCGGCGCCACGCCCCGGTGATCTCGTGACTGTCACCATCACCGAGGCCGCTTCCTTCCACCTCGTGGCGGACCCCACCCTTGAGGACTACAGCCTGCGCAGGTCCCGCGCCGGCGACGCCTGGGACAGGTCCCAGGCAGACTCCTGCGGAGCACCCGCGCCAGGTGCCGCCAAGGGCCGGAGCGGGGTTTCCCTCGGGATGCCTGCCCTGCCTGTCCGCAGCCGCTGAAGCGTGGGCTCCCCGCCGGTTATCGCCGTCGTCGGTCCCACCGGTTCCGGCAAATCCGACCTGGCCGTAGGCCTCGCCCTTGAGCTGGACGGCGAAGTCATTAACGCCGACGCCATGCAGTTCTACCGGGGCATGGACATCGGTACCGCAAAAATCACGATGGCTGAACGCAGGGGCGTGCCGCACCACCTCCTGGACATCCTGGACGTCACTGAGGAAGCCAGCGTTTCCCAGTTCCAGCAGCAGGCGCGCGCCATCATCACGGACATCCACGCACGCGGGAAGCGGGCCATCCTCGCCGGCGGCTCAGGACTGTATGTGCGGGCCGCCCTTGATGTCCTTGAATTCCCCGGGACCGACCCGCGCCTGCGCCGTCAGCTTGAGGAAGAGCTGGCGGCTCACGGCACTGATGCACTGCTGGCCCGGCTCCAGGCCGTTGACCCGGTATCCGCCGGCAGGCTTTCCGACGATCGGCGGATCATCCGTGCACTGGAGGTCCATCAGCTCACCGGACGGCCGTTCAGCTCCTTTATGCCGCAGCGCGAGTACCACCAGCCCGCAGTACAGATCGGCCTCACCGTTGACCGGGACGAGCTCCGCGACCGCCTGGCCAGCAGGGTGCACCGGATGGTGGACGGCGGCCTGCTCGCCGAGGTGGAGCGGCTGGAAACGCAGGGGCTGCGGCAGGGCAAAACAGCCCCCCGCGCCCTGGGCTACTCGCAGTTCCTGCGGGTACTCGACGGGGCAGCAACAGTTCCCGAGGCGGCCGAGGAGACCATCGTGGCAACCCGGCAGTTCGCCCGGCGGCAGCTCACGTGGTTCCGTGCCGATCCTCGGATCCAGTGGCTGGACTGGCAAGATTCGCAGCTGGTGGCCCACGCGGCCGCTCTCTGCAGCTGAACCGGATACCTCTGCAGCGGACCCGGGAGTTTTTGGTCGAAGGGAGGTCCGGCGGCCGGAGGCCGCTGTATCCGGTCAAACTTCTGGTTTCGGGCACGCTCCGCCCGACCGGTAACCTTGACACCATGGACGCAACCCTTGCCGAGACAACAGAGCACGCCTTCCGCACGTTGGGTGGGCTCCGCTTCTCGAAGGGGCACGGCACCGGCAACGACTTTGTCCTGGTTGCCGACCCGGAGGGAGTACACACCCTAGGGGCAGAACAGGTAGCAGCCCTGTGTGACCGCCACCGCGGCATTGGTGGTGACGGGCTCATCCGCGCGGTCCCGTCCCGCTTCCTGCCCGAGGGCCGCGAACTGCTGGCCGCAACCCCCGGCGCTGAATGGTTCATGGATTACCGCAACGGCGACGGCTCACTGTCCGAGATGTGCGGCAACGGCGTCCGCGTCTTCGTCCACTTCCTCCGCACAGAGGGCCTGGTGCACCTGCCCGACGGCGGTGCGCTTACCATCGGCACCCGCGCCGGAGCCAAGACCGTCGTCCGGACCGGTGAGGATTACGCCGTCGACATGGGCCCCTGGGAGTTCATTTTCCCCGGCGAGGCCACCGCCAAGGCAATGGATTCACTGGTCACAGCTGACGGACTGGAAGTTCCCCGTCCCGCTTTGTCCGTCAGCATGGGCAACCCCCACACCGTGGTGGCCCTCGCCGAGCTCTCCGAACTTGCAGGGACCCGCCTCTTCACCGCACCCGTCGTGGACCCGGTGCCGGCCAACGGCACCAACGTGGAGTTCGTGGTTCCGTCCGAACCCCTGGTACACGACGGCGTGGGGTCGGTCACCATGCGGGTGCACGAACGCGGAGTAGGCGAGACCCAGTCCTGCGGAACGGGAGCCTGCGCCGCAGCCGTGGCCACCAGGCACTGGGCAGGAGCGGAAGCGCCGGACAGCTGGCAGGTGCACGTCCCGGGAGGCGTGGTGGGCGTGAAATTTTTCGCTGGCCCCGGCGGCCACGAACACGTGGAGCTCAGCGGTCCGGCCGTTATTGTGGCAACAGGGACGCTTTCCTGACCTTCAGGATGCGGAAGGACTTCGAGGTTGATTCCCGGCTCACACTGAAGGACTCATCCAGTTCCGCCGACAGCCAGCGCTGAAGCGAGTCCGACCCCAGGTTCTTCTGCACCACCAGCCAGGCGGTTCCGCCAGGCGCCAGGCGCGGCAGCCACAGCCTCAGGAGCGAATGCAGTTCGTCCTTGCCGATCCGGATGGGCGGATTCGACCAGATGGTGTCGAAACGCACCTCCGGATCCACAGCGTCAGGCGTGCTGGCCATCACGTTGGACAGCCCCAGCGCAGCAGCGTTCTCGTTGGTGAGCGTGATGCACCGTTCATTGACGTCTACTGCGTAAACCTTCGAATGCGGGGCGCGCAGCGCCATCGTGAGCGCAATCGGACCCCAGCCGCACCCGATGTCCAGCAAGTTTCCGGTAGGCGAGGGCGCGGGCACCTCGGCAAGGAGCACGGCGGTTCCCTTGTCGATCCCGTCCGGGCTGAAGATGCCGGTGGAGGTCTGCAGCCTGCGCGTTTCCCCTGCGAGTTCAACCGTGAGCGGCTTCCGCGTGAACGGGCCGGCGGGGGATGCGCTGAAATAGTGTGCGGACTCCATAACTCGCCAGAGTAGTTCCCCTTGCAGCGTAAAGTGAAACCCTGTTCTTTGCCCCTCTGCTAATGTTGAACCCATGTTCCTGATCTTCGAGTAGCCGGCACGGGTCCTGCCCGTACCGTAGCCATGTCCCACAGCGACGCAGGTATTCATGCCTTCCGCTCAGTGCACCGGACCCGCGCAGCTGCGCTTCCTCCGGCCGCCGGACAATACTCGAAAGTCAGCCTCCCGCTGTCTCTTTCGCCGATTCTCCGGCTTCTTCCCCCTTCCGCCACCTCCACGCGATGTGGCCGCCACCGCCAGCCGCTTTGCCGGCCCGGCGAACCAAACAGGAGAACTGCATGACCGCAGGCCGTCAGCCCAGCGCGAATACTTCCCCAACCAGCAGCAATCGGCACTATTCTGGAACTGCCGAATCTTCAAAGGAGACCATGACCAGCCAGCCCAACACCGGATCCGATCCAGCCGCCCAGGACATGAGTCCTGAGGAAATCCAGGCCGTGATCGACCGGATTCTCTCCAAGGACGTACCGGCCAAGAGCGTCAGCACGGCAGGCGATACCAGCCGCGGCGACGGAAAGGGTGTGCTGGGCAAGGCCCAGGCCATATCCCGGCTGGATGAAGAACATTCAACATTCGACGGCGACCAGCAGGACCTCGAGGAACGCCGCGCCCTGCGCCGCACGGCAGGCCTTTCCACGGAACTGGAAGACGTTACCGAAGTCGAGTACCGCCAGCTTCGCCTGGAACGCGTGGTGCTCGCCGGCATCTGGTCGGAGGGAACCCTCGCGGACGCGGAAAACTCGCTGCGTGAGCTCGCCGCCCTCGCCGAAACAGCCGGTTCGGAGGTGCTCGACGGACTCGTGCAGCGCCGTGACAAGCCGGACCCCGGCACGTTCCTGGGTTCAGGCAAGGCGCAGGAACTGAAGGACATCGTGATGTCCACCGGTGCCGATACCGTCGTGGTCGACGCCGAGCTGGCACCGTCCCAGCGCCGTGGCCTTGAAGACATCGTCAAGGTTAAGGTCATTGACCGGACAGGCCTGATCCTGGACATCTTCGCCCAGCATGCCAAGAGCCGGGAAGGCAAGGCGCAGGTGGAGCTCGCGCAGCTCGAGTACCTCCTTCCGCGCCTCCGCGGCTGGGGCGAATCGATGTCCCGCCAGGCCGGTGGCCAGGTGGGTGGCGCAGCGGCCGGCATGGGTTCACGTGGTCCCGGTGAGACGAAGATCGAACTGGACCGCCGAAGGATCCGTACCCGCATGGCCAAGCTGCGGCGCGAGATCGCCGCGATGAAGCCTGCCCGGGAGACGAAACGCGCCAACCGCCGTCGTAATGAGGTGCCCTCCGTGGCAATCGCCGGGTACACCAACGCCGGGAAGTCCTCGCTGTTGAACCGCTTGACCGACGCCGGAGTGCTCGTGGAGAACGCCCTGTTCGCCACCCTTGATCCCACGGTACGCAAGGCGGAAACCGCTGACGGCCTCGGTTACACGCTGGCCGATACTGTCGGTTTTGTCCGTTCGCTGCCCACCCAGCTGGTGGAGGCCTTCCGCTCTACCCTCGAGGAGGTTGCGGACTCGGACCTGATCCTTCACGTCGTGGATGTCTCGCACCCGGACCCGGAGGGCCAGATTGCTGCAGTCCGAAAGGTCTTCAGCGAAGTGGACGCCCGCAAGGTTCCGGAGATCATCGTCCTCAACAAGGCCGACGCCGCCGATCCCTTTGTGGTTGAACGGCTGAAGCAGCGCGAACCGCGCCACGTTGTGGTGTCGGCCCGCACGGGGGAGGGCATCCCCGAGCTGCTGAAGGCGATCAGCGAGGCCATTCCGCGGCCGTCGGTCAAGCTTGAGCTGCTCATTCCGTACGACCGTGGGGACCTGGTCAGCAAGCTGCATGAGTCCGACGCCGAGATCATCAGCGTCGACCACGATGAAGCCGGTACCCGGGCAGTTGTTAAAGTCCGGGAAGGCCTCGCGGCTGAACTGGAATCATTCGTCAGCAATGACTGACCTGGTGGCTGACGAAGCCACAGGCAAGGCCGGCGAGCAGTTCGTGATCGAGCTGCTCGACCGCGCCGTTGCCGGCATGGGCGGGCAAAGCCGCAGTGGACAGCACGAGATGGCCCGGCAGGTGGCCCGGGCGATTGAAACCGGCGACCACCTGCTCGTTCAGGCCGGAACGGGTACGGGCAAGTCGCTGGCGTACCTGATACCGCTGATTGCCCACGCCCTGGAGAGCGACAAGCCTGCCCTGGTGTCCACCGCAACGCTTGCCCTGCAGACACAGATTGTGGGCAGGGACATTCCGCGGCTCCTGAAAACCATCACCCCGGCCCTGGAGCGCCCGGTAAAAGTGGCCTTGGTCAAAGGCCGGTCCAATTACGTCTGCCTGCACAAGCTCGAAGGCGGGTTTCCCTCCGAGGAGCCGGCGGAGGGCCAGTTGTTTTCCCTGGGGGAGGACACCAGCGTCCCGCACTTTGCTGCGGCGGTGGGCGGTCCTGCTTCACAGCTGGGCAAGGAAGTGGTGCGCCTGCGGGAGTGGGCGGAGAAAACCACCACCGGTGACCGCGATGAGCTCCTGCCCGGCGTCACCGACCGTGCATGGCGGCAGGTCTCCGTCACGTCGATGGAATGCCTGGGTGCGCAGAAGTGCCCCATGGCCGCGGAGTGCTTCAGTGAGCTCGCACGGCAGGACGCCGCCGACGCCGACGTTGTGGTCACCAACCATGCCATGCTCGCCGTCAGCGCTTTTGAAGGGCTGGCGGTGCTTCCCGAATACGACGTCGTTGTGGTTGATGAGGCCCACGAACTCCAGGACAGGGTCACGGGCGCCGTCTCGGGGCAGCTGTCGGTGGCCATGGTCCACGCAGCTGCCGCCGGCGCCCGAAAGCACACTGCCATCACGGTCGATGCGCTCAACGCCGCTGCCGCGAACCTTGAAGTTGCCCTGGCGGGAGTTCCCAACGGGTTGCTCCCCAACGGACTGAACGATGAGCAGCTGGACTGCGTGGACCAGCTGCGCGAGGCCTGCCGTGCTGCCTTGTCCGACTCCAAGGGGGACAGCAGTACAACGGCCGACGGCGGGCGGCAGCTCGCGCGCTCCCGGCTGATGCTCATCCTGGAACTCTGCGAACGGCTCCTTGCCGCGCGGGAGAACCGGGAAGTGGTGTGGTTTTCCCGCGCCAGCTCCTTCGACCCCCAGCAGGGATATTCCCAACCGGACGAGACTGCACCCGCGCTGATCAATATTGCCCCGCTATCCGTCGCCGGACGACTGCGGGAGGGGTTGTTCGCGGGGCACACAGTTGTCCTCACCTCCGCAACCCTGGCCATCGGATCCGCGTTTGAGCCCGCAGCTGGTGGCCTGGGGCTGGTGGGCGAGGGTGCGCCGAGCTGGACCGGCGTTGACGTTGGCTCGCCCTTTGACTACCCGAAGCAGGGAATCCTGTACGTGGCCGGGCACCTGCCCAAGCCTGGCCGGGGGGCGTCCCCTGAAGCACTGGAAGAACTGGAGGCCCTGATCCGGGCTTCCAATGGTGGTGCGCTCTGCCTGTTTTCGTCCCGGCGGGCGGCAGAAGAAGCGGCCGACGCGCTCCGGCCAAAGCTGGACATGACCATCCTGTGCCAAGGTGACTCCACCATGACGGCACTGGTGAAACAGTTTGCCGACGAACCCGATACCTGCCTGTTCGGCACCATGTCCCTTTGGCAGGGCGTTGACGTTCCGGGCGGGTCATGCCGCCTCGTGGTCATCGACCGGATTCCCTTTCCCCGGCCCGACGATCCGCTGATGACGGCGCGGTCCCGGGCGGTGGCGCAGGCCGGAGGCAACGGCTTTATGTCCGTTTCTGCCACCCACGCCGCTATCCGGCTCGCTCAGGGAGCGGGACGGCTCATCCGGTCAACGGGGGACAAGGGTGTGGTGGCGGTGCTGGACTCCAGGCTGGCCACCGAACGGTACGCAGGCTTCCTCCGGGGTGCCCTGCCGCCGTTCTGGTCCACAACGGACAGGAAGACAGCCATTGCGGCGCTGGAACGGCTGGCGGGGGAGAACGCCTGAAAGGCTAGAGGGAGCGCAGCACCGAAACAACCTTGCCCATGATGGTGGCATGGTCGCCCAGGATGGGTTCGTACTGCGTGTTCTGCGGCAGCAGCCAGGTGTGGCCGTCGCGCTGGCGGAAGGTTTTCACCGTGGCCTCGTCGTCCAGCAGTGCTGCGACGATGTCTCCGTTGGCTGCGTCCGCCTGGCGGCGGACCACCACCCAGTCACCGTCGCAGATGGCGGCGTCCACCATGGAATCGCCGGCAACCTTGAGCATAAAGAGTTCCCCCTGGCCCACCAGCTGGCGGGGGAGCGCCAGGACGTCCTCCACCACCTGGTCCGCCAGGATTGGACCACCGGCAGCGATCCGGCCTACGAGGGGAACCATGGCAGTGTCCATGGCGGTGGGAAGCGCGGTGACGCTGCCGGTGCCGGCAGGCAGGAGCGCAGCCGGCTCGGCTGTCTGCTTGGGCGAACCCCCGTCCAAGGTGAGTGGCATCAGCACCTCCATGGCGCGCGGCCGCTTCGGGTCACGCCGGAGGTAGCCCAGCTTCTCCAGCTGCGAAAGCTGGTGCGTGACACTGGAGAGGCTCGCGAGGCCTACCGTGTCCCCGATTTCGCGCATTGACGGCGGATAACCGTTGTCATTCACTGAGCGCTGGATGGTCTCGAGGATTTTCTTCTGCCGCGGCGTCAGGCCTTTGGCGGTCTTCTTCGGTTGGGAGGTTGCCCTGCCCCCGGCGGCTGCTGCTGCCATATTCGCCAATGCCTTTCGGTTGCCCCGGGCTCTTCTTGGCCCGGACCTGAAGTTCACGCCGTCATTGTCAGACCCTGCTGATCAACTGTCGAGGTGGTAGTTCCTGTCTTCAAAGCTAGGCCAGCCACATTGCTTTTTCAAACATTTGTTCTAGCGAGTCTCGACATTATTCGTTGATAGGTGCTAAAACAGGAGAAGCAAAGTTCGAATATGTGTTCTATTCGGAGCGTAGCCATTCGAAGACCCAGACCAGCGGGTCTCGGGTAGCGCGGGTCCGGAGCGGAACGTCGGGCAGCACAGTAAAGGTCCAGGAGGGCTATTCATGTCAGCTACATCTGCTTCGCAGGATTCAATTTCGGTGCATCACCTCATGTCCGGGCGGGACAAGCCGCAGGCTGCTCGTCCTCCTGCACCGCTTCCGCCCCTGCGTCTGACGCGGCGCGGAAAGATCGTCCTGATCGGCATCCCCCTGGTGCTGCTTGCCGCCTTGCTGCTCTCCCTGGCGGGCTTCTTCAACTCGCCCGCCAAGGCCTCGGACTCGCCGGCGGACCTGGCTGTGACACCAACCGTCACCGTCACCGTGCAGCCGGGTGAGTCCCTGTGGGCCATTGCAGGAAGCGTTGCACCGGAGCGGGACGCGCGGGACGTTGTGGCAGACATTGTGCAGCTCAACAATCTGACTGCCGGCGCGGTCCTCCCGGGGCAGCAGCTGTTCGTCCCCACCCGGTAGCCGCACGAAGCCTGGAGACGCCGCCCTGGGACTGGAAGCGTCGCCCGGAAAGCGGGCAGGAGTAGCAGCGGGAAAGCCCCTGCAAAGGCTTCGCGGCAGCGGCACGCTGAGCGCGAACAGGAGCCCGTCACATTTTCCGGGGCCCGGCGCTGGCACTAAACTGTTCAGGTGAATGACCAGCTAGAGCGCCTCAACCGGCTACCCCTCCGCAGCAACCTCCGTGGGCTTACTCCCTACGGCGCGCCCCAGCTGGATGTCCCCATCCTCCTCAACGTCAACGAGAACACCCACGGTGTGCCGCAGGACGTTCGTGCGGCCATCAGCGCAGCAGTAACAGAGGCTGCCGCCGGACTCAACCGCTACCCGGACAGGGAGTTCAGTGAGTTGCGGAAGGCCCTGGCGGAATATCTGGGCCACGGGCTGGATGAGTCGAATGTTTGGGCGGCCAACGGCTCCAACGAAGTCCTCCAGCAGATTCTCCAGGCATTCGGCGGCCCCGGCCGCACGGCGCTGGGCTTCCCGCCCACGTACTCCATGTACCCCCTGCTGGCCAGCGGCACGGACACCGAATACATCGTGGGCGAACGGGCTGACGGCTACGGCCTCAGCGCAGAGTCCGCGGCGCTCCAAGTGAAGGAGCTGCAACCCAACATTGTGTTTCTCTGCTCGCCGAACAACCCCACCGGAACCGGCCTGGGGCTCGACGTGGTGGAGGCAGTGTATGAGGCCGGCGAAGCAAGCCAGACCATCGTCATTGTTGATGAGGCCTACCACGAGTTCGCACACGACGGTACGCCCAGCGCCCTGACCCTCCTGCCGGGAAGGGAGCGGCTGATCGTCTCACGGACCATGAGCAAGGCCTTTGCGCTGGCCGGAGCTCGGTTGGGTTACATGGCGGCCGCTCCGGAGGTCACGGATGCACTGCGTCTGGTGCGCCTGCCGTACCACCTCTCCGCCGTAACCCAGGCGACTGCCCTCGCAGCACTCCAGCACCGTGAGGCGCTGCTGGCCGATGTTGAAGACATCAAGAAGCAGCGCGACCGGATCGTGGCTGAACTGATCCGGATGGGCCTCAAGCCCGCTGCTTCCGATTCCAACTTTGTGTTCTTTGGCGGCCTGGAGAACCCCCACGAGGTATGGCAGGAGCTGCTCGACGCCGGTGTCCTGATCCGTGACGTCGGGATTCCAGGCCACCTTCGGGTGACCGCAGGCACTGAGACGGAAACCACAGCGTTCCTCACCTCCCTGGAAAGCATCCTTGCCGGCCAGCGCACGCTTCATGCCTAGACTTGAAGTACCGGCGCTGGACGCCCTGAACCACTCCTTCTCCCCAAAGGACACCTGACCATGAGTTCCACCGGATCCAATGCGGCCGTGGCCCGGACCGCGCGCATGGAGCGTGCCACGAGTGAATCCTCCGTGCTCGTGGAGATCAACCTTGACGGTACCGGCATTTCGGACATCGACACCTCGGTGCCCTTTTACGACCACATGCTGACAGCGCTCTGCAAGCACTCGCTGATCGACCTGACAGTAAAAGCCACCGGAGATATCCACATCGATGTCCACCACACCGTGGAAGACGTTGCCATCACCTTCGGCGAGGTGCTCCGCACCGCCCTGGGAAACAAGGCCGGGATCCGCCGCTTCGGTGAGGCCACCGTTCCACTGGACGAGGCACTGGCCCACGCCGTCGTTGACGTGTCCGGCCGTCCCTACCTCGTCCACGGCGGTGAGCCCGCAGGCCAGGAATACCACCTGATCGGTGGACACTTCACCGGCTCGCTCACCCGCCACGTCTTTGAAGCGATCACCCTGCACGCAGGGATCTGCCTCCACATGAACGTCATCGCCGGGCGCGACCCGCACCACATCGTTGAGGCCCAGTTCAAAGCCTTCGCCCGTGCCCTTCGCGCCGCTGTGGAATCCGATCCGCGTGTTGAAGGCATCCCCTCCACCAAGGGCGCACTGTGAGCGGCCAGGTGCTGCGGGACGGCGCCATCATCGATCCCTCAGCGGCACAGAAGCTGCCCTCGCCCGAGGGCAAACCCACGGTAACCGTGCTCGACTATGGCTCCGGGAACGTCCGCTCGGCAGTCCGCGCCCTCGAACGCGCCGGGGCAGAGGTGATCCTCAGCTCCAAGCCTGAGGACGTTCTGAACGCCGATGGCCTGGTGGTTCCCGGCGTCGGCGCCTTTGAAACCGTTATGCGCGAGCTCAAGGCCGTGGACGGCATCCGCCTCATCGGCCGGCGCGTCGCCGGCGGCCGCCCCGTCCTAGGTATTTGCGTGGGCCTTCAGGTGCTCTTCGAGGCCGGCGTGGAACACGGTACGGAAGCTGAAGGCATCGGTGAGTGGCCCGGCAAGGTGGAACTCCTGCCGGCGGAAGTCGTTCCGCACATGGGCTGGAACACAGTGAAGGTGCCCGAAGGGTCAAAGCTCTTCGCCGGCGTCGAAGGCGAGCGGTTCTACTTTGTGCACTCCTACGGCGTGCAGGAGTGGAGTTTCGACGTTGTCCAGCCGCGGATGGCGGCGCCCCTCGTCACCTGGTCCGAGCACGGTGCCCCCTTCATCGCCGCCGTCGAAAACGGCCCGTTGTGCGCCACACAGTTCCACCCGGAAAAGTCCGGCGACGCCGGCGCCCGGCTCCTGCGCAACTGGGTGGAAGCTCTCCGCAAACCTTCCGTGGCAGGTAAACCGGGCGAAACCGGCGAAACGCCTGAAAACAGCGATTCCTGAATGTGGTCCGTTATCCTGATGGGCCTCGCCGGCCTGCTGATCGGCGGTGCCCTGTCCTTCCGGCAGCAGCATAAGCCGCTCTGGACGCAGGTCTCGTTCTACGTCCTGGCGGGCATGGCGCTGCTCGCCGCTTACCTGCTGACGCTGCCCGCCAACTAGCTGCTGCTCAACCAACGGCCGGCGGGCTGTCCGCCGCACCTCCTGCCCCCTAACACTGAGGATTACGATGAACTCCGCTACCGACCTGCCGGTACTTGAACTGCTTCCCGCCGTCGACGTGGTCAACGGCCAGGCCGTCCGGCTGGTCCAGGGTGAGGCGGGCAGCGAAACCAGCTACGGGACCCCGCTGGAAGCGGCCCTGAACTGGCAGCAGCAGGGTGCGGAGTGGGTCCACCTGGTGGACCTGGATGCGGCCTTTGGCCGTGGCTCCAACGCAGAGCTCCTCCGGGAAGTTGTCGGCCGGCTGGACATCAAGGTTGAACTCTCCGGCGGCCTCCGGGACGACGCCACGCTTGAGGCGGCGCTGGACCTGGGCGTTGCGCGCGTGAACCTTGGCACGGCAGCGCTGGAGAACCCGGAATGGACCCGCCGGGCCATCGAACGCTTCGGTGACCAGATCGCCGTCGGGCTCGACGTCCGCGGAACCACGCTGGCGGGCCGCGGCTGGACCAAGGAAGGCGGGGATCTCTGGGAGGTTTTGGGCCGGCTCGAAGAAGCAGGGTGCTCGCGGTATGTGGTCACCGACGTGACCAAGGACGGTACCCTGCAGGGGCCGAACGTGGAGTTGCTCCGCCAAATGGTCGAAAAGACCGGCAAGCCCGTGGTCGCATCCGGCGGTATCTCGAGCCTGGATGACCTCAAGGTACTGCGTTCCCTGGTGCCCTTGGGTGTCGAAGGTGCCATCGTGGGCAAGGCCCTGTACGCAGGGGCTTTTACGCTGCCCGAGGCCTTGGACGTCGCCGGACGCCGCTAGGCAGTCGGCAGACCACGAACAAGACGCCATGGCCAGCAACGAACCCGGCACCCCACCCCAGCGCCACCTTCCCGGCCACATCGCCGCCGCATTGGCTGGGGCCGGTGGCGCCGCCGACTCTGCCGGGCAGCCCTGGGCGGGGCGGAGCCTCGCCGGTGACGACGCCAGGATCCATAACTTCGAGGACGACGACGGAACGGCCGACGCCGGCTATCTCACCGCCGTCGCAGCCCTGCAGGCAGGACGGGGGGACGAGGCTGCCGTGGTCGCCTCGCTGGCCACCGCCCGCGTCTTTATTCCGATCGTTGCCCAGCTCGCTGAAGAAGCCGAAGGCCAGGATGGCCTTCAGGCCGACAAACAGGCCGACATGGCCCTGGTCACCCTCAAGGCCGCCGATGGCAGGACCGCCATGCCTGCCTTCACGTCTGCCGAGGCTTTGGCAGCCTGGCACCCCGCAGCCAGGCCCGTCGCCGTCTACGCAGCCAGGGCTGCACTTTCCGCGGTGTCCGAGGGTGCCGAGCTGCTGGTCCTGGACCCGGGCGCGACGGTAACGTTTGTGGTCCGGAGGCCAGCCATGTGGGCCCTGGCCCAGCAGCACGACTGGATCCCCTCCTACACCGATGGCGTCCTGGCCGGCGAGATGCGCCGGGCCGCGGCAGGCTTCCCCGCGGTACGCGGCCTGGAGCTTCTCCCGGGCAGGGGAGTGGCCACCCAAACCGCCGACGGATCCGTCCTTGCCGGTGGCGGCGCCGGTCCCGAGCTGCAGGTGGTGCTGTATCTGGCAGACGGCCTGGACGCCGCCGGGGTGCAGCAGCTGGTTGCCGGACTGCAGGCTGAGTGGTCCCGGAATGTATTGTTTGGTGAGCGGGTCGACTCCATGGAAATTAAACTGCGGCGCGCTGTCCACTAGCTGCTGCCAGGAGGGGATCCCCGGCCGGCTGCGGCAGACCGAAGGATTCTTTCGTGAATTTCGCTCTCTACCGGGAGTTGCTGGCCGTCCAGCCCATCAGGCGGTTGCTTCTGGTCGGCATGATCGCCCGTATTCCGCACTCGGCGGCCGGAGTGCTGCTGACCCTGCACATCGTCCTCACCCTGGGCCAGGGGTATGCGGCTGCGGGTGCGGCCGCTGCCGTGATGACCATTGGTATCGCCCTTGGTGCTCCCTGGCGGGGGCGGCGGGTGGACACCGTAGGGCTGCGCAAGGCCTTGATTCCCTCTGTCGTGTCCGAGACCGTCATCTGGTCCATAGTGCCGCACGTCTCCTACCAGTGGCTCCTTCCCCTGGTGTTTGTGGGCGGGTTGCTCACGCTGCCTATCTTCAGCGTGGTACGCCAGTCCCTCGGCGTCCTGGCCGACGGCGAACAGCGCCGGACCGCTTTCGCGCTGGACGCGATCACCACCGAAGTCGTCTTTATGATCGGTCCGGCCGCGGGCGCCATCGTCGCCACCAGCGGCTTCAGCGTGGCGGGCCTGACCATCGTGGGCGTCTGCACGTCGCTGGCCGGCCTGTTCCTGATGTGGTTCAATCCGCCAACACGAAGTGCTGCTTCCGGCGACGACTGTGAGGCGGACCAGCAGCGTGCGGCCGAGGCCGCCGTGGTCTCCACAGCCCCGGCCCACCTGCAGGAAGCCGCCGCGGACCTGGCCCCGGCTGCGGCCCACCATGCCCGCAGCGCCGGGCTGAAGGAGAAGGTTGCGGGCAGCTTCACCTGGTTCACCGCCACCGTGGCCGCACTCTTCGCCGTTGCCGCCGGCGCGGGAATGGTCCTCAGCGGCACGGATGTGGGGATTGTGGCAGCGCTGGAAACCGGCGGCCACCAGGCCGAGATCGGCATCGTTTTCCTGTTCTGGTGCGCAGCTTCCGTCGTGGGCGGGCTCATTTACGGTGCCATGCACCGGCCCGTATCGCCCATTGTCCTGCTCCTCGGCATGGCAGCCCTGACCATCCCCATGGGGTTCGCCCATGACACCTGGACGCTGGCCCTGGTTGCCATCCTTCCCGGGCTCCTGTGCGCCCCGGTACTCTCGTCAGCCTCTGAGAAGGTGGCGGACCTGGTGGATGAGGCGAGGCGCGGCGAGGCGATGGGCTGGTACGGCTCCGCCCTCACCGCGGGAGTTGCGCTCGGCGCGCCCCTGGCTGGCATCTTCATCGACCGGATCGGGCCGTCCGGGGGCTTTGTCTCGGTGGGAGCGGCTGGCGTGGTGCTGTGCCTCATCGGACTGGTGCTCCAGCGGCGCCGCAGAAGCAAAATCACAGCCTAAGGCACAGAGTTTTTGTCCAGGTATGCGGACTTGAGATACGTCTAAGCCTGCATAGCTGGACAAAAACTCCAAGGGTCAACGCACGACGGCGGGCCTCCCCTCGGAAGGGAAGGCCCGCCGTCGTGAACTGCTCAGTAGTGCGTTACGGCGTCAGTTGACCGCGCCGGTGTACTTCTCGCCCGGGCCCTTGCCCGGAGCGTCGGGGATCAGCGACTCCTCGCGGAAGGCCAGCTGAAGCGAACGCAGGCCGTCGCGCAACGGGCCTGCATGCTGGGAACCGATCTCGGGGGCGGCCGCGGTCACCAAACCGGCCAGGGCCGTGATCAGTTTCCGGGCCTCGTCCAGGTCCTTCAGCTCCTCGGCATTGTCTTCCGCAGCAAGGCCAAGCTTGACCGCGGCGGCACTCATCAGGTGAACGGCTGCGGTGGTGATGACCTCGATGGCCGGCACTTCCGAAATGTCGCGAATCTGCTGGGAGACGTCGGAACCGGCGTCCGCAGGCTCGAAAACGTATGAATTACTGTCTGGGGTGCTCATACTGGTAAGCTTGACACAGACCGACTGGATGTCGTTATTTCAGAGATTGTTCCAAACGATCAAGGTTCCCACCGGCGCTTCACTGCGTTGACGGGAATTTTTTCTGTAAGATGGCATGCAGTTTGCAAGCGGAGTTCTCTCCCACCCGCGTCAGCCGCTGTTCCGCAGGATCCATGGAACGCAAGGTTGCCGGGTACTGGTTGGCAGCGGAACCGGCATATGCCGGAACCATCCGTGCAGTCCCTTGAGCGGGACGCGCACAGCCAATCCTCGAGGCCTTCGATTGCTCCGGCAATTGGGGGCCTTCTCTATTTGCCGGGATCCCACAACAACACAGGAGCTTTAACATTAGCGAGCCAAGAATCAATGAGCGTATCCGCGTCCCCGAGGTGCGGCTGGTCGGCCCTGCAGGTGAACAGGTAGGAATCGTCCGTATTGAGGATGCCCTGCGTCTGGCCGCCGAGTCCGACCTTGATCTCGTTGAAGTTGCACCTCAGGCTAAGCCTCCGGTGTGCAAGCTGATGGACTTCGGCAAGTACAAGTACGAGGCCGCGGTCAAGGCACGTGAAGCACGGAAGAACCAGACGAACACGGTTCTGAAGGAAATCCGTTTCCGCCTGAAGATTGACACCCACGACTACGAGACCAAGCGCGGGCATGCACTGCGCTTCCTCGGCGCCGGGGACAAGGTCAAGGCAATGATCCAGTTCCGCGGCCGCGAACAGCAGCGTCCGGAAATGGGCATCCGGCTGTTGCAGCGTTTTGCCGACGACGTCGCTGAAGTTGGCGTGGTTGAATCCAGCCCGCGGATCGACGGCCGCAACATGGTCATGGTGGTTGGCCCGTTGAAGAACAAGGCTGAGGCCAAGGCTGAGGCACGCCGCGCAACGCAGCGGGCTGAAGCGAAAGCGCAGAACGAAGCCAAAGCAACCGGCCGTGTCGACGTTTCCGGCAGCGACCAGGCACCCTTGACGCAGTCCCTCGCGGACCTGCTTCCCGAGGGATTCACGGTGTCCACGGAACCGGAAGCAGTCGCTGAAGCTCCCGTGCAGGAGGCGGCTCCCGCCGTCGAACCTGCCGCTGCTGCCGCGCCTGCGGAGGAATCTGTCCAGGAGGCTCCCCAGCAGGAGGCTGTCAAGGAAGCTCCGAAGCAGGAGGCTCCCCGGAAGGAAGCCCCCAAGGCTCCCGCGCCGAAGGCCGCTGCCCCCGCACCGAAGGCTGCTGCACCGGCCCCCAAGCCCGTTGTTGAAAAGCCCGAAGCTGCCAAGCCGGCAGCTGCGGCGCCGAAGCCCGCAGCAGTTCCTGCTCCGCCGAAGCCGGTGGCCAGGCCCGCTGCACCCAAGCCCGCCGCCCGCCCTGCCCCCAAGGCAGTGCCCAAGCCGGCTGGCAAGAAGACCACTTAGTCCACAGCTGCCGGAGGTCGCCCTTCGGCAGTCAGCAACCAGTACGCCGCCCCCAGGGGCAGCTGCGCGATAGAACTGCAGGCCCAGCCTGCGGACATGTAAGGAGATCGGTTCCCATGCCGAAGATGAAGACCCACAGTGGTGCTAAGAAGCGCTTCAAGCTGACCGGCAGCGGCAAGCTGCGCCGCCAGCAGGCCAACCGCCGCCACTACCTCGAGCACAAGTCCTCCAGGCTGACCCGCCGCCTTGCCGGCGACAAGATCGTCTTCAAGGGCGACGCCAAGGTCATCCGGAAGATGCTCGGCATCTAGTTTCCAAGTTCTTTGACGGACCACCACCTGGTGTAAGTCACCTACCAAAAAGCCTTCTCAGGCCGCCGGGGAATTCCGGCAGTAGATGCTTGGGAGCAGAATTTTCGAAGGAGTACGCACGTGGCACGTGTGAAGAGGGCGGTCAACGCCCACAAGAAGCGCCGGGTTATCCTTGAACGCGCAAAGGGCTACCGTGGACAGCGTTCACGCCTGTACCGCAAGGCAAAAGAGCAGCTGCTGCACTCGTTTGTCTACAGCTACGGCGACCGCAAGAAGAAGAAGGGCGACTTCCGCCGCCTGTGGATCCAGCGTATCAACGCTGCTTCCCGCGCCAATGGCCTCACTTACAACCGCCTCATCCAGGGCTTGAAGGCCGCTGAGGTTGAGGTTGACCGCCGTATGCTGGCCGAGCTGGCCGTCTCGGACGCCAACGCCTTCGCTGCGCTGGTCCAGGTGGCCAAGGACTCGCTGCCGGCCGACACCTCCGCCAAGAAGGTTGTCGCTGCACAGTAGCACCTGCCTTCCCTCATGCGAGGGGCAGTTCAGGAACTGGTGGCCCTAGCCACTAAAGTTTCCTATATGAACGAAACCGGGCGCCCGCAGGATTTTCCACTCTCCAACCCCCGAGCAGATCGGGTGAAGGACGTGGCAAAACTTGCCGGGCGCCCGGCGCGTTTAAAGCGCGGGCAGTTCCTGGCCGAAGGGCCCCAGGCAGTCCGCGAAGCGCTGAAGCTCCACCAACAGCGCCTCGCCGAGGGAGCCCCGGGGGTGGTCACCGAGGTGTTCGCCAGCGAAGCCTGCCTGGACCGGTTTCCCGAGTTCGAGGAGCTCTCTGAGGGCACAAACGCGCGGCTGGCCACAGACGAGGTCCTGGCCGCCATGGCAGACACCGTTAACCCGCAGGGCATCATTGCCGTCTGCCGTTTCCTGGATGTGGCCCTTGAAGAAGTGCTCGACGCCGGCCCGCGCCTGATTGCCGTACTGTGCCAGGTCCGTGATCCGGGCAATGCCGGAACCGTCCTCCGCGCGGCGGATTCCGCGGGAGCAGACGCGGTGGTTCTCACCGGCTCCAGCGTTGACATCTACAACCCCAAGGCGGTCCGCTCCACGGCCGGATCCCTGTTCCACCTTCCGGTGGTGCTGGGAGCCGACGTCAACGAACTGGCAGCGGCGTGCCGGGCGCGGGGAATTGGTATCCTGGCTGCTGACGGCTACGGTTCCCTCAACCTCGATGCGCTGCAGGACGAGAACGCCAGGCGCCGGCTGACCGGAGACGGAGCCCCGTCGGAGTACGACCTGGAAAATCCCACGGCCTGGCTGTTCGGCAATGAGGCCCAGGGGTTGTCCCAAGAGGAGCTAGACCTGGCGGACCACCGTGTGGCGGTGCCTGTCTACGGTGCTGCAGAAAGCCTCAACCTGGGCACTGCAGCCACCGTCTGCCTCTACGCCAGTGCGCGTTCGCAGCACCTGCCGGCCGCCCTGACGGCGTAGCTTTTCGTACGTACCCACACGCAGCGAGGGCCCCGGTTTCCCCGGAGCCCTCGCTTGTGTGAAATTTGCTATTTACCCGGAACTCAGGGCGCGCGTGAGGTTTTGCCGCGCCCGGTGATGGCACCGTAGATGCCGGCGACCACCAGGCCGCCTACGATGGCGAGAATCCACGTGCCGAGATCGAAGAAGGCGAGATCGCCCCTGTTGAAGAGCAGGCTGCCGATCCAGCCGCCCACAATTGCCCCTACCACGCCAAGAACGAGGCTGGTGACCCAACCGCCGCCTACCCTGCCGGGCATCACGGCTTTAACGATGGCGCCAACAATGAGGCCGAGAATAATCCAAGCAAGAAAACCCATGTCTCCTCCTTATAGTGACCGGGATAAACCCTCCCGATGAGCATCAAGCTAACATAGGGGCCTGCACACTGTCAGCATGCTTAGGGTTTGGTGCTGGTGGATGGAATCAGGCGGTCAGCGGCCTTTTGCGTTCCAGCAGGCCGCTTATTACGGCGACGCCCAGGCCCAGGACGGCAAGGCATGCGCCCACCAGTGCGGGGGCAACGTAGCCCCATCCCCAGGCGATGACCAGCCCGCCCAGGAAAGCGCCGAGGGCGTTGGCAACGTTCAGGGCGGCATGGTTCAGGGACGACGCCAGCGATGGTGCGTCCGGGGAGGCGTCCAGCAGGCGGGTCTGCAGCGCCGGTACGAGCATGGAGCCCGCAGCGCCCACCACAAAGACCATCACCAGGGCTGACCAGGGCCACTCAGCAGCGATCGCGTAGACCACCAGGGCCACCGCGATGGCAGGCAGGACGCTGTAGAGCGTACCCATCACGGATTTGTCGGCGATCCTGCCGCCGACGACGTTGCCGGCCACCATGCCCAGTCCGTAAAGGGCCACTACCAGCGGAATCAGCGCCGACGGGAGTCCGGCCACGTGGGTCATCGTGTGGGAGATGTACGTGTAGGTGGCAAAGAAACCGCCGAAGCCGACGATGCCGATCATGATGGCAAGCCACACCTGGAGCCGCTTCAAAGCCCCCAGTTCACGGCGGATGCTGGCGTCAGGATGGGCCTCATGGAACGGAACAAAGCGCCAGATCAGCACCAGGGTCAGCACTCCGAGCAGGCCTACGAGGATAAACAGCAGCCGCCAGCCGTAGGTCTGCCCCACCCAGGTTGCCGCCGGAACCCCAACGACGTTGGAAATGCTCAGGCCCGCCATCACCATGGAGATCGCCCAGCCGCGGCGGGTGGGCGGCACGAGCGAGGCGGCGATGACGGCAGCAACGCCAAAAAATGCGCCATGCGGCAGCCCGGCCGCGAAACGCGAAACCAGCATGGTCCCGTAATCCGGGGCCAGGAAGGACGTGAGGTTGGCGACGGTAAAGAAGAGCATGAGTCCGAGTGCCAGGTTTTTGCGGGGAAGTTTTGCACCGACGGCGGCAAGCAGGGGTGCGCCAACCACCACTCCCAGCGCGTAGGCGGAGATGAGGTGCCCGGCTTCGGGCGTGCTGATGCCCAGGCCCTGTTCCACCTCCTTGAGCAGGCCCATCATGGTGAACTCGGTGACGCCGATTCCCACCCCTCCCATCGCCAGGGCGAGGATCGCCATCGCGATATTGGGGGAGGAGGTGCTTTTTGCCGTGGGCGACTGTAGGACGCTGCTCATGTGCCTGCTTTTCGAAGTGCTGGAGATACAAGGTTGGGCTGCAGCCACGGCAGTGGGGCTGGGATGAGGCCTGGACCCCCGGGAAAACGCCCGGCGGCATACAGGTATTCCCCGGGCGTGGAATGAGTGCCAGGGGCCTTTCCATTGTCCCCCATAGAATGGGGCGGTGACTGGACTGATACAGGTGGTGGGCGGAGCCGTAGTTGACCGCCTCCAGGAACCTTCCATGCTGCTCGTGGCGCGCCGCAGTGCGCCGGAGAAGCTGGCCGGGTTCTGGGAGTTCCCGGGTGGCAAGGTGGAACCGGGCGAAGAGCCGGAGGCAGCGCTCTGCCGCGAGCTGTCCGAGGAACTGGGAATCGGGGCGCGCCTGGGCGGGGAGCTTCAGGCCGAAGCCCGCCACGGCTGGCCGCTGAACGAACGGGCCAGTATGCGGGTCTGGTTCGCGGAAATCGTCCACGGTGAACCCCAACCCCTCGAAGACCATGATGAGCTGCGGTGGGTGTCCCTGGACAACCACGACGAGGTTCTTGGCCTGCCGTGGATTCCTGCCGACTTTCCCATCGTGCGTGCCTTGCTGGCGGAGCTGGCCCTGCCAGCAGGAAAAGGGCGCTCCTAGAAGAGGGTTTCCTGTCCTGCCGGGCCTGAGGTGCCGGGCAACGCACCGGATTCCGCGGGACGCAATGCTGACTTCGATGCGGTTGGCGGCAGCGAAGCAGGCTTTCCCGACGGTGTTGTTCCGGGAGCCCCCTCCGATGCCATGGCCGGGATGATGCCTGCCGGGTACTCCGCTTCCTCGCCGCGGGGATCGTCCAAGTCCCGGTGGCTGAAGCCGGACGAATGGGAAAAGCCGTGCCGTGCCTTGAAGTAGCGGACTTTCCCGGCGAGCCAGGTGCGGTATTCCTTTGGAGCGTAGGAACCGGTTCCGTACAGGCGCCGGTAGCGGCCGGCGAGCCCGGGATGGTTCGCGGCGATCCACTTCATGAACCATTCCCTGGTGCCCGGCTTCAGATACAGCGCACCGGCCGTTACGCCGGTGGCTCCGGCGGAAGCGAGGGAGGCGAAGAGTGAATCCAGGGCTTCGTCACTGTCCGAGAGCCACGGCAGGATGGGCATGGCCATAACCCCGCACGGCAGCCCGGCGTCACGAAGCCGGGACACAAGTTTCAGCCGCGCCCGTGGTCCCGGTGTGCCGGGTTCGACGGCTTCCGACAGCGCTTCGTCGGTCATGGCGAGCGAAATGCCGACGCCCACCGGGACCTGCGTGGCCGCACTCTTCAACAGCGGTATGTCCCTGGCCAACAGTGTTCCCTTCGTGAGGATGGACAGGGGAGTGCCGGAGTCGGCCAAGGCGCTGATGATCCCGGGCATCAGCTGATAGCGGCCCTCGGCGCGCTGGTACGGGTCCGTGTTGGTTCCCAGGGCCACCTGCTGGCGGGTCCAGGAAGGTTTGGCCAGCTCTTTCCGCAGGACCTCAGCCGCGTTGACTTTCACCACCACCTGGCTGTCAAAATCCAGCCCGGCGTCGAAATCAAGGTAGGTGTGGGTCTTCCTGGCGAAGCAGTACACGCAGGCGTGGCTGCAGCCGCGGTAGGGGTTGATAGTCCATTCGAAAGGCATCCGTGAACCGGCCGGAATTTTGTTGAGCACCGATTTGGCGGTGACCTCGTGGAACGTGATGCCGGCGAAATCAGGTGTGGTCACCGACCTGACCAGGCCGGCGAGGGGAAGCAAGGCAGCCGGCGCGCCAGTTGCAAGGGTTTCCGCCGGCGGCGGCAGCAGTGCTTGGGCATCCCATCTCATAGGGTCAATTCGAATGTATGTTCGAACTTAAGTCAAGCGTCACGCGGCTCTGGCAATCAATAACAACGGGGCTAGGGGCGGGTCAGGAGCTCCCACACCACGGTGATGGCCGCGCCCACTTCGGAGTTCCCCGCCTCCACGGTGAGGGATTCCACAGCAGCAGCCCGCTGCATCCGCGCCAGCGGCACCGGACCCTGGACCGGGGTGTTGTCCGCTACCGATACCACCCGTCCCAGCCGGGCGGAGGCGAGTTGGGCATACTGGCGGGCGGTCTCCAATGCGTCCAGCCACGCAGCCTCCCGGGCACGTGCCCGCACCGCTGCATCGTCGCTGAAGGTCAGTTCAAGGCCGTTCAGGCGGACCTCGTTGCCGCCTGCCCCGACGGCGTCTGAGATTGCGGCGGAGGCGGTATCGAGTGCGCGCAACCTTACGGTGAGCGTGCTGGCTGCAATGTATCCCGTGACGCGCTGTCCTTCGCCTTCCTTCCACGCGAGGTCCGCACGCACGTTAAGGCCGGTGGTGCGAATGCCGGACCCCTCAACGCCGTGCCGGCGGAAGGCGGAAGAGACTGCTTCGGAGCTGGAGCCCGCCCGGGAGTAGGCGGCCTCCACGGAGTCGGCACGGCACTCCACACCAATCGAAACCACCATCAGATCAGGGGCTGCCTCCGCCGAGCCGGTCCCGGTGACGCTCACAGTACCCGCTGGCTGCCCGCCGCCGGAGCCAGTGCCGCCGGAGTCAGTGTCACCATACTGAGTCCCACCGGATCCAGGGCCGCCGGGCTGGTACCCGTCAGGCCCGACGTCGTCACTTGCTTCATTGGGGTCAGGTTCCGTCTGCATGGGTTATGCCTCCACTTCAGAGGGATCGGGGCGCCCAGGCCGGCTCCGGGTCCCGAGGGCAGGGTAGCCGCCCGCCTGCAGTCCGGCATGCCGTTCGAAGATGTTGCCCGTGCCCGGATTCCCGGTACGGATCAGGGACCAGGCGGCGGCGAGGAAGTACAAAGGGAGGAAAGGGATACCCAGGCACCACGCGTACTGGGAGCAGTGCTTTTCCTCGTGCCCCAGCAGCGCCGGCCTGGACACCAGGTCGGCTGCGGTGCAGCGGCACAGGACCACGTTCCCCAGGGTGAACGCGGCGGCAAACGGCAGCCGCCACCGGTATCCGGCGGCAATAATCAGGCCCCGCGGGCCGTTGCTGAGTTCCGTCCTCGCCGCTGTGGCCACGGCGAGTCCGAGGACAGTGCTGCCGTTGACCACATTGGCTGCCAGCCGCAGCCGCTGCGGCACAGTCAGGGACGCCCGAAGCTCCGCAGGCTGCCGTGGTGTCATGAGGACATGGTAGCCGGGCCGTTCAATTAGACTGGAGGGCAGTGGCCGCCGGCTTTGCCGGTATGCCCTGACCATGTCATTGGATGCACTGATATTTGCACGTGAATATAGGGCATTCATCCAAGACCTGCCAGTGACGGACGAGCCGCCGGGGAACCGTGCAGGCTGCCCGTTCACCGGCAGCCACGACTCGTAGCTAAGAACAGTAGATGACTGAAACTTTGCCGGGCGCCGCCATCCCGAACCCCACGGATGAAGCCGCCATCACTGCCGCTGTAGACCAGGCCACCGCCGCCATCGCCGGCGCGGCCACCCTTGACGAGCTGAAGGCGGTGAGGCTCGCGCACACCGGTGAGAAGTCACCGCTCAGCCTCGCCAACCGCGAAATCGGCAGGCTGCCCAAGGACCAGAAGGCTGTCGCAGGAAAGCTGATGGGCGTTTCCCGCGGACGCGTCAACAAGGCGCTCGCGGACCGCACTGCAGAGCTGGAAGCGGAAAACGACGCACGGATCCTCCTCGAGGAGACGGTTGACGTCACCGCCGCTCCGCGCCGTCGTCGTGCCGGCGCCCGCCACCCCCTCTCCACGCTCCAGGACCGCGTCGCGGACATCTTCGTGGGCATGGGCTGGGAGATTGCGGAGGGACCGGAAGTTGAATCGGAGTGGTTCAACTTCGACGCCCTGAACTTCAAGCCGGACCACCCCGCCCGCGAGATGCAGGACACCTTCTTCGTGGAGCCGCCCGAGGCCCACCTCCTGATGCGCACCCACACCTCCCCGGTGCAGGTCCGCTCCATGCTGGAACGCGAGCTGCCCATCTACGTGCTGTGCCCGGGCAAGGTGTTCCGTACCGACGAGCTGGACGCCACGCACACTCCGGTGTTCCACCAGTTTGAGGGCCTGGCCATCGACAGGAAGCTCAGCATGGCTGACCTGCGCGGCACCCTGGAGCACTTTGCCCGGCAGATGTTCGGCGACGAAGCACAGATCCGGCTGCGCCCCAACTACTTCCCGTTCACCGAGCCGTCGGCGGAGCTGGACATCTGGCATCCCGGCGCCAAGGGGGGCCCGCGCTGGATCGAATGGGGCGGCTGCGGCATGGTCAACCCCAACGTGCTCCGCGCCGCCGGCATCGACCCGGACGTCTATTCAGGTTTTGCCTTCGGTATGGGCATTGAGCGCACCCTGATGTTCCGCAACGAGGTGGGGGACATGCGCGACATGATTGAAGGCGATGTACGTTTCAGCGAGCATTTCGGGATGGAGATCTAACAGTGCGTATCCCACTTTCCTGGCTGCGTGAATTCGCAGAGGTACCGGCCGGAGCTACGGCCGAAGAGGTAATGACCGAGTTGGTCAAGGTCGGCTTCGAAGAAGAGGACGTCCACCGTCCCACGGACACCCTGCAGGGTCCCATCGTGGTGGGCCAGGTCCTGAGCCTGGTCAAGGAACCGCAGACCAACGGCAAGACCATCAACTGGTGCCAGGTCCGCGTTGTCCCCGAGGGGCAGGAACAGACCCTCACCGGCAAGGGCATAGACCCCTCCGGCGTGCAGGGCATCATCTGCGGTGCCCACAACTTCGTGGAAGGCGACAAGGTAGTGGTGACGCTGCCGGGCGCGGTGCTGCCGGGCAACTTCCACATCTCGGCCCGGAAGACCTACGGACACCTCTCCGCCGGCATGATCGCCTCGGTGCGCGAACTGGGTATCGGCGAGGACCATGACGGGATCCTGGTGCTGTCCCGCATCGGGCTGGATCCGGAAATCGGCACCGACGCCATGAAACTCCTGGGCCTGTACGATGAAGCCGCGGAAATCAACGTCACCCCGGACCGCGGCTACGCCTTCTCCATACGTGGCGTTGCCCGCGAGTACGCCCACGCCACCGGTACCTCCTTCACCGATCCCGCGTCCCGCGTGAACGCTCCGGCGGAGCTTTCGGGCGGCTACGGCGTAAAGATCAACGACGACGCCCCCATCTACGGGAAGCCGGGCTGCGACCGGTTTGTGGCCCGCACCGTCCGCGGCGTGGACGCCACCCGGCCCACCCCGCCGTGGATGGTTTCCCGGCTGCGGCTGGCCGGCGTCCGTTCCATCTCGCTGCCCGTGGATATCTCCAACTACGTCATGTTCGAACTGGGCCAGCCCACGCACTGCTACGACCTCGACAAGCTGTCCGGGGACATCGTGGTGCGCCGGGCCCTGGCGGGTGAGAAGTTCACCACCCTGGATGACAAGGAGCGCGCGCTCGACGCCGAGGACCTCCTGATCACCGACGCTTCCGGTCCCATCGGGATCGCCGGTGTTATGGGCGGGGCGGCAACCGAGGTGGGCGATTCGACGTCGAACATCCTCGTTGAAGCCGCACACTTCGATGAAGTTTCCATCGCCCGCTCCCGCCGCCGGCACAAGCTGCCGTCCGAGGCGTCCAAGCGTTTCGAGCGCGGCGTGGACTGGCATATCGCCGATATCGCCGCACAGCGGGTGGTCGACCTCCTGGTGGAACTGGCCGGTGGCACGGCGGACGAGGGTGGAACCGACGTCGGGACCGCCCCTGACTCCGTCACGATTGAACTTCCGGCGGCCTTTGCTGCCGCCCGGATCGGCATCGATTTCACGGAAGAGCAGATCGTTACGTCCCTTGAGGACCTTGGCGCAGCCGTGGTGAAGAACGACGGCGGCTGGAGCGTTACTGCCCCGAGCTGGCGGCACGACCTGGAAACCAAGGAGGACCTCTCCGAGGAGATCGCCCGTCTGGTGGGTTACGACCAGATCCCCGCCACACTGCCGGTGGCCCCTCCCGGCCGCGGCCTCACGCGTGTGCAGCAGCAGCGCCGCCGCCTGATCCAGTCCCTGGCGGACGCCGGCCTCACCGAAGTGCTGTCCTACCCGTTCGTCTCGAAGGCTGCCAACGACACCTTTGGTATGCCTGAAGAGGGTGCTGCCCGCAGCGCCGTCAAGCTGGCGAACCCCATCAGCGAGGAACAGGGCTTCCTGCGAACTTCCATCCTGCCGGGACTCATCGAGGTGGCGAAGCGCAACCACTCGCGCGGTTTCCGCGATCTGGCACTCTTCGAGTCAGGCCTAGTGTTCCTGCCGGCCGAGGGGATGGGCACCGAGTCCATTCCGCCGCTCGGGGTGAAGCCTGCCGATGAGGTACTGGACCAACTGTACGACGGCGTCCCCGCCCAGCCGTTCCACCTTGCCGTGGTCCTCACGGGACACGATTCCCCTGCCGCGGCGGCCCATGCACCGCGCGTGTGGGACTGGGCAGATGCCCTGGACATCGCACGCCTTGCCGGGGACGTCCTGGGCGTCGAGGTAGTGGTCAGCCAAGGCAGCCACCAGGCATTCCACCCCGGACGCGCGGCGAAACTGTCCCTGCGGACAGGGGAAGTGGTGGGTTATGCGGGAGAGCTGCACCCCAAACTCCTCGCTGCGTCCGATATGCCGGCCCGCTCGGTGGCCCTGGAGATTAACGCCGACGCGTTGTTTGAGGCCGCGCCGGACGTGATCGTGGCGCGCCACATTTCCACGTTCCCGGTGGCCACCCAGGACGTGGCGCTGGTGGTCCCTGCGGAGGTACCGGCCGACGACGTGCTGGCCGCACTCCGCGAAGGTGCCGGTGAACTGCTGGAGGACGTAGCGCTGTTCGATGTCTACGCCGGCAAGGGCATTGAAGAGGGCAAGAAGTCTCTGGCCTTCGGACTCCGGTTCCGGGCAGATGACCGTACCCTCACGGCGGACGAGGCATCAGCCGCACGGGAAGGTGCTGTGGCCCTGGCGGCCGAGCGCTTCGGCGCCGTCCAGCGCTAAGCCCGCAGCTTCTACAGACAGGAGGTCCCGCAGCCTTGGTGCTGCAGGACCTCCTGTTTTCGTGTGGCAGGAGCCTACGGAATCAGCACGACCTTACCGGTGGTGCGGCGCCCTTCGAGGTCGCGGTGCGCCTGGGCCGCCTCCGCCAGCGGGTACTGGCCGCCGACCCGGACTTTGAGGCTGCCATCGGCAGCGGCAGCGAAAATTTCGTCCGAGCGCCAGCGCCGTTCCGCGGCATCCTGCAAATAGTGGGCCATGGTGGGCCTGGTCAGGAACAGTGAACCCCCTGCATTCAGGCGCTGCGGATCCACGGGCGGGACGGGGCCGGAGGCTGCGCCGAACAAGGCCAGCATGCCCCGGACGTGAAGGGCGCGAAGTGAACCGTCGAACGTATCCTTGCCCACCCCGTCATAGACCACGTCAACGCCCTTGCCGCCGGTGAGGTCCCGCACTGCATTGTCGAAGCCGTCGTAGCGCAGAACGTGGTCCGCCCCGGCTCCGAGCGCCAGGTCTTCCTTCTCGTCGGTGGACACGGTGGTGATGACCCGTGCTCCCTTGGCCTTGAGGAGCTGGATGAGCAGCAGGCCCACCCCGCCTGCGCCGGCATGGAGCAGGACGTTATGGCCAGCTTGAACCTTGAAGGTGGAATTGACCAGGTAATGGGCCGTCAGGCCCTGCAGCGGCAGGGCGGCTGCAGTGGCATCGTCAAGTCCCTCCGGCACCGGCAAGGCTTTATCAGCGTCCACCAGGGCATGGCCGGCGTAGCAGTCGTGGCCCTCCGCGGTAGCAATGCGGTCTCCCTCTGCGAATCCCGTAACCCCTTCCCCAAGCCCTACAACTGTACCTGCAGCTTCAGAGCCCGGAATGAACGGATACTGGACCTTGTACACGCCGCTGCGCTTGTATGTATCGATGAAGTTGACCCCCGCTGCCGCTACCTGGACAAGCAGTTGTCCGGGACCGGGAACGGGGCGCTCAACCGGTATATAGGAGAGGACTTCGGGACCACCGGCTTGCCCGGCGACAATGGCGTGCGTCATGGATTCCTTCCGCGGGCCGGAGTTTCCTTGCCCGGTCCACCCATCCTAGGCTTCAGGGATGGAGCGGGGACGTCCTCCCGCAGCAGTGTGTCCTAACGCCCTGCCGCGAACAGCTGTATGCATAAATATCGGACGTGGTGAATAAGTTTGCTGTAAGGTGGAGGCCATGACTATTTCTGTTGCAGTCTCAGGCGCCAGCGGTTACGCCGGCGGAGAGGTCCTTCGCCTGCTCGCGGGCCACCCGGACGTGACCATCGGAGCGATCACCGCGCACAGCAACGCGGGGTCGCGCCTGGGCGAGCTGCAGCCCCACCTGCACGGACTTGCCAGCCGGATCCTTGAGGACACCACCGTAGAGAACCTCTCCGGCCACGACGTCGTCTTCCTCGCACTGCCCCACGGCGCATCCGCAGACATCGCCGCCCAGCTTCCGGAAGGGACAGTGGTGATCGACGCCGGCGCCGACCACCGCCTGCAGGACCCCGCGGCGTGGGAAAAATTCTATGGTTCGGCGCATGCCGGCACCTGGCCCTACGGCCTGCCCGAACTGCCCGGCCAGCGGGAAGCCCTCAAGGGAGCCAGCCGTATCGCCGTGCCGGGCTGCTACCCGACGTCGGCCCTGCTGGCCCTGGCGCCCGGGTTCGCCGCCAACCTCCTCCAGCCCGACGACGTCGTCATCGTTTCCGCCTCCGGTACCTCCGGTGCCGGCAAGGCAGCGAAGGTCAACCTGATCGGTGCCGAGGTGATGGGGTCCATGAGCCCCTACGGCGTTGGCGGCGGGCACCGGCACACCCCCGAGATCGAGCAGGGCCTGTCCAATGCGGCAGGGGAACAGGTGACCGTTTCCTTCACGCCTACCCTTGCACCCATGAGCCGCGGGATCCTCACCACGGCAACGGCCAAGGTGGCGGCCGGAGTTACTGCAGAACAGCTGCGCCAGGCCTGGACCGACGCCTACGACGACGAGCCTTTTGTCCACGTCCTGCCGGAGGGGCAGTGGCCCGCCACCAAGTCCGTGCAGGGATCCAACCACGCCGCCATGCAGCTTGCCTTTGACCCGCACACCCGCCGGGTGATTGTCACCTGCGCCATCGACAACCTCACCAAGGGGACCGCCGGTGGCGCCGTCCAGTCCATGAACATCGCACTCGGCCTGGCTGAAGCGGCCGGCCTTGACCTGCAGGGAGTAGCCCCGTGACCATTACCGCACCCCGTGGATTCCGTGCCGCCGGCGTTACCGCCGGGCTCAAGGCCTCCGGCAACCCGGACCTTGCCCTGGTGGTCAACGACGGGCCCGCCAAAACAGCCGCCGCCGTGTTCACCAGCAACCGCGTGGCTGCTGCCCCCGTCCATTGGTCCCGCCAGGTGGTTTCGGACGGCCGGGTGGATGCCGTGGTCCTCAACTCCGGCGGCGCCAACGCCTGCACCGGCCCCACCGGCTTCCAAAACACCCACAGCACGGCAGAAAAAGTAGCTGAAGTCCTCGGCATCTCGGCGACCGACGTTTTTGTCTGCTCCACTGGCCTGATCGGTGAGCAGCTGCCCATGGACAAGATCCTTCCCGGCGTGGAGGCGGCCGCCACAGCCCTCAGCACCGACGGTGGACCTGCTGCGGCCACGGCCATCATGACCACCGATTCGGTGCCCAAGGCCGCCCTGTTTATCGGCACCGACGCAGACGGCCAGGAATTCAGCATCGGCGGCATCGCGAAGGGCGCCGGCATGCTGGCACCGGGCCTCGCCACCATGCTGGTGGTCCTCACTACGGACGCCGCGGTGGAAGCCGAAATGCTCGACGTCGTCCTCCGCGACGCCACCCGCGTCACCTTTGACCGGGCCGACTCCGACGGCTGCATGTCCACCAATGACACGGTGGTCCTGCTGGCCTCCGGCGCCTCCGGTGCCGTGCCGTCCGCGGAAATTTTTGGCGCCGGCCTCACCCAGGTGTGCGCCGAACTCGCCCGGAAGCTGATCGCGGACGCCGAAGGTGCCAGCCATGACATCGCCATCCGCACCTTCAACGCCGCCAGCGAAGCCGATGCCGTAACCGTCAGCCGCTCAGTGGCACGGTCCAACCTGTTCAAGGCCGCCATCTTCGGCAAGGATCCCAACTGGGGCCGTGTGCTTTCCGCCGTCGGCACCACCGACGCGGCGTTCGAACCGGACCAGTTGAACGTGGCCATCAACGGAGTCCAGATCTGCCGCAACGGCAGCATTGGCGATGACCGCAGCCTGGTGGACCTGGAACCGCGTGAGGTGCTGGTGGAAATCGACCTGCAGGCCGGCGACGCCGAGGCCACCATCTGGACGAACGACCTTACCCACGACTACGTGCACGAAAACAGCGCGTACTCCAGCTAGGAGCCCCGCGCCCCCGGCTGAAAAAACGTTGCGGAAAGTGACAGCATGAACACCCAGACGCGTGAAACCACCAGCATGTCCGACGCCCAGGACAAGGCAGCAACCCTGATTGAGGCCCTGCCCTGGATCCAGCGGTTCGCCGGCACCATCATGGTGATCAAGTACGGCGGCAACGCCATGGTCAACGACGATCTTCGCCGCGCCTTTGCGGAGGACATCGTGTTCCTCCACCACGTGGGCATCCACCCGGTGGTTGTCCACGGCGGCGGCCCCCAAATCAACTCAATGCTCGGCAGGCTCGGCATCGAGTCCGAATTCAAGGGCGGGCTGCGTGTTACCACCCCTGAGGCCATGGACGTGGTCCGGATGGTCCTCACCGGCCAGGTGGGACGCGAACTGGTGGGTTTGATCAACTCCCACGGCCCCTACGCGGTGGGCATGTCCGGCGAGGACGGCGGCCTGCTGCGCGCCGTCCGGACCGGGACTGTGGTTGACGGCGAAGAGGTAGACCTCGGGCTGGTCGGCGAAGTGGTGGGCGTCGACCCCGCCGGCATCGTGGACATCCTCGAGGCCGGCCGGATCCCCGTGATCTCCACGGTTGCCCCAGAGATCGTGGACGGCGGAGACGGCGTGGCCGGCACCGCACGCTTCCAGCCCACCGGCCAGGTCCTGAACGTCAACGCGGACACCGCGGCAGCGGCCGTCGCCTCGGCACTGGGCGCCTCCAAACTGGTGATCCTGACCGACGTCGAAGGCCTGTACGCCAACTGGCCGGACAAGTCCTCGCTGATCTCCTCCCTCACGGCCTCTGAGCTGCGGGACATGCTGCCCAGGCTCGAATCGGGCATGATCCCCAAGATGGCCGCCTGCCTCAAGGCCATCGATGAGGGAGTAGAACGCGCGCACATCGTGGACGGGCGCCTGCCCCACTCCATGCTTCTTGAAACATTCACGACGGCGGGCATTGGCACGCAGGTAGTCCCGGACGAGGAGATCAACGGATGAATGCCATGGAGAAGTCAGCGGTGACGGAGCTGGTGGAGACGAAGGGCCACGCCGGATCCGAGTGGCTGGCCCGCTACTCCACCTCACTCATGGGGGTATTCGGCACGCCTCAGCGCGTCCTGGTCCGCGGCGCCGGCTGCCTGGTCTGGGACGCCGACGGCAAGGAGTACCTGGACCTGCTCGGCGGCATCGCCGTTAACGCGCTGGGCCATGCCAACCCGTTCGTCACGTCGGTCATCTCCAGCCAGCTGGCCACCCTCGGCCACGTCTCCAACTTCTTCACCAGCCCCACCCAGATTGCGCTGGCCGAAAAGCTCCTTGAGCTCACCAGTGCGCCCGCCGGTTCCAAAGTGTTTTTCACCAACTCCGGAACCGAGGCCAACGAGGCTGCCTTCAAGCTGGCCCGCCGCAATTCCGGTGGCAGCGGGACGAAGCGGACCAAAATCATTGCCCTCGAAGGCGCCTTCCACGGCCGCACAATGGGCGCGCTGGCCCTGACGGCCAAGGAAGCCTACCGGGCGCCGTTCGAGCCGCTGCCCGGCGGTGTGGTGCACATCCCGTTCGGCGACGTCGAGGCGCTCAAGGACGCTGTTGACGAAACTGTGTCCGCAGTCTTCCTGGAGCCGATCCAGGGCGAAGCGGGCGTACGTCCCCTGCCGCCCGGCTATCTCCGGGCAGCGCGGGAGCTGACCGCCCGGGTGGGTGCCCTGCTGATCCTGGACGAGGTGCAGACCGGTATCGGCCGCACCGGTAAGTGGCTTGCCAGCGAGGACTCCGGAATCATGCCCGATGCGGTCACGCTCGCCAAGGGCCTGGGCGGCGGTTTCCCCATTGGTGCCCTGGTCACGTTTGGTGCCGGAACGTCGTCGTTGTTGGCTGCGGGCCAGCACGGCACCACATTCGGCGGGAACCCCGTGGCGACGGCGGCCGCCCTCGCCACACTGCACGCGATCGAAAGCCAGGACGTCCTGGCGAACGTCGCAAAGGTCGGGGAGCACCTGCGCTCTGCACTGGCGGCCCTTCCGGGCGTCAGCGAGGTCCGGGGCGAAGGCCTGCTTATCGGCTTCGACCTGGACGCGGACGATGCCCCGGCAGTGGTGCAGGCCGGCCTTGATGCCGGCTTTATCGTCAACAGTCCCGGCCCCCGTACCATCCGCCTGGCGCCGCCGCTGGTCCTCACCATCGCCCAGGCGGACTCCTTCCTGGCCGCCTTCCCGGCCATCCTCCAGACAGCTAAGGACGCCCAGTGACTTCTGCAGTTCACACCAGTGCAGCCCCTGGGAAGAACGCCACCCGGCACTTCCTCAAGGACACCGACCTCAGCCCGGCCGAACAGGCAGAGGTCCTGGAGCTCGCCGCGCGTATGAAGGCCGCGCCCTACAGTGTGCAGCCCTACGCTGCAGAGGGCAACAGCCGCAAAACTGTGGCCGTGATTTTCGACAAGACGTCCACCCGTACCCGGGTCTCGTTCGCTACCGGCATCGCGGACATGGGCGGCAACGCCCTCATCATCAACCCGGGCGAGGCCCAGATCGGCCACAAGGAGTCCGTGGAGGACACCGCCAAGGTCCTGGAACGGATGGTATCCACCATCGTGTGGCGGACCGGGCCGCACGCCGGCCTCGTGGCGATGGCCGAAAACTCCAGCGTCCCCGTGATCAATGCGCTGTGCGATGACTACCACCCGTGCCAGTTGCTCGCGGACCTGCTGGCCGTGAAGGAGCATAAGGGCGGCCTCAAGGGCCTCACCATGAGCTACCTCGGGGATGCCGCCAACAACATGGCCAATTCCTACCTGCTGGCAGGCGTGACGGCGGGCATGCACGTCCGCATTGCCGGCCCCGAGGGCTACCTCCCGGCTGCAGACATCGTGGCTGAAGCCGAAGAGCGCGCCGCGCAGACCGGCGGCTCCGTGCTGGTCACCACGGACGCCGCGGCAGCCTTGAAGGGTGCCGACGTCGTCGCTACCGACACGTGGGTATCCATGGGCCAGGAAGCCGAAAAGGAAGCCCGTCTGCAGTTGTTCCGGGAGTACTCCGTGGACGAGGCGGCCATGGCGCAGGCTGCGGAAGACGCCGTCGTGCTTCACTGCCTGCCTGCCTACCGCGGCTACGAGATCTCCGCAGGCGTCATCGACGGGCCGCAGTCCATCGTCTGGGACGAGGCCGAAAATCGGTTGCACGCCCAGAAGGCCCTGATGGCATGGCTGATGCACCGCTCCGGCCTGGCATTCGTCGACGGTCTGTCCCCCGTTGAAGGCACCGGGGAGAGCACGTTCTAGTGTCCGCCCAACCGGCGTCGCCGGGCTCCAGCCCGGCGACCAAGACAGCCCGGCAGGCGCGGATCACCGCCATCCTGACGGGGGAGTCCGTGCGTTCCCAGGCGGAGCTGGCGGCCCTGCTGGCGGACGACGGCGTGCAGGTCACCCAGGCGACGCTGTCCCGGGACCTCGTTGAACTCGGGGCGGTCCGGGTCCGCGGCAAGGAGGGCGTGCTGGTGTATGCCGTTCCGGGTGAAGGCGGGGAGCGGGCCGCCAAGAGCGGGGTGAGCCAGGAAATCCTGGACGCCCGGTTGGCCCGGTTGTGCAGTGAACTCCTGGTCACAGCGGAGGCTTCGGCCAACATCGCCGTTCTCCGCACACCGCCGGGTGCAGCCAACTTCCTGGCCCTGGCGATCGACCACTCCGTGATGCCGTCCATCCTGGGGACCATCGCCGGCGACGACACAGTACTGCTCGTCTCCCGGGACCCGCAGGGCGGCCAGGACCTTGCCGCCAGGTTCCTGCAGCTGGCTGAAGAAGCCGGGCAATAAGCTTGAAGACAACATCTACAAACCCCAATTACAAGGAGCATCTCCGTGACTGAACGCATCGTGCTGGCCTACTCCGGCGGCCTGGACACCTCAGTAGCCATCGGCTGGATCGGTGAAGCCACCGGCGCCGAGGTCATCGCCGTGGCGGTCGACGTCGGACAGGGCGGCGAGTCCCTGGAAACCATCCGCCAGCGTGCCCTGGGCTGCGGCGCCGTCGAAGCCTACGTGGCCGACGCCTCCGACGAGTTCGCCAACGAGTACTGCATGCCCACGCTGAAGGCCAACGGCCTGTACCAGGGCCACTACCCGCTGGTTTCCGCCATCTCCCGCCCCGTCATCGTCAAGCACCTCGTCAAGGCTGCCCGCGAATTCGGCGCCACCACCGTTGCACACGGCTGCACCGGCAAGGGCAACGACCAGGTCCGCTTCGAAGTGGGCATCCAGACCCTTGGGCCCGACCTGAAGTGCATCGCCCCCGTCCGCGACCTCGCCCTTACCCGCGACAAGGCCATCGCCTTCGCCGAGGAAAAGGGCCTGCCGATCGAGACCACCAAAAAGAACCCGTACTCGATCGACCAGAACGTCTGGGGCCGCGCGGTGGAAACCGGCTACCTCGAGGACATCTGGAACGCCCCCACCAAGGACATCTACGACTACACCGCCACCCCGGAGTTCCCGCCTGCACCGGACGAGGTCACCATCTCCTTCGAAGCCGGCGTGCCGGTAGCGATCGACGGCGTGAAGGTCACCCCGCTGCAGGCCATCAAGGAACTCAACCGCCGTGCCGGCGCCCAGGGCGTGGGCCGCATCGACGTCGTCGAGGACCGCCTCGTGGGCATCAAGTCCCGCGAAATCTACGAAGCCCCGGGTGCCATGGCGCTGATCACAGCCCACAAGCACCTGGAGGACATCACCGTTGAGCGCGAGCAGGCCCGCTTCAAGGCTACCGTTGGCCAGCGCTGGTCCGAACTGGTCTACGACGGCCAGTGGTTCTCCCCGCTGAAGCGCTCCCTGGACGCCTTCATCGAGGACACGCAGAAGTACGTCTCCGGCGACATCCGCATGACCCTGCACGGCGGCCAGGCCATCGTCAACGGGCGCCGCTCCGACACGTCGCTCTACGACTTCAACCTTGCCACCTACGACACCGGCGACACCTTTGACCAGTCCATGGCCAAGGGCTTCATCGAGCTGTGGGGCATGTCCGCCAAGGTTGCCTCCGGCCGCGACATCCGCGTCGCGGGAAAGTAGCCCCTGTGGCTGACCCTGTCGAAACCCCAAAAGCCGAGGCTACCAACACAGGCGCATTGTGGGGCGGCCGGTTCGCCGGCGGCCCCGCCGATGCCTTGGCCGCGCTGAGCAAGTCCACGCACTTCGACTGGCGGCTCGCACGCTATGACATCGCCGGTTCCATGGCGCACGCGCGTGTGCTGCACAAGGCCGGCCTGCTGGACGACGCCGAGCTGGAAGGCATGCTGTCAGCCCTCACCCGGCTGGACGAGGACGTTGCTTCCGGCGCCTATGTGCCGGCCGAATCCGACGAGGACGTGCACGGCTCACTCGAGCGCGGCCTGATCGAGCGTGCCGGAACGCAGCTGGGCGGCAAGCTCCGCGCCGGCCGTTCCCGCAACGACCAGGTGGCCACACTGGGCCGGATGTTCCTGCGCGACCACGCCCGGATCATCGCCCGCGGCGTCCTGGACACCGTGGATGCGCTCGTGGAGCAGGCCAAGACCCACCACGGCGTGGCCATGCCGGGACGGACGCACCTGCAGCACGCCCAGCCCGTGCTGCTCAGCCACCACCTCCTGGCCCACGCCTGGGCGCTGCTGCGCGACGTGCAGCGGCTCCAGGACTGGGACAAGCGCGCCGGCATCTCCCCGTACGGGTCCGGCGCCCTTGCAGGGTCATCGCTGGGGTTGGACCCGGAAGCAGTGGCGGCCGATCTTGGGTTCTTCTCCGCATCGCACAACTCGATCGACGGCACCGCGTCCCGCGACGTGTTCGCCGAGTTCGCCTGGGTGTGTTCGATGATCGGCGTGGACCTTTCGCGGGTGTCCGAGGAGGTCATCCTCTGGGCTACCAAGGAGTTCTCCTTCGTCACGCTGCACGATTCCTACTCCACCGGTTCGTCCATCATGCCGCAGAAGAAGAACCCGGACGTGGCGGAATTGGCCCGCGGCAAGGCAGGGCGCCTGATCGGCAACCTGACCGGGCTGCTGGCGACGCTCAAGGGCCTGCCGCTGGCGTACAACCGCGACCTCCAGGAGGACAAGGAGCCGGTGTTTGATGCCGCCGACACCCTGGAACTGCTGCTTCCGGCCGTCTCCGGCATGATCGCCACCCTGAAGTTCAACACTGAACGGATGGAATCGCTGGCGCCGCAGGGCTTCGCGCTGGCCACGGACATTGCCGAATGGCTGGTCCGGCAGGGCGTTCCGTTCCGTGAGGCGCACGAACTCTCCGGTGCGGCCGTCAAGCAGGCGGAATCCCGCGGCGTAGAGCTGTGGGACCTGACGGATGAGGAATACGCCGCCATCTCCGGCCACCTCACGCCGGAGGTCCGCACAGTCCTGTCCACGGAGGGCTCCCTCAACAGCCGCAACTCCCAGGGCGGCACGGCGCCGGCCGCCGTCGAACGCCAGCTGGTGGCCTTGGAAGCCGAGCTGGCCGGCGTGCGGGAGTACGCCGGGTAGGACGCTCTCTCCCTTGATGCGGCCTTTTCGCCAACGCTCTCTCACTTTCTTCAGGAAAGTGAGAGAGCGTTGCCGGTATTTACCCGTCAACTGAGAGAGCGTCGGGTGTTTATAGGGTGTTGA
The DNA here is from genome assembly GCF_059090465.1 of Arthrobacter sp. MDT2-3. NCBI lineage: Bacteria > Bacillati > Actinomycetota > Actinomycetes > Micrococcales > Micrococcaceae > Arthrobacter > Arthrobacter sp. MDT2-3. The sequence continues at coordinate 8,281 of NZ_JBNHFS010000003.1, read as the reverse complement.
CGCTGAAGCCTCCCCGCTACCATGGCGCCATGAGCGACTCCTTCCGCAAGCAACTCCGCGCGCTGCCCGACTTCCCGGCCGTCCTGCCCGGTTTCGACCCGGCCAGCGCCCCGGCAGACCCCGGGGAACTCTTTCGGCAGTGGCTGGACGAGGCCCTGGCCGCGGGGGAACGTCAGCCGCACGCCTGCAGCCTTGCCACCGTGGACGGAAACGGCCGGCCGTCGTCGAGGATGCTGATCCTGAAGAACATCGACGGCGACGGCTGGCACTTCGCCACGTCCCGCACCTCACGCAAGGGAAGGGAGCTCAACGCCAACCCCCACGCCGCCCTCAACTTTTATTGGCCGTCGCTTGGCCGGCAGGTCAGGGTTGCAGGACCCGTGATAGAGCTGTCCGCCGAGGCATCGGCGCGGGATTGGGCGGAGCGGCCGCGGGCGGACGGCAGCAGCAACCCGAACTGGCAGCTCTACGCAATCCAGCCCGCTGAGTATGAATTCTGGCAGGCCAGCAACGACGGCGAGCACGTCCGGCACCGCCTCGGGCCCGATGGCCTTCCCCGGCGCTAGTATGGGCGCCATGACAGCTCCCGCACCCGAAGTCCTGCTCGCCGGGCTCCACAAGGCCGCTGATGACCTTGCCTCCGATGTCGCCAAGCTCAGTGACGAGGACGTGAAGGCCGCGTCCGCCCTGCCCGGCTGGACGCGGGGCCACGTGCTGGCCCACCTGACCGGGATCTCCAATGCCATGGCGAGGCAGCTCGAGTATGCAGCGCGCGGCGAAACCATCGAGCTGTACGACGGCGGCATGAACGGCAGGAACAAGGCCATCGACATGGCTGCCGGCCACGATGCTGCCACCCATCTTGCAGACCTGACCGCGGCCCTCCAACGTGTCATCACAACGTTTGATGCGCTGCCCGGCATCAAGGATTCGTCCGCCCACCGCACGGGCTGGTACGCACCCATTTCTTATCGTGGGGGAGTTGTCCTGGACGGCGGCCTGGCGCTCTGGCGGGAACTCGTCATCCACATGTCGGACCTGCTGACGGGCAGGGGACCGGAAACCTGGAGCCGGCAGTTCTGCGAGCACCTTTTCGACTTCCTCGCAGCCCGCGTCCAGCCCGACGACAAACTCGTGCTGCAGCCACTGGGCCTTCCGCCGTTGAGCATCGGCAGCGGCAAGCGGTCCACCGTGATCAGCGGGATGATCACGGATATTGCGGCGTGGCTGGCAGGGCGCGAACCCACGCTGGGCAGCCTGAGGGCATCCGCGGCGGCCGACGGCGTGGATCTGCCAACCCTGCTGCCATGGCCTTCCGGAACCCCAACGCCGAAGCAGGACTAACGGTCTTCCAACCAGGATCAGGCGGCTTCGCGGGCCAGCAGGCTTTCCTTGATATCAAGCCCCCAGCGGAATCCGCCCAAAGAACCGTCGGTCCTGATGACCCGGTGGCAGGGAACAAACAGGGCCGCTGCGTTGAAGGCGCAGGCGCTGGCAGCCGCCCTGACAGCCTTGGGATTACCGGCGAGCCCGGCGTACTCGGTGTACGTCACCGGGGACCCCGGCCGGACCAGGCGCAGCACGTCCCAGGCATTGGCCCGGAACGGCCCGGACTTCTGCCGCACAGGGACGTGCATTGCAGGGGCCGGATCGCCTTGGTAGAAGGCTTCGACGGCGGCGGAAATCTCCCCAAGGTCGCTAACCAGTTCCAGGGTGGCGGGCCGCAGGGTCGGATGGATCTGCCCGGTCAGGTCGCCGGGCTTTTCGGTCCAGCCGCTGGAGAGGACCACCCCGTCCTGGGCAAGGATGGTAAACGGGCCGTCCGGAGTGGACATCTGAAGCAACTGGGCCTTCATCGAATCGCTTTCTCTGGTGTTCTGCTGCCTGCTGCGGGAGCGTCCGTCCTTGTGGCATGACGTGCGCCGGCGGCGGGACGGGCTGCTGCACGCCACAGGTGCATGGTGGCGTAGGAGCGCCATGGGCTGACTTCGCGGAAATCCGGACTGCGAGTCCCGGCCCCTCCGGAGCCACCCCCAAGGTAATCCCGAGGCGGGTCCAAGGCTTTTATCCCGTTCCGCACCGCCGCGTCATTGCCAAGGAAGACGTCCGGGGCGCCGAGGACGCGCATGGCCAGGTAGCCAACGGTCCAGGGTCCCACACCGACAACGGGCAGCAGCTTCGCGCCCAGGCTTGCAACGTCGTCGCCATAGCCAAAGTCGAGGGTGCCATCCGCCAAGGCGGAAGCTGCGGCGCGGAGGGCCTCAATGCGTTTCCGGGGGCCCCGCAGGAGTGCGCAGCCGTCGAGTGCGATTTCGGCGGGGGTGGGAAACATCCGGTCCAGGCCTTCGGCCGGGCTTCGGCTTGAGCTTCCGACGGCGGCGAGTTGGGTCAGGGCGGTCCGCGCGGCGGCCACGGTGATCTGCTGGCCGACCATGGCCCTGATCAGCATTTCGGCTGGATCCAGCGCTCCGGGCATCCTAATGCCGGGAGCGCCGGCCACTGCAGCAGCCAGCCTGGGGTCTTCTGCCAGGGCGCCGTCGATGGCAACCGGATCCGCATCGAGGTCGAACAGCCGTCGGACGCGGCTCAACAGGGCCGGAAGGTCCCGAAGGTCCACCGCTCCGATGGTGAGGGTCAGCGGCCGTCCGGGGGCGCCGGCGTCGTACTCAACCCTGAAGCGCGCGTCGCCCTGTGGAAGCCGCAGCGTGCGGGCGTACGAGGTTTGGGTTCCGGCTTCAATCCCCGGGATGGCACGGACCGCCAGGAAAGTGAAGACGCCGGGGTCGAAGGGCTCGCGGTAGGGGAGGCTGAGGGTAAGGGCGGTAGAGCCGGCGGGGGCTTTCGGATGCCTGGCGGCGCGTAGCGCGCTGGGGGTCAGGTCGAAGACTTCCACCATGGTCTCGTTGAACTGGCGGACACTGCTGAAGCCTGCCGCGAAGGCCACGTCGGCGAGCTTCATGGAGGTGGATACGAGCAGCATGCGTGCCGTCTGGGCGCGGCCGGCACGGGCGAGCGACAGGGGACCGGCGCCCAGTTCCTGGCTGAGGATTCGGTTCAGCTGGCGGGAGGAATAGCCAAGGCGGGCGGCCAGGCCGTCCACGCCGTCCCGGTTCACCACGCCGTCATTGATCAGGCGCATGGCACGCCCCGCGATGTCTTGCCGCACATTCCAGGCAGGCGTTCCCGGCACAGCCTCAGGCAGGCAGCGTTTGCAGGCCCGGTAGCCAGCGTCGTGGGCCGCTGCTGAGGTCTCGTAAAAGGTGACGTTCGCAGCCTTGGGAGTCCTGGCAGGGCATGACGGGCGGCAATAGATGCCCGTGGTCCGGACGGCAGTGTAGAACTGCCCGTCGAACCGGGTGTCCCGGGCGTCTATTGCCCGGTAGCGCTGCCAGAAGTCCATTCCTCCATCCTGCCAGCAGTGGAGGAGGCGGGCTAGCGGAAATCGGACATCGCCGTGGAGTCCATTTGTGGCGTTGCGTCAGGTATTGCTGCGTGTTTTGGATAGAGTCTGGCCATGAGCAGAAGTCCCTCGCATGCCCGGGAACCGCTGCGGGAATTCCTCTCGGGCGATGCCCGCACCCTGGCACCGATGCTGCTGGGGGCGGTCCTGACCCATGATTCGAGGGAGGGCCGGGTGTCCGTCAGGCTCACCGAAGTGGAGGCCTACCTGGGACCGGAGGACTCCCTGCACCCTGATCCCGGCTCGCACACGTACCGCGGCCCCACTCCACGGAACGCCCCGATGTTCGGGCCCGCCGGGCACCTGTACGTCTACTTCACCTATGGCATGCATCACTGCACCAACATTGTGTGTGGTCCGGCCGGTGTAGCTTCCGCTTTGCTGCTGCGTGCCGGGGAGATCGTAGAGGGCCTGGAGCTTGCACAGCACCGCCGGCCCACATCGAAAAATCCTGCGGACCTGGCAAGCGGCCCGGCCCGGCTGGCCAAGGCCCTGGGCCTGACGACCGCGTACAGCGGCCGTGACGCACTGGTGCCCCCTTTTGGGCTGGCGCTCCCGGACAAGCCGGTTGCGGAGGTCAGTTCGGGACCGCGCGTAGGGGTTTCCGGCGTTGGCGGATCCGAGGAATACGCCTGGCGTTTCTGGATCACGGGGCACCCTACTGTCTCCAAGTACAAGGCGGCCAAGCCGAGGCCGGCACCCTTTCGCCAGCGTTAACGAAAATGGTTGTAGAATGGACGGTCTGTCTTTTGCGATAGGGGAACGTTAATGCTCGACGCCGATTTGGCCCACGAACGGGACTATGTTGCCGGCCTGTATGCCCGGCTGGAGGAGCTCCGCGAGGAAAAGCGCAAGCAGCTTGCGCAAGTCCGCAGGGCAGGGGCTGTGGGCACCATGCAGAACGTTTCCGAGCGCGACGCTTTCGCGGCTCTGTACGAGGACCGCCTGGCGCAGCTGGATGCCGTGGATGACCGGCTGGTCTTTGGCCGCTTGGACCTGGACTCCGGAGAAGCGCAGTACATCGGACGCATCGGCCTCACCACTGAGGACCTGCAGCGCCTGATGGTCGACTGGCGCGCGCCCGAAGCCGGGCACTTCTACCAGGCCACGGCCTTCGACCGGCAGGGCGTCCGCCGCCGCCGCCACCTGATCCTGCAGGGCCGGGAGGTCAAGGCCATCGAGGATGATGTCCTGGACGCGGACATGCTAACGGACAACGAATCGCTGCAGGGCGAGGGCGCCCTGCTGGCCGCCCTGAACTCCCGGCGCACGGGCCGGATGTCGGACATCGTCAGCACCATCCAGTCCGAACAGGACCGCATCATCCGGTCATCCATCTCCGGCGCCGTGGTGGTGCAGGGCGGGCCGGGCACTGGCAAGACCGCCGTCGCGCTGCACCGTGCCGCCTACCTGCTCTACACCCACCGGGACCGGCTTAAGTCCGCGGGCGTGCTGCTGGTGGGCCCGTCGTCGTCCTTTATGAAGTACATCGAAAGGGTGCTGCCCTCCCTGGGGGAGACCGGCGTTGTGATGGCGAGCGTGGGCCGGCTGATGCCTGGCATCAACGCCGTGCCGGAACCCGACGCCGACGTTGCCGCCATCAAGGGCCGGCTGGACATGGCCACTGTGGTGGCCAACGCCGTGGCCAACCGGCAACGGATTCCCGCAGAAGACCGGATCCTGGAAGTGGACGGCCGCAAGCTCGTGCTGACGCCGCGCCAGGTCCGCCGTGCCCGCGAGCGTGCCCGTTCCACCGGCAAGCCGCATAACGAGGCCCGGGTGACATTCGTCAAGATCCTGCTGCGCGAACTCACCGAACAGATGACCGAGCTGGTGGAAGCCGGGAACATCGGCAACAACGCAGACCGCTCCTACCTGGCCGAGGATGTCCGCACCGCCCGTGACGTGCGGATTGCCCTCAACCTCTGCTGGATGCCCATGACGCCCGAAAAGCTGATCTCGGAGCTGTTCAGCAAGCCGGCTGTGCTTGAATTCTGCACCCCCCACCTGTCTGCGGCTGAGCGGGCACTGCTGCAGCGTCCCGCCGACGCCCCCTGGACAGAGTCCGATGTGCCCCTGCTGGACGAAGCTGCCGAACTGCTCGGTGAGCTGGACCCGGCAGCCGGGCGCGGCCTCGCGCAGCAGGAGCACGACAGGGCCCGCGACCTTGCCAACGCCAAGCAGACCCTGGTGAACATGGAAGCTGCCGGCGTGGATCCGCTGATGTCCGCCGAGGAGCTGGCCGAGCAGAACCAGGAACAGGCAGCGCGGCTGACCGCTGCCGAGCGTGCCACCAGCGACCGCACGTGGGCCTTTGGCCACATTGTGGTGGACGAGGCGCAGGAGCTCTCGCCCATGCAGTGGCGCCTGCTGGTCCGCCGTTGCCCCCTGAAGTCCTTCACGATTGTTGGTGACATCGCGCAGACGAGCTCGGTGGCCGGTGCCAATTCATGGCAGGGTGCGCTTGCTCCGATGTTCGGCGACCGCTGGCAGTTGGAGGAACTGACGGTCAACTACCGGACGCCGTCACAGATCGCAGAAGCGGCTGTGCGGATGGCCAACGCGGCCGGACTCGTTGTCTCCGCACCCAAGGCCGTGCGGGAAGGGCGCTGGTCGCCCGTCATCGACGAGGTGGATCCGGGACAGGTGGTCAGCCGCCTGGTGGAAGTTCTGCCGGAGGAGTTGGAAGCGCTCGACGGCGGCCTGCTGGCTGTTATCGCGGACGGCCCCTTGTTGCCGGAGGCCGCCGCTGCCCTGCGCGCCGAGTACGGCCGCCGCATTGGCAACGGTGCCGGGAGCTATGAGCAGGACATCGTGGTCATTAGCCCGCGCGAGGCCAAGGGCCTGGAGTTTGACGGCGTGGTGGTGCTGGAGCCCGCCACGATGCTGAACCATGAGCACGGCAAGGTGGGGGATCTCTACGTTGCCATGACACGCGCCACCCAGCGCCTGCGGCTGATCGCTTCGGAGCCCGTGCCGGCAGGCATCAAGCGCTGAGCTTCTTCGGTTGGCGCCGGAGCGTTCCGGGGGCGGCGCCGGCGCCGTGCACCCGGCGCCGGCGCGGGGTAATACTGCTAACTTAGAAGGCGTGTCAGAACTCAACAGCCTCGAATCGCAGCAGAACGACCCCACCTTCGCCAATATCTGGCAGGAACTGAAGTGGCGTGGACTGGTCCACGTCTCCACGGACGAAGCAGAGCTGGAAAAGCTCCTCGCCGGCGGGGCGGTCACGTACTATTGCGGTTTCGATCCCACCGCGCCGAGCCTGCACCTGGGCAACCTGGTCCAGCTGCTCGTGATGCGGCGGCTGCAGCTGGCCGGTCACAAGCCCCTTGGTCTGGTGGGTGGCTCCACCGGTATGATCGGAGACCCCCGCCCCACGGCCGAGCGCACCTTGAACACCAAGGACACGGTTGCGGAATGGGTGGGATACCTTCAGGCCCAGGTCCGCAGGTTCCTCAGCTTTGAGGGCGACAATGCGGCGCAGATGGTCAACAACCTTGACTGGACTGCACCGCTGAGTGCCATCGATTTCCTGCGTGAGGTGGGCAAGCACTTCCGCGTTGGCACCATGCTGCGCAAGGATGCTGTTGCGTCCCGGTTGAACTCGGACGAGGGCATCAGCTACACGGAGTTCAGCTACCAGATTCTGCAGGGCATGGATTACCTGCAGCTGTACCGCGACTACAACTGCATGCTGCAGACCGGCGGCTCGGACCAGTGGGGCAACCTCACCAGCGGAACCGAACTGATCCGCAAGGTGGAAGGCAAGAGCGTCCACGCCCTGGGAACTCCACTGATCACCAATTCCGACGGCACCAAGTTCGGGAAGAGCGAGGGCAACGCCATCTGGCTCGACGCCGGCATGTGCAGCCCATACGCGTTCTACCAGTTTTGGCTCAACACCGCCGATGCTGATGTGGTGGACCGGTTGAAGGTGTTTACCTTCCTGACCCGTGCGGAGATCGAGGACATTGCAACGGCTGTTGCCGAACGCCCGTTTGCCCGCGAGGGCCAGCGGAAGCTGGCCTTCGAAGTGACGTCCCTTGTCCATGGAGTGGAGGCGACCGAGAAAGTGATCGCGGCTTCGGCGGCGCTCTTCGGCAACGGTGATCTTGCGGCCCTGGACAAGCCGACGCTGCAGGCGGCCACGTCTGAACTTCCTTCTGCCACAGTCCAGGTGGATGCCATGGGAATTGTTGACCTGCTGGTTGCCTCCGGACTTTCGGAAAGCAAATCCGCCGCCCGCCGCACGGTTGGCGAAGGCGGGGCATACGTCAACAACGAGAAGGTATCTGATCCGGAAGCGGTGATCCCGGAATCGGAGCTGTTGCACGGGCAGTACCTGCTCCTGCGCCGCGGAAAGAAGAACCTGGCCACGGTGGAAGTACTGGTTCCCTAGCCCATCGCGAGACACTTTGCACGCTCTTCCGCAGCCGATTTGCACGGCCGCGGGGGAGCGTGTAATGTCTTTTGAGTCGCCACCGCTGAAGCGGAAAAACAGCGACCGACCCCCAACAAAAAGTAAAGCAACTTTTCCGTGTGCGAAAGCACCGGCATGAAGAAATGCTTCACTTTATGATGGGGAAATTCATTCCACCGAGTGAATTCCGGGAAAACAACCGGATTTGCAAAGTGGAAATGAATAAAATAAGATTGAAACATCGCAGCGAAGAAATACGGAATAGAAATTCACTAAGTGAATTGTTCCGGGAATATTCGAATGTGTCTGTTGTTTGAGAACTCAATAGTGTGCCAAGTTTGTTGATACCAATTTTTTATTGATTGGTTGAATTGACTGGATTGTGCCACCCCGTGGTG